>NZ_CP121473.1:2763874-4115248 GCF_033954455.1 Thiorhodovibrio litoralis | reverse complement strand
CCCCATAAGGGCCGCTGACCAGCACGGGCGCGCGGTTGAGTCCCTGGTGAAAAATGGCTTCGCTGAAGGCATCGGGGCTTCGACGCACATAGAAGTAGAGATTGCGGCCGTTGCAGGGGCAGCTGGCGATCGGCAGGGTGGTCTCGGAGCCGTCGTCGAGTCGCAACTGAACTGACTGGCCGGCCATGAAACGCAAGGTCTGGGTGCGGGGTGTCTGCACCTGGATTTGCATTAAATCATCGGTCTGGCGCGCGATCTTGCGGATCTGGGCGCGAATCTCCTGGTGCGGCAGGTCGGCGGTGGAATGCGCCTCGGCGGCTTCTACGACCAGGTCGGTCACCGCCGTATGGCAGCAGGCGAGGATGTAGCCCATCTGTTGCTCGCGGGCGCTGAGCACATAGTCGTGCTCGCGCAACTTCCAGACTTCGCCAGAGATGATTCGCGCCTTGCAGGAGCCGCAATTGCCATTGGTGCAGCCGTAGTTGATGCGCAGCCCGGCGCGCACTGCGGCATCCAGGATGGGCTCGGAGCCCTCGACGAAGAACTCATGCCCGCTCGGGATGACCTTGACGCTCGCCGCCATGAGGCGCAGGAAGTTGTCTTTGGCGAACAGCCGGCGGCGGGCTTCGGTCTCCGGTGCCTCGGCCAGCGCGGCGCATTGCGCATCCAGCCAGCCGAGCAGGCGCTCGCGGGTGTCGCGCTCGGGGATGGCTTGCGTCAGTTGCTCGCGCAGGTCGGCGACCAGACGCTGGAGCCCATTGGCGCGGCCTAGCTGTTCGGACAGGGCGTCGCTGAGCGCGCGCAGGCGCGAGAGCAGCACCTCCGGGCTAGGTAAGTGGTGGTCCTGATCGGTTTCGCGCGGGATCGCATTTGCTTTGATCTGCTCGACTTCCTCGAGCATGCCGCTGTGCTCCAGGCTGACGCTGGGGTAGATGCGCAGCAGATCCGACACCCGCACCTGCCCCTCGAAGGTGTCGATCTGGCCGCGGCGGATCTGCGCCTGCAGGGTGCCGCGACTGACGCCGGCAAGACGGGCGGCGCGCGAGAGGCTGAGCAGATCGGTCATGGGCGGGACTCCTTCACTGGTTTTTGTGGATATTCGGTGCTGCCGTCGTCGACCGGCGCCGCTGCTGCTGGCGTTCCAGCGCCCAGGTGACATGCTCGCGGACCAGCGCGCTGGGATGGTCGCAGCGGGCATGAAGCGCCTGGACCACGGTTGCGTCGGGTTCGGCGTTGCCGAGTGCGACGGCGATATTGCGCAGCCAGCGCTGGTGACCGATGCGCCTCATTGCGCTGCCTTGGGTGCGCTGCAAGAATTCAGTTTCATCCCAAGCGAACAGAGTGATCAAGCTGGCGCGGTCGAGTCCCTCGCGCGGGCGGAAGTCGGCCTCGGTGGTCAGTCGGGCAAAACGGTTCCACGGGCAGACCAGCTGGCAGTCGTCGCAGCCATAAATTCGGTTACCGATCAGCGGGCGCAGCGGCTGCGGGATGGCGCCGGCCAGCTCGATGGTCAGATAAGAGATGCACAGGCGTGCGTCCAGTTGGTAGGGGTTGACGATAGCGCCGGTGGGGCAGACATCCATGCACGCGCTGCAGCGCCCGCAGTGGCTGGGCAGGGGCTCGTCGACCGGTAGGGCCAGGTTGACATAGAGCTCGCCCAAAAAGAACCAGGAGCCGGCGCGCGGATGGATCAGGTTAGTGTGCTTGCCGATCCAGCCCAGGCCGGCCGCTTGCGCGAGTGGTTTTTCCATGACGGGGGCTGAGTCGACCAGCGGGCGCCACTGGAAGGTGCCGATTTCAGCCTCGATGCGAAGGGCGAGCTGTTTCAGCCGCGCGCGCAGGACCTTGTGATAATCGCGCCCGAGCGCATAGCGGGAGATGAAGGCCTGGATGGGGTGATCACAGGATGTATGGATGTCCTCCAGCGCTTCCGGTAAATAATCCATACGCGCGCAGATTACCCGCAGTGTGCCCGGTAGTAGCTCGCCTGGGCGGCTGCGTTTGCTGCCGTGCCGGGCCATGTAGTCCATTTCCCCATGCCAACCGCGTGCGAGCCAGTCGCGCAGGTGGGACTCCGCGCCGCTCAGATCGCAGCCGGCGATGCCGAGCTGCTGAAAGCCGAGCTCTCGGCCCCAGATTTTGATGTGCTCAGTGAGCGCTTCGGGGGTCAATCGGGCCTCTCTTTCCCGCTGTGATGGCGTTGGTGGATCGGGTTTGCGCAGTTCTCGAGAATCCGTCTGCTCGTGTTTCAATGTTCAGGCCTTGCATGCGTTCGCAGTGGCATCATACTGATTCCCAAAACCGGAAACGAATGTGTGATGGCCATATTTTGAGCTGTCTGTTCCCCATATTGACAAGATTCGAGCGCTGAGGAATACGCAAAGAATGACTCGCCTGATGCCGAAGAAGGATCGCCTCCCTTATGCCCTCTACCGCGCCGAACAGGTGCGCGCGCTCGATGCCTGCGCCATCGAGCGTTTCGGCATTCCTGGCGCAACTCTGATGGAACGCGCTGGTACTGCGCTGTGGCAGCTGATCGAGCGCGACTGGCCGCGAGCTGAGCGCATCGCCGTGCTGGCCGGCCCCGGCAACAATGGTGGCGACGGCTATGTGGTGGCGCGATTGGCGCTGCAGGCCGGCCGTCGTGCGCGCGTGATTGCTCTCGGTGATCATGCACGCCTAAGCGGCGCGGCGGCAACAGCCGCTGCCGCCTATGCCGAGGCAGGCGGCTCGGTGCTGGCCTGGCCCGAGTGGCCCGAGGACAGCGAGCTGATCATCGATGCCCTGCTGGGCACCGGCCTGGCCCGGGTAGTCACAGGCGACATGGCCGCGGCCATCGCACGCGTCAACGCGAGCCGTGCTCCGGTGCTGGCGGTGGATATTCCCTCCGGGCTGTGCGCCGATACTGGCTGTATTTTGGGCGATGCAATTCGCGCAACGGCTACCTTGAGCTTCATCGGCCTGAAGCAGGGGCTGTTCACCGGCGATGCGCTGGATTGCACGGGTCGGATACTTTTCGATGCGCTGGATGTTCCCGCTGCCGTCTATGCGAGTCAAGTCGCCGCGGCGCGGCGCACGGACTGGCCGAAGGAAGCCGCGCGGATTTCGCCTCGGCCGCGCACTGCGCACAAGGGCCGTTGCGGTCATGTGCTGGTCGTCGGCGGCGCGCCGGGCATGAGTGGTGCTGCGCGCCTAGCCGGCGAGGCGGCGCTGCGCACCGGTGCTGGACTGGTGACGGTCGCCACCCACCCGGAGCACGCCGCGCTGCTCAATCTGACCCGCCCGGAACTGATGGTCGCCGCGGTGCGCTCGCCCGATCAACTCGTGCCCCTGCTCGAGCGGGTGAATGTGGTCGCACTTGGGCCAGGTCTTGGGCGCGATCAATGGGGCAGGGCACTGTTTGAGCAGTTGATGCGAGACGAGGTCATCGCGCAGCGCGCGCTGGTGCTGGACGCGGACGCGCTGAACCTGCTCGCCGAGCGGCCGCTGCAGCGCGAGCATTGGATACTGACGCCGCATCCAGGCGAGGCCGCGCGCCTGCTGGGTTGCACGACGGGGGATATCGCGCAAGACCGCTTCGCCGCCGTGAATGCGCTCCAGCAGCGTTACGGTGGCGTGGCGGTGCTGAAAGGCGCGGGGACGCTGGTCTCCGGGCCAGGGCAGTCAGCGCCGGCACTGTGCAGCGCGGGCAATCCCGGTATGGCCAGTGGTGGCATGGGGGATGCCCTGACCGGCATCATCGGCGGCTTGCTCGCGCAGGTACTGGCTCAGAAGCCGATCACCAATTCGATCGAGCATCCGATCCATGAGCGTGATCTTGAACAAGCCGCCACCGCCGGCGTCTGTCTGCATGCCGCCGCAGCCGACTGGGCGGCAAGGGACGGCGAACGCGGTCTGCTGGCCTCTGACCTGATTCAAGCTCTGCGCGCGCAATGGCGTTTCGTGGAGGCGAGGGGGCAATGACGGCGATTTACATCCCTGATGAACAGCAAATGTTGCGCGCTGGACAACGGCTTGCGGATTCACTCTCGCCCTGGCTGGGCTCCTGTTCGGAGATAGAGGTTGCAGGCGATGCCCCGATTGGCTCCGAAGGCGGTGCGATCATATTCCTGCACGGGCAGCTCGGTGCTGGCAAGACCACCCTGGTGCGCGGCCTGCTGCGCGCACTGGGTGTCGAGGGTGCGGTGCGCAGTCCCACCTATACCCTGATCGAGCCCTACGACATCGAGACAGACTTGGGACTGAAGCGCGTGTTTCATCTCGATCTCTATCGCCTGGCCGACCCCGAAGAGCTCGATTATCTCGGCTGGCAGGAACTGCTGGGCGAGGGCGGTCTGCTGCTGATCGAATGGCCCGAGCGCGGCGCCGGGCTGCTGCCATCGCCGGACTTGCGCATTGAGATCGTCATGCAGTCGCCGGGTCGTGCGCTGTCATTGAGCGGGCGTGGGCCATGGCGGGAGGTCGCCGCCGCTGCAGTCCGCGGCCTGGCGGCAACGGGCTCTTGAGTGCTTCGGTGCCTCACTGGGCGCATACTTTATGCAACTTTGAGAAAAGCTTGGCAAATATCGGGAAAATTAGACAATTTTAGTGCCACTTGCTATGCTTCTAGACACCGGCGTCGAAACGATTGCGACTTTGGAGTCCGAGGCTTCCCGCGGGGGGCACCATGAAATATCGCCTTGTCATTACTGTCCTGCTGATCAGTCTTCTGTCACTGAGCTCAAGCGCCAGCCCTCGGGTGGAGCTTCTGGGCGCGCGCCTGTCAAGTCAGGATGAGATGACGCGCTTGGTGCTGGATACCTCCGGGCCTGTGGTTGAGCACAATATCTTCACGCTCGACTCACCCGACCGGCTGGTTCTCGACCTAGCTGGAATCGGTCTTGCCGGCTCCTTGCGTCAGCCCACCGCGAGCAACCCT
This sequence comes from Thiorhodovibrio litoralis, assembly GCF_033954455.1. Lineage (NCBI taxonomy): Bacteria > Pseudomonadati > Pseudomonadota > Gammaproteobacteria > Chromatiales > Chromatiaceae > Thiorhodovibrio > Thiorhodovibrio litoralis. The sequence goes on along the minus strand of NZ_CP121473.1, from coordinate 4,110,330 downwards.
CTGCTGGCTCGCATTCGCAGCGGGGAGCGTCCCGGAGAAAGCCTCAGAATTGTGCTCGATCTCAAGCGCAAGGTGCGGGTTAAAAGCTTCTGCCTGCAGCCTGACGGGCGCCATGGCTATCGCCTGGTGGTCGATCTCACGCCCAAGTCGGAACTCGAGGCCCGTCAGGATGCGTTGGCAGCCGCTTCCCGCGATCTCAGCGACCATCCGTCGGTCAAACAGCGTTCGGTTAAGCTCAAGGCGCGCGATGTCGTCATCGCCATCGATGCCGGCCACGGCGGCAAGGATCCCGGAGCCATCGGTGCGCACGGCACGCGTGAGAAGGATGTGACCCTCTCGATCGCGCGCAATCTTGCGCGTCTGGTGGACAAGGAGCCTGGGATGCGCGCGGCCATGATTCGTGATAGCGATCGTTTCGTGATTCTGGGCGAGCGCATTCGCATTGCCCGCAAGCATCGCGCAGATTTGTTCGTGTCGATTCACGCCGATGCGTTTCGCGATCGCAGCGTGCGCGGCTCCTCCGTCTTTACCCTGTCCGAGCGCGGCGCTACCAGCGAGGCGGCCAAATGGCTGGCTAAAAAGGAAAATGAAGTGGACCTGCTGGCCGGGATCGATCTCGGCAAGAGCAACCAAGAAGTCGCTGGCGTGCTCATGAACATGACGCAGAACATGACGATGGAGCACAGTTTGCTAGCAGCAAAGCCGGTGCTTGAGCAGCTTGGGCACCTTGGGAAAATGCACCAGAGTCGTATTCAGTCCGCCGGCTTCGCGGTGCTGAAGGCACCAGACATCCCGTCCATGCTGGTCGAAACAGCCTTTATCTCCAACCCCGAAGAAGAAAAGCGCTTACGCACCCCAGGCTTTCAGCAGAAAGTTGCTGAAGCCATCCTCAGCGGGATCAAGCATTACTTCAATTCGCACCCGCCGCCGCAGACGCTGTTTGCGATGAAAAACGGTGGTCGTTCCAATGTTGTCCGCCACATCATCGAGCCGGGAGATACCCTGCTCGACATCGCCCGCGACTACCAGGTCAGCCTGCCCTCGCTGCGCTCGCTCAATCAGCTCAATGGCGATCACATCCGCGTCGGTCAGGTGCTGCAAATTCCAGAGGGTTGAGTCGCGGGTGCTGTTGTAGCCATCAAAAATGCGTTTTCGGTTTGGGCTGGTTGACGGGCGCAGGGGGCTCAAGCGGCTCCAGTTCGCACCTCAATGCTTTAAGGGTGAGTCCCCTCCGAAAAGCCAATACCGGGCCTATATTAGAGTTTTCTTATCAATGAATTACTCTCATAACCAATGCGTTATACGCATAAGGATTCTCTAATATATGCGATTTTTGACTTTTCGGAGTAGACTCAAGGGTTTGCTCGAAGTTTGCTGGGAACTTGCTGGACGCGGTTGTCAGACGCCGGCCTTTCTGTTTCCATCGTTAGATGACACGGATCAGGCCGCTGCCACCTCAGTTGATTAACCAGATCGCCGCCGGCGAGGCGATTGAGCGCCCGGCATCTATCGTCAAGGAACTGGTGGAGAACAGTCTGGATTCCGGCGCGCGCCAGATTGAGGTGAAGCTGGAGCGCGGCGGCGCCAAGCGCATCCTGGTGCGCGATGACGGCTGTGGCATGTCGGCGGAGGAACTGCCGCTGGCGGTATCGCGCCATGCCACCAGCAAGATTGCCTCGCTGGCCGATCTGGAATCAGTCGCGACCCTGGGGTTTCGCGGTGAGGCGCTGCCCAGCATGGCCTCGGTGGCGCGGCTGCGGATTGTCTCGCGGCCGTCGGATGCGGAGCACGGATTCGCGATCACTGCTGATGGCAGCGACCAGATTCCCGCGGTGGAACCGGCGCCGCACGCACCTGGCACCAGTATCGAAGTGCAGGATCTGTTTTTCAACACCCCGGCGCGGCGCAAGTTCCTGCGCACCGAGAAGACCGAACTGGGCCATATCGAGCAGCTCATCCGGCGCTTAGCGCTGGCGCATGCGGAAGTCGGCTTTCGGCTTGAGCACAATGGGCGCTCGGTATTGGATTTGCGCGCCAAGGATGGGGCCAATGTCGGTGTGCCGCGCGAACAGGGTGACGGTGAGTCGGGCGATTCCCATTCCGTGTCGCACCCCAAGATGCACGCAGATGATGCCGGCCCTGGTTCTGGCAAGGGCTTTGCGCAAGGGGCCATCGGCGACACTCACCAGCAGCGACTCGAACAAACCCTGGGTAGGGACTTTGTTTCCGCCTCTTTGCTGGTGGATGAGCAGGCCATCGGGCTGCGCCTGTTCGGCTGGGTGGCGCAGCCGGCCTTCAGTCGCTCGCAGGCGGACCGGCAGTTCTTCTATGTCAATGGCCGGATGATTCGCGACAAGCTGGTGACCCATGCGGTGCGCCAGGCCTATCAGGATGTGCTGCATCACAGTCGTCATCCGGCTTATGTGCTCTTTCTTGAGCTTGATCCGCGCCAGGTTGATGTCAATGTCCACCCCGCCAAGCAGGAGGTGCGCTTTCGTGAGGCGCGGCAGGTGCATGATTTTATTTTTCGCGCCCTGCATCGCCGGCTCGCGGGGGGCACCCTCGTGGGCGGCTCCATGGCGGAAGGTGCGACACCGGACGGGCTCGCACAGCCCGCAGTGAGCCAGGGGGAGAATCGGGCAGGGGATCAGCGCTTCTCGGGAGAGCACTCGAGTGGTGCGGCTTTGGCATCGTCACCCAGTGACCCTGCTGGGACATCGCCCCATGCTGCATCTGACGCAGCAACGGCCCTTAACGGGCAAGCTGCGTCCATGTCGACGACCGGCGGTCCGAGCGGTGGCGCACAGCGGTCGCTGCCCTTGCGGGAATCGAGCGGTGCTTATGCCGCCAATTTCGCCTGGCAGCAGCCCTGGTCCGCGGCGGAGCAGGCGTTGGCTGGAGTCGGCACGTCGGGCGGGCCGGAGGGAGAGTTGGCAGGAGGCGGGGCTGATGCCCCAAATTCGGCGTTCGGCAGCGGCAGTCTCGCCAACGGCAAAGGTGAAGATGACGCAGGTGAGGTGCCGCCCTTGGGCTTCGCGCTGGGGCAGCTCAACGGAATCTATGTGCTGGCGCAGGCACGCGATGGCCTGGTGATCGTGGACATGCACGCCGCCCATGAGCGGGTGTGCTACGAGCGTCTGAAAACCGCCTGGCAGGCGGACCGTCAGGTGCGTCGCCAGCCGTTGCTGGTGCCGGTTAGCGTGCGGCTGAGTCGCGCCGAGGTGGATCTGCTCGAAGCGCATGATGCCGACTTGCAGGCGCTGGGCCTCACGGTCAGCCGCCTGGGCGAGGAACAGATCGCGGTGCGGGAGATTCCGGCCATGCTGCAAGGGGCGGATGTCGAGCAGCTGCTGCGGGATGTTCTGTCCGATCTCGCCGAGCATGGCCAGAGCGCGCGTTTGCAGCAGCAGGCCAATGCCTTGCTGGCGACCATGGCCTGTCATGGCTCGGTGCGCGCCAATCGCCGGCTGACTCTGCCGGAGATGAATGCTCTGTTGCGATCCATGGAAGCAACCGAGCGGGCAGATCAATGCAATCACGGGCGCCCGACCTGGGTAAAGCTCTCCCAGCAAGAGCTCGACCGTCTGTTTCTGCGCGGGCGATGAAAAACGCGAGCGCAAACGGCGGTGAACTTGCATTGATTTCACGGGTTCATTGTCAGGGACCGGCGCAACCATGAGCCTTGGGGAGAGTCCTGCGGATCGGGACAGCCTGCCACCGGCGATTTTCCTGATGGGCCCCACGGCCTCTGGCAAAACCTCCCTGTCCCTGGATTTGGTCGAGCGCCTGCCGTGCGAGATCATCAGCGTCGACTCGGCGCTGGTCTATCGGGGCATGGATATCGGCACAGCCAAGCCTGAGCCTGAGATTCGCGCGCGGGTGCCGCACCGGCTGATCGACATCTGCGATCCAAGCGAGGTCTACTCTGCCGCGCGCTTCCGCGCTGATGCCTTGCAGGCGATGGCGGAGATCACGTGCGCGGGCCGGGTGCCACTGCTGGTAGGTGGCACCATGCTCTATTTTCGCGCGCTGACGCGCGGGCTGGCGCCACTGCCGCAGGCCGACCCCGAGCTGCGCCGGGATTTATCCCGCCAGCTCGAGCGCTTGGGCTCGGCACGGCTGCATCGCTGGCTGGCGGTGCTCGACGCCCCCAGTGCGGCGCGCATTCACCCGAATGACCCGCAACGCATCCAGCGCGCGCTTGAGGTCTATCTGACCACCGGGCGCGCGCTCAGTGAACATTGGGCGCAGGCTGCGGCTCAAGAGTTGCCTTATCTCGTCGTGAAACTTGTCAGGGCGCCCGCGCAGGCAGGCGGCCAGGCAAGAGGCCAGGAAGAAGGCCAGCAAAAAGGCCAGGAAAAAAGGCAGTCGAGCACGCCCGCAACGGAGCGTCAGGTGTTGCGCGAGCGCATTGCCGAGCGCTTCGATGCCATACTGGCGGCAGGTTTTGTTGCCGAGGTGGAGCGCCTGCGGGCGCGCGGTGATCTGCATCCCGGTTTGCCCGCGATGCGTTCGGTGGGGTATCGACAGATGTGGCACCATCTCGACGGGGATTACGATTTCGCCCGCATGCGCGAGCTGGCAATTACTGCGACGCGGCAGCTGGCCAAGCGGCAGCTGACCTGGCTGCGCGCGGAAAGCGACTGTCTGTGGCTGCCCGAGGGGCCGGGGCTGCTCGATCGGGCGCTGGACACCTTGGCCGCGGCGGGAATCGGCTAGCGCTGATCTCGATTCCTTTGACTCTTAAGGTGATGGAGTTGACCACGCACCGGCGGCTCTGTGATAACGTAACCGATTAACTCGGCGCGGGCTGGCGCGCGCGGGCGCTTCGTAATCGGGCGTTGATGTGACGACCGCACAACAACAAGAGAATTTCAAACTATGTCGAAAGGACACAGTCTTCAGGATCCATTTTTGAACGCGCTGCGCAGAGAGCGCGTGCCGGTCTCGATTTTTCTGGTCAATGGCATCAAATTGCAGGGACAGGTCGAGTCTTTCGATCAGTTCGTCGTCTTGCTGAAGAACAACGTCAGCCAGATGATCTACAAGCATGCCATCTCCACCGTGGTGCCGACGCGTAACATCAAATGGTCTTCAGAAGAGGATGCCGAGTCCGACGAGTCCGACGTCGAATGATGCCGGGCATGATGTTGGGTCGCGATGTTTGAGCGCCCTGATGCGGGCGAGCGTGCCCTTTTGGTGCAGCTGGCCATCGGCAGCAAGCTGGATGCCGATGCCGCGAATGAATTCCGCCTGCTGGTCGAGGCCGCGGGCGCTAGCGAGGTCGGCTATGCCACCGGAACGCGCGAGGCACCCGATCCGCGGTTCTTTATCGGGCAGGGCAAAGCCGCCGAGTTGGCCGAGCAGGTGGCTGCATCTGGTGCCGAGCTGGTCATTTTTGACCATACGCTGAGCCCGGCGCAGGAGCGCAATCTGGAGCGCCGCCTGTCGTGTCGGGTGGTTGATCGCAATGGGCTGATTCTGGATATTTTTGCCCGCCGCGCGCGCTCTTTCGAGGGCAAGCTGCAGGTGGAGCTGGCGCAGCTGCGGCACCTGTCGACGCGCCTGGTACGCGGCTGGACCCATCTGGAACGCCAAAAAGGTGGCATCGGCCTGCGCGGGCCGGGCGAGACCCAGCTCGAGACCGACCGGCGGCTGCTCGGCAAGCGGATTGTTGCCTTGAACAAACGCCTCGAGCGCATCGAGGTCCAGCGCGCCCAAGGGCGTCAGGCGCGCGACCGCGCCGAGATCGCAACCGTGTCTCTGGTGGGCTATACCAACGCTGGCAAGTCGACCCTGTTCAACCGGTTGACCGAGGCCGGTGTGTTTCAGGCCGACCAACTCTTTGCGACCCTGGACCCGACGCTGCGCCGGCTGGAACTGCCCAATGCACCGGCGGTGGTGCTGGCGGACACCGTCGGCTTTGTCTCCCATCTGCCGCATGAGCTGGTCGCGGCCTTCCGCGCTACCCTGCAGGAGACCCGCTCGGCGGCGTTGCTCTTGCACGTGATCGACGCCGCGACGCCCGAGCGCGACCGCCGCGAGCAGGATGTCGAGCAGGTGCTGGCCGAAATCGGCGCTGAGGACATCCCGCGTCTGCGGGTGATGAACAAGATCGACCAGCTCGAAGCGGACGGGCACCATGGCCATGCCCCGCGGGTGGACCGGGATGCAGCGGGACAGGTCACGACGGTGTGGCTGTCGGCGCAGACAGGCGCCGGCATGGAATTGCTGATTGATGCCCTGGCCGAGCGTTTTCGCGGTCAGGTGGAGAGCTGTCGGCTCGAGCTCGGCCCGGGCGAAGGCGCCCTGCGCGCCTGGCTCTACCGGCATGGCCGGATCTTGGATGAAGAAGCCACGCCTGACGGCGGCTCGACCATGGCGGTTATGATCGACCCCGAACGACTGCAGCGGGAGCTAAAGCGCCGCGGTCGCCCCAATAATGGGCTCGCAGCTGACGCGTGCGCTGCTGATGGGCGCACAGCTGATGGGCGCGCATCAGGCGCCGAGACACCGGCCGACGCCGCCTGCTGATGAGCGCTCGGCGCAAGATTTTTCCTTTCGCGGTTGCCTCGCGCATTGTTCCCCGAGGCCGGAATACCTAAAATGCCCGCTCGACGGTCGCGGTGCACCACCTAACTTGACTATCCCAGACGGAGTAATTATGGCCTGGAACGAGCCTGGAGGCGGAGGCAAAGACCCTTGGGGTCCCCAGCAGGGGAACCAGGGCGGGCCGCCCGATCTCGATGAGATCGTGCGCAACTTGCAGGATAAGATCAAGGGGCTGCTCGGCGGTGATGCCGGCGGTTCCGGTGGGGGAGGCTCGGGCGGTCCGGTCGGACAACTGGGCAAATGGGCCATCGGTATCGTGATCGGTGTGATCCTGGTGCTCTGGCTCGCCACTGGCATCTACATTGTCGATCCGGCCGAGCGCGGTGTGGTGCTGCGCTTTGGTGTCTATGAAAGAACCACCCAGCCTGGCCCGCACTGGCACTGGCCCTGGCCGGTTGAGCAGGTCGAGATTGTCAATGTTGACGAGATTTCCTCCTTTAGCCATAAAGCCTTGATGCTGACTCAGGACGAAAACATCGTCGATGTCGAGCTGACCGTGCAGTCGCGCATCGAAGATGCGTCCAATTACCTGTTCCAGGATCAGAATCCCGAGAAAACCCTGCGCGATGCGACCGAAACCGTGGTGCGCAAGACCATCGGTGGCAGCAAGCTCGACTTCATCCTGACCGAGGGCCGTAGCGCCGTGGCGGCGACCATCCGCGAGCGCGTCCAGGCCCTGATCAAAGAGTACAAGACCGGGCTCCTGGTCACCTCTGTCAACATGCAGCCAGCCAAGCCGCCGGAGCAGGTCAAAGAGGCTTTCGATGACGCCATCAAGGCGCGCGAGGACAAGGAACGCTCCGAGAACCAGGCCGAGGCTTACTCCAATCAGATTCTGCCGCAGGCGCGCGGTGAAGCGGCCCGGGTGATTGCCGATGCCAAGGCTTATCGCGATCAAGTCATTGCTGAGGCCGAGGGTGAGAGTTCGCGCTTCCTCGCGGTGCTGACGGAGTATCGCAAGGCACCTGAGGTGATGCGTGAGCGTCTGTATCTGGCTGCAATGGAGGATGTCATCGGCGACAGCCAGAAGGTGCTGATTGATGTTCCCGACAGCAATAGCCTGATGTATCTGCCGCTGGATCAACTGATGAAAAACACGGGCGCAGGTGGCGGCAAGGCCTCAACCGGCGGCTTGTCGAGCGCCTCGAGTAGCGACACGAGCAGCTCGACGGCCCAACGGCCGATGCGCAATGTGAATCGCGAACGGAGGACCCGCTGATGACGGACCGCATGAAACTCCTCTCGGGCGTCGCCGTCCTGGTGCTTGTCGGGGCGGTCGCCGCTTCAGCCTTTATCGTTTATCAGTGGGAGATCGCGATCAAACTGCGCCTGGGTGAAATCGTCGGGTCGGAATATCAGCCGGGTCTGCACTGGAAGGTGCCGGTGCTGAACAAGGTGATCAAATTCGACGCGCGCATCCGCACGCTCGACTCCCAGCCTGAGCGCTTTCTCACTATCGAGAAGAAAGACGTGATCGTCGACTCCTATGCCAAATGGCGCATCAATAATGCGGCGCAGTTTTTCCGCTCCACCGGCGGCGACAGTGCCCGCGCCGCGCGCCTGCTGGCCGAGCGCATCAACACCAGCCTGCGTGACGAGTTTGGCCGACGCACCATTCAGGAGGTGGTCTCGGAAGACCGCCTGGAACTGATGCAGGTGCTGACCAGTAAACTCGACACCCAGGCCACAGAGTTGGGCGTCGAGGTGGTTGATGTGCGGGTGAAGAAAATTGACCTGCCACCCGAGGTTAGCGAGTCCGTCTACAACCGCATGCGCGCCGAGCGTGAGCGGGTGGCAAGCGATCTGCGCGCCAAGGGTCACGAGGCCGCTGAGCGCATCCGCGCCGATGCGGACCGCCAGCGCACGGTCACTCTTGCCGATGCCTATAAGGAGTCAGAAGAAACCCGTGGTCTGGGAGATGCCAAGGCGGCGCAGGTCTATGCGGATGCCTTTGAGCAGGACCGCGAGTTCTATGCCTTCTACCGCAGTCTGGATGCCTACCGGAAATCTTTCTTGGGCAAGGACACGACCATGGTGTTGGCGCCAGACTCGGAGTTTTTCCGTTACTTCAACAATCAGCGCGGACAGGTCGCCGCCCCGGGCAGTTCACAGGCTTCGGACGAGAGTCTGCTGCGCGTGCGCTAATGCGGCGCACGCCGGTCGTTATCGTCGCTCGCCCTGGGGTCTGGTGTCATGTGGCATGACTTGCTGGTTGCGCTAGCGTTGGTGTTCGTCATTGAGGGCGTCATGCCCTTCCTGGCGCCCGAGGCGATGCGACGGATGATGCTCGATGTCTCGCAGCAGACCAATCGCAGTTTGCGCGTCGCCGGCCTGATGAGCATGGCAGGCGGCGTCGCGATGCTGTATTTCGTCAACTAACTCAGTACCCGACCATGAAACTCAATCAGGAAAGGTGGTTGCTGCCCACCGGTATTGAGGAGATCCTGCCGCCGCAGGCGCGCGAGATGGAGCGGCTGCGGCGCTGTCTGCTCGATCTGTTCGATGCCTGGGGCTACGATCTGGTCATCCCGCCTTTCATCGATTATCTCGAGAGCCTGCTGACTGGCACCGGGCGCGATCTTGATCTCCAAACCTTCAAGCTGACCGACCAGCTCAGTGGCCGGTTGCTTGGTGTCCGCGCCGACATGACCCCGCAGGTGGCGCGTATCGACGCCCATCAACTGCGACGCGAGGGACCGACGCGACTGTGCTATCTCGGAACGGTGCTGCATACGCGCTCGGACGGCTTTGCCGGCACCCGCAGCCCGATGCAGATCGGTGCCGATATTTACGGTCATGCCGGCGCCGAGAGCGATGTCGAGATTCTGAGGCTGCTGCTGATGACACTGCAGACGGCCGGGATTGATTCCGCCTATCTCGATCTCGGCCATGTCGGCATCTTCCGCGGGTTGGCCGAGCAGGCAGGATTCTCGCGGGAGCAGGAGCTGGCGCTCTTTGGTATCCTGCAGCGCAAGGCCAGCACCGAGCTGACCGCGCTGCTCGAAGAATCCGGTGTGGAGCCAGCCGTGGCGGACATGCTGCTTGCGCTGGTCGAGCTCAACGGTGACGATGCGCTCGAACGCGCCGGCCGCTTGTTGGGGCCCGCGCGCGACGGGGTGCACCAAGCGCTTGAGAATTTGCGCTTGATCGCAAGCGAGCTGCGCGCCTGGCTGCCCGATGTGCCGGTGCATTTTGATCTCGGCGAGCTGCGCGGCTACACCTACAAAACCGGTGTGGTGTTTGCGGCCTTCGTGCCGGGTTGGGGGCTCGAAATCGCGCGTGGCGGGCGCTACGACGCCATTGGCGAGTTCTTCGGTCACGCGCGCCCGGCAGTTGGCTTTAGTACAGATCTTAAAGGGCTGATCGGCCTCGCGCTGGCGCGAGCGGGATCAGCCGCGTCGGAAACTGTCACGGGCGCCGTACTGGCGCCGAATGAGCGCGACCCCGAGCTGCGCGCGAGGGTGGAAGAGCTGCGAGCCTCCGGTCGGCGCGTGCTGAACTGGTTGCCGGGGCAGCAAGGGAGGCCGGACGATCTCGGCGTGACGCACCAGCTCGAGCGCCGCGACGGGCGTTGGGAATTGGTGCCGGTCAGTCCCGGCGAGCGTTGATTGGCGCGGCACGATCGCGCGGTGGCATGCTCTATTGAGCTGAGATTGAGCAATGAGCTTGAGCAATGGGCTTGTTGCACGCATCAGGTCGCATCCTGAGTTTTTTGTATCCGAAACAGTACAACGATAAAGGCTATGGGTAAGAATCTCGTCATCGTCGGAACGCAATGGGGCGACGAAGGCAAAGGCAAGGTGGTCGATCTGCTCACCGAGCGCGCTGATGCCGTTGTTCGTTTTCAAGGTGGGCATAATGCTGGCCATACCCTGGTCATCGATGGCGAGCAGACCATCCTGCACCTGATTCCGTCTGGCATCCTGCATGCGGGCGTTGAATGCTTTATTGGCAATGGTGTGGTGCTGGCGCCGGATGCTCTGTTTACGGAGATCGATACCCTGGCTGCCGGCGGTGTTGAAGTATCGGACCGTCTGCGCATCAGTCAGGGTTGTGCGCTCATCCTGCCGTACCATATCGCACTCGATCAGGCGCGCGAGAAAGCGCGCGGTAACAAAGCCATCGGCACCACCGGGCGCGGCATCGGCCCCGCTTACGAGGACAAGGTCGCCCGGCGCGGGATTCGGCTCGGCGAGTTGCTGCATGCAAGCCACTTCAGCGATCGCTTGCGCGAGATCATGGAGTATCACAATTTCGCGCTGAAGCACTACTTCAAGGCCGAGCCGGTGGATGTCTCCGCGACCCTGGACACCGCGCTTGCCTGGGCTGAGCGCATTCGCCCTCTGGTCGGAGACGTGTCTGGCCGGCTGCACCAGCTACGCGCGCAAGGATCAGCAATATTGTTCGAGGGGGCCCAAGGCTCGCTGCTCGATATCGATCATGGCACTTACCCCTTTGTGACCTCATCGACCACCACGGCCGGCGGGGCGGCCTCGGGCAGCGGCGTCGGCCCGCTCGATCTGGACTATGTGCTGGGCATCGTCAAGGCTTACACCACCCGCGTCGGCGGTGGGCCTTTCCCGACTGAACTGTTCGACAGCGACGGCGACCACCTCGGCCAGCGCGGCCATGAGTTTGGCGCCACGACCGGGCGCAAGCGCCGTTGCGGCTGGCTGGACATGGTTGCGCTGCGGCGGGCCTTCGCAGTCAACAGCGTGTCCGGGCTTTGTATCACCAAGCTCGATGTGCTCGACGGCTTGGAGACCATCCGCATCTGCACCGCCTATGAGCTCGACGGGCAGCTGTTGGAAACCCCGCCGCTGGGTGCTGAGGATCTCGAGCGGGTGACGCCGAAATACATCGACATGCCAGGCTGGCAGGAATCCACCGCCGGTGCGCTCACGCTGGACGACTTGCCCCAGGCTGCGCGAGACTACCTCAAGCGGATCGAGGAGCTGGGTGAACGGCCCATCGACATTGTTTCCACTGGCGCTGATCGCGCGCAGACGATGGTGCTCAAGCACCCGTTCGGCTAGCCCTAGGACATCACCCCATAACATCATCCCAGCACATCACCCCAGAACATTGGCCTCACAACACGAGCCTGACGTTATGAACATGCAGCCAAAAGGAGAACGCGCATGGAAGCCGGAATGATTGGCGAAAGCTTGCGCTTGATGCTGATTGGCATGAGCATAGTATTTGCTTTTCTGATGCTGCTGGTGGTTTGTTTACGCGGCATGTCCTGGCTTGCGGCGCGCATTGCGCCAGCGGAGTTGCAGGACGCTCCGGTTGGCGCGATGGCAGGCGGTGCCGGGGCGGCGCCGGATGATGCGGATGTGGTTGCCGTGATTGCTGCCGCGGTGGCGCGCTACCGGGCCCGGCACCCTGGCTGAGCTGCGGCCCTGGCCGATTCGTGTCGGATGCATCATTGCGGGTGGGCGGGTCCTGATTCCCGGATGCTTGCGCGCCGACTTTCCTATGACTGACGGAAACTGTTGCGAGATTTCCCCATGAACCAGAACAAAGCTCTCGGCATCACCGATGTGGTGCTGCGCGACGCGCACCAGTCGCTGCTCGCGACGCGCATGCGCATCGATGACATGCTGCCCATCGCCGCCAAGCTCGACCAGGTCGGGTTCTGGTCACTCGAGTCCTGGGGCGGCGCGACCTTCGACGCCTGCATCCGCTACCTGGGCGAGGACCCTTGGGAGCGCCTGCGCAAGCTCAAGGCTGCCATGCCCAACACGCGCCAGCAGATGCTGCTGCGCGCCCAGAATCTGCTCGGCTACCGCCATTATGCCGACGATGTAGTCGATGCCTTCGTCGAGCGCGCCGTCGTGAACGGCATTGATGTCTTCCGCATCTTTGATGCCATGAACGACATCCGCAATTTCGAGCGACCGGTCAAGGCGGCCTTGGCGACCGACGCCCATGCCCAAGGCGCGCTGAGCTACACTGTGAGCCCGGTGCACAACATCGACTACTGGGTCGATCTCGCCCGGCGGCTCGAGGATCTCGGCTGTCATTCAATCGCCATCAAGGACATGGCCGGGCTGCTGCGCCCCTATGTGGCAGAAGAGCTCATTGGGCGCCTGAAGGAAACCTGCTCGGTGCCCATCGGCATGCAGTGCCATGCCACCACCGGGCTCAGCACCGCTTCCATCCTCAAGGCTGCCGAGGCCGGCATCGACATGGTCGACTCGTCCATCTCCTCGATGAGCATGACCTACGGCCATTCGCCGACCGAGTCCGTGGTTGCCATCATGCAGGGAACTCCGCGCGATACCGGGCTAGACATCAATCTGCTCGAGGAAATCGCTGCCTACTTCCGCGAGGTGCGCAAGAAATACGCCCGTTTCGAGGGCGCGCTCAAAGGCGTGGACTCGCGCATCCTGGTCGCCCAGGTGCCGGGCGGCATGCTTACCAACATGGAAAACCAGCTGCGCGAGCAGGGTGCGACCGACCGCCTCGATGAGGTGTTGGCGGAAATCCCTAAAGTCCGCGAGGACTTGGGCTATATCGCGCTGGTTACGCCCACTTCGCAGATCGTCGGCTCCCAGGCGGTGCTGAATGTGCTGATGGGTGAGCGCTATAAGAGCATCACCGGCGAGACGGCCGGCGTGCTGAAAGGAACCTATGGCTCCACCCCGGCGCCGGTCAACAAGGACTTGCAGACGCGGGTGCTCGAAGGCGCCAAGCCGGTGACTTGCCGCCCGGCGGACCTGATCGAGGCGGAATTGAGCAAACTCACTGCCGAGTTGAAAAAGCTCGCCAAAGAGCGCGGCATTCGCCTGGCCGACGCGGTGGTCGACGACGTCATCACCTATGCGATGTTCCCGCAGGTGGGGCTAAAATTCCTCGAGAATCGCGATAACCCGGATGCCTTTGAAGTGCCCCCCTGGGAGCTCGATCAGCGCGATGCGGCGAAGGCGGCTGATTCTGGCGCTGCGGCGTCCGGGGCAGGGGGCGCCGGTTCGATCTCGGGTCCGGAAGCCTACCGGGTCGAGGTCAATGGTAAGGGCTACGATGTGCGGGTGTCTCCTGCGGGCGCCGTGGAGCATCTTGCCCCGGCCTCCTCGGCAGCGGCTCCAGCGCCGGCTGCGGGGGGCGAGCAGCATGTCGTCGAGTCTCCGCTGGCGGGTAACATTGTCAAGGTTCCAGTCAGTGTTGGTCAGACGGTTGCTGCTGGCGATGTTGTGGTCGTGCTCGAGGCGATGAAAATGGAAACCGAGGTGCGCGCGCCGAGCGCCGGCAAGGTGATCGAGATTCGCGCTAAGGATGGCGACTCAGTGTCGCTTGGCGCGCCGCTGGTGGTGCTGGGATAACCTCGTGGAAGAACTGCTCAAACTCTGGGAGTCCATGGGCCTCGCCAACATGGCCTGGGGGCAGGTGTTGATGATGGCCGTGGGCGGGGTATTGATCTACCTCGCGATCGCGAAGAAATTCGAGCCGCTGTTGTTGGTTCCGATTGGCTTCGGCGCGCTGCTGAGCAACATCCCTGTCGCAAACATCGGTGGGCACGACGGAATGATCGGCCAGATCTATGCCGTGGGGGTCGAGACCGGAGTCTTTCCGCTGCTGATCTTCATGGGGGTCGGTGCCCTGACGGACTTCGGCGCACTGATTGCGCGCCCTTCGACGCTCCTGCTCGGTGCTGCCGCGCAGTTCGGCATTTTTGCCACGCTGATTGGTGCGGTGGCGCTGAATTTCGTGCCCGGCTTTGACTTCACCCTGCAAGATGCCTCGGCTATCGCCATCATTGGCGGGGCTGACGGACCTACGGCGATTTTTCTCGCCTCGCGTCTGGCGCCTGATCTGCTCGGCGCCATCGCCGTGGCGGCGTACTCCTACATGGCGCTGGTGCCCATTATTCAGCCGCCCATTATGCGTGCGCTCACCACCAAGGAAGAACGTGGGGTGGTCATGCAGCAATTGCGGCCGGTGTCGCGGCTTGAGCGCATGCTGTTTCCCTTTGTGGTGCTGCTCCTGTGCGCCTTGCTGCTGCCGTCGGCGGCACCGCTGATCGGCATGCTCACCTTCGGCAATTTGCTGCGCGAGTGCGGCGTGGTCGAGCGCCTGAGCCGCGCCGCCCAGAACGAAATTATCAACATCGTCACCATCATGCTTGGCCTGGCGGTCGGTTCCAAGCTGTCGGCGGATATGTTCCTCACCCTCGAGACCCTGGGGATTCTGGCACTGGGCGCCCTGGCTTTTTCAATCGGTACCGCTGCTGGTGTGCTCATGGGCAAGATCATGCATCGCGTTACCGGCGGCAAGGTGAATCCGCTGATCGGCGCCGCCGGCGTGTCAGCTGTCCCCATGGCTGCGCGCGTCGTCAATCGCGTCGGGCTCGAGGAAAATCATCAAAACTTCCTGCTCATGCATGCCATGGGGCCTAATGTCGCCGGCGTGATCGGTTCCGCCGTTGCCGCCGGGGTTTTGCTGGCCCTGACTGGGACTTAGGCGACGCGCTGTCGGTTTTCTTTAAGTCTCTGAACAAACTCAGATATTGACCTGGGCTGGAGCAGCGGACTATACTGCGCGGCTGATGTCGAACGATTGGCCCGATTTGCCCGATTTAATCGACCCGTGGCGGGCCGTTGCGCAAGCTCAGCAGTATGCGGGCAGTCTCGCAGTTGACGCACTGCCGCGGTTGCGGGCTTTGGTCGCCGAGTCAGTGGGAGAACTCAGCTACAGCTTGCATTTTGGCCGGGACGATGCGCGTCGCGCCGTCGTTCAAGTATCTACCAATGGTGTGCTTCGTCTGCGGTGCCAGCGTTGTCTGCAGGAGATGGACTGGCCTGTCGATGAGCAGTCGGTTTTGGCGCTGGTGCAGGGCCTTGATGAAGCAGCGAGGCTGCCGGAATGCTATGACCCGCTGATGCTTGAGGAGACGCTGCTGCGGCCGCAGGTGCTGATCGAGGACGAGGTGCTGCTCGCGATCCCTGCGATTGCGCGGCATCTGCGGTGCGAAGAGTCGGATTCTCCCATGGCCAACCCGCAAACGGACATGCTGATGTCTTCGGCTGCGGTGTTAGCGTCGGTAGACGAGCAGACGCGAGAAGCCTCCGATGTGCAGTCGCCCTTTGCCGTTCTGGCCGACTGGAAAGCGGATCGCTCCTGATATTTTTAGCGGGCCGAGCGAGTTTTCGTGCGGGCTCGGCCTGATGTTTTGCAGTCCGTTCGATGAACCTGGCAGTTGTCTGTGCCGGTAATCGGACGATTACGCTTTATTTTTCTGGAGATTCCAATGGCTGTTCAACAAAATCGAAAAACCCCATCGAAGCGCGGCATGCGCCGTTCCCACGACGCGCTTTCCAAGCCCACCTTGTCGGAAGACGGGACCACGGGCGAGATTCACCGCCGTCATCACATGACCGCCGATGGCTTTTATCGCGGGCGCAAAATCATCGATAAAACAACTGACTGAGCAGTCCCCGGGGATCATCCGGCGGGGTGGAGCTGTGCCGCTGCGGCGGCATCCTGGCTGTTATCGTCATCTATCTGGCAGACGGTTTACCGGCGCCAAAGATCCGATAGCGATCCGATAGCGATCCGATTTGCCTTTTGCTTCTTATCCACCCCTTCTTGCTTGGTTTGATCGAGCCTTCGTTATCTTCTAACAGCAATCGAGGAACCTTGAGTTGAGCTCGAGCCACATCATTGCCCTCGATGCCATGGGAGGCGATCACGGCCCCGAGGTCGTTGTGCCGGCGGCCATTGAATTTCTCGATAAGGCGCCTGACACGTCGCTCATCCTGGTCGGTCGCGAGGAACGCCTGCGGCCTTTGTTGGGAAACAAGGCGAAACATCCCCGTTTGAGTCTGCACCCTGCCTCGCAGGAAGTTGGCATGGACGAGCTGCCTTCCAAGGCACTGCGAAACAAGAAGGATTCGTCCATGCGCGTGGCGCTGGACCTGGTCAAGCAGGGACATGCGCATGCCTGTGTCAGCGCGGGCAATACCGGCGCCCTGATGGCGACTGCTCGCTTTGTGCTCAAGACCCTGCCGCATGTCGATCGCCCGGCGATCATGACCGCGGTGCCGGCGGTCAATGGCCGCACTCACATGCTCGATCTCGGCGCCAATGTGGACTGCACGGCCGAGCATCTGTTTCAATTCGCGGTCATGGGCAGCGAGTTGGTGCGTGCCGTCGATGGCGTGAAGGCACCGCGCGTGGGCTTGCTGAACATTGGCGCAGAAGAGATCAAAGGCAATGAGCAAGTGCGCAAGGCGTATGAATTGCTCAGCAAAAGCACACTGAACTTTGTTGGCTATGTCGAGGGAGACGATATCTACCTTGGCGATGTCGATGTGGTGGTGTGTGACGGATTTGTTGGCAATATCGCGCTGAAGACCAGCGAGGGTGTCGCGCGCCTGCTGGCTCATCTGCTCAAGGCGCAGTTCAACGGGAACCTGCTCAAACGCCTGTCCGGACTGATCGCCCTGCCGGTGCTGCGCGCGTTTCGGCAGGAAGTCGATCCGCGCCGCTACAATGGCGCCAGTCTTCTCGGGTTGCGTGGCATCGTCATCAAAAGCCACGGCGGTGCCGATGTGCTTGCCTTCGAGAACGCGATCCACATCGCACGCAAGGAAATCCAGACCAATATCCCCGAGCGCCTCGAGCATGAGGTGGTTGCGCATTTCGTGGTGCCCGAGCCGGCTGGCGCCCCAGCTGTCGAGGGCGCCCATCAAATGCCGAATGAAGCGGCGACCGCGAATGACTCCGGCATGCGCTCGAGGGCAATTGCCTGATGGCATTCGCAAAAATTCTCGGCACCGGCAGTTGTCTGCCGGAAAAGGTGTTGACCAATCGTGATCTTGAGCAGATGGTCGACACGACCGATAGCTGGATTCGCGAGCGCACCGGTATCGAACAACGCCATGTTGTGCAGGAGGGTGAGACCTGCGTCGATCTGGCCGAGGTGGCTGCGCGCCGCGCGATCGAATCCGCCGGCATCGCCGCGGATGAGATCGACCTGATTATCGTCGCCACCACAACGCCCGATCAGCTCTTTCCGAGCAACGCCTGTCTGCTGCAGCATCGGCTCGATATTCACGGTTGCCCGGCTTTCGACGTGCAGGCGGTGTGCACGGGTTTTGTCTACGCGCTTTCAGTGGCGGAAAAGTTTATTCGCACCGGTGCTGCACGCACGGCCTTGGTGGTTGGTGCTGAGACCATGTCGCGCATCATCGATTGGACCGACCGCATTACTTGTGTGCTCTTTGGCGATGGGGCCGGGGCCGTGGTGCTCAGGGCGGCGGAGGAACCCGGCATTATCTCATCCCATCTGCACGCGGACGGAAGCTACAAATCCTTGCTTCAGGTTCCGGCTGGAATTGGCAATGGGAACACGGGCTCGCCTTATCTGGAAATGAAGGGCAATGAGGTCTTTCGCGTTGCTGTGACCACGCTTGGACGGATTGTCGATGAGGCGTTGGATGCCAATGGCATGGAGCGCTCGGACATCGACTGGCTGGTTCCTCATCAGGCGAATCTGCGTATCATCCAGGCCACCGCGCGCAAGCTGGACCTGGATATGGAGCAGGTGGTGGTGACGGTCGGCAAGCACGGTAATACCTCGGCGGCTTCGATCCCGCTGGCGCTTGATGATGCCGTGCGCGATGGTCGCATCCAGCGTGGGCATACCCTGTTGATGGAAGCCTTTGGTGGCGGCTTCACCTGGGGCTCGGTCTTGTTGCGCTATTAGCCCGCTGTGCTATTCGAGCGAGGCGACTAGATCGATGCGGGCCAGGGCTAGTATGAAAAAACGCATTTTTGGTTTGTTTCGGGCCGGTTGACGGGCGCGGGGGACGCCGTGAATACATCCTTGTAGGCTTTCCAGCGGCGTCCTGCCGCTGAAACCCCCGCGCCCGTCAACCGGCCCGAAACCGAAAGCTCATTTGGCATGGCTGTAGATAAAGATTAAGAATCGGAGCGCGCCTGGTGGCATGAGGCGTGGGCAAATCTGATTTTTTACTGATTGAATTTATGCAACGATTGATTGGGCAATGAGCAAGCGACTGGCTTTTGTATTTCCTGGGCAGGGTTCGCAATCCGTCGGTATGCTAAGCGACCTGGCGGTTTCTTCTGCGCTGGTGGGTGAGACCTTTGCCGAGGTGTCTGAGGTGCTGGGTCGAGACCTTTGGTCGCTCGTCAGCGCCGGGCCTGGTGAGGAGCTTGATCAGACACAGAATACCCAGCCGGCTATGCTAGCTGCCGGCGTCGCTGTCTGGCGCTGCTGGCGTGACAGTGGCGGCCCGATGCCTGAGGTCATGGCCGGACATAGCTTGGGTGAATACAGTGCCCTGGTCTGTGCCGGCGCGCTGGAGCTGACCGACGCCGCCCGTCTGGTGGCCGAGCGTGCGCGTTTAATGCAGGAGGCCACGCCTGCCGGTGTTGGTGCCATGGCTGCTATTCTCGGGCTTGCCGATGAGCAGGTTGTGACTCTGTGTGCCGCGCAGGCGGGTGATCAGGTGCTAGAGGCTGTGAATTTTAATTCCCCCGGCCAGGTCGTGATCGCTGGTGAGCGCGAGGCGGTGGAGCGGGCCTTGCCGGAGGCAAAGGCGCTTGGCGCCAAGCGCGCCTTGCTGTTGCCGGTCAGCGTGCCCTCGCACTGCGCGCTGATGCGCCCGGCCGCGGAGCAATTGCAGGCCGCGCTTGACCAGTGCCCGATGCGACTGCCGGAGATTCCGGTGATTCACAATGCCAGCGTGTCGGTGGCTGAGGATGTGGCGCAGCTACGCGGTCTGCTGGCGCAACAATTGTATCGGCCGGTACGCTGGGTTGAGACCATCCAGGCGATTGGCGATCGGGGCGTCGAGAGCCTGATCGAAAGCGGGCCGGGCAAGGTGCTGGCGGGCCTTGGTAAGCGAATTGACAAAACGCGCCCAACTATCCCTGTGGTGGACGCGGAAACGCTCAAGGCAGCCATGGCTGATGTCGGTTGATCACTCACGGGTTGGCCTATGCCGGTGTGGTTCGGTTAGGCGCGAAATGGCAAGCAGCTACGCTGATGATCTGAGACCTGCTGCTAATCTGACAGGCTGAGGATCTGAAAGCCTGCTGATCTGATAGCCTGCGGATCTGATGGCCTGCGGATCTGATACAAAGAGGCGGAGGGGTATGGAGAACGAAATTGCATTGGTGACTGGGGCAAGTCGCGGCATCGGTCGCGCCATTGCTCTGGCCCTTGGTCAAGCCGGCGCGCGTGTCGCCGGGACGGCCACCACCGAAGATGGCGCGGGGCGGATTCAGCAAGAGCTCAACGATCAAGGCATTCAAGCGCTTGGTCTGTGCATGAATGTGACAGACACGGCCAGCATGGATGCGGCGCTCGATCGCATCGCTTCGGAGCTCGGCGGCCCCCCGTCGATTCTCGTCAACAATGCCGGCGTCACCCGGGACAACCTGATGATGCGCATGAAAGACGAGGAGTGGGATACGATCATCGCTACCAATCTGAGCGCCGTTTTTCACCTGACCAAGCGCTGCATGCGCGCGATGACCAAGGCGCGCCATGGCCGGATCATCAATATCACCTCGGTGGTGGGTTTCAGCGGGAATGCCGGGCAGACCAACTATGCCGCTGCCAAGGCTGGGTTGGTCGGTTTTTCCAAGTCGCTGGCGCGGGAGATTGGCGCGCGCGGCGTGACGGTCAACTGCGTGGCGCCGGGCTTTATCGACACCGACATGACAAGTTCCCTGCCAGAATCGCACCGCGAAGCGCTGCTCGCGAACATTCCGCTCGGTCGTCTTGGCCAGGCCGAGGAAGTCGCCGCCGCCGTTGCCTTTCTGGCGTCGCCGCAGGCCGGGTACATTACCGGCGAGACGGTGCATGTCAATGGCGGGATGCTAATGGGGTAGGGAGCCGCGGTTTTCGGCTTTCAACCTTGGGGTTTTGTCTCTAAAATACCGCGACCCTCGACCCTTGGGGGTTTCATTCACTGGAGGTTTGTCAAACAATGAGCAGCGTTGAAGAGCGAGTCCAGAAAATTGTTGTCGAACAGTTGGGAGTCAAGGAAGAAGAAGTCACTTCGGAGGCTTCCTTCGTTGACGATCTTGGTGCCGATTCGCTCGATACCGTCGAACTGGTCATGGCACTTGAAGAGGAATTCGAGACTGAAATTCCGGACGAGGACGCCGAGAAAATCACGACCGTCAAGCAGGCGGTTGATTACATCAACGCCCATTTGGGCTAGGCTGCGACTCGCCAGTCGCTCTTTGGGGCCGTCCGTCACGGAGGCGTGATCCCTTGGGGCGTCTTGGACTTGAAACAGCAGCTTCACCCTCCGGGGTGGTGCCGCACTATGAAGAGCATCGGTTAAGCAGGAGCAAGTGAAGAGGTGATACATGTCAGGTAGAAGGGTCGTCGTTACCGGCTTGGGTATTATTTCCCCCGTCGGGCTCAATATCGCCTCCGCCTGGGACAGCATCCTGAATGGCCGCAGCGGCATTCAGACCATTACGCACTTCGATGTGGCGCCCTTCAGCACGCGTTTTGGCGGTCCCATTTACGACTTCGACGCGACCGAGTATGTCTCGAAGAAAGAGCTGCGCAAGATGGATGCCTTCATCCATTACGGCATGGCCGCGGGCACCCAGGCGATCATCCACTCCGGGCTTGAGGTCACTGATGAAAATCGCGCCCGCATCGGTGTCGCGGTTGGTTCGGGGATCGGTGGCATTACCGGAATCGAAAACAACTACGGCGCCTATCTAAGCGGCGGACCACGCAAGATTTCGCCTTTCTTCGTTCCGGCCAACATCGTCAATATGGTGGCTGGTAACCTGTCGATTAAGTATGGCCTCAGAGGGCCGAACTACTCCATCGTTTCCGCTTGCAGCACCGGTACGCACAATATCGGCGAAGCGGCTCTGATGATTCGTCACGGCATGGTGGACGTCATGATCGCCGGTGGTGCTGAAATGGCGACCTCGCCGGTTGGTCTCGGCGGCTTCGCCGCCGCGCGCGCTCTCTCCACTCGCAACGATGATCCTCAGCGGGCCAGTCGCCCGTTTGATAAGGATCGCGACGGCTTCGTGCTGAGCGACGGTGCCGGCATCATGGTGCTTGAGGAGTACGAAATGGCGCGTGCCCGGGGCGCCACCATCCATGCCGAACTGGTTGGCATGGGCATGAACTCCGACGCCTACCATATGACCGCCCCATCAGAGGATGGCCTGGGCGCCTGTAACTGCATGAAACTGGCCTTGGCCGATGCCGGGCTGAATCCCGAGCAAATCGACTACATCAACGCTCACGGAACCTCCACCCCGGCAGGCGATATTGCCGAGGTTAAGGGCGTCAAGCTGGCGATGGGTGATCACGCCAAGCACGTGGCCGTGAGCTCAACCAAGTCGATGACCGGACACATGCTTGGCGCGGCCGGTGGTGTCGAGGCCATTTTCTCTGTGCTGGCTCTGCGCGATCAGGTCGCTCCGCCGACCATTAATCATGAAACCCCTGATCCCAACTGCGATCTGGATGTGGTGCCCAACCAGGCCCGCGAAATGCCGATACAGTATGCGCTCAGCAATTCGTTCGGCTTTGGCGGCACCAACGGAACACTGATATTCGCAAAGGCTTGATGGTCGTGAATCGCAACGGCTGGCGGTGGTCTTGCTTTGGCGGGCGGCGATGAAAAACACTCTGATCGCCCTGATGCTGCTGGTCGGTCTCGGCGCGGGCGCAGGCTATTTTCTGTGGCAGGATTACCAGCGCTTTTTGTCCACGCCCATTGATCTGACTGCCCTCGCCGCGGACCATGACACAGTGGACCGCGACGGTGCTGAGCATGGCTCTGCAGAAAATGGTCCGGCTGACGATGATCCAGCCAAAGATGATCACGCCGGCAATGAGCTAGGCGACAATGATTCAGCCGACGATGGTCTAGCCAGCGATGATCGAGCCAGCGATGATCAAGCCAGCGATGATCAAGCCAGCGATGATCAAGCCAGCGATGATCAAGCCAGCGATGATCAAGCCAGCGATGATCAAGCCAGCGATGATCAAGCCAGCGATGATCAAGCCAGCGATGATCAAGCCGGCAAGGCTGCGCCTGTTCCTGAGCAGCTCGTTCTCGAGGTCCCTCTCGGCGAGGGGCTGCGCTCGCTGGCAAGCCGGTTGGCGGCAGATGGCCTGATCGGCAACGCGCATCATTTGATCGCGTTGGCCTATAACCGCCAGCAGGCGGATCAAATCAAAGCCGGCGAATATGCCCTGACCCCGGGGATGACCCCGCCGCAACTGCTCGATCTGCTCGTTTCCGGGCGCTCCGTCCAATATCCGGTGACTCTGATCGAAGGGCGCAGCTTTCGCGAGGTGCTCGCTGATATCGCCGCGGCGCCAGGATTCAAGCACGAGCTCGAAGGGATGAGTGATGCCGAGATACGCGAGGCGCTCGATCTCGACATCGATCATCTTGAGGGATGGTTCTTTCCGGATACCTATTTGTTCCGCCGCGGAGCAAGTGATGTTCAGGTCTTGCGCCGCGCACATGAGCGCATGCGCGAGGTACTGGCCGAAGAGTGGGGGCAACGCGAGGCTGATCTTCCAATTGCTACCCCTTACGAGGCGCTGATTCTCGCATCGGTGATCGAGAAAGAAACCGGCCTTGGCAGCGAGCGCCCGGAAATTGCGGGCGTTTTCGAGCGGCGTCTGCACAAAGGCATGCGCTTGCAGACCGATCCGACCGTCATCTACGGGCTGGGCGAGGACTTCGACGGCAACCTGACGCGTGCCCATCTTGAGACGGATTCACCTTACAACACTTACACCCGCGCGGGACTTCCGCCAACGCCCATCGCCCTGCCTGGGCGTGCCGCCATTCATGCCGCGCTGCATCCCAAGGATGGCGATACGCTTTATTTCGTTGCTCGCGGCGATGGCAGCCACTATTTTTCCGCCTCGCTCGATGAACATAACTGCGCCGTGCAACGCTTCCAGCGGGGCGGTCAGTGCGATCCAACGCGGTTTCGATGAATGAGGCGGATGCGTTGAGTCCAGGGCGCTTGCGCGGGCGTTTCATCACGCTCGAGGGCATTGAAGGCGCTGGCAAATCGACCCAATGCGAGACCCTGGCTGCGGCCCTGAACGAGCTTGGCATTCCCTTCGTGCAGACACGTGAGCCGGGTGGGGCGCCCATTGCCGAGCGCATTCGCGCGCTGCTGCTCGATCCGGACCACAAAGGCCTGTGCGCCCAGGCCGAGTTGCTTCTGGTCTTTGCTGCGCGCGCCGAGCATCTGGCGCATACCGTGCGCCCGGCGCTGGAGTCCGGCACCTGGGTGTTGTGCGACCGCTTTACCGACGCGAGCTTCGCTTATCAGGGCGGCGGACGTGGTCTTCCAACCGAGTCCATCGCCGCGCTCGAATCCCTGGTCCAGGGTGAGCTCCGTCCGGACCTGACGTTTCTGTTCGACTTACCGGCCGAGCTTGGCCTGCAGCGCGCCAAAGCGCGCGCGACCCCGGACCGTTTCGAGGCCGAAACACTGAGTTTTTTTGAGCGCGCGCGCAGCGTCTACCTGGCGCGTGCCGAGCAGAACCCCGGACGCTTTCGGGTGCTGGATGCCACTCAGGCTGTCGCCCTGGTTGGTCAACAGGTGCGCGAGCTTGTGATCGAATTCGCTGCCGCCTTTGGATCTGGCGCTGGTGGCGTTGGCGCTAAAGGGCGATGAGCGACCAGGCGGCTTTACCGATCCCTGAACGCGGCCAGGGGTTCCCGCCCTGGCTCGAGGCGCATTGGCAGCGACTCTGGAGTGCGCATCGCGGCAAGCGACTCGGGCATGCCTGGCTGTTGGCTGGCCCGGTCGGGCTTGGCAAGCGGCACTTTGCCGAGCGTTTGGCGCGCGCGCTCTTGTGTCAGCACCCGGCGGAAAATGGTGCCCCTTGTGGTACTTGCGGTGAATGTCGCCTGATCGACGCCGGCAGTCATCCGGATTTGCAGCGCATTGTGCCCGATGCCGAGAGCGCGAGCGGGGAGATCAAGGTTGAAGCAATCCGCGCGCTGATCGGGCTCGAGAATCTCACTAGCCATCGTGGGCACTACAAGGTCATCGAGATTGTGCCGGCCGAGGCGATGACTCGGACCGCCGCCAACAGTCTTCTCAAGACCCTTGAAGAACCGACCGATCGCACCCTGCTGCTGCTGATTGCTGACGATGCGACTCGGCTTCCGGCGACCATTCGCAGTCGCTGCCAGCATCTGGTCTTTGTGCCGCCCGCGGAATCTCAGGCGTTGCCCTGGTTGACCGCTGCGATTGGGGCTCCGCCAGCGCCGCCCGAGTTGCTGTTGCGCCTGGCCCAAGGTGCGCCCCTGCGCGCGCTCAGCATGGCGCAGGCGGACTACCTCGACATGCGCCGGCAAGGTTTTTCCCAGTTTCTGGCAGTTGCCGAAGGACGCGAAGACCCCTTGGCAGTCGCTGCTGCCTGGCAGTCGCGGGATGTTCCCGCGCTGCTCGAGATCGCCTTGGGCTGGGTGTGCGATATCGCGCGCCTCGCCGGTGCTCCGCAGTCGGACTATCTCGGCAATCCGGACTTGCGCGAGGTGCTGCAAGGACTGGCGGCGCGCCTGCCGCGCGAGCGGTTGCATGAGTTTGCGCGGCAGCTGATGCGGGCTCGCTCGCTTGTGCAGTCCTCGGTCAACAAGCAATTGTTGCTCGAGTCGCTGATGATGCGCTGGGCGCAGTTGGCCGCCACGCGCGCCGGGCCGTCAAGATCCTGCTGACGTGTTATGCTTTTTGAGTGAGCGCTTGGGACTAACGGGCCAGGTCAGCCGGGAGCTAGATCAGCCAGGAGCTAGATCAGCCAGGAGCTAGATCAGCCGGCAATGTCCTTGGCTTGATCGGGCCGGTATCAGGTGCTCAGTGCCGCTATGGGACGCATCCCAGGACCAGGATATGGAAGGCGAGAAAAAATCCGGGCGACAACGCATTCTCAGCTTTGCCATTAAGGATAAGAATGCGCTTTATGCCGCCTATATGCCCTTTGTCAAAAACGGCGGGCTCTTCATACCGACGAACAAACGCTATCAGCTCGGCGATGAGCTGTTTTTGCTGCTGCAATTGATGACCGAGTCCGAGCGCATTCCCGTTGCCGGCAAGATTATCTGGATCACTCCGGTCGGTGCCGAGGGCAATCGCGCCGTCGGTGTCGGCATTCAGTTCAGTGATCAGGACAAAGGCATCGCCCGGCGCAAGATCGAGGAATACCTCGCCGGTGCGCTCGAGTCCGACCGCAGCACCCATACCATGTGAGGCGAGCCCCGGGGCTATCGGACCATCACCCATGTTTGTCGACTCCCATTGTCATCTCGATCGCCTCGATCTCAGCGCTTACGACGGGGATTTTGCCGCCCTGATGGCGCAGACCCGTGACGCCGGCATTCAGCGCATGCTCTCGGTCGGCATTGATCTTGAGCACTATCCCGCGATGCGTGCGCTGGTCGAGCCCTATGCCGAGGTGATGGTTTCCGTTGGTGTGCATCCGAATGAACAGCAGGGCCGCGAGCCGTCGGTTGAAGAACTGGTCGGGCTGGCGCAAGAGGACGCGCGCATCGTCGCCATTGGCGAGACTGGCCTGGATAATCATTACAACGAGGGCGATCTCGACTGGCAGCGCCAGCGCTTTGCCAACCACATCCAGGCCGCTCGGGCTTGCGGCAAGCCACTGATCATCCACAGTCGCGACGCGCGTGAGGACACCATCACCATCATGCGTGAGCAGGACGCCTCCGCAGCCGGTGGGGTCATGCACTGCTTCACGGAGAATTGGGATATGGCGCGGGCGGCGCTGGATCTCGGCTTCTATATCTCCTTCTCGGGCATTGTGACTTTCAAAAGCGCTGAGGAGCTCAGGGATGTTGCCCGGCGCGTGCCGCTGGAGCGGCTGTTGATCGAAACCGATTCCCCCTACCTGGCTCCGGTGCCGCACCGGGGCAAGAAAAACGAACCGCGCTTTGTATCTCTGGTGGCCGAGAAGATCGCCGAAATTCGTGGTCTTGAGCTTGCGGAAGTCGCGGAAGTCACCACGCGCAATTTCGAGCGCCTGTTTCTCGCAGCTTCCTCAGTCGACTGAGTGCGGCTAGCTTGCAGGCAGGGTCAGCGGTTGGGCTTTGTCGGGGTTGTGGCGGTAAAAGCTGGCCGTATTGCCCACCCGCTGAACCAGCTCGGCGTGGGTTTCCTGGGTGATTGCGGCGATGATCTTGTCCCGCTCCTCGCGGTCGCCGGCGGCAATTTTGGTTTTGATCAGTTCGTGGTGAGAGAGCGCAAGCTCGATTTCGCGCATCACGGCCTCGGTCAGTCCATGCTGACCGAGCATGACCACGGGCTTCAGGTGATGCGCCTGCTGTTTCAGCCAGCGGCGTTCTTTGGTTGTGATCGGCGGCATGGTAGATGTTGTGGCTTTTCCGTGATGTAAGTCCATTGGGGGTAAAGTCCTGGCGGCAATTTCAAACCGCCTGTTTGGCGCTATCATCACGCCGGCGGTAACAGCTTCAGGCAGCTTGCAGCTCGACCAGAATGCGGCCATGGATGCGGCCCGCAAGCATGCGCTCAAACACGTCCTGCAGGCCCTCAAGACCAATGGTTTCGGTGTGGACCTTGGTGTGATCCGGCCGCCACTCGCCTGCCAGTTTTTGCCATAGCTCGCGGCGCAGCGTGGCAGGCACGTCCACCGAATTACATCCGAGCAGCTTGATGCCGCGCAGTATAAAGGGCATCACCGTGGTGTTGAGCTCGGTTCCGCCGGCGAGACCAATACTGGCAATGCAGCCATTGGGAGCCAGGGTCCGGGTGATTTGCGCCAGCATGGCCCCGCCGACATTGTCGATGGCCCCGCCCCACACGGCTTTCTCCAGCGGGCGCTCGCCGCCAGGGAGTTGGTCGCGCGCGATAATTTGACTGGCCCCAAGGCTTTGCAGCCAAGGATGCAGATCGGCTTTGCCAGAGACTGCCGCGACCTCGAAACCCAGCTTGGCCAGGATCGCGATGGCCAGGCTGCCGACGCCGCCGCTGGCCCCGGTGACCAGAATCGGCCCCATGCTCGGCTCCTGGCCATTGCGCAGCATCTGATCC
This sequence comes from Thiorhodovibrio litoralis, assembly GCF_033954455.1. Lineage (NCBI taxonomy): Bacteria > Pseudomonadati > Pseudomonadota > Gammaproteobacteria > Chromatiales > Chromatiaceae > Thiorhodovibrio > Thiorhodovibrio litoralis. Next base: position 4,082,643 of record NZ_CP121473.1, on the reverse strand, counting down.
ACCGCCAGGGCAGCCGTGAATCCGGCTGTGCCCAGCACCATGCTTGCAGCGGGGTCTAGCGCCGGAGGCAGCGGAGTCAGCCAGGCTCCCGGCACGCACAGGTAGTCGGCATAGCCGCCGTCATGGTCGAAACTGAGCCCCCAGCCGGTGGCCACCACCGCATCGCCAGGCTTGAAATCTGGGTGGACCGACTGCTCCACAATGCCGGCGGCATCAATGCCACCGGTGAGCGGGAAGCGTCGCAGGATCTTGCCCTTGCCGGTGCCGGCCAGCGCATCCTTGAAGTTGACCGAGGAATGCGTCACCCGCACCAGCACGTCATCGCGCGACGGGTCGCTTCCCGCGTCTTGAGCTGCAGGGGCGGCGGCGTTCGGTTCCGGGGCCGCAATCTCCAGGTCTTCGATCCCGGCGCGGTGACCGTCGGCGTCCTGATGAATGCGAAATGCGCGTGCTTGCATCATGTGGGGGTGTGTTCCTGCGATCCGGTAGTGATTGATTACCGCGGTTGCTCTTGCGGCGACCGCGGACCTTTGGTGCCAGATTTAGTTATTCCTGCGCGGGCGGCTGCATCTGCTGATGCTGACGCTGCATTTCTTCCATGCGCTTGCGCATTTCCTGTTCCAGCTCGTCGAAGAAGGCGGTGGCTTCTTCTTCGCTGGCGACGCCGTCGCTGTTGCTGTCCATGCGGCTGAAGGATTCGACCGCCGGTTGCACGAATTCATCGGTGCTGACGCTCTTGTCGCCATTGGTGTCAAGATTCTTGATGAAGGTCTCGCCGGGATCGGGCATGCCGCGCTCTTGCATCTGCTTCATCATTTCAGGTGGTACCTGCTTGGTGAAGGCTGTGCTGGCTTCCTCGGTGGTGATTGCGCCGTCGCCATTGGCGTCGGTCTCGCCAAAGCGGGCGGTCTGGGGCGCCTTGACTTCATCGAGTGAGACTTGGCCGTCCTTGTTCGTGTCGAGCTCCTTCATGAAGGCCTCGGTTGGGGTCTTGGAGGCATCAGGACCGGCCGGGTCCTGGGCCAATGCCGGTCCGGCGAACAGGGCGGACGCGAGAGACAGGGAAAGCAGCGCTGGGACTGGACGTTGAATGCGCATCGACATGACTCCTGTGTAGCGAAATGAAAAACTGTCAGATAGAACAAAGTAATGATTGGGCACTGGTTTCAAAACAATGCGGCAGACTCGGTTTGCCGCCATCTTGCCAGAGCTTGGGGCCACAGGCCGCTCGAGTGCGCGCGCAATGGCCATCGCCGCGACAGAGTAATGCGCGCGGGCTCGGGCCGCAAACTTAACTCGCGCGCGCCTGTGGTCAGTTAACCGGGGGAGATCGGGGCGAAATGGGCACGCGGCCTGCCGGATCGCATTGCAGGGTTCCGGTCGCGGCGCGTTAGAATTCGTCTTTGTTCCGCGACAGACAGCCGACCGCATGACTCAGCTTGCAACGCCCATTTCGCCGCCTACTTCTCCGCCAGCCGCTCCGCCCGAGCAGGCCCATCGCATCCGTGAGATCCCCTACAACTACACCTCTTTCTCCGATCGCGAGATCGTCATTCGCTTTCTTGGTGAGGCCAACTGGCGACTGATCGAGGAACTGCGTGGCTCGCGCCGTACCGGACGTTCAGCGCAGATGTTGTTTGAGGTGTTGGGCGATATGTGGGTTGTCAGCCGCAATCCTTATCTGCAAGAAGATCTGCTGGACAACGCCAGGCGCCGACGGCAGTTGATCGAGGGGCTGGGACAGCGCCTGGATTTGTTCGAGCAGCGCCTGAACGATAACCAAAAAGCCGCCGCGCTGCTGACGGCCGGGCGCGCTGCGGTGCGGCGTTTTGATGAGGGCTTCGCGCAGGACCTGGCCCTGCGGGCGCGCATCGACAAGCGCCTGGCTGGCATCACCCGCAAGGACAATATCCAGTTCGGCGGCCTGGCACGGGTTTCCCATGCCACGGACGCGACCGACTGGCGCGTGGAGCTGCCCTTTGTGGTCATCAGCCCGGATGCTGAAGCCGAGGTCGCGCCCATTGTTGCCGCCTGCATCGACTGTGGACTGTCGCTGATTGCCCATGGTGGCAACACCGGCTACACCGGCTCGGGTGTGCCCTTGTCCGCGCGCACCGCGGTGATCGACACTGAGAAGCTCGATGCGGTGTCGCAGGTGGAGACCATCGCGCTGCCTGGCGTTGCTGAGCCGGTTGCCACGGTGCACTGCGGCGCCGGGGTGGTGACGCGCCGGGTGGCGGAGCGTGCCGAATCCCGGGGGCTTGCCTTCGCGGTCGATCCCACCTCGCAGGACGCCTCCTGCATCGGCGGCAACGTGGCCATGAACGCCGGCGGCAAGAAGGCCGTCATCTGGGGCACTGCGCTGGATAATCTCGCCTCCTGGCGCATGGTCACGCCCGAGGCCCAGTGGCTGACGGTCGAGCGCCTCGGGCACAACCTGGGCAAGTTGCAGGATGCCGAGCGGGTGCGCTTTCGCGTCCAGCGCTTCGGCACCGATGGCCAAACGCCCATCGGCGAGCCGGAGCTGATCGACGTGCCGGGCAGTAGCTTCCGCAAGGCCGGTCTGGGCAAGGATGTGACCGATAAGGCGCTGTGTAATCTGCCCGGGGTGCAGAAGGAGGGCTGCGACGGCATCATCACCTCGGCGCGCTTCATTCTGCATCGCATGCCGGCGCATACCCTGACGCTGTGCCTGGAATTCTTCGGCGCCGATTTGGAGCGCGCGGTGCCGGCCATCGTCGAGATCAAGGACATGATCGATGGCCTGGCCAAGGTCCAGATCGCCGGGCTCGAGCATCTCGACGAGCGCTACATCCGCGCGGTGAACTATTCCACCAAGGCCGCGCGGCGCGAGCTGCCCAAGATGGTGCTGCTCGCCGATCTGGTGTCCGATGACGATGCGGCGTTGGGAGCTGCGGCTGCGGCCGTGCGCGAAAGCGTCACCGCGCGCGATGGCGAGAGCTTCATCGCCACCAGCCCCGAGGCGCGCCGGCGCTTCTGGCTCGACCGCGCCCGCACCGCGGCCATCTCGCGCCATACCAATGCCTTCAAGATCAACGAGGACGTGGTCATCCCGCTCGAGCGCCTGGCCGACTACAGTCGCGCCATCGAGCGCATCAATATCGAGCAGTCCATCGAGAACAAAGACCGCATCATGGCGGCGGTGCTGGACTATCTGTCTGGCCCCATGCCCCAGGCGGCGCCCTTGGATCATGAAGACTCGGCCGAGGGCCAGGCCATTCTCGCCGCCAAGTGCGAGGCGGCGCGCGAGGCGGTCGCTGAGGCACGCGCGCGCTGGCAGCGAATCCTGGCCGCACTGGATGAACCGGCCGCGAACCACCTCGACCTGCTGCGTGAAAAGGAACGTGGGCTGGTGCGTCCTGATCGCGATCAAGGTAGCAATCGAAACGACACCCTGCTCGCCATGCTGCTGCGCCGCGATCTGCGCCAGAGCTATCGCAAGGAGGTCGCCAATCGGCTGAATGAGCTCTTCTCCGGCCAGGAGCTCTCGGCGGTGCGCGAGCATCTCGCCGGCATTCACCGCAAGATTCGCGACTCGCGGCTGTTCGTCGCCCTGCACATGCACGCGGGCGACGGCAATGTGCACACCAACATTCCGGTGCATTCCGCCGACTACGAGATGCTGCATGAGGCCGACCGCATCGTCGATCGCATCATGGCGTTGGCGTCCGACCTGGGCGGTGTCATCTCCGGCGAGCATGGCATTGGGCTCACCAAGGTGCGCTATCTGGAGCCCGACCGGCTCGCCGCCTTTGCCGCCTACAAGGAGCGGGTCGACCCCAATGGGCGCTTCAACCCCGGCAAGCTGCTTGCCGGTAGCGGACTGGAGCTTGCTTACACCCCCTCGCTGCGGCTGGTTGAGCGCGAGGCCATCATTCTGGAGGAAACCGAGCTCGGCGCGCTGAACGATGACGTCAAGCACTGTCTGCGCTGCGGCAAATGCAAGCCCAAGTGCATGACCCATGTGCCGCGCGCCAATCTGTCCTACTCGCCGCGCAACAAGATTCTCGGCACCGGCTTGATTATCGAGGCTTTTTTGTACGAGGAGCAGACCCGTCGCGGTCTGTCCCAGCGGCATTTCGCCGAGATGAACGACATCGCCGACCATTGCACCATCTGCCATCACTGCCAGCCGCCCTGTCCGGTGAATATCGACTTTGGCGATGTCACCATGCGTCTGCGCCGCATGCTGGTCGAGCGCGGCAAAAAACGCAGCAACCCCGGCGCCTGGGCGGCGATGCAGTTCCTCAATGCGCACGACCCGCGCCTGGTGCGTCTGATGCGCCGAGTGCTGGGCCGGGGCGGTTTCGCCGGTCTCAACCTGGCGCATCGGTTTGCGGCGCGCCTGGGCCTGACCAAAGGGCCGACCATGGCCCCCGGCGCCACCACCGGCCGGCCGCAACCGGTCGATCAGGTGCGTCAGCTCATCAGCCGGCCGATCCGGGTCGAGCCGCCCAAGCAGGGTTATCGGGAGGTGCTGCAGCTTGAGGACAAAACCCGCATCCCTATTCTGTGCGATCCCCAGGGGGCCCACGGCGAGGATGATCAGGCGGTGTTCTATTTCCCTGGCTGCGGCTCCGAGCGGTTGTTCTCCGATATCGGCCTGGCGACTCTGGCCATGCTCTACCACCAGGGCGAGCGGGTCATTCTGCCACCAGGTTATCTCTGCTGCGGCTATCCGCAACGCGGTGCGGGATTAGAACAGCGCGGTCAGCGCATCACCATGGAAAACCGGGTGTTATTCCACCGCGTCGCCCACACGCTCAATTATCTCGACATTCACACCGTGCTAGTCTCCTGCGGCACCTGCATGGACCAGCTCACGCGCTACCAGTTCGAGCGCATCTTCCCCGGCTGCCGACTGCTCGACATCCACGAGTATCTGATGGAACAGAAGGTGGCGCTCACCCCGACCGACGGGACGCAATACCTCTACCACGACCCCTGCCACACGCCGATGAAGGCCTACCAGCCCATCTCGGTGGCCAGCAAACTCATGGGTCAGCCGGTTACCCTGTCCGAGCGCTGCTGCGGTGAAGCCGGCACCCTGGGCACCGCCAGACCGGACATCGCCAACCAGGTGCGCTTGCGCAAAGCCGAGGAACTGGCGGCTGGGCTGAAAACGCTAACCGGCGAAACGCGCGCAACTGATGGCCAGGCAAAACTGCTGACCTCCTGCCCCGCCTGCCAGCAGGGCTTGGCCAAGTTCACCGACCAGACCGGGCTTGACACGGACTACATTGTGGTCGAGCTGGCGCGTCGGCAGCTTGGCGAGGATTGGCAGCAGCGGTTTACTGAGAATCTCCGTGCGGGAGGAATCGAGCAGGTGCTCTTATGACGCCCGCGAGCCGCATCAGGCCGCAAATGCGGGCCAGATGCGCATCATGGCGATAATCAGTCCGGCAACGCTGATCGTCAGGCCCAGGGACCAGAACATGAAGCGATCGATGCGCCGCGTGAGTGCTTCGAACCTCCTGTCCAGGGCTTCAAATCGCTTGTCAACGGCATCGAAGCGCTTGTCCATCTGAGTCTGCATGGCCTCGAAGCGCTGATCCATCTGCGTCTGCATGGCCTCGAAGCGCCTTTCGATGGCCTCGAAGCGCTGATCCATCTGCGACTGTACAGCCTCGAAGCGCTGATCCATCTGCGACCACGTAGCCTCGAAGCGCTGATCGATCTGCCGCTGCAAGGCATCGAAACGCTTATCGTTCTGCTCGATAATGGTTTGAATGAGGTCGCGTTGATGCTTGAGCTGCTCCTCGATTCGCACCGAGCGCTCGCGCAACTCAAGCTCATAGACCTTCGGTGGCTTGCCGAGCGACTCCTCGGCCAACCATTCACCGATGTGGGCCTTGATGAAATCGATATCTTCAGCGCCTATAATCATTGCCGGTGTTTCATGAAAAATGCGACCAATGGAAGTGATTCTGAAGCTTTGCTCCACCTGCCGCAAGACCACGCACCTGCTGTCAGTCACATTTTTACACCGGCGCGCCGCGGAGGATTCCGTCCGTGGTTTGAGCGGCGAGTGCAAGAACGACTGCAGCAATTCCCGTTGAAGAATTATTTGCTTTAAAAACAATGCACTGCATGATTGTGGGAAAAATGTTTTCGTAAACTTTCTCACAGAATCAGGGTATTATCTCGCAAAGCTCAGGTTGCGAGGTAAGAACTGATGAGTGCGCCTTTTGGTCGTCAATCGCTGAGTGCCGCCGGACTGCTGCGCACCGCGCGATCGGTCTTCGGGAAAATCCCGGATGAAGCGGCGAGCGACATCCCGCTGGTCGATCACCTGATGTCCGGTCTGGCGCTGTTCGGACTGAAATACCCCTCCTTGCTGCAATTCGACCAAGACCGCAAGGATGCAACCAAGCGAGCGAATCTGCGCACGCTCTACGGCATTGAGCGCGCCCCGAGCGATACCTGGTTTCGCCAACGTCTCGATGTGATGGACCCCAAGCATCTGCGCCCCTTGTACAAGGCGTTGTTGGCCGCCTTGCAGCGGGGCAAGGGCTTGGAAGGGTTTGCCTATCTGCACGGGCACTACCTGCTCTCGCTCGACGGCACCGGGTACTTCTCCTCACAGAGCATCCATTGCCAGCACTGCGCCGAGAAACACCACCGCGACGGCACCATCACCTACTACCATCAGGCGCTGGCGGCGGTGTTGGTCCACCCCGATCAGCGCGAGGTCTTTCCCTTGGCACCAGAGCCCATTATGCGCGCCGATGGGGCGAAGAAAAACGACTGCGAGCGCAACGCCAGCAAGCGGTTGTTAAGCGATGTGCGTCGCGAGCATCCGCACCTGAAACTCATCGTCATTGAGGATGCCTTGGCGTCCAACGCCCCGCACATCCGCCATCTTCAGGCGTTGAACATGCGCTTCATCCTCGGTGCCAAGGAAAGCGACCATGGCTTTCTGTTCGACTGGGTGGCCAACACCCCAACGACGATCGTGCGCGAGTACAAGGACGAAGACGGCACGCGCCACCGCTTTCGCTCTCTCAACGGTGCCCCATTGAATGAGTCCAATTTTGACCTGGAGGTCAATTTCCTCGAGTACTGGGAGCACGCCCCGGATGGCAAGGTGACCCATTTCTCCTGGGTCACCGACATTCCCATCGACGACACCAACCTGATGACTTTGATGCGAGGAGCCCGCGCCCGCTGGAAAATCGAGAACGAAACCTTTAACACCCTGAAAAATCAAGGCTATCACTTCGAGCACAACTTCGGTCACGGCGATCAACACTTAAGCACCGTGCTGATGCATCTGATGATGCTGGCGTTTCTCATCGACCAGATCCAACAACGCTGTTGTCGGCTGTTTCAAACCGCAATGACAGCGGCGCAGAGCAAGATCCGGTTGTGGGATCAGCTACGCCATCGCTTCAATCTCTGCCTGATCCCAAATTGGGAGGCCCTGTATCGCTCCATCTTCGATCCGCCCAAACTCGTCCTGACCTGGGATACTTCCTAGACGACCGCCGTGACCGAGCGCTCGTGTGATGATGTTCAGGGGATAACCAACAGCCAGCTTGCACCATCACGGCTTACCCGTGAGGTTTTCCTCTGCCCAGGGGTTTCGCAACGCTCGCTCAATCGACGGGCGCGCGACCGAATGGGGAGCAGCGGGAATTGCTGGAACGACTGTGATTTGCGTGACTTTGGCTCCCTCTGAGTTAATCATGTTTCAACCGACTTAGGAATCACCAGAATCTCGTGCCATGCCAAACATTCAAGAACAACTCGCCGCGCTGCTGGAGCGCGTCGACCGCCCTGGGGATTTCTACGCAACCGGCACGCTCGACATGCACCCGCCGCGGCTGCGGGTGGAGGGCGTCGGCACCATCGCGCTGCCCTTGTTGCCGGTGCAGGCCTCGCAGCTGATCGAAGTCGCCGAGCAGGCCCCCTATGGCCGTGGCAGCGAGACCCTGGTCGATACCGAAGTGCGTCGCACCTGGCAGATCGACGCTACCCGTCTGACACTCGAGGGCCAGCGCTGGTTGGATGACCTCAATGCCCTGATGCCGCGCGTTGCCGAGGGCCTCGGGGTTGCCGGGCAGGTCGAGGCGGAGCTGTACAAGCTGCTGATTTACGACCAGGGGAGTTTTTTCGTCAGCCACCGCGACACAGAGAAATGCCCCGGGATGTTCGCCACCCTGGTGATGATCCTGCCATCCGAGTTCAGCGGCGGCGAGCTGATCGTGCAGCACCAAGACCGCGAAGTGAGCCTGGATCTGCGCCGCGATGATCCAGCCGCCATCGCCTATGCCGCCTTCTATGCCGACTGCCGCCATCAGGTGTTGCCGATCACCGACGGCTGCCGGCTGGCGTTGATCTACAACTTGTTCCGTCGGGATGGCGGCCCGCTGCCGCAAGCACCGGATCATGACAGCGCGCGCACCGAGCTGACCCGGCTGCTCAGCCTGTGGAGCGGCAGGCCAGATCAGAGCCAGGATCAGGGTCAGGATCGTGGAGAGGCTCGGAGCGAAGGGCAGGGCGACCATCAGGATCAAGCCAACTGGCCGCGCAAGCTGGTGCTACCCCTGGAGCACGCCTACACCGAGGCCGAGCTCGGCTTTCGCGCGCTCAAGGGCATCGATGCCACGCTCGCCGCCCTGGTGCGGGATGCAGCTGCCGCCTCCAACTGCGATCTGCATCTGGCCATGCTCAGTGTGCAAGAAACCGGCTGGGCGGAATACACTGGCTCCAGTCGCTGGGGTGACGACCTCGAGGTCGGCGAGGTGGACGAGCGGGTGCAGGAACTACACAGCTGGCGCCGACCGGATGGTCGCTCGTCGGCCATGGGGGCCTTGCCCTTCACCGATCACGAGCTTTGTCCGCCCTCGATGCTCGAGGAGATCGCCGATGCCGAGGCGGAATTCCACGAAGCCACCGGTAACGCGGGCGCCAGCTTCGAGCGTCAGTACCAGTGCGCGGCCCTGGTGCTCTGGCCGCGCCGGCAACGCAGTGCCGTGCTTGCCGCTGGCGGACTGGATGTCAGCCTGCCTCGGCTGAGCGAGCTAATCGGGGACGCGGATGCTAGCGCGGGGGCCGATGCCGAGATACTGGCCGAGGCGCGCCAACTCGCACAAGCCATCTGCGCCGGTTGGCCAGCGTCCGACCATTCAACATACTTTGCCAGCCGCAATGGCAAGAGCGCGCGATTCCTAAACGCCTTGCATCGGCTTGGGGATACCCGCACCACGGTTGACTTTATCGCCAAGGTCGCCGCCGCTGGTGGCTACAGCGCGCAGGACAACGCGCCACTGCTGGCCATCCTCGGTGAACTGCCCGCCGAGCACGCCGGGGCGATTTTGAACAGCCTAATCACCGGCAATGCCCAGCGCGATCCCAGTGCTTGTGCCGAACTGTTCGCCAAGGTGGTTGCCGGCAAGCCGGAGTTAACCGCCGAGACGTTCAAGCCGGCGGCCATGGCACTCCTCGACGCGCTGCCGATCGCGCCCCCTGCCCGGAGCTACTATGGTGCGCCAGAAAAGATGACGCCCGAACTGGTGACCGCGACCCTAGCGGCTTTCCAGCACCTCGACCGGGCACTTGACACGGCATCAGTCAATCCGCTCGCGCAACAGGCACTCGAGCGCTTTCTCACACACCCGGAAACCTATGATCCCGACCAAATCCTGATCCCAGCCGCGCGCGCAGTGCAGACCGGCGAGGCTCCACTGGCTGCCAACACTCCTCTGGCTGAGCAACTCAAGGACGCCATGATTGCGCTCTTGCGCCAGCGCATTGCCGAAGCGCTCGAGCCACCCGCCGACTGGCGCCGTCCCGCCAAGCTCAAGTGCCAGTGCACCCATTGCCAGGAGCTGAGCCGCTTCCTCGAATCGCCGAGCGATTCCACCTGGCGATTGAAGGCCGGGCAACAGGCCCGCGACCACGTCAGCCACCAAATCCGCACGGCCCGATGCGATTTGGACTTGACGACAGATAAGCGTGGCCGACCTTATACTCTGGTTTGCACCAAAAATCAGGCCAGTTACGCCAAGCGCCTGCGCCAGCGAGCCGCCGACAGCGATAACCTGCATGCGCTGCTCGATCCGAACGGCACAGGAGACACCGCCTGATCCGAGCGCCCGGGCTTTGTTTCAGGCCCTCTATTTATCCTCTGGCTGGGGTGCGGGCACTGACTTCTCAGCTTCCATGTTTTTAGTTTTCGATGGCGGAACCGCTGGAGGCTGTATCTGTGAGTCTACTGGCTGGGGTTGTGCGTCAGCGGCTTCCAATGCCTCGCTATCTCGCATGGAGGTGCCAGCCTCGGCCAGGATCGTCAAGACATCCAAGTTTCGACGGCGAGACCGGGCACCCGCTCAAATTCGCGCGCGTTGTTGGTAATGATGACGCTCTCTTCGGCCAGTGCATGGGCGGCAATCATGAGATCCATGTTGCCGATGGGTTGGCCTTGGCGTTCCAGCGCGGCGCGTACCTGTGCATAGTGATAAGTCGCTTCAATCGGCCAGGGCCGCACGTCGAAGCCAGCCAGCCAGGTTTCAATAACCGCCGCGAATTTCGCAGTGCCCAGTTTTGCGGCGCCAAAACGTAATTCGGCCGCAACAATCGCCGACAGCCAAATTTGATCGGGACTGAGGGCGGCGAAATACTCGATCACCATCTCTGGGCGCCTGCGCAGAATATAGCTGCAAATGTTGGTGTCCAGTGTGCGTCGCATGTTTTTTAGTCCCAGTCGCGTGACTGAGGTCGCGTGTCGTTACGTTCAGCGAGAAAGTCGTCTGGCAACGGCTCAGTTGTGACATAAAAGTTGCGCAGCCACTCTCCCAAGTTGGACTGAGGTTCTCGTTTCGGCTGCACAAAATAGCCTTCGCCAACTAGGTCGATCAACACTTCACTGGCGTTGAGGCGAAGTTTCGCTGGCCAACGAATCGCTTGACTCCGACCGCTCATAAACAGTTTGGCTGAAATGGACATCAACGACCTCTTTCGAGTTTGGGTGAAGAAGGAGTCATAGTACATTGTGCGATGACAGCTTGTCACCAGAGCGATTCCGGGTGAGTCTGCCACCTGAACGGTCTATGCGACCGTTTCCGGCGGTGTCCGCCACAGTGTCACCCGAACCCAGGGTTCTTCGCGATCCTGCTCTAGGTTGGGCGCAGTGCCATTGAATTGTCGCATCGCGCGCGTCATACGCGGATAACCGCTGCCGCGCTATTCCATCAAGCCAAGATCGTGGAGCAGTGTGCCTAATGGCAGCGCTTGCACCGGACGCGGGGCGGTTTCATCGAAGCCGCAGTGCGGGCAGGGGTTCGCACTGCCTTTGGATTGGAAGCAGCCGGGGCACAGCGCGGCGGGGTTGGTGTCCATGATCTGTTGTTACTCCTTGGCGCTACAGCGGGAATTCCGGAGTCTAGCGCCCGAGGCTGATCCCCGCCACTGCCATCGTGTCTCGACCCGTGCGACTGTGCATCCGACGCGGCTGAGTCCACGGTGGAGATCTCATCCTCACCCTTTCGGCAAGCCCACGAAAATAGCGGCTTGACGGTCCGGCGGAGATGCTTGATAGCCGATAGCGATCCGAGCGGTGGAAAATCGTCTAGCTTTGGCGTAGGTCTAATTCGCGCGATCGTTAGTGGTCCGCTGATCAGGCGGGGACTTCCCGCATCGGCTATGATGGCCGGCTTTCCGTTCTCCAACCAGCTATAGAATCAGGACCATGGGTTTCAAATGCGGCATTGTCGGCCTGCCGAACGTGGGCAAGTCGACGCTTTTCAATGCACTGACTAAATCCGGCATCGCGGCCGAGAATTACCCTTTCTGCACCATCGACCCCAATGTCGGCGTGGTGCCCTTGCCGGATGATCGCCTGGATGTGATCGCCGGTATTGTCAAACCCGCCAAGGTGGTGCCGACCAGCATGCAGTTTGTCGACATTGCCGGGCTGGTCGCGGGAGCGTCCAAAGGCGAGGGGTTGGGCAATCAGTTTCTTGCCAATATTCGCGAGACGGATGCCATTGCCCAGGTCGTGCGCTGCTTCGAAGACGACGATGTGGTGCATGTCGCGGGCAGCGTGGACCCGCTGCGCGATATGGACGTCATTAACACTGAGCTGGCACTGGCCGATATGGAGTCGGTCGAAAAGGCGCTCGATCGCGCGGCGCGCCAGGCCAAGACCGGCGACAAGCTGGCCGCTGCCCGCCGCGATTTGCTCGAACGGGTGGCCGCGCATCTGAACGAGGGTCAACCGGTGCGCACGCTCGGCCTGGACGCGGAGGCGAGCGCTGCTCTGCGCGATCTGTTCCTGCTGACTGCCAAGCCGGTGCTCTACATCGCCAACGTGGCCGAGGATGGCTTCGACAACAATCCACTGCTTGAGCGCGTGCAGACCCAGGCCGCGAGTGAAGGCGCCGAGACAGTCGCCGTCTGCGCCGCGATTGAGTCCGAGATGGTGGAGCTCGACGCCGACAGCCGCGCCGAGTTCCTGGCCGATCTAGGTCTCGCCGAGCCCGGCCTGAACCGCGTCGTGCGCGCCGGCTATCGGCTGTTGGGGCTGGAAACCTACTTCACCGCCGGTCCCAAGGAAGCGCGCGCCTGGACCATCCCCCACGGCGCCACCGCCCCACAAGCCGCCGGTGTGATCCACACAGATTTCGAACGCGGTTTCATCCGCGCCGAGGTGATCGGTTACGACGATTTCGTCAGCTACAAAGGCGAGCAGGGCGCCAAGGACGCCGGGCGCCTGCGCTCGGAGGGCAAGGAGTATATCGTCAAGGATGGCGATGTGGTCCACTTCCGCTTCAACGTCTGACCGCTCCGGTAACCTTCATGGTCTCGGCGCGGAACGTAAAGAAGTTCAAGTGAGTTTGGTGTAATAACGAGCCCTGACAAAGTGCATCTGTCCTGGAACGAAATTCGCACCCGCGCTGCCACCTTCGCGCGTGACTGGGCCGGTCAGGGCTACGAGAAGGGCCAGACCCAGCTCTTTTATCGCGATCTGTTCGATGTCTTTGGGGTGCCGGTGCGCCGGGTGGCGAGCTTCGAGGCGCCGGTGCGTAAGCTCGGCGATCGACGTGGTTATATTGATTCGTTCTGGAAAGGGGTACTGCTGGTCGAGCAGAAGAGCCTGGGGCGCGATCTGGCCATCGCCAAGGAGCAGGCCTTTACCTATTTTCCGGGGCTCAAGGATGTGGAGCTGCCGCGCTACCTGCTGCTGAGCGATTTTCAGAGCTTCGAGCTCTACGATCTTGAGGAGGACGAGCAGGCCCGCTTTAGCCTGGCTGAGTTGCCCGAGCATGTCGAGAAGCTCGGCTTCATTGTTGGAGTGCAAAAACGGTCTTTTAAGGACCAGGACCCGGTCAATATCGCCGCATCGGAGTTGGTTGGGCGGCTGCATGATGGCTTGAAGGCGTCAGGCTACACCGGCCACGACCTGGAGCTCTTTCTGGTGCGGCTGGTGTTTTGTCTGTTCGCTGACGATACCGGCATTTTTGAGCCGCGCGATATTTTTCTCGACCTAATTGAGCAGCGCACGGATGCGGATGGCACCACTCTCGGGGCTTCGCTAAATAGTCTGTTTCAGATACTGAACACGCCGCCTGAGCAGCGCTCACCCCATCTCGATGAGGATCTGGCACGCTTTCCCTTCGTGAATGGCGCGCTGTTTCGCGAGCCGCTGCTGATTCCGTTTTTCGATGCCGGGATGCGTCAGCGCCTGCTTGATGCCTGCGCCTTCGACTGGTCGAGAATTTCACCGGCCATTTTCGGCTCGCTGTTCCAGTCGGTGATGGATCGCGATGAGCGACGGCGCCAGGGCGCGCACTACACCACGGAGCAGAATATTCTCAAGGTCATTGAGCCATTGTTTCTCGATGGTTTGCGCGCGGAGCTGGCTGCGCTAAAGGCACGTCGTGACACCCATCGGCGAAAACGACTGCAGGATTTCCAGCGCAAACTCGCGTCCCTGACCTTTTTCGATCCGGCCTGCGGTTGCGGCAACTTTTTGATCATTGCTTATCGGGAGCTGCGCCTGCTGGAGATCGAGGTCATTCGCGAGCTGCGAGCTTACAGCGTGGCGAGCGGTCAGCAGGAGCTGGATGCCGCGGAGCTGTCGATGCTGAACGTGGATCAGTTCTACGGTATCGAGATCATCGAGTTCCCGGCGCGCATCGCTGAGACGGCGCTCTGGATGATGGATCACATCATGAACACGCGTCTGAGCCTGGAATTTGGCCAGAGCTATGTTCGCATCCCGCTGCGCACCGCGCCCCATATCTTGAATGCCGATGCGCTGGAAATGGATTGGGCTGAGTTGCTGCCGCCGGCGCGCTGCCATTATCTGCTGGGTAACCCGCCCTTTGTTGGTGCCAAATACCAAAGTGAGAAACAACGTGCCCAGGTCCGAGGCATTGCCAATCTGGGGGCATCCGGCGGCACCCTGGATTATGTCACTGCCTGGTTCATTACTGCGGCGGCCTATTTGAGTGGCGTTCCCGCGCACAACCGGCCGCGCATCGGCTTTGTTGCCACCAATTCCATCACTCAGGGCGAGCAAGTCGCCCAGCTCTGGCCGCGGCTGTTCGAGCAAGGAGTGGAGATTGCATTCGCGCATCGGACCTTTGCCTGGGGCTCCGACGCGCGTGGGAAAGCACATGTTCACGTGGTGATTGTCGGGCTCGCGCCGGCGGCTGACCTGCCCGAGCCCAGGCGACTGTTCGACTATTCCAACCCCGGTGGCGCGCCGCATGAAACCGCGCTCAAGACGCTGTCGCCCTATTTGTTCGAGGCCAGCCAGCTTGTCGACCCGCATCTGGTGGTGCGTGAGCAAGGCCAGCCCATCAACGGCCTGCCGAAACTCATTATCGGCTCCAAGCCAATCGACGGCGGGCACTATATTCTGAATGCCGCCGAAAAAGCCGAACTGCTCGTCGCCGAGCCGGAGGCTGAGCCTTTTCTGCGGCCTTACATCGGTAGTCAGGAGTTTTTGAACGGCGGCGAACGCTGGATTCTGGCGCTGCATCGCGCCGAGCCCGCCTTGATTAAGCGCTTACCAAGGGTGCGCGAGCGGGTTGCGGCGGTGCGTGCATTTCGCGAGAGCAGCAAAAGCAAGCCGACGAAAAAACTGGCTGAAACGCCCCTACAGTATCATGTCAATGTGATTCCAACCTCGCCCTTTCTGGTGATTCCAAAAGTCAGCTCTGAGCGACGTGATTATGTCCCCATTGGTTGGCTAGAGCCGCCGGTCATCCCGAGCGACCTGGTTTTTGTACTTTCAGATGCAAACTTTACGCTTTTCGCGTTCCTAACCTCAGCTATGCACATGAGCTGGCTGCGGCGCATTGGCGGCCGGCTGGAAAGTCGTTATCGTTATTCAATCGGTATGGTGTACAACACCTTCCCGCTGCCACAGGCCCGAGAAGACCGGCTCGCCAAGCTCGAGCCATTGGCGCAGGCAGTGCTCGATGCGCGTGCCGCGCACCCAGATGCGACCCTGGCCGACCTCTATGATCCCAACCTGATGCCGACTGCGTTGCGCCGGGCGCATCAGGCACTCGACCGCGCAGTGGACAGGCTTTATCTCAGCGGTGGCTTCAGCAGCGAGCGTGAGCGGGTGGAACATCTGCTGGCGCGCTATGAGGAGATGCTGCATGGCGGCTGAGGTCATTGCCGCGAACAAAGATCGCGGCGGTCAATGTTTAGGGGCGAATCTATTCGCCGTTGTCGCGTTGTTGAGCGGATTGGCAATTCGCCGCAACTCACCCGGGCGCCAGTTGCGCGGACGGCCCTGGCTTGCGCGCCTAATGCCCGGGCTGGCGCTGGTCCTGGCGCCAGCGCTCGCGGCGGACTGGCAGCCGTTGGAGCCGCGACCACTGGCCCCGGTGGATGCGGAGCTGGCTTACGCCGAGGCCTCGGCCCAGCGCCAGTCCGACGATCAGCGCGTCACCGCCCATCTGGCGTTGTTTCATTCCCGCGCCTTTCGGCTCGCGGTGGTTGATCTTGAGCCGAGCCTGAACGCCGATGGAGCGCGCATGGATAAGGCCTTTCTCGCCGCCGGGATTCCGGCCGGCGTCAATGGCGGCTTTTTTCATCCGGACTGGCGACCGCTGGGGCTGGTGATCGCTGACGGGCAGCGCATTCACCGACTTGAACGCGCCAAGCTGCTGAGCGGTGTGCTTTACAGCGACCCCGGCGGTAACTATCTGGTGCGCTACGCGGCCTTTCGCGACCATGCTGGCATTGACGCGCTCTTGCAGACCGGCCCTTATCTGGTCGAGCACGGCCGGGCGGTGCGTGGGTTGTCGACCACGCCGCCAGCGCGGCGCACCTTTGCCGCGACCGACTGGCGCGGTCACTGGGCGCTGGGGGCGACGCGCAACCCAATCAGCCTGGCCGATCTGGCCGATTGCCTGGCCACCACCGGCTGTTTGACCGACTGGCCGGTGGAGCGCGCGATCAATCTCGACGGTGGTTCTTCAACCGGCTTTTTCTTCGCCGATGGTCCTGAAGGGGAGGCTGTGGTGATGCCCCCGTTTAAGCGGGTGCGCAATCTGTTGGGGATTCGCCCGCGCTGAGGTGCGCTCGGGCGGGGGCGTTATCGCTGCCCCGTTGCAGTCGGCTGGGAGGAAGCCGCTCATCTGCCGCCTGAAACGCCGCTCTAGCCCGGCGCGGGCTGGTGGAATTTGTCGAGTCGGGTCACCGAAATGTCGCTGGTGAAGACCACGCCCATGTGTTTGTTAAAGAAGGGCGTGAGTCCTTCCAGAATCGGGTCGGCCAGTTCCTCGGGGATGGCGGTGATGATCATCACCAGCACGTCGTCGGCATTGAACATCAGATGGCCCTCATGGCTGCCATGCGAGCCCTTTCCTGACAAGTTGTGAACCACTGTCCAGCCGCTGACCCCGGCGCGCTCGAGCAGGTCGATGACGAACTCCTGGTATTCCCCCTGGACGATGATCTCCAGTTTTTTCATTGCGCTTTGCTTGAGCGGCTGCATGATCGAATACCTCCTTAGGGCAGTGTACTAAGAGCGCCTGGCTCGATCAGCGTCCAGTCGCCCTGCTCGAAGCCGTGGATGCGCCCGCTCTCGGGGTCAAGAACCAGGAGCTTGATCCAGCCGTTGTGGACCAGTTCGCGGGGTTTGTAGAGCCGATCGAGCAGGCCGCGCACCAGCGCCGGCGGTGCCTCGATCACCGTGACCAGGCGCATCGGGCGGTGATAGGCGTGCTTTCCCTTCTGCACCGTCTGCGCAGGGAGCCCGGTGCGCAGATCGCTCAGGTTGCCGCTCATCACGCCGAAGCGCCCGGTGATGTTGTGGAACACCTTGCTGCCGCTGCCAAAACCCTCGTTGTCGACCACCGAGAAATAATGCTCCAGGTTGATCCACTGGGCGACAATTAGCGGGCCTGAGAGGATGCTCTCGAGCAGGCGGCCGTCGGCATCGAGCCGATGGTCGTAGGAATGCAGGAAGGCGCGCCCGTCCAGGTCCAGCCCTTGGGTCAGGGCGCGGCGGCCGATGATGAAGCTGGCATTTTTCGACAGGCCCCATTCGGGGCGCACCTGGGTCCAGTCGAGCGCGTGACGCTTCACCCGCCGGGCGGCGGTCGCGGGACTGTCGACAGCCTGCTCGCCGAGTTCCCGGCAGCGCTCGAGCGCGCACAGGCGCCCGGCGGCTGTCAGATCCTCCTGGATACGGGTCATGCGCGTGAGCACGGCGGGCGGCAGTTGGTCGAGATCGGCCGGCTCGATTTCATCCGTGGTGGTGTCGTGCAGCAGCGGGATGAACCAGGTGTCCTCCGGGATCAGGATGCCATCCTCGGCGAGCAGGGCGCGCACCTCGCGGCGATTGGCCATGGCGGCGAAAATGCGCGCGTTAATGAGCCCCTGATCGCCGCCGCAGGCGCCGCAATCCAGCGCCGATTCGTAGGGGTTGTTCTCCGAGGTGCTGCCGTGGCCGACGATCAGGACGGTGCGGCTGAAGCCCGAGGTCAGGCCGATCGAGCGCAGCGCGGTGCCCACCAACTGGGCCTGGCGCTGATGGCGAAACCCGATCTTGGCCAGATGCTCGAGCTGGATGCGCGCCTGGTCCGGGTTGACCCGGTATTCCACCTGCAGCGAGCGGATGAAGACAGCCTCAGTCGCCGGCTCGATGTCGAATCCCTGGGCAAAGGCGGTCCGGCTCTGGCCTTGCCCGAGTGCGATCTCGCGCAGCTCGCGGATCATTGGGCTGGTGAGTGCCTCGCGCTTGATGCCGAAATGTCGCTCAATGGCGCGGATGATCATCTCGTCTTGCAGATGGATGACCAGCTCGCTCGCTTCGTCCGCCCCGATTTTGTCGATCAGCAGGCGTGCGGGCGGCTTGTCGCTTTCCAGTCGCTGACGCCAGGTGTTGTAGGCGCGGGGCGCGAAGGTCTTGCCGACCATGTCGAAGCCAAACAGCAGTCCGACAGCCTCGACCGTGACATAGGGTGCGAGCACGGTGTTCTTGAGGTCATGGACAACCTCATGGGCCAGGTCATAGAGCGAGTGGTCCGCCTCGGTGTGGGTGTGCGGCATCTCGACCACGACATTGCGCGGCTGCACCACGGCGGGACAGAGCGCGGTCTCATGGCCCTTGCCGAATTCAATAAAGCTGAGCGGAATGCCAAAGAATCCGGCGACCCCGAAGGTCTGGTAGTCGCCGAGCGCCTCGAGCTGGCGGCGCAGGCGCTCGCTGCGCACATCGATGCAGAACAGCGCCTGGACGCCGTCGGCGCCATCCTGGGTGCGCTCTGGTGTGGGTGCTCGGGTGTCGGCTAGACGCGGGCCGATGGCGGTGAGCAGAGGTGCGGTGTAGCTTTGCTCCAGCGCTCGCGTCCACAACATACCCTCGTTGGCCTTGAAGCTGTAGATGCCGTCGATGAGTTTGAGCAGGCTGTCTTCGGGATAGGCCAGCAATTGCTCGTGCGATAGACCCGCGCGCTCGGCCATGGCCAGAATGCGGCGCGCGCGGGTGCGGGCCTCGCCGGAGCCTTTGGCATCCTCGTACTCGACATAGAGTGCATCGATCCGGGCCGGGTCGCCGCGCTCAAGCGCGACCTCTACCCGGTGTGCGAACTCCGGCAACACGGTGCCCGCATTGAGCTCGCGCCGCAGCAGGCACTCGCGCGTATGGGTGTCCATGAAGGCCGTGAGCGCCGGCCAGGTCAGCTCGCGCTTGAGGCGGCGCCCGGCATCCTCAAGCAGCGCCAGGGCCAGCACCAGCCGGATGGCAAGAAAATCGACCAGATCGGCCGGGTTGCGTTCCTGCCAGTAATAGTGCCGGGCCTGGGCGCGCCAGCGCACAAAGCCGGCCCAGCCGTGGAGCTTGCTGAGCTCCAGGGTAAAGTGGTCCATCCAGTGGTCTTCGGGAATGCCGAGGCGGCGCATGACCCGGTCGATCAGGACCTCGGGCTGATTGCTATCGGCGAGGATCGCGCTCACGTCCATGCCGCGCATGTTCAAGCGCCGATTGCGCCGCGCGATGCGGCTCCAGGCACGGAACAGGCCCTGGCGGCGCCCGGGCATGGGCCACACCGACTGGCCTTCGTCGAAGAAGTCCATCAGGCCTTTGATCAGCAGCTCGTTCAGGGTGTCGCCGATGCGGGTGCCGAAGAGTTGATCGACAGCATCGTAGAGCGTCAGCTCGTGGCCGAGTTCGGTGGCTAAGGGCGCTGGGGAACCGGGGCTGAGTGGCACGGCGCCCGGGGTGCCTGCGCTCGCAGCGTCAGCGCTTGGGCAATCGACGTCGGGATGATCAGCGCCCGGACGATCGGCGCTGGCAGTGTCGATGCGAATCATGTCGGGATTCATGAGATCGGTTCGCGCAGACAGGCAAGCACGTCCGTTGCGCTCGGCGCGCGATCCCCAGGTGCCGGCTGATCCAGTTCCGTTAGCATGGCCATCAGCAGGCGTTTCAGCAGCGCGCCTTCTTGGGCGACCGCTGCGTTGCTCTTTTCGGTCCGCTCTTTGGCGTCCTTTTCGGCGTCCTCTTTGGCGCTATCCCGGACGGGGACCTGGTCGTCGTGCGCGGCGAGCCAGGCATCGACCTGCTCGCTGACCAAGGCCTCGAGCACCGCCAGGTCGATATCGCCGGCGGCGAGCATGCGCTGATACTCGGTGCGCGGCAGCCAGCCGCGCGCATGGAACAGGCGGCTGGCCTCGGCCACGGCCTGCTCGAACGGTAGATGTTCAAGCCCGTGCAGCGGGTTGTGGTGAATGAAATTGCGCATCGGCCAGAAGAACGGCAGCACCTCGCCGGCCATGGTCACCATGGAGCGGATCTTGAGGCGCTGACCCAGGCTCGGGGCGTCCGTGTTTGTCGACGTGGCGGCGATTTGGATCTGGCTGCTCATAGGGCGGTTTCCACCAGAAAGAGTCCGAAGACGGCCAGTGCGAGCAGGCCGGCACTCTGGGCGCGCGCCGCCGCGGGCTCGAGATCGCGATAGCGCAGGTCATCGCGCGGGCTGCCAAAAACGATGCCGCCGAGCAGCTGGATGCCGGCCCAGGTCCACAGCAGCCAGGACAGGCCCAGTGGCAACAGGGTGAGCAACTCGTTGCGGCCGACACCGCCGAAGGCGAGATCGACGATAGCGAAAAAGCCGGGCGAGAAGGGCACCGCAACGGCACAGAGCACGGCGCCGACAAAGAGCACCGAGAAGCGCGGCATGCGCGAAGCAAGACCGGGGTAGAGACCGGCGCGGGCAATGCCAAAGCGGCGCGCCAGGCTGTCGAACAGAAACAGCAGCGGCAGCAGTGAGAGCGTGAGTCCGAGTGCGGGCAGCAAGGGCGGCACCTGGTGAGCGATGCCGACCCAGATCAAGGCCAGGGCCGAGCTGTAAAGTTGGGCGAGCCAGATGCGCCCGTCGCGCACACTGAGCAGGCGGAAGGCATAAAACAGCGAGCTGGCTCCGCCCCAGAGCGCGAACGGGGTGGTTAGCGCGGCGGCTCGGTCCTCAGCAAGCGCCAGGCCGAGCGCGATCAGGCCAACACCAAGCAGCGGCATCAGCAACAGCAGCGCGGCCAGGGTGCGGGTTTCGCCGAGCCGCCCCGGGTGGTCGGCTTGCAGTAGCCAGTTCGTGCCCATGCTGAGCGGGAACAGCGGCAGCAGCGTGCCGGCGAGCAGGAATAGAATGAGCGTGAGCATCATCGGGCGCCGCCTCCTAAAGCCAGCGCAGCCGCGCATTCACGCGCTTGGAGGCGGCCAGCAAGGTCTCGCCGGCGCGGCTATAGAGATCGGCGATGTAAAACTCGCGCGACATCAGTGCATAGAGGCTGATATAGGCTTCGCGCCAACGCCTGTTAAGAGGTTCAGCCGTAGCGCGGAACACCAGCAGCCAGCCGCCGGCGATCAAGGCAATCAGCACCAGCAGCACCGGCAGGAAGGAGGCGAAGTTGATCGAGGCGGCCCGGTAAAGCGCCTCGCGGAAGGCCGGGTCCGGGTAGAGCAGGGCATCGAAGGCGTGGCCGACCAGCACATAGGTGAGAATCACCAGGCCGAAGGACAACACCACATAGAGCAGCAGCTTGAAGGGTTGCTCTCCGCCAATCTTGTAGACGAAGAACAGCGTCTGCGCGCCGGTGATCCAGCCGAACAACAGCAGGATGAGCGCGCCCTGGTGATGCAGAAAGCCCTCATCCACCAATTGATGGGCGCCAAAGACGATCAGTAGCGGCACCGTGATGGTAATGCCGGCGAAGATCACCCAGGACACGGGCGGATGCGGCACCTTGCGTTCGACCATGAACTTGTAGATCTCCCCCTCAGGGATATTCGGGTCCTTGCGCGCCTTGCCGATGATGGCGCCGGAGCCGAGGAACAGGGTCGCCTTGAACACACCATGGGCGATCAGATGATAGATCGCCAGCGAAAAAGCGCCTAGACCGCATTCCATCACCATGTAGCCCATCTGGCCCATGGTCGAGTAGCCGAGCGCCTTTTTGATGTCGCTCTGCATCAGCATCATCAGCGAGCCCATGATGGTGGTGATGAGCCCAATCCCCAGCGCCAGCAGGAGCACCCCGTCGGTGTGCACGAAAACGGGCGCGAAGCGGTTGATTAGGAAGCCGCCCGAGTTGACGATGCCGGCGTGCATGAGTGCCGAGACCGGCGTTGGTCCGTCCATGGTATAGGGTAGCCAGGTATGCAGCGGGAACTGGGCTGATTTGGCAAAGGCCGCGATCAGGATTAGCACGCCCAGGGTCTCGGCCAGCGGCAGCCCAAGCAGGGTGGTGGTGCCGGGCGTCGCCGCCATGGCCGCGAACACCGCTGGCAGGCTCAGGGTGCCGAAGGCATGATGAATGAGCGCGACCGCCGCCAGCAGCGGCAGGTCGCCGATCCGGTGCGTGAACAGCGTCCAGAACGCATAGCGCGTCGAGGCCGGTCGGCGCGTGTCGTGGTTGAGCAGAAAATACAAAAAGACGCCGACCAGATGCCAGGCGAGCAGCAGGGTGAGCAGGTCGCCGGCCATCACCATCAGCAGGATCACCGCAACGATGCCATCGAGCAGGATAAAGAAGCGGACATAGGCCGGATCATCCTGCATGTAGCGCACCGAGAACACATGCACCACCAGACTGACGCCGCCGACCAAAAGCGCCATAAGGGTGCTCAGCCAGTCGACGTAGAGCGTGAACAGCCCAAGCCCGACACCGACCAGCCGGGCCGAATCAGCGCCGAGTTGATCGACGAACAGCACCAGGGCGAGGGCGAGTGTCAGGGCGCTCGCGCCGACACTGATGCGCGCGACCGACTCGCCAAGGCGCGCGGCACTGAGCCGAACCGCCAGCATGGATGCCAGCATCACTAGGGGCAGGGCATAAGCAAGGGGAGCCATGGACGATTCGCGTGCGGGTAATGGGTTGGTCTGTGCTGGGCTGATCGGGTCCGATCTTCTTCAGGGCGCGAGTTTACCCCAAGTGTTTCGAATGGCGCGAAGCCGGTTCAGCTGCGGTGCGGTGCGTCGGTGCAGCTCAGTCCAGGCGCCGCCAGTCGGCCGCGATCAGATTGCGCGCCTTGGCGGGCTGGACACCGTCAGCCGCAGCGCAAATTGACGTGATTCTGGCAGGTTTTTCCTGATCCCTCCGTCAGGGTGCTGGTGAAAAGCCGCACTGATCGGGTAAAGTAGCGGATTGTGAAATACGCTTGGATTTTTCGCGACGCCCGCTTCGGCGGCGTCTCGCCCACCTGACTGTCAGCCGCGGAGATGTCGCCATGGCCGCTCTTGATAACCTGATCGCCCCGTCCATCCTTTCTGCCAACTTCGCCAAGCTTGGCGAGGAAGTCGACAATGTGCTTGCCGCCGGCGCGGACATTGTGCATTTCGACGTGATGGACAACCATTATGTTCCCAACCTGACCATCGGCCCGCTGGTGTGCGAGGCGCTGCGCAAGCATGGCGTGACCGCCCCCATCGATGTGCATCTGATGGTCAAGCCGGTCGACCGCATTGTTGGCGACTTCGCCGCTGCTGGCGCGACTTACATCACCTTTCATCCCGAGGCCAGCGAGCATATCGACCGTACGCTCCAGCTAATTCAGTCCGAGGGCTGCAAGGCTGGGCTGGTGTTCAATCCGGCTACTCCGCTTGATGCGCTCGAGTATGTGATGGAACGTATCGACATGATTTTGCTGATGTCGGTCAATCCAGGCTTTGGCGGGCAGAGCTTCATCCCCTCGGCTTTGACCAAGCTGCGCCAGGCGCGCGAACTGATCAAGGCGAGTGGGCGGGAGATTCGCCTGGAGATCGACGGCGGCGTCAAAGCGGACAACATCGGCGAGATCAAGGCCGCGGGCGCCGATACCTTCGTGTCTGGCTCGGGCATCTTCGGCAAGGGTTCGGACAGCGACCCCAACCGCTACAACAGCATTATCGCCAAGATGCGCGACGAGCTGGCGAAAGCGGCCTGAGTGCGGGTTGCTGACCCTGACCCGTTCTTGAACTTGCCCGAGATACTCCAACCCATGCTGCCCGATGGATTTCGACCCGGTTTGGTGCTCATGGACCTGGACGGCACCCTGGTCGACAGTGTGCCGGACCTGTCCTATTGCGTAGATCAGATGATGGAGCAAATCGGGCGTCCGCCCCGGGGCGAGAAGGCGGTGCGCAACTGGGTCGGCAATGGCGTCGAGCGGCTGGTGTCGCGCGCGCTGAGCGGATCGCTTGAGGATCGTCCGAGTCCCGAGGAATACGCGCGCGCCTACCCGATTTTCGTCGAGTTTTACGCCAAGCACTATTGCCAGCGCTCGGTGCTTTATCCTGGCGTGCGCGAAGGGCTTGGCTGGCTGCATGCCCAAGGGTTCCGGCTGGGGTGTGTGACCAACAAGTCGGCCTGTTTTACCGAGCCCTTGCTGACGCACTTCGATCTGCGCGGGCTTTTTGAGATCGTGATCAGCGGCGACAGCCTGCCCGAAAAGAAGCCGAGTCCGCTGCCGCTGCTGCATGCGGCCGAGCATTTCGGCGTCGAGCCCCGGCAGGCGCTGATGGTGGGCGATTCGATCAGCGATGTGAAGGCTGCCCGCGCGGCCGGTTTCTCCATCGTGTGCATGAGCTACGGCTACAATCATGGACAGGATATTCGCGACGCCCAGCCCGATGCGGTCATCGATACCTTGCCGCAACTGGCGGATTTTCTGGCTGACGCGCGGGACCTTGCGCACGGAGTCGCCGCATGACGCCCGAGCAATATCGCGCGCTGGTCGCCCGGGGCTATAACCGCATTCCGCTGGTGTGTGAGGTCTTAGCCGACCTCGACACCCCGCTTAGCTGCTATCTCAAGTTGGTCGAAGGGCCCTATTCCTACCTGTTCGAGTCGGTGCAGGGCGGGGAGAAATGGGGTCGCTACTCCATTATCGGTCTGCCCTGTCGCACCGTGCTCAAGGTGTTTGGTCGCACCCTGCGCATTGAGCGCGATGGCCAACTGATCGAGGAGATTGAGTCGGAAGACCCACTGGCCTGGATCGAGTCCTTCCAGAAACGCTTCCGCGTCGCCGAGCACCCGGAGATGCCGCGCTTTGCCGGCGGTCTGGTCGGCTACTTTGGCTACGACAGCATTCGTTACATCGAGCCCAAGCTGCGCGACTGTCCCAACCCGGACCAGCTCGGCACCCCGGACATCCTGCTCATGTTGTCTGAGGAGGTGGTCGTTTTCGACAACCTGAGCGGGCGCATTTATATCATCGTGCATCTCAACCCGGATGCCGGTGACGATCTCCACAGCGGCCATGCCCGTATCCAAGAGTTGGTGCAGCGCATGCAGCGCGGCGCGCCGCGAAATCCGGCGGAGGTAGGCCGTCCAGTCAGCGAGCAGGACTTTGTGTCTGGCTTCAGCCGCGGCGGCTACGAGCAGGCTGTTGCGCGCATCAAGGACTATATCCTCGCTGGTGACTGCATGCAGGTGGTGCTCTCACAGCGGCTATCCATTCCCTTCCACGCCCGTCCGCTCGACCTCTACCGCGCGCTGCGGGGCCTGAACCCCTCGCCCTACATGTATTTTCTCGATCTCGACGGGTTTCAGATCGTCGGCTCCTCGCCCGAGATTCTGACCCGGCTCGAGGATGGCGTTGTCACCGTGCGCCCCATCGCCGGGACGCGCCGGCGCGGCTACACCGAGCAGGAGGACCAGGAGCTCGAGGCCGAGCTGCTGGCTGACCCCAAGGAGCTTGCCGAGCATCTGATGCTGATCGATCTCGGCCGCAACGACTGCGGTCGGGTGGCGGAAGTCGGCTCGGTGACGGTGACGGATCAGAAGATCGTCGAGCGCTATTCGCATGTGATGCACATCGTCTCCAATGTGATCGGGCAGCTGCGCGAGGGCATGACCGCGATGGACGTGCTGCGCGCCACCTTCCCGGCCGGAACCGTCTCGGGCGCACCCAAGATTCGCGCCATGGAGATCATCGACGAGCTCGAGCCGGTCAAACGCGGCATCTACTCAGGCGCGGTCGGGTATCTCGGCTTTAACGGCAACATGGACACGGCCATCGCCATCCGCACCGCAGTCATCAAGGACGGCGAGCTGCACATCCAGGCCGGTGCCGGCGTGGTCGCCGACTCGATCCCGGAGATGGAGTGGAAGGAGACCATGAACAAAGGCCGGGCGATTTTCCGCGCCGTGGCCATGGCTGAAGCCGGTATCGAACAACATCCCTGCGTGGGCGCTGGGGCAGAGGATTGAATCTCAGGGCCGCACCGCGCTGCTGACCTAGCGATTTCTCAATCCCGAACAGGTGTCGGAGTGGTGGTTGATCTTGAGCGAATCGCCAAACTGAGTCTGTGACGGGCCGTTGTCTGTCTGATTGTAAAATCAACCTAAACAGTGATGCTGGCCAGCTGATTGCGCCCGGCACCTTTGGCGTCATAAAGCGCGTCATCGGCGGCTTTCAGCAGGGCCTCCTGCCCGCCGTTTTGCGGATGGGTGGCGGCGATGCCAATGCTGATGGTGACATGATCGGCAGTGCCCGAGCGCTCATGCGGCAGTTTCATCTCTGACACGGCATCGCTGGCGCGCTTGGCTGTGGCGCAGGCGCCGGATTCGTCGGTATTGGGAAGCAGCAGGACGAACTCCTCGCCGCCATAGCGCGCGACCACATCTCCCGGCCGCTGCAAGCTGCGCTTGAGCGCGCCGGCCAGCTTGCGCAGACAGTCATCACCGGCGCCATGGCCATAGTGGTCGTTGTAAGCCTTGAAGTGATCCACGTCGATCATCGCCAGCGCCAGCGATTGGCTCTCGCGGCGCGCGCGGTCCCATTCCTGGATGAGTAGTTGGTCGAATCGGCGCCGATTGGGAATGAATGTCAGGCCGTCGATCAGCGCCAGGTTCTCAAGCAGATCGGTCTTGAGCTTGAGGTTGACGTGCGTCTTGACCCTGGCGCGCACCACGGGAAAGTGAAACGGCTTGGGGATATAGTCGACGGCGCCAAGGTTCAGGCCATAGGCTTCATCATCGACATCGCTCTTGGCGGTGACGAAGATAATCGGGATATTGCTGGTGCGCGGGTTCTCTTTGATCTTTTGGCAGACTTCATAGCCGTCGATGCCGGGCATCATGATGTCGAGCAGAATCAGGTCGGGCGGCGTCTCGGAGTTGACGATCTCGAGCGCCTTGGCGCCATGATTGGCGATGCGCAGGCGATAGTCGGATTTCAGCGCTTCGGCGAGCAACTGGATGTTGGCTGGTACGTCATCGACGATTAAAACAGAGGCGTTGGAAATCATGGTGTCCTGCCGCATCGGATTCTGTAGGCCTTGCTGGAGATTGTCGGGATCTGGAGATTATCTAGGCGACGTGCATATCCACGGCACTTGGGCTTGGGCACACTGTGCTGAGCTGTGCCATGCCTGGAGTCGCGACTTGCTGTTGCCGTGAATCACGCCTTGCTCTAAATCACTTTGGCCCGGCCTTCGCGGTGCCGGACTCGGCGGATGCGAGAAGCCGATCGAGCGCTTTTAGAGCTGCTTCATAGTCGAATTGTGCCAGTGCATGCTCGATGTTGGCGACCGCCTGTTGTATCTGAGGCGGGGCATTGTCACGCAGGTCGGCCAGTAGCTCGGGAGGAACATAGTCGTTTTCAACCAATAGCTCGCGCAGCTGATCAATCTGCTCAACAGGAATGGCCGCCTCCGCGGGTGCATGCGCTGACGTCTCGGGTGCTGATTCGATCCAATGAGTGAGCGCTTCGATCAGCCGCTTGGGTTGAATCGGCTTGCCAAGGTGGTCGTTCATGCCGGCTGCCAGGCAGCGTTCGCGATCAGCCGGGAAGGCGGCCGCTGTTAGCGCAATGATCGGCAGCTTTGGGTGTTGCGCGCGAATTGCCGCGGTGGCGCTGAAACCGTCCATGATCGGCATCTGCAGATCCATCAGCACGGCATCGAAGGGCTGCGAACAGACAAGATCCACCGCTTCGCGGCCATTTCCGGCGATGACGGCTTGATACCCCGCCTTGGTCAGAAGCTCCCGCACGACCATCTGATTGATCGGGTTGTCCTCCGCCACCAGAATGCGCTTGCCACGCATGCTTGCCCCGGCTTCAGCTGGGGCTTCGACCAGCTGTGCATTGGCGGTCTTATTGGCGAGTGCATTGGCCCTGTCGGTTTCAGATGCATCGACCGTCATGCTGGCAATGGCGTCAAACAGCGCCGAGGGCGTGACGGGCTTGACCAACAGCTGGGGCAGGTCGGCGGCGCTGGCTTGGGTCAGAAGCTCGGAGTGCTCGGCACAGCTCACCTGCAGGATGATCGGCGTGGCTGGGGCGCCGAACATTTTCGGTGCTATGCCGCGCTTGGCAGGTGGCGTATCAGTCACCTTGCATTCATGACATGCCTGGCAGCTGCGGATATCGAGCATGACGATATCGACCCGCTTGCCGTCGGCAGTGGCCTGGGCCAGCGCGCGGGTGGCCGAATGGCAAGAATCGGCCTCGGTGACCTCCATGCGCCAGGATGTGAGAATGTCGGCCAGCAAGCGGCGGGCGACTGGCCGATCGTCGATGATCAGCACATGGCGCTGTTCAAGTGGGCGGGGAGGCGCGCCGACGCGCTGCGGAGTGCTTGCTGGAAGCTTGAACCAGGAATTGAAGCGAAACACGCTGCCATGGCCTTCTTCGCTTTCAACCTGGATGCTACCGCCCATCAGCAGGACTAGCCGTTGACTGATGGTCAGGCCCAACCCGGTGCCGCCGTAGCGGCGGGTGATGGAGCTGTCAGCCTGGGTGAAGGCCTGAAACAGGCGCTGAACGATGCCGGGTGCCATGCCGATACCACTATCGCGTACCGCGAACTTAAGCTCGATGCGGTCTTCATGCTCGTGTGCGACGCCGATGGACAACTCGACGCTGCCCTGCTCGGTAAACTTCACCGCGTTGCCGACCAGGTTGTTGAGGACCTGTCCGATGCGCATGGGGTCGCCAATCAGCTCGCGCGGCACCTCGGGCGAGATCCGGTAGAACAGCTCCAGCCCTTTGCTGTCGGCGGCGCTGGAAAAAAGTGCGCTGAGCTGCTCGAGCAGTTCCTCAAGGCGAAATTGGGCCTGGTCCAGTTCGATCCGCCCAGCCTCGATTTTGGCGTAGTCCAGAATGTCGTTAAGAATACCGAGCAGGGCGCGCGAGCTCTGGCGGACCTTACTGAGATAGTCGCGCTGGCGCTGGTCGAGCTCGGTGTCGAGGGTCAGCTCGGTCAGACCGATCATGGCATTGAGCGGCGTGCGGATTTCGTGGCTCATGTTGGCCAGGAACTCGCTTTTAGCGCGATTGGCCGCCTCGGCCGCCTCCTTGGCGGCGAGCATGGCGGCTTCACTTGCGCGCCGCTCGCTCAGGTCCAGCAAATGGGCCACCATAAAGGACAGCTCGCCTTGGTCGTCTCGCACCGCCGAGGCGCTGACGAGAACCGGAATATCGTGCCCCGTCTTGTGCAGATAGCGCTTGTCGATCTGGACCTGATCGGCCCGACCGCTCAGCAGACTATCGAGATAGACAAAATCGGCGGCCAGGTCATCGGGGTGGGAAATGGACTGAAAATCGAGCGCCAGCAGCTCTGCGGCGCTGTAGCCAAGCATTTCGCACAGTGCCTGATTGACCTGCAGCCAGCGGCCCTCGGCATCGACCAATGCCATTCCGTTGGGGGCAATCGCAAAGGCGCCGCGAAACTGAGCCTCGCTGCGGGCCATGCGTTCCTCTGCCTGATGCGGTTCGGACACGTCCCAATTGCAGCCGATCATTTTGATCGGTCGGCCTGCGGTGTCGCGCACCAGATGCGCGGCGACACGCAGCCAGCGGACCTCATCCCCAATCAGGATGCGGAATTCCGAGTTCAGATCGACCCCGGTCTCAAGCACTTGCTGCACCTCGCGCTCCATGCGCGGGCGATCCTGGGGATGCAGCGCGAGCAGCCAGCGCGCGTAAGGCTCCTCGCCATCACCGGGTGGCAGACCATACAGCCGATACATCTGCTCATCCCAGGACAGAGTGCTGGCGTTGATTGTCCACGCCCAAATCCCGATGCCGCCGGCGCTGGTGGCAAGCACCAGTCGCTCACTCAGGCTGCGCAGCTCGGTCACGTCGCGGAACATCGCATAGAGCACCGGGCGTCCGTCGATCTCCGTCGACTGTACCGAGACGATGATATTCAGCAGGCGGCCGTCGCGACAGCGATGCCGGGTCTCGAAGTCGTCGCGGCCATGCTTGCGAATCTTCTCGACATGGGTGCGCACGTCCCTGGCGTCCTCGGTGGCGTCGTACTCGGCAATCGGCACCCGCGCGAACTCTTCGGCGCTATAGCCCAAACGCTCATGGGCGACGCGGTTGAAATGCAGTGGCAGGGTGGTCTCGGGGTCGAGAATCAAGATGCTCTCGGGCGACATCTCAAACAGCATCCGTAGGCGCTGTTCGGAGTGGCGCAGTGCGTCATCGCTGCGTTTTCGCTCGGTAATATCGCGATTAAGACCACGAAAGCCGGTCACCTGGCCATGGTCGTCAAACATGGGCACACCGGCAAAAGCAAAGCAGCGCTTGTCGCCATTCTTGGCGTTGAGCCAATTCTGGTGCTTGCCAAGCGCGCGGCGCTCAACCCGCGCACTTTCGACAACGGCCTGAATGCGCGCGGCTTCGTCCGGGTCCATGAGCTCGAACGGCGTCTTGCCGAGCAGCTCTTCGGAGCGATAACCGAGCAGTTCCTCGACCTGACCGGCGACAAAGCGGAAGCGGCCTTGGGTGTCGACTTCCCAGATAAAATCCGCGGTGCTGGCGATAATGTCCTGCAGCCGCGCCTCGCTCTCGGCGAGTTGCCGCTGAGCGAGCTTGCGCTCGGTCATGTCACGCTGCACGCCGAAATGGCCGAGAATCCGTCCGTGGTGATCGTACAGGCAGCGGTAGTCGCCCTCGATGAAAATCGGGGTGCCGTCAAAGCGGCGCTCGTCGGTTTCGGTGTGCAGCCGGCCGGTGTCGAACAGACGGCGCCATTGGCGCCGCCCTTCGGCGAGATCGTGGGCGAAGAAGTCCCCCGGTCGCAGGCCAAGCAATTGCTGCGGCTGGGCGGCGTACTGCCGGCACATGGCGTCGTTGACATGGGTCGTGCGCTGATGCTCGAACACCTGATCAAGCACCTGCTCCTTGTCGACGTCGTCGTCCCAGCGGACCGGCTCGTCGAGCATCATAAAAAACAGCCCATCGAGCGACTGCTCGAACAGCATGGCCAGATGTCGGGGGTCGAGATTGGCCGGAAGTTCGCGGTCCTGTGTGTGTTGGTCAGCAGCGGCTGCGTACCAGCGCGCATCGGGCTGGCAGACAAATTGTCCAGCGTCCCGCAGCAGTGCGCATTGTTCCGCGCACTGCGGTGGCGGCAGGCCAAAGGCCTCGGCAAGGGCCCGGGTGGTGAGTCCGGGATGGGTCTGGACGAATTGGCGCAGGGCCTGCTGCAGCGGCGAGAGGGCAACCGCAGGCCCTTGGCCTCGAGCATCCCCGGGGGCGGACGCCGGCGTTTCACCGGAAGGCGCCGCGGGCGTTCCGTGCGAATCTGGGTCGATTGTCGACGCGGGCGAATTGCTGCTGGAGATCATGGCATGGCTGCTCGAGCCTTGACCTTGGAGTGGACTCTGCAATGGTGTCGTGGCGACACCTGCTCAATGTTATCGCCACACTGTCACGCCGCATCATACCGCCGATCAATGCAGTCGTCACTTGGCGCTCGGCAGCTGTCGGTCAGGTTAATACTTCTGCGCAAATTATGAACCATCAGCGCATGGCGACCATGGACGGGGAGCTCGCAGTCGGCGATCCGACCCCGTCAACTAGACCCCAAAGACAATTCCGGATAACTTTTATTCAGGATACCTTTTTCCGCCGTCATGGTTCGCTCATCAAGAACGACTAACGCCCGAGACCATCTTATGCAACAACCTGTCCTTAAGCTCGGTAGCGCGCTGCTGACCGCTGCCCTGCTTGCCGGCTGCGCCAGCAGCGCGCGCCAACTGATGCCGACCCCGACCCTGTACCAGCTTCCAGGCGGCCAGGCGGTGTTCGAGCCGGCCGTGGAGGCGCGTCAGGGTCTCGCGCAAAGTCAGGACATTGATCTCCTTTATGTTACCGACCGCGCTCCGCCAACGCCCGCAGAGCTCGAGGCGCAAGCCAAGGACGAGACGCCGCTTCCTTACGGCCAAGGACGTGCCCGGCACATCGCCTTCGGCTCCGCCCAGGTACAGATGGTCCCGGCGTTGGGCTGGAACACGCTTCGCGAGCAGAGCCAGCTTGCGGAGCGCACCGAGGAGGTCAATCTTGAACTCGGTCAGGTGCGGGAGTTGGGGGTCTATCCGGAAGAGCCCTACTCGGTGATCAGGGGCGACGACGGCAAGGTCCTGCGCGACCGTGCTGAGCTTGCGCGCCATTTCAATGCCAAGGCTGCGCTTCAGGGCGAGGTGGAGCGCAGGCTTGCTGCGGTGCCGAAGAAAGAGCTCATGCTCTACGTGCACGGTTTCAACGAGACCTTCGCCACCGCGGCCTTTACTGCTGCGGAGCTATGCCACTTCCTCGGCCGCGAGCAGGCCTGCGCCTTCTTCACCTGGCCGGCCTCCACCACCGGCAACTTCCTGATCTCCTACACCACCACCACAGAATCGGCCGATTACGCAGTCGCGCATCTCAAGAAGACCATCCGCACCCTCGCGAGTACCCCGGGGCTCGAGCGGCTGCAAATCCTTGCCCACAGCCGCGGCACGGCCCTAACCTTGCGCGCCGTGAGCGAACTGGTGACGGAGGCCATCGCCGCCGGCAAGGAGCCTGTGGATCTTTACAAAATCGACAATCTGGTGCTGCTGTCGCCGGACATCGACGTCGATATCGCCGCTCAGCAGATCACCGGCTTCCTCTCCGATCCGGAGCTGATGACGGTCTGGCCCGAGGGGCGGCTGCCGCGCGCGCTCAGTGGCCGCTTGACCATTTACGCCTCGCCGGAGGACCGCGCCCTGCTGGTTTCCCGCATCCTGTTCCGCAGTCGCAACCGCGTCGGTCAGCTCCGCACCGAGGACATCCCTGAAAGTGCCCAGCGCTATTTCGAGGCCGTCGGGCGCATCGACCTGATTTCCTACGAGGGTAAGCGCACGGACCTGTTCGGCCACTCCTACTTCACCACCAATCCGCAGGTGAGCTCCGATCTGATCGAATTGATCCGTTACGGCAAAAAGTTGGGGCAGCCGGGGCGGGAGCTGGTCAAGACCGGCCGGGTGACTTGGACGTTTCCAGCGGATGGGCCATGATGACAAGCGCAGCTACGCACAAAGCCTGAGATCAGGCAACCTGAGCAGCGGCCAGATATCCCGCCTTGCGCTGTTCATAACGCTCCACCAATCCCTGCAAGGCGGCGGTGTCATGCGCACGCAAGCCGCTCAGCAGCAGCGTTTTTGCACCCCGGCCGACCGGCTCGGCATCGGCGCTGAGTCGAAATTCCAACCGCGCCTCGCCGCGGCGGCCCGTGACATTCAATTGGCTGTCGACCAGCGTCACGTCCAATTGCTCGCTATCCAGCCGGTCGAGCTCGAATGACATCCGCTCATAGATCACCAGCGGCCGCTCCGGGTTGATCATCACTGCGTGCGTTTCCATCAGCGGCACCAGAATATGCGGGAAATTCTGGCCCGAAAAGGCCACATAACTGCGCACCAGCGACTCGACCAGGCTGCGATCTCGGCTGACCGGGCCGCTGGATGCGACTTCCAGACAGGACTTACCCGCAGCGTCGATGACCGTCACGCCTTCATCCCTCGCGATGAAAGCGACCGGAACGTCCGCACCGACCATCCCGGTAAAACGAAGCTCCATGCGGCTGGCGACCCCATGCTTTACCAGTACCAGCGCGAACAGGAGATCACCCGGAACGCAGAAGCGCGGATTGTCAGCATCGTGGATCGGATTGAAATCACCCGCGACATCTTTGGCGAAGGCGCTGCCCTGCGCAGCGGAGATGCGGATGGCGCCAGCTTCGTCGGCATGGAAAGAATCAAGAAACATGTGACGTCGTCCAGATAGGAGAGGAGTCGCGGGATTTTACTCGCACCCCAAGCGGCATTGAGATGATTCATCAGGACCTCGGCTGTCGTCCGGCAACCTCGCAGCTGTCGGCGTGAGCTTGCGATACTTGCCCTAGTGGCCGATCAGCTCATCCATACGGACGCCTTGATTCCGACGAAGAGCGCTGGTGATCGCTCTAGTCACCAAAAGGATCATCGGCCCCGGTTGAGCTGTCCAGTCCCGGCTGAACAATTCACCCTGCTCGATGACTGCATCGCCTATGCCGAGCTGCTCATTGACCAGATCGAGCGTCGCGTCCTGCAGAGCGAGCGCATTCCTCATGAGGAGAAAGTCTTCTCTATCTTTGAGCCCCATACCGAATGGATCGCTAAAGGCAAGGCCGGCACCCCGGTGGAGCTCGGCGTGCGTGTGGCCATCAGCGAGGATCAGTTCGGCTTTATCCTTCACCATCGGGTGATGTTCGGCGAAACCGACGATCAAGTCGCGGTGCCCATCGCCACCCGTTTGAGCGCCTGCTACCCGCGCATCAAAAGCCTCAGTTTCGACAAAGGCTTCCACAGTCCCAGCAACCAAAAGCAGCTCGCCGAGGTCATCGACTTCCCGGTGTTGCCCAAGAAAGGCAAGTGCAACGCCGCCGAACTTGAACGCGAACAGGATCCCGAATTCCGCCGGCGCAAACGCCAGCACTCGGCGGTCGAATCGGCGATCAACGCCTTAGAAGCCCATGGTCTTGACCGCTGTCCCGACCATGGCGAAGAGGGCTTCGAGCGCTATGTCGCTCTTGCGGTGCTGGGGCGCAACATCCATCGCCTTGGGGCCGTCCTGATTGCCCGCGATGCGGAGGCTGAGCGCCAGCGACGCAAACGCGAGCGCCTAAAACGCGCCGCCTGAAGCGATTCCGCGGGGCGCTGCCAAGCGGTCCCAGGGGGTTGTCTGTCTGGAGCTTGCCATTTATGAGAATTATTCGCAATAAGCGCGTCCGCGCCGCTGCCAGCAAAGAAAAGCCGTAGACTAACCGTGCTTTCCGCTGCTGGCTCCGGCAAGGGATTGTCAAAAAATCGAGTTTTCGGTCAGGCACTAAGTATCTTACGGCTACGAGCAAGGTGCTGTATGACGGCCTCCGGCTCCATGCTGAGGTGATCCGCCCAGTCCAGGATTTGCCGATAGTCCTGCTCGCGCAGCAGATACTCGCCGATGGGGAAGCGAGCCGCACTGAGCGCCTGGGCACGCGCCAGGATGTCTCTGGTCACCGTCGCCATGACCCGACTGGTTCGACGGCCCCGCGTGGCGATTTCCGCACTGGGCCGATGCACTAAGGGATGCTTCTTGTTCTGTTCCATGCGCAATCTACAAATGGGGGATTCATTGGGCCATGGTCAGTCTCTTATTGGCGCGAGCCGTTGAAAGAACTCGAACCCTTTGTTTCCGTCGGTGGTCCTGGGGCAAGTTTACTGTGAAACAGCAGATTCATCCTCCGGGGTGGTGCCGCACCATGAACCTTAGCCGATTGGGAGTATGGAGGCACTGTCTCCTGCTAGAATAGCGGCAGCGAAAACAGGCGATATCACCGATGCGAAGGGTCTTGATGCCATGGTGCTGATGATCGACAACTACGATTCCTTCACCTACAACCTGGTGCAATACCTTGGCGAGTTGGGGGCGGAGGTCAAGGTCGTGCGCAACGACGAGATTGACGTTGAGCAGGCGCTGGCGCTAAACCCCGAGCGTATCCTCATTTCGCCTGGGCCCTGCACGCCGGATCAGGCGGGGATTTCGGTGGCGCTGATCGAGGCCGCGGCTGGTCGGCTGCCGGTGCTGGGGGTCTGCCTGGGGCATCAGTCAATCGGCCAGGCCTTTGGCGGGCAGATCGTGAAGGCGCGCGAGGTGATGCATGGCAAGACCTCGCCCATTCATCACGCAGGGCAGGGTGTTTTTGCCGGGCTTGCTAATCCGCTGACTGCGACGCGCTATCATTCGCTGGTGATCGCGGCCGACAGCTTGCCCGACTGCCTGGAGGTGACGGCCTGGACCGCGCACGCTGATGGCGAGCACAAGGGGACCCGCGATGAAATTATGGCCGTGCGCCATAGCGACTGGCCGATCGAAGGGGTGCAGTTCCATCCGGAATCCATCTCAAGCGAGCAGGGACACGAGCTGCTGAAAAATTTTCTCGAGTCCTGAATGCGGCTTGCGGTCTGGCGGGGTTGGGTCCCCTAATCCCGGAGACCGGGGCCGCAATGACCCGAAATCGAAATTCAGCGTGAATTTGCGCTTACAACATTTGCGATAACAGCTCCAGTGATGCGGAGGAGTTCAGTCCAGTGGATATTAAACAAGCCATTTCCCAGGTAATCGACGGCCAGGATCTGGACGCGGAACAGATGACCTCGGTCATGCGCGCCATCATGACCGGTGCCGCCACCACCGCGCAGGTTGCCGGCATGCTGGTTGCGCTGCGCATGAAGGGCGAGAGCACCGAGGAAATCGCCGCCGCCGCCGCTGTGATGCGCGAGCTGGCGCTGGGCGTGGATGTGTCCGGTTTGGATTTTACGGTCGATATCGTCGGTACCGGGGGTGATTGCGCCGGGCTGTTCAATATCTCGACCGCAAGCATGTTTGTCGCAGCGGCGGCCGGCTGCCATGTCGCCAAGCATGGCAATCGGTCGGTCTCATCGCGCTCTGGCAGCGCCGATGTGCTCGAGGCGGCCGGCGTGCGGCTCGATCTAACGCCCGATCAGGTCCTGCGCTGCGTGCGCGAAGTGGGCGTGGGCTTTTTGTTCGCGCCCGCTCATCACACGGCGATGAAACATGCCATCGGCCCGCGCCGGGAGCTTGGGGTGCGCACGCTCTTTAATGTGCTGGGGCCCCTGACTAATCCGGCCGGGGTGCCCAATCAGGTGCTTGGTGTCTTCTCCGATGCATTGGTCGTGCCCCTGGCCGAGGTGCTGCAGCGCCTGGGCGCGCGCCATGCCATGGTGGTGCATTCGCACGACGGGCTCGATGAAATCAGCATCGGCGCGCCCACCCGAGTGGCCGAGCTGAGCGATCAGGGCATCAAGGACTCCGAGTTCAATCCGGAGGACGTCGGCCTGACAACAGCCCCGCTCGACGGGCTGCAGGTCGATGGACCGGAAGCCAGCCTGGAATTGCTGCGCGCTGCGCTTGAGAATAAACCCGGCCCTGCGCGCGACATCGTTGCCTTAAATGCGGGCGCGGCCATTTATGTCGCCGGACGCACCGCGAGCTTGCGTGAGGGGGTCGAGCAGGCGCAAAAAGTCCTGGCGGACGGCGCGGCCAAGGCCCGGCTCGATGCCCTGGTCAAGCTGACCCAGAGCTTCTAACCGCGGCATGGATATGGAAACACCGGACATCCTAAAGACCATTGTCGCGCGCAAGGTGAGCGAAGTAGCCGAGCGCTCCGCGCGTCGGCCGCTCAATGAGCTAATCACCCAATTGTCCGAGCTCGACCCGCCACGCGGGTTTGCTGCCGCGCTGGATGCGTGCATTAACGCCGGCGGTGCGGCGGTCATCGCAGAGGTCAAGAAAGCCAGCCCGAGCAAAGGCGTGCTGCGCGAGGATTTCGTCCCCGCCGACATCGCCAAGAGCTATGCGGCCGGCGGCGCGACCTGTTTGTCGGTGCTGACCGACCAGGATTTCTTTCAGGGTGCGGACGCCTATCTACAGCAAGCCCGCGCGGCCTGCGATCTGCCCGCACTGCGCAAGGATTTCATCATTGATCCCTATCAGATCACGGAATCCCGCGTGCTGGGTGCGGACTGCGTGCTGCTGATCGCCGCCTGTCTCGACGATGCCCGGTTGCAAGACTTCGCCGCGCTGGCGCTGGAGCTTGAGCTCGATGTGCTGGTCGAAGTCCATGACGCCGCGGAGCTTGAGCGCGCACTGAAGCTGCCGAAGGCTTGCGTCCTGGGTGTCAACAACCGCGACCTGCGCAGTTTTGATGTGCGACTCGAGACCACCCTGGCCTTGCGCGAGCAGGTGCCGCAAGGGCGCATGCTAGTGACCGAAAGTGGTATACATACCCGAGACGATGTTCGCCTGATGCGGGAGCAAGGCATCCATGCCTTCCTGGTGGGCGAGGCCTTTATGCGTGCGTCTGAGCCGGGTGCCCAGTTGCAGACCCTTTTTGCCTGAGAGCTGCGGAGCCTGATAACGGTCGGGGCCTGAGTGCGAGGGGGACCTGAGAGCTGCGGGACTAAGTGCGGCGAGACCTTGCTAACGGGTATTGAACACCACGATGGTTTTGCCTGAAACGCTGAGGACGCCTTCTTGTTCAAGCGATTTCAACACCCGGCCGGCCATTTCGCGCGAGCAGCCGACCATGCGTCCGATGTCCTGGCGGGTGATGCGAATCTGCATGCCGTCTGGGTGCGTCATGGCATCGGGCTGTTTGCACAGGTCAAGCAGCGCGCTGGCAATGCGTCCGGCCACATCGACAAAGGCCAGATCGCCGACCTTGCGGCTGGTCTGGCGCAGCCGCGATGAGAGCTGACGGCCGATGGCAAACAGCAGCCCGGTCGCGTGGGGTTTGAGCTCGCGTTCGAGCAGCTGGCTGAGTCGTTGGTAGGAAATCTCGGCAATGCGGCAGGGTACGCGGGTGCGCACAGTCACCGAGCGCAGCGGTTGGGAGGTGAAAAGCCCCATCTCGCCGATGAACTCGCCATGGTTGATGTAGGCGAGGGTAATTTCGTGATTGTCGTCGTCTTCGATCAAAGCCGCTACCGAGCCATCGATCAGGTAATACATGGTCTCGGCCGAGGTGCCGGGCCGCAGGACATCGATGCGTTTGGGGTAGCTCTTGACATGGCAATAGCTAAGAAAAGGAGCAAGCCAGTCAGGCTCGCGCGGAGGAACGTACGCTGACATCGCGATTCCTGGGGGTTGGATGGATCGGTCTCATGCGGAATCTTAGGTGATGGTCATCTGCAAGGAGTCCGTCAAAGTATATACCTAAGCAGCGGGGTCTTTCATGGAACAAGGCATCGAGCGTGCGTTTTGACTGCGAGAACACTCTGTTTCATTGTCTTTTAATATTGGAGTCGGCTGATGAAGGCGCGTGTGAAGTGGATCGAAGGTGTGGCGATGATGGCCGAGTCGGAATCTGGCCATGCGCTGGTTATGGATGGTCCGCCGGAGTTCGGCGGGCGCAACCTCGGTGTGCGGCCGATGGAAATGCTGTTGCTCGGCATGGGCGGCTGCACGCAGTTCGACGTGATGCTGATTCTGGGCCGTGCCCGCCAGCAGGTGACCGACTGTGTGGTCGAGCTTGAGGCAGAGCGCGCCGAGACGGACCCGAAAATTTTCACCCGCATCCATGCGCATTTTATCGTCACCGGCCATGACCTGAGCGAACGTCATGTTGAGCGCGCGATCAAGCTCAGTGCCGAAAAGTACTGCTCGGCCTCGATCATGCTGGGCGCGAGCGCCGAGGTGACGCACGATTTTGAAATTCGCGCGGCCTGATGCGGGTTGTCGGGACAAGCTTGGACTTGTGGTTCGTTTTGGACCGCGTGACGGTCGCGGGGGCGCCGTGAATACGTCCCTGTAGGCTTGCGATCGCGTCGCCCGATCAGAGTAGGGCGATCGAACACCCCCGCACCCGTCACCCGGCCCAAAACCGAGGCCTCATTGGGGTCGCTAAGAGCCGGCGGCGAAGGGATGGCCAACCCGGGCCTCTAACGGGATGCCCGGAAGGCTGATGGAATCTGTTGCTTCCCAGCGCCGGGGGGAGTAACGTTCGCGCTCTTTTTGGGAGGGGAGCGATGCCGCAGTCATTGAAGCGTCTGAAGCTGCATGGCTTCAACAATCTGACGAAGTCTCTGAGCTTCAATATCTATGATGTCTGCTATACGGACTCGCCCGAGCAGCGCCAGGCCTATATTGCCTATATCGACGAGGCCTACAACGCCGAGCGCCTGACGGCCATCCTCTCCCAAGTCGCAAGTATCATCGGTGCCAATGTGCTCAATGTGGCGCGCCAGGACTATGACCCCCAGGGTGCGTCCGTCACTATGCTGATCGCCGAGGAGCATCCAGGCGGGGAGAGCATCAGTAATTCCGCGACCCCCGGCCCTTTGCCTGAAGCCGTGGTGGCACATCTCGACAAGAGCCATATAACGGTCCATACCTACCCGGAAAGCCACCCGCACAATGGGATTAGCACATTTCGTGCAGATATCGATGTATCCACCTGCGGCTTGATCTCACCGCTAAAAGCGCTGAATTATCTGATTCACGCGCTTGAATCCGATATTGTCATCATGGACTACCGGGTGCGCGGCTTTACCCGCGACGTGAAAGGCCGTAAGCATTTCATCGATCACAATATCAGTTCCATCCAGAACTATCTGTCGCGTGATACCAAGAACAGCTATCAGATGATCGATGTGAACGTGTATCAGGAGAATCTATTCCACACCAAGATGGTGGTGAATGATTTTCGCCTGGACGATTACCTGTTCTGCATCAATGCCGCCGATTTGTCCGATAAGGAGCGTCAGCGTATTCAGCGGCTAGTGCGTCGGGAGATGATGGAGATCTACTACGGCCGCAATCTGAGCCGGGAAATTGAGCGCTGGACCACGTCCGGCCGACCTGTCCTGCCAGAGGAATGAGTGCCAAAGCAACCCAAATTCCCGTGTGGCCAAGGTGAATCTGTTCTCCGTTGGCGTCGATGCGGCCAAGGAGGCGATCCTCGCGCGGCTAAAGAAGACACCGCCCGGCGCGGGAACGACGCACTTCCCGCTGGATCGCGATGCGCAGTATTTCGAGCAGCTGACCGCTGAGCGTAAGCGAACCCGCTACGTCAATGGCTTCGCCCAGCAGTTCTGGTCGAAGCCGGACAACCGGCGCAACGAAGCCTTGGATTGCCGGGTGTATGCCTATGCGGGGTTGTACGGACTGATTGCAATGGGCCTGGCGCTGAATCGGCGGGTGGATGCCTTGCCTGAGAAACCGATGAGCCAGCGCAGGCCAGCGACCGGCCTGACCAACACCATCACCCCACCGCTGAAGCCGACACCCCGGCGACGGCGGGCGATTCCGTCACCCTATCTCTGAGTCCGGGTCGCGCAGCGAGGTGGGGATGTCGCGCTTCGCATGAAGAACGCGCCAGATATCGAGGTGATCGGCGCGCTCAAGATAGCACACCAGATAAGGGTAGCCGGACAGCGACCAGACGCGCAGGCCAGGCAGGTCGAGGAGTTCCGCGTAGCGCGGCGAGCCGACCCCGGGCTGTTCGCCGAGGAGCACGAAGGCTTGTTCGAGGGCGTCAAGCAACGCCAGGGCGGTGGTTGGGGAATGCGCAGTGCGGGTATAGGCAATGGCCGCCTCAATGTCGGCGTCGGCCCGCGCACGCAGGACGGCCGGTTTGCGCTTCACGCGTTCGCGCCGGTGATCAGACCCTCGCGCAGACGGGCGAAGTAGGCGGCATCGGCGGTCACTGTGGAAGGCGACTGGGCGCCTTCGAGGAGCAATTGGCGCAGATGCTGGCGATCCTGGTCGGCGCGGATTAATTCACGCAGATACTCGCTGCCACTGGCATAGCCGCGGTTGGCGACCTGTTCGTCAACGAAGACCCGCAAGGGCTCGGGGAGGGAAATGTTCATTGTGCTCATGGGGCAAGGCTACCGCTGTTGGCAAGGTTTGCCAAGCTGATGAGCATTGACCACCGCGGCAAATCCTTTCTAGCCGACGTGAGCTGTTACCGTGAAAGATGCAGGTAGCTTGAGACAAACCACCCGCTGACCGCTTGGCGGCCTGAAAAAAAAGGATTGTCGCGGCGGCTTAGGCTGGAATGTAGTGGTACTTCCTGAGCATCCGAATCCAACGCGGTGCGTTGCGTTCAACGCTGATGGCTTCGTAGTTGACCGTGGCATCCCGGTAATAATCGCCACGGTGGATCAACACGAAGACGATTTTCAGAATTTTGTGGGCCAGCGCGAAGATAGCCCGTTTTCGCCCACGACGAACGAGCAAGACCTTGAACTTCTCAGCCAACGCATAGCGGGTGCGGCTGGCCGCATGGGCGGCCTCGCAGAGAATCCGTCGGACATAGGGATTGCCCTTGCGCGCGCGTGCGCTCTTGCGCCGGTAGTGGTACAGGGGATCAAGCCTTGGATGGGCCAGGCGTGCCTGGGCATGCGCGATCAAGGGGCGGACAAAAACGAGCTTGGCGCCATCGGGCCGGTCGCTGTAGCCGGCGCGCGTGCGTCGGTAACCGCGTGTCTGGCCGACTTCGAGCCAATTGGCGGCGCGATAGCAGGTGCCGGTAAACCGACGCGGATCGACGAAGGTCTCCAGCAGCCACAGCGGATACCCGAAACGCGCCTGCCAATCGGCGCCAACACGCTGCTCGCACAACCCCAGCACCCGAGAGGCAAGATTCGGGGCATGCCACTGGGGCAGAATCAGAAAGCGGGCGTTGTTAGCGATCAGATGCAGACGGTCGAACTGGTAACGCCGATCCCAGCCGATCCAGCGATCACGGGCGGCGCACTTCCAGGCCGCCGCACTGAGTACCAGCAACGCCAGCCACTGATCCCGCCAGAGGGCGACGTACCAGAGGGTATGACCGATCTTTGCTGCCGAGCCCAGGTAGTGTGCGCATCGAGCAGGGCTTTGAAGCGCGGCCCTTCATCCGGGGCGACCAGACGCAGGGTGATCTCGTGCAGGTTCATCGCGCCGCCTCGCCAATCAATATTGGCCGGCAGTTTGAACCAGACGGGGGAAATGTGCAGATGCGAGGGTAAGTTCTTCTACTCTCAGTTAATTGGTCAGAGAACGGTTTCGTCCTGCCCGTGTCGCCAGTTAAAGGCTCAGCCTAAACCCAATAAGCGCCGCGCGTCATGACCTTGGACACCGCCTTCATCGCCCATTTGACTGGAGTGGGGAGTTCGGCTGCGCCGGCATCTCGGGCGACATTGGCATGGTGGATTTCGTCGCGCTTCATCTGCTCGAGAATCGCGCGGCTGCGCTGGTCGGCGATCGGCAGGCGCTCGATGTGCTCGGCCAGGTGATCTTCCACCTGATTCTCCGTTTCCACCACAAAGCCCAGGCTCCATTTGTCACCGCTGAGCCCGGCGACGGCGCCAAGCGTCAGTGAGCTGCCGTACCACAACGGATTCAGCAGACTCTTGCGGCTGCCGAGCTCATGCAGGCGCTGATCGCACCAGGCGAGGTGGTCGTTTTCTTCCTGCGCCGAACGCTCGAACCGGGCACGTACGTCGGAGTCGCGCGCGGTTAGCGCCTGGCCCTGGTAGAGTGCCTGGGCGCAGACCTCGCCGGTGTGGTTGACGCGCATCAGGCGCCCGGCATGCTGGCGCTCATCGCCGCTGAGCT
The DNA here is from genome assembly GCF_033954455.1 of Thiorhodovibrio litoralis. NCBI lineage: Bacteria > Pseudomonadati > Pseudomonadota > Gammaproteobacteria > Chromatiales > Chromatiaceae > Thiorhodovibrio > Thiorhodovibrio litoralis. The sequence goes on along the minus strand of NZ_CP121473.1, from coordinate 4,039,265 downwards.
CAATCTCGGGAAACGCCTGAGCCGGGTTGTCACGCTCGGTCACGCTCGGCTTGCCAAACAGGGTGCGCAGGGCGGTATCGAATTGCAGAATCGCCCGGTCGATGGGATGGTGGTGTGAAGCTGAATTATTCATCGTGCAAATAGGGGACGGTGCTGCGGTTTTAAGTTGCTGGTCGGATGCTTCTCGGGCTGTGGCTCTGGCTCTGGCTCGGCCCTGGTCAGGAGCGATTATACCGATGGCATCTGCATTTTCGGCTTTGGGCCGGCGAATCCGGGTGCCTTGGGCGTCGGTCGGTGGTGAGGCTGAGGCGATGCGCCCTGATGCCGGAGTTGGCGCTCGAGCAATTCAATCGGGTGCAGTACCGGAATGTCCAGCCCGGCGGCCGCCAAGCCGCCAGAAAGGTGCAGAGCGCAGCCGCTGTTGGTGGTGACCACATAATCGGGGTGGCGCGTGCGCACGGCTTCGAGTTTGGGCGCGAGCAACGCCAGCGCGGTGCGCGGATGCTCCAATAGATAGGTGCCGGCCGCGCCGCAGCAACTGTCGTTTCCCGGCAAGGGCTCCACCACCAGGTCCGCAATCTGCCCCAGTAGCCGATAGATGGCGCTGGCCCCGCCGGCTAACAAGCGCTGAGAGCAGGGCTCGTGCACCAGCACGCGCGCCGGGAGGGGGCGCGGGCTCGCCTGGGCGAGCGCGCGCGAGTCGGCCAGAAAGGCGCAAATCTCTTGTGCGTCGATGCCTGCGTCGCCCTGTAATTCGAGCACGCAGGCGCTGGCGAAGCCCACTACTGTCAGGCCGCGAAAGGCCTCGGCATTGTGCGCGCGCTGACGATCGGCCTCGGCGGCAAAGCCATGATGACGCTGCAAGGCGCCGCAGCAGCCTTGCTGCGCTGGCTCTTGATAGGCAATGCCGAGCTGGTCTAAGAGCCGCCGCGCGGCATCGATGGTCGCGCCCTGGGTGCCGCGCGCGATGCAGCCGAGGAACAGCGCCACGGGTGGCTGGGGCGGCGCTCTTTCAGGCAGCTCTGCCGCCTGTTGCGAAGCAGTCTCCGCGCGGTTATCGGCGATCGCGTCTGCTTGCTGCTGGTTTGCGGGTGCTTGGGGGTGACGTGCCAGACCCTGTGGTTGGCGCGACGCGCGCAGGGTTTGTCCCAGACGCTGCATCAGCGCCAGCCCTGGCCAGCGTGGCTCGAGCCAGCGCCACAGGCCCAGATGCCGCAGGGCTGCTCCCAACCAGGCAAAGACCGCCAGCCAGCCTGGCTGGCTAAGTGCGCCAAGCCAGAGTTGTCGCGGCCTGCGTTGCCACCAGGGGCGCCGCCGCTGGCGAATCATGCGCGCGCCGTCCATCAGGGTGCCAAAGCGCACCAATGAGGGGCAGGCGGCCTCGCATGCGCGGCATTCGAGGCACTGATCGAGATGCTGAAACAGCGTTGCCGTGGGCGCGAGCTCCTGCGACAGCCAGCCTTGGATCAGCGCGATGCGGCCCCGCGGCGATTCCGCCTCGCTATGCTGTAGGCGAAAGGTCGGGCAGGCAGGCAGGCAGTAACCGCACTTGACGCACTGATCGGCGAGTTTGAGAAGTTCGCGTGGCTCGGGCATGAGCGCGGGGACATCAGGCTGCACAACAGCTGATCTGAGCTTGAACGGCAACGGCCAAGGGCGGAATGCGTCATGCGACCCATGCCGGTAAGGCTCAATCGCTATCAAGAAGCTTGTCTGGCCAATAACGCGTTCCCGTCAGTTGGGCGGCGATCTTCCAGCCCTTTCCGGTGAGCACGAATACGGCCTTGCCGTTATCGAAGCGCAGGTTAAGTTGGTCTGTTTGATCACCCGTCATGGTGCCGATCTTGGCCGATGCGTCGAGTCCCTGATGAATGAACTGCTCAAAACCGGCGCTGGTCTCGAACAGGATGACAACCTGGGAGGCAAAGCCACCGAGACCAAAACCAACTCCGGCACCGGTGGTGGCCATTTTCATGTAGGTGCGCGCGTCGGTTTCGCGGTCAACCGCAACGCCACGTCCGTAGCCGGCAACGACGTAGAAACTCGCCTCGCGTCTGTCAAACACTGCATAGCCCACGCTGCGCTCGAACAGCTCATGGCTCTCGGGGTGGTCGGTAAACAGCCGTTCGAGTGTGGTTGCGGCCATCTGATCAAGCTTTTCCCGCGTCTCCTCGGGGGTTGCTTCGTTGCCCAGGCTCTGCTTGGCGGAGTCGATGGTGCCCTGCACCGCGCCGGTGGCCTGACCAGCAGCCTCGCCGACTGCTTTCACCGCGCCGCTGCCCGCGACACCCACGGCGGTGACAGCTTCGCTCGCGCCTTCCTTGAGTTGCCCGACCAAGCCCTGGGCAAGAACCCCGGCGGGGAGTATCAGGCCAAAGAGCACTAAGTAGGATCGAATGGTCATCAGTGTTTCCTCAATCGGATGAAAACTTGGCGGCTTGGCCAACGGGTGCCAGTAGGAGCTACTGGATGCCAGCATGCAACCACCGCAGCTCTTGGCGGATCATAACAGGCCGCGCCTCAGGTATAGCCGTCACAAAGGAGCTTTTGGTCTTGGGCCCGGTTAACGCGGTCGCGGGGGTCTCACAAGTGGCAGGAGGCCGCTGGGAAGCCTGCCGGGAAGCCTAAAGGGGGGGGGCTTCCCGGCGGTCGCCCGTGGGCGTTACCCGGCCTTGGATGCCGCGTCACGATAAAGTCAGGTACAGAGAGGGGAGATGATTGCCAGCTGGCCCACTGCCTAAATCAGCTGCCTGAATCGACTGACTGAATCGGCTGACTGAATTGGCGCGCCCGACAGGATTCGAACCTGTGACCCCAGCCTTCGGAGGGCTGTACTCTATCCAACTGAGCTACGGGCGCTTGTTCTGTCGCGTCGCGCGCTGACCATTGCAGGCCCTAATCCTGTATTTCCTATGCGAAAATTGGGTATTATGCTGTGCAGCGTGCGGCGAATCGCTGATAAGCGCTTATTATCTTGCCTGTGGCTGCGCCTGTCCATCGTTTCTTGACCCGGGATCATTGGAGCGCAGGTCAGGCGCAAGAAGACAAAAATAACAGTTTATCCGCAGTCGGTCGGGAATTCGTTTGGCCGCACCTTGCTCGGGCGCTGGTCGCGCGCAGGGGCGGCGAGCGATGGCTGCTTCGGGGGGAGACAGCAATGCGTGTCGAGATTGGGACAGCCCCAACAACGGAACTTAGCCTGTGCGAGGCTGAGCCCATTCACCTGGCCGGTGCGATTCAGCCGCATGGGGTGCTGCTGGCACTGACGCTGGATGGACTGAATATCGCCATCGCCACGCCAAGCGCCGAGGCGCATCTGGGTGTGAAGGCCGCCGATTTGCTCGGGCGAGCGCTCGGCGATGCGCTGGGGCCGGCTCTGGCGGACCTGGTGCGCGATGCGGCCGTGTGTTTTCGCTGTCAGCCCACGGAGCCGGTGCCCTTTCATTGGTCCGAGCCGAACGAGCGGGGTGAGTTCACCGGCTATGTGCATGAGGCCTCCACCACCGAGGGTGAGGGGCTGATCGTGCTTGAGCTCGAGCCGATAAAGGAGTCGGATGCCCTGCCGGATGCTTTGGGCGATGCCCTTGGGGAGGCCGTGCGTGGTTTCGCGCCGGTGCGCGCGCAGGCGCAGCTCGAGCAAAAACTGCAGACCGCCTCCGCGCTGTTTCGGCGCCTGACCGGCTATGACCGGGTGATGATCTACCGATTCGATGAGGTCGACTGGCACGGCGAAGTGGTGGCCGAGGCCAAGGCGCACGATCTCTCGCCCTATCTCGGACTGCATTTTCCGGCGTCGGACATTCCGGCCCAGGCGCGGCATTTGTACGTGCTCAATCGCACCCGGGTGATTGTCGATGCCGACTACCATCCCTCGCCCTTGCTGGCCAGCGCCGAGATGCCTGCGGGGCTGTCGCTCGACCTGTCACTCAGTCTGCTGCGCAGCGTCTCGCCGGTGCACCGCGAGTACATGCGCAACATGGGCGTGGCGGCGTCGCTGACGCTGTCGCTGCTGCGCGATGGTGAGCTGTGGGGGCTGATTGCCTGCCATCATCGCGCCCCGCGTCCCATCTCGCTCGCGGTGCGCGAGCTAGCCGACTGGATGGCGCAGGATTTGTCCACCCAGATCACGCTCTCGGAGCAAGATCGCCGTCGCCAGCAGCGGGAGCATCTCAAGCAGAGTCGTGAGCGCGTGCTGGCTGCCATGCGCAAGGGCGCGCGCCTGACCGACATCGTGCGCGGTCCCGGGCGGGCGGATTTGCTCGGTGCCGTGGGAGCCGACGGCGTTGCCCTGGTGCGCGGTCGCGATGTGGTGCTGGGCGGGCAGACACCGCCGGAGTCGCAGGTGCTGATGATTCTGGAGGGCCTGCGCGCGCGACGCCCCAGCGAGATGTCGCCGCTCTATGTCACCGACTGCCTCAGCGAGCATCTTCCGGACATGAGTCAATGGGCCGGGCAGGCCGCTGGCGTGGCCATGTTTTCGCTCGATCCCGCGAGCCATGTCACGCTGATGTGGTTTCGCGGCGAGCAGTTGCGCGAGATTTCCTGGGGCGGCAATCCCGACAAGCCGGTCGAGGTGGGCGATGACGGGCGCATCAACCCGCGCAAGTCCTTTGATGCCTGGAGCCAGACGGTGCGGCTGCGCAGCCGCCGCTGGTGGCTGGAGCAGCGCCAGTCGGCGCTGGAGCTGGGCGGACTGATTGACCTGGAGCTGCGTAAAGAGGCGGAAGAAAGTCTCCGTCGCACCGAAACTGTGCTGAAAGCCGCGGTTGAGACCATTGGCGAGGGCTTTGCTGTCTACGACCCGCAAGACCGCCTGGTGCATTGTAATCAGGAGTATCTCAATCTCTACCGCACCTCGGCGGCCATCATTGAGCCGGGGCGAAACTTCGAAGAGATCCTTCGCTACGGTCTCTCGCGCGGACAATATCCAGAGGCGGTCGGGCGCGAGGAAGAATGGCTGGCGGAGCGCCTGCGCGATCACCATAAGGAGCGCTTCGAGGCCCTGCAGCAACTCGACGACGGGCGCTGGGTCAATGTGCGCGAGCGGCGCACGCCGGATGGCTTTCATGTGGGGATTCGCGTCGATGTGACCGAGCTGCATCAGGCGCGACTGGCTGCGGAATCAGCCAATATGGCCAAGAGCCGCTTCGTCGCCACCATCAGTCACGAAATCCGCACGCCGCTCAATGGGATTACCGGCATGGCACAACTACTGATGCGCGCGGATATCGACGATGAGGAGCGTCAGGATTATGCCAATACCTTGCTCAATTCAAGTAAATCCCTGCTCACCTTGCTGAACGACATTCTCGATTTGTCCAAGGTCGAGGCCGGCAAGCTGAAAATCGACGCCGTGCACTTCAAGCCGACCACCGTGCTGCGCGAGATCCAGTGGCTGTTTGCCGAGTCGGCGCGCGATAAAGGACTGAACTACGAGGTGGTCTGGAACGGCGAGCCGGACTGCTTCTACCGCGCCGATGCGCATCGGCTGCGGCAGATGCTGTCGAATCTGGTCAATAACGCAATCAAATTCACCAAAACCGGCTTCGTGCGCATCGAAAGTGGCGAGCTCACCGTTGCCGGAAGCCAGCCGCGCACGGGCAGTCAGCGCCCGATGCTCGAGTTTGCCGTGGTCGATAGCGGCCCGGGCATTCCGGCGGATCATCAGCGGGATCTGTTTCAGCCGTTTTCACAAATCGGCAGTTCCACCGCGCGGATGTTCGGCGGGACCGGGTTGGGCCTGTCGATTGTCAAGCGACTGGCGCGCTTGATGGGCGGCGAGGCGGGCGTGGAGAGCGAGGAGGGCGAGGGCTCCCGATTCTGGGTGCGGATACCCGCCGAGCGTGTCACCCAGTCCGAGGCCTCACTACCAAGCCAGTCCGACGAGCAAAGCAAACAGCGGTTGGAGCCGCTGTCGGTTGAGCCTGCCGCTGGACACGCATCCAGCCAACACTCGCCCGCTGCCGACGGGGCAAGGCAATCAGCATCGGTGCGCGCCAGCATTCTTGTGGTTGATGACGAGCCGACCAACCGCAAGCTGATGCGCGCGCTGCTGAAAAAGCTCCATTACGGGGTGGCCGAGGCCGCTAATGGTCGGGAGTGTCTGGACACGCTGCAAGAGGGCTTGGCACCCGATCTGATCCTGATGGATTGCCGCATGCCCGAGCTCGACGGCTATGAAACGACGCGGGCGATACGCGCCGAAGAGGCACAGCAGCCCGATCGTCGCCTGCCGATTATTGCGCTGACTGCGGCCGCCTTTGCCGAGGATCGCGAACGGGCATTGGCTGCCGGTATGGATGACTTGCTCGCCAAGCCGGTTCTGTTCGATGAGCTCGATGCCAAGCTGAGCCTCTGGCTCGATGTCACTGCGGCGCAGAACTCAGGGGGATAGTAGGTCGGCGTTGATGTCGCGCAGCAGCAGGCTGCGGAACTTGCGCGCGCGCAGCAGATCACTGATGGACCAGGGCTCGGAATGGCCGGTGGTGGTTTCCACCCAGTGCTCGAAGGACGATCGCGGCGAGAGCATCTGGTGGCCCTGGTCGCTGAGCGCGCTTTTGCGCGGGTCGCCAGCCCAGGTCACCGTTTGCGGCTGCTCCGGACGCCACCACAGAAAGAGCCGCTCGCCCTCTTCGCTGAATTGTGTCACCCGCACAGCGAGGAGCCCGCTGCAGGTCGCGATGTCAGCGCCGGCGGCCGGGCATAGCCGGGGCAGGTGATCGGTCGCGAAGATCGGTTCCCGGCTCTCGCTCAACAGCCAGCTGACCTGATCGCGGATGGCGTGCTCGTCCGGCGCCTGACCGAATTGGATCAGGTGGTCCCCGTCGACCAGGGCGGCACCGCTGGCACTCACCAACTCCAGTAGCATTGTTCCCAGAGCGGGCCCTGAGGCGCCGATTTCGCCGCGGGCATCGTCTTCCTCAGTCTTGCGCAGGGCCTCGTGCAGGCGGGTGATATCTTCGTCACTTTCGCTGAGCTCAAGCAGCCGGCGCGCGCCCTGATAGCCTGAGATTGCCAGCGAAAATGCTTGGCACATGGCCGCGCAGCGCTCGCGTATCGGCAGCGGCAGATCGCGCGGCTGGCGATGATGGCAGGCGATCAGCCCCCACAATCGCTGGCCCAGAACGACCGAGAAGGACAGGGACGCGGTGACGCCCATGTTCTTCAGATATTCGAGATGGACCGGAGAAACGCCGCGCAGATCCGACAGGGTCAGGTCGAGCGTCGCCGCTTGGGGCGCGCTGGCCTTGGACGCGGCGGGTGCGCTCACAATCGCCACCGGCTCGGCGCCGCGGTCGGGAATCTGCCGGTGTGCGTTGGCCAGGTAAAGTTCGCGCGCGATCAGCGGGATGTCAGAGGCCGGATAGCGCAAGCCGAGGTAGGGGTCAAGGCCGGGCTCCAGACTCTCGGTGATCACCTCGCCGCTTTCGTCGTCGCGAAAGCGATAGATCATCACCCGCTCGAAGCCGCTCGCCTCGCGCAAGGTATCGGCCAGAAACTGGCAATACGCCGCCCAGTCGCCGTCACTCGAGGGCATGCGAAACAGCCGGTGCGGAATCGGCCGATAGGCGTTGAGACGCTGATGCTCCGGCAGGGCATGCTCCAGCTCCAGCACCCAGTTGTTGTCGGTACAGGAGAACCACGCGTCCATGGGGCCATCGGGGCCTTTGTAGAGCTCGGGGAAGAGCTGCTTGTCGGCGCTCGGGTACATCCAGCGCGCGCGCTCGGTGGCGTTCTCGGTTTTTTGTGGGTCCTGCGGGGGAAATTCCGGTATGGCGACCGGCAGTGGGACGCCGAGCAGATCCTCAGGCGGCTTCCCCAGCCAGTCGGCGGCATTGGCGCTGACGTGGCGAATACGTGCGTCACCCGTATCCCCGGCCAGCAGCAGGCCGAAGGGCTGAATGAAGCGGGTCAGGTGCAGCTCCTCGCGCTCGCATTCGTCGATAAAACCTTGCAGGGGTGCTTCGGGGGTCATACAGGGCCATTCCCGGGGTGGACATGTTTGACGATAACAGCCAATGCCTGAGTATAACGGTTTTGGCCTCCGGCGGGTTTCGCCGTCGGCGGCTTGGAGAATCTGGCTAAACCCGAGTGTCTTACTCGGGGTTTTATCAATGCACGCTGGTGTCGGGGTTTCTAAACTTTCACTTTCCAATGCGCGCGGGCTTGGAGTTGCGCGCTGGCTTGGCATGCGCAAATCAGGCTGGATTTCAGCGCATCCCGGGCCAGGTAACAGACCGGCCGCCCGTGATGTGCGACTTGACTTGGCGTGCAGCGATTTGTCCTGCAGCGAACTGGCGTAAAGCAATTTGGCGATCGAATTCATTTGGGAGGCAGGAAAATGAGCACAGTGACCCGGAAGGCGGATTCGCCAACCTCTCCACCAGCGTCTGGTGCATCAGTGACTGGCCGACCAGCGTCTGGTCCATCGGCATCTGCTCCATCGGCACCTAGTCCATCGGTATCGGGCCCACAAGCATCTGGAGCGGCGCTTCCAGCGTCGCGTCTGGCCCAGTTTCCGGTGTCCTTTTTCGCCATGGTCATGGGCCTCGCGGGTCTGGCCATTGCGTGGGAAAAGGCAGCGTCCATGCTGGATGTTCAGCTCAGCCTGGTGCCCTGGCTGATCGGGTTGAGTGTTTTGGTCTTTGTCCTGCTGTTTGGCGTTTATGCGGCAAAGCTCGCCTTCCATCCCGGTGCGGTGCTGGCCGAGCTCAGACACCCGGTCAGGCTGAGTTTCATGCCGACCATTTCCATCAGCTTGCTACTGCTCTCCATCGCGCTGCTGCATACGGCGCCGCCGGTGGTCAGCCTGACGCTGTGGGCGACAGGGGCCACGGTGCAGCTTGGCTTTACCCTCTACATCGTCTCGGTGTGGATGCACCACCAGCATTTTCAGATTCACCACATGAACCCGTCCTGGTTTATCCCCGCGGTTGGTAATGTGCTGGTGCCTATCGCGGGAGTGCCGCTGGGGTTCGTCGAGATCTCCTGGTTTTTCTTTAGCATCGGTGTGCTGCTGTGGTCGGTGCTGATGACCATCGTTTTCTACCGGGTGCTGTTCCATCAATCAATCGACGCGCGCCTGATGCCGACGCTCTTTATTCTCATCGCGCCGCCGGCCGTTGCCTTCATCGCCTATCTTCAGCTCAATGGCGGGCTCGATGTGTTCGCGCAGGCGCTTTACTTTGTCGGCGTGTTCTTAACCGTGCTGCTGTTCAGTCAGGCACAACGGTTCTTTCGGCTGGATTTTTTCCTCTCCTGGTGGGCTTACTCCTTTCCGCTCGCGGCGGTCAGTATCGCCAGCATGCGGATGTTCGATCAGACCGGAGCGGCGTTTTATGCTTACCTTGGCTTCGCGCTGCTAACCCTGCTGACCGGCATTGTGGCGATGCTCTCGGTCAGCACCGCAAACGCAGTGCGTGAGCGTGGCATCTGCATCCCTGAATGAGCCGAGAAGAAGCAACGAAAACGCGCGAATCAGCCAACGGAGCCAAGATCATGACCGGGAAGACTCATCAAACAGCCAGCGGGAGCAAGAGCGTCGCCAGCGGCGAGCCAGCCGCTGCCAATCCGGCCGCTGCCACTTCACCATCAGCCGATCCATCATCAGCCGATCCATCATCAGCCGATCCATCATCAGCCGATCCCTGCGAGCGCCAGATTCGCTTGCGCACCTCGGTCATTCTCAGCTTGCTGGCGGCGCTGTTTGGCGTTGGGCTGATTGCGATGGAGGCCGTCTATCGGGTTCGTCAGTCGCAGGATCTCGCTCCGCTGGGGGCTAGCGCTCAAGCGCAGGAATTGGTTGTCGAGGTCCGGGAAACCTCCGTGCAGGCGGCAAATGCGGAAGTGGCCAGTTCTGAGTCGACTGGCGCGGACTCGGACTCTAAAAATGCGGATTCTGGTAGGGATTCTGGCGCGGCGACAGATGCCGAAGCCCTGGCGGATGCCCAACAGCGCATCGCCGAGCTTGAGCGGGAAGGCGAGCGCCTGCGTGAGGATCTGGCCGAGCATCAGTCCGCACTCGAAAGCGGCGAACTGGCCATCATGGAGGCGCAACGTCAGCTTGAGGCCGCGCAGGCAAACGCCGGTGCGGCCCGCTGCGGCGCCTTGCTGGCGGATCTTGGTGCCATGGATCTGAATACCCGACTCACTGACTCGGGGCTGCGCATTGCGCTGTCTTCAGGCGATCTGCAGTTTGCCAGCGGCTCGGCTGACTTGACGGAAGACACAGACCGCGAGCGCTTGCAGGCGCTCGCGGCCTGGCTCGACGATTATCCCGATCTACAGGTACGGGTGATCGGCTATACCGACGCTAGTGGTCGCGAAGACGCGAATCAGGCGCTGTCCGCGGAGCGGGCTGAAGCGGTGCGTGAGGCGTTGATCGCATCGGGAGTCAGTCCCGAGCAGCTCAGCGCCGAGGGGCGCGGCGAGCAGGAGCCCATCGCTGACAACGCCACGCCCGAGGGCCGCGAGCAGAACCGACGGGTTGAATTGCTGCTGGAGACGACCAAACAAGACAGCTGATTCGGCGCCCAATCAGCGACCGGTCAGCGCCGGTTAAGCGCCAGTTCAACGCAGGTTCAGCGCCAAGTCGGCACCGCTTGGTTGCGCGGCTGGCGCGGTAACACCGTCCGGAAAAACGGATTTCATTGGCAGGTTTTTTGTTGCGGTGAATCTCTCGGTGCGCCAGCTTGACGAGCCACACCTGGTGGAGGACGTGAAAGCTTTGCTCGAGGCATGGAAACTGCCGCCTGCGACCCTGTGTCTGGAGTTAACCGAGAGCTCGCTGATGGCGGACCCCCAGCATTGCATTGAGGTGCTCTCAGGGCTACGCGATCTCGGCGTGCTGCTGGCGATCGACGATTTTTCGGGCGATCAGCGCCCCGGCTGATTCCTCCACCTTGGCTGCTCGACAACCGCCAGCTTGCGCTAAACTTGTACGGAAATGGGTTGCTCGCGGCAATCGCGCCGGAGGAGTGGGCGTTGCCATGCATCAAGAGAATTCAGACGATGTGCACACCACTGCCGCCGACGTGAAACTACTGCTCAAACCCTGGCTGCTGCTTGCGATCTGGACTGCGCTGGTGCTGGCGTCCCTGGGCTGGAATCTGCATCAAGCCTACGACGCGCGCTCTGAGCTGGCGCTGCGCACGGCGCGGTCCTTTTTCGAGCAGGTGGTGCTGACGCGGCAGTGGAATGCGCAGCACGGCGGCGTCTATGTGCCGGTGACCGATAATACCCAGCCCAATCCCTACCTGAAGATTGAAGATCGTGATATCCGCGTGTCGGATGATCTCACGCTAACGGCGATCAATCCGGCTTTCATGACCCGGCAGTTGGCCGAGATCGCCGACGACACCAGCGGCGTGCATTTCCACATCACTAGCCTGAAACCCATTCGCCCCGAGAATCGCGCTGAGCCCTGGGAGCGTGCCGCTCTAGCGCGGTTCGAGCAAGGCGCGCCGGAGGTCGGGCAGTTCATGCAATCTGGCGAGCGCCAGCTCTATCGCTACATGGCCCCATTGGTTACTGAGAAGCCCTGCCTGAAATGCCACGAAGACCAGGGCTACAAGCTTGGCGACGTGCGCGGTGGCATCAGCGTGACTCTGCCGGACGTGGCTCTGGTGCCGGCCATGTCGCTGATAATCAGCCATGCGCTCATCGGACTGATCGGCGGCGGATTGATTTTGCTCACCACCCGCATGCTGGAGCAGTCCCACGAGCGGCTCAAGCAGCAAGCGATACTCGATACCCTGACCTCCATCCCCAATCGGCGCTACTTTACCGAAAATCTCGTCGATGAGTTTCGTCGCGGTCGGCGTCAGGGCATGCCCTTGTCCTTGATTATCTCTGACATCGATAACTTCAAAAGCTACAACGACACCTTCGGCCATCAGGCCGGTGACCGCTGCCTGCGCGCGGTGGCCCAGACTTTAAGCGATGGGCTCAAGCGCGGCGGCGACTTCTGCGCGCGCTATGGCGGGGAGGAGTTTGTTGTGGTGCTGCCGGACACCTCGCTGGCCAATGCCGTCAAAGTCGCCGAGAGCATGCGCGAAGCGGTCGCCGGGCTAGGCATGCGCCATCCCGGCTCCAGTCAGGGCATCGTCACGATCAGCATGGGCGTGGCAACCGATGATCCGACCAACCCGGATCACGAAGCGCTGATCAAGCAGGCCGACGAGGCGCTGTATCGGGCCAAGGAGCTCGGGCGCAACCGCGTCGAGGTGCGCTATCCGGGGTTGGCACCGCATGAAGCGACCGCGGCGCAGCCCGAGGCGCCCGCCGCTACTGAGGCAACGAGCTGAGATCACTGCGCCCGGGCTTTGCTCGTGTCAGCGTCAAATAATACCCCGGTAATTTCGTCAGGAAATTTGCGGTTTGTCATTGAATCGCGGGTTTCCGGCGCCATACCTGACCATGCGGGTCGGTTATGCCTCGCTCCACCAGGGGGCTCCTGCAGACGACAGACCCACATCATCATCAAAAAATTCTGCTTTGAAAGAAGGATAAATTGCCATGAATATGACCAAAGACTCCGCCACCGCATTGGTTGGTATCGCTCTCGCCGGTTCCATCGGTATCGCCCAGGCTGAAGAAGGCAATCCCTTCGTCGCTCAGGATCTCGGCACCGGCTACATGCAGCTGGCCGAAGCCGATACCGAGGGTAAGTGCGGCAGCAAAGACGAGGAAGGAAAATGCGGCAGCAAGGGCGAAGAGGGCAAGTGCGGCTCTTCGGACGGTGACGATGGCGAGAAGGACGGCGAGGGCAAGTGCGGTGGCAGCAGCTGAGCACCTGAGCCACGCTGATGATAAGCCGGCATAAGACCATCGCCGGCGCCGGCGCCGGCCTCGGCCTGCGGCGCTCCTTCCTGAGCGACCTGGCCGAGGCTCCACCAGTTGGACAGGTCGACTTCTACGAGATCGCGCCCGAGAACTGGATCGGTGTCGGTGGGCGCAAGGGGCGCCTGCTGCACGCTCTGACCGAGCGTTTTCCGTTCGTCTGTCATGGGCTGTCGCTGTCAATCGGCGGTGCGGCGCCAGTGGATACCAACTTTCTGCGCCAGCTCAAAGGCTTTCTCGATCAGCACGGGGTCGAGCACTACACCGAGCACCTGACCTACTGCGCAGACGACGGCCAACTCTACGACCTGCTGCCCATCCCCTTCACAGAGGAAGCCGTGCAGCACGTTGCCGCGCGCATCCGTCAGGTACAAGATATTCTTGAGCGCCGCATCGCGCTGGAAAATGCCTCCTACTACGCCGCCCCAGGCCAGCAAATGTCCGAGAGCGACTTCATCCGCGCGGTGTTGACGGAGGCCGATTGCGACCTGCTACTCGACGTCAATAACATTTACGTCAATTCCATCAACCATGGCTATGACCCGCTCGCCTTTCTACACAGCCTGCCCGGCGAGCGGATTCGCTATGGACATATTGCCGGACACCATGCCGAGGCCGAAGACTTGCGCATCGACACCCACGGTGCCGAGGTGATCGACCCGGTCTGGGCACTGCTCGACGCTGCCTACCAAGCCTTCGGCGTCTTCCCGACGCTGCTCGAGCGGGATTTCAACATCCCGCCGCTCGATGAAATGCTGCGGGAGGTCGACCACATTCGCGCCATTCAGCGGCCTTACGCGAGCCGCTCGGCAGCCACGGCCCCCGCGAACCAAAGCGAGACGCAAAGCGCCACGCAGCAACCCGCGCTGGCGACTTGCTGAGGCACTGCATGGCCGGTTAATCAGGAATGAATGCCCCGACACCCCAGTCAGCCATGCCGGACTTCATGCGCCAGCAGCAGCGCTTCACCACCCATCTGCGCGACCCCGAGCGGGCAAAGGCTCCGGCAGACATCGAAGACCGCCGCATGAAGATCTATCGCGACTTGATCTTCAACAACCTCTCCTCGCTGCTCGCCGGCAACTTCCCTGTCGTCTACCGCCTGCTACCGCGCGAGCATTGGCGCGAGCTGGTGCGCGATTTTCTGCGCCGCCATCGCGCCGTCTCACCGCTGTTCCCCGAACTGCCGCGCGAGTTTCTTGACTTCCTCAGCCATCACCGTCGCGATGACCCGCGCGACCCGCCCTTCCTGCTCGAGTTGGCGCACTACGAGTGGGTCGAAGTGGCCCTGCAACAAAGCGACGGCGTGCCAAATGACCCCCCCGCTGATCTGATGCCCGATGGCGACCTGCTCACCGGGCGCCCCGTGCTATCGCCGCGCGCCTGGAACCTGAGCTACCGCTACCCCGTCCATCGCATCGGCCCCGACTACCAACCCCAGCAAGCCCCGGAACAGCCAACCCATCTACTGGTCTATCTCGACCGCAACGAGCAAGTGTGCTTCATGGAGCTCAACGCCGTCACCCAGCGCCTGCTCATACTGCTGCAACAGCAACCCGCCCCCAACGGCCAGGACGCGCTCGACCAAATCGCCACCGAACTCGGCCACCTGCAACCGCAACAAGTCATCGCCTTCGGCACCAGCCTGCTCGAAGATCTGCGCAGCCGCGGCGTGATCCTCGGAGCACTGCGCGGGGTTTAGATTAGATTAGATTAGATGGAAATTTGAGGCAGCTCACTCGGGTGGATGAAAACCGACGAGATGAGGCAGACCATGGGACACCTAACCGACACCGACAGAAGAGAAGCAGTCCCGCCGCCTGGCGGGTTTTTTGCACCAAAGAGCTGCTATAATTAGATCGAATCCAATAAATCGCCTTCTACCATGACATGAGCCAAGACCAAGGCCCGACGCACTAACATTAACGCGCCTATTGGTCCGTTGATCAAAGCCCGCTACCTGTGACATTCCCAGTGCGGCAAGCACGCAAACACAATTCTGCGAGCAGGCGAAACAGATCCCCTAGAGATAGCGCATGGCGGTGATGACCAGGCCAACGCCTGTGGCGATGAACCCGACCAGCCATAAGAAGTGTTGGTCGTGGCGCTTGAGCATCTCATCGAAGCGCTTGTCAACTTGCTCGAAGCGCTTGTCAACTTGTTCGAATCGTTTGTTCATGTCGGCTTGCATCAGCTCGAAACGCGTATCGACCTGCGCGAAGCGTTTGTCCATGTCTTCGCGCATCGCGACGAAGCGTTCGTCCATGCGCTCAAAGCCTTGGCGCATTATCTCCCGTTGGTGCTTGAGTTCTTCCTCGACGCGCACCATCCGCTCGCGCAGCTCGATCTCGTAGACCACGGGCGGCTTGCCCAGGCTTTGCTCGGCCAGCCAGTCGCTGATGTGTTCTTTGACGTAGTCGCCAATCTGGTGAAGGTCTTCTTGGGCAAGTGCCATCGTCTGTTCTCCTTGATCTGATGCGCTAACGCTTTAGTCGCGTTTTCTCGGCCTATTTGGAATTAGACTTATGAGGAGAGTTTACTTCATTGCTCTTGCTGATCTAGCATGATCGCAGGTTTCAGCGCTGGTTGGGCAAAGCTGCTGATGGGAGCGATAGTCGGTGCTTCCGATCAAAAGAGATATTCCACTGCGACGGCTTCCCCTTTCCAGCAAATTGCCCGCGCCCACGCGAAACGATTGAGGATATCGTCATGATCGGTCAACCGCTGGAAGTCGAACGCCGACACCTCGCCGGGTTGCCTGCAAGGCCAAAATGAAGGTCAAACGATGGCTTTAGAATTCGTAGTCTGCTTACACAAGGAAATGCCGGCGACATCTCCGGCGACGACCTCCAACTCGGTCGGCTCTATGAAGTCGTCGAAAAAAACGCTGGTCATGACATGATACGGCTCATTGACGAATCGGGCGAAGACTATCTGTATCCACAAGCCTGGTTCGACGGCGTTGCGCTCAGCTCGGCGGCTGCCGAGCAATTGGCTCAGGCGTTGCCGCACCGTTAAACCGATGCAACCTCCGTCCTGCCGTCGACTCGGTGAGCTAGCAAGCGGCCGGATGGGCTGGATTGCCCGAAGTCAATTTGCCACGCGTTTATGACCGCCTCAGAAGCGCTCTTCCCCAGCCAAAGCGAAGCGATAGCCGCGCTGCGTGTAGGTTTAAACCGCGACGATCAACAGCGATTACGCCCTGCGGCCGAGCAATATGTTACCCAATGGCCCGACTGCCCCACCGGCTGGACCATCCTCGCTAAAGCCTGCGAGCGCGAGCGCGACTGGAACGCCGCCGCGGCGGCAGCCCAACAACTGTGCGAACGCAAACCAGAGTCAGCCTGGCATTGGTCCTACCTCGGCCTCCTGCTCAAACGGGCAGGCCGGCTTGCCGAGGCCGAACGAGCCCTGCGCGAAGCCCTGACGCGCGCCCCCGAGGAGCCAGAAACCCTCAACCTGCTCGGCATCGTGCAGATCATGCAGGGCAAACCCGGCGCGGCCGAGGACACCCTGCGCCGCGCGCTGAAAAGTGCGCCCATGCTGGCGGAAGCCTGGAACAACCTTGGCACCGCCCTGCGCGATCTCGACCGACTCGATGAAAGCATGCTCGCCTTTCGCCAAGCGCTGGCCCTGGCTGCGGAGAACGGGCGGGCACGCAGCAATCTCTTATTCTCGCAAGCCTATACCGCCGCACTAACGCCCGAGCGTCAACGCCAGGAAGCGCGACGTTGGGAACGCGAGGTCCTGAGCACCGAGGTACGGGCCGAGGCACGCCGGCGCTCGTTCTCCCCTGCGCCGTTGCGCGATCGACGCCTGGGCTTGGGCCTGATATCGGCGGAATTCGGCAGTCACCCAGTCGGGCATTTTCTGCTGAGTTGGCTGCGCGCCCTCAACCGCGAACACTTCGCGCTCTACTGATACCCTAGCCCCGAGCGCCCGGAGCCAGAATCCGCGCGCTTTCGCGAATTGGCCGATGTCTGGTTGCCCATTGATGGCTTGAGCGATGTCCAAGCCGTGCAACAGATTCGCAGTGACAAAATCGACGTGCTGATTGAAACCAGCGGCCACATGGAGAACAACCGCCTCGGCGTGATTGCCCGGCGCGCGGCACCGGTGCAACGTCACTACATCGGCTACTTTGCCACCACCGGCCTCACCGAGATGGACTATTTCATCGGGGACGCTCTGCTGATCCCGCCCGAGCAAGACAGCCACTTCAGCGAACAAGTCTGGAGACTGCCACGGACCCGCTATGCCTGCGAGCCCCTGCTGCAGGCCCCCGACCCGCGCTGGCAACCACACCCGCAGGGACAGCTTCGCCTCGGCAGTTTCAATAACCTCACCAAGGTCCGCCAGGAAAGCCTCCTCCTGTGGAGCCAGGTGCTGCGAGCACTCCCCCAGGCGCGTTTGATCTTGAAAGACAAACGCGCCCTGGATCAGAGCGTGCAGACGCGCATTTTGACCTGCCTACAGGAGCAGAGCATCCACCCCGACCGGATCGAATTCCACGGTGCCAGTGCCAGGTGGGCCGACCACATGGACGCCTACAACAGCATCGACATCGCGCTCGACTCCCTGCCATTCAACAGTGCCACCACAGGATTCGACGCCCTCTGGATGGGCACCCCGCTGATCACCCTGACCGGCGACCGCCTCGCCGGCCGCCAAGCCGCCTCCTTGCTGACAGGCCTCGGACGCGCGGAATGGATCGTGCGGGATGCCGATGCCTTCGTGGACATCGTGAGCGCCCTAGCGCATGATGCAACTCAACGCCGGCACATTCGCGAAACCCAACGGGAGCAGATGCGCGGCAGCGAGCTTTGTAATGGCCCAAGCCTGGCGCGCGCGCTCGAAGCATCATTCGAGATGATGTTAAATGCTTGGTTTGAAAATAAAGCGATCAAGCATCAAGAATAGTGAAGACAAAACTGCTGTCCCTAAAAGACCATGGGTTAAAAGATGATCAGGCTAAAGGCATTGTCGCTGCGTATTGCCGCTTCGGGTGATGCGGAAAACGCAATCAAGCACGGCATTTACACCGTCCCGAAATGCAGAATTGACATTCATGCTTGATCTGCTGCCGTACGTCTGCGACGCCGCGCCCTCCAAACAAGGCCGCTACTTGCCCGGCAGTCGCATCCCGATCAACCCGCCGACGGCGCTGCGCGAGGCGCCACCGGACGCGGTGCTGATTTTGCCCTGGAATATTGCCGAGGAGGTGAAGGCGCAACTGGCCGATCTGGCTGAACGGGGCACGCGTTTTTTCACCGCAGTGCCCGCGCTTCGCGTACAGGCGAATTGACAGCTTCATTCAAGCACTCATGCTAGAACTGCCCATTACGGACTATTTCCGTGACAATGTCTTGGTTAAGCGACCCTATATCCAGCGCGAATGGTGCGAGGCTGCCGTTCGCGATCCCATTCGCCGGGAAGTGCAAGCGGACGACGGGCGCATCCGGCACTGGATATGGATCGATGCCTTAGATCGTTACCTGCGGGTGGTGACCCTGGCCGATGGGCAGACAATCCACAACGCCTTTCCGGACCGGAGATTTCGGCCATGAAGATTAACTACGACGCCGCTACGGACTCGCTTTACATCCACCTGAGCGACCGTGCCTCCGTCGATTCCGACGAAATTGCCAATGGCGTGGTCCTCGACTACGATGCCGCCGGCGCGCTGGTCGGCATCGACATTCAACACGCCAGCCACCAGGCCGACCTAGCCAAGCTTTCGGTTAACTGCTTGCCCTTGACTCAGCTTGACGCGGCTTGATGCGTGCTAAATGAAACCCTGCATCAGCTACAACCAGCCTTCCAGACCAGCGGCGGCCGACGCTTCAAATCCGCGACTTCCTCGACGTCCGCGAGGCCTGTCGGTAGATTGCCGAAGTCGCGCTCGGCGAACAACAGGGGCCGGTCAACATCTGCTCCGGCATCCCCATCACCGTGCGCCAGTTAGCCGAGCACATCGCCGACGAGGTCGGTCGCCGCAACCTGCTGCGCTTTGGCATGCGGCCCGACCATCCGTTCGATGCTCCGTGCGTGATCGGGCTTCCCTGGCAGCCAGATCTGGCTTAAAGCCATGCGCGCGATAATATGTGAGGTTGAATATGACGCCGTTTGAACAGGAGCAAGCCATGCTTAACATCGAAATTCCTGATCGTTTGAGGGAAAAGATCGCTGCCATCGCTACTCTTGCGGAGCAAACGCCCGAGCAATTGGCTCTGGAGATGCTTGAAGAGCGGATTGATCACCAGAGTGCGTATCTTGAAACCGCGTATCTGAAAAGCTCGGCACGCAACCGCGAGCGACTTGATCAGGCAATTGGGGACATCAGACGCGGGCGCTTCGAGGAACGGGCCTTGATTGATGATTAGCTGGCATCCGCAAGCATGGGAGGATTATTTGTATTGGCAGCAAGAAGATAAACGTATCTTGAAGCGTGTCAACGCATTGGTTAAGGATGTCCAGCGCAACCCCTTCGAGGGAATCGGAAAACCCGAGCCACTTAAACATGAATGGTCAGGTTTTTGGAGTCGGCGAATCAATGACGAACATCGTTTAGTATGCACTTACCAAGATGGTCATGCATAGCCACGGCATCAGCCGCGAGCGAATCGGCTCCTTTGCCTGCACCCCCTCCTGGAGCGAGCACATGGCGCTTTACAACCACATCGACATCGCACTGGATACCATACCTTTCAACAGCGCCAGCACCGCCTGCGACGCCCTCTGGATGGGTACCCCACTGGTCACCCTGCTTGGCGACCAACTTGCCGGGCGCCAGGCCGTCTCCATCCTCACCGGACTCGGGTGCCCGGAGTGGAATCATGGGGGCGTGTGCTAATCTGAGCCTGTCAGCCGCAGATACATGCCATAATCCACTCAGTCGCCGGATATTCTTTATCTGACAGGAATCAATCATGACTGCAATATCTTTCGATACGCTCAGATTCGTTGAAACGCTTAAAGACCATGGGTTGAATGATGAGCAAGCAAAAGGCATTGCTGCTGCCTACCGTGACGCATCCGGCGAGGCGGAGATCGCGACGAAACGGGACATCGAGCGCTTAGAGGCACAGCTGGTCAGGGTCGATACGCGATTAGCGGGCGAAATGACGCTCATGAAATGGCTGTTGGGTATTTTACTTGGGGGCGTCGTGGCATTGATCTTAAAATCGTTTTTCCCTTGAGCTGGGAGATGTCAATTCGTCGACAGCTTGGCCGCTCTTGCTCACGATGCCGCGCAGCGTCAGCATATTCGCCAAAACCATTCCCTTCAACAGCGCCACCACCGCAGCGCTCGCCGATCACTGGCACACCCTGCGCAACCAGTCCGCGAGACCCAGCGGCAGCGGATGCGCGCGAGCGAGCTCTGCGATGGCCGGGGATTGGCGCGTGCGCTGGAACCGCCGTTCGAGACCATGTTTGATCGCTGGTTCCAGGGCGGCGGTGGCGATACCCGTGCCAAACAAAACACTTGAAAAGTGCAATGGATCCATGCTTTTCGCTGAGGAACCCGTCGCTCCGAAAGACGCCACATTGAACGAAACGGAGACCGAAAATGTCATCTCAGCCCCTCTTGCGTGAGACGTTTGAAGACTGGCTCGCCGGGGAGCGCCTGCAAACCGAAGGGCGCACTGAATACGTTCGCGGGGAAGTGTTTGCCATGTCCGGTGGCTCGCGCGAGCACAATCTGATCGCGACCAATATCGTCAGGGAGTTGGGCAATCAGTTTAAGGGCCGCCCTTGCTGCGTCTATTCCGGCGATTTGAAAGTCCGCATGGAAGCCGCAGACGCCAGCGCCTATCCAGATGTGATGGCAATCTGCGGCGAGCATCAGTATTTCGACGGGCGCCGGGATGTGGTCACTAACCCGGTGCTGATCGTCGAAGTTCTGTCCGATTCCACCGAGGCCTATGATCGTGGCGACAAATTCGCTCAATACCGGACCCTGCCGAGCCTGATGGCCTATCTTCTCGTCGCGCAGGATCGGGTCCAGGCCGAACTCTATACCCGCGCCGATGACGGCGCCTGGTTGCTGCGAAGCTACGACCAACTCGCGCAGCAGGTGCCGCTCGTGGCGATCGGCGCGCATCTGTTGCTGGCCGAAGTCTACGATAAGATCGAGATGCCCCAAGATCGAGCATGAGGGAGGCGGCATTTAACAACGAACAAAATTCTTTCCAGGCACATGACTTCATGAGCGCGCCCGCGGCGCAAGACGCCCCTCCTTACGGCGACCCGCAGACTGAAGCGCGGGTTAGCCTACGCACACTTTTCCATCAGGGAGACCAATAGCCTCGCCCGCGCCTTGGAGCACAGCGTCCAGCAAATGCTCGCTTGCTGGCGGCATCCCCGAGTCTGGTCTTGATCTATCAATTCGCCATGCCAACATTGCTCGACCCCACCAACGACTACGTCTTCAAACGTCTGTTCGTCGAAGCCCCCAACCTGCTGGTCGCGCTCATCAATGACCTGCGCCCGGACCTGCCTAAGATGACCTCGGCCGAGATCCGCAACCCCACCATCGAGCCCAGTGAGATCACCGGCAAATACATCATCCTCGATGTGCTGGCTCGGGACGCCGACGGCCATTGTTACAATGTCGAGATTCAAGTGCGCCGCCATGGCGCCTAGCACAAGCGCGGAGAGTTCTACCTCGCGCGCCTGGATCACCTTTTTCAAACACTGGCAGGAGGAGCTCACCATGGCCACCGTCGCCCATGAACCCGTTAAGCAAGCCATGAGCCGCATCCGCGACCTCAGCGCCGACGAAGAAGCCCGCCGCCTCGCCTTCGTGCGCGAGCGTGCCTTGCACGACGAAGTCTCCTTCCTGAATGAAGCCAAGCGGGAAGGGTTGCAGCAGGGTTTGGAGCAGGGATTGGAGCAGGGATTGCAAAACGGTCGCGAAGAGGTCGCGCGCAACCTGATGACCATGAACCTCTTGACAGACGAGCAGATTGCGGCCGCTTCCGGCTTGACGGAGGACGCGGTCAAAGCCCTGCGTGATGCCAAAAAGCCTCTAGCTTGAGTCCGTCGAAATCAAAGGGGACATATATGACGCCAAGCGCGATCGCAGCGCAAGACGCCCCCCAGAGTGAAGCGCTGGTTAGCCTACGCACACTTTTCCATCAGGGCGATCAACAGCAACTCCGCGCCGCGGCCGAGCACTATGTCACCCAATGGCCCGACTGCCCAGCCGGCTGGACCATTCTCGCCAAGGCGCGCGAGCGCGAGCGCGACTGGAACGCCGCTGCCACGGCCGCCCAACAACTCTGCGCGCGCGATCCACAATCAGCCTGGCACTGGTCCTACCTCGGCCTCCTGCTCAAGCGCGCCGGGCGACTGGCCGAGGCCGAGCAGGCTTTGCGCGAAGCGCTGGAACGCGCCCCTGAGGAACCAGAAACCCTCAATCTGCTCGGCATCGTGCAGATCATGCAGGGCCAGCCCGCTGCGGCCGAAACCACCCTGCGCCAGGCGCTCAAGAGCGCTCCAACGCTGGCCGAAGCCTGGAATAACCTCGGCACCGCCCTGCGCGACCTCGACCGATTGGACGAAAGCATGCTCGCCTTTCGCCAAGCAGTGGCCCTGGCCCCCGACAACGGCCGCGCGCGCAGCAATCTCTTGTTCTCCCAGTCTTTCACCGCCGCCCTGACACCAGAGCGCCAACGCCAGGAAGCGCAACTGTGGGAACGCGAAGTCCTGGGCCCCAATGAACGGGCCGAGGCACGCCAGCGGCAATTTTCCAGCCGGCCGCGGCGCGATCGACGCCTGCGCCTGGGCCTGCTGTCGGCTGAATTCGGCCGCCATCCGGTCGCGCATTTTCTTTTGAGCTGGCTGCGCGCGCTCGATCGCGAGCGCTTCGTCCTCTACTGCTACCCCAGCCATGAACGCCCCGGGCCAGAATCCCAGCGCTTTCGCGACCTCGCCGATGTCTGGTCGCCCATCGACAACCTGAGCGACGCCCAGGCGGCCGAGCGCATGCGGGCTGACGGGATCGACGTGCTGATCGAGACCAGCGGCCACACCGAGAACAACCGCCTCGGCGTCATCGCGCGGCGCGCGGCGCCGGTGCAATGCCATTACATCGGCCACTTCGCCACCACCGGCCTCACCGAGATGGATTATTTCATCAGTGACGCCGTGCTCATCCCGCCCGAGCACGACAGCCACTTTACCGAGCAGGTCTGGCGCCTGCCGCGCACCCGCTATGCCTACGAGCCCCTGCAACAG
This sequence comes from Thiorhodovibrio litoralis, assembly GCF_033954455.1. Lineage (NCBI taxonomy): Bacteria > Pseudomonadati > Pseudomonadota > Gammaproteobacteria > Chromatiales > Chromatiaceae > Thiorhodovibrio > Thiorhodovibrio litoralis. The sequence goes on along the minus strand of NZ_CP121473.1, from coordinate 4,016,183 downwards.
GCCCCAGAGCCCCGCTGGCAGCCCGATCGGCACGGGCAGCTGCGCCTCGGCAGCTTCAATAACCTGACCAAGGTCCGCCACGAAAGCCTGGCTCTCTGGAGTCAGGTGCTGCGCGCACTTCCCCAAGCCCGCCTGATCCTAAAAGACAAACGCGCCCACGACCACAGCGTCCAAGCGCGGATTCTCGGCCCCCTGCGGGAACAAGGCATCCACCCCGACCGGGTCGAATTTCGCGGCGCCTCCGCCGCCTGGGCCGACCACATGGACGCCTACAACGACATCGACATCGCGCTCGACTCCCTGCCATTCAACAGCGCCACCACCGGCTTCGACGCCCTTTGGATGGGCACGCCCCTGATCACCCTGGCCGGCGACCGCCTCGCCGGCCGCCAAGCCGCGTCCCTGCTCAGCGGCCTCGGGCGCCCGGAGTGGATCGCGCGCGATGCCACTCAATTCGTCGACATCCTGGCCGTTCTTGCTCAAGATGCCCAACAGCGCCAGCGCATTCGCCAAACCCAACGCGACCAGATGCGCCACAGCGAGCTGTGCGATGGTGCAAACCTGGCGCGCGCGTTGGAACAGAGCGTCGAGCAAATGGTCGCGCTGGCAGCGAACCGGACCGAACGCGCCGCGCGCGAAGGGATCGAGTGAGGACAGACGATGAACACGACAGCCGAAGTGCTCTACCAGAAGTTAAAAACGCTACCGCCAAGTCAGTTGGTTGAGGTCGATGATTTCCTTGAGTTCATCAAGCAACGCCATGACCAAGCGCGCCAAGCGGCGGGTCAGCGGCTTGCGCAGGCGATGGAGCAACTCGATGCACTCGATACGCCACCGATGAGCACCAAAGAGATTCAGTCGGAAATCCAGACAGTGCGGGCAGAAAAGCACTTGGAGACCAATGCGAATCGTCGCTGATACCAATACGGTCGTCTCTGGCCTATTGTGGAAAGGCGCGCCGCGACAGATTATTGAAGCTTGTCGGCATCAGCGCATCACCATCGTCACAAGCGAGCGCCTGATTGCTGAACTGGCAGAAGTACTGGCACGCGACAAGTTCGCTAGCAGAATCAATTCCGCTGGCTTGACCCCGTTGGGCTTGGTTGAGGACTATAGTGCGCTAACCGAATATGTCCATCCCGGGCCGCTCAACAAACCTGTGTGTCGAGACCCCGATGATGACGCCGTTCTTGCTTGTGCCTTGGCCGGTCGTGCCGATGCATTGGTATCAGGCGACGATGATTTGCTGACGCTAAAAGTGTTCAGAGGCATCCCGATTATCACGGTGGCTGAATGGCTACGCTGGCGCTAACGTCTGCAGGAAGCACAACTGTGGGACCGCGAAGCACCGAAGCCCTTGCCGCCCGTTGTGACCGGGCAACGCCAGAGCAGGCCATCGCCATCGCCATCGCCAGCGCATTCACCGCGCAACACCCCGAGCAACCCTTCGGCTGGACCATGCTGGCGGAGAGTCATTACCGTGCCGGCGACTATGAGTCAGCGGCAACTGCAGCCGAGCAGTCCGCGCGTCTCAATTCAGACAGTGCCTCGGCCCATTCCAACCTTGGTGTCATGCTCAAGAAACTTGGCCGATTCAACGAGGCCGAAGTCGTCCTGCGTCGAGCGCTCCAGTGTAATCCTGATTTCATCGCCGCCTACGTCAATCTCGGCAGCGTGCTGCGCGAGCTTTACCGCTTCGCCGAGGCTGAGACCGTCTGCCAGCGGGCCATCACACTGGCCCCGGACCTGACAGAGCCGGTCAATAATCTCGGTAATGTGTTTAAGGACGCCGGACGCTACCCGGAAGCCGAGGCGCTCTATCGGCAGGTTATTGCCCGCGCGCCGGACAATGGCGAGGCCTATTCCAACCTCGGCGCCCTGCTGATGGACCAGGGCCGCCCGAAGGACGCCGAGCCCATCCTGCGCCGCGCCATCGCGCTCAAGCCCGGGGATGTCATGGCTCACACCAAGCTCGCGCTGGTGCTGGCCGACCTCGACCGCACCGAGGAAGCGGAAATCGCCTCGCGCCACGCCCTGGCGCTCGACCCCAGCCACGCGCTGGCCTACGGCAACCTGCTCTACCTGCTCGCCTACGCCGGGCGTTGCAGTGGCGAGGCCATGTGCCGCGAAGCGCGCCGGTGGAATCGCGCCGCGCTCGATGATGACGGACAACGCCATGCCAGCGCGCATGTCTTCCACCGCGCCCCGGCGGCTGGCCGGCCACTGCGCGTCGGCATCCTGTCAGCCGAATTCGGCGCCCATGTGGTGGCCTGCTTCCTCAACTCCTGGCTGTGGGAGATCGACCCCAGGCACGTCGAATTACTCTGTATTCGGTCAAGCGGCGCAGCGACCCGCACGCGCAAGCCTTCGAGCAGCGCGCCCAGGCCTGGACCTCGCTGGTGGGCCTGAGCGACGACCAAGCCGCCGAGCGCTTGCGCGCCGATCAACTCGACATCCTGATCGAAACCAGTGGCCACACCGAAGACAACCGCCTCGGCATCCTCGCGCGCCGCGTCGCCCCGGTTCAGGCCCATTACGTTGGCTACTTCGCCAGTACCGGGCTCAGCGCCATGGATTACTTCATCGGCGATAACGTGCTGATCCCACCCGAGCACGACGGCCATTTTGTCGAACAAGTCTGGCGCCTGCCGCGCACCCGCTACGCCTACGACCCAATGAACCAATGCCCCGAGCCACGCTGGCAGCCCGACCCGGACGGGCGCCTGTGGCTCGGCAGCTTCAACAATCTCGCCAAGGTGCGCGCCCAAAGCCTGGCGCTCTGGGCACAGGCTATGCACGCGCTGCCGGAGGCTATGCTCCTCCTCAAGGACAAAAAAGCCGATGATCCCCTGGTGCAGGCGCGCATCCTCGAGGCTATGCATAGCCACGGCATCAGCCGCGAGCGAATCGGCTTCTTTTCCCGCACCCCCTCCTGGAGCGAGCACATGGCGCTTTACAATCACATCGACATAGCATTGGATACCATTCCCTTCAACAGCGCCACCACCGCCTGCGACGCCCTCTGGATGGGCACCCCACTGGTCACTCTGCTTGGCGATCAACTCGCCGGACGCCAGGCGGCCTCCATCCTCACCGGCCTCGGGCGTAGCAAGTGGATAGCGCGCGATGCCGATGAATTTGTGGCCATCGTCACCGCGCTGGCACGGGATACCAAGCAACGCCGCCACATCCGCGCAACTCAGCGCGAACAGATGCAAGCCAGCGAGCTGTGCGACGGCAAAGGCCTCGCCCGCGCGCTGGAGCAGAGCTTCGAGCAGATGTTCCGGCGCTGGCAAAGTGCCTGAGACGCGTGCGGATCATTATCATGGGGGCGTGTGCTAATCTGAGCCTGTCAGCCGCAGATACATGCCATAATCCACTCAGTCGCGGATATTCTTTATCTGACAGGAATCAATCATGACTGCAATATCTTTTGATACGCTCAGATTCGTTGAAACGCTTAAAGACCATGGGTTGAATGATGAGCAAGCAAAAAGGCATTGCTGCTGCCTACTGTGACGCATCGGGCGAGGCGGAGATCGCGACGAACCGGGACATCGAACGCTTAGAGGCACAGCTAGTCAGGGTCGATAAGCGATTCGCAGGCGAAATGACGCTCATGAAATGGATGTTGGGTATTTTACTTGGTGGCGTCGTGGCATTGGTCTTAAAATCGTTTTTCCCTTGAGTTGGATGATGGCAACAATGATCGGGAGAGAGAAAGCCTAATGGCGCGCGGTAAGCCAAAAGGGTGGAAAAGCTGAAAAAAAGTCGCCGGTTCACAACCCAGCGGAACAGCCTCACTATCTCGATAAAGTCATCACGTCCGAGATCAGGACCAATGCCGCAGCATCGGCGAAACCCAACGCGAGCGCATGCGCCAGAGCGAACTCTGCGACGGACCCGGGCTGGCGCGGCCACTGTAGCAGAGCTTTTCGGCGATGTTTGATGACTGGATCAACCGGAACGAGCGTCTCGTCGGGGAAAATCCTGCAAATGAACCTGATCGAACTCACCAAGGCTGATCGCCTCGGACTCCCACCGGGATCGCTGCGTGCCTGGGTCACCTTTGTCAAACGCTGGAACTCACCATGGCCGCCGCCTCCCTTTCGTGCGCGAGCGTGCGCTTCACGACGAAGTCTCCTTCATCAATGAAGCAAAGCGGGAGGGATTGCAGCAGGGACCGCAGGAGGCCCGCGAAGAAGTCGCCCGCAACCTGATGGCCATCAACCTTTTGACCGATTAGCAGATTGCTGCCGCTTCCAGTCTGACCTTGGCGGATGTTAAAGCGCCGCGTGACAGGTCATCATAGGGGCCATCAAGCTTGTGGCCCCAAAGTTTGCTAAGGTAATACGCTAAGGTGATACCTAGAGATACCTGCTTGGGGGCTGTCATGACTGTTACGACCGTTCGTCCTGTGGCGATCAAGATTGACGAAGACATCAAAGCTCGACTGAAACGTCTAGCCGAAGCGCGTCAGCGCACTTCTCACTGGCTGATGCGTGAGGCAATTACGCAATATGTCGATCGGGAAGAAAGACGGGAGTCATTCCGCCAGGACAGCTTGCAGGCGTGGGAAGCGTTTCGCTCGACCGGATTGCATGTGACAGCCGAAGAAGCCGATGGCTGGCTGACCACACTCGAACAGGGCGACGATGTCGAGCCACCTGAATGCCACGGCTGATATGGTCACCTACCGCGCTGCGTGATGTGCAGCGCCTTCATCGATTTCTTGCACCAAAGAGCCTCGCCGTTGCCAAGCGGGCGGTGAAAGCGATTAGACAAGGGGTCAAGATAATTGAACAACAGCCGGGGCTGGGTCGCCCGGTTGAGGACATGGACGCTGAGTTCCGGGATTGGATCATCGACTTCGGTGATAGCGGTTATGTGGTCCGCTATCGCGTCGCCAGCGACATCATCATAATCCTGGCTGTGCGGCATCAGAGAGAGGCGGGCTTCTGATGTGGTGAAATTATCGAATCAACGGAGGGAGTTCGGGAGTTCTGGGGACATGAAAGGTTCGGACATGAAAGGCTCGATATGAAAGAAACTATGTAGGCCATCCAAGTCTAAGCCTCGACATTAACCCCGAGCCACGAGGAGACCGAACATGACCACTGCCGCTGTCCAAACGCCGAAGACCACCCTCTATCTGGCCCTTGAGCTGAGCAACAAAACCTGGAAGCTGGGCTTCAGCAACGGCGAGAAGATCCGCATCAAGACCATCGAAGCGCGCGATCTTCCCGCCTTGCACGAGCAGATCGAGATCGCCAAGGGGAAGCTTGGACTCAGCGCGGATTGTGTCATTGAAAGCGTTTACGAAGCCGGCCGGGATGGATTCTGGATTCATCGTACATTGGAATCCTGGGGGATTCACAGCCGCGTGGTCGACTCGGCCAGCATTCAGGTCAACCGCAAGAAGCGGCGCGTGAAGACCGACCGGGTCGACGTCGAAGCGCTGCTGGTGCAGCTCATGCGGTATCTTGGCGGAGAGAAAAAAGCCCTCGCGGTGGTGAACGTCCCCAGTGCCGGGGCCGAGGATCGGATGCGGCTGAACCGCGAGCGCGAGCGACTGATCCGCGAACGTGGCGCCCACAGCTCCCGAATCAAATCGCTCTTCATCGCCCAGGGTCTCGTCATCGAGCGTCTCAACGACACCGTCATCGATACTCTCGATCACTTGTGCACCGCCACCGGCGAGCCCCTTGGCGCCGACCTCAAAGAAGAGATCCGCCGCGAATACCAGCGCTATTGCTTGGCTGATGAGCAAATCCGCGCCATCGAGCAAGAACAAAAGCGCCGCGTCGAGCAAGCCACCGACGTCTCCCACCAGCAAGTCGCACGCATGCTCGAGCTCAAAGGCATCGGCTGGGTTTCGAGCTGGATCTTGGTCATGGAATTCTTCAGCTGGCGCGGCTTTCGCAATCGCCAGCAGCTGGCCGCCTGTGCCGGGCTCACCCCCACGCCCTATGCGAGCGGTGATGATCAGCGCGACCAAGGCATCAGCAAGGCCGGCAACCGGCGCATCCGCGCGCTCATGGTTGAACTGTCCTGGCTGTGGTTGCGCTATCAGCCTGACAGCGCCCTGAGCCGCTGGTACCGCGAGCGCTTTGCCACCGGCGGCAAACGCATGCGTCGCATCGGCATCGTCGCCCTGGCGCGCAAGCTGCTCATCGCCTTGTGGCGCTATCTCGAACAGGGCGAGATCCCAGACGGCGCGGTGCTCAAAGCCGGCTAAGGCCCGCCGCCCGCGGAAGACATCCAGTTACCCCCAACGGCCAAGCACAGCGCCAACGCCCGAGGAGAGAGCAACGCGACGGATCACGGTCAAGGTTGTCGAAAGCGCCCGACTGGAACCTGGGCTGACCCCTGGTCATGCCGTTTTAAAAGAAGGGGCGCTTTCCTTTTTAATCGGTTTCAGCGGCGAACATCGCATGCAATTTCAGGTGACCGGGCTTCCCGGCACGGATAGAAGGTGGAGCGGATTCGCACAGAATCCGTCGGCTTTCAAACCGAGACAACCCATGGCTGTCACAACGCTCGCCATGCCCATGACACCGAGCAAAACGCGCTGACTAAACGGCCGCCATCGCCAAGGAGATCCAATGCATCTGTGACGATTCAAGGTGAGTGATCACGCGATTTGCAAGCCTCTGAACAGCGCCCGACGGCCTTGCCATGCGCGAGCGTTTCGATGAACCACGCCCGCCCCTTCGGGGAGAGAGAAGCGCGGCGGATCGGCCGATTTGCGCGCTCATGCAATGCGGGAACGACTGTAACGTTCTGATTTGCTAGACGGTACTGAATCGGACAAGGCTTTCAAAAGGGCTTGACAGAGCACGCCTCATAGAAGGTTCCAGGCTCGATTTTTTTGATTCGCGCCCTGCTGCACGTCCATGTGGTCTGTCATGCTGGCGGTGCCTGGCGCGATTGGTTTCGCGGCACTCGCGCGCTTTCGCGTGTTGGCGAAACGGCCCGACATCGACCGGCGTGGTTAGCCGCACTCCCTCGGCCCTCGGCGGCGATGAGCAACCCAAGTGCGGCCCAGCGCGAGACAATCGCGGGCAGCAGCGGATGGCGGCGCGCCATGACACAAGAGCGCCATCGCAAGAAGGAATCCGGAGGCCTCAGTGCCGCCGCCCCTGGCTTGCCAGCCAAGCTTCGATGATTGCAGGATCAAGGCCTTTGAGCCGCTCCTCGGGATCAAAGCGACTGAATATGTCCTCGGGGTCAAGCCCCTTGAGCCGTTCCTCGGGATCAATCCGAGCGAGGAATTGCTCGATCTGGCGCGGGCTGCGCAAAAGCTGTTGCGTCAAACCCGCGAGGGCTTCGCGTTCCATATCTTCGAGGGTGTATGCCATGGTGGCTTCTCCGAGAATGAATTGTTCCATCAGGTTGCGCAGATGCCAGCCGAGCGGGCTGCGTGGGCGATACTTAGCAAGGGCCTGGCGCTGGCGCGCGCCGCTGGCAAACTTTGGTATTCTGCTCGCCATGATCAACTGGCACCGTCTGTTCGGCCTGACCTTGGATGATTATTTCAGCGGCACTGGCTATGCGGTGGAGCTGGAGAAGGACCTCGCGCGCAAGCGCCAACTGTTGGACGTGCTCATTATCCGCGCGCCGGTGTCCGGGTCGGTCCGCGCGCTGCCGGACCCGTGCGATGGTCTCGAGGGGTTGCGCGCGCACAATCTATTGACGTACAAGTCGCTGCATGAGAGCCTCGATGCCTGGGCGATCGAGGAGCTGATCGGCCACTACGTCAACTACCGCAAGGCCTTTGCCCCGGATGTCGCGGCGGAGGCATTCGGGCTCTACGCTGTCTCGACACGGCATCCGCGCGCGCTGTTCGAGCAAGTCTCGCCAACCAAAACCAGGCCTGGCGTTTACCAACTCATGGTCATCGGGCGCGTGGTCACCGTCATTGTCCCACGCGAGGTCGAGCGGGCGCCGCGCAATGCGCTGTGGGAGCTGTTCAGCGCGGAGGCCGAGCGGGTGGCGGAGGGGGCGCGCGATTTTCACTGGCAGGCCGCCGATCATTTGCCTATTCTCAACGAGTTGTACCAACACTATCGCGATGCGGGGCTGAGTATGTCCTACACCTTCGAAGATTTTCGCCGCGATGTCGCGCGCAAGATGTTGCCGGAGCTACCGCCAGAGGAGCGCCTGCGCGGGCTTCAGCCAGAGGAGCGCCTGCGCGGTCTGAGCAAGGAAGAGCTCGCGCGACTGCGCGCGCTGCTGGATCAGTATCAGCCGGAAGGATGAGGGTAGAATCGGGGCCAAGCTGGTGGAGCTTGAGCGGGCCATTACGCACATCGAAGCCGCTCGACCTTGCGATAAACCAAGAAATGGAAGAAAAGGTTCCATATATGGTCCGCCCCGCGATGCAAGAGGAAAATTGCTGATTTGGTAGAAGGAAACGTTGCAGCCATATATCCGGCATCGATATCGGGATCCATGTGGTCCCCGTGCCCTGATGGAATGCGCGTACCTCGCCGTCCTCAATCAGGGTCACAGTCTCAGCGTAAGCTGGCTTTGGAACCTTCCGGGTTTTCAGCAAGGCGGTCGTACCTTTCATGCCATCACAGTGAAATTCACTCTTCGCAACTCGTGGTGTGGAACTCGGTTATCGCCCGTTCAAGGGCTGGTTAAACGTGATTGTTCGTGGCCGGTGTGGCGTTACGCCGTCACGGCCGCCGGCTTCGTGAGCGCGCCGCGCGACGGGTCGAAGGCCTTGCCAGTGGTCACCACCGCCCAGGCGATGCGCGCGGGCGCCATGGATCAAGAGCTGGCGCAGATACACATCTCCGCGCTTGCTAATGCCAAGCAACCGCGCTTTCCCGCCGGTGGAGTGCTGTCGTGGCACCAGTCCAAGCCAGGCCGCCAGCGCCCGGCCGTTGTTGAACAACTCCCACTGATCGCCCAGGGTAGCGAGCAAGGCGGTGGCCACCAAGGGGCCGATGCCGGGGATCGTCCTCAACAGCTGGGCCGACTCGCTGGTGTCGGCGACAGTCTTGATTTGCGCATCGAAGTGAACGACGCGCGCATCGAGGTGACGGAGTTCTTCAAGGAGCCCGTGCAGCTCGGCACGAAAGCGCTCGCTCAGTCCATTCTCGGCGTCTTCAAGGATTTTAGGAAGCCGACGCATGGCCGCCGCGCGTCCTTGCGGCATGACGATGCCGTATTCGGCCAACAGCCCACGCGCCTGATTGACCAGCGCGGTGCGCTGACCGATGACCTGCGAGCGCATGCGGTGGATGGCCTGAATGTCTTGTTGCTCAACGCTCTTGATCGGCACAAACCGCTGCCGGGGGCGTTGGGCCGCTTCGCAGATCGCCTCGGCATCGGCGTCGTCGTTTTTGTTGGTCTTCACAAAGGGCTTCACATGCTGCGGCGCGATTAGCACCACCTCATGGCCAAGACCTTGGAAGGTGCGTGCCCAGTGATGCGCGCTGCCGCAGGCTTCCATGGCGACACGACACGGCGGCTGCTGGGCAATAAAGGCACTCAAGGCATGGCGCGCGAGCTTGCGGCTGAAGACGACCTCGCCTTGGGCATCAACGCCCAAAACGTGTACGCTATTCTTGGCCAAATCGATCCCGATGGTGGCGACGGGTTGTTTGCTAAACTTCTTCATGGGTCGGCTCCCTTCTTGATAGACGATAGGTGGGTTTGTTTTCCATCGCCTATTTTGCCCGCTTCGGGCTCGTTGTAGGAGCGGGGCGGACCATCCCATTAGGCTCGAATTGTTTGCTGAGCGGCAGAGGTCAATGCGCTGTTGTATTAGATGATAAGCGCTCTAAGATCGGATCGCCGACCCGGTAGAACGCGCACGCCTGGGCGCCAAGGGTCGCGCCTATGTCGAGTACAATACCGGTCGCACCGCTGCGGCCCGCGCCTATGCCAACATCATCAGCGACTAGCCGAGCGACCGACCAGCCCCGATGACCACCACGCCAACACCGCATGACTGTTTCTTCCGCGAAAACTTCGTGCGCCCGGCCATTGCGCGTGATGTCCTCCGTCATGTGCTACCGGACGAACTGCTCGCCGATGTCGATCTGGAGCGGCTGGTCATCTCCCCCGATACCTTCGTCACCGAGGCGCTGCGCAAGATCTACTCTGACCTGATTTACCAGATTCCTTATCGCGACAGCACCCTGTCGGTCTACCTGCTGTTCGAGCACAAAAGCCAGCCCGAGCACTGGGTGCTGCTGCAAATCTTGCGCTACATCGTCGCCAGCGGCGAGTTGTACCGCGACCAGAACCCCAAGGCCAAGACCCTGCCGCCCATTTTTCCGCTGGTGCTCTACCATGGCCAGAAACACTGGCGCGCGCCCGCGCACTTCCACGAACTGATCGACCCACTGCCCGAGGCGCTCAAGCCCTTCGTGCCCCAGTTCGGCTATGCCCTGCACGACATCTCGGCCAGGAGCGGCACCGAGATCAAGGGCGCGGTCTTGTCCCGACTAATCCAACTCGCGCTGCGCCATATCCATAGTAACCGTCCCGTCGAGCAAGTCCGCGAATTGCTGCAACTCATCACCCAGGTCAACCGCGACGAGACCGCGATAGCGGTACTTGAATCCTTGCTGCGCTACTATGTCCAAGGAACAGGCCGCCTTGATGAACGACAAGCGCGCGCCCTGCTTGAACAGACCTTCTCCGGAGAACCACTGATGGAAACCTTCATCGACCGCTACATTGCCCAAGGCGAACAGCGTGGTGAACAGCGTGGCAAGCAACTCGGCCAAGCCATCACCCTGCTGCGTCAAATCGAGCGAAAGTTCGGCCCGCCCAGCGAGCCCATTCGCGAGCGGATCACCGAAGCCAACGCCGACACTCTGATGGAATGGACTGACCGTATCCTCGACGCCCGGAGTCTCGATGAAGTGCTGCATTGAACGAGAATCAAAAGGCTCAAAGGAATAGGGGCCAGTGCGGCCTGGCAAGGCCGCGTGTTCTAGCGGGTTAGAGTCCCGCCTGGGTAATCGTGAGCCGCGAGCCCAGTATCGAGCCTTGGGGCGCGAATGGTAACAGACGCGTCCATGCGTAGGCACGAAAACAGGCGAGGTGCAAAGGTAACGGGTGAAGCCGCCCCTGAAGGTGTAGAGCCCCGAAAATTAAGTTGGAGAGTGCCGACGGGTTTGGCCCCCCGGCAGGCAACAATGCATGTCGCGTCATGGTCAGTGGCATGGATACTCCCCGGGGTCCGAGGCCGTGTCGAGCCTTATATTGAGAGCACGTGGAAACCAGGGAGATCCGTGCATCGGTCCGCGGGAAGCGGGCACTGGCGAACAAGTGTAAAAAGCGAGGACGCCGGCGGTGGTGCATGGAAGTCGGAGCCACTCGTATGAGCGATGACGCCCGGTAATGCGGGTCGAGCAAAGGAGTGGCGGTCTGAGATAACGCGGCAGTGACACATGCCCCCTACCCTGAGAGGGCTCAAGAGCGTGACAACCAAGCTGAAGCGTTTCACACTCATGGGAACGCGGGATGCGCGAGAGCTGTGGATGCCAAGCTGGAAGTGAGGTATCCGGAGCTGGTGGGGTGGGAAATTCTCCACTTCATCCCTGGGTGGAAGACTCAGGCTGGGAGCCGGATGGTGTAACACTCCAAGTCCGGTTCTGCGAGGAGCCGGGAGTCGAGCTGCGCACGGTCAAGATATTGTGGCACCGCCGGGAAACTAGGCGGAAAACAGAGAAAACAAACGTTGACATAAACACGGTGAGACCCCGGCTTACTCTCCGGTTCGAAGCACCGCGCTCCGTGGGTATTCGATGCCGGCTGCGCTCTATCCACCCTAACGCTCCAGCCCCAGTAGGCTGTCCACGCTGTCGCCGTCGAAAATGGCATCGAGCCAGACATCGAGCTGCGCGACCGGGGCGGCGTCGATGCGCCGCTCGGCCTCAACGGATAGATGACCGCACCGACGTTTGATCTGCCGCTTGAGGGTGGTCGCTTTGCCCTTGGCCTCGCCCTTGGCCTCGCCCTTGGCCTCGCCCTCGGCAAAGATGGATTGATAGGCGCGGGTCTCTTGAATGGGGGTTACCAGATTCAACATGGCCCAGATCTCCTGTGCGGTTAGAGATCGACGATCCGCGCGAGCAGGGGAATGCTGTCGCTGCGTCGTTGATCGGAGGGCGTTCATAGCCGAGTGATAGTTCCGAGCTGGTCACATCCGACGAAACAACCAATCGGCTTGAACGCGCTCGCCTTGCTCGAACTGCGCATTGAAGTGCCCGGCAACGCGAAAGCCGGCCGCGACCAGAAAGTCTTCGATTTCGGCATGCAGGGCTTGGCCTTGGTAAAGCTCCACGTCTGAGGCTTCCACATAGATGGTGTCGATCTCCGGCAGGAGTGCAGTGGCGCCTTTGAGCACTTCCAGCTCAAAGCCCTGGACATCGATCTTGAGCAAGCTCGGCCGCACCACGGGCGGGATGATACAGGCGTCGAGTCGTTGGATGGGCACGCGCAGCAGACCGGACTCCTCCATGCCAAAGATGGTCTTTTGTCGTTCGCCCAAGGCGAGCAGGGAGGAGGAGTCGGCACGGGTGGCGATATGCATTTCGCCCTTGCCGGGCGCGGGGCCGAGGGCGCAGGCGTGGATTTCCGCCTGACCGCGGGTGACGCGCGCGAGCTTGGTGCGCGGCGGGTAGCGGCTCGAAACAGATTAGCCGAGCCTGCGGCCAGCGCAGCCGGGCGTAAACGGCGAATTGGCCTTTGTTGGCGCCGACGTCGATGACGGTGGCGAATTGCTCTTGCCCAAACGCTGCATCGTGCTCCAAAGTGGCGGCAACGCCGTGTCGCAGCGCCGACCAGCAAGCCGGTGTTCGCAACAAATTGGCGTACTTGCGCAGGTGTGGAAGCATCAAACAGTCCCTCGTAGCGATCTGTTGCGGCGATTCTGGAGATTAGGCACAGATGGGATGTGGCGTTGGCGGCGCTCGGGGAAAAATACTAGCCAGTAATGGTCACAATCGCAACTCGGCGCGCACGGGATAATGATCTCCGGTCGGGCAAGAGACCACCTTCGCTTGTCGCGCCTGAAAGTTACGGGAAACAGAATGATAATCGATGCGGGGTTGGAAAAGGGAAATCGGGACGGGTCACCATTTTCGCATCCGCATCTACTTTTCCTCGCCGCAGCGGATAGCAGCTCAGTGCAGCGGTTCACCTGATAACCGCACGTTGGCCCGCACCGGGTAGTGGTCACCGGTGGGGCATTGCACTACCTCAGCTTGTGTTGATTGAAGTGATGGCGAAACAAAGACAAAATCGATTCGCGGTTGAAGAGGGCCAGGGAGTTTGTGATAGGTGCCTTCCAGATAGCTTCTTGTCAGCCACGAGGCATCGCGAAACGACCGGTTGATGGTGCGGATCGGATAGGACCACGGGACGGTGTTGAAATCCCCGCCGAGCAGGGTTGGCAGTGCACTGTCGAGCTGGAGCCGTTCAACCAGTTCCCGCGCTGCAAGGTAGCGTGATGTGGGCGCGAAGAATTCCGCCCAGAGGATCTTGGCCCATTCCCTGATGGTCAGCTCAAAGCGCCCATCGGCGGCGCGCATGTCCGACCAGTTGGCGTCGAGGTGCACGGAGCAGGCGCGTACCTTGCGCCCCTGGTGATCGAGCACAGCGCACAAGGCGCCAGCCCATTTGCCTTCATCGGGCAAGGTGTACTCGTTGCTGCCGATGATGGGCAGGTTGGTCAAGACGCAGAGCCCACTCCCGCGAATGGAATCGGCTGACGCTGCCAGGCTGTGGTGATAGCCGAGGCGCGCCGGCAGTTGCATCGCGGCACGGCACCCAGAGGCTTCTTGCAGCAGGAGGATATCCGGGCGCCCGTCGCGCAGGATGCACTCGGCCAGGGTATCGACAGGGAATCCTTGGCGGCTGGGATCGCCAACATTAAAGGTCATGGCCGTCAGGGTGGCGGCTGGCCGCGCGTCATCCTGCGCCGCCGGCGAGTGACCTTCTGGCGCCGAGCCAGCAACGCACAGGACAGCGATAATCACCACAATCACGCCCCAGCGTTGGGCCACGGCCGACTCCTCCTCGCAAACCCGCAGTCCGCGATCTCCTTCCTCCACCGGGATTATAACCGGGGAAATCCAGGGACATACTTTATTCCTGGACTAAGAACGCCAGATAGTTAAGTCGATCCAGGGTCGATTTAAACAATTGGGTTTAAGAAGAAAGGAACAATTGGGTCCAGGCTCGAATAATTTTCCCACGTCAAGCCTTCAATGCTCTCCGACGCGAGAAGGCGCCGGCGAAGCGCTCCACCCCCGCCAGGGAATCGGCTACACTCATCCCATGACTGCCGACACCCAAGCCGCTGACACCAGCGAGAAACCCGACTACGACAGCCCGTGGAAGGAGGCCCTGGAGAAGTTCTTCCCGGAGTTTCTCGCGCTCTTGTTCCCGGCCATTCATGCCGAGATCGACTGGTCGCGGGGCGTGCAGTTTCTCGACAAGGAATTCCAGAAGATCGTGCGCGAGGCCAAGACCACCCGGCGCACTGCCGATTCGACTTCCCGATGGTCAAACTGCTCGACTACGCCGAGCCCGAGCGCTGGGCGGAGTTGGAAGCGAGCGACAACGTCTTCGCCCTGGTGGTGATGGCGCAGATCCGCGCCAAGGTCACCGACGATGCCGAGACGCTGAAACGCTGGAAATTCCGCCTGATGCGCTTGATGTATGAGCGTGGCTACGAGCGCGCGCTGATTGTCGAACTCTTCCGGCTGATCGATTGGATGATCCGCCTGCCTGAAGAGCTGGAAGCGGAATTTCGCCGAGAACTCTATGCCTACGAGGAGCAATATCAAATGCCATACGTGACGACTGTTGAGCGAGCGGGGATTGAGAAGGGGAAGATTGTGGGGATGCAGCAGGGCGAAGCCACGATCTTGATGATGCAGCTGGAAGAAAAATTCGGCTCAGATTCGCTCGCAGCGCACCGCGAGCGCATTGTGGCAGCCGACCCTGAAGAACTCCTGCAATGGTCCAAACGCATCCTCACCGCCGAGACGCCCGAGACAGTTTTTCACTGAGGCTTGGCCGCCACCACGCCCCCCCCCCTTGCCGAGGCGCCCTGGACGGTTGAGCTGGAGCTGGAAATGGCCCTAACGGCCAGCTGCTCGATTTGGCCATCATCGAAGCGGCAGGGCAGGACGAAGCGACCCAGCCCGAGGCCGACTTGCCCGATGGTCTGGAATGATGAGTGCGTCAGCGGGTATCATGAGTGCGCTTTTCGCCCTCATCGTACCGGCCTCCCCGCATGCCTGAGCCCCTCGCCATCACCGACCTGCTCGATCCCAAGAACGACTATGTCTTCTTCCGCGTGTTCTCCGAGGAACCCGATCTGCTCGTCGATCTGATCAGCGTGGTGCGCAGCGACGAGCCGCCGATCGTCGAGGCCAATCTGCTCAACCCGCGCCTCACGCCCGAGCGGCTCAGCGGCAAATCGCTGATCCTCGACCTGCGTGCCATCGACGAGCGCGGTCAACGCTACAATATCGAGATGCAGGTGCGCCGGTTTGCGCACTGGAGCGGGCGCGGCATCCTCTATCTGGCGCGGCTGCTGAGCGAGCAGCTCGACGCGGGTGCGGAATATCGGCGCCTTAAGCCAGTGATCGGGATCCATCTGCTCGACTTCACCCTGTTCGAGGCGCCGGAGCAGGCCGACCAAGCGCTCTGGTGTTTCGAGATGCGCGACCGTGAGCGTCCCGAGGTGCGTCTTGGGCGCGAGCTGCAATTGAACATCATCGAGCTGCGTAAGGCCGACCGGCTCGGACAGCTGCCCGAGCGCCTGTCGGCCTGGATCGCCTACTTCGAACATTGGCGGGAGGAATCGACCATGAGCAATCCCTATCCCCCGGTGCAGCGGGCCATCGAGAAGCTGCGTGAGCTGAGCGCCGACGAAGAGGCGCGCTACTGGGCCGAGGCGCGTGCCAAGGCGTTGAGCGACGAGGCTAGCCTGCTGTCGGATGCGCGTGAGGAAGGACGCCAGGAAGGACGCCAGGAAGCGTCTCGCAATACAGCCCGGAGCCTCATTGGGCTTGGCGTCCTGACCGATGTTCAGATCGCTCAGGCCACGGGGCTGACTGTCGCGCAGGTGGAGGCGTTACGCACGAAGGAGACCGATTGAATCAACGAAGGGATCGCGAGAGAGAATAGGGTCCATTAGGCTCGAATTATTTTCCTTGCGCCACGTCGGTGGAATAGGGGTGGAATAGTGGGGGGGATAGGGGCCAGGGTGGAATTGTTTTTGAGTTCGCCTGAGACGCGGGCAGAGCACCATACCTTCGCTCTTCCCTGTCCTGTGCAATCAACGGAAGGACAAATGGGGGAAATCGCGGGGTCAGTTTCCCCATTGTACGTCCAAGCACCCGCACCGCGGTTGCCGTAGCCACTCTCGTCAGTCTCTCGGAAGACTTCGCGCAGCATGGCGGCCATGATTTCATCCCGTTGGTCGAGGGTCGCCTCGTTGAGCGTTGCCAATGACTCTGGCATGCTGGGAAGCTCCAAGCGGATCACGGCGCTTTGGGTGGTTCTGGAGCATGAGCGGCGATTCTCACCCCGCGTGTCCGGCTAGGCGCGGGCTTGGCGGAGAACCTGGAGCCAGGCCGCGCCGTCCGCGCTGAGCAACACGTGATCACTGATGGTGCCGCAAGATCCCGCTGGTGCCGCATTCGCGGTGCCGAGCAAGATCTATTCGATCATGGCTGCGGCGCGCCCCTTCATCGCCACCGCCGAACCCGGCTCGCCGCTCGATCAACTGCGCGCCGCCTCCGATGCTTTCGTCACCTGCCCGCCCAATGACCCGACTGCCTTCGCCGACGCCGTCGAACGTCTGATCGCCGATCCAGCTGAGCGCGCCCGCTTAGGCGCCAATGGTCGCGCCTATGTCGAGCGCCACGCCGGTCGCGCGGCCGCGCTGCGCGCCTATCAGGAGATGATCACGAATCCGGTCAGTCCTGACGAGATCTATGAGCCAAAAAAGGCATGCAAATCGCCATCAATCAACCGAATGATTTCGTCGAAATGCAGACGGTGAGTGCCATCGAGCGCGAAATGCGCGCGAGTTGTGCCCTCGTGCTGTTCAAGGCGGGACGGACGGGTGACCTTGCCGAAAGCCGCCGAACTCGCCGATATAACGCTCTATGATTTCATGAAATCATGCAAGAATCACCAGATAACGGTCAAGTAAACCCGAAATTCGCTTATTCCACCGTCCAGCTTGGAGCCTGAACATGCAAATCGACGCCATCTACGACCAAGGCCGACTCGAATTTCAGCGTTCGCTCACGCTCAAGCATCAGCGATTTCTTGTGCGTGTGGAGATACCGGATCAAGAGATTGCTAACCCGACGCTTTTCGCATTACCGACTTATGACCTTGCGAATTTTTCACCTGAGATCCGCGCCAAGGTGGAAAGCATGGCGGCGGTTGTCCAGGACGCGCGGTGTCGGTTCCTGCCGCCGACGGATGGCGAGGAGTCGGAGGAGGAGCGCCAGCGCTGGGCCGCCATGGAGTTGCGTCTTGCGGCGCGACGCGAGCAAGGGCGTCTGCCTTGAAGCAACTTTTACTGGATGTCAACATCGTCGTCGATCTTTGTGTCGAGCGCGCCGGGTCGATCAATGCCCGACTCGCGCTGGCGCCTGAAACACTCATCGAGCAGCAGCGCAACGAGCATCACGCATGAACGGTGCAGTCACAGCGATGATCGAGCCTGCCCCAGTCAATATCCGTAATTTTGAAAGTCAAGCTGCGACCCGGATGGTTGCGCGGATACAAGTCGATAGCAGGATTCACATCGAGCCGCAATCCCGTGAGACGTTTGATGCTGGCTTCAGCTTTTTCCGCGCACGCGGCCAGCGCAGCCGGGTGTAAACGGCGAATTGACCCTTGTTGGCGCCGACGTCGATGACGGTGGCAAATCGCTCGCGCCCGAGCGCTGCATCGTGCTCCAAAGTGGCGGCTTCGCCGTGTCGCAGCGCCGCCCAGCAAGCCGGCGTTCGCAACTCGGTTCGCACGGGATAATGATCTCCGGTCGGGCAAGAGACCACCTGCGTTTGCCGTGCCTGCACATTACGGGAAACAAACAGATAATCGATGCGAGGCTGGAACGATTCGGAGAGGTCGTGATAGGTCCCCCGCAGGTAGGTTTTGGTCAACCAGGCCGTGTCGCGCAATGAGCGGCTGATGGTTCGAATGGTGGAAGACCAGGGGAGGGTATTAAAATCGCCGCCGAGCAGCGTCGGCATTTGTCTTTCGCCCCGCAACTGCCAAATTAAAGCTTGTACGGCCAGGCGCCGAGAGGTCTGGCCGAAGAACTCCGCCCAAGCGAGCTGCGCCAGCTCCATGCTGGTCAGGTGAAACTGTCCATCCGCAGCGCGCAACTCCGACCAATTTGCGTCAAGATGGATGGAGCACGCCCGCAGCGGACGCCCGTCGAGGTCGAGCACAGCGCACAAGGCACCCCTACGGGCAGGCTTGACGCAGCGCATGGAGCCAGTTTTCGCCCCAGCGCAGGTGCCAGACCAGGTCGTCGGCGCGGTCGCACTAAAAGCGAACAACCTCAAAACCCATGCTCGTTGCAGCATTAGCCATCACCGCATCGGCCGTTGCCAGCATCGCTATCCCAGCATGGGCTGCCAGCGACAGGTGGAGTGCGTCAAGCGTACGCAAAGGATGCTCAGGGTGGCGCACAATCAGGTTCGTCGCCTCAGCAAACCGGGCATCATCCATCGTGTAGCGTTGCAGCCACCCGCGATCAATATCCTCGAGAAAGGCCGAAAAAAGCAGGGTCTCGAGTTCAACCGGCAAGTCGCCCATGCGCCGTCGACGACTGAGCAAAGACCGCATTTCCGTAACGGTCAGGCTGCTGATCACTGCCACGTCTAAGCCTTGAAGAAACGCCACAAAATCGTCAGAACCGGGCTCATTGAGGTACCACTTCGCCAGCGCACTGGTATCCAGATAGGCGCGATGATCAGCGCTCATCACGCTCTACTCGGATCAGATCTCCCGAAGCCGACGGCAGCAGCGCTGTGCGTTGCCGCAGATCAGCATGGTCGGGAGGCTGGCGATGAAGCGACATCGGTAACACCCGCGCAATGGGCTGACCACGACGGCAGATGACCAGTTCTCCCTCCGCTGCAACGAGCTCGTCCAAACGACCCATGTTAGCGCGCATCTCTCGAATATTAAGCTCTTTCACCGTATGTTCCGCTCTTGTGTCACGATTTATTTGATTGCAGCACGTCGGGCATGGGAAGGCAATCTTAAATCCGGTAGACTCGCGCCGCTGCGGATGGGAGTGCTGTCGCCGCGTCGTCGATCAGAAGGCGTTCATGGTGGGGGGGGGGGGGATGGTCCCGAGCTGGTCACATTCGGCGAAAGCTCCCGGTTGCGGTCTTTTTCGGCGATTTTGGGGATTAGGCACAGATGAGATGTGGACGTTGGCGCCGCTCAGGGCGAAATAGTAGCCAGTAACGATCACAATCGCAACTCGGTTCGCACGGGATAATGATCTCCGGTCCGGCAAGAGACCACCTGCGTTTGCCACGCCTGTACATTACGGGAAACAAAAAGATAATCGATGCGGGGCTGGAACGATTCGGAGAGGTCGTGATAGGTCCCCCGCAGGTAGGTCTTGGTCAACCATGCCGTGTCGCGCAATGAGCGACTGATGGTTCGGATGGTGGAAGTCCAGGGGAGGGTATTAAAATCGCCGCCGAGCAGCGTCGGCATCTGTCTTTCGCCCCGCAACTGCCAAATTAAAGCTTGTACGGCCAGGTGCCGAGAGGTCTGACCGAAGAACTCCGCCCAAGCGAGCTGCGCCAGCTCTATGCTGGTCAGGTGAAACTGTCCATCCGCAGCGCGCAACTCCGACCAATTTGCGTCAAGATGGATGGAGCACGCCCGCAGCGGCCCCCCGTCGAGCTCGAGGACGGCGCACAAGGCGCCAGCCCCTTTGCCGTCGTGTGGTAAGGCGTATTCCTCGCGGTTGAGGATGGGAAACCTGGTCAAAACGCACAGCCCGCCCCCGCGGATCGAATCGGCTGATGCCGCCACGCTGAAATCATAGCCAAGGCGCGCCGGCAGTTGCAGCGCAGCAAGACAACCCGGGGCTTCTTGCAGAAAAAGAATATCGGGGTGCCCGTCGCGGACAATACACTCGGCAACCGTATCCAGCGGAAAATGCTTGCGGTTAGGATCTCCAACATTAAAGGTCATCGCCGTCAGCGTGATCGCTGGCTGTAAAGCGGTGTGATCTGCCAACCCAACGTCTCGTACCGATGAAAAAAACAACAGAACGCCACCGATCAGAATAACGAAAAAAAATCGCGTGAACATGAAATGAATATGAATTCTGGGGAAAGTATACTGAATAGCCCGAGGCACGCAGCCAAGGGGCCAGGGTAGAATTATTTTTGAGTTCTCCTGAGACGCGGCGCAAAGCACTGCGCATTCCACAGCATCCGGTCACCCATTTTACCGTCATCCGGCCGCACCGCGCTCCCGCCACGCATCGCTATCGGCTTAGAGGCCAAGCAAGGTCGATACGCGGCTCGATTGTCCGCGCTTTTGCATCTGGTTAGACTGCCCGCATGCGCCATCCCATCGACCCCAAGATCGATTGTGTCTTCAAGGCCTTGCTCGGCTCGCAAGCGAACCGGGCACTGCTGATCCATTTCCTCAATGCCACGCTGGGTCAGGATCTTGCCGGCCCCCTGACGGAGGTTGAGATCCTCAACCCCTACAACGAGCGCGAGTTTCTCGACGACAAACTCAGCATCGTCGACGTCAAGGCCCGCGACCAGGCCGGGCGGCTCTATCAGATCGAACTGCAACTGCTCAACCTCCCTGAACTGCCCGCACGCATGCTCTATGGCTGGGCCGATCTCTACAGCGCCCAGTTGCAGGATGGCGAACCCTATGAAGGTCTCCGCCCGACTTACGCCATCTGGCTGCTGGGACAGACTCTGCGTCCCGGCCTGTCCGAATGGTTTCACCGCTTTCGGCTGCGCGACGACCAGGGTCGGGAACTGCTCGACCACGGTGGTCTCTACCTATTGGAACTGAGCAAGTTCGCCGCCGAGAACGTGGTCACCGAACTGGAGCGCTGGCTGAAGTTCTTCATCGAAGCGCCCCGCCTCGACGAATCGCATCTGCCCGAGTGGATGCACACCCAAGAGATGCACCAAGCCATGAGCACCCTAAAAGCCTTCTCCGAGAAAGAACGCGCCTACCACGCTTATCAGGCGCGGCAGAACTTCCTGCGGCAGCAGATCAGTATCCAGCACCATCTCGACGCCTTGCAGGTCGAGGCGCGGCAGGAGCGAGCGGCAAAAGAGCAAGCGCAGCGGTTCGCCGAGCAGGAGCGGATCGCGAAAGAACAGGAGCGGATCGCGAAAGAATCGGCCCTGGCCGAAATCGAGCGCCTCAAGGCACAACTGCGCGACCAGGCGGATTAGGAATAGAAACTACGGAATAGAGGCCAGGGTGGAACTATTTTTGAGTTCTCCTGAGACGCGGGCAGAGCATCATACCTTCGCTCTTACCTGTCCTGTGCAATCAACGGAAGGACAAATGGGGGGAATCGCGGGGTCAGTTTCCCCATTGTACGTCCAAGCACCCGCACCGCGGTTGCCGTAGCCACTCTCGTCAGTCTCTCGGAAGACTTCGCGCAGCATGGCTGCCGTGATTTGATCCCGTTGGTCGAGGGTCGCCTCGTTGGGCGTTGACAATGACTCTGGCATGCTGGGAAGCTCCAAGCGGATCACGGCGCTTTGGGGGGTTCAGGAGCATGAGCGGCGATTTTCATCCCGCGTGTTGGGCTAGACATTGGCTTGGCGGAGAACCTGGAGCCAGGCCGGGCCGTCCGCGCTGAGCAACACGTGATCACCGAGTTTTTCCAATTGTTGGAGATCGACGATCCGCGCGAGCAGGGGCGCGCTTTGCTCGGCGATAGTGGGGCCAAAGCGGCGGCGGACTTGGCGGAGGAGCAGGTGTCGGGTGGCCTCCCGCCGACCTTGCTCTCGGCCTTGCTCCAGACCCTGCTCCAGACCCTGCTCCAATCCCTGGTGTTTCCATTGATCTGTCCAGGCTTCGAGATTTTCGGCGAGCATGTGATAGACCTCCATGAGATCGTTTAGGGGCGGAAACTCAATACCCGGCAGCCGTTTCGGCAGAAAGATGCGCCCAAACCACACGGCAAAGGCCCGGCGCAGGCTCGTTTGAGCGGAATCCTTGAGCCAGTCGACCAGGGTGCGCAGGATGGCCATGACCTCGTCCGAGCCATGGCTAGCTTCAAGCTGAAACAGCGCGGCACTGAGGTTGCGTAGCGGCAGATTTGCGGATTTGGCTAGGCGTCGTTCGTCGAGCAGCAGATAGCGCTGTTGGGGCCGATAGGCGGCCAGCACCGGTGGCGCGGGTTCAATCAGCGGCTCGAAGCAGATCAGCCGCGCCCGCGGCCAGCGCAGCCGGGGCGCTGTAGGAGTTTGGCGAACTTGCGAAAACGCGGTGACATGCGACGATTCCTTCTCTCGATCTTTCAAGCCAGCGGCTGTCGGCGGCGATGACGGCAACCCTGGCCCATGCGGCGAGGCCTTGACATTCACCGGAGGGTGCCTACCGCTCCGACCCGAGCAGGCTGTCCACGCTGTCGCCGTCGAAAATGGCATCGAGCCAGACATCGAGCTGCGCGACCGGGGCGGCGTCGATGCGCCGCTCGGCCTCAACGGACAGACGACCGAACCGCCGTTTGATCTGCCGCTTGAGGGTGGTCGCCTTGCCCTTGGCCTCGCCCTCGGCCTCGCCTTCGGCCTTGCCCTCGGCAAAGATGGATTGATAGGCGCGGGTCTCTTGAATGGGGGTTGCCAGATTCAACATGGCCCAGATCTCCTGTGCGGTCAGACCGCGGAAGCGTTCGAAAAACCAAAATTCCATCACTTGCGCCAGCCGCTCGCGCGCCTCGGGCGGGAGCGGCGCGGTCTGCAAGCCTTGCCACAGCGCCGGGGCGCGGGCGCGCAATTCCGCCTCGCCATCGATCAGCAGCGGGGCGAACACCGCCAGATAGGAATTCTCCGGCTCGCGTGCGAGCCAGTCCGGCAAAATCTGGTCGAGGACGACGATGCGCACGAGGTCGGGCGAGGCGCCAAGCCCGCGGGGATAAACCGGGACATCGCGCTCGCGCAGAAACACCCCGATGCCGATCACATCGCGCGTCGGATGCTGTTCGCCGTAGAGTCCCATCTTGGCCAGCAGATTGTAACCGGCCCGCTCGGCGCCTTGCCCCTGGAATTCGACCACATACACCGGCCCGGGGTGCCCCTCGGGCTCCAGCAGTCCGTCCAGACGCCGTTCCAGCGTCTTGAGCGTGGTGGAGCTGAAGTGATAGGCGCCTTCCAGCCGCATCCCGCCGGTCAACACCCGAAACGCCTCCGCACCGGCAGACAGAAAAAGGTAAATGGGGTGGTCGGTTTTCATGAATGGAGGCATGAGCGGCGATTCTCATCCCGCGTGTCCGGCTAGGCGCCGGCTTGGCGGAGCACCTGGAGCCAGGCCGCGCTGTCTGCACTGAGCAACACGTGATCACCGAGTTCTTCCAATTGTTGGAGATCGACGATCCGCGCAAGCAGGGGCGCGCTCTGCTCGGCGATGGCTGGGCCAAAGCGGCGGCGGACTTGGCGGAGGAGCAGGTGTCGGGTGGCCTCCCGCCGACCTTGCTCTCGGCCTTGCTCCAGACCCTGCTCCAGACCCTGCTCCAGACCCTGCTCCAGACCCTGCTCCAGACCCTGCTCCAGACCCTGCTCCAATCCCTGGTGTTTCCATTGATCTGTCCAGGTTTCCAGATTTTTGGCGAGCATGTCATAGACCTCCATGAGATCGTTTAAGGGCGGAAACTCAATACCCGGTAGCCGCTTCGGCAGAAAGATGCGCCCAAACCACACGGCAAAGGCCCGGCGCAGGCTCGTTTGAGCGGAATCCTTGAGCCAGTCGACCAGGGTGCGCAGGATGGTCATGACCTCGTCCGAGCCATGGCTAGCTTCAAGCTGAAACAGCGCGGCACTGAGGTTGCGCAGTGGCAGGTTTGCGGATTTGGCCAGGCGCCGCTCGTCGAGCAGCAGATAGCGCTGTTGGGGCCGATAGGCGGCCAGCACCGGTGGCGCGGGTTCAATCAGCGGCTCGATAGTGTCGGCGGCGTTCCAGACCTGCGCGCCATTGTAGAGCACAATCGGCAACACCGGCGGCAGACGTCCGGCGGCGCTCAGTTGTTCGGCGCGGATGAGATCCTGATAGAGCAGGCCAAGGTAGGTTTGGATGCGCACCGCCATCCAGGCGTCGATGGTGGATTGGAATTCCAGCAGCAGGTAGACATAGAGCCAGTCTTCGCCCCAGCGCAGGCGCCAGATGAGATCGTCGGCGCGGTCGCGCAGGTCGTCGGTGACGTAGCTGCCGCTGCAGCGCTCAAGGGTGTCGAGATTCAGCGCCTGAACCCAGTCGCCGGGGACGAAGCCGCGAAGCAGGTCGCGCACCATGGCGGCGTGGGCGAAAAGGAGTTTGTAGCCGCTGTCGTGGGTCGGCTCGCGCCGCTGCTGATGGGGGTGCTGTCGCGGCTTCATCGATCAGAAGGCGTTCATGGCAGGGGGATGCTCCCGAGCTGGTCACATCCGACGAAACAACCAATCGCCCTGAACGCGCTCGCCTTGCTCGAACTGCGCATTGAAGTGCCCGGCAACGCGAAAGCCGGCCGCGACCAGAAAGTTTTCGATCTCGGCATGCAAGGCTTGGCCTTGGTAAAGCTCCACGTCCGAGGCTTCCAATTGGCGTATTTGCGCAGGTGTGGAAGCATCAAACAGTCCCTCGTGGCGATCTGTTGCGGCGATTCTGGAGATTAGGCACAGATGGGATGTGGCGTTGGCGCCGCTCGGGGAAAAATACTAGCCAGTAATGGTCACAATCGCAACTCGGCGCGCACGGGATAATGATCTCCGGTCGGGCAAGAGACTACCTTCGTTTGTCGCGCCTGAAAGTTACGGGCAACAAAATGATAATCGATGCGGGGTTGGAAAAGGGAAATCGGGACGGGTCACCATTTTCGCATCCGCATCTACTTTTCCTCGCCGCCGCGGATAGCAGCTCAGTGCAGCGGTTCACCTGATAACCGCACGTTGGCCCGCACCGGGTAGTGGTCACCCGTGGGGCATTGCACTACCTCAGCTTGTGTTGATTGAAGGGATGGCGAAACAAAGACAAAATCGATTCGCGGTTGAAGAGGGCCAGGGAGTTTGTGATAGGTGCCTTCCAGGTAGCTTCTTGTCAGCCACGAGGCATCGCGAAACGACCGGGTGATGGTGCGGATCGGATAGGACCACGGGACGGTGTTGAAATCGCCGCCGAGCAGGGTTGGCAGATCACTGTCGACCTGGAGCCGGTCAACCAGTTCTCGCGCTGCAAGGTAGCGTGATGTGGGCGCGAAGAATTCCACCCAGAGGATCTTGGCCCATTCTTTGATGGCCAGCTCAAAGCGCCCATCGGCGGCGCGCATGTCCGACCAGTTGGCGTCGAGGTGCACGGAGCAGGCGCGTACCTTGCGCCCCTCGTGATCGAGCACAGCGCACAAGGCGCCAGCCCCTTTACCGATGTGGTCATCCCGCAATTCGAGGCGCTCTAGGCGGAGTTGCTGAGTGCGGCATCAAGCCCTATCCGCCGATCATGATTCAGCCCAGTCTTGCACCCGAAGGCCAGACACGCGGGTAAATTCGCGAAGGTTATGGGTCACCAAGGTGGCGTTTTCGGCGAGCGCGTGACAGGCGATCCAAAGATCGTTGGCGCCGATGGGCGTGCCCGCCGCTTTCAGGCGGCTGGCCTGTTCTGCGTAATGGTGGCAAATCGCCGGGGTTGTAGGATAGTGAATCGGAACCTGCCGCGCCAGAATCTCAAGTCGGCGCAGAACGTCCGCTTTGCGGTGACTGCGCTCCGCGCCCTTGAGGAGTTCTGCCCAGGTGACGAAAGACATGCTGAGGCTGTCGTCCTCAGGCAGGGCATCGATGCGCAGCGCGACGGCGGGCGGCTGGTTTTTGATGAGATAGATCAGAATGTTGGTGTCAAGAAAATAGATCACAGCGGGTCGCGCTCTTGGATGGGCAGGCGGTCTTGGCCCTCGGTTTCCAGCGCAACGACAAAGGTCTCGTCGATTTCACCTAACGCCTGCAGGGTCTGCATCAGCGCTTCGCCCCGTTGCCCACGCAGCGGGTGGAGTAACAGATCGCCCTCTGGGTTGCGCGAAATCTGAACTCGGTCGGTATCGATTCGGAACTCTGCGGGAATCCGCACGGCTTGGCTGTTGCCGTTGTTAAAAACCCGGGTAATCCGTGTCGGCATGTCACACCTCGCGCGGTGATGTATTTACAATAATGTATGTACAGTAACGCAACTGGCTCCCTTCCGGCAAGCGGTATCGGTGACGTTAACATTCGTGATGAAGCAACAATTCGTACTCCCCAATGATTGGCTTGCCAAGGAGCGAGCGTCATGAATAACCTATTATGGAAGCAAGGTACCGGCCATAAGGGTTGCCTGGGTTGGTCATATACCCCCACATGGCGTGACTACGGAGGTCAGGATGCTGAACGGGGAGTCAAATCTCGGTGGATTGTAAGAGCATGCGCGGTTGCCCCGGGGAATCGGATCGAGTGATCTGGTTGCTCGCGGGCTTTGCTTCGCCGCAGACCCGCGCGAGCAGCATCTGGACCAAAGCGTGATGAAGCGGAAGACTTGGATTTTTCTCTCCTTGGCATGTCTGACGCTTCTTCTAGGCGTCTATTACGACCCCTTCATCGAGGTGAGTCCATCGCTGATAGAGAATGGCAATTTCAGCGCCGGGCTGCAATCCTGGAAAATCCACGCCGGAACGCACGGACAGGTGCGGCTTGCCGAGGATGGGTCAGTCCTGTTGCGCTTGCGAGACTCTGAAAAGAGCGTCGGTCTACGACAGAAAATCGACACCAGGGCGCTGCAACATCGCGGTTTGCGCCTGTCAGGAACAATCAGAACCCGACAGGTGGCGGCAGGGCAAAAGCCTTGGCAAAATGCCCGGGTCATGATGAACACGCTTGAGCCGGACGGTGCCCGGGTCGGGCTGGGGGGAAACCTTGGGCGATTCCATCCAAGTCAGCTTGCGGCAGGTACAGGCCTTATGGCCGCCGCGAACAGGGACGGATCTGTTCACCCAGGAGCGAGCGCCGATTGACGGCGAGATGACTGGCCAGCGGAGTGTAGACCGACGGCTCATGGGGCTTTTATGGTCGATTTGGTTTGCAAAGCCACCACAACACAAAAACCTTTCCAAGTGCTACCGATGCCGAGTAAACCCCATCACCTGCCTCCGCCGGTGGCGGCGAATCGGCTAGAATCTCGGCATGGACGCGGTTTGATCCGGAGGACCGGCGCAAGGGGCTTGAACCAGACACCATCGAAGCCTGGCTGGCCAAACAGCGCCGCGATCATTGAGGGGAACATTTACTTGATCAAATGGTGCCAGTGATCGAGTGGTGCCAGAAACGAATAGCTTTCACGTGGGCTGCCGCGAGCGTGCTCCGTTTCGATGCGCCCAATTGTCCACTCGCCGCGTTCGTGATGTCCGAACACAGACGCAACTTCGGAGTTTATTGGATGGAGACCCATGTCGCTGATGCGTGTGCTGATTTGCGCAAGGATTCTGACTTAACGCCGCTGTTGGCGCGGATGCCGCCCGCTGTTCAGGCAAGCTTCTCCGAAGAACAGCTCGCCTATCTCAAGCTGGCGCTAAGTGCACGCAAATGGGGCCGCCACGCGATTGATTGGCGCGGCACCCTGAAGTTTTGGCGCCATCGGTATTATGTGGTCTTTCTGCTCGGTCGAAATCGCCGCGAGCTTTCCCGAGGCGAGCAGCAGGTTGGCCTGTTCATGCAGGCTGCATTCCTGACAGTGTTCATGACATTCAGCATCTTGACGGGTCTGTTGGCGCTCTACCTTGCCAAGTCGGCAGCTGGTATCGACCTTGTTCCCGGATTCTCTTTGGGAATTTGGGGTTGGTTCAAGGACGCTTTTCTTTAAATCCGTTGGGTAACCCCCCGGTAACTTCGCAATATCTCATTGCATCTCACCACCCGCAGCGGCGCGTTCGCGAATGATGTCTGGCAACAGGGGAATGGAGTGATGCTCGCCAATGCGGTCGCCGGGGTAGTCCCAGAGAATAGGGTCCAGGCTCGAATTATTTTCCCACGTCAAGCCTTCAACGCGCTAGGAAGGGGGAAGGCGTCGGCGCAGCGCTCCACCCCCGCCAGGGAATCGGCTACACTCCTCCCATGACTGCCGACACCCAAGCCGCTGACACCAGCGAGAAACCCGACTACGACAGCCCCTGGAAGGAGGCCCTGGAGAAGTTCTTCCCGGAGTTTCTCGCGCTCTTGTTCCCGGCCATCCATGCCGAGATCGACTGGTCGCGGGGCGTGCAGTTTCTCGACAAGGAATTCCAGAAGATCGTGCGCGAGGCCAAGACCACCCGGCGCACTGCCGATTCGACTTCCCGATGGTCAAGCTGCTCGACTACGCGGAGCCCGCGCGCTGGGCGGAGCTGGAAGCTAGCGACAATGTCTTCGCCTTGGCCGCCACCACGCCACACCCTTCGCCGAGGCGCCTTGGTCTGTTGAGCTGGAGCTGGAAATGGCTCTGAAAAGCCAGCTGCTCGATGTCGCCATCATCGAAGCGGCGGGGTTACCTGATTGCTCCGGATGCATCACGCGTCTGCGATGCACAATGACGCTTCGGTTATGGATGTGTTCGCAGCTCATTACAAAGATCAGCCAGACTTTGTGGTGAGCCCCCTTGGCGGCGGATAGCGACGGCTTGCGCGTGCGTGATGCGAGGGGCGATGGCCACGTATTCAACGTTCCAGCCCTGGTACATCTTGTGCGCGGCCAAAAAACGTGTCGCAGCAACCGCGAGTGTTGGTAGCGACCCAGCCAGTTTATCTGCCTGGCGCTTGCACGAGCCAAACCGAATCGTCTTCAGCTCCTCCGAAACCGCCACTAGGTCAACCTCAACATCTGAGCGGTCCCAGTAGCCTTGCATGTGCTCGGACAATGCGAAATCCCCCAAGCCCAACCGGCTTCGTTCCTCGTAGAGTTGGGCCGTCAGACTTTCTAAAGCGTGACCCTCGATCTCTTCCAAGCGCTCGTCCGACTGAGCAATCAGCGTTTCCAAAGGTCGGAAAGCAGACGCCGACACTGGCTTTTGCAATGCCGATAACCACGCACGCAAGAAGTTATCGCGGATGTAGTACCGTCCGCTGCGCGCTTTGGGTTTGGCGAAGATCGGCAGCCGTCGCTCGATCATCCGGTATCGCTCGGTCAGAATCTTCAGATGTCCGCCTACCTGCCTCGCTTCGCCTGGGCCAGAGACCGCCGCTAGATGCGCTTCGATGTCCGCATTGTTACACCCTGGATGTGAGGCCAGGAACTGAAGCACCATGTCGTATCGCCCACGCAACTCGCGCAGAAACCAGTTATCGGCCTCGTTACGCAACGGCGATGAACTGGAAAAAAACAGCTTTTTCAACAACGTCTTACGATCCGCATCCAGCACGTCCTGCTCGTAAGCATCCCGATAGAATTTCGGGACCCCTTCGAACAGATTCCAGAGGAATAGCAGACGTTCAGGATCTTCATCCGCGTGCGTGCGCAGAATCTCTAGAACAGCGCGGATATCCAGATGCCCGAGCTCCAGCGTGTCCGTTGTTCGGTTGAACAGAGGCGCCTGACGATCATCGAGCAGGGCCGTCATCTCTGCGTGCAAAGATCCCAGCACAATTAACCCACCAGCCACCTCTCCAGCCCGAGCGCTTAGCTGGTCCACCTCCGCCTGTAGCAACGAGCAGAAGTCGAAGAGTGGCTTTCGGTGGAAATACTGAAATTCGTCCAACGCGACCACGTAACCTGCCTTGGCTAGACGAGCAATCAAGCCGGCAAACTGCCCGAGACTGTAAACGCGCTCTTCCAGCCCAAAGGTTTCCAGATAACCATTGCAGGCCGCTACCACACCGGCTGGATCCGAATCCGGAATCTGGATGTAGAGCGTTTTGGTGACGTCCGCTGCACGCAGCGCCTGCTGAATCAGGGTGGTTTTGCCGATCCGTCGTCGCCCTGAAATCTGCAAAAAGAACCAGCGGCGCCGAGACAAAATACTCTGCAGCTGTTGCAACTCCGTCTGCCGACCGTAAAACGCCCACTCTGCGTGCGTACCCATAAAAGCGCCTTTAAGGAAAAAATTTTTACCTTATCCTACCCTGCGACCATATATCATTCAAACACAATAGCTTACGAAAGCTCCGTCGCTCTAGCGCTGAAGCCGATCAAGGAAAAGAGAAACAAATGGATCCAGGCTCGAATTATTTTCCCACGTTAAGCCTTCCATGCGCTCCGCAGCGGGAAGGCGTCGGCGAAGCTCTCCTCCCCCGCCAGCGAATCGGCTACACTCCTCCCATGACTGCCGACACCCAGGCCGCTGACACCGGCGAGAAACCCGACTATGACAGCCCCTGGAAGGAGGCCCTGGAGAAGTTCTTCATCAAACTGCTCAACTAAATTGCAGCGCAACTTTGTGTATCAGCACAGGCGACATTGATGCTAACTGAACCATCCTTCCATGCTAACGTCGAATGCCTGCATCGATACCTGGTTGCTATCCGCGAAAAACAGCCCACGAAGGCGGATCGACCAGAAGATGATCAGGAGCTAGAGTTCATCAAGCGAGATTTGACATGCATCTGTGGTCTTACCAGAGGGATATGCATCTCGGTTGCCGCCTCGCTGTGCGGGGTGTTAGTAGCCTATTCCGGGGATTGTTTCGAAATCTTAGAGTCGGACCATGTCATCACGAAGCATCTTGCCGGAGGACTCCGCACTGCGGTCAGATCTTGGGAATTGTTTGCGACGGTGTTAGCGGCTGAACAAACCTGCGGATAAACGGTGAAGTCCAGCCGCCCGACAAAGCGACGCCCTCGCTGAAGGCGAAGGGTGAGCCACCGAACAGCGAGCCGCGCCCGGTGGCCGGTGAAGGTCACTCAGAACGGATCATCGTTGTAGGAAGGAAACAACGGCAAGGGCAGCTGACGTTCATCGCGCAGTTGCTCCTGATAGGCCTGTTCGCGGGCCTCGGCGATAGCGAGGCCATGGATCTCATAAATTCCCTCGCAGAGCATCTCCAACCAGTCAACGACCGCCAGCGCCTGCTCGGGCGACCAATCATAGGGAATCATCGGGGGTGGATACATGCTCCTCTCCTGGCTGTGCTGGAGGCGTCTTTGACGCCGGCTTGGTCCGTGCCGCGCGCTGCTCACGCCGCCGCGTCGCGGACTCCTTCGCCTCCTTGAGCCGATAGGACTCCCCATCGATCTGAATGATCTCCGCGTGATGGACCAAGCGATCGATCAGCGACACCACACAGGCGGCATTGGGAAACACCTCCCCCCACTCGGCAAAGGGGCGGTTCGTTGTCACCAGGGTCGGATGCCTCTCATAGCGGCGTGACACCACCTCAAAGAGCAAATCCGCGTGGCGGTTGGAATACGACAGATACCCGATCTCATCGATCAGCAACAGCTGCACGCGGGCATAGGCATTCAGGCGCGCGCGCAGCGCCCGCTCCCCGTCGGCTTCCAGCAGCGCATTGAGCATCGCCGCCGCCGACGTGCACAGCACCGTGCGCCCGGCCAGCACCGCCTGCCGCGCCAGATTGCGCGCAATCGTCGTCTTGCCCACCCCGTTGGGGCCGATCAGCACCACATTCAGCGCCTCGGCGACAAAGCCAAGGCCCATCAACTCCTCAATCGCCGCGCGATCACAGCGCTTGGGCCAATTCCAATCGAAATCCGCCAGTGGTGTGAACCGCCCCAAGTGCGCCTGCTTCATGCGTCGCTCCAGCGAGCGCTGCGCCCGGGCCTCTTCCTCCCACTGCAACACGCTCACCAGCCAAGGCGCGTCCACCACCTCCGCCCAATGCGCCAGCACCCCATAGAGCTTCAGCGCCTGGGCGCGTTGTTTCAGCATCTGCGGATCCTGTTCACTCATGCTCAGTCCTCCCGTGGCGGTTCATCATGCAACTGGTCGTAATCCCCCAGCGCCGGGGTGCGCACCACCACCTCGCGCACCCGCGCATCCGCCGGCAGGGTGACCGGAATCGGCGGCGGCTGTCCGCGCGCCTCGCGGCGGCGCTCCAGCGCCAGGCGCACCGCATTGGGATGCGGCACCTCGCGCGCCAGCGCCTCCTCGATTGCCGCTGTCAGCTCCGCCGCCCCATAGGAATCGAGCAGGCGCAGCAAAGCCGCCGTCATGCTGCCCAAGGGCTCCCCGCGTTCAGCGGCCTGGGTCAGCAGGGTCTGACTGATCGGTACCGCCTGGATCAACCGATCCTGCCCCCGGTGCTGACGCGCGGCGCGCTTGCGCGCCACCAGCTCGGCCACATGCGCCGGGTCCTCCACCTGCGCCCCGGCATCGAAGGAGCGCGCATGAGTGGCGATCACCGCGGCCCCATCGAGCACCCGCACCTGCCCGAGCGACGCCACCACCGTGAGCGTGCGGCGCACATGAGTGTGGGGAATGGAATAGTCGTTGCGGTCAAAGCGCACATAGGGCGTCTTCCCGACCGACACCGCCACCTGCTCTTCGGTAGGAAAGGGAACCGGCGGCAAGGCCAGCAGATGCGGGCGTTCTTGTTCAAAAACCGCGCGCACTGACTGCGCGCGGTCCTCCGGGCACGGCCGATCCGCCGCCTGGCCCTGACACCAGGTATCAGCCTGGGCATTCAAATCCGCCAGATCACTGAAGGTGCGCGCAGCAAAGAAACTGTCGCGAATGTAGCGAATCGCCCGCTCCACGCGGCCTTTTTCATTCCCTCGCGCCACCGCGACCGGACGTGGCTCGAAGCGATAATGACCGGCCAGTTCCAACAGCGTTGGATGAAAGCGTATTGCCTCGCCCTGGCGCTCAAGCACCGCGCTTTTGAGGTTGTCATACAGCAGCACCCGCGGCACGCCGCCCCAGGCCGCGAAGGCGCCGACATGCCCGCGCAGGAAGTTGGCCATCTGGGCATCGAGAAAGAAGCGCAGAAACACCGCCCGCGAGAAGCTCAGCACCATCACAAAGGCCATCAGGGTGCGGGTGGCCCGGCCAATGGTGAGCTTGCCAAAGTGGCCCCAGTCGACTTGGGCCTGCTCACCGGGCAGGGTCTTTAAGCGCAGAAAGGCCTCGGGCTGCGGGCGTGGGCGCACATGGGCAATCAAATGGCGGAAATGATCCGGCCCGCCGCGATAGCCGCGCTCGCGCACCATGGCATAGAGCCGGCTGGCGGTGAGACGCGGATAGGTCTTGAGCGTCTCCACGACAAAGGGCAGATAGGGGTCGATGAGCGAGGGACGCGCGGCGCGCTCGACTTTGGGCAGTCCGGACTGGGACAGCACCCGATCGACGGTGGCGTGATGCACGCCGAGCTGCTGGGCGATGGTGCCGACGCGCCAGTGCTCAGCAAGGAAGTAGCGCAGGATCTTGGCTTCGAGCTCGGAAGGGATGGTCATGATGGCTCCTGTTGGCTTCAGGGGTCGCGGCCAGCAACGCCTGACTGCGGGCGGCGGAGAAAACCTTGGCGCAGAAGAGGCGAGCACTCACACCCGCAGCGATGACAGGGCACCTCGGGGACCTGGGCATCATCGGCAACCGCCGCGGGATTGAGAACGGCGACCGGCTCTGCCACGGCAATCGGCGTGGGGGTGTTCTCACAGGAGCATTGATCGGATGGGCGCGGGGGTGAACCCTGATGCGTCACTTTTTCGCGCTGGCGACGGCGGTAGCGCGCTTGGCGGGCGGCATGGGTATGGCGCCCGCGACGGCTGGATTGGTAGCGTCGGGCGGCGGCACGCTGGGCGTCGTGCCGGGCACGTTGTGCGCAGGTGGGGCCGCAATAGCGGTTGCCGCGATCACAGCGACTGCAGAGTACGACCTGCTGACGGCAACGGGCACAGAGGAACAGACGGGCACTGAGGCATGGGGCGCAATGGGCGCACATCGGCGGCTCCCGCCGATGAGGGTGGATGTATTCTCCCGCCAGGCCGATACTGCCGGCGGGCCGTGCCATGCACGGTTGGGGGCGCGGTCGCGGAGAGACTGTGGTGGTCGAAGCCGCGGTCGCGCCTGTCTCAACGGCCCCAAGCCTCTACCTGCTTTTTCCGCGGTTGTCACCCCCGACGAGGGCGATGACGCGACCCTCCCGCAACACCAAGCCGCCGCGCGCGGGCGCTGCGCCGAGGAGCGCACACCGTCCAGTCGCCCTCCGGGCTCCTTCCCGGTGTGCGCTCCTCGGCCCCTGGATCTGCCTTTCCACACCAACCTGAGACTGGGGTTTGTCACCAGCCTCGTTGGCGGTTGACTGCGCTATTCACCGGCTATAAGCGCTTTTTGAGCGCCATCTACAGACGGCGCTTGAAGAAATTGACGCAAAGGTCACGTCGCATTTTTGCGCATGTTTCTTGGACGATTTCGACGCCTTTGTGCAAGTGATGCGGCAGTATCAGCCGGGCAATTCCGAAGGGCGGCGCCCAAACCTCAAAGCGGTCGAATCAGCCGCGAAGCCGGCCGCGAGCAGATCGCGCGAGTCGGCCTGAGCCCAGTCCTGGCGAGGCCTAGCGCTGGTCTGACCCCGACATGGGATTGCGCATAATCTATAGCGAGTCGCCACCTGCCGAAAACCCCCGTCAATACCCGTATCGGTAACAAATAACCCATATATTTGGATCAAGAATAGAGAATAGAAACTATGTAGGCCATCCAAGTCTAAGCCTCGACATTAACCCCGAGCCACGAGGAGACCGAACATGACCACTGCCGCTGTCCAAACGCCGAAGACCACCCTCTATCTGGCCCTTGAGCTGAGCAACAAAACCTGGAAGCTGGGCTTCAGCAACGGCGAGAAGATCCGCATCAAGACCATCGAAGCGCGCGATCTTCCCGCCTTGCACGAGCAGATCGAGATCGCCAAGGGGAAGCTTGGACTCAGCGCGGATTGTGTCATTGAAAGCGTTTACGAAGCCGGCCGGGATGGATTCTGGATTCATCGTACATTGGAATCCTGGGGGATTCACAGCCGCGTGGTCGACTCGGCCAGCATTCAGGTCAACCGCAAGAAGCGGCGCGTGAAGACCGACCGGGTCGACGTCGAAGCGCTGCTGGTGCAGCTCATGCGGTATCTTGGCGGAGAGAAAAAAGCCCTCGCGGTGGTGAACGTCCCCAGTGCCGGGGCCGAGGATCGGATGCGGCTGAACCGCGAGCGCGAGCGACTGATCCGCGAACGTGGCGCCCACAGCTCCCGAATCAAATCGCTCTTCATCGCCCAGGGTCTCGTCATCGAGCGTCTCAACGACACCGTCATCGATACTCTCGATCACTTGTGCACCGCCACCGGCGAGCCCCTTGGCGCCGACCTCAAAGAAGAGATCCGCCGCGAATACCAGCGCTATTGCTTGGCTGATGAGCAAATCCGCGCCATCGAGCAAGAACAAAAGCGCCGCGTCGAGCAAGCCACCGACGTCTCCCACCAGCAAGTCGCACGCATGCTCGAGCTCAAAGGCATCGGCTGGGTTTCGAGCTGGATCTTGGTCATGGAATTCTTCAGCTGGCGCGGCTTTCGCAATCGCCAGCAGCTGGCCGCCTGTGCCGGGCTCACCCCCACGCCCTATGCGAGCGGTGATGATCAGCGCGACCAAGGCATCAGCAAGGCCGGCAACCGGCGCATCCGCGCGCTCATGGTTGAACTGTCCTGGCTGTGGTTGCGCTATCAGCCTGACAGCGCCCTGAGCCGCTGGTACCGCGAGCGCTTTGCCACCGGCGGCAAACGCATGCGTCGCATCGGCATCGTCGCCCTGGCGCGCAAGCTGCTCATCGCCTTGTGGCGCTATCTCGAACAGGGCGAGATCCCAGACGGCGCGGTGCTCAAAGCCGGCTAAGGCCCGCCGCCCGCGGAAGACATCCAGTTACCCCCAACGGCCAAGCACAGCGCCAACGCCCGAGGAGAGAGCAACGCGACGGATCACGGTCAAGGTTGTCGAAAGCGCCCGACTGGAACCTGGGCTGACCCCTGGTCATGCCGTTTTAAAAGAAGGGGCGCTTTCCTTTTCAATCGGTTTCAGCGGCGAACATCGCATGCAATTTCAGGTGACCGGGCTTCCCGGCACGGATAGAAGGTGGAGCGGATTCGCACAGAATCCGTCGGCTTTCAAACCGAGACAACCCATGGCTGTCACAACGCTCGCAATGCCGATGAAACCGAGCAAAACGCGCTGACCAAACGGCCGCCATTGCACAGGAGAACGAATAAGCGAGTGACGATTCAAAGTGAGTGATCAGGCTATTTGAAAGCGTGTGAACAGCGCTCGACGCCGTTGCCATGCGCGAGCGTTTCGATGAACCACGCCCGCCCCTTCGGGGAGAGAGAAGCGCGGCGGATCGGCCGATTTGCGCGCTCATGCAATGCGGGAACGACTGTAACGTTCTGATTTGCTCGACGGTACTGAATCGGACAAGGCTTTCAAAAGGGCTTGACAAAACACGCCTCATAGAAGGGGCCAGGCTTGAATTGTTATCAAAGAGCTATAACGCCCTTCGATTGAAGTCTCTTCGCGAACTTAACGAGCTTCTCATCAAAGGTCGCAAACTCTGCCGCCTTTGCGCTGCTCGCTAGATGCAACGCATCGGCAAAGTCCATGCCCTGCTCATGCCTGTCGAGCGCCATGACGACAACCCCGATATTCTCGACTTCGACCTGTTGCAGGCCGATCACTTTTCGCAATGCACAGACGATGGCCTCGCGGGAGAGTTGGTAGGAAAACCTGAGTACCCACTCGGTTTCTAGCAGCACCGTCTTGGTGAGAAAAATACGTTCTCGCTCGAATAGTGCTATCGCTCTCGGGCTCTGTTCCGGATCGTCATTGGTGACAATTCGTACGATGACATTTGTATCAATCGCGAGCATGATTTTCGCGCACTCCCCGGGCGATGGCTTCCTCCATTTCGTCGAGGGATTTGGCCGGACCTCGGTAGCCCGCGCACCCAACCACGTCACTAAGCTGGGTTGACGGGACCGGCTTCTTCGGCCGCAGGACGATGCCGTCCTGACATTCTTCGATCTCGAGCTCGGTACCCGCCGACCAATGATAATTCTCCCGAATCGTCTTCGGCAGAATGACCTGACCTTTGCTGGAAAGACGTGTTGTTTCCATGTTGTTGATGATCGCTGGCCGAAAAACGTAAGACATGATCTTACCAGCAACAATTGGGTCCAGGCTCGAATTATTTTCCCACGTCAAGCCTTCAATGCACTCCGACGCGAGAAGGCGTCGGCGCAGCGCTCCACCCCCGCCAGCGAATCGGCTACACTCCCGCCATGACAGCCGATACCCAAGCCGCTGACACCGGCGACAAACCCGACTACGACAGCCCCTGGAAGGAGGCCGTGGAGAAGTTCTTCCCGGAGTTTTTCGCGCTGCTGTTCCCGGCCATCCATGCCGAGATTGACTGGTCCAAAGGCGTGCAGTTTCTCGACAAGGAATTCCAGAAGATCGTGCGCGAGGCCAGGACCACTCGCCGCTATGCCGACAAACTCGTCGGCGTCACACGGCGCGATGAGACGCCGGTTTGGGTGCTGGCCCATGTGGAAGTGCAAGGCGATCCGGAAAGCGACTTTGCCGAGCGGATGTTCACCTACAATTACAAAATCCGCGATGCCTACCAGGTGCCGGTGGCGAGCCTGGCGGTGCTGGCCGATGGAGTCCATAAACATTTGAGATTGCCGCCGCCCATCAGCGAGGAATGATGGAGACCCCGGCAAGCACCGGGTTTTTTTTTGCTTGCTCAGATAGTTAGAGTCGCCAAAATTGGCGGCTCTAAACTCTTGAGAACATTCAAGATTGCAGGTAGACAGCCAAGCGCGGGTAGCGTAATCTGGCAGCGGTTGTCCTGTTAACCGAGCAGGATGACCGCGGACTCGGGCTTAACGAGCTTCACGCCCCGAGCGAACCCGGCCCTGTGTCGGGTTTTTTGTGCCCGTCGATCTGGGCGCACACTGCCCGCCAAGCTCTAGCATTGCTGTAGCAATGCTAGTAAGTGGTTGATTTTCGGCGTTTTTCGACCGCCGCACATATTCCGGCATGGCTTGGTTATGGGTATTCCGACGAAATACACCATCGTCAGCACCAGGCCACCGAGATCAGCCTCGATCATCCGCCGCAGCCAGGCCCGGAAAGTGTGGGCGGATGTGTGGGCTAGATCGAAGCGAGCGGGAACAAAAGCCTTTATAAATCAGTATTGTGGTGAATCGAATGGTGCCCTCGACAGGATTCGAACCTGTGACCTGCCGCTTAGGAGGCGGCTGCTCTATCCTGCTGAGCTACGAGGGCCTGTGGAGCTAATGGGGGCGAAGTTAAAATCCTAACAAAGGTGCGCCGCGGCGTCTTGGTGAATTGGCGGCTGCGTGCGATCGGCAAGGTAATTTCTGTCGATTTTCCTCCCAGCTCACTTCGCTTCCGCGGGGCGACGCATGGGTGATAACCAGGTACGATCATTTTGCGGAAAAGACCGAGGCTTCCTCGTTGTCACTTGCGCTTGGGGCAGTCCTTGCAGCGTTTGCCTTTCTTGTAGTTTTTGCAGCACTTGTCCTTGGTTTTGCTTTTGCTCATTGGTTAGGACTCCTGCGCTGATGAGTCTGTGCTGTTGCTGGCAGATTTCTCTGGTCGTGCCAGCATTTCCGCGGCATGGGCGCGGGTGGTGGCGGTGATGTCGGTGCCGCCGAGCATGCGGGCGATTTCTTCCACGCGCTCGTCCGCCGTGAGGGCGTTGATGTCGGCAAAGGTCTGTCCATCGCGGGTTTGTTTGTGCACTCGCAGTTGATGGTGTGCCTGCGCGGCGACCTGGGGCAGGTGGGTGACGCAAAGCACCTGGCGCTCCTCGCCGAGCTGGCGCAGTTGGCGGCCGACGATTTCCGCCACGCCGCCGCCGATGCCGACGTCCACTTCGTCGAAGACCAGCACGGGGATGCTAATACAGTTGGCGGTGGCGACCTGAATCGCAAGGCTGATGCGCGAGAGTTCGCCACCGGAGGCGACCTTGGCCAAGGGCTGCATCGGCTGGCCGGGATTGGCGCTGACCAGAAAACTGATCTGATCGAGCCCGTGCGCGGCGGCGCTGGCGATGTCCTGGTGTTGGATGTCGATGGCGAACTGGCCGCCGGCCATGCCCAGTTCCTGCATCGAGGCGGTGACAGTCGCAGCCAGGCGCTCGGCGGCGGCGCGGCGCGCGGCGCTGAGTGTCTCGGCTGCGGCGAGATAGTCCGCGCGGGCCTGGTCGCGCTCGGCGGCCAGGCTGTCGAGGTTGGCGTCGGCCTGCTCGAGCGCATCGCATTCCTCCTTGAGCTGCTGGTGGAGCTCGGGGAGCTGGGCCGGCAGCACGCGGTACTTGCGGGCAATCTCGTGAATGCGGCTCAGGCGGTCTTCAATCTCCTGCAGGCGCGCCGGGTCCATGTCGAGCGCGTCGAGATACTGGCGCAGGTCGGAGGCGGCTTCTTCGATTTGCACGGCGGCGCCTTCGACGAGCTCGACGCTTTGCGCCAGGCGACCATCCAGGGCGCTGAGTTCGGCTAAGTCGCTTCCGGCGCGGCCGAGTTGGTCGTGCAGGGCGGGCTCGCCATCGTAGAGCAGTTGCAGGATGCGCGCGCTGGTCTCCTGAAGGCGCTCCTGATTGGCCAGGCGGCGTTGGTCGACGTCGAGTTGGTCGAGCTCACCGGCGCTGAGCGCCAGGTCGTCGAGCTCATTGAGCTGAAAGCGCAGCAGCTCCAGGCGGTCGGCGCGCTGCTCGCCCTCGGCGGTCAGGCGTTGCCAGCGCTCGTCGCAGTCGCGGAAATGCCGAAAGTGCCGGGCTGTTGCCTGGCGCAGGTCGCCGTGGGCGGCATAGCCATCGAGCAGCTCGCGCTGGGCGGTGGCGCGCAGAAGGGATTGGTGGGCATGCTGACCGTGTATATCCACCAGCAGCTCGCCCAGAGCCTTGAGCTGGCTGCCGCTGGCGCCGCGGCCGTTGATGAAGGCGCGCGAGCGCCCGCTGGGCTGCAGCACGCGGCGGATGGCGCACTCGCCGTCGTCGTCCAGTTCCTGCTCGGCGAGCCAGTCGCGTGCGCGTGGGCAGTTGGTCAGGTCGAAATGGGCACTGACCTCGGCTTTGTCGCTGCCGGCGCGAATCATACTCGCGTCGGCGCGTTCACCCAGGGTCAGGCCGAGGGCGTCGATCAGAATGGACTTGCCAGCGCCGGTCTCGCCGGTCAGGGCGGTCATGCCGGGGCCGAATTCCAGCTCCAGGCGGCTGACGATGACCAGGTTATGGACGAGAATTTCTGTTAGCACCTTGGGCTTTCCTGTCCATGTGCGCCCCAGCCGAGCTTGGCGCGCAGTAGTTGAAAGTGATCATGCCCGCGCGGATGTAATAGCTGCACCCGGGTCTGGCCGCGGCGAATCCGCACTGCCCGCGCCTCGGCAAGCGAAAAGGCGACTTGGCCGTCGCAGGTGAGTCGCGCTGTTTCGGCGTGGCGATGGCAGAGCCGTATCTCGATCTCGCTGGCTCCATCGACGACCAGCGGCCGATTGCTCAGGGTATGGGGGCAGATGGACACCAGCAGCAGGCTGTCGAGCGCCGGGTGCAGGAGTGGGCCGCCGCCTGAGAGGGCGTAGGCGGTGGAGCCGGTCGGGGTGGCGATGATTAAGCCGTCCGAGCGTTGCGAGTTGATGAAGACGCCGTCGATGTAGGTCTCGAACTCAATCATGCGCACCGTATCCCACTTGGAGATCACGGCCTCGTTCAGCGCCTTGCCGGTCCAGTTGTCTTCGCGGTCGCTGGCGTCGGCCGCCGCTCCGAGCAGACGGGTCTCGAGCAGGCTGCGGTGCTCGACATCGAAGTGTCCGTCGAGAATTTCATTCAGTCGCGTCTCGATGCATTCCGGTGACAGGTCGACCAGAAAGCCCAGGCGCCCCAGGTTGATGCCAACCAGCGGCGTGTCGGTGCGGGCGATGTCGCGCGCGGCATGCAGGAAAGTACCGTCGCCACCAATGACGATGATCAGATCGCATTGCGCGGCCAGTTCGGCATAGGGACTGGCATGCGCATCGCCCTCTGGGGAGGGGGTGCCCTGGTGGTCTGGGCCGGCGCTTAGCAGATCGGCTGTCGCGGGCTCGAGCAGCGTGCGGTGGCCGCGCCGCTCGAGGTGCTCGAGCAGCCGCTGCAGGGCGGCCGGCACGCGAGTGTCCGGTTCTTGCTTGCCGATGATGCCGATGGTGTGAAAAGCGCGCATGCGGGTGATTGTACCGGGTCGCTGGTTGCGGCTCGAAATGACCGCGACGCGAGGGATTATAACGGATGGCGCTGGCGCTAACTCCGGTCCGAAGCAGGGCGGGTGTCTACCGCTGGCTTGACAGTCGCGGCGCATGTGCCTAAATTGGTGGGTCGTTAGCACTCTGGGTTAGTGAGTGCTAACGGCAAAAGCGCGCAGGCGCACAGCGGCATTGTTGCCATAGCTGCGGCGCCTGCGGCCGGCGGGGCGGGCGCCCTTGTTGGTCGTTAGCTCGGTTGGTTGTTCGGTCTCTGATTCTACAAGAGGTTGGGATGGCTGGGACGCACGGCAGCAGCGAAACCAAAGTCAGCGAGCGAGCGTCGCATTTTCTCAAGACGCTGATCGAGCATCACATTCGCGACGGGCAACCGGTCGGGTCGCGCACCCTGTCGAAGGAAACCGGGCTGGACCTTAGCCGGCCACGGTGCGCAATGTGATGTCGGACTTGGAGGAGATGGGGCTGGTGTCCTCGCCGCATACCTCGGCGGGACGGGTGCCAACCCTGCTTGGCTATCGGCTGTTTGTCGATAGTCTGCTGACCATCAAGCCGCTGGATGAAATCGACGTCAATGCGCTGCGTTGCGAGTTCGAGCCGTTAGATGACGCCACGGCGTTGGTGGATACAGCTTCGCGATTGCTCTCGGGCGTCACGCGTCTGGCCGGCGTGGTGATGCTGCCGCGGCACGAGCGCGACGTTTTCCGGCAGATCGAGCTGCTGCCGCTGTCGGGTAAGAAGGTGTTGGCCATTCTGGTCACTGGTGAGGGAGAGGTTCACAACAGGATTATCCACACCGAGCGCGCCTTCACTCCGGCGCAGCTGGTGGAGGCGTCGAACTTCCTCACCGAGGTGTTCACCGGTCAGGACATGGTCGAGGTGCGCAGGCGGTTGCTGGAGGATTTGCAGGCGACTCACGAGCGCATGGACGAGCTCCTGCACCAGGCGATGGAAATGGCGCAGCGGGTGGTGGAGTCGGCCGAGCACAAGGACCAGCTGCTGGTTTCGGGCCAGACTAACCTGATGCATTTTGACGAGCTGGCCAGTATGGACCGGCTCAAGGCGTTGTTCGAGGCCTTCAGCGAGAAGCGGGAGATTCTCTACCTGCTCGATCGCTGCATTAAAGCTGATGGCGTACAGATCTTTTTTGGCGGCGAGTCCGGTTATGAGGTACTCGACGACTGCAGTTTGGTGACCACGCCGTACCGGGTGGATGGCGAGGTGCTCGGAGTGCTTGGGGTGATCGGCCCCACCCGCATGGATTACCAGCGGGTGATTCCGGTCGTGGACGTAACCGCGCGGCTGCTGGCAGCGGCGCTCAGACAACACAACTGACATTGATACCTGGCTTGCGTGCTGGCTGCGGCTCCTACAAGTGGAACGCGGTGCGGCGGGAGCCATCGCGGAGGTGACAGGGCATGATGAATGACCAGGCGGGACAGGAACAACCGCAAGGGCCTGACGAGCAGTTCGAGACGCCGGCAGGCGAGCCAGCCAGCCAGCAGACCGAGCAGGGCGCGGACCAGACGGGCGAAGCCTGGCCGGATGATCCGGCCGCGCTGATCGCGCTGATTGAGGAGGAACGCGCGCGCAGCGAGGCGGCGCGCGATCAGCTCCTGCGCGCCCGCGCCGAGGTGGAGAACATCTCCCGGCGCAAGGCGAAAGAGCTTGAGAACGCGCACAAGTTCGCGCTCGAGAACTTTGTCCGCGAATTGCTGCAGGTGCGCGACAGCCTGGAACTCGGGCAGGCCGCGGCGAGCGAGCCGGATGCCGATCTGGTCAAGCTGCGCGAGGGCATGGACCTCACGCTCAAGCTGCTTGGCGACGTGATGGGCAAATTCGGCGTCGAGCAGGTCAATCCGATGCATCAGCCGTTCAATCCGGAATTCCACCAGGCCATGTCCATGCAGCCACGCGCCGATGTCGATCCCAACACCGTTGTCGCCGTGATACAGCGTGGATATACACTAAATGGCCGTTTGGTGCGACCGGCGCTGGTGATGGTGTCTCAGGCTATTGAGCAGGGTTGATGCCGCGGGGGCGCGAAGAGCCGGAGCGGCTTGAAGAGGCGTCTGCTCCGGATATTGGC
Source organism: Thiorhodovibrio litoralis (assembly GCF_033954455.1). Classification (NCBI taxonomy): domain Bacteria; kingdom Pseudomonadati; phylum Pseudomonadota; class Gammaproteobacteria; order Chromatiales; family Chromatiaceae; genus Thiorhodovibrio; species Thiorhodovibrio litoralis. The sequence goes on along the minus strand of NZ_CP121473.1, from coordinate 3,972,636 downwards.
GGCCGAACTCGGCGTAATAATTGGGCGCAAACCTTAGAGTAAGACTTGAACTTTGCAGGGTTTTGCCTTACCTGCCTGAGCATGTCCGCAAGAACATCTCGCGCGGTTAATCCGGGTCCTTCGATGCCGGATCAGGCCGCATTTACAACGAATTAAGTCATTCAAAAGTTAGAAACCGGAGAAGTCACAATGGGAAAGATCATCGGTATCGATCTCGGCACCACCAACTCCTGCGTGGCAGTGATGGATGGCGACAAGCCGAAAGTGATCGAGAATGCCGAAGGCGATCGCACCACGCCGAGTATCGTTGCTTATTCAAGCGACGGTGAGGTACTGGTCGGTCAATCCGCCAAACGGCAGGCGGTCACCAATCCAAAGAACACCCTGTTTGCCATCAAGCGCCTGATTGGCCGGCGCCATGAGGACCATGTCGTCTCCAAGGACAAGGACATGGTGCCTTACCAGATCGTCCGTGCTGACAACGGCGATGCCTGGGTTGAGGTCAACGGCAAGAAGATGGCCCCGCCGGAGATTTCGGCCAAAGTGCTGCAGAAAATGAAGAGCACCGCCGAGGACTACCTGGGCGAGAAAGTCTCGGAAGCTGTCATCACCGTGCCTGCCTACTTTAACGACTCCCAGCGCCAGGCCACCAAGGACGCGGGGCGCATCGCCGGGCTGGAAGTCAAGCGCATCATCAATGAGCCCACGGCTGCTGCCTTGGCCTACGGCATGGACAAGCAGCGCGGCGATCAGAAAGTCGCCGTCTATGACCTCGGCGGCGGCACCTTCGATATCTCCATCATTGAGATCGCCGAGATTGAGGGCGAGCACCAGTTCGAGGTGCTGTCGACCAATGGCGACACCTTCCTCGGTGGTGAGGACTTCGATCTGCGCATCATCGACTTCCTAGCCAATGAGTTCAAAAAGGACCAGGGCGTCGATCTGCATAATGATCCGCTCGCGCTGCAACGCCTGAAAGAAGCCGCCGAGAAGGCCAAGATCGAGCTCAGCTCCAGCCAGCAGACCGACATCAATCTGCCCTATATCACGGCCGATCAGAACGGGCCTAAGCATCTGAATATCAAATTGACCCGGTCCAAGCTGGAGTCTCTGGTTGACGATCTCGTTGATCGCACCCTCGGCCCATGCCGCACCGCGCTCAAGGATGCCGGCGTCACCGCTGGCGATATCGACGAGGTCATCCTGGTCGGCGGCCAGACCCGCATGCCCAAGGTGCAGGCCAAGGTGCAGGAGTTCTTCGGCAAGGCGCCGCGTAAGGACGTGAACCCGGACGAAGCCGTCGCGATCGGCGCGGCCATTCAGGGCGGCGTGCTCGGCGGCGAAGTGAAAGACGTGCTGCTGCTCGACGTGACCCCGCTGTCGCTGGGCATCGAGACCCTCGGCGGCGTCATGACCAAGCTGATCGAGAAGAACACCACCATCCCGACTTCAGCCGAGCAGGTGTTCTCCACCGCCGACGACAACCAGACCGCTGTGACCGTGCATGTGCTCCAGGGCGAGCGCCAGCGTGCAGCGGATAACAAGTCCCTCGGCCGCTTCGATCTATCCGACATTCCGCCCGCACCGCGCGGCGTGCCTCAGATCGAGGTCAAGTTCGATCTCGACGCCAACGGCATTCTCAATGTCTCGGCCAAGGACAAGGCGACCGGCAAGGAGCAGTCCATCGTCATCAAGGCATCCTCTGGTCTGTCGGATGGCGAAATTGACCGCATGGTCAAGGACGCCGAGGCCCATGCCGAGGACGACCGCCGCTTCCAGGAGCTGGTCGGCGTGCGCAACCAGGCTGACAGCATGATCCATGCGACGCGCAAGTCCATGGAGCAAATCGGCGAGGACAAGCTCGAGTCCGGCGAGAAGGACCGCATCGACTCCGCCATCAAGGACCTCGAAGAGGCCATGAAGGGCGAGGACAAGGACCGCATCGAGTCCCTGACCAAGGCATTGGGCGAGGCGTCTTCCAAGATGGCCGAGCGCCTCTATGCCAACCAGCAGGGCGGTGAGCCGGGTGATGGCGCTGGTGATACGGCCGATGCGACTGCCGATGACGTGGTCGATGCCGAATTCGAGGAAGTCAAGGACGACAAGAAATAAGGGATCTTGAGCTCACACCATGGCCAAACGCGACTACTACGAGGTCTTGGGCCTCAGCCGCAACGCGAGCGAGCAGGACATCAAAAAGGCGTTCCGACGCCTGGCGATGAAGCACCACCCGGACCGCAATCCGGACGATTCCGAAGCCATTTCCAAGTTCAAGGAGGCCAAGGAAGCGCATGATGTTTTAACCGATGCGCGCAAACGCTCTGCTTACGATCAGTTCGGGCACGCCGGGGTCGGTGGCGCTCAGGGCGGCTTTGGTGGCGGCGGGCCTGGCGACTTTGGCGGCGGCAGCTTCTCGGATATCTTCGGCGAAGTCTTCGGCGACATTTTCGGCGGTGGTCGCGCGCCCGGCGGCGGGCGGCGCGTGCACCGCGGGTCCGACCTGCGCTACGACCTGAGCCTGACGCTCGAAGAGGCCGTCTCTGGCAAGGATGTCAAAATCCGCATCCCCACCGCAGTGGAGTGTCACCACTGCGGTGGCAGCGGCGCCAAGCCCGGCACTCAGCCCAAGACCTGCCCGAGCTGTCAGGGCCTCGGGCAGGTGCGCATGCAGCAAGGCTTTTTCTCCATTCAGCAGGCCTGTCCGCAGTGTCGCGGCTCCGGGCACATTATCGAGGAAGCTTGTAGTCATTGCCGTGGCTCGGGCCGGCTGCGCGAGGAGAAAACCCTGTCGGTCAAGGTGCCGGCCGGGGTCGATACCGGCGATCGCATTCGACTTGCCGGCGAGGGCGAGGTTGGCGATCAGGGTGGCCCACCGGGCGATCTCTATGTGCAAATCCAGGTGCAAGAGCACCCGATCTTTACCCGCGATGACAATAACCTCTACTGCGAGGTGCCGATCAGCTTCACCACCGCCGCGCTTGGCGGGGAGTTTCAGGTACCGACCCTCGACGGCAAGGTGATGCTCAAGGTGCCCCACGGGACCCAGAGCGGCAAGATGTTCCGCATGCGCAGCAAGGGCATCAAACCGGTGCGTGGCGGCCCGGTCGGCGACCTGATCTGCCGGGTGGTGGTGGAGACGCCGATCAACCTCACCGACCGCCAGAAGGAACTGCTGCGGGAGCTCGACGAAAGCTTCGTCGCCGGCGGGGATCGCCACAGCCCGAACTCCACCTCCTGGGTCGACAAGGCCAAGAACTTTTTCGAGAAAATGGGCCTGTAAGCCGCTATGATGCCTGACCGCGCGGCATGATCCCAACCCCGTGCCAGTGGAACATGTCGCAACACGGCCTCTCGTCACGGTTTTTTACCCGCATAAACAGGGCGTCCGCTCGCGTGCTCGGCGCCGTTTCCTCCCGGCGCTGGGCTCCATGCCGCTGAACTGACCGGCGCTGCCCCCATTGCTGGCCGGCGGCCCATCAAGGGGTTAGTATTGCACCTGCGCGCCACCTAAAAGATCGCAGAAGAGATCGTCCAATAGATCGACCGGCGACTGTCCAGCCGATGATGCGGCTGACCCAATCAGGTGGCTTCATCACATTTTTCGGCCGCGACCCAGTCATTGTTGCTGGTTCGCACCGCAGCCCGCTTGAGGAGAGACCATCGCATGTCGGAGTCAAAAATCCATGAGGTCCCGGCGCAGATCGCCGCGCACGCCCATATCGATCACGACCGCTACCAAAGCCTGTATCAGCGCTCGGTCGAGGATCCCGAAGGCTTCTGGGCGGAGCAGGCCGATCAGTTCGTCACCTGGTTCAAGAAATGGGACAAGGTGATGGACTACAGCTACGGACCCGATGATGTCTTTATCCGCTGGTTCGACGGCGGCAAGCTCAATGTGGCTTACAACTGCCTCGACCGACATCTCGACACCCGTGGCGATCAGGTCGCGATCGTCTGGGAAGGAGATGATCCCAGCGTCGATCGCTCCCTGACCTATCGCGAGCTTCATGCCGAGGTTTCCAAACTCGGCAATGTGCTGAAATCCCGTGGTGTGAAGAAGGGCGATCGTGTCTGCATCTACATGCCCATGGTGCCGGAGGCGGCCGTTGCCATGCTCGCCTGCGCGCGCATCGGGGCCGTGCATTCGGTAGTCTTTGGCGGCTTTTCGCCCGATTCCCTGCGCGACCGCATTCTGGACTCCGACTGCCGGGTGCTGATCACCGCGGATGAAAGCCTGCGCGGTGGTCGCCAGGTCCCGCTGAAGAAAAACGCCGACCAGGCGCTGGCCGAGTGCCCCGATGTCAGCACCTGTCTGGTCATTCAGCGCACCGGCGGCGATGTCGTCTGGACCGAGGGCCGCGACCTCTGGTACCACGAGGCCATGGCCGAGGCCTCGCCCGATTGCGAGCCCGAGCCCATGGATGCCGAGGACCCGCTATTTATTCTTTATACCTCCGGCTCTACGGGTAAGCCCAAGGGCGTGCTGCACACTACCGGCGGCTATCTGGTCTTCGCCGCCATGACCCACCTCTACACCTTCGACTACCAGGACGGTGAGATGTACTGGTGTACCGCCGATGTTGGCTGGGTCACCGGGCATACCTATATTGTTTATGGCCCGCTTGCCAACGGCGCCAAGACGCTGATGTTCGAAGGGGTGCCCAATTACCCTGACAACTCGCGCTTCTGGCAGGTGGTGGACAAGCACCAGGTCAATATCTTCTACACCGCGCCAACGGCCATCCGCGCCCTGATGCGCGCCGGCACCGATCCAGTCAAATCCACCTCGCGCGCCTCGCTGCGGATTCTGGGCACCGTCGGCGAGCCCATCAATCCCGAGGCCTGGGAATGGTACTACCAGGTGGTCGGGGACAGCCGCTGCCCAGTGGTGGACACCTGGTGGCAGACGGAGACCGGCGGCCATCTGATCACGCCCCTGCCTGGCGCAACCCCACTCAAGCCAGGCTCGGCCACCCGGCCCTTCTTCGGCGTGGTGCCGGCGCTGGTCGACCCGGCCGAAGGCACGCTCATGGAAGGTGCCGGCGAGGGCGCCTTGGTCATCACTCGTCCTTGGCCAGGGCAGATGCGCACCGTCTATGGCGACCATCAGCGCTTTATCGATACCTACTTCAAGCAGTATCCCGGCTATTATTTCTCTGGCGACGGCGCGCGGCGCGATGCCGACGGCTACTATTGGATTACCGGGCGCATCGACGATGTGCTCAACGTCTCGGGCCATCGCCTGGGCACCGCCGAGATCGAATCCGCCCTGGTGCTGCACGAATCCGTCGCTGAGGCTGCCGTAGTCGGCTATCCGCACGACATCAAAGGGCAGGGCATCTATGCCTATGTCACACCGATGGCGGGTGTGGAGCCAAGCGACGCGCTCAAGCAGGAGTTGGTCAAGCTGGTGCGCACCGAGATTGGCCCCATCGCGACCGTCGACATTATCCAGTGGGCGCCTGGGCTGCCCAAGACGCGCTCGGGCAAGATCATGCGCCGCATTCTGCGCAAGATCGCCGCCAACGAAGTCTCCGCCCTGGGCGATACCTCCACCCTGGCTGATCCGACCGTGGTGGATGATCTGATTGGCAATCGGGCGAACCAATGAATGGCTAATCGGCGCTTGCGGCAGGTTGCCGCGGGGAAGCCCCGGTCCAAAATGCGCCGTAGCGCCATGTTGTTGCGTTAAATGTTGTTAACTTGTTGGCAGCGCCGCCCTTAGGGCGGCGTTGTTGTTTTTGATAGAGGACGTGTTTTTGTATTCCGCTCAACGTGTTGGCGTCTTTGTTGACGCCGAAAATGTCCGCTACAACGGCGGCTATCAGATGCGCTATGACGTGCTGCGCCGCTTTGCCGGGCGCTGTAATGGTCCGCTACAGCGCTTAAATACTTACCTGGCCTACGACAGCGAAAGAGCGCGGGAGGATTTTGAATACGCCAAGAAGTCCCGCGCCTATCAGCAGATGGTGCGCGATTACGGCTGGAAGATCACCGTCAAGCATGTGCGACGCTACACAGACGAAAATGGCGTCGTCTCCACCAAGGCCAACGCCGATCTCGACATGGCGGTGGATGCCATGCTGCAGGCCGGCAAGCTGGAGCAGGTCATCTTGGTCACCGGGGATGGGGATTTCCTGCAGGTGGTCAGCGCACTGCAGAATGCCGGCTGCCGGGTGGAGCTGATTGCCTTTAAGAATATATCGCGCCAGCTGCAAAAGCAGGTCGATGCTTTCTGGTCCGGTTATCTGATCCCCGATTTACTGCCCATCAATTACGAGCCGCGCAACGACTGGGGTAAGCCAGGCTCATGCGTGCGCGGCGTTTGCACCAAATGGTTTCCGGACAAGGGCTATGGCTTTCTGCGCTTCATGGATCATGTCTCCCCCAATCTCTGGGTGACCGATCCGCGCGAGCCGGATTCGCCATACACCAGCGTTTTCTGTCACGCCAATGAAGTGGCCGAGGACGTGAGCGAGGATATGTTGATGAATCGCGAAACCATCTTTGAGTTCTATTTGAATGAAAGCGAGCAAAAGGACAACGGTCTTGTCGCGAATAATGTGCGCCTGGCCTTTGGTGTCAATCGCTAGTCAGGGACGGGTGCCCTGAGCTGATGCCCAGCCGCAGCGTGCGGGTTCATCATCATGTTGCGTCGGCGAATTTCGGATCATCGGTTAGACTATAAGGGAAACGCAGAACCCGAAACCTAAGCCTGGCAACGTTAAGAGCAGTCAAGCAGCGAAGAGCGCCCGATGGCGACCAAACAGTCAGAAGTTAATCTCTCAGGGCTCGCGCGCCGACTGATTCGCGACGAGCTGATCTCCGAGGAGACGGCGCTCAAGATTCAAGAAGAATCATTGCGCCGGCGCCAGCCGTTCGTGCAGAGCCTGGTCGAGCAAAAGACGCTGGATAGCCGCACCATCGCCCTGGCGGCCTCCCAGGAATTCGGCGTGCCGCTGCTCGATCTTAACGCGATGGACATCCAAACGCTGCCGCTCGCTCTGGTCGATGAGCGCTTGATTACCAAGCACCGCGCCCTGCCGCTTTATCGGCGCGGCAACCGGCTGTTCCTTGCGATCTCCGATCCCACCAACGACCAGGCCCTTGATGAAATTCGCTTCAACACTGGGCTTTCCGCCGAGTCGGTGCTGGTGGAGGAGGGCAAGCTGGCCGCCGCCTTGGTCAAGGCCATCGAGGGCACGACCACCGGCGGCGTCAATGTCTCGGATGCCGATCTCGAAAATATCGACATTCAAGACCCCGACAGCGAAACTCGCGACGATACAGACGCCAATGTCGATGACGCCCCCATCGTGCGCTATGTCAATAAAATGCTGGTCGATGCCATCTCAAGTGGAACCTCGGATATCCACTTCGAGCCCTACGAGAAGAGCTTCCGCGTGCGCTTTCGCCAGGATGGGATGCTGCGTGAGGTGGCCAATCCGCCGCTGAATATCGCCGGACGCCTGATTTCGCGACTGAAGGTGATGTCGCGCATGAATATCGCCGAGCGGCGCGTGCCCCAGGATGGTCGCATCAAGCTCAAGCTATCGCGCTCACGCGATATTGATTTCCGCGTCAATACCTTGCCCACTCTCTATGGCGAGAAAGTGGTGCTGCGAATTCTCGACTCCTCCGCGGCCAATGTGGGCATCGAGAACCTCGGCATGGACGAGAAACAGCGCCAGGACTTTTTGGAATCCATCGCCAAACCCTACGGCATGATTCTGGTCACTGGACCGACCGGCTCGGGCAAGACGGTCTCGCTCTATTCCGCGCTCAATATTCTCAATAAGCCGGAGATCAATATCTCCACCGTCGAGGACCCGGTCGAGATTCAGGTGCCTGGGATCAATCAGGTTAATCTGAACACAAAAGGGGGGCTAACCTTCGCCGCGGCCTTGCGCGCCTTTCTGCGTCAGGACCCTGACATCGTCATGGTGGGCGAGATTCGCGACCTGGAAACCGCCGAGATCGCGGTCAAAGCCGCCCAGACCGGTCACTTGGTGCTCTCTACCCTGCACACCAACGATGCTCCCCAGTCCCTGACGCGACTGGCGAACATGGGCGTGCCGCCATTTAATATCGCATCCTCCGTGCTGATGATTTTGGCCCAGCGCCTGGCGCGAAAGCTCTGCCCCGTGTGTCGTCAGGCCGAGAAGATACCGGCCGAGGCGCTGCTTGAGGAAGGCTTCACGCAAGAGGAAGTCGACGAAGGTGTGACCATTTACCGCCCGGTGGGCTGCAGTCAGTGCAACAATGGCTACAAAGGGCGTGTCGGTATTTTTCAGCTCATCAAGGTGTCTGAGGCAATGGGACAAATGATCATGGCAGGGGGTAATTCTTACGAACTCGCCGATCTGGCCGCAAAAGAGGGCTATGCCGATTTGCGCCTGTCCGGTCTGCGCAAAGTCAAGGCTGGCGTGACCAGTCTTGAAGAACTCAATCGGATCACCAAGGACTAATCGCCATGGCAGTCGCCGTAACAAAGAAAGCTAAGGTCGAGAAAAGCCACAACTTCGCCTGGGAAGGCCTTGATAAGCGCGGGTCCAAAGTCAAGGGTGAAACCCGTGGCGCCAGTATTGCATTGATTCGCGCCGATCTGCGCCGGCAGGGTGTGAATCCAACCAAGGTGCGCAAAAAGGCCGAACCACTTCTGGGCGGGGGCAAGAAGAAAATCACCGCCGGGGATATTTCGGTCTTTACCCGGCAGTTGGCCACCATGATGAGTGCTGGTGTGCCACTTGTGCAGTCTTTTGAGATTGTTGGCCGCGGCCATGAAAACCCATCGATGCAAGAATTGATTCTCAGCATCAAAAACGACATCGAAAGCGGCTCCGCGATGGCAGTCGCCTTGTCCAAACACCCAAAATATTTTGACGATCTGGTCTGCAACTTGGTCGCCGCGGGTGAGCAAGCCGGTGTGCTTGACGATCTTCTCGACAAAATTGCGACCTATAAAGAAAAGACCGAATCCATCAAGGGTAAGATCAAAAAGGCTCTCTTTTATCCGATTTCGGTTATCGTGGTCGCAATAGTCGTTACAGCGGTATTGCTGGTATTTGTCATCCCTCAATTCAAAGAGCTTTTTGATAGTTTTGGGGCTGACTTGCCTGCCTTTACGTTAATGGTAATCGGGCTTTCAGATGCTTTGCAGAAATGGTGGTGGGCCGTTGCGATAGGGCTCGGAGCGGCAGGTTACAGTATCGCTAAATTGCACGAAAAATCGCGCAAGTTCCGTGAGTTAGTTGATCGTGCGTCGCTTAAGATCCCGGTTATCGGATCCATCCTAAATAAGGCGGCGATTGCCCGTTTCGCCCGCACACTTTCGACCATGTTTGCGGCGGGCGTGCCTTTGGTCGAAGCTTTGGGTTCCGTGTCCGGCGCCACAGGAAATATCGTCTACACAGATGCTGTTCTGAAAATGCGCGAGGAGGTCGCGACCGGTCAGAATTTGCAGCTGGCCATGCGCCAGCGCAACCTGTTTCCGCACATGGTGATTCAGATGACTTCCATTGGTGAGGAATCCGGCTCTTTGGACGCAATGCTGGGAAAAGTTGCGGATTTTTACGAAGAAGAAGTGGATAACGCAGTCGACGCCCTAAGTAGTCTGCTCGAGCCCATGATCATGGTGGTCATCGGCGGTTTGGTGGGCAGCTTGATCGTTGCGATGTATCTGCCAATCTTTAAGTTGGCTGCCGTTGTTTAATTTGCTGGGTTCATCCGGGAACCTTGTCGCAGAGCAAGCCGCGTGTTGGATTTGCCGATGACCGCTCTCATTTCCGTTTTTGCCGAAACACCTTGGTTGTTCTACAGCACCACCGTCCTGTTCGGATTGCTGATCGGCAGCTTTCTCAATGTCGTCATTCTGCGCCTGCCGCGCATGATGGAGTTCGAGTGGCAGCGCGATTGTGCCGACTTGCAAGTGGCCACTGCCGGCGAGGCCTCGCCGCCATCCCTGGACCCACCGTCGGCTGAATCCGAACCCTTCGGCCTCGCGCGCCCGGCCTCGCACTGTCCAGCCTGCGGACATCGCATTCGCCCGTGGGAAAATATCCCGGTGATCAGTTATTTGCTGCTGCGCGGGCGTTGCTCGGCCTGTCACGCGCAAATCGCGCTGCGTTATCCGCTGATCGAAATGCTGACCGCTGCGCTTAGCTTAGTGGTCGTATGGTATTTCGGCTTCACCCCGCAGGCCGCAGCAGCGTTGTTGTTTACTTGGGCCATGATCGCGCTCGCGATCATCGACTTCGACACCCAATTGCTGCCGGACGCCATCACTCTGCCGTTGTTATGGCTTGGACTGTTGCTGAGTCTGTTCGGCGTCTTCGTCGATGCCGAAACAGCCATCATCGGCGCCATCGCGGGTTATCTCAGCTTGTGGTTGGTGTTTCAGCTGTTCCGGGTGCTGACCGGGCGCGAAGGTATGGGGCGTGGGGACTTCAAACTGCTGGCTGTTTTCGGTGCCTGGATGGGCTGGCAGGCGCTGCCGCAGATCATCTTGCTATCTGCCGTGCCGGGTGCCGTCGTCGGCATCGCGCTGATTGCCTTCGGGCGACACCAGCAACGTGCACCCATGCCCTTCGGCCCCTATCTGGCCATCGCCGGTTGGGTCAGCCTGCTGTGGGGGGCTGATATCACCAACGCCTATCTGCGCTGGAGCGGCCTCGCCTGAATGCGGCGGCTGCGCGTCGCGCTGACCGGCGGAATCGGCAGCGGCAAGTCCACCGTGGCGAACTGCTTCGCGCACCGCGGCATTGCGGTAATCGATGCCGATGCCATTTCCCATGCTTTGACTGCGGCTGATGGTGCCGCCATGCCCGCCATCGTCAGCGCCTTTGGCCCCAAAGCCAGCAATCTAGCGGGAGCGCTCGACCGCGCATGGATGCGCGAGCGGGTGTTTCATGATCCAGGCGCCAGAAAAAAGCTCGAATCCATTCTGCACCCAATGATCCGTACCGAGATGCTAGCGCGCTGCGACCAGGCCGCCAGCGTCTACAGTCTGTTGGTCATTCCGCTGCTCTTTGAAACCAGCCAGCAGGCGTTGGTTGATCGCGTCTTGGTGGTGGACCTGCCAGAGCGCCAGCAGATTGAACGAGTACGCACGCGCGACAACCTGGATGATGCCACCATCCGTGGCGTGCTGGACAGCCAGGTCGACCGCCAGCGTCGCCTGGAAGGCGCAGATGACCTGATCGACAACTCAGGTGCTGTTCAAGCCCTGGATGCGCGGATCGCCGAGTTGGATGCCCTGTATCGCCAACTGGCAACGGCGCACGAGAGAAGGATATCCTCCGTGCCTTCCAACCTGCGCCCTGATTGAGCTTGCCATCGCCGGTTTTTACGAAGATGTTGCGCTTTCGTGAGCGTTGACTCGGGAAGCAGAAGGCTGTCGGCATTGCAGACGAGAATCAGATTGGGTGTTCAAGAATCGGTCTTTGCATCGCTTGCCCCATCATCCGTTGCCGATGGTGGAGCACCCGGTTCAGGGCTGTCCGTAGTTTCCGGGTTTTCTGACGTGCCCGACTTGCGCTGGCGCTTTGCCTCTTGCTTGGCTTTCTTTGCCAGATCGCGCTGGCGCTTCTCGAATGCATAATTGGGTTTTGCCATTGGGTGCCTTGCTCGATGGGTTTTCGAATACTCTTCGATTCTATGCTACTGCCTCTGGCAGTCTTCAGCGGCTTTCCGTCGAATTGATCCTGGTCGCAGTAAAGAAACTGCACCCTCATGGGGGCTTCTTTAAGGATCGCTTCGGATGAATGGCGCTGCGGCCGATGGTGTCGATGGACGGTGACCAAATACAGCCGGTGTTGCGGATCGCCGCATCTGCCGCAACGCGGCGGCAGATGAGATTGGTCAAGGCCGATTAGGCAAAGTCGTGCTCAATGATCGCCATGGCGCGGCGGCAGATCTCGCGTCCATAGTCGGTCCACTCACCCTGGCCCCAGTAGCGGTAGCAGCTGGTCTGTGATGCCATCAGGTGGTAGAGCGCGTTGCGATAGTGCGGGTCGCTGGTTGAGGCACCGGACTTGAGCACCTTCTCATTGAAGGCGGAGCTGGCTTCTTCCATGGGGCCGAGCACGTTGTCGTAGCCTTTCACCCAGGAAAGATCATTGGTCCAGCTGCCGCCGTCCATGTGGAACTGGTGGTCTTCGTTCTTCAGGGTTTCAATCACCTTCTCGAGCTTCTCGGGGCCGTCGCCGGGCTGCATCTGGCTCCAGATTTTGCCCTGCTGCACCGGGCGGATTTCTGTGAAGTCGCTTTCCTTGATGCCCATGGCGAAGAGTTGCTCGATGTATTCGCTGCCGTTCATCAAGGGGACATCGCTGCCGGAGGCACCGCGCACCGCCTCGAAGAACTTGTCGGGGAATTCGTTCATCATCACGCCGCCGTTTTCGCCATCGGCGATCTGCGTTACCAGCGGCGGGACGGACTTGCCGGCAAGGTCCCAGCGCTCCAGGCTCTGGGCCTCGTACCAGGGCTGCATCTGGGCGACTAGCTTGGTGTCCGAGCCTTGGGTTTTTATCAGCGCGATGATGCTGGCGGTCTCGCCTTTGGAGTTGGTGCAGACGAGTCGATGTGGCAGATGTGGGCGCTGCGGATGCCAGCCGTTTTCGGTCTGCTCGACTGAGTGCTCCTGCACCAGTACCCATTGATAGCCGCAGTCGCGCAGGGTCTTGACGAACTCATAAGCCACGTCAGGGTGGTTGGGTAGGGCCATTTCCGAGGGGGAGAAGCCGCGCACCCGTTCCAGCGCCTCGAGCCCGAACATTGCGGCGAAGTGGTGTTGAAAAGCTTTTACATGCAGCCGGTAGTCCTGCACCGGGGTGGAGGGCGCGACCGCGTGGCCCCAGGGCATGCCGAGCCATTCCACTGCCCAGTTGAAGTCCGGATTCATGGTGATGGTTTTCAGCGCGTCGATAGCGTGATCCTCGCCCATGGCGCGCAGGCCGTGGAGCAGGGTGCCGGAGTACTCGAGCATCACACGCGGGGACTTGCCCTCGCCGATCAGTTGCGGGATGAACTCGCCCATGCGCTTGTAGCACCAGACGAACACCGGGGCGTTGTGGTTATCGCCAATGCCCTGGTTGTCCATCATGTGCTTGAGGTTGCTAATGATGGCAGCGGTTTGCAGGTCGCCACCGCCGGCCGGGATCAGCGGCTGGTGCTGATGTAGGGCGATGGCGGCGGCGGCGCGGATGCGCCCGAAGTCCACCCCGCCGGGGGATTGCGCGAGCTTGCGTTGCTGGCCGGCCTTCATGGCGGCGGCGATCTGATCCTCGGCGCCGCAGATGTTGGGCAGGCCGTCGATGGTTTCTGGGAGTGCGGTCATGGGGATGTCTCCGGTGAATGAGCTGAAAGGGAACTTTCGGAATCCGAGTTCGGGTGATCTGAATCGGCCGGATCAGGATCTGGCGAATTGGAAGCCAAGGGCGCGGGCGCTTGGGAGTCAGAATTCCACGTTGATGGCTCTTGCGCAGCTGAAGCGGCGCGGAGCTGAGCGGCGGCGCTTTCAGCCTCCTTGAGTGCCGCGCGCGCGGCCATGAGGTCGGCTTCCGCGCGCTCGACCCAAGCCTCACCCCAGTAGGTGTTGCAGCTGGTTTCCGCGCGCAGCAGCCGCCAGGTCGCGGTCTCCAGTGCCGCGTCGATATCCGCTTGTGCGTGCGATTGGGCAGCCAGGCGCTTGCGGGTGGCATGCAGATGGCCGCTCATGTCCTGATAGGCGGAGTAGGTGCGCCTTTGCGCCTGCGAGCCGGTCCATTGGGTAAAGCCCAGCCCATTGTGCCAGCCGGTGTTCCAGGCGGCGGTGCGGATGCGCACCTCGCCATGGGCGCCATGCGCATCGAGATACTCCTCGATGAAGATCGGTCGCACCTGGGCCTGATCGGTGCGCGCCTGCTCAAGCAGCGGCAGATAAAAGGCGCTCCAGAAGTTGGCCCCCTCGGTGACATTGCGGAACCAGCCGCCGTTTTCGCCATCGCTCGCGGTGACCACCAGCGGCGGGAAGTCGCACCACTTGGTGCGCTCGGCGACCTCGCGCAGGAACCAGTCGAGATCCATGCCGGATTCCTGGGCGTCGGACAGCTCGCGGTCGCGCACCACAACGATGATCTCGTCCTCGCCATGGCGGGCGATGTGGGGGCGGTAGCGCAACTCCTGCCAGCTCATCTCGCCGACGGGCTCGATATTTTCGCTGTCGATCATCACATAGCGATAACCGAAGCGGCGCAACAGCGGAATCAGCTCCTGCGAGAAGCTCATTTCCGGCGGCCAGAAACCGCCGAAATCCTGACGCCAGAGCAGATGCCGGGCAATGCCGTGCCAGCGCTGCACGTGCTCGGCGCGATCCGCCGCCGGAATCAGCGGCAGCACCGGGTGGTAGTAGCCGGTGCCGAGGATCTCGAACAACTTTTGATTCTGCAGATGCCAGAGCAACTTGCCGCAGTCGACGATGCCATAGACGCGGCTTTGGAAGTCCGGGTTGGACAGGGTCTCGAGCAGCGTGCCGGAAAGCGACAGGTGCACCCGGGCATGATCCTCCCAGCCCCACAGGCTGCGCGGCATGCGGTCGAGCGCGAACAGGATCTCCTTCGCCTCCCAGGCTTGCTCGTCGAGCAGATGCTCGAGATTCCCAGTCGGCTGATGGAGATTGAGAACCAGTGCGTGGTGGGCGATCATTGCGTCTGTCCCTGTTGAAAAATGCCGGTTGATAAGGGCAGAGGGCCGAGCTTGCCAGCCGGCATCGACCGGGGAGCAGCCGCGGCGCTCAGGGCTGCAGCGCGATGATGGGCGTTGCAAACATGGCCGCGAAGATCAGAAAGACAGCGGCGACGCGCAGGATATTGAAGTCCACTTGGCAGTCCTTTGAATGACGTTTGGCGAGAGCGATCACAACCCTAAAACCCTCGTTGGTGGGGCTGGAATCTAAGTTTAACAGAGGGGCCCGCGCTCATTCGCGGCTCGATATTGCCATGGCACAAATCATCATCGATCCCGAGTCCCGCGCCCTGGCCGAGCAGCCGGCGCTGGTCAAGGCAACGCGCAAGTCACGAGCGCGTTTTCCGGCCGGTTGCGTCGAGGCAACCCCGACGGAACAAGAGGCATGCTTACGAGCTCAGGAGTGCCGTGGCTGGCAGGCTGCCATTGTCTATGGGCCCTCTGCTTCCTCAGAAGGGCAGAAACTCTACTACCTGGTCCGTTGGCTCGATTGCGCCGAATAATACCTGACAAGAAGGATCAATTTTTTGCGTGTCAGGTCTTCGGATCGCCGTGTTGCTCGTGTATCCTTACAAACAAACGGGCGAGCGCCCACGATCAACCTTGGATATTCTCAGTCTGAAATCCCGTTTTTCGATTACCTACCATCTGAACAGTGAGAACGATCATGGCTGAAGAAAAGCAACCCGCTAGCAGCAAGACATCGACCGCGGCAGCGCGGCCCATCGGAAGCACGGCAGCGACCGGCGCGAGTTCAACGGCAAAGAAAACCACGCCCAAGAAACGCGCCACGCCCGCGAGCAAGACCACGGCGACCAAGACGTCCGCAAGCGCCGCTGCCACCAGCCAGACTGGCAAGGCCAGCCCCAGCAAGACAACAGCAAGTAAGACGACAGCGAGCAAGGCATCGACTGCCACCGCGGCCAAGGGCGCCGGGGGTACCGCAGCAAGGACAAGCAAGACCGCGCCCCGCAAGACAACGGCGACCAGCGCGCGCGGGTCGACCCGCGCCACCAAGGTAACCGGTGGCGTCACGGCGGAAGAGCGCTACAAGATGATTCAAGATGCCGCCTACTATCGCGCGCAGAACCGCGGATTCGAGGCAGGCCATGAGACCGATGACTGGGCGGCCGCCGAGCAGGAGATCGACGCACTCCTGGCCTCGCGCGTTGCGAAATGACGGGCTTTACCCTGGACGCAGCAGCTTCTTGGCGAAAGCGCCCGCACGGATGTTGATTGCACGGATGTTGATTGTATGACAGACGCCGCCTTGGACCCGTCTGGCGACCGCCCGGCCGACCGCGTGCCAGGGCAATGGCGCGCCGACTTTATGCGTGAGGGGTTGCGGCGCGCAGATCTTGACTCGGACCCCATCGCCCAATTCGAGCGTTGGTATGCCTTTGCTTGCGCGACCGAGATTCCCGAGCCCAATGCGATGACGCTAGCCACGGTTGATCACAATGGGCAGCCTTGGGTGCGCAGTGTCCTGCTCAAGCTCTACGATCGGCAAGGCTTTGTCTTCTTTACCAATTACGGCAGCGACAAGGCGCTCCAGATCGAGCGTCATCCCAGTGTGGCGCTGCTATTTCCCTGGGTGGCCTTCGCCCGCCAAGTGCAAGTCAACGGTCGCGCCGAGCGCATTTCGACCGCCGAGTCGCTCAAGTATTTCGCCACCCGCGCTCGCGGCAGCAAGATCGGCGCCTGGGCCTCGCCGCAGAGCCAGGTGATTCGCTCACGGGCGCTGCTCGAGGCCAAAGTATCGCAGATCAAGGAACGCTTCGCCGACGGCCAGATCCCGCTGCCGGATTTCTGGGGAGGTTACCGGGTGGTGCCGGAGTGCATCGAATTCTGGCAGGGGCGTGATAACCGCCTGCATGACCGCTTTCGCTATCGCCGGGCCGAGGATGACACCGGCTGGACGTTGCAGCGTCTCGCTCCCTAGAGGGGGGCGACCTGCTCTCCCACCGCAGCGGTTTGGCGATCTCAGCGCGTAGGCAGGTCGATACCGAGTTGGTCCCAGATCTGGTCCACGCGCGCATGCACTGCCGGGTCCATCCGGATCGGTTGACCCCATTCGCGGTTGGTCTCCCCGGGCCATTTGTTGGTTGCGTCCAGGCCTATCTTTGAGCCCAGCCCCGACACGGGTGAGGCAAAATCCAGGTAATCGATCGGCGTGTTTTCGATCAGCAAGGTATCGCGCGCCGGGTCCATGCGTGTTGTCATGGCCCAGATGACATCTTTCCAGTCGCGTGCGTTGATGTCGTCGTCCACCACGATGACGAACTTGGTGTACATAAACTGGCGCAGGAATGACCACACGCCCATCATCACCCGCTTGGCGTGCCCCGGGTATTGCTTGTTCATGCTCACCACCGCGAGTCGATAGGAGCAGCCCTCGGGCGGCAGGTAGAAGTCGAGGATCTCCGGAAATTGTTTCTGCAGCAGCGGGATGAAGACTTCGTTGAGTGCTACGCCGAGAATCGCCGGCTCGTCGGGCGGACGGCCGGTGTAAGTGCTGTGATAGATGGGGGCGTGGCGGTGGGTGACGCGCTCAATGGTGAAGACCGGAAAGCGGTCGACCTCGTTGTAATAGCCGGTGTGGTCGCCGTAGGGACCCTCGTCGGCCATGTCATCCGGGTGCAAATGGCCTTCCAGCACGATCTCGGCGCTGGCCGGCACTTGCAGGTCCGAGCCCAGGCAGTCGGCGACCTCGGTGCGGCTGCCGCGCAGCAGGCCAGCGAAGGCATATTCCGATAGGCTGTCCGGCACCGGGGTGACAGCGCCCAGGATGGTCGCCGGATCGGCACCTAATGCCACCGAAATGGGGAAAGGCTCGCCCGGATGCGCCTGCTGCCAGTCGCGATAGTCGAGCGCTCCGCCGCGGTGGGCCAGCCAGCGCATGATGACCCGATTGGGGCCCAGCACCTGCATGCGGTAGATGCCCAGATTCTGCCGCGACTTGTGCGGCCCACGGGTGACCACCAGCCCCCAGGTGATCAGCGGGGCGGCATCCCCCGGCCAGCAGTGCTGGATCGGGAAGCGCCCGAGATCGACTGCCGCGCCTTCATGCACTACCTCCTGACAGGCAGGCTGTTTGCGCACTTTCGGCGCCATGTCCAGCACCTTTTTGAACACCGGCAGAGTGCTGAGTGCGTCCTTCATGCCCTTGGGCGGATCGGGCTCTTTCAGAAATGCCAGCAGCTTGCCGATCTCGCGCAAGGCCTCGGTGGACTCTTCTCCCATGCCGAGCGCGACCCGCTTGGGCGTGCCGAACAGATTGCCAAGCAGCGGAATGTCGGAGCCCTTGGGCCGCTCAAACAAAAGGGCTGGCCCGCCGGCGCGCAGGGTGCGGTCGCAGATTTCCGTCACTTCCAGATAAGGGTCCACTGGAAAGTGGATGCGTTTCAGCTCGCCGCGCGTTTCGAGCTGCGCGATGAAGTCTCTGAGATCCCGGTATTGCATTTGAGTGAGGTCTGGGCGGAGTTTCCGTCAGATGTCCGCCCGACGGCGCAGCCCATGGACGCTGAAGAGCTGACTATCGTCAGTCCAGACGCGCACTGGCTCAAAACCGGCGCGGCTCGCCAGCGCGTGGAAGTCCGCGATGCTGTATTTGTAGGAGCATTCGGTGTGGATGCTCTCGCCTTCGGTGAGGTGGAAGGTTTCGCCGGCGACTTCGACGTCCTGCGGGGCGTTGCTGACCAAGTGCATTTCAATCCGGCTGTCGTGCGGATTGAAGAAGGCACTGTGGTGAAAAGCCGCCGGGTCGAAGGTTCCGTCAAGCTCGCGGTTGATGCGTGTGAGCAGGTTCAGGTTGAAGTCGGCGGTGACGCCCGCGGCGTCGTTGTAGGCGGCGTGCAGAATGTCTTCGGACTTGCGCAGATCGACACCGATCAGCAAATGGCCACCGGGGCCGAGGATGTCGCCGACCCGGCGCAGAAAGGCCTCGGCATCGGCGGGCTCGAAGTTGCCGACCGACGAACCGGGGAAGAAAGCCGCGCGCGGCTGGTCTTCTTCACACAGGGGCAGCCGGAAGGGGCGCGAATAGTCGGCGCAGGCGGCGCGCACCTCAATCTCCGGGAAGGCAGCGGCCAGGTTCTCGGCCGAGCGCAGCAGATGCTCGCGCGAGATGTCGACCGGGATGTAGACGCGCGGGCGCAGCGCTTCGAGCAGGGTGCGGATTTTCAGGCTGCTGCCGCTGCCGAGTTCAATCAGCACCACCTCATGGCCCAGCAACTCGGCCATCTCGGCGCCATACTGGCGCAGAATGCTGATTTCGGTGCGGGTCGGATAATACTCAGGCAGCTCGCAGATGGCGTCGAACAGCCGCGAGCCCGGTTCGTCGTAAAAGAACTTGGGCGGAATCTTTTTTTCCGGCAGCGCCAGCCCGGTCAGAACCTCGGCGCGAATATCGGCGGGCTTGGGATGGTCATCGAAAAAACTGACCTTCATGCCAGCCCTCCATTTGTGTTCCCAGCTGTGCCATCGGTGATGCCGTCGGCCAGGCGCAGACCGCTGAACTGCCAGCGCTCGTGCGGGTAGAAGAAATTGCGATAGCTCGGGCGCAGATGATCGCTTGAGCTGGCGCAGGAGCCGCCGCGCAGAACCATCTGATTGCACATAAACTTGCCGTTGTACTCGCCGATGGCGCCGGCAGCCGGGCGGTAGCCGGGGTAGGCCAGATAGGCGGAGCCGGTCCATTCCCAGCAGTCGCCATAAAGCTGGCTGAGTTCGCCCGCGTCAGCGGCGCGCGGATGCAGGCGGCCGGAGTCCACAAACTCACCGGTGATTGGCCGCTTAGCCGCGGCATGCTCCCATTCGGCCTCGCTCGGCAGGCGCTTGCCGGCCCAGCGTGCGTAGGCCTCGGCCTCGTAGTAGCTCAGATGGCAAACCGGCAGCGCCTGGCGCAGCGGAATCAGCCCGGCCAGGGTCATTTCGTGCCAGGCGCCGTCGATCTTCTCCCAATACAGCGGCGCCTGCCAGCCATGCTGCTTGATGATGCCCCAGGCGTCTGAGAGCCAGATGGCAGAGTTGGTGTAAGCGCCGTCCTCGATGAACTCCAGATACTCGCCATTGGTGATGAGGCGGTCGGCCAAACGATAGGGCGCGAGCCAGGTCGGATGACGCGGGTGCTCGTTGTCGTAGGAGAAACCTTCGCCGCTGGCACCGATCTCGGTCATGCCGCCCTCGATGGTGGTGAAGGTCAGGGGGACGGGCTGCTCTGGCGCGCTGGTGTCGAGATCGGCGCGGTACGCTGGACGCAGCGGGTTAAAGGCCAGATGGTGCTTGATGTCCGTCAGCAGAAGCTCCTGATGCTGCTGCTCGTGGTTCAGGCCGATGTGAATGCGTTCGAGCGCGAGCGGCCAGTGCTGCGCGTCACAGTCCGCGATCAGTCGCTGCATGCCGGCATCGACATGTCTGCGGTAATCATAGACTTCGGCGACCGTTGGTCGCGACAGCAGTCCGCGTTTGGCGCGCGGCCAGAAGCCGCTGTCGGTCTGCTCGTAGTAAGAGTTGAACAGGTGATCGAAGCGCGGATGAAATACCTTGTAGCCAGGCAGCAGCGGGCGCAGCAAAAAGTTCTCGAAGAACCAGGACACATGCGCGATATGCCACTTGGGTGGACTGGCCTCGACCGCGGTTTGCAGTCCGTAGTCCTCAAGGGCAAGGGGCTCGCACAGTTGTTCGGAGAATGCGCGCACCTTACGGAAACGCTGCGCGAGTTGCTCGCGCCTGGGCTGGTCGGCTGTCTGCATGGAAAAACTCGTGATCGACCGGGAGGTTTGAAGAACGCCATTAGCCCGCCCGCTATTATGATCGGACATCCTGATCGGAAATCCTGATTGGGATTGCTAATCGGCCATCCTGATTCGAAATCAGGCCGGCTGGTGGCAGAAGACGTGAAAAAATTGTGTCATTCTACCCGATAGCAACCCCCCTCGCCGCAGTCAGCGGACAGTGCCGATCTCAAGGGGTCGAAATGAATACCTGACTGAGGGACCTGCGGGAGATGGTGCGAACAGAGCTGTCACCCTCTGGTTTGTTCAGGGGCGCGGCATCAGAAGAAGGTCACGCCGACCTGGAAGAGCTTTTCGACCTCGGGCACGCGCTGGCGGTCCTGGATGAACAGGATTACATGGTCGTCGGATTCGATGACCAGGTCGTGGTGGGCGATGAGCACCTGGTTGCCGCGCACGATGGCGCCGATGTTGGTGCCCTTGGGCAGGCGGATGTCTTCGATCGGGCGACCGACCACCTTGCTCGAGTTAGCGTCGCCGTGGGCGATAGCTTCGATGCCCTCGGCCACGCCACGGCGCAGGGAATGGACCATCACCACGTCGCCGCGGCGCACATGGCGCAGCAGGCTGCCGATAGTGGCCTGTTGGGGAGAGATGGCGACATCAATGGGGCCACTCTGCACCAGGTCGACATAGGCCGGGCGGTTGATCAGTGCCATGACCCGGCGTGCGCCGAGACGTTTGGCGAGCATGGCCGAGAGGATATTCGCCTCGTCGTCGTTGGTTAATGCACAGAAGACGTCGGTGTCGGCGACGTTCTCCTCAAGCAGTAATTCCTCATCGGCGGCGTCGCCATGGAGCACGATAGTCCGCTCGAGGGTTTCGGCGATTTGGCGGCAGCGCGACAGGTCGCGCTCGATGATTTTGATCCGGTAATGGTTTTCGAGTGACCGCGCAAGCCGGGTGCCGATGTTGCCGCCGCCGGCGAAAATCAGCCGTTTGTATGGCTTTTCCAGTCGCCGCAGCTCGCTCATCACCGAGCGGATGTGCTTGGGCGCGGCGATGAAAAACACCTCGTCATCGGCCTCGATGACCGTATCTCCCCCCGGGTGTATCGCCCTGTCCTGACGGTAAATGGCCGCGACCCGGGTTTCGATATGCGGCATGTGCTCGCGCAGGGTGCTTAACTCGTGGCCGACCAGCGGGCCGCCGTAGTAGGCCCGCACGGCCACCAGCCGGACTTTACCTTCGGCGAAGTCGGTCACCTGCAGGGCGCCCGGGTGCTCGATCAGGCGGATCACATAGTCGGTGACCAACTGCTCGGGGCTGATGCGTACGTCGATCGGGAAGGCGCTGCCGTCGAACAGCTTGTCCTGGTCGAGAAAGCTTGGTGCGCGCACCCGCGCGATCTTGGTTGGGGTATGAAACAGGGTATAGGCGACCTGACAGGCGACCATGTTGGTCTCGTCGCTGTTGGTGACCGCGATGATCATGTCGGCGTCCTCGGCGCCGGCGCGCACGAGTACGTCAGGATGGGCGCCGTGGCCCTCCAGTGTGCGTAGGTCGAAGCGGTCCTGCAGCTCGCGCAGGCGGATCGGGTCCATGTCGACCACGGTGATGTCGTTGGCCTCGCTGACCAGATTGGCGGCCACCGAGCTGCCGACCTGACCGGCGCCAAGGATGATGATTTTCATCGGGGATTGTCCAGCACGAGCGCGTCAGCGCCGCTCCTTGATCTCAATGCCGAGCGAGCGCAGCTTGCGGTAAAGATGGGTGCGTTCCATGCCCGCCTCCTTGGCCATTTTGCTGACATTGCCGTTGTGCTTTTCGAGTTGGTAGTCGAGGTACGCCTTCTCGAACAATTCCCGCGCCTGACGCAGCGGCTGGTCGAAGGAGACACTGCCCTCGAGCGGTTGCGCCGGTGTCAGGGGGGCGCTGCCGAGCGCGGTCTCGACCTCGCTTAGGGTGATCTCGTCGCCCGCGCCCAGAATCAGCACACGCTGGACCAGGTTTTTGAGTTCGCGGATATTGCCAGGCCAGCTGTAGTTGCGCAGATAATTCTGGGCGCCGACGCTGAAGTGGCGGTAGCCGAGTTTCTCATGCGCGGAAAAGTAGTCGACATAGTGGTTGAGCAGATCGGGGATGTCTTCCGAATGCTCGCGCAGCGGCGGGATGTGCAGCGGCACCACATTGAGGTGGTAGAACAAATCCTCGCGAAAATGCCCGGCGCGGACTTCCTCCTTGAGGTCGCGCTGGGTGGCGGCGATGATGCGTACATCAATGGGGACGGGCTCGCTGCCGGCGACGCGCAAAAAGGAGCCGGTGTCGAGTGCGCCGAGCAGCTGCCCCTGGGCTTCGAAGTCCATGTCGGCGACCTCATCAAGCAGCAGGGTGCCGCCGGCGGCTTGTTCCAGGCTGCCGTAGTGAATGCGTCCGTTCTCCTCGCTGCCAAAGAGCTCGCGCGCGGCATTGCCGCGGGTGATAGCCGAGGTGCCCAGATCAACGAAGGGGCGCTCCTTGCGCGCACTTTGGGAATGCAAAAAACGCGCGAAGGTCTCGCGCCCGGAGCCAGGTTCGCCGGTGATCAGCACCCATGTGTCGTGTTGCGCGATGCGCTTGACCTGCTCGCGCAGGCGCTGCATCGCCGCCGAGCGGCCGGCTGGCTCATGCACCAGGGGGGTGCGTCGGCGCAGCCCGATGTTCTCCCGCGCCAGCTTGTCGGCCTCAAGCGCGCGCTCAACGGTGAGCAGCAGCTTGGCCATGGACAGCGGCTTTTCGAGAAAGTCATAGGCGCCGAGCCGGGTGGCTTCCACGGCGGTTTCCACCGTGCCATGGCCTGACATCATGATGATGGGGCAGGGCAGTCCGTCGCCGTCCTCGGCCCATTCTTTCAGCAGGCTGATGCCGTCGAGGTCGGGCATCCAGATGTCGAGCAGCATCAGGTCCGGGCGGCGCTCGCGCAGCGCACGGCGGGCGGCCTCGGCATTCTCGGCGGCGATGACGACGAAGCCCTCGTCTTCGAGAATCTCCTTGACGGTCTCGCGAATATCGGGCTCATCGTCGACGACAAAAATGTGGTTCGCGCTCATGGTGTCTCTGCGGACTGTCGCGGCGGTGCCGCGGGTGATTCAGGTGCCGGATTGCGATGCGCGGTTGCGGGTCCTTCCCGCGCCAGCCACAAGGGTAACTGAGCGCGGATACGCGCGCCATGCGGCGTATTCTGCGCCACAATGATACCGCTATGCTCTTCGATGATCTTCTTCACGATCGCCAGTCCCAGTCCGGTGCCCTTGGCCTTGCTGGTGACGTAGGGCTCGAAGGCATTTTGCAGCAGGGCTTCGTCGAAGCCGCTGCCATTATCCTCGACATCAATGACCACGGCGGGGTTCTCGAGCTCGCGGCGAATGCTCGAGCGCACAATCACCTCGGGTTGCGACTGGTTATCCAGCGCTTCGATCGCGTTCTTGAGCAGATTGTGCATGACCTGGCGCAGCCGCTTGGAGTCGCCGCGAATCCGAGCGTCCCCCGCCTGAAGTTCGGCCTGGATGCGCGCGGGGCCGCTGCGGTAGAGCTCGATCACGTCGCGGATGAGTGCGTCGATCTCAAACGGCTCGTGCTGGATCTCCGGTGAGCGGGCATAGTTGCTGAAATCGTTCACCATCACTTTCATCGCCTCGACCTGCGAAACGATGGTGCTGGTGGCGCGGTCGACCACGCGCGCGTCCGGCTCCTCTAGCTTTTTCAGTAGCTTGTGGCGCAGGCGCTCGGCGGAAAGTTGAATCGGGGTGAGCGGGTTTTTGATCTCATGGGCCAGACGTCGCGCCACCTCGCCCCAGGCGGCATCGCGCTGGGCACGGATCAGTTGGGTGATGTCATCGAACACCAGCACATAGCCGCTGGTTTCGGTGCCTGAGACCTGCAGCCGGCTGCCCCGGCACATCAGCACTTGCCGGCCCTCGCCGCCGAACAGGGTCACCTCCGCGCGCCAGTCGGCGGTGTCGTTGAACTGCCGCCGCAGCGTCTCGGCCCACTGGCCGAGCCAAGGGTGGCGGGCTTCGAGCTCGTCAAGCGAGGGCGTCTCGCCAGCCGCCGGCTCGAGTCGCAGAATCCCCCGCGCAGCCGGGTTGCTGGTGGTCAGGCGCAGCTCCTGGTCGAACGCCAGCACGCCGGAGGACAGGCGCCCGAGCACGGTTTCGAGGTAGGCGCGGTGCTCTTCGACCTCCTGCTGGCTGCGCGCGGCTTCATCGCGCGCCTGGGCCACCCGCCTGGTCATGGCATTGAAGGAGGACACCAGAAAGGCCAGCTCGTCATCGTGCGTCGGCAGCGGCAGTTGCTGGTCGTAGTCGCCCGAGGCCACCGCGCGGGTGCCGCGGGCGATGTCGGCGATGGGCGCTACCAGGCGCTGCGCGGTGCGAAAGGCGGCCAGCAGCGCGGCCATCAGGCCGAAAATCAACACCATGGACAGCGTCAGCGAGAAGCTGAATTTCAGCGACTGGCGCAGGTAGGACAGCTCGGTGTAGCGGTTGTAGGCGTCCTCGAGTTGGGCGGCGAGCTCACTGATGCGCGCCGAGGTGGGGAAAATGGCCTGCAGGATCATCGGGCGCGCGCGCGGGTCATTGACCAGCACCCGAATCTGCAGTTGATTGTCCGCGGTGGTCTCGAGGCCGACATAGTCCTCGCCAGCGCGCACGCTCTGCATCAGCTTGCGCTCGGGGCGGTCGGGCACCAGCTGGATGGGGTCGTCATTGGCGGTGCCCATCACCTCGCCCGAGCTGTCGAAGATGGTCAGCTCCTGGGCGCCGGCCTGGCGGCGCAATTGCCCCAGGGTGAGCGTCAGCGCGGTGGTGGAGCGATCCTCCACCCCGGCGAGCAACTGCGAGGCGTAGCGCATCAGCACCCGCTGGTTGAGGTCGAGTGAGGCCTGATTGAGCGTCAGGGCGTTTTCCATCGCCTGGTCGATCTCGACATCGAACCAGCTATCGATGCCGCGCAACAGAAAGCCGAGCGAGTAGTAATAGACCACGCCCGCTGGCAGCAGGGAGATCAGCGCGAACAGCGCCAGCATGCGCCCGGTCAGGCGCGAGCCGGCGGCCTGACGGCGGTAGCGGCTGACCAGACGGATGATGCTGACCACCACCGTGATGCCCAGCACGATCAGGCCGATCAGCACCAGAAACAGCAGGGGGACAAAAATTCGGCTCAGACTCTCGGAGTTCTGCACCGCGTTGCTCATCAGGTCGAGCGCGACCAACAGCACCAGCAGCAGCAAACCGATACCGATGGTACCGGGATTAATCAGGCGCGGGCGTTTGCGGCTCATGGACCAGTATGCGGCGGCTGGGTGCCGAGCTCAGGGCTCGAGTGGCCAGTGCGTCCAGTCGCTGGATTGCTTCCAGGCTGGATGCAGGTAGGCCGTCGGGCGCAGCGGCAGCGGCAGCTGCTCCACGTCCAGCGAGACGCGAATTTGCACCTCGTAGTCGGTGCCGGGCTTGAGGCGGTCGCGGTTGAGCAAGTGCAGGTCGCGGATGTCGCCCAGGGCATCGATCGCGGCATCGCGGCTGACATAACTGCGCCCGTTGGTGCCCGGCAACTGCGTGACCAGATAGGATTCCGACAGCGGCTTGTAGCGGATGCGGTAGCGAAACGACTGATCGACCAGGCTCGGGGTCCAGACCCAGGACTTGGCCGGCCGCACCTGGATGTGCACCAGAAGCGTTAGCGGTACGCCGTTATCCAACGCCTCAAGTGCCCTGTCGCTGAATTCATAATCGATGCGGGTGTCGAGCAAGAAGTGGCCGTCTTCCAGGCGGGTGCTGGCGCTGATGACCTTGAAGTCAGCGCTGGCAGCAGTGAGTGTGCTGAAAGCGGTCAAAAAGGCAAGCGCCACGGCAGCCAGCCATCCGCGCTTTAGGATGCGGCTTGGCCGCGGTTGCGCGAAATGGGAGACCCTGGAGACCCGAAAGTGGGCTTGTGGTGCGTGCTTCAATGTCATTCCTTGACCAGTCGGGCGAAGAAAAAACCGTCGCTGCCGTCCTCGCGTGGCAGCAGTTGGCGGCCGTGGCTGCGTGCCAGGCCCCAGTCAGCGGCGATCGGGTCTTCGTGGGCGTCGTCGTGGCGCGTGAGAAAGGCGGCGATCTGCTGCTCATTTTCCTCCGGCAGCAGGGAACATGTCACGTAAAGAAGGACGCCCTGAGGGGCAAGCAACGGCCAGAGCGCCTCGAGCAGCCGGGTCTGGGTGTCGGCGAGCGCAGCGATATCGGCATCGCGACGCAGCCACTTGATGTCTGGATGGCGGCGGATGACCCCGGTAACGGAGCAGGGCGCGTCGAGCAGGATGCGATCATAACGCTGCTCGGCCCAGTCGCCGCGCGGCGCCGTGGCATCGGCCTGGCGGATATCGGCGCGCAGCTTCAGGCGGGCGAGGTTGGCGGTGAGGCTTTGCACGCGGGATGGGTCTTGATCCAATGCCAGGAGCTCAAGACGGTTGTCGGACAACTCCTGCTGATGCGCGGTTTTGTTGCCAGGTGCGGCACAGGCATCCAGCACCCGCTGACCGGGCAGCAGCTTGAGCAGGGGCGCGGCCCGCTGGGCGCCGGCATCCTGGACCGACACCAGCCCGTCGCGGAAGCCGGGCAGCTGGCTGACGGGGATAGGTGTGTGTAATTGAAGGCCGTGTGGGCAGTCTGCGATGGCCGTGGCGGCGATGCCGGTGGCAGTCAGTTGGGCGCGATAGGCTTCGCGCTCAATGCGCAGCGGATTGACGCGCAGGAACATTGGCGCCCGGGTATTGCTGGCCGCGACCACCTGCTGCCAGTCATCGGGCCAGGCCCGCCGCAGGCGCGCGAGCAGCCAGGGTGGAAACAGGGTGGTAGCGGTTTCATCCTGCGCGACATGCTCGCATAGTGCATCGCGCTCGCGCAGAAAGCGCCTCAGGGTGGCGTTCAACAGCCCCCGTGCCCAGGCTTTGTCGAGTACCGCGCTGGCACCGACGGTGGCCGCGACGGCGGCATGATCGGGCATAGCGAGGGCGTCGAGCTGATAGAGACCGACGCGCAGCAGGCAGCGCAGGTCCTGATCGCGGGCCTTCAGCGGGCGCTGCAGCAGCAGCGCGATCAGGGCGTCGAGGCGCGGCAGCGTGCGCAGAACGCCGAAGCAAAGCTCCTGCAGGAGCGGCAGGTCGCGTGCCGTTAGCTGTGCGCCGGCGGCTTTGTCTTGGCTGTTGTTGCGGGGGCTAGCAAAGGAGTCACCAGTGGAGTCGCTGGCGCTGCCAGAGCCGTTGTTGGGGGAAGCATTGGTCGCGGCCGGTGCAGCGCTATCGGGGGACGTGTGGAGGGGCGAACTGTAGGGGGCCAGTGCCGCTGTCAGCGAGCGTCCCCGCTCCAAAACCTGTGTCAGCACCTGAGCCGCGGTCGCGCGGACTTGAGCGCCAGGGCCCGAACCAGCATTCGCGCCCGAGCCTAGGCCACGAGTTGGGCGCGGTCGGCGGCGGCTCGGTTTGCCAGCGGCGGGTGCTTTAGCCAAAGCGTGCGCCATGAATCTTTCGGGCATTGAGAAAATCCGCCGCTGACATCGCGCGCTTGCCGGGTGGCTGCAGTTCAAGGATGCGCAGGGCACCGCTGCCCGTGGCCACCAGAATGCCGGACTTGTCGGCGCTGAGGATGTCGCCCGGCGCGTGCGCGGTGCTCAGCGGCTCAGGCGCGGCGGCCCACAGGCGGATGGTCTCATCCCCGAGGCGGGTTTGGGCCACCGGCCAGGGATTGAAGGCACGGATGCGCCGGCCGATCTCGACCTCGTTCTGGGTCCAGTCGATTAGTGCCTCATCCTTAGCCAGCTTGCGCGCGTAGCAGGCGCCTTCAGCCGGTTGGGGTTGCGGCTGGATTCGTCCGGCAAGAATGTCCGGCAAAGTGTCGATCAGCAGTTCGGCACCGAGGGCGGCGAGGCGGTCGTGCAGGCTGCGGCCGGTATCGGAGGCGCTGATCTCGGTCTCGGCCCGCGCGAACACTGGACCGGTGTCCAGCCCCTGATCCATCTGCATGAGCTCCACGCCGGTGCGGCTGTCGCCGGCAAGGATCGCACGCTGTATCGGGGCGGCGCCGCGCCAGCGTGGCAGCAGCGAGGCATGGATGTTCAGACAGCCCAATGTCGGCGCGTCAAGGACCGCTGGCGGCAGCAGTAGCCCGTAGGCAATCACCACCATCAACTCGGCCTGCTTGTCTCTGAGTCGCGCGATCACGCTCGGGTCCTTGAAGCTGGTGGGCTGCTCCACGCTGAGTCCGGCTGCGAGAGCCGCCTGCTTGACCGGGCTTGGCTGCAGCTTGCGCCCGCGCCCAGCCGGGCGGTCGGGCTGGGTATACACCGATGCGATCGGGTAGCCGGCGGCAAGCAGGGCGTCGAGGGCCGGTCGCGCGAATTCAGGCGTGCCGGCGAACAGCAGCGGCGGTTTGGGTGCGGACATGGCAATACCTGAACGAGCATGGGACCACTAACCGAACAGCCATTTTTTTGATCGCTGTTCGGAGGAGGGGGGCGGACGAGCTTAGGCGAAGTGCTTCGGGCGCTCGCGGCGCCCGTTGGTTGCAGCCAGCTCAGATGGTGGCTTGCTGTTGCGCCACGGTCGAGGCTGGGCGCGGAGGCTGGCGCGGCGCGCGCTGCTCCTTCTCGAGCTTGCGGCGGATGCGCTGGCGCTTGAGACTCGAGAGATAATCAACAAAGAGCTTGCCCTCAAGGTGATCGACCTCGTGCTGGATGCAGACCGCGAGCAGGCCGTCGGCGTCGAGCTCGAACGGCTCGCCGTCGCGGTTTAACGCGCGCACCCGCACGCGCTCGGCGCGCTGGACGGTCTCGAAGTAGCCAGGCACTGATAGGCAGCCTTCGTCCATTTCCTCTTCGCCTTCGCGGGCAAAAATTTCCGGGTTGATCAGCACCACCGGCGTATCGTGGTTCTCCGAGATATCGATGACGACGATGCGCTTGGCGATGCCAACCTGAATGGCCGCAAGGCCGATGCCGGGCGCGGCATACATGGTCTCGAGCATATCATCGACAATGTCGCGCACGCGCTGGTCGACCTGCGCGACGGTTTCTGCATGCTTTCTCAAGCGGGGATCGGGGAAGGTCAGGATTTCGAGTTTCGCCATGGAGTTGAACTCTTTTCTTCAGAAAACTGGTAAGATTTTCTCTTAATGCTAATATCGAGATGATACACCATGATTAAAATGGGCAGGCGAGGCATCGAGTCAGGTTCCGGCCGCGATCCTGGTCGGACGACAGAAACACCGTCAGGAGGCGTCATGCTGGGGAACATTCGGCTAGTGGTTCAACTCGGGTTAACCCGAATCCGCCCATTCCAAACCCGGTCATCCCAAATTCAGCAATTCCGGCCGCGCTGGCGGCGGCTAAGCGCGACGGCAGCTACGCTGCTGATCCTTTCCTTGCTGGCCATCGTTAGCGCTGGCGCGGTTGAGCTGCGACCGGATCACCCCGAGCGCTACACGGTCAAGTCGGGCGATACGCTCTGGAACATCGCCTCGCGCTATCTGGACGCGCCCTGGCGCTGGCGCGAGATCTGGCAGGAGAACCCCGGGGTGGCGAATCCCAATTTGATTTACCCGGGCGATGTGCTGACCGTCACTTACCACGGTGGCGAGCCGCGCGTGCGCGTGGAGAACGGCATGCGTGTGGTGCGCCTGCAGCCGCGGGTGCGCACCGAGCAACTCGACGCCGCCATCCCGACGATACCGGTCAGCGCCGTGGGGCCCTTCCTGTCGCGCCCGGTGGTGGCGGAGAAGGAGGCAATCGATGCTGCGCCCTATGTAGTCGGTTTTCCGGACAATCGCGCCCTCGGCGGCGTGGGCGACATGGTCTTCGTGCGCAGCATCTTCGCCGAGCCCGGAACGCGCTGGGAAATTCTCCGCCCCGGCAAGGAATTTCTCGACTATGAAACCGGCGAGCGCCTGGGCTTTGAGGCGGCTTATGTCGGCAGCGCCGAGCTGTTACAGAGCGGTGATCCGGCCACGCTGAAAATCACCCGCATGGCGCTGCAGTCCGCCCCGGGCGACCGTTTGCGCGCCGCTGAGCAGGAAAAACCACTTCGCGCCTTCATCCCGCGTCCGGTGAGCGAGGCGCTCAGGGGCCATATCATCTCGGTGATGAACGGTGTGTCCCAGATCGGTCAGTATGATGTGGTAGTGATCGACCGCGGCAGCGACAATAATGTTCAGGTGGGAGACGTGTTTGGTGTCTATCGCGGCGGCAATCTGGCGCGCGATAACGTCAAGTCACAAAAGGACGAGTGGAACTGGCGCAACGACAGCCCGCTGAAGTCAGAGTTTTGGTACGGAGACTGGGAAATCACTGGCTGGAGGCGCAATCAGCTCGACGATAACGCCCCGCTGCCGCTGCATGTCGAGGCGCGCAAGAAGACTGATAACTATGTCGTGCCCAATTTACCGGCAGGAACGGCCATGGTGTTTCGCACCTTCCCGCGGGTGAGCTTCGCGCTCATCATGACCGCGAGCGCCGCGATCCATGTCGGCAACCTTGTATCGGCGCCGCCGCAATAGGGTGCGTGCCACGCGCTGCCTTGCCTGTCCGGGATGATGGCACCCATGATGGCTCCGGCGGAGCTAGGCACTGCCGATTTGCGGGCGCTGATCGCGCTGGTACAGACCTCAGGTCTTGGGCCGCGGCGCATCGACCGCCTGCTGTCGCGCTGTGGTGGCGCGCAGGCTGCTCTAAGCGCGGGCGAGCGTTTGTGGCGCGAGCTCGGCTTACCGGGCGAGGTCGTGGCTGCACTCGCCCGACCCGACTGGCAGCGAGTTGACCAGACGCTGGACTGGGCCGAGCAGGCGGGGAACTGGCTGTTGGCGCTCTCCGACCCGGCCTACCCATCCCAGCTGGCCGAGGTTGCCGGTGCGCCAACATTGCTGTTCGGCGTTGGCGATCTGTCTGTTCTGCAAGAGCCTCAGCTCGGCATTGTCGGCAGCCGCAATCCAACCAGCAGCGGTGCTGAGACCACACGCGAGTTCGCCGCTGCGCTGGCCGCACTGGGGCTGACGATCACCAGCGGGTTGGCCATGGGGGTCGACAGTGCCGCGCACTGGGGGGCTTTGAGTAGCGGGCGCACCATCGCCGTGCTCGGAACAGGGCCGGATCGCATTTACCCGAGCAGGAATCGCGACCTGGCGCATCGCATTGCCGAGGCGGGGGCACTGGTGACGGAATTTTCGCCCGGCGTGGGACCGCATGCCAGCAACTTCCCACGTCGCAATCGCATTATCAGTGGCCTGAGTCTGGGCGTGCTGGTCACCGAGGCCGCGCCGCGCAGCGGCTCGCTGATCACCGCCCGGCATGCGGTCGAGCAGGGGCGGGATGTGTTCGCGTTTCCTGGCTCCATTCACAACCCGCTGGCGCGTGGTTGCCATGCGCTGATTCGCGACGG
Organism: Thiorhodovibrio litoralis; assembly: GCF_033954455.1. Classification (NCBI taxonomy): domain Bacteria; kingdom Pseudomonadati; phylum Pseudomonadota; class Gammaproteobacteria; order Chromatiales; family Chromatiaceae; genus Thiorhodovibrio; species Thiorhodovibrio litoralis. Next base: position 3,940,740 of record NZ_CP121473.1, on the reverse strand, counting down.
CGCCAAGTTGATCGACAGCACCGATCAACTGCTCGAGGAGCTGCTGCCGCAGCTCAAGCCACTGACGGACCTTGCCGGGGCGTCCGAGGGCGCTGCGTCGGCGGCGGACGGTCTCGATGCCGATCAGCGCAAGCTGCTGGAGCTGCTTGGCTATGATCCGATCAGCGCGGACGAGCTGATTGCGCGCAGCGGGATGCCAGCGCGCGAGGTGTCTTCCACCTTGCTGCTGCTTGAGCTGGAAGGCTTGATCAGCGCGCATCCTGGCGGGCGTTACAGCCGCACGTGAAGGCTAATAGGGATACTGGGTAAGCAGTGGTTTTTTTCTGTCGCCGCGCGCCGGCCTTGCCGGTAGAATGGTGCAGCAGCCGAAGTTTGAGGTAACGCATGTCTGAAACCATGGTCGATGTCCTGATTTATCTGTTCGAGAACTACATGGCCGGCGAGGAATCCACTCCCATCGACCAACACGAGCTTGAACAGGAGCTCAGTCAGGCCGGTTTCGGCACCATGGAAATCTCCCAGGCACTGAACTGGCTCGATGAGCTTGCCAGCAGCATGGGCACCGGTGATGGCGTCTCGCCCAGCGGCGGCTCCATGCGCGTCTATACCGAGCCCGAGCAGCGCAAGCTTGATGTCGAGGGCTGCAGCCTGCTGATGTTTCTCGAACAAACCGGCATTCTCGATCCAGTCAGCCGCGAGCTGGTCATCGACCGCGCCCTGGCCATTCGCCAGGCAGCGGTCTCGGTCGAGGAGCTCAAGTGGATCGTCCTGCTGGTGCTGATGAACCGCCCCGGCCAGGAGCAGGCCTTCTTCCAGATGGAAGACATGGTCTACGACGAGGCGCCCGCCTACCTGCACTGAAGCTCGCCGCGCTCGCGCGGGCTGCTTCGGCAGCGTTTCCCCCAATTCTCCGCACCGGCGCATGGCTGGCGCAGCCGATCCGCCCGAGAACAAGGGCGGTAAATCTCACTCTATCCCTTGACGTACGCGTCGGCTTCGTCTTTCCTGATAAGGACAGCGCCGCCCCGGCGGCGATCTCTTATGCTCCAGCCGAGCCAACGGAAGCTTTCATGAATCTGGTCATCGTCGAATCCCCCGCCAAAGCCAAGACGATCGAGAAATATCTCGGCAAGGAATTTGAGGTCCTGGCCTCCTACGGCCATGTGCGCGACCTGGTGCCCAAGGAGGGCGCGGTCGATACCGAGCATGGCTTTGAGATGAAGTACCAGGTCATCGAGCGCAACGAGAAGCACGTCCAGGCCATCGCCAAAAAGCTCAAGAATGCCGATGCGCTCTATCTCGCAACTGACCCGGACCGCGAAGGCGAGGCGATTTCCTGGCATCTGTATGAGCTGCTGAAAAAGCGCCGCCAGATTGGAAAGCGCCCGGTCTACCGCGTGGTTTTCAACGAGATTACCAAGAACGCGGTGCAGGACGCGGTGGCCAACCCGCGCGAGCTGTCGGTCGATTTGGTCAATGCCCAGCAGGCTCGGCGCGCGCTCGATTATCTGGTCGGCTTCAACCTCTCGCCGCTGCTGTGGAAGAAGATCCGTCGCGGTCTGTCTGCCGGGCGCGTGCAGAGCCCGGCGCTGCGGTTGATTTGCGAGCGTGAGAACGAGATCGAGGCCTTCGTCAGTCGCGAGTATTGGAGCGTCGATGCCGATGTGGCCAAGCCCGAGGCAGCCAAGGAGCCCAAACCCTTCAGCGCCAAGCTGGTGGAGTTGGGCGGGGAGAAGGTCGAGCAGTTCAGTATCGTCAATGGCGAGCAGGCGGCGGATGCCGAAAAGCGCATCGCCGATGCGGCCCAAGGCAAGCTGCATGTCGATCAGGTCGAGCGCAAGCAGCGCAAGCGCAACCCGGCGCCGCCCTTTATTACCTCAACCTTGCAGCAGGAGGCAGCGCGCAAGCTCGGCTTCACCGCGCAACGCACCATGCGCGTCGCTCAGCAATTGTACGAGGGTGTCGATCTGGGCGGTGAGGCCGTGGGTCTGATCACCTACATGCGTACCGACTCGGTCAATCTTGCGCAAGAGGCGCTGGATGAAATCCGGGCTTACGTTACCGAACGCTACGACACCAAACATCTGCCCGATAAGCCGCGCCTGTTTAAGACCAAGGCAAAGAACGCCCAGGAGGCGCACGAGGCGGTGCGCCCCACGTCCATCTTGCGTGAGCCCAAGGCGGTGCGCGCGCATCTGAGCTCCGAGCAATTCCGCCTGTACGAACTGGTCTGGAAGCGCACCCTGGCCTGCCAGATGGCGCATGCGCTGATCAATCAGGTGGCTATTGTGCTGAGCGCCGGCAGGCCCGACGCGCCCGAGGGGATTCGCTTCCGCGCCACCGGCTCGACCGTCGCCGAGCCCGGCTTCATGCGCGTCTATCTCGAAGGCCGTGATGACAGCAAGCAGGCCGAGGATGACGAAGAACGCATGTTGCCGGCGCTCGAGGAAGGCGAACTGGTCGATCTGCTGGCAATACGCCCCGAGCAGCACTTCACCGAGCCGCCGCCGCGCTACTCGGAGGCATCCTTGGTCAAGGCGCTGGAGGAATTCGGCATCGGGCGGCCGTCGACCTATGCCTCGATTATCTCCACATTGCAGGATCGCGAGTATGTGACGCTCGATAACAAGCGCTTCATGCCGAGCGATGTGGGGCGGGTGGTCAACAAGTTCCTCACCGCGCATTTCACCTCCTATGTGGATTACGACTTCACCGCCCGGCTTGAGGACTCCCTCGATGCCGTCTCGCGCGGGGAGGGCGACTGGATTCCGGTGCTTGAGCAGTTCTGGAAGGCGTTCAAGGAGCGGGTGGATTACACCCAGGAAAACGTCCAGCGCAGTGAGGTGACCCAGGAGGCCATCGACGAGAAATGCCCCGAGTGCGGAGGGCAGCTGTCCAAGCGCCTCGGCCGCAACGGGCTCTTTATTGGCTGCACCAACTACCCGGAGTGCAGCTACACCCGCGATCTGCATCAGGACGGCGACGCGGCGGCCAAGGAGCCGGAGATCGTCGAGGGGCGCACCTGCCCCGACTGTGGTTCGCCCTTGGAAATCAAGCGCGGGCGTTACGGCAAGTTCATCGGCTGCAGCGGCTACCCCAAGTGCCGCCATATCGAGCCGCTGGAGAAGCCCGAGGATACGGGGGTCGCCTGCCCCAAGTGCAACAAGGGCAGCTTGCAGAAGAAACGCTCGCGTCGCGGCAAGGTGTTCTACTCTTGCTCCACCTATCCAAAATGCGACTACGCGGTCTGGAACGAGCCCCTGGCCCAGCCCTGCCCGCAGTGCAGCTGGCCGGTGCTGACGCTCAAGGTGACCAAGTCCAAGGGCGCCCAGTTTGCTTGCCCGCAAAAGGAATGCGGCTATGTGGCGGCGGCGGATGAAGCGAACTTGGACAATGCTGATGCTGAGCAATCAAGCAGCGCGCCAGAGACGGGCGGGGCCAGTCGTGCCAACAAGACCCAACAGACGGCCGAGGTCGACGGCTGATCGGAAAGAATGCGCTTGGAGCCTAAAGAATCGCAGCGCGAATCGCAGAGGAAAACCCAGCTGTAATCACAGTGGAACAGCGCATGAACCATCGCCTGCGCCTGGCTCGGGATGTCCTGCGCTCGGGCGGCGTGCTGGCCTATCCGACCGAGGCGGTTTATGGACTCGGCTGCGATCCGCGTAATGAGCGCGCACTTGAGCGCTTGCTCGCGCTCAAGCAGCGCTCACCCGACAAAGGGCTGATCCTCATCGCTGCGGACTACGCCGATCTGCGGCCTTTCGTGCTGGAGCTTGCGCCCGAGCGCATGGCCGAGATTTTTGCCAGCTGGCCTGGGCCAAATACCTGGCTGCTCCCGGCTCGCGGCGACACATCGCAACTGTTGACCGGGCGTTTCGATACCCTGGCCGTGCGGGTCACGGCCCATCCGTTGGCAGCGGCGCTGTGTCGTGCCTTTGCTGGCGCTTTGGTCTCGACCAGTGCCAACCTGGCCTCGCGCCCACCCGCGCGGCGGGCGTGGCAGATCGGCAGGCGTCTGGATTCAAAACCGGATTATGGGCTGGTCGGCGACTGCGGCGGTCGCGGCCAACCCTCGCGCATCCGCGATGGCCGTTCCGGCCAGGTGTTGCGCGCCTGAACGGCATTTGTCTTGCCTGCTGATCGCACGAGCCGATCACACGTAGTTATTCGCCGGGGGTGCTGGCGGAGGACTCAGTGTCTGATTTTTTTTCTTCAGCGTCGCGCGACGCTTTGCGCGATGAGGTGATCTGGTAGTAGAACAACCAGACCACGAAGGCAAAGAAACCGATCATCTCGAATTTGGCGTAAGAATGAATTTCCACGGGGTCGATCCTCCTGGCTTGCTGATAACGCTGGCGTCTGACCTGATAGAGGCGGCGACGCGAGCGGTCTGTGGTGGCGAACTGCCTATCAAGAACAGTTGGGGCGCCGACCTCGGTCGCAAAGCTCAAAGCCCTTTCGCTGTGCGAGGGTTTTATGCGGTTGTTTGGCGCCGGAAAGATCGCTAGACTTTCCGGCTTGGCAGCCGTTGGGCGCTGCCGCGGTTCTTGAACGCTCGGGCGGTTCGGCGTCATGGTCCGGCGCCCGGGGCGATATCGGCGCGAGCGTCGATGTGCCCGGAAGCTGCCAGACGGGACTAGATCCGGCCAGCTGTTGTTATCCGTCGGTCAAGCAAGCCAAGTGCCCCGAGCAGATTGCCGATTCGCTTCAAACCCATGCCATTTGCCCGAAAAGGCCCGAATCCCGCATGACCGAGTACGCGCTTATCCTGGTCAGCACCGTGCTGGTCAACAACTTTGTTCTGGTCAAATTTTTGGGCCTCTGTCCCTTCATGGGGGTGTCCAAGAAGCTCGAGACCGCGATCGGCATGGGGCTCGCCACCACCTTCGTGCTGACGCTCTCGTCGGTGACCTCATGGATGGTCAATGCCTTCCTGCTTGAGCCCCTGGGCATCGAGTACCTGCGCACCATCGCTTTTATCCTGGTGATCGCCGTGGTGGTGCAGTTCACCGAGACTGTTATGCACAAGACCAGCCCGGTGCTCTATCAGGTGCTGGGTATTTTCCTGCCGTTGATCACCACCAATTGCGCGGTGCTCGGTGTGGCTCTGCTCAACCTGCAGGAGCAACGCAGCTTCATCGATGCGACCCTCTACGGTTTCGGCGCGGCTGTCGGATTCTCGCTGGTGCTGGCGCTTTTTGCCGCGGTGCGCGAGCGGGTCGCGGTGGCCGATGTGCCCGAGCCGTTTCAGGGCAGCCCCATTGCCCTGATTACCGCCGGGTTGATGTCGCTGGCTTTTATGGGTTTTGCTGGATTGGTTTCAAATTGAGCAGGGTCCGATCCTTCTGGCCCGGACAGCGAGAGCGGGCGCACAGCTGCCCGACTGTGACAGTTTCGCACTTGCGAAGGAGTTAATCGCACCATGTTGGTTGCCATCGGAGCCGTTGCCATGCTGGCCATTGTGTTCGGCTTGCTGCTCGGCTACTCCGCCATTCGCTTCCATATCGACGGCGATCCCATCGCCGATCAGGCCGAGGCGCTGTTGCCGCAGAGCCAATGCGGGCAATGCGGCTATCCAGGCTGTCGACCCTATGCCGAGGCGGTGGCTTCTGGCGAGGCGGACATCAACCTCTGCTCGCCAGGCGGGGAGGGCACCATGCTGGCGCTGGCCGATTTGCTCGGACGCGAGCCGGCGGCGCTCGGTGATGTTGTTCCCAAGCCCAAGGCGCTCGCTGTGATCAACGAGCAGGACTGCATCGGCTGCACCAAATGCCTGCAATCTTGCCCGGTGGACGCCATTGTCGGCGCCGCCAAGAACCTTCACGCAGTCATTGCCAGCGAGTGCACCAGCTGCGAGCTGTGCGTCCCCACCTGTCCAGTCGAGTGCATCCACATGGTCCCGGTCGAGGAGAATCTCGCCAACTGGAAGTGGCCCTATCCCCAGCCCATCGCGCTCGCGCCATCGTCTGTGGTGTCGGAGCGACCGGCGGAGAGCTCCAATCAGAGCGACGACGAACGTGAGGCGGCCTGAGGGTCGATAATCGCATCTGGCGCAATCACCAATTTCCATCCCGGACTCAAATTCCGGACATGAAAACCCGGATATGAATACAAGCAGTCAACCACATACCCAGGCATCGCCTGGACTGGCCTCGCATCCCAAGGTCAATCCGTCGCAAAAGCTGTGGAAATTCCACGGTGGCGTGCATTTGCCCGAAGAGAAAGATCTCTCCAACCAAGGGCCGGTGGTGGCAACGGCGGTGCCAAAGCGCCTGGTGATCCCGCTTGCCCAGCACATCGGTGCGCCTACTCGCCCCTGTGTGAAGGTCGGTGACCGGGTCTTTAAAGGGCAGATGATTGGCGAGCCTCAGGGCTACGTCAGCGCGCCCGTGCATGCGTCGAGCTCAGGTGTGGTGACGGCCATCGAGCAGCATGCCATGCCGCATCCGTCCGGGCTGCCGGCGCCAAGCGTGATCATCGAGACCGACGGCGAGGATGCCTGGGCCTCCGATCTGCCAGAGCCGGTGACGGATTTTCATCAGCTCGACGCTGATGCACTGCGCACGCGGGTGCGGATGGCTGGAATCGTCGGCTTGGGCGGCGCGTCTTTCCCTTCGAGCGTCAAGCTCAATCCGGGCAAGGATCAACCGATCGACACCTTGGTGCTGAACGGCGCCGAATGCGAGCCTTACATCACCTGCGACGACATGCTGATGCGTGATCGCGCCGCGGATATCATCACCGGCGCGCGTATCATTGTGCATCTACTTGGTGCTGAGCGCTGCCTGATCGGCATTGAGGACAACAAGCCCGAGGCCATAGCCGCTATGCGCGCGGCGGTGGCAGAGCAGCAGCCGCAGACGTCCGCGAGTATCAAGGTGCTGGTGATTCCGACCCTCTACCCGAGCGGCGGCGAAAAGCAGTTAATTCGCATCCTGACCGGCAAGGAAGTGCCCACCCATGGCATCCCGGCGCAGATCGGCGTGGTCTGTCAGAACGTCGGCACGGTCGCGGCCGTGGCGGATGCGGTTCTGCGTGGTCATCCGTTGGTCGAGCGCTTCGTCACAGTTACCGGTCGCGGTATCGCCAAACCCGGCAATTTCCGCGTGCGCGTCGGTACGCTCGCTAACGAGCTGGTTGCGGCCAGCGGCGGCTACACGGGCGAACTGGCCAAGTTGGTTGCTGGCGGCCCGATGATGGGCGCAAATCTCGCAACCGATGCGGTGCCCATCACCAAGGCGACCAACTGTATCCTGGCGCTGACACCGGCGGAGTCGCCCGATCCGGGGGCGGCAACGCCATGCATCCGCTGCGGCCAGTGCGCTCAGGTCTGCCCGGCCAATCTGCTCCCGCAGCAGCTCTACTGGCATGCGCGCGCCAAAGATCTCGACAAGGTGCAGGACTACAACCTGTTCGATTGTATTGAATGCGGCTGTTGCGCCCATGTGTGCCCGGCGCATATCCCGCTGGTGCAATATTACCGCTACGCCAAGAACGAGAGCTGGGCGCGCGAGCGCGAAAAACGCGCATCAGAGCATGCCAAAAAGCGTCATGAGGCGCGCGAGGCACGACTCGAGCGGCTGGACCGCGAGCGCAAGGCCAAGCTGCGCAAGAAGAAAGAAGCCATCACGCCCAAGACCAAGACGGTGCCGGGCAAATCCGCCTCCGTGGGCGGCGCCGAGAAAACCGCTCCTGCTGGAGCTGGTGAAACACCCATCGCCGGTGGTGGAGACGACGCTGGCGCTCAAGGCACCAAACAGCCGGCCGATCGCCAGACTGAGACAGCGGGGAATGCACCATGATTGCCGGGTCACTGACATCCTCCCCGCACAGCGCGCGCATCAGCCGCGTCGATCAGGTCATGCTGCAGGTGTGCCTGGCACTGATTCCGGGCACGGTCGCCATGGTCTGGTTCTTTGGCTGGGGCATCATCATCAATATGCTGCTGGCAAGCGTTTTCGCGGTCGCGGCCGAGGCGCTGGTGATGAAGGCGCGTGGCCGTCCAGCCTTGCCCGCTGTGCGCGATCTCAGCGCTGTGGTGACAGCCCTGCTGTTCGCCATCACGGTCCCGCCGACGCTGCCCTGGTGGCTGACCCTGATTGGCATCCTGTTCGCGATTGTCATCGTCAAGCAGCTCTACGGCGGGATTGGCTACAACCCCTTCAATCCGGCCATGGCGGGCTATGTTTTCCTGCTGATTTCCTACCCGGTGGCGACCACCAGCTGGCTGCCGCCGGATGTGCCATCCTTGCTTGAGGCGCGCGACCTGGTGCACCTGTCCTTCGTCGATTCGGTGCGGCTGATCTTCACTGGTGGACTGCCACTCGAGACCACCTGGGATGCTGTCAGCGGTGCCACGCCGCTCGATGAACTGCGCACCCGGCTGGATCAGAACGTGCTGATGGCGGACATTCGCCAAAGCCCGCTGTGGGGCTGGGTCGGCGGCCAGGGCTGGGAGTGGGTGGCCGCAGGCTTTCTGCTCGGCGGGCTTTATTTGATCGCCATTCGCGTGATCACCTGGCATATCCCTGTGAGTTTACTTGGCAGTCTGGCACTGCTGGCCGGGCTCTTCTGGCTGTTTGATCCCAATCATTTTCCCGCACCCTGGTTCCACCTGTTCTCCGGCGGCGCCATGCTCGGGGCCTTCTTTATCGCGACCGACCCGGTCAGCGCTGCGACCACCAAACGCGGGCAACTGGTCTTCGGCGCCCTGATTGGCGCGGTCGTCTTCGTGATCCGCACCTGGGGCGGCTACCCGGACGCAGTCGCCTTTGGTGTCTTGCTGTTGAACATCGCCGCCCCCACGATCGATCACTATACGCAGCCCCGAGTCTTTGGCCATGCACGCGGTAAGTCCTAGGCGGGAGTAAGTGGCTTGGTTCCGGGCCGGGTAACGGGCGCGGGGGGACGCCGTGAATACATCCCTGTAGGCTTCCCAGCGGCGTCCTGCCGCTGGAAACCCCCCGCGCCCGTTACCCGGCCCGAAACTGGAAGCTCCTGCTGGAAACTCGCGTGCTATCGTGACAATTGAGTGCGTCATTATGAAAAAAACACCCATCCTGATTGCCGGTTTTATCCTCGGTGCCTTCTCGGTGGCGGGGGTTGGTCTGGTCGCGGTGACCCATGCGATGACCGACAACCGCATCGCCGACAACCAACGCAATGCGATGCTGAACAAGCTCGAGGCCATTGTGCCGGCCGGGCGCGTAAAAAATGATCCGCTCGCCGATCGCATTCAAGTCAGCGCGCCCGATCTGCTCGGCGGGCAGACCACTGAAATCTTTCGCGTTCGCGATGGTGATGATCCGGTCGCGCTGATTCTGCAGCCGATTGTTCCCGATGGTTATGCCGGTGCGATTCGCCTCTTGGTCTCGGTGCTGCCCGACGGCACTCTTGGGGGCGTGCGGGTGCTTGAGCATCACGAAACACCCGGCTTGGGCGACAAGATCGACGAGAAAAAGTCCGATTGGATCATCAAGGAATTTACCGGCAAGTCCATTGGCAATCCGCCAGCCGAACAGTGGCATGTGAAGCGCGACGGCGGCGTCTTCGACCAGTTCACCGGCGCCACCATCACCCCGCGATCCATCGTCGAGGCGGTGTATGACACCTTGATCTATGTAGGCCAGCAGGAGCAGCGGTTGTATGCGGAGCCAGCCATTGGTGTCGATGACGCGCCTGAGCAGGAGCAGGGGGTGGAGATGCCTGGGCAAACCGACCAGACGCGCGTCGGGCCTTCCAACCCAGAGCGCGCAGGAGCCTCCTGATGGCCGAACAAAGCTACGCCGGTATCGTGCAGGATGGCCTCTGGAGCAATAACCAGGCCCTGGTCGCCATGCTCGGGCTCTGCCCGCTGCTGGCCGTCACCACTACTGCCACCAACGGCCTCGGCATGGGACTAGCCACCACCGCGGTGCTGGTGCTCTCCAATGGCACCGTCTCGCTGATCCGCAATCTGGTGCGCCCCGAGGTGCGCCTGCCGGTGTTCGTGCTGGTCATTGCCTCCTTCGTCACCGCGGTGGAGTTGACCATGCAGGCTTACCTCTATGACCTCTACCTGGTGCTCGGCCTGTTCATACCGCTGATTGTGACCAACTGCGCCATCATCGGCCGCGCCGAGGCTTTTGCCTCCAAGGCCCCGCTCGACAAGGCCCTAGTCGATGGCCTGGCGATGGGCTTTGGCTTCACCCTGGTGCTGATGGTACTGGGGGGGCTGCGCGAATTGCTGGGTCAGGGCACCCTGTTCTACCAAGCCGATCTGCTGCTCGGACCGGGCGCTGCCGGCTTCGGCCTGTCCCTAGGCGAGAACTTTCCTGGGGCGTTGCTGGCTATTCTTCCCCCTGGAGCTTTTATCGGGCTAGGACTGCTGGTCGCGCTGAAGAACGTGATCGATAAGCGCGCGGAGCGGCGGCGGATGGTCCAGCAAGCCGGGCTTCATGAGTCGGTTCCAGACGGCGTTCTGGCAAATAGTTAGCGATTCGAGATTACTTAAGACGCTCTGGCGTCAAAAAAGAAGAGGGCGCTGGATCTTATCCAGCGCCCTCTTTGCTTGGGTCTAGCCCTTAGGTTCTGTTCTGGTCAACTAATTTGTTTGTCCAGGGTTAAAGGGGAGGGGAGATCCAAAGGGGTTAGTAATCCAAGTGAAGTTGTATTGAGAGGTGTAGAAATCTTCGGGGATCGCTACTACGCCACCGTATGCTGTGCAAATGCAGCCTGCGGTGCATTGGGCTGAGGTGCCACCGCCGCTACCATCGGGGCAAAACGGATAATCAGGTTCTCCCTCTGCAGTTGTGGTCGGCGTTCCCGGGTTGAGGATGTCAATATCGCAAGAATAGCCGGTGTCACATCCGCACGCGCCGCCGTCTGGAAGGCCGTCGTTGTTGCTGTCAATCTGATAACCCGCGCAAGGTGCCGCAATCAGTCGTTTGTGATTGACCCGAATGTAATATGTTCCGGATTGTTGAATGCCAAGATTCCAGACTTCTGGGTCTGTGCGGGCATCGCATGTTGTGGGACAGACAGATGCAGAGTCGCAAGGCTCAAGGCCGCAGTTAGTCGTATTGAAGCTGACAAGGGCAGCCGCGTCGTACGGATCGGCTCCTGATACGATGTTACCGGCAAAAGCCTGCGGATCCATCGCGCGGGCTTGATCGAAAAATTGCACCAGCCAATTTCCGTTCGAGCAGAACTGACGATCACAAAACGAAAGCTGTACAATTTCATTGCCGGGACTTTCGTAAACATACCAGTCAGCTTCGCCCTGGCCCCATGTGTAGTCCGGGTCTCCTGCGACGACTCCAGAAAACTCTAGGTTGACCAAGCCATACATTGAGACGCCGTTCGTAATGTTGTCGGCGGCGTTCCATTCGTTATTCGGCTCGGTTTCGGCGTCGTAGTATCCGCCAGCAAAGGCCGGACCATCAAACGGAGATGGCTCCATGGCAACAGCGAGGTTGTAGGGCTGGTAGTTGAATTGGTCAAGGACCGGTTTGACGACGATATAGTAAGCGCCAGCAAGCCCAACGGTCGCGCGGTATGAGATTCCGGCCCTGGCAGATTCCACCGTTGTGAAGTCGGTATTGAACTCAGTCAGAACCATTCCAACCGCATTTCGAATGGAGACATTCCATCCGGTCATCAGGTTAGTATTGGCTTCTGGCAAAGAGAAATTGACGGTCAGATTGTAATTTTGGTCCGGGGTAACCAGGTAATACCAGTCTTGGTCTTCCCAACCATAGCTTTGGGCCCAGAAATTGACACTTGTCGTTAATGGGTCAGCGCTGATCAACGTGTCATTTGGTTCGGTCTCACCGTATTGTGCTGGTGGTAGTACGTTCGTTAAATTAATTGAACAGCTTGAGGGGTTTTGCCGGCATTGCTCGCGGCCGACCGGAACTCCGGCAGCGTAGCCATCTTGATAGCCAAGGTTATAGTTGTCGGTGACTGGTTGTGGGTCGCCACCGATTTCCATAGCCGCGAAAGCCGCAATGGGCAACGCTAGGCAGGACGCGGTCAATAAAAAGCGGGTAGGTTGGAAATTCATCACACTCCTCCAAGTGCCTGGACAGAAAAATGCCGGCGTTGGAAAGTCCCCCACGCCGCGGCTGTGCCTGGAGTATAGTTCAGAAATGCAGTGTTTGCAGGGGAAAAAGGCTAGAAAAAGAAACGATTTTCAGTCTTAATGAAGGCGGAATCTCGTAAGGTTCTTTATAATTTTGTTTTTTAAAGGGAAGTGCCAGAGGTTGATCCGCCCGCGAGTGCGCGAGATTGGGATCGGTCTCTCAGATTCCTAGCTCGTCGAACAGGGCTGCGTCTGCTTCGGACTGGGTGCTGTCGGGCTCTTTGTCGGCACCGCGGCTTCCCTGTTCGGCGAGGATACGGTCAGGGTCGTTTTCCTCGCGCTCGAAGTCGTGGAGCTTGATGAACTCAGTCTTGTCCATGGCAAGCTCCAGGTAGAACATCTTATTGTCCCTGGTCTTGAAGGCGACGCGCCGGGCCTGGGGGCGGTCGAGGTTGGTGTCGATGCTGACCATGACCTCCTTGTTGATGGTGAGCATCTTGGGCTGGTTCTGAGTGATGGAGACCAGCAGCTCATGGCCGACATTGCCGGTGAAGTCACCGACGATCTGGTTCATCAGCTCGCCGAGCATGTTGCCGACTTCTTCCGATGTGTGCTGGGTGGCGAGCTCGGACTCGGGCATGCCCATGGTCATCATATAGGCGCGGTAGATTTCCATCGCCGAGTCGGCCGAGAAGTTGATGATGACCAAGCCGGAAAAACCGCCATCGAAGAGCACGAAGCAGCCGATGTCGGGGCGCAGACAGGTGCGGGTGATCTTCTGCACCATCGGCGAGTAGCTGATGCCGGTATTGGTGGCGGTTGACAGGACCTTGGTGACCGAACTGCAGAGCATGGACAGGATGGCTTCGGTCGAGATAATTTTTGGTCTGGGCATGCTGGAGGCTTCGCCGGTGGATTCGCTCAAGGGTTGACCGGCGTCGATGAAGAACGCCGCGCGAACTTTCAGTATAGCTCGCGCAGCAGGCCTTGTGGGTTGGGTTCTAAAACCCGGCGTCAGGCTGTCGATTCGGGCTCGCCTTCGGATGACTCCTCCCGGCCGGGAAGCATCCAGCCGGCGATCAGCAGCAGCACAATGCCGCCGATGGAAATCCAATACCAGCCGGGGAGGCGCGCCGGGCCCCAGTGGTAAACGGCACCGGCGCTGATCATGACGCCATCCGGGGTCGGGCGAATCCAGCTGATGCCGAAGGGGAGGGTGCCCATGGGCTGCTTGACGGCAACAGCGGTTGCCGGCACATGCAGGTCGGTGTCGGTTTCAACCAGGTCGGCGTGCAGCAGGTGGCCGTCAGTGCCAATCCACAGATGCTGCGAACGCTTGCTGCTGGACGGTGCCAGGTAGAGCGACAGCACGCGGGTATCGCCATGCTCGGCGTCGAGCGGCTGCCAGGTCTCGCCCGGTCGGGATTGCCAGAAGAGCCCGGATTTGGTGCCGGCGATCAGCTTACCGCCCTCGGTGACGGCAAAGCTGTAGACATAGGCATCGGCTGGCAGTCCGGCGTTATTAGCCGGCCAGTCGCTGGCGATATTCTCCGGCTTGGTGCTGTGCACCCCGGCGCCGACGGTGCCGGCGTGTAGATAGGTTTCACCGTTGATGGTCTGGCTGATGAACCGATAAACGTTCATGCCTTGATTCATCACCCGGTTGCCGTCGGCGCTGAGCAGATGGATTCCAAGCTCATTGCCGGCGAGCAGTCCCGCGGGAGTTTGCATCAGGTCGCCAACGCGCCCGGTGAAGCTGATGCCGGGCGGCGGGTTGTAGACGCCGCCGGCGGTGCCCACCGGGTTGTCGCTCGGGTGGCCGAGAATGGTGGTGATGGGATGGCCGCCGAAGTCGAGCGGCAGGTGTTGCCACAGGCCGGCCTGATAGCTCCAGATCTCACCCGCCGAGGTGCCGGCTAGCAACGGCAGGCTTTGGTCGTCAGCGGGATTGACGCTACCTCCGGCGAGGTCGGTGACATGACCAGTGTAAGGCGGGCTGTTGCGCTCAAGGCGCTCGCCTCCGGGCATCAGCGGCCCGGCGACGGTGACAACAAGGCCGATGGCGGCGACGGTAATGGCAGCAGTTTTCTGTTGTTTTGGTGGCATCTTGATCTCTCTCCGGGGGGCTCTCCGGTCGGCAATTCCGGGTCAGTGCTAGCGTTTGGGTTAACCTTAACGAATTGGGGTGCGCGGGTGCTGACTCCAAGCGCGATCACCGCGTTTTGAGTAGTCCTTGGGACAATCGCCGCAGACCAGCAGACTTTGTTTGCGACGGTTGCGGTAGGTAGGACGTTCAGATTGGGTGGTTAGAGCTCGCCGTGGCCAAACAATTTTGGCGGATTCTACCAGCGCATCTGACGGTGACGTCGAGGTTACCTTTTTCGGTCTTTTTCTTGCCTTTGGCTTACAGCATGACTAAGCTTCCACTATTGACTTGCGCGAAGGTTAGTCCCAGTTGCATTCCCGGCCAATCTAGGACAAGCCGGCTCAGTCGTGCGAAATTTATCGCTTTTTCGATGCTGATGCAGCAAGGAAATTTGCGTCTTGCTAACTGACTGACCGGCAGTGCCTCAACTTTTTTCGGCAGTCGCTGCAGATGCCGTACAAGCGCCGCTCGGAGTTACGGATGGGCGCTTTCCGTAAAGTGCGATTTGTATTTAAGGACCCAATGCCATGTTCCTGAAAAAGACTAAACGTTTTTTCCTTTTATCGGTTTCAATCTCATTCCTCATTGTGGGAGCCGATCAAGCTCTTGCCCAATCTGGAACTGAAAATGTTATCTGGTTTCGCAGCGACAACCTGAAAGCCAACTTTTACACCATAGATACTGAGGAAATGAACCAATTCTTGCAATTTTTCAGCGAAAATTGGCGGTATGAAGGTCCCGCATGGGCCACTTTCCCAGATGTTTCAGATCCTAACGCTAAACCTGTTTTCCGCTTCTATCGTGAGTCTCGTGAGTGGCCGCCAATGGCGTTCTACTACACGATTAGCGAACAGCAGAAGAATCGTATCATTCTGACCAGACCAGAATGGGTTTACGCGGGGATTGCATGGTATGCATATGACGTCCCTCGTGATGGCGCGCTCCCTGTCTATACTTTTAACCTTCCCTCTGAAGGCAGTTTTGCCTACGTGTATGCCGGAGATGTAGAGGATTTCACTGCACGTTACCCGGGCGCAAATCAAAAGGGAATTGCTTGGTATGCCTTTCCTGCAGATCGATCCGAAGAGCTCGTGCCGATGGAGCAGGTCACCGGCGGGTGCTTTAATCTTGGCGGTCAACCTGGCGGCATTGCCTGGGTGTGTATTGATGATTTCGAGATGGGCCGCTTTGAGGTAACCCAGTCCTTGTGGCAGGCAATCATGGGAGAAGATCCATCACGTTGGTTTTACCAGTGCGATAATTGTCCAGTCGAGAATGTGAGTTGGCACGAAGCTCAACTGTTTATCGAGAGGCTCAACCTGGTTACTTCCAGTTCTTATCGGTTACCAACGGAAGCAGAATGGGAATATGCTTGCCGCAGTGGTGGCCTTGACCAAGATTTCTGCGGGGGCGACGATATCAATTCCCTGGCTTGGTATCTTGATAACGCAGAGGGTCATCCGCATGATGTCGGGCAATTGGCGCCAAACCTGATTGGCCTTTATGATCTTAGCGGAAACGTTGGGGAGTGGACCTGCTCAACTTTCAATTCAGATTATTTGGATGATCTCCTGGAATACCCGGATCATCTGAACGACGCATTGGAATGTGGTTTGCAACTAAGCCAGGGTTATCGAGTTGTTCGCGGGGGTTCTTGGAGCCAAGCTGCCGGCGAAAACTCATCGACTTCCCGATCTGGTTGGTTGCCGACAGTTCAATCACCGAGCATCGGGCTGCGATTGGTTCGCGATTAACCGACACATAATCCACTTAGTCCCACCAAGCGATTCGATCAGCCAAGATGTATAACTGGTTTAGGATCTAATTCTGAGCCTGGTGGGCGCTTGAGTGGACAATCTGATCGAGCGTCTCGCGCTTGCGATAGACGGTGCCCTGAAAACTGGCAAGGGTGTCATCCTGCTCGTTGGAGATGCGAATCTGATAGGTCGCGAGCTTGGGGTTGAAGGCGGTCTCCTCGGCGTCAGCATACAAGGTGCCGGAGCTGACGCCCTTGTGGTATGCGATGGACACATTGATGCCGAGCGCGATCTGGCCGTGGGAGTTGGATGCGACGGCAAACGCCAGGTCGGCCAGCGCGAAAATTGCGCCGCCGTGCACGATGCCGACGCCATTCAGGTGGCGCTCGTCAATCGCAAGTTTGGCGCGGGCGCGGCCGGGCGACACCTCCAGCAGTTCGATGCCGAGATACTCGGCGAAGCGGTCGCCGCTGAAATACTTGCGCACAAGGGATTCATCCATGCTGTCGGTCTCTGCTGAAATCAGAAGGGATTAAGGAGCCTTTTGGCCGTCGTTGAGGTTGCGTCTGTCAACGACCCGCTTGGCCTTGCCGACGAAGCGCTCCAGGCTGCGTGGCTCGACCAGCTCGACTCGTGCGCGAATGCCGGCGATGGCGTGGATTTCCGAGCCGATCCGCTCGCGCAGGGCCTGCATGCGGTCCATGCGGTCGGAGAACATCTCGCGGTGGATTTCCACCTTCACCGTCAGCTCGTCCATCGATCTGCCTGGGGTGCCGGGACGGTCGACCTCGATTAGATAATGTGCCGTGGTGCCCTCGACCCGCAGCAGGGCCTCTTCGATTTGCGACGGGAAGAGATTCACGCCGCGGATAATCAGCATGTCGTCGCTGCGCCCGGTCACCCGGCTCATGCGCAGGCTGGTGCGGCCGCAGGGGCAGGGGTCGCGATACAGCCGCGCGATGTCGCGGGTGCGGTAGCGCAGCAGCGGCATGGCCTCGCGTGTCAGGGAGGTGATGACCAGTTCGCCAGGCTCGCCCTCGGGCACGGGCTCCAGCGTGTCCGGGTCCAGGCACTCGACCAGGAAGTGGTCGTCCTGGATGTGCATGCCGTTGCGCGCGCTGCATTCGCCGCTGACCCCTGGGCCGATGACTTCCGACAGGCCATAGTTATTAAACGCCTGGATGTCGAGCTGTTGTTCGATCTCCAGGCGCAGGTCTTCGGTCCAGGGCTCGCCGCCGAAGTGGCCGAAGCGAATCGGTAGGCTGCGCGGGTCGATGCCGAGTTCGCGCGCGCCGTCAGCGATGGTGAGCGCATAGCTCGGGGTGCAGATGAGTACTTCGGGGTTAAGCTCGCGCATGATGGTGAGCTGGCGGCGGGTGTTGCCAGCGGCGGCGGGGATAATGGCCGCGCCGACGCGCTCGATACCATAGTGCAGGCCGAAGCCGCCGGTGAAGAGGCCGTAGCCGAAGGCGACCTGCACCGTGTGCTGTGGTTGCAGCCCACCGGCGACCAGAAAGCGCGCGCACAGATCAGCCCAGAGCGCGAGATCCTTCTTGGTGTAGGCGACAAAGGTTGGTGTGCCCGTGGTGCCGGAGGAGCCGTGAATGCGCGCAACGTCGCTGCGCGGCACCGTCAGGAAGCCGAACGGATGTTGCCGGCGCAGATCCTCCTTGGTGGTGAAGGGCAGGCGCTGCAAGTCATCAAGGGTGCGGATGCGCGCCGGGCTGATGTCGTGGCGCAGTAAATGACCGCGGTAGAAAGGCACCTGCCCGATGCGCGCGACGAGCGCTTGCAGGCGCTCGAGCTGCAGCGCTTGGCGCTGCGGGGTCGGGAGGGTTTCGGCTTTGGTGTCCCAAATCGCGGTGTGGGAAGCGGGGGAGCTGTCTTGCATGCACTCAGCCGTCGGCATGAATCAGCTCGTCGCCGTCGAGCGCGCGGATGCCCTGGTCGAGCAGCACCTTCACCGCTTGATCGGGGTCCTCGAAGCGGAAAATCAGAATCGCCTTGTCAGGCCGGTAGGAGGAGAAGGCGTACATGTACTCGATATTGACGCCAGCCTGATCCAGCACCTTGAGCACTTCGGCCAGTCCGCCGGGCCGATCCTCGACATCCACGGCGACGACTTCGGTCAGGTTGACCACCCAGCCGCCGTCTTCCAGCACCTGTTTGGCCTTGTCCCAGTCGCGCACGATGAGCCGCAGGATGCCGAACTGTGCGGTGTCGGCGAGCGACAGCGTGAGGATATTGATGCCGGCGGCGGCAATGGCCTCGAGCGGCGCATCCAGCCGTCCGGGGCGGTTTTCGAGAAACAGCGAGAGTTGTTGCAGTTTCATGGTGAGATTCCGAAAGTGGTCGCGGTGAAAGATGTCTCGCCCGTTTGGGCTGTTGCGCGGTGAAACAAGCCCAGGTCGATCAGTCCCCGCGTCGGTCGATCACCCGCTTGGCCTTGCCCTGGCTGCGCTCGATACTGCGCGGCTCGACCAGGCGCAGGGTGACGCGGATGCCGATGATGCGCTCAATGGCTTGGGCTAGGCGCGAGCGGACCTGCTCCATGGCGCGGATCTCGTCGCTGAAGACCTCGGGCGTGACCTCGACCTCAACCGTCATCTGATCCAGTCCCTGCTCGCGGGTCAGGATGATCTGATAATGCGGCAGGGTGCCTTCGACCGCGAGCAGCGCAGCCTCGACCTGGCTGGGGTACACATTCACCCCGCGCAGAATGATCATGTCGTCCGAGCGCCGACCGATGCGGCGAATACGCCGGATACTGCGCCCGCAGGTACAGGGCTCGGGGATGATGCGGGTGATATCGCGCGTGCGATAGCGGATCACCGGCATGGCCTTTTTGCTCAGCGTGGTGATGACCAGTTCGCCTTCCTCGCCATCGGGCAACACTTGGCCGCTGTCCGGGTCGATGATCTCGGGGTAGAAGTGATCCTCGAACACATGCAGCCCGTTCTGAGCCTCGCATTCGCTCGCCACGCCGGGGCCGATGATCTCTGAGAGGCCATAGATGTCGTAGGCCTTGATGTTGGCGGCTTCCTCAATGCGCGTGCGCATGGCATCCGACCAAGGCTCAGCGCCGAAGATGCCCACTTTGACTGGCATGTCGCGCAGATCGGCGTCGAGTTCTGCGGCGCGTTCCACCAGATAGGTAAAGTAGCTCGGCGTGCAGCAGAGCGCGGTGACGCCAAAGTCGCGCATCACCATGATCTGGCGGTCGGTATTGCCACCCGAGATGGGGATCACGGTGGCGCCCAGGGTCTCGGCGCCATAGTGCGCGCCCAGGCCGCCGGTGAAGAGCCCGTAGCCGAAGGCATTTTGCAGAATATCGCCGCGGTGCAACCCGCAGGAGGCGAAGGTGCGGGTCATCACCTCTGCCCAGACCTCAACGTCCGCCTGCGTATAGGCCACCACGATGGGTTTGCCCGTGGTACCCGAGGACGCATGCAACCGCACGATATCGGACATGGGGCTGGCGAAGAGCCCGAAGGGATAGGTATCGCGCAGGTCGGTTTTGACCATGAAGGGCAGTTGCTCGATATCCTCGAGGCCGCGAATACTCTCAGGGGTCAGCTTGCGTTCTTGTAGCCGGGTACGAAACAGCTCCACTCGCTCGTAAGCGCGGCTGACGACCGCGCGCAGGCGACGGAGCTGGACCTCCTTCAGGCGCTTTTCGGGCAGAAAATCCGGTGCACTGGCCGGGTGGAAACCGCCAGCATCGTCGTTCCAGAGCGCGTTGAGCATTCGTTTTCCTCTTTCGTCTCGTCGTCGATTTTGGAGCGCGCGGGCAAAAAAACCGCGTGTAGCAACTCAGCCAGGCATCGAAGCGCTGGCCCGACGCCCGATCGCGAATGCCTCGTCATTCAGGCGGTGCAGCTTCTCAGCCAGGTGCGCATGAACGGCCGCGAGCCAGTGGGTCTCGGCGATCTCCAGCACGCTCGACAGGGCGCCGAGCATGGCGACATTCAGGCTTTTTTTGTTCTTGAGCGCGTCGGGTGGAATTACGTCCGTTGTCAACAGCACGCCATCGGCACGCATCAGCGGTCGGTTGATCTCAACCTGCGAAGGCTCCAGCACCAGCAGTACGTCAGCTTGGCCGGTGGGGACCATGGGGCTCAATACCCGCTCGCCGAAGCGCACGTCGCTGGTCACTGAACCGCCGCGCTGACTCATGCCGTGCAGCTCGCTCTTTTTTACGTCGAAGCCGGCGCGGAAAGCCGCCTCGGCAAGAATGTCTGAGGCGGTGATGATGCCCTGGCCGCCGAGGCCGGCGATCACGATGTTGGTGGTGCTATGCATGGGTGTCTGAGTGGTCAGTATGTCGAGGCGAATGGATTTGCCTCAGAACTCGTGAGGGCGAATCGGTTTGCCCAGTCCAATTCCAATTGCCTGTCAGCTCGCCGGTGCTGCCGCGCATTGCTGGTCGGCGGCTTTTTCATAGAGCCGGATTTTCGGTGCGGCCAGCACGCACGGCTGGCGCACAATCATCAGTGCGGTCTCGTTGCGCGCCAGGCAGTCGGCGATGCAAGCCTTCAGATCGACATTCTTGGCCGACTCGTCGATCAACTCGACATGGGTGATGCCCAATGCCCGCCCGACGGCCTCGAAGTCCATGCGGTCGGCGCGCTCGTGGTTTAGAGAGCGGCCTGTGCCTGGGTGCTCCTGCTGGCCGGTCATGGCGGTGGTCTCATTGTCCAGAATCATCACCAGATGCCCAGTCTCCGGCGGGTTGTAGGCCATTTCGGCCAGGCCCGTCAGCCCCGAGTGGACAAAGGTGGAATCACCAATCACGCTGACCACTCGGCGCGCCTGCTCCTGCGGTAGCGCATGACGCAGGCCGAGTCCGGTGGTAATGCTTGCACCCATGCAAACGCAGGTATCCATGGCCGAGAAGGGTGGCAGCACGCCGAGGGTGTAGCAGCCAATGTCGCCGGCGACGATGCAGTCGAGTTCGCGCAGTGCATGAAAGACATTACGATGCGAGCAACCGGGGCAGAGCTCCGGCGGCTTGCCCTTGGGCTGAGCCGGCTCCTCGCTGTCATCTCCGGTGACGATGCGGTGCACGCGCGCGACATCCAGCTCGCCGAAGCGGAAGCGCTCGGTCTTGCCCTCGACTGGAATACCTGCGGCGCGTAGTTCCTCAACCAGCACCGGATCGCCTTCCTCGACCACTAGCACACGCTCGAATTGCTGAGCAAACTCACGAATGCGCGCGATTGGCAGCGGGTAGGTCAGGCCGAAGGTGAAATGGCTGGCCTCGGGCGCGGCCTCGCGCGCGTGCATCGCGCTGATGCCGGTGGAAATGATGCCGAGCGCCTGGCTGCCCATCTCGGTTTCCATGGGCCCCTCGGCCTCATTCCAGGCCGCGATCTCGGCGAGCTTGGTGCGCAGTCGGTGATGAGCGGGCTTGGCAAAGGCGGGAATCATGACCCGCGCCGGCACATCGCGGCGGAAGTTGACCGCTTTGGGGGAGATAGGCGCGCGTGGCTGCACCGGCGTTAGGGAATGACAGACGCGTGTGGTGAGTCGCAGCATGACTGGAATCTTCCAGCGCTCGGACAGTTCGAACCCAAGCCAGGTGAAGTCGTAGGCTTGTTGGGAATCGACCGGCTCCAGCATCGGGATGCCAGCCGCCCGCGCATAGCGGCGATTGTCCTGCTCGTTTTGGCTCGATGCCATGCCCGGGTCATCGGCCGAGACGATGACAAGTCCACCATCGACATCGGTGTAGGTGGCGGTGAACAGCGGGTCGGCCGCGACATTGAGCCCGACATGCTTCATGGTCACCAGCGAGCGCGCGCCGGCGAAGGCCACGCCGATGCCGACCTCGAGCGCGGTTTTTTCATTTGGCGACCACTGCGCCCGCCCGCCTAGGCGGTCGAAGGTCTCAAGAATCTCGGTTGAGGGGGTGCCGGGATAGCCGACGCCGAGCGTGGTGCCAGCATGCAAGGCCGCCAGGGCCACGGCATCGTCGCCGCTTAGGAGTTGGCGGGATTCGGTGAGGGAGTCAGTCATTGGGAGTCGAGCTCTGTCTGCAAGCGTTTCAACCGGCGATTATCAGCGTATCCCGGGAAGGCGGCAACCTGACCCGGCACTACCAGGCAAGGTTGATCTCCGCGCGCACAAAATAGCTGTTGTCACGGCGATCTTTGGCGTAGTAATCGCCGGGCAGCAGGTATTCGGCGACCAGGTGGCCGGAGAGGTGCTTGTTGAGCTTGGTCTTGATCCAGCTAGTGAACAAATGCCCGCGAAATTTGCCGTCTTCGCTGATGTTGGCCAGTTGCGATGCGGTGCGCGTGCTGTTTTCATTCGCGAAGAGCGCTTGGTAATTGAGGGTGACCGTGGTGGTTTCGTGCGGTTTGGCGCCCCAGCCGAGATTGAGGCGCTGCAGGTTGGTGGCCTCGGCGACACGGCTCTCGAGCGGCCACTGATAAACCATCAGTTCGCTCCATTGCGGCCAGCGTGACCAAAGGGGGTCGAACGCCTGGTTGGTGCTATTGTTTGGATCATCGCCAGACAGGTATTCGTACTCAAAGTGCACTGACTGCTCGAGCGGCCCGCCGAGAAAGTAGCCGATGCGGCTATTGAAGCCAAAGGCACTGAGATCAGCATCGTTGCGCGTGCCCCATTCATAGATGGTTTCGGCCCGCAGGCTCCATTTGTCGGTCAACTTGGTGTCGACCCGGGCGCCGAGGCCATAGACGTCGCCGGTATCCGAGGGCGACGGGAAGGGTGCGCCGTTGTTCTCGCGCACGGTGTCGAGGCCGGGGACGTAATCGGTCAGGTTCTCGCGGCTGTGCTTGTAGATGAAGTAGCCATCGACCGCGCCATCTTTTAGCAGGCTTTTGTTGCGCAGATAGAGGATCGCGCCGGTCTCATACTGCTCAGTCTGGTCTTCGACGACGCCATTGAGCGGCTGCGGAAAGCGTCCGGTATTGGCGTCTTGGTTGATGTAGATCAGATCGACCGTGGTGTCGAGCGCCTCAAGCTGATAGGTGGCGCGCGCGGCATCAAAATAGATAGTGCGCGATCCATCGATTGGGGTGCCCTCGAGGATCAGCCAGCCGTTGCCGAAGATCAGATCCTGACGGCCGATTTTGAACGTCAGCGGCAGTGTGGCAATGGGCTTGAGATCGACATTAAGCTGATCGAACAGAATCCCACCGCTGTACCAGTCCTGGAAGCCGGGCAGGGGGTAGGTGTCAGCATCGGGTTGCACATAGTGGCGACCTTCCCAGATCAGACGGGTGTTAAATCCGAACTGGTCATTGGGTTTGTAGCTGCCCCACAGGCGCAGGCGCAGGCGCTCGAAGTTGCGATCAGCAATCGGGCTGTCGTCGTTCAGGCCCACATTGCCGATGTAGATCTGGCGCAGGCGCATATCCGCGCCCCAGTCGAAAGGGCTGCTGGCTTGTTCCGGGGCGGCCAGCGCGGCAGTGGATAGCAGCGTGGCGGCGAGCAGGCCGGACTGGCGGGGATTATAGATCATGGTCAGCTTTCCTCTCTTCGATCGCCCAGTCACGGTCGACGGGTGTGATTTCATCGGGCGCGGCGTTACGGCGCACCAGTCCGTAGATCAGGGACACGATGGCCATTAGAATGCAGCCAAGATAGGCGGTGGCGACCCAGGGGTCAGGGATTCCGAGCATGATGGTTTCCTCTGTCAGGATGCGGTTGCGCGCGCGCGACGGCGGGGGGTGAAGCACTGGGCCAGGTGCGCCTCATCGGGCTTGCGGGTGAAGGCGCTGACAAGAATCAGCGTCAGCGCCGACAGCGGCAGCGCCACCACGATTGGGTCCACCACCGGCCAGTTGGGCGCGTCGGCGAGCAGGCTGGGCTTGCCGCCGGTGACCAGTTGCACCAGTCCGATGGTCCCCGCCTCCTTGGCCTTGATGAACACCAGCCAGAAGGCCGAAACCCCAAAGCCGACGCTCATGGAGGCTAGCGCCCCGGCGCGCGTGACGCCTCTGAAGAAAAGCCCGCCAATATAAGCCGGCATAAAGGCTGCTGCGCACAGCCCGAAAAAGATCGCGGTGAAGCGCGCGATCACATAGCCTTCGCGCACCGTGTAGCTGATGGTGACGGCGACCAGTAGGCCGACAACCACCGCCAAGCGCATCGCCAGCAGGCTTGGCTCGCTGCCATGCGGCTTGCGGCTGATCTGTTCATAAAGATCGCGCCCGGCCGCAGTGCCGATGGTATGGAACTGACTCGACATGGTACTCATGGCCGCCGCCAGCATGGCGAGGAAGAAAATAATTCCGAACCAGCGTGGCAGGGCGGTGGAGATGAACGTTGGGATGACCTGATCGGCCTCGCCCTTCACGTAGGTGATAATGGACGAGCGCCCGGAGACCAGCTCGAATCCCTGGCCGCTGGCATCCGCAGCCTGTTCGCGGGTGGTAATGATCAGGGGCACCACGGCGGGCTTCTTGTCTTTGCCCAGGATAGGCGTCCAGGCACCGACGTCGTTCTGGCGCATCAGCGCGACCATTGCGCGATCAGTGTCGGCGTCGATTACCTGCTCCACTTGGCCATTCAGCAGCGGCCCATGCTGGGCGAACCAGGCGTTCGACAGGCTGCCGACGATGAAGGGCGTGCCTGTCATCAGCATGATGAAGACAGCGCCAATGGGCACCGCGCGGTCGAGTTCGCGCCGGCTGCGGACCGTCATAAAGCGCACCGCGAGCTGCGGCTGTGCCAGCACGCCGATGCCCACACCGAGGATGATGGTGCTGACCACAATCCACCACAGGTTATAGCTGTTGGAGCCCCAGCCGAAGACCGGCATCTCGGTCCAGCCTTGATGGCCGATGGCTTGCAGCTTGGCTGGCACCATGTCGGCCATGTCGGTCAGGAAGCGATGGGCCTCGCCGACGCCGCCGAGCTGGCTGTAGGTGAACCAGAGCAGAAAGATCATGGCCGCGATCATCACAAAGCCCTGCAGGGTATCGGTGTACATGACCGCCTTGAGCCCGCCGGGTACCACGTAGGCGGCGGTGATGAGCGCGAAGATCAGCAGCGCGACCTCGAAGTCGATACCAAACTGGGTGGCGGCGAAAATACTGCCGCCGGTCATCACCGCAGCCGAGTAGAGCGGCATGAACAGAAACACCAGTGTCCCGGCGAAAATCTGCACCGCCCGGCTCTGATAGCGCAGTCCCAGCAGCTCGCCAAAGGTATGGGCGCCGAGCCGATGGCCCATGCGCCGGGTGGGCTCGCCTAAGAAGACGAAGGCGATGAAAATACCCACGCCGATGTTCAGAAAAGTCAGCCATAGCAGGCTCATGCCAAAGAGCCCGGCGACGCCGCCAAAACCGACAATGGCAGCCGTGGAGATGAAGGTAGCCCCGTAGGAGATGGCCATGATGACCGGATGCGCCGAGCGCCCGCCGACCAGAAAATCCGCCGCCGAGCGCGTGCCGCGATAGCCGAGCCAGCCGAGATAGCCGGTGGCGATCAGATAGAGAAGAATAACCAGAATATCGATCCAGCCGAGCCCGGACTGTTCTGTCATGCGTACCCCCTCAGTCGCGCCAGCCGGCGCTTGATGTCGTTGTTGTTAAACTGGCGCGGAACAATACAGAAAACCCAAGGCGATTTCATGGACCTGGCGCAATAAAACCGTCATTGGTGTAGGGTCACTGGCGGGTTTTTCGCCAGCAAAAGGGGGCGATATGGAAAGTTTCAAAGTGGTGCGACCCGAGCACCTGAACCACTACGGGTATCTGTTTGGCGGGTTTCTGCTCAAATGGGTGGACGAGATTTCCTGGATTGCTGCCAGCCGCGACTTCCCAGGCTGCCGTTTCGTGACCGTGGCCATGGACAATGTCGTGTTCCATTGCAGCGCCCGACAAGGCATGGTGCTGCGCTTCTCCGCCAGCGAAAGTCGCCGTGGGACCACCTCCATCAACTATCGGGTGACCGTCTTCAGCGACGATCTGATAACCGGGGAGGAGATGCAGATTTTCTCCACCTGCGCCACCTTCGTGCGTCTCGATGAGCAGGGAAAGAAGACTCCCTTGCCGGCCAGGCAGGACTAGCTGCTAACCCCTCACAACGCGCGCGCAGGCTGCCAGCGAAGGCTCGAACAGGTATGATTTTGCATCGCAAATGAACGAGCCAATGCTCATGACAACACCAACAGCTAAGGACGAAGAACCCTCATGGCCACACCAGATACTCCCCGCCTTCTTCTGCTCGGTTCCGACGGCCAAGTCGGCTGGGAGCTGTGTCGCACCCTGGCGCCCTTCGGGCAGGTCATCGCCGCCTCGCTCGATGGAGCCCGTGGGCCGGCTGTCGATTTAGCCGATGCCGCCTCGGTGCGGCGGCTGTTTTCCGAAACCGGGCCCGATGCGGTGATCAATGCCGCCGCCTACACGGCGGTGGACCGCGCCGAGAGCGAGACCGAAGTGGCCATGGCGATCAATGGCGATGCGCTCGGACTGATCGGTCAGCTCGCGGCCGAGGCAGGGATTCCCGTCGTGCATTACTCGACGGATTTCGTCTTCTCGGGCGAAACCGATCGCCCCTATCGCGAGGATGATGCGCCCGAGCCGCGCAGTGTCTATGGCAAGAGCAAACTCGCCGGGGAGCGCGCCCTGCTGGAGTCAGGTGCCACCGCACTGATTTTGCGCACCGCCTGGGTCTATGGGGTGCGCGGGAACAACTTCCTGCTCACCATGCTGCGGCTGTTTCGCGAGCGAGCCGAGTTGCGGGTGGTCGATGATCAGATCGGCACGCCGACCTGGAGCCGCATGCTGGCCGAGGTGACCGCGCAGATTCTCTACCGCGCCTTCCGTGGCGAGCTGAACCTGGCCGAGGTGCAGGGGCTTTACCATGTCACCAGCGGCGGCGCGACCTCTTGGTATGGCTTTGCCGAGGCGATTCGCGAGGCCAGCTGCCTAAAATGCAAACTGCTGCCGATCCCGACCTCCGAGTACCCGGCACCGGCGCCGCGTCCGGCCTATTCGGTGTTAGATACCCATCGTTTCCACGAGACCTTTGGCCTGGCGCTGCCGGATTGGCGGCATTCGCTGGCCATGTGCCTGGGAGACCTGCAACGCGTGATGCCCGACTAACAACGGGCTCTTGATCCCTGGCGTTTGGCTTACTCCCGCACCCTGAGCAGGGGAGGCTAAAATCGCCCGGGTTCTGGCGGTCATTGCTTGGATGGCCGAAACACCAGCGGGGGCACCTCATCGAAGCGGTTGATGAAGTGAATGCTTAGCCCCTTGCGCACATGCTCGGGGACTTCATCGAATTCGCCGCGGTTGTCCTCGGGCAGCAGAATCTCCTTAATGCCGGCGCGGCGCGCGGCGATCAGCTTTTCGCGAATGCCGCCAACCGGGAAGACCTCACCCGTCAGCGTGATCTCACCGGTCATGGCGAGGCGCTTGATGGGCTGGTCGCGAGCGAGCGAAATCAAGGCCGTGGCCATGGTGACGCCCGCAGAGGGCCCGTCTTTGGGCGTTGCGCCGGCGGGCACATGCAGGTGGATGAAGGCGTTTTCGAAAAAGGCCGGATCAGCGCCGAATTCCTTCGCGTGGCTGACCACATAGCCATAAGCAATATCGGCGGATTCCTTCATCACATCGCCGAGCTGACCTGTCAGCTTGAAGCCGCGGGTGAAACTGTGGGTGCGCTGGGCCTCGACTGACAGGGTGGCGCCGCCCATGGCGGTCCAGGCAAGACCCGTGACTACGCCGGGGCCGGAGAGCTTGCGCTCGTCGCGAAACACCGGGCTGCCGAGATAGTCTTTCAGATCCGCGGCGGAGACGGTGATGGGCTTCGGGGCATCCTCGAGCAGCTTGACGGTGCATTTGCGCACGATTTTTCCAAGCTGTTTCTCCAGCCGACGCACGCCGGCGTCTCGTGCATAGCCCTCGATCAGCGTGCGCAGTGTCGGGGTATCGAGCTTGATGGCGTCCTTCTCGAGCCCGGCTTTGCCGATCTGCCGGGGTAGCAGGTATTTCCGCGCGATGGCCAGCTTTTCGCTCGCGATGTAGCCGGAGAGCTGAATCACCTCCATGCGGTCGAGCAATGGGCCGGGAATGCTGTCGGTCTGGTTGGCGGTGCAGACGAACAGCACCTTGGACAGATCGAAGCGCAAGTCCAGGTAATGGTCGAGAAAATCGTTGTTCTGCTCCGGGTCGAGCACCTCCAGCAGGGCCGAGGCCGGGTCGCCGTGATAGGACGCGCCGATTTTGTCGATCTCATCGAGCATGATGACCGGGTTGGCGGTACCGGCTTCTTTCATCGCCTGCAAGAACTTACCCGGCATGGCACCGATGTAGGTGCGGCGGTGGCCCTTGATTTCCGCCTCGTCGCGGATGCCACCGACCGAGAAGCGATAGAACTTGCGCCCCAGCGCATCGGCGATGGAATGACCGATCGAAGTCTTGCCGACACCAGGCGGGCCGACCAGCAGGATGATGGAGCCGGCGATCTCGCCCTTCATGATGCCAACGGCGAGAAATTCCAGAATCCGGTCCTTGACGTCATCCAGACCGTAGTGGTCGCGGTCGAGCACCCGGCGGGCGCGCTTGAGGTTGAGCTTGTCCTTTGAATGCCGGCCCCAGGGCAGCACGGTGATCCAGTCGAGATAATTGCGCGTGACCGAATACTCCGGAGAGCCGGTTTCGAGAATGGACAGTTTGTCCATTTCCTCATCGACGCGCTTTTGGGCTTCTTCGCTGAGCGTGAGCTTTTTCAGCCGTTCCTTGAAACGGTCCACCTCGGCGGTGCGGTCATCCTTGGCGATGCCAAGCTCTTTCTGGATGGCTTTGAGTTGCTCGCGCAGAAAGAACTCGCGCTGGGTTTTCTGCATCCGCTCCTCGACCGATTGGCGGATGGTCTGCTGGGCGTGAGCGAGCTCCAGCTCTTTATTCAGAAGCACCAGCACCTTCTCCATGCGCTTCATCAGCGGCACGGCCTCAAGTACCTCCTGGAGCTGGACCTTCGTGGAGGTAGTCAGGCTGGCGGCAAAGTCCGCCAGGTGCGAGGGATCATCGGGGCCAAAACGGTCGAGGAACATGCGTAGCTCTTCCACATAAAGCGGGTTGAGCGGCAAAAGCTCCTTGATGGTGTTGATAATGGCCATGGCATAAGCCTTGACCTCGTCCTCGGGCACCGGTGCCGGCTCCGGCAGATAGTCGACTTGAGCGGCAAAGGGCGCGCGCCGCCGGCTGAACCGATTGATCCGGAAGCGCTGCAGGCACTCGACCAGAACCTGGAGCTTGCCTTCGGACTCGGCGGCGCGGTGCACGCGCGCGGCAGTGCCGATTTGGCGGAAATTCTCGACCTTGGCTGATTCCGAGGTTTCGCTGTTGACCAGCACAATGCCAAGAATTTTGTGGTCGGATTCTGCCACGGCCTCGATGGTTGGGCCCCAGTGGCTCGCATCCATCAGCAGCGGCACAGCCTGGCCCGGGAAGAAGGGGCGCGAGGCGACCGGCAGCAGCGGAATGCGCGTGGGCATCACATCGCGGGCTCGCGCCAGCTTGCCGCGGCTGCGATGTTCATCGTCTTCGTCGCCGTCCTCTTCTGCGTCATCAGAGGAGGCACTCAGCTCGTCGATATCGGAATGCTCGATGTCGGGTTTTTCCCGCCGCATTCTTTTCAGAAGCTCGTCGCGGAGTGCCCGTGGCAGGCGATCGGCGAGGGCCTCGACCAGGGCCTGGGGGACCAGGTCGTCCGCGAGTTGCTCGGATGCATCGTCCTCTGCA
The DNA here is from genome assembly GCF_033954455.1 of Thiorhodovibrio litoralis. Taxonomy (NCBI): domain Bacteria; kingdom Pseudomonadati; phylum Pseudomonadota; class Gammaproteobacteria; order Chromatiales; family Chromatiaceae; genus Thiorhodovibrio; species Thiorhodovibrio litoralis. The sequence goes on along the minus strand of NZ_CP121473.1, from coordinate 3,911,043 downwards.
TCCTGGTCTTTGGCGTCTGCGCTCGAAGCCGAGGGAAGCGGCGCATCCTGGTCGGGCTCGGCCCGATCAGATGGCTCCGGTTCGGGTGGGTGAATATCCCAGATCGGTTCGCCGTCACTGTCCTTATCATGCATGCAGTCTCTCCAGCTTGGGGGCCGGTTTGGTTAAGCCCGCAAATCTCAGGGTTTAACCTCAAGATTACAAGCGTTATTGGACAGGCGCGCGAAATCCTCGACCGTCAGGGTCTCGGCGCGCGCGCCCGGATCGATCTCTGCCTGCTCGAAGGCTGCCGGCGGGATCTGATCGCGCAGACTGTTGCGCAATGTCTTGCGTCGCTGCGCGAAGGCCGCAGCGACCAGCCGCGCATGATGCTCCCGGTCGCCAATGGCGACGGGCGGCTGCGTCGGCACGCGCAGGCGCAACAGGGCCGAGTCGACGCTCGGCGCCGGGTGGAAGGCGCCCGGGCCGATGCGAAACAGCGATTCAACCTCGCCACGACTTTGCACCATCACCGACAGGCGCCCATACAGCTTAGTGCCCGGGTCGGCGGCAATGCGCTCAACCACTTCTTTTTGCAGCATCAGATACATGTCGGCAATGATGCTGGCGTGGTCGAGCAGATGAAACAACAACGGCGTCGAGATGTTGTAGGGCAAGTTGCCGACCATGCGCAGCGGCTTGCCTTTGTTCAGGGCAGCGAAGTCGAAGCGCAAGGCATCGGCCTGATGCAGCCGCAGCTGGCCGAGGTTGGCGCATGCTTGCTGCAAAGGCGCGATCAGATCGCGGTCAAGCTCGATGGCATCGAGCTCGCCCGCGGCGGCCAGTAATCCGCAGGTGAGGGCGCCCCGGCCAGGGCCGATCTCGACCAGTGCGTCGCCCGGTTGCGCAGCGATGGTGGCCAGAATACGGCCGATCACGCCCGGATCATGCAGAAAATTCTGACCGAAGCGCTTGCGCGCCCGGTGCCCGAGTTGTGGCGCGGTATGCCGCGGCGATGAGTTCAAGTTGACGATCTGCTGCGTCCCTGTCGGCCGGGCGCGGGTCTATTGCATGACGAAGGCGGTGAAGTAAAGATCCTGAATGGCCGGGTTGCCGGCGAAGCGCATCAGGGTTTCGCGCAGCGCTTCGAGGGTCTCCTTGCGCAGGGCCTCGCGTCCCTCGACACCCTGCAGTACCTCCATGTCGCGGCCGCCGAGGAGGGTGATCAGCCGGTCGCGGATGGCGATACCATATTGCTGAATGACATCATTGTCTTGCGCGTTGAGCACATAGAAGTCGATATCCAGACGCAAAAACTTCGCGGCATCCTCGCTGGCGAGGTTGACGATGAGATAGGGGCCCATGGAGACATAGCCAGGGTAGTTGCCCGTCATCTGGAGCGCTGGCTGGGCCCAGGCTGTAGCCGTGGTCACCGGCAGGGGCAATGCTAACAAAAGCAGAAGCAATAGTGCCCGCAGCCGCGGGCTTTGCCGGAGGTTCTTGGCCAACGGCGGCCGCGGCAATGGCGATCCCGGCCCGGAGCTGCTGGCCATGCTGGGCGGCATGCGGGCGGCTATGCTGCTGGCCATGCCGGTGATCATGCTGAGCGGCTTGCGGGCCGGCATGCGAGGGCGAGGAGTTCTGGTGATGTGTCCGGGAGTCATGTGCTGGATTTTCTTAATTGTTGGCAGAGAACTTAATTCTCGCAAAGCTTAGCAGGCTGCGTTCCGGGGGGCTTAGACGTTGTCATCGTGGCGGAATTATACACCCACAAAGGCGGGTTTTCGGCGTGCCGCCATTCCGCTTTTTTTGGTCTTAACCGACGCGATTAATCTTCTGTTGGCGGGAACATGCGTCGCGATTGGGGTGCCGCGGGCGCTGGCTTAGCTGCTGCGGAAAAGGGCGTCGAGGTCCGGACTCTCGCGCGCGTCGCGGAACTCGAGCAGATCGCGCCGGCGGAAGCCGAAGCGTCGCGCGATCAGCGCATCGGGAAATTGCTCGAGGCGGATGTTGTGCAAGTTCACGCTTTCGTTGTAGAGCTCGCGGCGGTCGGCGATGGTGTCCTCGAGTCGTGAAATGCGCTCGGACAGCTGCCGGAAGCTGCGATCGGCTTTCAGGTCGGGGTAGTTCTCCGCCAGCGCGAGCAGGCGCCCGAGCCCGGCACGCAGCTCGCTCTCTGCGGGGCCGAGAGCGCGCACGTCGCCGCGGTCGGTGGCGCTGAGAACCTGATTGCGGGCGCGCACGATGCGCTCAAGCGTGTCGCGCTCATAGCGCATGTACTCCTTGCACAGGGTGACGAGCTTGGGGATTTCGTCATGGCGCTGTTTTAGCGCTACGTCGATATTCGACCAGGCCTTGGCAACCGTGTGCTTGAGCCTGACCAGATTGTTGTAGATGAGCACGCCGAAGCCAAATAGCAGCAGCGCCAGTGCCAGCGCGACGATCAGGGTGATGTTCATGGACTCGCGGGTCTCCTGCCGGTCGCAGCCTTGCGTGAGGCGCTACGGTGCTTTGCGTGGCGGGCTTTGCTATTGTGCTAATCGCTGTTGTCGGGATCGGGATTCTCGCTGGCCAGCTGTTTGAGCCAGAACACCATGGACTTGGGCGATTCCTGCGCCTCGCCGAACTCGCGCCAGGAGAAGTGGGTATAGAGCCTGGGGTCGCGGTGATAACCGCGGCGGTTCCAGAACGCGTGCAGGCTGCGATAATCGATGGGGCGGCGCGGGTCATCGGGCAGCCGCTCCACAGCGCAGAAGGCATAGTAGTCGAAACCGCCCAGGCGCTCGGCGTGGCGCTCGCGTTCCTCGAAGAATCGCTTGCCGATCCCCTGGCCGCGATATTCCGGCAGGAGCACCGACTCACCCAGGTAGAACACCCGGTTTGGGTCGATGCCGAGGGCCTCGAAGGGCTCGCGCACCTCGACCGTCTCATAGCGCATCGGCACGGCGGTGGAGGCGCCGATCACCTTCTCGCCGTCCATGGCCAGCACAATCACGCTGTCGAGATGGTCGGCATAGGTGCGCAGATAGCGAGTCTCGTACTCCTGGTCTCCATCGTAGAGGTAAGGATATTCGCGAAACACCGCGATGCGCAGGGCGGCAACCGCGGGCAGTTTCTCGATCAATTCAGGACCAGTGACAGGCGATATCTTGATATCGGGGGAGGTCATCGTCACTCCTCTGGTGCGTTGGACAACCGCGTCCAGGAATAATCCGCTTCCAGCCGATAACTGCCGGCGAACTGGTGCGGTGGCTGACTGCGCCAGTCCTGCGGTGAGAGCATGGACCAGAAGGTCTGGCCGTCGCCCTTGCGGTACAGATGATAGGCATGCCCCGGCTTGCGCTCGAACGCGCACTCAGCCTGATGCAGGGTCTGCTCCTGCTCGGCATCTTTCAAAATGGCCCTGGCGCTGTCCTGCAAATGGCGGATCTGATCGGCGATCAATCCCAGCTTGGCGCTGGTGCGCGCGCTTAGCATGGCTTCCACCCGGCCGATTTGATCGCTCAAATCCGGCGCATGGAAGGCCGGCGCTAGGCGACTGACCGGATAGCTGGAGCTGTGGGCTGGTCGCGCCTCAAGTGCGCCTGAGTTGTCGGCACTCGCGGCGGCCTCGGTGTTCTGTGGGTTGGTTTTAGCGGCTGAATCAGTCATCACCCTTGCTATGATCGGCGATGACTGGCGTTGTCGCAAGCCGTCGATAGACGCTAGGGGCTACTGTTGCAAGGTGCGACCGCCATCGACGGCTATGATTTGCCCGGTAATATAGGGCGCATCGCGCACCAGAAACAGCACGGCGCGGGCAATATCTTGCGGGCAACCGGGGCGCTGGAGCGCGGTGCGCTCGAGAATCTGCGCCTTGTTGGCTTCATCCATGTCACCATCTGGGCTTTGATCGCCGGTTTGGCCTTGCTCCGGCCACAGAATCGCCCCTGGGGCAATGCCGTTGACCCGCACAGCAGGACCGAGTTCGCGCGCCAGGGACTTGACCATCATCGCATTGCCGGCTTTGGCAATGGAGTAAACCGGGTAAGCTTTCAGCGGGCGCTCGGCATGGATGTCGACCAGGTTGACCACGCAGCCGCCGCTAGCCGTCAGCAGTGGGGCGAGTGCTTGGGTGAGAAAAAAGGGCGCCCTGAGATTGCTGCCGAGCAGGTCGTCCCAATCGGCCGGCGTGACCTGCGCCAGCGGCTTGGGGTAGAAGCTCGAGGCATTGTTGACCAGAATGTCCAGGCGTTGGCGAAAGCTCTGTGCAGCCTGCTCAAGCTGAGCGATGCCGTCAGGGGCGTTCAGATCGCAGGCAACCAGTTGCACGGAATTCGCGCGTGCGCGCTCAAGCTCCGCCTTCAATGCCGCCGCGGGCGCGGCCGAGCGGCGATAATGCAGCAGCAGATCGCAGCCCTCGGCATGCAAGGTGCGGGCGATTTCCGCGCCGAGGCGCGCGGCTGCGCCGGTCACCAGTGCGACCTGGCCGGACAGGGAGTCAGGCCCGTGGCCAGATTGGGAGCCAGATTGGGAAGCGGCTGGGTGCTGGAGCGGAGGAGGGGGGACCTGGGCGTTCTTAGTCATAGGGCGTTCAGGAATCCGTCGTGGCATGGCCGCGCGCGCATCACCGGGCGGCCGAAACAGGTTTCACACAGGAAAGCATGGTACAAGGCCAGTGGTTGATCAAGCACTAGACCCGGACGCGCTCGCCCATCACCAGCGCTTGCTCGCGCTGATTCAGCAAGAGATCGCCGCCGCCGATGGTGCCCTGAGCTTCGATCGCTTCATGGAGCTTGCGCTCTATGCGCCCGGTCTTGGCTACTATGTTGCCGGTCTGCCCAAGCTTGGTGCAGAGGGGGATTTTGTTACCGCCCCAGAAATCTCGCCGCTGTTCGCGGGCTGTCTGGCGGCGCAGGCGTGTGAGGTTCTGTCTGCGCTCGGTGGCGGCGATGTGCTGGAGTTCGGCGCCGGCAGCGGGGTGCTGGCGGCCGATCTGCTGGCCGCGCTGGCGCGGCAGAATGCGCTGCCCGGAGAGTATCTGATCCTCGAGCCGAGCCCGGATCTGCAAGCCCGCCAGGGCGAGCTGATATCCGCACGGGTCCCGCGACAAGCCGAACGGGTGCGCTGGTTAAGCGCCTTGCCGAGACAATTTCAGGGCGTGGTCATTGCCAATGAAGTGCTTGACGCCATGCCGGTGCATCGGTTCTGTATCGACAGCCAGGGCGTGCCGGCCGAGGTCTTTGTGACCGTCGATGAAAGCGACGGGCAACTGGTCGAGACAACCGCGCCGCCGCGCTCCATCGGCCTGCAGGACGCGGTGCTGCGGCTGCAGGCGCGCGGGCTGGCGCTGGAGCCCGGCTATTGCTCCGAGGTCAATCTGCGCCTCGGCCCCTGGATGCGCGCGCTGGCCGGCGCCATGGAGCGGGGGTTGGCCTTGCTGATCGATTACGGCTATCCGCGCCGGGAGTACTACCACCCGCAGCGCGGCGGCGGCACCCTGATCAGCCATCACCGCCATCGCACCAGCCTTGACCCTTTCGAGCGCCTCGGCCTGCAGGATATCAGTGCCCATGTGGATTTCTCCGCCGTGGCCGCGGCCGCTCGAGCCGCCGGGTTCGGGCTCGCCGGCTACAGCACCCAGGCGAACTTTCTGATTGGCTGCGGTCTTGACCGCCTGATGATGGAAGCACTCGCCGCCAGCGCCGATCCGCATCAGCAGATGCAGCTCAGCGCCGGTGCCAGGCAGCTTGTTTTGCCCGCGGCCATGGGCGAGCGCTTTCAGGTCATCGGCCTTACGCGGGAGCTCGATCAGCCATGGCGGGGATTTGCGGTGCGCGATCTGCGCGAGCGTCTGGGAGTCTAGCAGTCTGCTCGGCGCCACTTACCGAGTGGTGGCCGCCATTGTAGACATGCTCCGGCGCCATTTCAAACCGGCAATTGCGCTGCGTCCGTCTCCTGGTCGTCTGTTTTCGCCTGATACAGGGCTTTATCCGCGCAAACCACCAATTCGTCGAAGAACTCTGTTTTCTCCGATGATGTGCAGACACCGCAACTGACCGAAACCTCAATGATGGCGCTATCGTGCATCACCGGCTGGTTTTTCATCCCTTGATGAATGCGGTTGGCAAGCTGCGTGGCGCCAGTGATGTCTGTATGCGGCAGAATCAACAGAAACTCTTCGCCCCCGAAACGCCCAAAGATGTCGGTCTCGCGAATGGCGGCAAGAATGGTGGAGACCAGTGAGTCAAGCACTTTATCACCGGCTACATGGCCAAAGGTGTCGTTCACATACTTGAAATGGTCGATGTCGATGAGGACCAGGCTGAGCGAATGCCCATAGCGCGTGGCACGATCAAATTCCTGATTACCGCGATCGTACAGTGTTCGCCGATTGCAAATGCCGGTGAGTGGGTCTGTCGTCGCTAGGGTGACCAGTTCGCGCTTGGCAGCATGGCGCGCGACCGAATGACGGATAGATCGCTCGAGTAAGCCGGGCGTTAACTCCGACTTGTGCAAATAGTCCATCGCACCCGCATCCAGCGCGTCTTGATCGGCTCGCGGGTCCGGCTGATCCGTTAGCAAGATCAGTGGCGGGAAGTCCAGGTCCGCGCTATGGGCGGAAATGAACGCAATACCGTCCGTGCCGTCGCGATCAGAGCCGATCAGGCACAGGTCCGGAGCATGCGCGTCGGACGTTAACGCTGCCTGTTCGGCCTCCTCGGCCGTGCGGGCCCGCTGCAGACGATAGGCATGGCCTGGAATCTTTGACAGCAGATTCTCGATCTGAAGGTAATCGGCTTCGTTGTCTTCGATCAGCAATAGGGAATACGAGGTATTCGAGCTCATGACGCCCTCGTGACAATTCAGATCGTGGAGCACTGGCGCGCGTGCGCTGGTTTCACCCGCCCGTTGCACCTAATGGTTGCGCCTAATGGTTGCGCCTAATAGTTGCACCTGTTGGCTGCACCGGATTGTTGTCTGGTTACAGTGGCTGCCGGGTGGTGTTCAGGATACTACCACCGGCGCGCACAAAGGTTACCGGTTTTCGCGCTACGGTGCGCTCCAGCGGTGCCAAGGTTTGCGATGATCCGGGGCTTTGACGCGGGTCATTGCTGCCGGCGGGCGCCTGTGGGATTGTTAGCGGTTTCATCCTCCGCGGGAGCTGGACCATGAGCCTTGGGCGGACGCATGGCGCTATCTGATGTTGTGCACACCTTCGGCAGCGATTTGCTCCGCCGATATGGGGCGCGCGTGCACAAGCTTGCGATTCATGCGGGCTTCACCTGTCCCAATCGGGATGGCACCAAGGGGCGTGGCGGTTGCAGTTTCTGCAATAATGCGTCCTTCAGCCCGCATTCGCAGCGCGATCCAGGCGTGGCGGAGCAGATTGCCGCCGGTCGCGCAGTGGTGCGACGGCGCACGGGAGCGGTCAGGTTTTTGGCCTATTTTCAGGCTTACACCAATACTTACGCGGATGTTGAGCGGCTTGGCGCGCTTTATCGTGAGGCGCTGGCCGAGCCGGATGTCATCGGGTTGTCGGTCGGCACCCGGCCTGATGCGCTGCCGCCTCCCGTGCTCGATCTGCTCGCCGCGCTGCGCGACCAGGGGCATGAGGTCTGGGTGGAGCTTGGTCTGCAGTCGTCTTTCGATGCGACCCTGGCGCGGGTCAATCGCGGGCATGGCTTTGGCGATTATTGCCGGGCGATCGAGCAGACACACCAGCGCGGTCTGCCGGTCTGCACGCACTTGATTGTCGGCATGCCGGGAGAGGGGCGCGAGCATGCGCTGGCGTCGCTGGAGCGCGTAGTGGCGCGTGGGACTGAAGGGCTCAAGCTGCATCCGTTGCATGTGGTGCGAAATACGCCTTTGGCCGCACAGTGGCAGCGAGGCGATTATCATCCGCTATCGATGGATGCCTATATCGAGATCGCGGCGGATCTGATCGAGCGTACCCCGCCGGAGGTGGTTTTTCACCGGGTGACGGGCACGGCCTCGCGCGATATTCTGCTGGCCCCGGCATGGTGCTCCAGAAAATGGGCGGTGCTGAACGGCATCGAGAATGCTCTGCGCGGGCGAGGCACCCAACAGGGTGCATGCGTCGGCGAGCCACTGGCGGATACTTGCGATGCCGCCTGATGCTGACTATCAGTCTGGCCCTGGGTCAAATCGGGCCACTTAAATTCGGGATAAATTCCCTCAATCTTGCAATCTCGGGAATCGCTGATGGAACTGGTTTGTCCTGCCGGCAATTTGCCGTCGCTTAAGACCGCCGTCGATCATGGCGCGAATGCGGTCTACTTTGGTTTTCGCGATGACACCAATGCGCGGCATTTTGCCGGGCTGAATTTCACCCCCAACAAGATGGCCGAGGGTGTGGAGTATGCGCGCCGGCGCGGTGTGCGGGTGTTCATCGCGCTCAACACCTATCCGCGCCCGGATGGCTTCACGCGCTGGCAAGAGGCCGTGGATCGCGCCGCCGATCTTGGCGTCGATGCGCTGATCGCGGCCGACCTTGGCGTACTCGACTACGCCAGCTCCAAGCATCCGGACCTGCCGCTGCATCTGTCGGTGCAGGGCTCGGCCACCAACTACGAGGCGCTGCGCTTTTATCACGAAAACTTCGGCGTGCGCCGTGCGGTGCTGCCGCGGGTGTTGTCGATGAGCCAGATTCGCCATGTGGTCGACAACAGTCCAGTCGAGGTTGAGGTCTTTGCCTTCGGCAGTCTGTGCGTGATGGTGGAGGGGCGTTGCATTCTGTCGTCCTATGCTACCGGTCGCTCGCCCAACACCTATGGCGCCTGCTCCCCGGCCAGCCATGTGGAGTGGATCGAAACCCCGGACGGACTCGACACCCGCCTTGGCGGCGTGCTGATTCAGCGCCATCCCAAAGGTGAGAATGTCGGTTATCCCACCCTGTGCAAGGGCACCTTCCGGGTGGGCGATCAGACTTATCACGCGATTGAAGAACCCATCAGCCTGAACGCCATGGAGCTGTTGCCTGAGCTGCAGGCCGCCGGCGTCAAGGCGGTGAAGATCGAGGGGCGCCAGCGCAGTCCGGTCTACGTCGGGCAGGTGACCAAAGTTTGGCGCCAGGCGCTCGATGCTTTCGCGCGCGATCCGGACAACTTCACCCCGCGACCGGAATGGACCGCCGAGCTTGGCAAGGTTTCCGAAGGGGCGCAGACCACGCTCGGCGCCTATCACCGCCCGTGGCAATGAATCCAGCCCGCGAGCGCACTGACGAATTCAGCAATCAACAAACCCTTTACCCATGAGCCAAACCGATCATCGCCCGAGTGACAGGCCCGGACCGCGCCTGTCGCTCGGACCCATCAGCTACTACTGGCCGAAAGACAAGGTCGACGCCTTCTACGCCCAGGCCGCGACCCTGCCGGTGGATATCGTCTACCTTGGCGAGACCATCTGCGGTAAGCGCAATGAACTGCGCCTGGAGGACTGGCTGGCCATCGGCGAGCGCCTGGCGGAGGCAGGCAAGGAGGTGGTGCTTTCCACGCTCAGTCTGCTCGAGGCCGAGTCTGAGATGATGCGGCTGCGCGCCATCTGCGACAACGGCCGCTTTCTGGTCGAGGCCAATGACATGGGCGCGGTGCAGTTGCTGCAGGGACGGCCCTTTGTGGTGGGCCATAGCGTCAATGTCTACAACGACCGCAGCCTCCAGGTGCTCGCGCGCGGCGGCCTCAAACGCTGGGTGCTGCCGGTGGAGCTGACCGCCGACACCCTGGCCGAGATGCAGCGCCTGCGCCCGGACGGAATCGAGACAGAAGTCTATGCCTACGGCCGCCTGCCGCTGGCCTACTCGGCGCGCTGCTTTACGGCGCGGGCGCGCAATCTGCCCAAGGACGACTGCCAGTATTGCTGCATCGACTACCCCGACGGCCTGGTCGTCTCCACCCAAGACGAGCAGGGTTTTCTGGCGCTCAACGGCGTGCAGACCCAGTCGGCGGCCACCAACAATCTGCTGCCGGAGCTGGATCGCCTGCGGGAGCTAGAGGTCGATATCCTGCGCATCAACCCGCAGGCCGAGGGCACCGGCGAGATTGTCCGTCTGTTCGATCAGGCCCTGCGCGGTGAGTGCAGCCCGGCCGAGGCAAGCAAGAAGGTCAACGCACTCACACCCTCCGGCGCCTGCGACGGCTACTGGCACGGCGCCGCCGGCATGGATCAGGTCGCGAACGCCTGAGCCTCAGCGGCCAAATCGCCCCAGTACACCGGTGGCGCCTTTCATCACCGGCAGCAGCGGCCCCAGGCGGGGCTCGAGTTCCAGCCCGTCGAGAAAGTTCTTCACATAAAGGCCCAGCTCGGTGCTGCCGCCGAGGCGCAGGCGGCGGTTGAAGAACAGGGTGTCCGGGTCCTCCTGGCGGGTGGCGAGCAGCAGGAACTCATAGGCGTTGCCTTCGATGCTCAGGTCTTCGGCTTGTCCGGGTTGGGCGGCCCGCAGCTTGCCGTTGGTCAGGGTCAGGCGGTATTCGAGGCCGACATCCTCAACGCGAATGCGCATGACTTTCTCGTCGAGAAAATCCAGCTCGCCGTCGCTCAACTCTGGAGCGAAAACACGGTTGAGGATTTGCGTCAGTGCGCCGGTTTGCAGCTTCGCGGGGACGAAGCCCAGGGGCCAGGTGAACAGGCGCGGGATGGTGGGGGTTTTTTCTGAGGAACTCACTTGCACGGGTAGAGGCATCTTTGTGTCTTGGTGGATTGGGAGTCAAAAATTGGTCGTTAAAGCGCAAGCTGTTCGATGCGCTCGGGGAAATCACTGCGCAGGCGCTGCCATTCCATTACAAACCAGGGGGTGATCCGCTCCGGTGGCTCGGCCTGCCCGTGGGTGGCGACCAGGGCGTCGGTGTCGGTCAGGCTCAGCCAGCGCCAGTCGGCGATCTCGCTTGGGTTGACGTCGATGGCCTGGGTGTCATCCAGGCGGCCAATATAGACCGAACAAAGCTCGCGTTCCGAGCCGATGTCTTGGAATGGTGCGTGGTACTCGAAGCGATAAATGAAATCAAGCTCGGTATCCACGGCGAGCTCTTCTCTCAGGCGGCGATGGGTGGCCTCCTGATAACTCTCGCCACGGCGCGGATGGCTGCAGCAGCTGTTGGACCAGAACAGGGGCCATAGCGGTTTCTCGCCGCTGCGCTGTTGCAGCAGCACCTCGCCCTGTGGGTTGAACAGAAAAATCGAGAAGGCGCGATGCAGGACGCCTTCGCCCTCATGCGCCTGGGCTTTGTTCTGGTAGCCGGTGACGGTGTCGTCCGAGTCCACCAGAATCAGTGGCTCATCGTCGAAGGACACGGTGGCGTGGGTGCTCAAGGGCGTCATCTCCTCATCAAGACCGCGACGGCCGGTCATTATGCCGCATGATCGCGACGAACGGGAGGACTGTCCGGATCATTTCCGGGCCAAGCGGTCCGTCGGCGCCGAACATCTCGATTTCCAGCGCCGCACCGCCGACGGTACTGAACCACAGGAAGGGTCGTTGGGTTTGATGCGATATCCAGTATCCGCAAACCGTATCCCGAGTCGACTTTCATGTGGACGAAACCACTGTGCCTGTACTAAGCTTCGTAAGCATGGACAGCGTGTTGGTGGGGAGGGTGGGCGCTTCGAGTCTTGGGGCTGTTTTGGGTCGGGTGACGGTCGCGGGGGACGCCGTAAATCCATCCTTGGAGGCTTCACGGCGGCGTCCTGCCGCCGAGACCCCCGCGCCCGTCACGCGACCCAAAACTTCCATCAGATAGGTATATAAAGAGCGAAGAGGGCGTTTTGCACCGTTCTATGGAGCGACAGTCAACCTTGCTGAAGCTGGCTAATGAACTTAAAGGTTAGGCGCTGATAAGGAGTAACCGTGCTTCAAGGGTATACTTTTGTTGTATTTAAGATTCTTGTGTTTAGAAAATAACCCGATTTGTAACCTATTCTTGCTGACCCATTCTTGCCATTTTCATCCTTTTTAAAGGCCTCTGGCATGCAAAAAATACTCAACGAACGATTTTTATTCATCGATGATCAAGCAGTTGCTTCGGGTGGTACTGCTGATGTGTATGAAACATACGATATTCAACAGAAACAAAGTGCCGCCGTTAAGCTGTTCAAGAAAGATTTTGCAAGCGACCAAGACCCATTTGCAAAAGAATCATATTATCGTGAGATTAAATCACTGTTTGATCTTAATACCGACGAGAATATCGTTAAGCTTCTTGACCATGGCTGCGATCCAGAAAATGACAGGCTGTATATCGCTGTCGAGTGGGTTCCTTACGATTTACAAAGGTTCACTCGGGAACACCCAGTTGAGAGTTGGACTGAGTACTATGAGTGCTTTGGTAAGCCAATCCTTAATGCTCTGAGTTTTGCATACAGTCGCGGCATTCTGCACCGCGATGTGACGCCAAATAACATTCTCGTTACGTCCGACGGAAAAGTAAAGATTGCAGATTTCGGTATTTCCAAATTTAAACGTTCATTTGGCAGCGGTGTAACGCTGGCGACCTTTAAGACTGCGCCATACGCACCACCAGAGAACTCTTTCGATTACCCTGATGTTAGGGATGTATTTTCTTTTGTTATTACTTCCTTGGAAGTCCTGCTTGGTAAAAATATCGAAGATCATGCTCATGCAAGGCATTTCCTGGAAAACGACCTGATTTGCCCTGATCCAATACGTACGGTTCTGGATAAAGCTATTGATATTGATCCAGAGCGCCGTCCAGCCAATATATTAGAGTTAGCCGAGCAGCTGGCCGAGACAGCGGTTTCAGTCGCTGCTGCACTTGACTCCGGCAGAATTATTGGGACGATTATTACAAATAAGGTCGTTGAGTCAGTCAGTACATATACGCTCCAGCGAGATGCCTACTCGATCCAACGTCTTATTCTTGATGATCTCAACTCTGGTGTCCTTTTTAAGCAGCACATGACGAGGTTGCAAAATGGTAAAAAAAGCATTTCACCAGACACTTATAACTTGGTGAGTTCCGATTTTTCCTATCTGGCAAGACGCGATCAAGCGGATCCGAGCTATCTTGCCTTGCTTCAGTGCCAGAAGATCAATCCAGTTGCGATTGAAATCATACAAAAAAAAGCAATCGCACTCAATTACAGATTTGATCTTCATACAAATGTCAATACTGAAGAGTCAAATGAAAACATTGACGCAATGCTCCTGAACCTAAACGGAGAGCTTAATCGAATTGAAAGAGAATATATAGAGAACCAACGCAATCTGCTCTTGACCAAATGGCGCGATGCGTTGGATATTCGCAAAGACATTGAGCGCTTAAAGGAAGATCCGATCTATTTTTCCAGCGTTGATTTTGATGGGCAGCGCATAATACTCAAACCAGAGAAAAACCAGTATATCGAAAACGACTGCATTGGGCAGCCTCGTCTAATAAAGGACCAGGACAAGGTATCGGCGTCAGGGGAAATTGAGTGGATAGACGAAAATGGCATAATTCTTTTCTGTGAAGACCCTTTTGATCAAGAGGCTGTGCCGTCAAAAGGTCGGCTAACTTTTGATACAAATAGATCTCGAGCAGCCATCAGAAAGCAAGAGAACGCCTTAGACGTGCTTCAGCAGCTTAAGTCAGCGCGTGCCGATTTGAAAGCGTTGCTTTTAGAACCCGAAAAGCAAAGCGCCCCAAAATTAGCTGAGGTTAAATTCTTCCAGTCGGACTTAGATGATAGCAAAAGGGATGCTGTGAAGGTTGCTGTAGGGGCAGATGACGTACTTGTAGTGGAAGGGCCGCCAGGCACTGGAAAAACCAAATTCATTACTGAAGTAATTCTTCAACACTTTTTGCTCGGGCAGAAAGTTCTCTTAACTTCACAAACCCATAATGCACTTGATAACGCATTAGAAAGATTGCAAGCGATATTCGTAGAAAGAAATCTCGATATACAAATGGTCCGTATCGGGCATAAAGACGACAAACGGGTCGCGCAAACATCGCGCAAGCTTTTGCTCGAATTTGGTGTTGCGAAATGGATTGACTCGGTAAAGGTTAAATCTGCGACTGGGCTAGAAAAATGGGCTAAAGAGAATGGTGTAGAGCTCCATAAGGTTCGTATTGCTTCTGATTTTGCTAAGCTTCGTAGATTGATCGAGGAATCAGAAAGATATCGTATAGAGATTGATAGCTTGCAAAAGGAGGAAGAGCATCTTAATTCAGAAATAGATTCTTTGAAACGTGATCCAACAGTGAAAGGGTCAGTTCCTGCACTGCGTGACCATTTGGGCGAAGCAACACGTCAACTTAGCATTTTGCGAGCAGTTCAAAAAGTGAATGAAAAGGAAAAGGGTGAAGCCTATAAGAAACTCTCACAGGTCGATGGGTTTGGCAACAGCATTTACTCACTCGACCTGCACGAATTAGATGAGTATGAGGAGTATTACATCGGGTCTAACGACTCAGCGAAAAGTTGCAGAGCGATACTCGAACTTATCGAGGACTGGAATCTGCGTCTTATTTGCCGTAAAGAATTTCAGAGTGCCTATCTTTCGTCTGCACAAGTAGTTGCTGGAACTTGCGTAGGTGTTGCGGCGGCTCAGCTGAATAACATCGAGTTCGACGTATGCATTGTAGATGAGGCGTCTAAGGCCTTACCCACCGAAATGCTTGTCCCGATGGTCCGGGCGAAGAAATGGATAATCGTTGGGGACACAAAGCAGCTTCCACCCTACCTAGGCGACTTCATGGAGCACAAGTCTATCTGTGAAAGGTACTCTTTCACTCGTGACGATTACCGAGCAACGCTTCTTGATCATCTTGTTAAAAAGTTGCCAGATCACTCGAAACGTATACTCGTGGAGCAGTATCGAATGGCAAAGCCGATCGGTGATTTAGTTAGCCACTGTTTTTATAACGGGCAACTAAGAAGTAACAAGCCTTTTTCAGCAGAGGTATTTGTTAGCATACCATTACCCATAACTATCCCTGACGCTGCGGTAAGCCTCCAGCGCCATGACAAAATCGGGGATGCGCTGCAACCCAATCCAGAGCGTCTTCGGTCCCGGGAACCCATCGGATTTGCGGTTGAGAAAGCCGCCCAGGGAGGCGACCATGCGCACCATGGTATCGAGCGAGGGCGGCTGCTCGGGTGGCGCTTGTTTCTGGGTGACCAGATAGACCGCCTTCCATTCCTCCTCGGCAAAGACCGCATCGCAAGGCAACTCCGGGCACTCGCGCCCGAGCATGGTCAGGTACAGCACCCGCCACGCGATGATCATGTACAAAGCGAGCGCCGGCTCCAGGCGCTCGCGCGTCTCGAGCTGCAGCTCCTCGATGCGGCAGCCACTTTTTAAGATCCGGAAAAAAATTTCCACTTGCCACCTGCAAAGATACCAGGAGAGCGTCTCGATGGCCTCTTGGGCGCTCTGCACCGCCAGATTGGTCAGCAACAGCCAGTTGAGTGGCTCCTCGCCGGCGGGCGGATTGACCTCGGTGGCCAGCAAAGCCGTGACCGTGACATCGGGCAAGGTGCGATCCGGGCGCCAGGGTGCCTTCAGGGTCACGCGCACCACCTTGATCTCCTGCGTGACCTGGCGTGCTTTGGCCCCCTTGGTGGCGGGACGCTCGAAGGTGATCTCGGTGAGCACCGGGGCGGCGTCCAGGGCCTCATTGAGCTTTCTGCCATCGGCCAAGCAGCGGTCGCGATGCTGCACCCGTACCAGCCAATCGGCGCTGTTCTCGGGGATGGGCGCTTCAACAAACAGGTCGTAGATGTCGCCCTCGCGATCGGCAACATAGGTCAAGCGCGTGTCGCTCAGTTCCTCGGCCAGCGCATTGACGCGCGCGTAGCCATCGACCCAGCGCACGCTTTCTTTCTCCTCCAGTGGGCGGCGCGAGTCTTTGTCCTGGCCCAGGCTACCGGGCTCGCGCACAAAAGTGTGCAAATCCAGCAGCCCCAGCGCGAGGCGCTCGGGCGTGACCGCCAAGGTGGGATGGATGTACATCCCATAGCGGCTCTCAAAGTTCAGTGGCCCAAGACCGACAATGCCTTTTTTGGTTGTATAGTCCAGCTCGCTGGTATCTTGGATACACAGCACCCGCGGATGCTCGCGCAGACGTTCTTCGGTACAAGCAAAATGGGGTGCGAGGATCTGCTCGGCGGTGACCGTGGGATGATCGAAAAAGCGATAGGCGGCCCGGGTCTCATACCAACCGTTGCAAGCCCCGGGAATACTTTGTGTCGGCTTGGCGCCGAGGGTTTCAAGCACCTGTTGGGCGCGATGATTCAGGCGCTTGTCGCCCAGAGAGATGTCCTGCAGTTCAGAGGCCAGCGCGATCATGCCACCACCCCCAGGGCGGCGCGGAAGTCCGCCGCCAGCGGGTAGACATAGATCGCCTTGCGCGGCAGCGCGGCCCGATGGGTGCGGTCGCACTTGCCGCGCCCGGTGGTTTCGCCCAAGTCGTGCCAGTTGGCGGCACGGTAACAGGTCCCGGCAAAGCGTGGGGTCTCGACAAAGGTCTCCAGCAGCACCAGACGCTCGCCATAGCGGGCGGGAAAGTCGACACTGACTTGCCGCGCGGCCAAGGACAGCACCTTGGAGGCGAGGTGTTTGACCTGCACCCAGGGCAGGATGAGGAAGCGGGCGTTGTTGAGCACCCGTCCCAGGTGTGCTTGGCGCTGCGCGGGCGTCCAGCCAATCCAGCGGTCGCGGGCAGCGACTTTCCAGGCCGCCGCGCCAAAGCCGATGGCGCCGAGCAGACCGCCATCCCACTGGATCAGGTAGCGCAGCTGCGCACCAGGCAGGGGACTGTAGCCGAGGTAGTGGTAGCGCTCGATCAGGCCGTTCCATAATTGCGAGGCCCTTCGATCATCAACGCGCGCCAGGCGCAAGCCGCTGAGCGCGCGCAGCGGGACGGACACTGGGATCGGTTCGGGCCGGGACTCGGGGCGCGGGACGAAGCGCCGCCCATTGCCATTGCCGCAGGTCGGTGGCGGCAGCACAATGAGCCCGGCACGATGCAACCGCAGCAGTCCCACCCGGGCACTCATGAGCTTGGGGCGGCCTTGGATATCGGTCCACTCCAGCGCGCGGCACACCCGCCGAGCGATCTCCGCGCGCAGCGGCGGCTGCGCCAGCGCGATCTCCTGGCGAATGCGCGCTAAGTCGGTCTCGTTGAAAGGGCGCCCACATAAACGGCTTGGAATCGCTTGGTCCATGGTCTCCCGTCCCCTTGCTGAAGATGAAAGGGCATCTCAGCAGAACTCGGGAGCTGTGTCCAGCCCCGGACGACGCTGGGGCGGGGAGATATGGGTAATGGTATGATTTGTTAGAGGGCTTGCGGTCCCGAAACCTGTGACTTGGTTCTCTACGTCTAATACGGGACATTCGTTTGAACATCATTCCGGCGGTACCTATCGTAACCTTGCCGAAGTTGAAATAATTAAAGACTTGTTAAATAGGCTTCAGTTCGCCGCAGATACTCAGGAAAAGGTCTTTGATGTTGCTGTAATGTCAGGGTATTCAGGGCAGGTCGACGCAATGCGGCACGCATTTGCGGGTCTAGCACCGAATTTAACTAAGCTCCGGATTGAGGTAAACACCGTTGACACATATCAGGGTCGTGAAGCAGATATCGCTATTTATTCGATTACGCGATCGAACAAAGAAAAGCGAATCGGCTTTCTAAAAGAAACCGAGAGGATTAATGTAGCATTATCACGAGGAAAAGACCTGCTGTGTATTGTAGGCGATAGCGAGTTCTGTCGATCCATTGTCTCAGAGAATCCTTTTCAAGAAATACTTTCATACATAGAAGACTCGCCAGACTGCGAAATAGTCGGGGAGCCTGTATGATCTCAATCGATGACCTAATAGTACGCTTCGACAATCGACAAGGGTTTGACTTGGTTGATTATGAAATCGTGGGTCTGCCAGTCTGGAAACTCCTGTTGCTTGTTCAGATTCTCGAAGATAACCCAATCGCGGCGACCGATGAATTCGTGCTTAGACTCGTGAGTAAGGGGGTTAATTCAATTGATAGCATCGCGGAACTACTGGGACTTGATCAAAAGATTGTTATGGGCGCAGCTAGTGATCTTGTTCGGATGGATGCCATCATACATGAAAACGGGCGTCTTAAATTAACTCAGAAAGGGGATGAGCTTAAAAGAAAGGCGGTGCTCACAAAGCCGACCGAGGCAAACTTGCCGATTTTCTACGACGCGATCATAAGAACTCCTCGGGTATTCCAGCCCTATGAACTCTCCGCACCACGGGAAATTAAGTCGGAAGGAATACGTACAATAAACCCTTCACCGAACCGCAAACCGCTAGCATCTGAGCTTGAAAGGGATGCGGTCGAAAGTTACTTCAAGGCCGCAGGTGGGGGCCGCAGTTCCACGTCAGTGATTCGTGTCAAAGAGGTTACTTCTCGTTGGGTCTATTATCAGAAAGCGGTTATGCTTGTGTTCAAAGCCATGCAGGGCAACGACGTGCAAGTTGGTTTTGCGATCAACAGAAGACTTTCTGAGGAGCATGAATTTGCCTTTGCGAGAACTAATGGGCCAAAGCGCTTAGGTATTGATGGAGCCGTGCGTGAGAAAACGGAGGTTGCTGAGGTAGTACTACTAGGCGATGTTGAGGCAAGTCGGATACTGCAAGAAGCGTCGAAGACTGCGTCTAAGACTGGCCTGATCCGTAAAGAGCTCGCGAATATAAGAGGGAAGATTAAAGAGAAAGCCGGCGAAGACTCAGCGGTTCTGAATATAAAAACAGAGGATACCGCTGCTAAAGCCATTAAGCGACTAATCGATGAAAAAGAGAAGCTTCAGAGGAAGCTGGACGAATTTTCTGTTCGCATGGTCAGTGTGTATGAACACCCAGACTATCTGAATGATGCTCTTGAAAATGCGCAAAACAGAATCTTGATTATTTCCCCATGGATCACCCGCGCTGTTGTCGATGAACGGTTCTTACGCAAAATGAGGAAGCGTTTACGTGCTGGGGTAGAGATTTTTATCGGATACGGTCTGGATGAACGAGAGGATGAACCGCCTATCGAAAATTGCGCTGAGCGTAATCTTCGGGACGAGGCACAAAGGACTTCCAATCTTCACATCAAGAGACTTGGTGATACGCACGCGAAAGTACTTATCAAAGATGAGGACTTTATGATTGCCACTAGCTTCAACTGGCTGTCCTTTCGAGGGAATCCTAACCGGCGGTTCAGGGAGGAATGGGGTACATTCATTGGTATCGGTGAGAAGATTAACGATCAGTTTGAAATATTCCGGGAGCGAATCATTGGCTAAATATTCAGCAGAGTTGACACTGCCAAACCGGGGTGGACCGTAGTCTCCGGCGGAAAGCGAGACGTATAGCGCTTTACCGCTTTTTCAATTTTTCGGCTGCCCTCGCTGCGCTGTTACGTGGGCGCCAGCGCCTCCTGGAAGTCTTGAGGCTCCATCCCTTTCGGTGAAGTCGCTAGCACGTCGACGAATTAAAATAAAGGGGCGTGGGTGGAATTGTTTTCCAGACAGGGAATCAACGCAGAATCAACCGCCTAACGATGGCCTCCGGTCCGACCTCTCGCTGCGCTCGCGGCGGCTGAGGCTGGCTTTAGGTTAAAAAACTACAATACAGCAGCAGATAATGATCAAGAATGGCTTTTATGATTCTTCATGGGACGAAGATAACGATGAACTATGGGATCAAAAATTTATAGAATGGCAAAGTAGAGACTGGCGGAATTGGTTGTTAGAAAGACTTTCTTTCCCTTTTGAAGTAGAAAGGAAAGAAGACTTTGATTCAAATCCGTTTTCAAATAATAAAAATGAACTTTTTAGTGTTGGCAATATTTTAAAAGCAATAAGCCTAGAAGATGAATATGATGATTACGGAATACTTATAAAAGTAAAAGAAAGTAGAAAAACTGGCTACGTTCCTCTTTGTGATGTGGAGGTTACCTCACGAAAAAATGAAAATTTCTGGCCGGTTAGAGAGTATGTCGTTTGGTTTGCAAATAGATAAAAGTTACCTAGCGAATACCTCCAGTCCGTCCACTCGCTACGCTCGCGGCGGCTGAGGCTGGCGTTAGGTAAAATAATTACTAATAAAAAAGTAAATGATCATCAAATTCTCACGACATGCGAAGAGAAGAGCAAAGCTCTACAGAATCTCTGAAGACATTATTCGTGAGATTCTTTCGGATATTGATTTATCTGAAGGTGAGCATGAAATTATCAAAAATGTACCTGGGTTTAGATATCCAATAAAAGTAGTTGTGGCTGTCGAAGGCTTCACACTTACTGTAGTTACAAATTATCCACTGAAGAAAGGCAAAACAGATGAACGTTCACTACGATGAATCAGTTGATGCACTATACTTGAAACTAGGCGAGGATGAGCCAGATGGAGTTATTGAGATTGCAGAGGGAGTCAATATTGATACAACTGCTGAGGGGAAGCTGGCTGGTATTGAAATATTAAAAGCATCGCAAAAAATTAACATTAACACTATTCTATCTTACACGCTTGAGTTAGATCACGATTTGTTAACGAAGAAAATTGCCTAACAAATTAAAGGTTCCATTAGGTTCGATTTAATCGGGGCAATTGAATCGAAACGACACATATTGCTTGACGAACTGCTTCAGCCGAAGCCGTTTTCGTTCTCAATGAACCGGGTAGGGTCGGCGTGACCGTTAGGGAAGCGGGATTCGATGCCGTGCATTGGACGCAGGTTGGAGATCCCTCGGCGCCTGACCGCGAAATCATGGAGTGGGCAGTCGCCAAGGGTTTTGTCGTCCTCAGTCACGACTTGGATTTCTCGAGCATGCTTGCTCTGAAATTAAAGGGTCGATTTAATTCGCGGTAGTTGAATCGAACCGACAAATGTTGCCTGGCGAACCGCGCCAGCCGGAGCCGTTTTCGCTCTCGATTAACAGAGTCGACGCAGCGTGGCTTTAGGGGGTAAATCTGGGGTGTCCCGGTTTCCTCTCAGCTAGCCACTGCACGCCATGCTCATGTTAAGCTATCGCGGTGATTGAAATTCTTCCACGACTAAGCGACGGAAGATCTGCTCAAGGGCGTCAATTCTCTCGCCGCGCGGCGGCGCTGCCCATCCCATCCCATCGCCTAATTCCCGCCTTATCCCCGCCTAATCCTAGGAGGCACAGTGTTATGTTCAAGACGATTATGGTGCCGGTAGACTTGGCGCACTTGGGTGCGCTGGAGAAGGCTCTGACCGTGGCGGCGGATCTCTCGCGCCACTACGGGGCGGCCCTGTGCTACGTTGGCGTGACCACTTCCCAACCCAACGCGGTGGCACGCACGCCAAAGGAATATGAGACCAAGCTCAGGGCATTCGCCCACGAGCATGCCCCCGACAGTGGTCACGAGCCCGTGGCGCGCGTCTACAACAGTCATGATCCGGCGGCTGACCTGGACGATATCCTGGTCCAAGCCATCCAAGACGTCGGCGCGGACCTGGTGGTCATGGCGACGCATCTACCCACCCATCTCGACGCCATCATGCCGGCCAATGGGGCCAAGATCGCGCAGCATACCAAGGCGTCCGTGTTCCTCGTGCGGAAGGATTTTTCGGCCGAATGACCGCGCCTTAATCCCAGCGAACAAGACCCGCATTAGAAACCCAAATAGAAGTAAGCAGTCAAGGGAGAATCTCGTGGAAAACGAACCCGCAACAGCCCCGGAGTCAGCGCTGGAGTCGGTTGGCGTACCGGCCCCGGAAGGTGCGGCTAATCTGATCGATACCGATTACCAGATCGGTCAGGACAACTACCAGGCCAGTCCCCTTGGGGTGAGTATCGACATCCACAGCTCAGTGTTTGCCGTGTCGGCGCTGATGATCCTTGGCTTCGTGGTGCTGACCCTGGCCTTGCCCGAGCAGGCGACCGCCATCTTTAACGGGGCCAAGAACTGGATCAACGCGAATGCGACCTGGTTCTACCTGCTGTCTGCCAACGTCTTTGTGTTGCTCTGTCTCGGCCTGATTTTCTCGCCTCTGGGGCGTATCCGCATTGGTGGTGCCGAGGCGACGCCGGACTTCTCGCGGATCTCCTGGTTCGCGATGCTGTTCGCGGCGGGGATGGGCATCGGCCTGATGTTCTATGGCGTGGCCGAGCCCTTGACTCACTATGGCACGTCCCTGGACGGCATCGCCGTTGGCGAGGACGGCGTGCGCACGGACTGGGCGCCGCTCGGGGGAGCTGGCGGCGATGAGGCCGCCGCCGTGCGTCTGGGCATGGCCGCGACCCTGCTGCACTGGAGCCTGCACCCCTGGGCGATGTACGCCATCGTCGCCTTGGCCTTGGCCATTTTCTCCTACAACAAGGGCCTGCCGATGACGGTGCGGTCCATCTTCTACCCGATTCTGGGGGAGCGCGTCTGGGGCTGGCCGGGGCATATCGTCGATATTCTCGCGGTGTTCGCCACCCTGTTCGGGCTGGCCACGTCGCTTGGGTTCGGTGCTGAGCAGGCGGCCTCGGGGCTGCACTATCTGTTCGGGTTCGGTGACGGGGATGTGACCCTGGTGCTGCTGATCACCGGCATTACGGCGGTGGCCCTGGGGTCCATCGTGGCCGGTGTGGACAAGGGCGTGAAGCGCCTGTCCGAGGTCAACATGGTCCTTGCGTTCCTGCTGCTGATGTTTGTCGTGGTAGTGGGGCCTAGCCTGATGATTTTTAAAAGCTTTTTCCAGAATATTGTTAGCTACCTGGGTGAGCTGCCCTTCCTGTCCAACCCCTTCGCGCGCAAGGATGTCAACTACAGCCAGGGCTGGACCACCTTCTACTGGGGCTGGTGGATCAGCTGGTCGCCCTTCGTGGGCATGTTCATCGCCCGGGTGAGCCGGGGGCGCTCGGTGCGGGAGTTCCTGATCTCCGTGCTGCTCATTCCCACCACGGTATCGATCTTCTGGTTTACCGCCTTCGGCACCACGGCCATTGATCAGGTGCGCAACGGCTTTGATGGCGCGGTCTCGGCAGAGCTGCCGTTGCAGTTGTTCATGATGCTGAGCGAGCTGCCGCTGACGGATATCACCTCGTTCATCGGGATTGTGCTGGTGCTCGTATTCTTCATCACCTCATCAGACTCTGGCTCCCTGGTGATTGACACCATCGCCGCCGGCGGCAAGATCGATGCGCCCAAACCTCAGCGGGTGTTTTGGGGCATCACCGAGGGGGCTGTCGCCATCGCGCTGCTCTTGGGCGGGGGGCTGGCCGCCCTGCAGGCGGTGGCGGTGTCCGCTGGTCTGCCCTTTACCTTCCTGCTGCTGGCGGGTTGTTACGCGATCGTCAGAGGACTGCTGAGCGAGCCCCGCATCGCCAAGCCCGCCAAACCGGTGAAACCGGCGGCCGCTTGACGGTGGCTATAGTCACTCCTTGACCATTCAGCGCCTAGATCCAGAGATCTGAAACCGGTGTGTTCGGCCGAAAGTGCCGGGCCATCTGGGCCTGGAACAGCTCGGCCGTGGCGATGGCATCCACCTTGGCGTGATGCGACGAATAATGGGGCAGGCCGTAGCGGGCGCGGCTGGCGGCTAGCCGGATGGAGGGCGGCTGGCGGCCGAACAGGCGCTTGAGCCCCGACAGGCGGCCCTGGCGCTCCCAGCGCGCCTCAAGCTCCATGGTGTCGATGACGGGAAACAGGCAGCGCTCACCGCGATTGACCAGGACCGCAGCCTCGAGGAAGGGTCGCTCGATGTTGCGGTAGTGAACCACCACCAGGCGGCCGGCGAGCGCGTCCAGCAGCTCGTCGAGGATCGCGGTGATGGGGGGCGCGTGCTCGACCTCCGAGTGGGTGATGCGATGGATGGCGATGGACTCCGCCCGCAGTGGCCGGGGCGGCTTGACCACCCAGTAACGACCCGCCGCCGGGCGAATGGCCCGCAGGTCGAAGGGCACCAGGCCAATGCTGACAATGGCGTGCTCGCGGGGATTCAGGCCCGTGGTCTCGAAATCCAAGGCCACCAGCGGAACCTCTCCGATCGGGCTATCCTCCGTTGGCAGCCCCGCCGCATACAAGTGCTTGAGCGCCGGGGTCTTGCAGGCCTGCGCCTGGCGGGTGAAATAGTCCGCCCAACTCGGGGCGGCCTGGCGCGTTTTTCTCCTTAACAACACGGCGATCAGCGGCCCGGGCTGGGGTAGCGGAAGCGCAGGAAGCTTTGGGCGTTGCTCAGGATCTGAAACGCTTCCTTGAGATTGTGGCGCTCGCTATCCGCGACATGCTCCGGCTGGATGGCGTTGTCCGGCTCATGGTCGTTCTTGATCTCCTGGGCCTGATGACGCATGCGCACGATAGAGAGGAACTCCAGGGTGTAGCTCAATTTGTCGGTCTGTCCGGCGGGCAGGGCCCCGGCCCGGCTGATCTCATCGAGCCGCTCGAAGCCGTTCTGGGCGCGGGAGCCCACACCCAGGGCATGGACCCGGATGACATCGTTCAGGGGCGCGATGCCGCGGCGTTTGAGATTGATGGCGTTGTTATGCCGTCCGTCCTGCTCCAGCACGAAGGTGCGGAAAAAGCCCAGCGGTGGCGTGCGCCCGAGGGCATTGCGCGCCAGGGCGGCGAGGAACCGGGGGCTGGCCTTGGCCTGGGTGGCGATCAGGTCTTGTAATTCCTCCACGAACCGCTCCTCACCGTGAACCGCTTCCAGATCAAAGAAGATGGAGCTGTGCAGCAGCCGCTGCGGATCAGGCTTGGCGATCCAGTCACGGAAGTAGGCTTTCCAGCGCGCCAGCGGCTGCCGCCAGTTGTCGTTGGTGGCCATGATGCCCCCTTTGCAGTAAGGGTAGCCACAGGCATTCAGTCCGTCGCTGACGAATCGCGCCAACTCCTTGAAATAATCACCGTGGCGCTTGGGCTCGAAGTCGTCGTGGAGCACCATGGCGTTGTCCTGATCCGTGGTGATGGACTGGTCATTGCGCGCCAGGGAGCCGTGCACCATGAAGCAGTAGGGCACGGGAGGCGGCCCCAGCTCGGCCTCGGCCAGCTCCACCAGGCGGCGCATCAGGCTGCGGCCGACGCTCGTCATGGCCGCACCAATCATGCGCGAGTTGGCGCCCTCGTCCACCATTCGCAAGAAAGAGGCCCGCACCTCGGGCGTGAGGCGCGCCAGGGCCTTGACCGAGGTGCGGTTGAAGATATTGTTGACCAGATAGACGCTGTTGTTGGTCTCGTAGCGGACGATGTCCGAAAGGTACACGACACCCACGGGGCGGCGGCGGTGCAGGATCGGCAGTCGCTGAATATTGTTGCGCAGCATGGTCAACATCGCCTCGTTGACCGACTCGCTGGACTGGATGGCGATGAGCCAGCCGTGGCTGATGCTGGAAAGCGGCGTCTGCGCCGAGACTCCCTCGGCGACGATGCGCTGGCGCAGGTCTTTGTCGGTAATCATCCCCGTGAGCAGCCACAGCCGCCCGTCGGCATCGGCAAACACACGATCCGAATCCTCCTCGTCGCCGGGCCTGATCAGCAGCACCGAAGAGACATCGTGCTCGGTCATCAGGCGCGCCGCTTCCTGCACGGTGGCGGATTCTTCGATCATCACCGGCAGGCGGGAGATGAGCCGACGCACCGGTGTGGCGATCATGTCGTTGTCGCGCTGGCTCTGCTCCACCGTGCTCTTGAGCCGCGAGGAACCGGACAGCTCGACGAAATCCGCGAACTCCTCGTCTTCGGCGCACAGGTGGTCGAAAACGGGCTTCGGGATCCGATAGATCAGGGTGTCCTCAATGGCCTGCACCGGGTAGCGGACCTGGCGGTTGCGCAGCAGATCGAGCTGCCCGAAGATGTCGCCCTCGCCAAGGCGGTTGGAGAGCTGGCCGTTGTGGCGGTACACCTCGACCGCGCCGCTGCGGATGTAGGACAGCGCCTGCACCGGGCCGTCCCGTTCGGCGATGGTTGTGCCGGCTTTGAAATAGGCGATCTCCACTGCACCGGCCACCTCGTCGAGGAGCTCGTCGCTCAGTCCGTCGAAGGGCGGATAGCGGCTGATGTGATCGCGAAACTCTTGGATTTCTGCTTCCATGGTCCTCCCGAGCTGCGGATTCTTACGATTCTGCTTGGTAAGCGGCGTTTCTAGCGCTGATGGGGCAGCAGTTCTCGCGTATCCAAGTCGCTTCCTCCGGTTCTCGCTAAAAAATTAAAGCCATCGAGCGTCCATCGAGCTGCATCTTCGACGGCGATGTGGCGTAAGACGATAGTGGATCGCTCAGGGCCAGGGCAGTATCGTCGACGGCATTGTAGGCATAATAGCAGGCGGCACTACCGTCATCGCCAGATGCGGAAAAGTTGAGTCGCACCACGGCGTCGTTGTAGCCGGGGGTTTCGGTTCTTACTTCCTTCCAAACGACCTCATCGCCGCGCTTGATGCGAACAAGGTCTTTGCATAGAGTCACGCGAACATCTTCCATAGGAGTGGAGCAGGCTGAGAGAAAAAGGGCGGCCGCTGCGCACAGGGCGGCTATAGAGCAAGTGCTTACCCTGAATCTGATGGATGTATTGCCCGGAATGGTCGGGACCATGAGCCTTGGTTGGGAGTAAATGCCTGGGGACTGAATCATGGAGCAATCTCCTCTTGGTGTGTCATGCTGGCGGCTGTGCTCAAGCAGTGCGTCACCCGTGCTAATCGTGGCGATCCTGCTGACGTCGCTCTCCAGTCTTTGCCAGCATCGTTAAGCGTTAATATTGACATCAGTGATTGTGCCGGAAAAATAGCTCGCTGGCGCTCGTCATGTTCCGGTGAGTAAAGCGATTTCAAACGCCCCTATGAATCAGTCCAGCCCGGTGAGTACCGAGGAGTCGCTGTCGCGCTTTCTCGATTCATACTTGGAGGCCTACTTTACGCAGCGGGATTTCGCCGCCACGGTCGCGTGGCTGAGTCCGAGTTTTTCCGTCGTCGGCACGGGTCTGCTGGAGTTGGCTGAGAATCTCGAGGCGGCGGTCGCAAGTTATCGGCGGGATCTCGCCGACGCGCCGCAGCCGGTGGATTATGTCTTTCGGCATCGCCAGATGCGTGCGCTCGCGCCCAATCTGGGGCTGATTCTGGCCGAACTGGATATCGAGACCGACGTCCAGGGAAAGCTCCTGGTGATGCATCACCTGCGTCTGACCATGACGGTGGCCGCGCCCATGGAAGCGCTGACTGACACTGGTATGCCGGCGGATGCCTGGCGCATCGAGCAGATGCATGTCTCGATGCCCAACAGCGAGCAGGACGAGGATGAAGCTTACCCGGTCAAGGAGCTAAAAGAACGCAACGCGGTGCTTGAAAAGCTGACTGCGGAGTTGACGCGCGCGGAACAGCGTGAACGCACTCGCATTGCTGGTATTTTGCACGACAACCTGCAGCAGCTTCTGGTCGGCGCGCGCTTGGGTGTTGAGCAGGGGCAACGCCGGTTGCGGCGCTCAAGCGGGACATCCGGCGGCGAGACCGGGGCGGGCGAGGCGCTTGATCGGGTCATGGGTCTGTTGCGCGAGGCGCAGCAGGTGATGCGTGACCTGGTCGCGGACCTGTCACCACCGATTCTGCGCGAAGCAGGTCTGACTCCGGCCCTGCATTGGCTGGCACGGGTGATGCTGGAGCGTTACCAGCAGGAGGTTGACATCCATGTCGAAACGGATATGAGTCCGCGCCAGCCGGAAGTCAGAGATATTTTGTTCGACGGAGTGCGCGAGTGTTTGTTCAATGCGGTCAAGCACGCCCATGCCAGCCACGCCGAGGTGCGGGTGCAACAGGAGGGGGATTGGCTGCGGGTGACCATCAGCAATTGCGGCGATGGCTTTGATGTCGATCGCGCGCTCAACGCCGGACAGGGGATGTCAGGCTATGGGCTGATTGGGATTCGCGAGCGCCTCGCCCTGCTTGGCGGGCGTTTGAGCATTGTCAGCCGTCAGGGGCGAGGCACCGAGGTGTGCCTGGCCGTGCCAGGCTCTTCTGCGACCTCGGTCGCGCCGTCTTCGCATCCGCGAGCGGGCGGCTTGCTGGCCCAGCCGGCGGCGCGGCAGGTGGTGGGTGTGGCTGTGCCAAGTTTGCGGGTGCTATTGGTGGACGATCATCCTATGGTGCGCAATGGGCTTGCCGCCTTGTTGAACGATCAGCCGGATATCGAGGTCGTTGGCGAGGCTGCCAGCGGCGAGGAAGCGCTGATTGATGTTGCACGCTTGCAGCCGGATCTGGTCATCATGGATTCTTCCATGCCGGGCATGGGTGGCATCGAGGCGACACATCGCATCAGCCAACGCTGGCCAGAGGTGCGGGTGATTGGCCTGTCGATGCACGCCGAGGCCGACCGTGCCGCCGCCATGCAGGCGGCCGGCGCTTGCGATTATCAGTCCAAAACGGGCGATGTGGAGGCGCTGCTCGCGGTCATTCGGCGGCAGTTTGATCGCGGGTGAATCCTGCCTGATAGCACCCGAGCGCCCTTGTTTCAGTCCACCTGCCGCCAATCGGCCTGGATCAGATTGCGCGCGGCGCTCCCGAAGACCAAGCCGACTTCGAATAGGCCCTGACCTGGCGTGTCGCGATACTTCTCGCTATAGCGGCGCGCGCGGATCTGCGCTAGTGCCGGGTTGGTCTCCGCGCCATCCTTCTCTGCGCCTGCCTCTGGTTCTACCTTTGGCTCTGGCTCTGGCCGCGCAGCGCCCCGATCAAGCTTGATCTCCATCACATAGGTGTAGTCTGCAAGCCGCACCGTCAGATCGACCTGGCCGTGATTGGTCAGGTCTTCGGGGATGATCTCTGCGTTCAGGCTGGCGAAAAAGGCATAGAGCACGCTGGCATAGTAGCCTTCCGAATCAGGCAGGTCATTGCCGGTGAAGTTGCGCCAGGGGATGGCGGCGAACAGCCGTTTAATGGCCGCGTTCAGCATTGGCAGATCAGCCCTGGTTAGCGCTTCGGCCAGTCCGGCTTTGTAGGTTAGACGTTCGTCGCTGATGCCGGCATAGCCGTCGATAAACTGATTGTTTAGAGCGGTGCGAACTTCCTGGTTTGGCACTCGCAGTCGAAAGACCAGCTCGCCCCATTTCTGCTCGGCACTGGCGACCGTCAGATAGCCGCTTTGGAACAGCAGCGTGATGGGATTGATGCGCTCGACATCGAAGGAGTCGAGAATCTCCTCGCTGACTTCGATCTGCTCAAGATTTGGCAGAAAATAGCGTTTGCGCTGGAATAGCTTGATCAGAAAGCTCGGATTGCCGGTTTCGAACCAGTAATTACGGAAGCTGTGACCTTCGCTGATGAACAGCAGGATATCGTAGGGATTGTAGACTGGCTCGCCAAGAAAGCCATAGCCGTTGTACCAGGCGCGCAGCGCCTCCCAGTCGACCCCGGCCAGATGGGCCGCAAAGGTGGTCTCCAGATCGTTCTGGGTATATCCGCAGAGTGTCGCAAAATCGGGGCTCAGGGTAATGTCCCGCAGTTGATTCACCCCCGAGAACAGACTCACTTTGCTGAATTTACTCACCCCGGTCATGAAGACAAAGCGCAGATGGGCATCCTGCGCCTTGAGCACCGAATAGACATTTTTCAGCCCGTCGCGCAGCTCGGCCGCGCGCTCGGGGTGGTCGATGTTGTCCAGGATTGGCTTGTCGTACTCATCGACCAGCACCACCGCAGGCTGACCGAATTGTTCGTGGGCCTGGCGAATCAGATCGCCGAAACAACCGGGAATATCATTATTCTGCCAATCGCAGTCGATACCCAGGCGCTCGGCATTGTCCTCTATCAGTCGCCGGATGCGGCGATCCAGACCCTCGCGGCTCTCGATGACCCCTGCCGCAAAGTCCAACACAATCACTGGATTGCGTTGCTGCCAGTCCCAGCGCGGGTGGATATGCAGCCCGCGAAACAGCGGCTCGTTGCCCTCGAACAGCTCTTTTAAGGTATCGACGAACAGACTCTTACCAAAGCGGCGCGGGCGGGAGAGAAAATAGGCGCTGCTACCTTGCACGAGGGCGGCTGCGTGCGCGGTTTTATCGACATAGGCACAGCCGCCCTCGCGGAGCTTGCGAAAGGTCTGAACGCTAATCGGCAGCGGCGACAAAGCATCGGGCATGGCAGAGCCTCCGGTTGGTCGGTTTTGGTCAGCATTCTCGGACACTTCCAATCTCGATGTAAGATGGCGCAGTACGCTATGTGCCCACGATACTCAGCGATGCCTCTCTCTTGAAACGCAATTCGCGTCCGCGCCGCGCTCAACCCACGGCTTCGACCGTTTGCTGGGCGATTTCGAGCTCCTCGTTGGTTGGGATCACCAGGACCTTGACCGGGCTGTCGGCGGTGCTGATCATGCGCTCGCCGCGCGCGCTGCTGCGGTTCGCGGCCTCATCTAGCACAATTCCCATGCGCTCGAGGCCGCCGCAGGCGCGCGCGCGGGTTTCGGCATCGTTCTCGCCGATGCCGCCGGTGAACACGACGGCATGCACCTCACCCAAGACGGCGGTGTAGGCGCCGATGTATTTTTTTAGCCGGTGGCAGCTCATGCCGAGCGCCAGTTCGGCTTTGTTGTCGCCGTTCTCGATCATGCGATGAATCTCGCGCATGTCGTTCAGGCCGCAAATCCCAAGCAGGCCGCTCTGACGATTGAGCATGTCGTCGATCTGCTGATTGTCGAGCCCGAGATGTTTGGCGAGGTAGAAGACCACGGCCGGATCGATATCGCCGCAGCGACTGCCCATCACCAGGCCTTCCAGTGGCGTCATGCCCATGGATGTGTCTACGCTGCTGCCGTTGCGAATGGCGGTGGCGCTGGCTCCGTTGCCGAGATGCAGGGTGATCAGATTGCTGCGCTCGAACGAGCGCCCGAGCATGGTGGCTGCGCGTTTGCCGACATAGGCATGCGACGTGCCATGAAAGCCATAGCGGCGCACCTGATGCTCGCGGTAGAGATAATCCGGAATGGCGTAGCGATAGGCTGTGCGCGGCATGGTCTGATGGAAGGCGGTATCGAAGACCGCGACCTCCGGCACCCCGGGGAAGAGTTCGCGCGCCACCAGGATGCCATCGAGATGGGCGGGATTGTGCAAGGGTGCGAGCGGGATCATCTGGCGAATCGCGACGATAACATCGTCATCGATCAAGGTCGGCAGATGGAAGGCCTCACCGCCATGAACAACTCGGTGCCCGATCGCCTTGAGCTCAGCCAGATCGGCCAAGGCGCCCGTGTCGCGCAGGTGCGCGACGATGCGCTCAAGCGCGGTGTGATGCGAGTCAATCGGGTGATGTTCGTCTAAGGTTTGCGTCTGGCCACTTTCGTCCTGCCAGCGAAAGTTGAGCAGGGCGTCATCCTCGCCGATGCGGCTGATGTTGCCAGAAGCAACCACCGGCCAGCCGTCGATCTCGAACAGCTGGAATTTGAGTGACGAGCTGCCGGCGTTCAGAACCAGAACTTTCATGCGGAAGCCTCCTGTGAGGCGGATGAGGTGGTGGATTCGGGCGGAGCGGCCGGGACGCTGTTATCGGATGCGGCCTGCAACGCCAGGGCCGATGCCTGCTGCGCCTGAATGGCCGTGATGGCGACCGTGTTGACGATGTCGGTCACGGTACAGCCGCGGCTCAGGTCATTGATGGGTTTGTTCAGGCCTTGCAGCACCGGGCCGATGGCCACCGCGCCGGCGCTGCGCTGCACCGCCTTGTAGGTGTTGTTGCCGGTGTTCAGGTCCGGGAAGATGAACACCGTGGCGCGACCGGCGACTTCGCTTTCCGGCATCTTCGAGCGCGCCACCACGGCATCGACGGCCGCATCGTACTGAATCGGGCCGTCGAGCTTCAAATCCGGCTGGCGCTTGCGAGCGATGGCCACTGCCTCGCGCACCCGCTCGACATCCGCGCCCTTGCCGGAGGCCCCGGTGGAATAGCTCAGCATGGCCACGCGTGGTTCGACACCGAAGGCCGCAGCCGTGCCGGCAGAGGTGATGGCAATGTCAGCGAGTTGCTCGGCATCAGGATTGGGGTTCACGGCGCAGTCGCCATAGACCAGCACCCGATCGGCCAGGCACATGAAAAACACGCTCGAAACCAGCTTGGTATCGGGCTTGGTCTTGATGGTTTCAAACGAGGGTCGAATGGTGTGCTGGGTGGTGTGCGCGGCGCCGGAGACCATGCCATCTGCGTCGCCGACATGCACCATCAGGGTGCCGAAATAACTCACGTCTTCGAGCGCGTCGCGGGCCATCTGCTCGGAGATGCCCTTGTGCTTGCGCAGGTCAAAGTAGACGGCGGCGTACTCGTCGCGCTTCGGCGAGCTGACCGGGTCGATGATGGCGATGTCGTCGAGATGCAGGCCGAGCTCGCCGATGCGTCGGCGAATTTTTTCCGGATCACCAAGCAGCGTCAGATCTGCGACGCCGCGCAGAGTGAGAATCTCAGCCGCGCGCAGGATGCGTTCGTCGGTGCCTTCAGGCAATACGATGCGCTTGCGCTCGGACTTGGCGCGATGGATCAGCTCGTATTCGAACATCAGCGGCGTCACCCGCACCGAATGATGCTTGAAGATGCGCTGGCGCAGGTCGGCGACATCGACGTGGTCCTCGAACAGACCGAGCGCGGCGGCAATCTTGCGGTCATCCCCGGGCAGAATACTGGATTCCACCCGGTGGACGCCCAGCGCTGTGCTGAAGGTGTCGATCGGCACGCTGAGCATGGCCACCTTGCTGCGGCGCAGGCCATCGATCAGCCGCTGCACGTTCGGGGCGGGTTTGAGTCCGCCGCTGAGCAACAGCCCGGCGACGCGCGGGTAGGTGGTCGAGGTGTCGGCGGCCAGGCTGGCAAGGATGATGTCGCTGCGGTCGCCTGGGGTGATGATCAGGCAACCGTCCTCGACATAGCCGAGAAAATCCGGCACTTCCATCGCCGCGACCTTGTAGTTGGTCACCACCTGGGTGTGGCCGTCGGCTTCTCCAGCGAGCCACTCGGCGCCAAGCATCTTGGCGATCTCGCCGATGGTCGGCTGTGCCAGCGCACTGGTGTAGGGCAGCACATAGACGGTTTCGGCATCGGGCACGGCGGCCTGCGCGCGCCGACGCACGCTATCGACCATATCGGGATGGACGCCATTAACCACGGTCGCCAGCAGATCGCCGCCGCGATTGATCAGCGACTCGTGCGCGAGCTGCACAGAATTGAGCGTTTCTTCCTGCCCGCGGCTGAACCCCTTGACTACGGCGACGATGGTGCAGCCGAAGTTATTGGCCAGATCGGCGTTGAAGTCGAACTCGAGTGACGGTACCAGACCGTCGAAATCCGTGCCGGCGCACAGCACCAGGTCGCATTTCTCCTCCAACAGCTTGAAGCGGTTCAGGATCAGCTTGAGCAGCTCATCGTAGTGACCGCTGGCGACCAGCTCGCTGGCCAGCTGCGCGGAGCAGCCGTAGAGCATGTCATTGCCGAAGGGCAGGTCATAGCGATGGCGGATCAGGGTGGTCAGATTGTCCTCGTCGATATCGCGATTGACGATGGGGCGGAAAAAGCCGACGCGCTGCTTGATGGCCGTCAGCATTTCCATGAAGCCAAGCACGACCACGGACTTGCCGCTGCCCGAGCCAGCGCCGGCAATGTAAAGACTCTGCATGCTGAAACCTCTGTGAATCTGGGAAGGAAATTCGATGGAATGCGAGCAAATCTAAAGTTGTCGGCGTTCTGTGTCTTGTTTGATCAGTGCTGCCATGTACAGCCGGGGCCAGATGGTGTCAGAATAGCTGTCAACCAAGCGCGCCCTCTATCCGCGCCCTCTCTCGATCACCTGTCTTGATCACCTGTCTGGGCGCTAAAATTTCTGAGCCCTCGCAAAGCAGGAGGACACCAGAATGCACCATCATCGGCCTTTACGACAGTCTTGGTCATTATTGTGTTCACTGGCGGTTGTTGCCACCGGGCTGGTTTTTGTCCTGACCACGCCAGCGGCCAAGGGGACGGAACCAAGCGTCTATCGTTGCACGGCAACAGATGGGAGCATTGAGTTTCGCCAGTTTCCCTGTCATGGCCGTGACGATAGTCTACTGCTGGAGATTGACGACCGGCCCAGCGGCTGGACGCCGCCGGACCCGGCAGATGTCTTCAAGGATGAGCCTGAACGCAAGCCTCGAAGCTCAAGCGCCGAGTCGAGCAGCGATGCGCGTAAAGACGCTGCGGCCGATCGGCGCTGGGAAGAAAAGTGCCTGAAAAAACAACATCAGATCGAGCAGGTCAATCGCAAGCTTCGCGCCGGCTACACAGCTAGCGAGGGCCAGCGACTGCGCCACAAGCGCGCCGAGTACGAGGATTATGTCAAGAAATTCTGCGACTGATGATATCACTCAGCGTGCATTCAGCTTAAGGAGCAGCTAGGTTCCGCGGTCACTGCGCCAGCGCTGAAAGCTTGGCTCGTCGCGGTAGGCGCCACTCAGGATGAAGTCGAGCACGTTGTTCAGGCGATAAAAGCCGGTGACTGAGTCCAGGCGCAGGATTTCGCGCCCCTGGGTGTCGAAAAACAGTAGCGACGGGGCGTAGAAAATGCCGAGCTGTTCCGCCCATTCCCTGGCGGTGGTGGCCTCGCCCTGGGGTGTGACCACGGGCTCATCGGACCACATGTTAAGCTGCACGGCATCAAGCTCCTCGAAGCGCTCGGCCAGCGAGGCTTGCTGCAGCACGTCGCCATGGAGTACGTCGCAGGCGTGGCAATTGCCCTGCTCAAAAAAGACCACCAGCGGCCGCTCGGCGGCGATGCGGCTGCGGTCGAGCTGATAGGGCGGGGCGGAGAAGAAGGCCTGATCGTTGAGATCCTGCTCGTCGAAGACCATGCGGTTATCGCCGCGGGCGAGATAGTCGCGGAAGGACTCCTGCTGGAAATGATCATCGGCAACATATTCGAGTGCCGCGCGGAACTGATAGGGCGGATAATAGCCGCGCAGGCGCAGCGCCAGTTCGCCGTCTTCGTCATAAAAAACCAGTGTCGGGGTAAAGTCCGCCTCGCTGCGCTGCGCAAGCTCGCGCTCGGTGAGCGTCTTGCCGTTGAGGTCGGTCACCTCGGCGATGCCCCAAACATCGATGGGCACCACGTCGAAATGGCGCCGGGTGTAGGCGACGATGTCCTCAAGCCCGAAATTCACATCCATCAGTCGGTGACAGTAGGCGCAGCGCTTCTGGCCGAAGTACAAAATCAGCCCGCCCTTGCCCGCTTCGCGCGCGGCCTTCAGATCGGCCGGCAGATCAAGGAAAGGATCATTGAACCAGTCTGGATAGGTCAGTTGCGTGGCGCGCGGGCTGTCATCGAAGGAGGCCTCCGGATCAGTCTGGTCGGCCTGTTGCGCGTCGGCTGTTGCGGTGTCATCTGGTGCAGTGTCACCTGGTGCGGTGTCACCTGGTGCGGTGTCACCTGGTGCGGTGTCAGTTGGCGCCTTTTCAGCCGCTGCCGCGTCAGAGGTTAGCTTGTCAGCCGCGGCCTTGTCAGTCAGCTCCGCACCAGCCATTGCCGTATTGGACAGCATCGCGGCACCAAACAGCATGGCCAGCAGGCTGATCAGGACGGCAAGGGTGGTCGTTACACGCGCGCTGGTGCCTTTGCCGCGTGACTCGGTTCCCGGGAGAGAAATCAATGGCATGGCCGTGGCGATTGATGAAGGCTGATGGTGCATTCCTGACATCGCATTGAACGAGTGAAGATTCTGGAAATTTCTGATGATAACGCAGACTGCAGAGCCTGACCGGGAAGCGCATCATGCGCAAGCGCGGGACTGGGACGCCATCGATACCGTGTTTCTGGACATGGACGGCACCCTGCTCGATTTACACTTCGATAATCATTTCTGGCTTGAGCACGTGCCCAAGCGCTATGCCGAGGCCCAAGGTATCGCTTTGGACAAGGCGCGGGAGTTCCTGTTCGGGCAATACCGGGCCAAACGCGGCACTCTGGCTTGGTATTGCGTGGATCATTGGACCGAGCTGCTTGGCTTGGACATCGCACTGCTGAAGGCCGAGGTGGATCACCTGATCGCCGTGCACCCGCATGTGCCGGAGTTTCTGGAACTCCTGGCGACGCGCGGCAAAGGTCGGGTGCTGGTCACCAACGCCCATCCGCGCTCGCTGGAGCTGAAAATGGAGCGTACCCGCCTGGCCGGGCATTTCGACCGTGTCATCTGCGCCCATGATCTTAAGCAGCCCAAAGAAGCCGAAGGATTCTGGGATGCGGTGCAGGCCATTGAGCCCTTCGACCCGCTGCGCACGCTGTTCGTCGATGACAATCTCGACGTACTGCGCGCGGCGGGGGCCTATGGCTTCCATTGGCTACTGGCCATTCTGCAGCCGGACTCCACCGCGCCACCCGCCGAGATCACGGAATTCCCAGCGGAGCATGGTTTCGCGCCGCTGGTTGCGGAGCTCAGTTTGCTCGGCTGATGCTGGCAGTTTCATGAGCCGGCCCCAAACAAGCCCAAAACGCAAAACAAGCCCAAATCGTCAGTTCCAAACCGGGGTCTAGTTCAGGACGCAGCAGTTGGAGATGTTGAACCGTCGCCCTGCGGTGGTCGGTCCGACTTAGGCTTGGAACGCCGCCGTCTGCGCTTTTTCGGCTTCTCCCCCGCGTCTGTCTCGGCTTTTCCTTCCGCCTTGTGCGGATGCTTGTGCTCAGACTCGTCCTTATGCTTGGACTCGTGCCTGTGCTTTGACTCGTGCTTATGCGTTGAGTCGTGCTTGTGCTTATGACCATGCCCCCCATGCCGACGTCCGTCCTTGCCATCCCTGTCGCGCGTCTCGCGCCGCGGCGGGCGCACCCGGCTTGAGGGATCGATCTCGGCAAGCAACTCAGCATTCACTGCTTCAACAGGAATTTTCGCGCCGATGTAGTCCTCGATCTCTGGCAGGCAAAAGGCGTAGGTCTCGCAGGCAAAGCTGATCGCATCGCCTGCCGCGCCGGCGCGCGCGGTGCGCCCGATGCGGTGGACGTAATCTTCCGCGTCTTCCGGTAGATCGTAGTTGACCACGTGGCTGACATCCGGAATGTGCAGCCCGCGCGCGGCCACGTCGGTGGCCACCAATACCGGCAGTTTGCCCTCCTGGAAATGGCGCAGCAGGCGCAGGCGCTGTTTTTGCGGCACATCACCGGAGAGCACTGCGGACTCGATGCCATTGCCTTCCAGATAGCCCCACACCAGTTCGGCCTGGCGTTTGGTGTTGATGAAGACCATCACACGCCCGTCGTCGATTCGGCGCAGCAAGCCGATCAGCAGCGGGATTTTTTCATCATTGCCGACCATGTAGCAGCACTGAGTGACGCGATCGGCGGTCACCTTGTCCGGGGTGATCTCGACCATCAGCGGGTCGTTCATGTGCTCGTAGGCGAGCTCGGTGACCCGGTAGGACAGGGTGGCGGAGAACAGCATGCCGAGACGCTCTTCCGGCGGTGGCATGCGCCGCAGCAGGAAGCGGATGTCCTTGATAAAGCCGAGATCGAACATGCGGTCGGCCTCATCGAGGATCACCACCGAGATGGATTTGAGATCGAACACCCGCTGCTTTAAGTAGTCGATCAGCCGCCCGGGTGTGCCGATCAGGATGTCCACCCCGGCGGCGATTTCGTCGCGCTGCTGCTGATAGCCGGTGCCGCCGTAGGCAAGGCCTAGGCGAAAACCGGTATGCTTGGCCAGCACCTCGGCATCCTTGTGAATCTGCACCGCGAGCTCGCGCGTGGGGGCCAGAATCAGAACCCGCGGGCCCGGTTCGGGGCGCTGGCCCGAATCCGGGGCATCGCGCAGCAAATGATGCAGCGCGGCGACAAGATAGGCGGCGGTCTTGCCGGTTCCGGTTTGCGCCTGCCCGGCGACATCGCGGCCAGTCAGCGCGATGGGGAGTGCCTGGGCCTGAATCGGCGTGCAATGCTGGAATCCGGCATCCTGCAGCCCGGCGAGAATGCGCGAGTCGAGCGCGAAGCTGTCGAATCGGGTCTCGGTCAGATGGGTTTCAGACATGAAAAACTGTTGTTGCTCCGATTATTTGCCGCTTTTTGGCGACAGGACTTGCAAAAGTTGAAATCTTTGGCTGAAATAGCATCTTAACCCGAGGGTACGAAGCAACGCGAACCCGCGCCCTCGGTTGACGGGTCCCCACTCAGGCTCTGGTTCAGGTTCTGGCTTACGGTTTCAGGTTCCAGACCCGATCTCCCGGCCTCCAATTCCCCCGAGGGATTTCCCCCGAGGGCTTCTCCCCGAGAGATTCCCCAAGCATCCTCTGTTGGCATACGCATTGAGCAGTTCGACTCTAGGCACTTCGACTCCAGTTCCCCTGCGCAGGCTTTGCAGCCAAAAGACGGCTTCCCGTCAACCATCGGCGCCGATCCACCCATCGGCGCCGATCCACGAAATAGCCGGAAAGGGCTCGCGGCTTGAGAGAATCCCACCCACAACCATGCTGATTTACCACACAAACGGAGACTGTACACTGTGAGCGAGAAAATCCTCCATGTAACGGATGACAGCTTTGAGCAAGATGTTCTGCAGTCCACGACCCCGGTCCTTGTCGACTATTGGGCCAACTGGTGCGCCCCCTGCAAGATGATCGCCCCCATCCTGGAAGAGATCGCCGATGAGTACGGCGAGCGTATCAAGGTCGCCAAGCTTGATATCGACGAGAATCGCGCCGTGACCGAGCGGTTTAACGTGCGCGGCATCCCGACGCTGATTTTGTTCAAAAACGGTGAGGCTGAGGCCATCAAGGTCGGGGCCGTCTCCAAGTCCCAGCTCACCGCCTTTATCGACAGCAACCTCTGAGCCGCTGCCTCCCGGCAGGCCAGGGGCGATGATCGCGACAATCAATCGCGCGCGCCAGGCTCTCCCGGCAGCGCGCCACACCACGATGCGGCCGTCCCTGCGGGCGCCCGCCCTTTCCTCCGCCTAATTCCCGCACCGCATCCGCCGGCCCGTCGTGGGCGTCCGGGTGTCGGATTCCTTCATGCGGTTTTCGAGCACTGCAATGAATCTCACCGAACTGAAGAAAATGCCCATCCCGGGCTTGGTCGAACTGGCACAGTCCATGGAGATCGAAGGGGTTGGGCGCTCGCGCAAGCAAGACCTGATTTTTTCCATCCTCAAGGTGCAGGCCAAGCGCGGAGAGGATATCTCTGGCGACGGCGTGCTGGAGATTCTCCAGGACGGTTTCGGCTTTCTGCGCTCCGACGATGCGTCCTATCTCGCCGGACCGGATGATATTTACGTCTCGCCAAGCCAGATTCGTCGTTTTGCGCTGCGCACCGGGGATACCATCTCAGGCAAGATTCGCCCGCCCAAGGATGGCGAGCGCTATTTCGCGCTGCTCAAGGTCAGTGAGATTAATTTCGACCGACCCGAGGTCGCCAAGAACAAAATCCTGTTCGAGAACTTCACGCCGCTCTTCCCGCAGAAGCGGCTCGGGTTGGAGATCGGCAATGGCAGCACCGAGGACATCACCGCGCGCATCATCGATCTGGTCGCACCCATCGGTCGTGGCCAACGTGGCCTGATCGTCTCCCCGCCGAAAGCGGGTAAGACCATGATGCTGCAGAACATCGCCCAGTCGATCGGGCACAATCATCCCGACTGCGACCTGATCGTGCTGCTGATTGACGAGCGGCCAGAGGAAGTCACCGAAATGGCCCGCTCGGTGCGCGGCGAGGTGATTTCCTCCACCTTCGATGAGCCGGCGACTCGCCATGTGCAGGTCGCCGAAATGGTCATCGAGAAGGCCAAACGCCTGGTTGAGCACAACCGCGATGTGGTCATTCTGCTCGACTCCATTACCCGCTTAGCGCGCGCCTACAACACCGTGGTGCCATCCTCGGGCAAGGTGCTGACCGGTGGTGTGGATGCCAATGCGCTGCAGCGGCCCAAGCGCTTTTTTGGTGCTGCGCGTAATGTGGAGGAGGGCGGCAGCCTGACCATCCTCGCCACCGCCTTGGTCGACACCGGTTCGCGCATGGACGATGTGATCTACGAGGAGTTCAAGGGCACCGGTAACATGGAAATCCACCTCGACCGGCGCATCGCTGAGAAGCGCATCTTCCCGGCAATTCACATCAATCGCTCCGGCACCCGTCGCGAGGAGCTGCTGATGGCCCAGGCCGAGCTGCAGAAGATGTGGATTCTGCGCAAGATCCTGCATCCGATGGATGAACTGGCAGCCATGGAATTCCTGGTCGACAAGCTCAAGAACACCAAGACCAATGGTGAGTTCTTCGATTCCATGCGCGGCTGAGCGACGCCATTTGCGACGCCATTTGCGACGCCAGTTGCGAACATTGGGCAGGGCGTCGTGACCGCGCCGGGAGCGCCAGTGCCCGCCGTCCCTCGTGTGGCCGTCGCGGTTGTGTCGATGCTGCTGCTCGGACTGTCGCTGTGGCTGGCGGGCTTGCTAATTCTTGATCTGCGCGCGCTGCAAGACGACAAATCCGCGCTGGCCGAGCTGCGCGATGTCAAATACGGTCTGTTCAATGCCGAGCTTTGGGTGGAGCAGGTGGGCGACATCCTCGCCCGCAAGATCGACACCTTCGAGATCACCGAGGAAAGCCGCCCACGCCTGAAGCACTCCGTCGAACGCATCCTCGATCGCCTGCTGGTGGAGGTTGAGGGCTATATGCGCCGGCGTAATCAATCCGGCGATAACTGGCTCGAGCGGGTACAGGGCGGGCTGCAGCAACAGGTTCAGGAGTGGCTGATCGACTTCGATAGCTTGCGCGCGCGCGTGCCATATTACGCCGATCAGCTGCTCAACGAGCTTGAGCAACCCC
The DNA here is from genome assembly GCF_033954455.1 of Thiorhodovibrio litoralis. Taxonomy (NCBI): domain Bacteria; kingdom Pseudomonadati; phylum Pseudomonadota; class Gammaproteobacteria; order Chromatiales; family Chromatiaceae; genus Thiorhodovibrio; species Thiorhodovibrio litoralis. The sequence goes on along the minus strand of NZ_CP121473.1, from coordinate 3,870,366 downwards.
AAACCAAGGCCGAGTTGAAAGTCTACTCGCAGCGTCTGCTCAATCAGGCGGCGGCCACCAGTCTGGCGGAAGTGGATTACAGCGCCTTCAACGCCATCCTTATGCGTTATGGTTGCGACACCGGCGTGACCTGTGTGGATCGGCTCAACGCGCGCAGCGCCGCGCTGGAAGGCCAAAGCCGGCAGCGCGCCTGGCTGGTCCTGGGGCTGGTGGCGACGCTCTTTGCGCTCACCATTGCCTTTAGGCGTCGCAGCGGACGCCTATTGCCAGAGTCCTTGGGTATCTTGACGGCGGCCGTCCTCGTGCTGTTGGCCGCGGGCGTGCTCACGCCCATGCTGGAGATCGAAGCCCGCATCACCGAGCTCAGCTTTCTGCTGCTTGATCAACCCGTGCGCTTCACCGATCAGGTGCTCTACTTTCAAAGCAAAAGCATCATGGACGTGCTGGCACTGCTCGCGCGCACCGGCAAGCCGGATATGCTGCTGGTCGCCGTGCTGATCACGCTCTTCAGTCTGGTGTTCCCGACGCTCAAAATTCTGGCTAGTCTGATCTATTATCGCCAGTCCGATCAGTCCACTGGCGGGCGCGGCTGGGCGCTGGTGCGCTTCTTCGCGCTGCGATCGGGTAAATGGTCCATGGCCGATGTGCTGGTGGTGGCGATCTTCATGGCATTTATCGGCTTTGACGGTTTGATCGACAGCCAGCTTGTGGCGCTCGCGGGCGGGCAGGGCGCGGCGAGCAGTCTGGATGTTCTGACAACCAACGGCACCCGGCTGGCCATCGGCTTTTTCATGTTCCTGTGCTTTGTGCTCGGCAGTCTGACGATCTCGACGCTGCTTGATGCAGATTCCGGGAGCCGGCGCGCTGGGGCGGGCGCCGGCCCGGCGGTGCTGCCATGAAGGCGATGATTCTGGCCGCCGGGCGCGGCGAGCGCATGCGCCCACTCACCGACACCACCCCCAAGCCGCTGCTACCCGTGGCGGGCAAGCCGCTGATCGCTTATCAGATCGAGCGCCTGGCGGCGGCCGGCTTCCGCGAGTTGGTGATCAATCACGCGCATCTCGGCGCGCTGATCGAGCAAGCCCTGGGTGACGGTGAGCGCTTTGGCGTGCGCATTCACTACTCGCCGGAGGGGGAGGGCCGGGCGTTGGAGACCGGCGGCGGCATCTTCAAGGCGCTTTCCTTGCTTGGTGATGCGCCCTTTCTGGTCGCCAATGGCGATATCTTCTCCGATATCGACTATGGCGCGTTGCACCTCGCCAAGGGGGATCTCGCCACGCTCGCGCTGGTCGAGAATCCTCCGCAGCATCCGCAAGGGGACTTCGCCCTCACCGCCCATCAGCGCGTGTCGAATCAGGGCGAGCGGCGGCTGACCTTCGCCGGCGTTGGGCTCTATCATCCCGCGCTTTTTGCCGACTGCGAGCCGGGGGCTTTTCCGCTTGCGCCCTTGCTGCGGCAGGCGATGGACAGCGGGCGCGTCGGTGGATATCGTCACCGCGGCCAGTGGATGGATATTGGCACGCCCGAACGCCTCGGGCAGCTTGAGCAACTGCTCGCCACCCGGTATAGCTATTGAGAAACGCGCATGGGCCATCAGATCAGCGACAGCCGATTCACGCCCGCTGACTTCGCGGAGTTTCAGCGCCGGCTGGAGCGGGAGACCGAACTGCTTGCGCAACTCTTTGCCGAGGGCGCACTCGCGGATGGCCCCAAAGAAATTGGCATTGAGCTTGAGGTCTATCTGATCGACCGCCACGCCGCGCCGGCGGACGCGATCGAGCCAGTGCTCGCCGCGATCGACGACCCGCTGGTGGTGCCCGAGCTGGCACAGTTCAACCTGGAGCTCAATACCGCGCCGCGCCGCCTCGGCAACGGGGCTTTCAGTCAGCTCGCCGATGAGCTCGAAGCGCGCATCAGCCGCTGCCGACGCGCGGCTGCCGCCGCTGAAGCCCGCCTGATCGCGATCGGCATCCTGCCCACGCTTCGGCCCGATCATCTATCCCTCGCGCGCATGACCGAGCGCGAGCGCTTCCGCGCGCTGAACGAGCAGATATTTTCGCTGCGCGGGGACCTGCCTATCCGCGTCAATATCAGCGGCGAGGAGCAAGTCCAGCTGCTGCAGCCCAATGTGATGCTGGAAGCCGCAGCAACCGCCTGCCAACTTCACATCAAGATCGCCCCGGCGCAGTCGGCGCGCTACTACAACGCGGCCAAGATTCTGTCCGCGCCCATGGTCGCCGTGGGGGCCAATTCTCCCTTGCTGTTCGGGCGCGAGCTGTGGGCCGAGAGCCGGATTCCGTTGTTCGAGCAGGCGGTGTCCGTGGGTGGGCCGGCGCTGAGCGAGCGCTTTGGTTTTGGTGTGCGCTACGCCAAGGGCTCGGTGATGGAATGCTTTCGCGCCAATGTCAGCCGCTATCCGGCGCTGCTGCCGGAGCTCATCGATGCACCGCCGGAGGCTCTGGCCCACCTGAGCCTGCACAATGGCACCATTTGGCGCTGGAATCGTCCGCTGATCGGCTTCGAGCCTGACGGACAGCCGCATCTGCGCCTGGAGCATCGCGTGCTCTCGGCTGGCCCGACGGTGGCGGACAACCTTGCCAATGCAGCCTTCTTCATCGGTGCCTTGCATGGGCTGGCGGACCTCGAGCAGCCACCGGAGGAACGCCTGCGTTTCTGGCAGGCGAAGCGCAACTTTTATCGCGCCGCCCAGCATGGCATGCAGGCGCGCCTGGTCTGGTATGGTGGCGATGAGGTGCCGGTCGCGCGCCTGATCGAAGACGAGCTGCTGCCGCTCGCGCGCGAGGGTCTGCGCCGGCTCGGCGTCGACCGCGGGGAGATCAGCCACTGGCTGGATATCATCGCCAATCGCGCCCGTCTCGGCCGCACCGGTGCCGCCTGGCAATGTGCCTGGGTCGCGCGCCATGGCATGCGCTGGGAAGACCTGACCGAAGCCTATCTGGCCAAGCAGGAAAGCGCCCGCCCGGTGCATGAATGGACGCTCGATTAGCCAGCAGGAATTCCACCATCAGCCCCGCGCTGCACCCGCTGCGCGCCGATGGCTGACGAGGTCTTGCTTGATGGGCGAGCTCGCCACGCCCAAGCGCCCAATCGCGCAAGCACACAACCAGAAACCGACGACAGCCATTGCCACCATCAGTGATCCTCATCGAGCTCGACCAACTTCCGCCCCGTCTGCTTGACTGCGACAGCCACCAGCTGTTCTCCGTGCTTGGTGGCCCGGCGCTGATCCATCTGCCAGGGGAGCGCGAGCCGCCGCTGTTCGTCTCGGTGCTGATGCACGGCAACGAAAGCGTCGGCTGGGACGCCATGCGCCTGGTGCTGCGCGAGCGCCTCGGGCCAGAGGGAGCAGGGCGTCTGCCACGGGCGCTGAGCCTGTTCATCGGCAACCCGGCTGCCGCAGCCGTGGGTCTGCGCCACCTGCCCGAGCAGCCGGATTTCAACCGTGTCTGGCCGGGCAGCGAACTACCGCCCACGCCCGAGCATGCACTCATGGCGCAGGTGGTCGAGCGCATGGCCGCGCGCGGCTGTTTTGCCAGCATCGATCTGCACAACAACACCGGCAATAATCCGCATTATGGCTGCGTCAATTTTATCGATCCGCGCTACCTGCAGCTTGCCGCCCTGTTCTCTCGCACCGTGGTCTACTTCGTGCGCCCGCGCGGGGTGCAGTCACAGGCGCTGGCCGAGCTCTGTCCGGCGGTGACGCTAGAATGCGGCAAGGCCGGTCAGCAGCTCGGCATCGAGCACGCACGCCATTACATCGATGCTTGCCTGGACCTTGAGGCGCTGTCGAGCGACTGGCCGCCGCCCCAGGAGATTGACCTGTTCCACACCGTGGCTCAGGTCAAGATCGCGCCGGGCGTTGATTTCGGCTTTCCCCCGCGCGATGTCGCCCTGCTGCTGTCGCCGGAGCTGGAGCGGTACAACTTCCGCGAGCTCGCGCCCGGGACGCGCTTTGGCACCTTGCGCAAGGCATGCGGTGATGTCCTGGAAGTTCGCGACGAGAATGGGCAGGATGTTGGCGAGCGCTTTTTCGAACTCGACCAGGGCGAGCTGCGCTTGCGCATCCCGGCAATGCCTTCAATGCTCACCCATGACGAGCGTGTCATTCGCCAGGACTGTCTGTGCTATCTGATGGAGCGTTACCATATCGGTGGTTGACCACCGCTGCTGGCCCCTGACTTTGTTGCCGGCTTGATGCGAGCGCGCAGCCCGCATCATGGACGCGAGACAGCCTAACTCCCAACAGCCAGGAAATCCGTCGCATGGAACCCGAGAGCAATCCCCTCAACGACCGCATCGACGCGCTGCATGCCGTGCTGGACTCCGGCTCGGTCAAAAAAGCCCAGCGGATGCTCAATGCGCTGCATCCGGCCGAAATCGGCCATGTGATCGAGTCCCTGCCGCCGGCGCAGCGCCAGCTGCTGTGGGAGCTGGTCGATCCGAGCATCGAGGGCGAGGCGCTGCTCTATCTGCACGACGATGTGCGCGACGACATTCTAAGTCGCATGAGCTCGGACCGCATCCTCGCTGCGGCTGAGAGCCTGGACTCCGACGACCTTGCCGCGCTGGTGCGCGATCTGCCCAGCACCATTACCGGGGAGGTGTTAAACAGCCTCGACCAGCAGCGCCGCGAGCGCCTCGAGAAGACACTCGCCTACCCTGAGGACAGTGCGGGTGCGCTGGCAAACAGCGACACCATCAGCGTGCGCCCAGAGGTCACGCTCGATGTCGTGATGCGCTTTCTGCGCCGCTACAAGGAGGGGCTGCCAAACCTCACGGATAACCTGATCGTGGTCAATCGCGCTGGGCGGTATCTTGGCATTCTGTACCTGACTGAGCTGCTCACGCACGACCCGGACGAATCCGTCGCTGAGGTCATGACGCTTGATGTGCAGCCCATCCTGGTCACCACCAGCGCGCGCGATGTGGCCAAGCGCTTCGAGGCGCACGACCTGGTCTCAGCGCCGGTTATCGACGACGACGGCCAGGTGCTCGGGCGCATCACGGTTGACGACGTGATGGACCTCATCCGCGAAGAGGCGGAACACCAGTTCATGGGCCAGGCGGGCTTGAGTGAGACCGAGGACATGTTCGCCCCGGTGTTGCTCAGCGCCCGGCGGCGCGCGCTCTGGCTGGGGGTGAATCTGCTCACAGCCTTTCTGGCTGCCTGGGTGATTGGCCGTTTCGAGGCCACGATTCAGCAAATCGTCGCGCTTGCGGTATTGATGCCGGTTGTTGCCAGCATGGGTGGCATCGCCGGTACCCAGACGCTTACGCTCGCCATTCGCGGCATTGCCGTCGGTCAGCTTTCGATCAAAAACATCCGCTGGCTGCTCGGCAAGGAAATGGCGGTTGCCGTGTTAAACAGCGTTATCTGGTCGCTGGTTGTGGCCGCCATTGCGCTGCTTTGGTTTGGTAGTGGCGATATCGCGCTCATTATCGCCGCGGCCATCGCGCTCAACTTGCTCGCCGCCACCTTCACCGGGGCGCTCTTGCCCCTGCTGCTGCAGCGCCTCGGCATCGATCCAGCCCTGGCCGGTGGCGTGATTCTCACCACGGTCACCGACGTGGTTGGTTTCACGTCCTTTCTTGGTCTGGCGACCCTGTTTCTGCTGTAGGGTTTCGCTGGAGGTCCGGCACCCGACACCAGTGCCTCATGGCCGTTTGCCTTGGCGCCGGTCGCGCTTGGCGATCACGCGCTCCAGGGCTTTTTGCAAGCTGTCTGCTTCGATGGGTTTGGGCAAGAAGTCATCCATGCACGCGGCCAGGCATTTCTCCCGATACCCCTTGGGCGCATGGCCAGTGACGCCAATAATGGGGATGGATGAATCCAGGCGGTTGCTCTTGTTGGCGCGGATCGCCAGGGTCGCTTCAATCCCGTCCATCTCGGGCATCTGCACGTCCATCACAACCACATCGAAGGTGTGATCGGTAAGTTTGTTCAGGGCCTCGCGGCCATTGCAGGCGGTGACAACGGTGTGGCCCCATTTGCCGAGAAGTGCGGCGAGGACTTTTGAACTGATGGAATCATCCTCCACCACCAGGGTGCGCAAGACTCGGGAGTTTGGCTGGCCTTGCGTTGGCGTCTCCAGGGGAACTTGGCTTGCGCTGTATTGATCGGCGGCAGGGGTTTGCGGCGAAAGTTCCATTGGATTGCCGGTTTGGGGCGTGAGTGCTTGTGGCTCGGGAAGCTCTGGCTCGGGCGCGCCCGCGGCTCGGCGCGCTGAGCGCGAAATTTTGCGATACATGTTCGCCAGCAGTGCGGACTTGGCCCGCTCGGCGGTTTCGGCTTGTTCCTTGGTTTGGTTCAGCTCACGGTAGGTCTCTTGCAGAGGGGTGAGATCAAGGAATTGAAACAGCGAGTAGAGCAGGTCGCCGGCTGCGTCCGTGACCCTGGAGACGGTTAGGAGCCCCCAGAATATCTGGCCGTCCTTGGTGAGCAGGCGCTTCTCGCATTCGTAGCCGTCAAGCCCGTCCGCGATATATTGCTGATAACGCCTTTTCGCGAGTTCGCGATCCTCGGCAGGGGTCAGCAGCAGGATGGCCTCGCTGAGCAGTTCCTCGCGCGTGTATCCGCACAGGGTGAAGAGCCGCTCGTTGATGTCTTGAAAGCGCCCATCCGGAGTAACCAGCGCCATGGCGGCGTGGCTTTTATGGAAGGCGAGGGCAAAGCGCTGTTCGCTTTCCCATTGGGCGGCTTCAGCGGCTCTCAGTTTGGTGATGTCGAGTAGTGAGCCGTAAAGACGGAGCGTCTTGCCGTCCTCCGCCTGACCGCAAATACCCTTAATCAGCAAGTGCTTCTTGCAACCGTCGGGATTCGTTCGGCGCAACTCGAGCTCAAACGGTGAGCCGTCTTCCAGCGCGCGCATGGCGGCTTCATGCAGCTTTTGTGCATCCTCGGGGTGGTAGAGCGCGAGCTGTTCCTGATAACGGGGCACCGGGTAGTCGGTGGGCAGGCCGAGAATGTGGTAAAGATTCTCGGACCAGGTAATGGTGTCGGTTGCAGGCTCCCAGTCCCAGTCGCCCAAGCCGCCGACGGATTGGGCGTCCTTCAGGCGCTTTTCTGAGCGTTTCAGGGCTTCTTCGTTTGCCTTGCGCTCGGTGATGTCCTCAAAGGCGCCGACGAGCTTGATCACCTGGCCGTCTTCGTATTCCGGTTTGCCGATGGTGCGCGTCCAACGGCGGCGGCCGTTGGCCGTGATAAGCCGGACCTCGATGTCGTAGAGCGTGCCATGCTCAAGTGCCGCATGCACGCTATCGGATACCTTGGCGCGGTCCTCTGGGTGGTAGTAGCTGATGGCCTCGAGAAGATCGGGCTTGTAGCCGGGAGGAAGCTCGTGAATGGCGCAGGTCTGTTCGGTCCAGGTCACCTCCAGGGTGCGCGCGTCGAGTTCCCATGCGCCCATTTTGGCAATGGCGTGCTCGCATATTTGCGCGAGAGCAATGTTGCTGGGCGTGCCAAGCACCTTGGTGAGATGACTGTACTGCTTTTCTGAACCCAAGCGTGCTTCCAGCTCAGCAATGCGCTGGCGGGCTTGTTGCAGCTCCTCAATGATGCTTTGCATGGTCTTGACGTTGCTTAGAGGGGAAGGTCCATCGCCGTATTTCCGCTATTGTGAAGGAGAAAAAATTTCGTTTCTACAAGTATATAGCCCAGGGTAACGGCTGGCTTGTGGGCATGCCTTAGTCGCATCGCTAAGAGCGTGCTCGCAGCCATGGCCCCGCCCAGTGTCTGCCCAGTTTCTGTCCAGTGTCTGCACGGGGTTGATGACATAGTGTCTTGGTATGCCTGTGCTGATTGCTTGCGCCGGTTGATCGAAAGGCTCAGGATACCCGCTCGCCGACAGTTTCGGCAGCGTGTGACCGTCTGTTTTGCCGCCACAACTTGGGCGCGGCGCGGTGGTTTTCCCATCACCTGCCCATCACCTCATCGCGAGCATTTGTGCCATGACTCCAGCGGAATTGACACCTGTGCGCGAGGCGATTGCCGCGCGTGTGATCGGTCAGCAGCGCTTTATCGACAGCATGCTGATCTGCTTGTTGAGTGGCGGCCATCTGCTGGTGGAGGGCATGCCGGGATTGGCCAAGACGACGGCGGTCAAGGCGTTGGCGGATGCGATTGAGGGTGATTTTCACCGCATCCAGTTCACGCCGGATCTGCTGCCATCGGACCTGATCGGCACCGACATCTACCGCCACGAGAAAGGCGCGTTCGAGTTCCGCGAAGGCCCACTCTTTCATAATCTGTTGCTGGCCGATGAAATCAACCGCGCACCGGCCAAGGTGCAGTCGGCGTTGCTCGAGGCTATGGCGGAACATCAGATTACCGTCGGGCAGCGCACCTATCCGCTGCCGGCGCTGTTCATGGTGCTGGCGACGCAAAATCCGGTCGAGCAGGAAGGCACCTATCATCTGCCCGAGGCGCAGCTCGACCGCTTTCTGATGCAGGCAGTGGTCACCTACCCCGACCGCGAGGAGGAGCTCAAGATTCTCGCGCTGGATGCCGCGCGCAGTCCAAACCCCAGCCCTGGGGGTAAGGCTCAAGATGCGCGCGATGGGACCGACCAACCCGCAACGGATGCACCGCCTTGCCTGAGCCAGGCCGATCTCTTTGCGCTGCGCGAGCGGGTCGCCGCGATCTACCTCGACCCCAAGCTGAACGGCTATATCGTCGATCTGGTGCAGGCAACGCGCCAGCCGCAGGCATACGATGCCGATCTGGCCCGCTGGTGTCGCTTCGGCGGCTCGCCGCGCGCCAGTATCGCGCTGGCACGTTGCGCCCGCGCGCGAGCCTGGCTGGACGGCGAGGACTTCGTCGCCCCAGAGCACATTCAGCAGGTCGCGCCCGAAGTGCTGCGTCATCGCCTGCTGTTGACCTTCGAGGCCGAGGCCGATGGGGTGACGACCGATGATCTGGTCCGCCGCCTTCTGAGTCAGGTCGCGATTCCCTGAGGCCCGCCCCAGAGCTCCCAAACTCGCTCCCAGATTCGCCCAGATTCCCCCCCCAGATTACCCAGCTTCCCAGATCCCCATGAGCAGCCTCCATCCGCAGCTGGATGATCTCCTCGAACTGCGCCATCAGGCGCGTGCTCTGGGGCTGTCGTCCCATCATTTGGTGAACTCGAGCTTTGCCGGACTCTATGCGTCGATCTTCCGCGGCATGGGGGTGAACTTCGAGGAAGTGCGCGAATATCGCGAGGGCGACGATATCCGCTGCATGGACTGGAAAGTTACGGCGCGCACCGACCAGCCGCATCTCAAGGTGTTTCGCGAGGAGCGCGAACGCAGCGTCGTGCTTTGCGTCGATCACGGTCCCGGCATGGCCTTCGGCACGCGCGGCACTTTCAAATCGCTGCAGGCCGCGCGCGCGGCGGCACTCATCGGTTGGGCCGCGAGCCGCCTGCACGACCGGGTGGGTGGACTGGTGTTCGGCAATCCCTCCTTAGGCTTGCAACATTTTCGCCCATCGCGCGGACGCCGTGCCCTATGGCAACTGCTGCGCACCCTGACCGAGCCGACCGACTCCGCCGGTGCCATGCAAGACTGCTTGGCGGGCGCATTGCAGCGCGCCACGCGTGGGTTGCCAACCGGGTCGCTGATCTTTGTCATCGCTGACTTCAATCGCCCCGCCGCGGAACTCGAGCCGGTGCTCGGCAATCTGATGCAGCGCCATGCGGTCGTGCTGGTGCCGGTCGATGATCCGTCCGACTGGGATATGCCTGCCATGGGCCGGATGCGTTTTCGCGACCCGGGCGGCGCCGGCATCGAGATCGATACCAGCGATGCGAATGCTCGCGCAAGGTACCAACAGGCCTGGCAGGAAAGACGCGAGCGTTTGCTGGCGCTCGCCCGGAGCCTGCGTGTGCTGGTGCTACCGGTGCGCACTGATCAGGACATCCACCTGACCCTGGTGCGCGCGCTTGCCGGCAGCTTGCCCGGTCGCTCGCCGCCGCGATGAGGTCCCTGGTATGACCGAATCCGCCCTGCTGCAGGCACCCTTGCGCGACATTCACGGCATCGACTCGGTGCCCTGGTGGCCCCTGGCGCCCGGCTGGTGGCTTGTGGCTGCCGGGTTGCTGGCCTTACTGGTAATCCTGTGGCGGTGGTGGCCGGGCGCGCATGCCATTCGCGCGCGGATTGATGCGCTGCTGCAGTGGCTGTTCAGACCCGCGTGGCAGCGCGCGGCGGCGCGCGAGCTTACGAGCTTGCGCCAAGCCGCAGGGCAGGCTTCGGCACCCGAGCTGGCCGCGGCAAGCTCGGCGTTGCTGCGGCGCATCGCGATGGCGCGCCATGGTCGCGCCGCCTGTGCCGGCCTGCACGGGCAAGCCTGGCTCGACTGGCTGAGCGCGCATGATCCGAGCGGATTCGACTGGGGCCGGGATGCCGAGTGGCTAATTCGCGCGCCCTTCGCCCCGCCGGATGCGCGCACACCCGAGCCATCCCCAAAGCAGCTCGAGCAGATAATCGCCGCCGCCGAGCGCTGGGTGACACTGCCTGTCCAAACGCGGCCGAGTCGCGGATTAGCAGCGACCGACACCGGTGGACCTGTGCATCATGGGTAGCCTGTTTTCCTTCGCCGCGCCCTGGGCCATCCTGCTTTTGCCATTGCCATGGCTGCTCTGGTGGCTGGCCAGCCGTTCTTTCGCATCGCCCGGGTTAACCTGGCTTCGCGCCTGGCTGCTGGCGATGCGGCCGAGTGCGCCCGTCACCCGGCGCTTGTTACACCCGCATCTGGAGCATTTGCGCAGCGCCTACCAAGGGCGGTCCTGGGCTGGCTCGGCCGGGGCCAGGTTGCGACTCATGCTGCTGGCGCTCTTGTGGACATCTCTGGTGGTGGCGCTGATGCGCCCGCAGTGGCTCGAGCCGGTCACCGAGATCAGCACCCCGGGCTACGATCTCATGCTGGCGGTGGATGCCTCGCATTCCATGGACGCGCTCGACTTCAGCGTGCAGGGTCAGCAGGTCAGCCGCATGGCGGTGGTCAAGGGCGTCATGGGGCGCTTTGTCGCCGGGCGCACGGGCGACCGTGTCGGGTTGATCGTGTTCGGCAGTGCGGCCTATCAGCTCTCACCGCTCACGCTCGACCGGTCGGCGGTGCGCCAACTGCTCGAGACCCTGGTGCCCGGTATCGCCGGCTCCAGCACGGCTCTGGGGGATGCGCTCGCCTTGGGCGCGAAGAAGCTCAAGGCGCGCCCGCCCGGCTCGCGCGTGATGATTCTGATTGCCGATGGTGATAATACCGACGGCGATTTCCAGCCGCTCGAGGCGGCCGCCCTAGCGCGCGAGTTTGGCGTGCGCATTTATGTGGTTGGGGTCGGTAGTCAGGACGCGCGCATCCCGATCCTGCATCGCGGTCGCATCGAGTATTGGGACGATCTGACCATGGATGAAACCACTCTGCGCGCCATCGCTGAGACCACAGGCGGGGCTTATTTTCGTGCCACAGATACCAGCGCACTGGAGGCGATTTCCGCGCGCATCTCGGCGCTAGAGCCAAGCGATGCGGAAACGCGCACTGCCTTCGTGCCGCGAGCGCTGTACCGATGGCCCTTGCTCGCGGCGCTGCTGGCGCTGGCCTGGCTTGGGCTGTTGCGCGCGCTCGCGCCGCCCGCATTGGCGCAGTCAGGCGGCGAGGGCACTTTGCCATGACAGAGGGGTTTCACTTCGCCGCTCCGCAATGGTTCTGGGGGCTGTTCGCGCTGCCGCTTGTCGCCTGGTTCTGGCGTCGCGGAGTTGGCGGGCCGGTGCGGGCGCACTGGCATCGCTATGCCGACGCGCATCTGCTGCCGTATCTCATCGATCCGTCCGGCGAGGCTGGAACAGCGCACTGGTTGCGGGCTTGGGGCGGTTTCCTCTACTGGTCACTGCTGTGGTTGCTGCTGCTGACGGCCCTGGCCGGACCGCGCTGGGAGCTGCGCGAGATGCAGCTCGCGACCCCCGGCGACAGTCTGCTGGTGTTGCTCGATCTGTCCCGCTCCATGGACGCCGACGATGTCGCGCCAAGCCGTCTGGGGCGCGCGCGCCAGGAGCTCGAGGACCTGATCAACCAGAACCGGCGTTTGCGCTTGGGACTGGTGGCCTTCGCCTCCGTGCCCTATGTGATAGCGCCGGTGAGCGAGGACATGGCTGGCCTCAAGCAGCGTTTGCCCGCGTTGTCGAGCGATCTTGCCAGCTACCACGGTAGTCGATTGGAACCCGCGCTCGAGCGCGCCGCGCAGATGCTGGCTGCGGTGCCTGACGGTGGCGCGCGCTCGATGTTGCTGATGAGCGACGGGGATTTCGACGAACCGGACCTGGGCAGCGCGGTCGCCGCCCTGGCCGGCGAGGGAATCGCGCTGCACGTGCTCGGCATGGGCACGCGGGAGGGCGCCTTCGTGCCGTCGCCGGGCGGTCGGCGCCTGCTCGACGCCAGCGGCAGCCCGGTCCGCAGCGCTCTGAATGAGCCGCTGCTGCAAAGCCTGGCCGAAGCCGGTCGCGGCAGTTACCAGCGCGCCGACTATCGCGGCGAAGATACTGCCGCGGTGCTAAAAGCCGCGGCCTCCGGCGCTGGTGCGCGCGGCGGCGCCGGCGAGAGCAGCGCGCGGGTGTGGAAAGAAGCCTTCCACTGGCCGCTCATGCTGCTGGCGCTGCTGCTATTGCCGCAGTTTCTGCCGGCTGCCTCACCAGGGTCGCGAGCATGACGAGCTGGCTGCGTCAATTGGCGACCATGCGCCCCCGTTGGTTGCTGTTGCTGGTCATCATGGCGACACCAGCATCGGCAGGCTGGTTCAGTAACTCCGAGCAAGAGGCTGCCGATGCCCTGGCCGCGGGCGATCATGCCGCAGCGGCGCAAGGTTTCGCTGATCCTTACCGCCGGGGCGTCGCGCTTTATCGGGACGGTCGCTACCCGGAGGCCGCAGGGGCTTTCTCAGCTTCCACGCGCGAAGCCGTGGCGGCTGATGCCCGTTATAACCTCGGCAATGCCCGTTTCAAACTCGGCGATCTGTCCGGTGCCATCGAGGCCTATCAGAGCGCGCTGCGCGCGCAGCCAGGGCATCAGGATGCCGAAATCAATCTGGCGCTCGCGCGGCGGCTGCTTGCTTCCGTAGAAGAGGAATCCTTGCCAGAAGAACAGGAGCAGGAAAAGGAGCAGGAACAGGAAAAAGAGCAGGAACAGGAAAAAGAGCAGGAACAGGAGCAGGAGAAAGCGGCTGAACAGAGTCAGTCTGAGGAACAGGATCAGTCGCAGCAAGCGCAAGCCGAACAGCAGCAGGACTCCGATAAGCAGGATTCCCAGCAGCAGGAATCTGGACAGGAGTCGCAGCAGCAGGAGGGTGAGAAATCAGACCAACAGGAGGAGGGCCAGGAATCGGCCCAAGAGAGCGGCGATGGGTCAGAATCTTCTGACTCGTCCGGGTCGGCTGAGTCAACGGATGCTTCCGAATCCGTCGGTGGTTCGGGTCAAGCCGATCAGAGTGGTCAATCCGAAAATGAGTCGGAGGAATCTGGCAGTCAGTCGACTGAAGCCGATAGCGAAGGCGAGTCGCGCGGGCAGGACGCTTCCAGCGAGGCCGAGGGCGCGGTTAAGTCGGGCCAGATGCCCGAGCAGGAGCAGCAGGATCAGGAACAGGAGCAGAAGCAGGGACAGGACCAGGGCCAGGGCCAGGAGCAGAAACAGGATGGCGAGGCCGGCGGGAAGGACGCGGAAACGGGAGCTTCGGACGCTGTCGATGCGGATGATGATCCCGATTTCGAGCGAGAGTCCGATGGCGGAATGGAGAAACCCCGGAAAGGCACTGACACCACCGACGGGGAAGAACCAGACGCCGCCGGGCAGGAGCCGAAGTCAGATGCAAGTCAGGGGCAGGGCGATGATCTCGGCGCGTCGGTTCAGTCGGACTCTGCTGGTGATCAGTCGCAGCGCGAACCGAATCGAACCTCACCGGGCGCTTCGGAACAACCCGAATTCGCGAATCCGGCAACGCAGGAGCAAAGCGTTACCGAGTTCGACCAGCTCGGGGAGTCGCCGCAACAGCCGCAAGCGGATGCGCAAGCCGCCATGGTCTCTGGTCTTTCCGAGCAACAGGCGACAGGTCTTGGGCTGGGTCTGGCCGAGCAGCGCCTTGAGCAACTCGAGTCCGATCCCGGCGAGTTGATGCGCAATCAGTTCCGATTGCAGGAAATTCGTGCGCTGCAAGCGGCGGGTGGTCCCTGGCGGGAGACGCGGCCGTGGTGAAACAGCCAGGCGTGGTCAAGCTGCGGACCGGTCTGACGGGAGTACTGATTGCCGCCGGCATGGCGGTGGCTCTGCTGCATGCTCATGCTGGAGCGGCGGAGGAAACCCCAAGTGCCGGCCAGCTCTCCCAGTCCGGGCAATCTGAGCCACCGAGCGCCGAATCCTGGCGTTTTCGTCCTGAGGCTCAGAGTAACGCCCGCGGCATGCCGCCGGGCCAAAGGGGGCAGAATACCTGGCCGCAGGTTGACCCGAGGACCCGGGCAAATCCCTGGCAAAATCCGGGGTCAAACGCCGGGCGGAGGCCCAATCGGTCCGATCCCCGAACACAGCCCTGGAGTGGCGGTTGGGCGCCCGCTTATCCGCCAGGGGCTTCGCGACCACAGGGTTCTACTCGTCATATTTTGGGAGCGCCTCTCGCGGCGACGCCAAAGTTGGAGGTTTCGCTCTCACACGATCACGCCTATGTGCAGCAGAGCCTGATTCTCAAGCTGCGGGTAATCAGCACTGGCGCGCTCGCTAGCGCGACGCCGAGTCTGGATGACCTGGATCATGCGCAAACGGAGCTTCTCAAGGGGCCTGTGAGCCAGATGCGCACCGGAGGGGACGGTCGCGAGCAGGTCAATGACTACTATTTCTTGCTCCGGCCTCTGCGCGAAGGCCCTCTGCGCATCGCGCCGGTGCGGCTGTCCGCGACCGACGCACGCGGACAGCGCTTTGAGCTTGAGGCACCGTCGGTGCCTGATCTCGAGGTGCGCCCGGCGCCGCCCGAGCTGCGTCCCTGGCTGCCGCTGGAGGCGCTCAGCCTGACAGCCCGACTCGACCCGACCGCCGAGATCGCTGCCGGACAACCCCTGACCCTGACGCTCGAGCTGCAGGCCGAGGGCGGCACGGCTGAACAACTGCCATCGCTGGAGCCCCTGCTGGCCTCGGCGGACTTTCGCCGCTATCGCGAGCGCACCCTGAGCGACACCCGCCTCGATGCAGATGGCCGGCGCCTGCTTGCGCGTCGCACCGAGATCTACACCCTGGTACCCCAGTCCGAGGGGGCGCTGCAGCTGCCGCCGATGCGGCTGCAATGGTGGAATGTCGCCACCAACCGTCTGGAGGTCGCGAGTCTCGCGCAACGCAGCCTGGGTGGACCCAAGCGCGCGGACGCGCGTCCGAGTCAGCCGCAAGAGGGCGTCGGTCCGGGGGTATGGTTGGCATGGATACCGCTGATCGCCGTGGTCTTGGTCTTCCTCGGTTTGGTCGCAGGCTGGCGAGTCAAGATCGTTCGCGTTCCGGCTCAGGGCGATTCACCGACCGGTGGCTTGCCCGTCGCGCTTGCCCGATCGACGCTCCCTGAGGTTGCCGCGCGGCTGCGCTCGGCACAGAGTTTGGGTCGCGCAGCCGCGTCTATCGCCCTGCGCTGGTCTGGGATGCGGACAAAGGCGAGCGCAGGGTTCGCGGCATGGAACGCGCGGATGACAGATGCAATGGCTGATGCAGTGGCCGGCGCCATGCCAGCGTCATGGCGGATGCGACGCTGGTTGCGCGCCCTCAGGTCCTGCAATGACCCGGATGCCTTTTACATCGCCCTGCGGGAGCGAGCGCAGCAGGCAGCTTGGTTGGCACCCGGGGAGCCGCTCACGCACTTGGCCGGGAAACTCACCCGCCCCGGGACTGAACAATCGGCTGGCCAGCCGGCAACCAGCAAAGACGCAGCTTGGCAAAGCGCGCTAAGAGCCCTCTTCGCCGAGCTAGAAGCCGCGCGCTACGCGGCCCGGCCACTCGAGCTTATTGACTGGCGGCGGCGACTGCAGCGCCAACTGCGGTGGCAATTCGGCGGGCGATGGAAACTGCTGTCTCGACAACCGAATGGCGCCTTGCCACCGCTGAATCCCGCCCAAGCGGATCGCGGGTGTCGAAACGATCAAGCGATACGTCAGCTACCTACGTAGACTAAGTAATCGTGCGGATAGGAAGGGTTAGCGGAATGCGGATAAGCTTGGGCGCGAAAGGGCGTCCAGCGTGCGTGCTCGCACCGTCCGCAATTACAATGACTAAGGAGTACTGCAATGAAACGCAAGCGCACTTTGCTGAGTAAAGTGTTTACACCGGCCATCGCCCTGATTGGGCTGATGGCAACAGGCGTGCTCTTCGCTGAGGACACTGGCCCGCGCCCAGACGTCCAGGGCGAGCCGCAGGCACTCAGCCACGACGCCCCGCTGCCTTCCTGGAGCGATGGTCCCGCCAAGCAGGCAATTCTCGACTTCGTAGCGGAAGTAACCACGCCGGACTCACCCGGCTTCGTCCCGGCTGAGGACCGCATTGCCACCTTCGACAACGACGGCACCCTCTGGCCGTCGCACCCGATGTATACCCAGGTCGCCTTTGCGCTAGACCGGGTAAAGGCGCTGGCCCCGAAGCATCCGGAGTGGAAGACGACAGAGCCATTTAAGTCGGTGCTTGCCAACGACCTGGCCGGCATTGCGGCGAGCGGAGAAAAGGGCATCCTTGAGCTGGTCATGGCGACCCATGCCGGCATGAGCACGGCTGAGTTTGAACAGATTGTGACTGACTGGTTCAAGACCGCCAAGCATCCCAAATTTGACCGCCGCTACACCGAGCTGGCCTACCAGCCCATGCTTGAGCTGCTTGATTACCTGCGTGACAATGGCTTTACCACTTACATCGTCTCTGGCGGCGGGGTTGAGTTCATGCGGCCCATGACCCTTGAGGTCTATGGCATACCCGCGCAACAGGTGATCGGCTCATCGATCAAGACCGCGTACAAGGTGGTCGACGGCAAGCCCGAGCTGATTCGCGAACCCAAGGTGAACTTCATCGATGACAAGACGGGCAAGCCGGTCGGCATCAATCAGTTCATCGGCAAGCGTCCCATCGCCGCCTTCGGCAATTCCGATGGGGACCGACAGATGCTCGAATGGACTGGCGCAGGTGACGGCGCCCGGCTGATGATGCTGGTCTTCCACGACGACGCCAAGCGCGAATATGCCTACGGTCCGGCCGCGGGTTTGCCCGACACCCAGTTCGGCACCTTCAGCCAGGACCTGATGGACGAGGCCAAGGAGAAAGGCTGGTCTGTGATCAGCATGAAGGACGATTGGAAGCGCATCTTCGTGTCCAACCCATGAGTGCTGCTGGCAGAGCGCCAGCCACCGCGGTTTGTCAGCGCGCGCACTGAGCGCCTCGGGGCGGGCGCTGGTAGCTCCTTGGATTGCCGTCCTCATCCTGTTGGTGGCGATACCGCTTGTGGTATCGCCGCATGCCGCGCATGCCACGCCTGAACCCCGTCACCTAGTCATCCTCAACGCGGTCGACCCCTACGTCCCCGCCTTCATCACCTTAGATCGCGCGCTGCGCGAAACCATTGAGGCGCGCAGCCAGGCGCAGGTCGAGTTTTTTTCCGAAACCCTGGACATGCACCGGTTCCCGCGCGAGCTGCTCGATGACGATATGGTCGCGCTGCTCGAGAAGAAATACCGGCGCCTGAAAGTGGACGTGGTGCTGGCTATCACCCCGATTGCGGTCGACTTCGCCCAGCGCCATCGCGACGACATCTGGCCCGGAGCCACCATGGTCGTTGACGCCGTCTCGGTCAAGAGTCTGGCTCGACTGGCGCTCGAGCCCGTGGTGTCGGGGATACCCTATGTCCTGGCATTCGAGCGCACCCTCGATCTGGCCCTGCGTCTGAAACCGAACACACGCCTGATCGCCATCGTCAGTGGCTCCGGTCCCTGCTGCGACTACCTCGGCGACCTTAAACAGCGACTGCAGCAGCGTTCGCAAGACCTGGAGGCGCGCTATCTGGTCGATCTCAGCCTCGAAGAGACCCTGGCTGCGGTGGCCGAACTGCCAGAGGATGCGATAGTCTTCTTTACGGCGCTGTTCCGCGATTCGACCGGCCGTCCGCTGGTGCCCCGTCGGGTGCTCGAGCAGCTCGCTGAAAAGGCGTCAGCGCCGATATTCGGCGTGTACGGCAGCCAAATTGGCTATGGGCTTACCGCAGGCTGGATTGTCCCCTTCGATGTCCAGGGGCGTGCGACCGGTGAGTTGATCGCTCGGCTGTTAGCGGCTGAACAAACCTGCGGATAAACGGTGAAGTCCAGCCGCCCGACAAAGCGACGCCCTCGCTGAAGGCGAAGGGTGAGCCACCGAACAGCGAGCCGCGCCCGGTGGCCGGTGAAGGTCACTCAGAACGGATCATCGTTGTAGAAAGGAAACAACGGCAAGGGCAGCTGACGTTCATCGCGCAGTTGCTCCTGATAGGCCTGTTCGCGGGCCTCGGCGATAGCGAGGCCATGGATCTCATAAATTCCCTCGCAGAGCATCTCCAACCAGTCAACGACCGCCAGCGCCTGCTCGGGCGACCAATCATAGGGAATCATCGGGGGTGGATACATGCTCCTCTCCTGGCTGTGCTGGAGGCGTCTTTGACGCCGGCTTGGTCCGTGCCGCGCGCTGCTCACGCCGCCGCGTCGCGGACTCCTTCGCCTCCTTGAGCCGATAGGACTCCCCATCGATCTGAATGATCTCCGCGTGATGGACCAAGCGATCGATCAGCGACACCACACAGGCGGCATTGGGAAACACCTCCCCCCACTCGGCAAAGGGGCGGTTCGTTGTCACCAGGGTCGGATGCCTCTCATAGCGGCGTGACACCACCTCAAAGAGCAAATCCGCGTGGCGGTTGGAATACGACAGATACCCGATCTCATCGATCAGCAACAGCTGCACGCGGGCATAGGCATTCAGGCGCGCGCGCAGCGCCCGCTCCCCGTCGGCTTCCAGCAGCGCATTGAGCATCGCCGCCGCCGACGTGCACAGCACCGTGCGCCCGGCCAGCACCGCCTGCCGCGCCAGATTGCGCGCAATCGTCGTCTTGCCCACCCCGTTGGGGCCGATCAGCACCACATTCAGCGCCTCGGCGACAAAGCCAAGGCCCATCAACTCCTCAATCGCCGCGCGATCACAGCGCTTGGGCCAATTCCAATCGAAATCCGCCAGTGGTGTGAACCGCCCCAAGTGCGCCTGCTTCATGCGTCGCTCCAGCGAGCGCTGCGCCCGGGCCTCTTCCTCCCACTGCAACACGCTCACCAGCCAAGGCGCGTCCACCACCTCCGCCCAATGCGCCAGCACCCCATAGAGCTTCAGCGCCTGGGCGCGTTGTTTCAGCATCTGCGGATCCTGTTCACTCATGCTCAGTCCTCCCGTGGCGGTTCATCATGCAACTGGTCGTAATCCCCCAGCGCCGGGGTGCGCACCACCACCTCGCGCACCCGCGCATCCGCCGGCAGGGTGACCGGAATCGGCGGCGGCTGTCCGCGCGCCTCGCGGCGGCGCTCCAGCGCCAGGCGCACCGCATTGGGATGCGGCACCTCGCGCGCCAGCGCCTCCTCGATTGCCGCTGTCAGCTCCGCCGCCCCATAGGAATCGAGCAGGCGCAGCAAAGCCGCCGTCATGCTGCCCAAGGGCTCCCCGCGTTCAGCGGCCTGGGTCAGCAGGGTCTGACTGATCGGTACCGCCTGGATCAACCGATCCTGCCCCCGGTGCTGACGCGCGGCGCGCTTGCGCGCCACCAGCTCGGCCACATGCGCCGGGTCCTCCACCTGCGCCCCGGCATCGAAGGAGCGCGCATGAGTGGCGATCACCGCGGCCCCATCGAGCACCCGCACCTGCCCGAGCGACGCCACCACCGTGAGCGTGCGGCGCACATGAGTGTGGGGAATGGAATAGTCGTTGCGGTCAAAGCGCACATAGGGCGTCTTCCCGACCGACACCGCCACCTGCTCTTCGGTAGGAAAGGGAACCGGCGGCAAGGCCAGCAGATGCGGGCGTTCTTGTTCAAAAACCGCGCGCACTGACTGCGCGCGGTCCTCCGGGCACGGCCGATCCGCCGCCTGGCCCTGACACCAGGTATCAGCCTGGGCATTCAAATCCGCCAGATCACTGAAGGTGCGCGCAGCAAAGAAACTGTCGCGAATGTAGCGAATCGCCCGCTCCACGCGGCCTTTTTCATTCCCTCGCGCCACCGCGACCGGACGTGGCTCGAAGCGATAATGACCGGCCAGTGAGCCTGAGCAGACTATTTGCGGGAATCGGCCGCGATTCTGAGCAAATTCAGTGAGGGAAAACAAAAAACCCCCTCAAACAACTTGACGCAAGTTGCCCGAGAGGGCTGTCTCCGAATTTCGCCAAAAACCAGGAGACAGTCCCAGTGTGTCACGCCTTTCTTGCCGACACGAACTTTTACCACCTGCTCACCCGGATCGACGAGTCGATTGCCGAGGAAGTCCGCGCGGGCGGCTGTGACTGCGGTGGTGCGTTGCACAGCGCCCGTTATCCGCGTAAGCCCCGAGGTGTTGTGCGTGGCGTCTTGGATGAGAGCTACCAGAGCCGTCTGAGTTTCTGCTGTGCCGCGGACGGGTGCCGGCGGCGCAGCACCCCGCCTTCCGTTCGGTTTCTGGGCCGCAAGGTCTATCTCGGGGTCATCGTCGTGCTGATTTCCGCCCTGCATTGCGGGCTGAGCGCATCGCGTCGCCAGCGCTTGATCAAGACGCTCGGTGTCACCGTCCAAACCCTGCGGCGGTGGCAGCACTGGTGGCGTGAGCAGTTTGTGCAAACCCGCTGCTTTCGATCCTTGGCTGGTCTGTTGATGCCGCCGATCGCCACCGAGCACCTGCCAGGATCCCTGCTGGAAAAATTGAGCGCAAAAGCGTTGTCCGAGCGCGTCGTGCAACTGCTGATATTGATCGCCCCGAGCACGACAGCGACAGGCTCGCTGTAGGGCAACGCCAACCCGCAGAAGACCTCATCGCGCCGCTGGGCGGCGCCTTCTAGACTCCCGGTGATGTGTGAAACAACTGGGAGGTGAAGACGAATGTCCGATGACAACGGCCTCGGTGATCCCGATGGTTGGGCGCGGTTGCGCTTTGCCATTATTGGTCCTTTATTGGCTGATCCTGCGCCGGCGAACGCGCTGGGCGCGCGGCTGAAGGCGCTAGCGGCCAAGTCATGGCGTCATCCGGTGACTGGGCGGGCGGTCAGTTTTAGCTTTGGGACCTTGGAGCGCTGGTATTACCTCGCACGCGATGCCCAAGACCCGGTGACCGCACTGCGCCCGCGCCGGCGCAGCGATGCCGGGGAGCAGCGCGCGCTGAGTCCGCGCCTGATGGATGCGGTGCAAGCCCAGTACCGCGACTACCCCGGTTGGACGGTGCAGCTGCATTACGACAACCTCGCCGCCTTGTGCGCGGGCGATCAGACCCTGGGGCCGCTGCCCTCCTATGCCACCGTGCGCCGCTTCATGAAGCGCGCGGGCTTGCACCGCCGGCGTGTCCCGGCGCGCAAGACGCCGGGCGCTGAACAGGCCGCGCGGCGCCTGGAGGCCTGCGAGGTGCGCAGCTATGAAGCCCAGTATGTCCATGCCTTGTGGCATCTGGACTTTCATCATGGCTCGCGCAAAGTCCTCACCCGGGGTGGCGTCTGGGTCAAGCCCCTGCTGCTGGCGGTCATTGACGATCACTCCCGCCTGATCTGCCATCTGCAGTGGTACCTCGATGAGACCACCGAGACCTTGGTCCATGGCCTGGGGCAGGCGTTGCACAAGCGCGGGCTGCCGCGCGCCTTGATGAGCGATAACGGCGCGGCAATGCAGGCCGAGGAGTTCACCGCCGGATTGCACGCCCTGGGCATCCTCCATGAGCCGACCCTGCCGTACAGCCCGTATCAGAACGCCAAGCAGGAGCGCTTCTGGGCCACGCTGGAAGGCCGCCTGATGGCGATGCTCAAGGACATCGCGGAGCTGAGTCTGCCTCAGCTCAACACCCTCACTCAGGCGTGGGTGGAGCAGGAGTACCACCGCAAGGTCCACAGTGAGACCGCCGCCACGCCGCTTGCGCGTCTTCTCGATGCGCCCAACGTGGGGCGCCCCTGTCCGGACAGCGAGCAGGTCCGCGGCGCTTTTCGTTGTCGCGTCCAACGCCGTCAGCGCCGCAGCGATGGGACGCTCAGCCTGGCGGGCAAGCGCTTCGAGGTGCCGGCGCGCTTGCGTCACCTTGAGCAACTGCATATCGCTTATGCCCGCTGGGATCTGAGTGCTGTGGACGTGGTTGATCCCCACTCGGGCGCCATCCTCTGCCGCCTCTATCCCCTCGATAAAGCCGCCAATGCCTCCGGGCAGCGTCGGCGCCTTGAGCCCGCCGGCGCACCGCCACCGCCATCACAACGCGCCACGACGCTGCCACCGTTGCTGCGCGACTTGCTCGCCGAGTATGCCGCCACCGGTCTGCCGCCGGCCTATCTGCCAAAACACGATGACCTGGAATCCAGTCGATGAACAAGACCCTGCTGGCCCTCTATGGACTGAAGTTCAATCCGTTCTCCCCGGAGCTGCCGACGGCGGCACTGCATCGCAGCGCGCCGGTGGAGCAGTTTTGCTGGCGCATCGAGCAGAGCCTGATCCGCGAAGGCGGTTTTGCGCTCATTCAAGGTGATCCGGGTACCGGCAAGAGTGCGGTACTGCGCCTGCTCGATGAGCGTCTGCGCCAGCTGCCCGATATCAGCGTTGGGGCGCTCACGCATCCCAGCTCGAAGGTGGCGGACTTCTACCGCGAGATGGGCGATCTGTTCGCCGTTGACCTCAAGCCCCATAACCGCTGGGGTGGCTTCAAGATCCTGCGCGAGCGCTGGCTGGCGCATCTGGAGACGACGCTGTTGCGCCCGGTGTTGCTCATCGACGAGGCGCAGGAGATGCATCCGACGGTGCTCAATGAGCTGCGTCTGCTGACCTCCATGCAGTTCGATTCGCGCACGTTGTTGAGCGTGATCCTGGCCGGCGATGGCCGCCTGGCGACCAAGCTGCGCCGTGAGGAGTTGCTGCCGCTGGGCAGTCGTATCCGTACGCGCCTGAGTATGGAGTATGCCAGTCGCGAGGCGCTGGTCGCCTGCCTGGAGCATTTACAACACAGTGCCGGCAATGCGAGTCTGATGAGCGCAGGGCTGATGAAGACGCTCGCTGAGCATGCGTTGGGCAATTATCGCGTGCTCACGACCATGGCGGCAGAATTGCTGGCGCAGGCTGCTCGGCTCGAACGCGCGCAGCTCGATGAACAACTCTACCTTGAGGTGTTTGGTTCAGCGGCGGGCAACGCCCGCCAACGCCCGAGTGCCAGGGCGGGCGCCTGATGAGCCGCTTGAGCGCTGAGCGCCCGCACCAGGCCATGACAGCGGCAAGACACACCGCCGTGATGCTTGAGGCATGGCACGACGCTGGCATCGTGCGTGCCGATTTGGCGGTGCGCACCGCCAAGGCGACGATGCTGTGGTTCCATGATCGCTCTTTGGATCAGCTTCCGTTGGGGCTGGCCAGAGCGCGCAATGTCCAACAGGCCGATATTTATATCCGTCCAGCCCGCGGCTATCCCTGGCCAATGGTGTTTCTCGATGATGTCGCACGGCCGATGGCGCAGCGCATCGCTCGGCACTATGCGGCCCTGGTGGTGCAGACTTCGACGCTCGGGGGCTGCCACCTGTGGCTACGGCTGACCCGCGCGCTCGATGAGGCGCAGCGCTGTGATGTGCAGCGTTGGCTGATCCCGCGCGTTGGCGCCGATCCGGGCTCGGTCTCCGGTGAGCACCTCGGTCGGCTCGCCGGGATGAAGAATGCCAAGCGTGGCGGGGAGTGGGTCAATGTCCTTCGGCGACCAAGCCCGCAGGAGCGCGTCTGGGATCCAACTCCGGCCTTGCCAACGATGGCTCCGGCTCCGCCGCCGGTCGTCAACTGCGCTCCACGGGCGCGCTTATCCACCGGTGATCCGTCCGAATCTGCCCGCGAATGGGGCTGGGTCTGCGGCGCTCTTGAGGCCGGCCTTGCACCGACCACGGTCTACCAACGCTTGCTCGAGCGCGCGTCCCCGCGTCGCGGAGCCGATGCCGAGCGCTATGCCCGCTACACCCTCGCTCGCGCCATTCGCCAGAGCGCTAGAGGCAACTGAACCCGCTGCGTCTCTCCCCCCTCAGGGGGGGAGCGTGGTTCACGATTCCGGCTTCCCGCTGTCGGCCAGTAACGGCCCCCGTGATCCCACACGCATTCCATGTCCTTCAAATGGCTTGGAAATGGGTCCCGCAATTATCGTGATTACGCTCACCAGTTCCAACAGCGTTGGATGAAAGCGTATTGCCTCGCCCTGGCGCTCAAGCACCGCGCTTTTGAGGTTGTCATACAGCAGCACCCGCGGCACGCCGCCCCAGGCCGCGAAGGCGCCGACATGCCCGCGCAGGAAGTTGGCCATCTGGGCATCGAGAAAGAAGCGCAGAAACACCGCCCGCGAGAAGCTCAGCACCATCACAAAGGCCATCAGGGTGCGGGTGGCCCGGCCAATGGTGAGCTTGCCAAAGTGGCCCCAGTCGACTTGGGCCTGTTCACCGGGCAGGGTCTTTAAGCGCAGAAAGGCCTCGGGCTGCGGGCGTGGGCGCACATGGGCAATCAAATGGCGGAAATGATCCGGCCCGCCGCGATAGCCGCGCTCGCGCACCATGGCATAGAGCCGGCTGGCGGTGAGACGCGGATAGGTCTTGAGCGTCTCCACGACAAAGGGCAGATAGGGGTCGATGAGCGAGGGACGCGCGGCGCGCTCGACTTTGGGCAGTCCGGACTGGGACAGCACCCGATCGACGGTGGCGTGATGCACGCCGAGCTGCTGGGCGATGGTGCCGACGCGCCAGTGCTCAGCAAGGAAGTAGCGCAGGATCTTGGCTTCGAGCTCGGAAGGGATGGTCATGATGGCTCCTGTTGGCTTCAGGGGTCGCGGCCAGCAACGCCTGACTGCGGGCGGCGGAGAAAACCTTGGCGCAGAAGAGGCGAGCACTCACACCCGCAGCGATGACAGGGCACCTCGGGGACCTGGGCATCATCGGCAACCGCCGCGGGATTGAGAACGGCGACCGGCTCTGCCACGGCAATCGGCGTGGGGGTGTTCTCACAGGAGCATTGATCGGATGGGCGCGGGGGTGAACCCTGATGCGTCACTTTTTCGCGCTGGCGACGGCGGTAGCGCGCTTGGCGGGCGGCATGGGTATGGCGCCCGCGACGGCTGGATTGGTAGCGTCGGGCGGCGGCACGCTGGGCGTCGTGCCGGGCACGTTGTGCGCAGGTGGGGCCGCAATAGCGGTTGCCGCGATCACAGCGACTGCAGAGTACGACCTGCTGACGGCAACGGGCACAGAGGAACAGACGGGCACTGAGGCATGGGGCGCAATGGGCGCACATCGGCGGCTCCCGCCGATGAGGGTGGATGTATTCTCCCGCCAGGCCGATACTGCCGGCGGGCCGTGCCATGCACGGTTGGGGGCGCGGTCGCGGAGAGACTGTGGTGGTCGAAGCCGCGGTCGCGCCTGTCTCAACGGCCCCAAGCCTCTACCTGCTTTTTCCGCGGTTGTCACCCCCGACGAGGGCGATGACGCGACCCTCCCGCAACACCAAGCCGCCGCGCGCGGGCGCTGCGCCGAGGAGCGCACACCGTCCAGTCGCCCTCCGGGCTCCTTCCCGGTGTGCGCTCCTCGGCCCCTGGATCTGCCTTTCCACACCAACCTGAGACTGGGGTTTGTCACCAGCCTCGTTGGCGGTTGACTGCGCTATTCACCGGCTATAAGCGCTTTTTGAGCGCCATCTACACTCGGCTGCTGAACGGCGCGGACCCGGCCTCCATCGGTATTCAGCCGCCCTTGCCGTCCCAGTGCGTCGCGGATTGGCGCTGGTTGCGCCGCTGGGACATCGACCCCAAACGCCTACCTCAGAACTGCGAGCTACGTTTTCGCGAGCTGAGCTTCTGGGAACAGTATCACCGCCAGGTTCTCCTGGTGCTGGCCGTGGTGCTTGCGCAAACGGCCCTGATTCTGTCACTCCTGGTGCAGCGTCGGCGGCTACGCAACACCCAACAGGTGTTGTCCGAGGAGTGCGACCGGCGCGCCGAGACCGAGGCCTTTGTGGCACGCTTGCGTGCTCGGCTAGACCGGTTTAAAAAGGAACGCGGTCTGGGCGTGATGGCTGCGACCATCGCGCACGAAATCAATCAGCCGCTGATCGCCATCCAGAATTATGCCCAGGCCGCCAAGCGTCGGTTGCAGGGCGATGCGCCTGACACGGCAAAGCTTGTTGAGCTGTTCGCCAAAATCGATAAGCAGTCGCAGCGCGCCGGTGCCATCACGCAACGGGTGCGATCCCTGGTCAGCAATGATGCCCCACGCTTGCACCCGGTTGCCCTTGAGCCGCTGATCGACGCGGTCCTTAACCTGTTGGAAGCGGAACTGACGCGCCAGCGCTGTGAGATTCGCCGTGATCGGAGCGCCGAGCAGGTCAAGGTCATGGCCGACCCACTCCAGGTGCAGCTGGTGCTAGTCAATCTGTTGCAAAATGCCATGCAAAGCCTCGCCGCCGGTGCCTATGACGATTGCTCGATCCTGATCGAGGTGCGACCGGTCGAGGAATCCGCCGCCGAATCTGCGCCCGAATCCACCCCCGAATCCACCAAGCAACCAAGAATCCAGATCAGCGTGATCGACCAAGGCGGCGGCGTGGCGCCCGAGCGTGCCGAGGAGATGTTCGAGCACTTTTCCTCCGGCCGGAGCGGCGGCATGGGGCTGGGGCTGCCGGTCTCGCGTGCGATCATCGAGGCCCATGGCGGACAGCTTTGGCACGAGCCGAATCCGGACGGTGGCGCCATCTTTCGCTTTACCTTGGGAGCCGCCCGATGATGACGCAAGCCAACGAGCAATGGGTCTTCGTCGTCGATGACGATGCCGATGTGCGCGATTCCATCGCCGAGCTGTTGGACTCGGTCGGCCTGCGCGCCGAGTGCCATGCCTCCGCGCGCGCCTTTCTCGACGCCTTCGATACCGAGCGCTCGGGCTGTCTGGTGCTGGACGTGCGTATGGCTGGCATGAGCGGGCTGGAACTGCAGCAACGGCTGATCGACAAGGGCGTGGGCATCCCCGTGATCTTGCTCACCGGGCACGGCGATGTGCCTATGGCGGTGGAGGCGATGAAAGCCGGCGCGCTCGACTTTTTGCAAAAGCCCTATCGCGACCAAGCCCTCTTGGACGCGATCAATCGCGCTTTGAACCTAGATGCCGCCGCCCGCTGCACCAATGCTGACTGGGATCGCGTCACCCAATGCACCGAAACCCTCACCGAGCGCGAGAAGGACGTGCTTGAGCGCGTCCGCGCCGGCAAGACCAGCAAGGATATCGCCAATGAACTCGACATCAGCCCGCGCACCGCGGAGGTCCATCGGCGCAATCTCCTGCGCAAGTTCAAAGTTAGCTCAACACCCGAGTTGCTGGGGCTCTATAGCGCGACGGGTGAGCGTGAATGAATCATGGATCAGGATTTGATCGCCACGCTTAGGCGGCGATTCGCCGGTAACGGATCAGAACGGATTGAAAATGTAGTTGAGCAGGCTCTCGGACTGGATCTCGATCATGCGCAATACCTGCACGAGATCGATCGCCTTGCTGGTGAAAATGGCCGCCAGTCCGCTGGCGCCAAATTCCAGCGGCGTCTGGCTGAAATCGCCCTCCGGAACAAGCTTGACGAAGAAGGTTCTGCTTGTTCCCACCTGCTGCTCCGAGGGCAGCGGGCCCGTTGCTCTGAGCTGGGCGCGACCCGTAGCCCAAGCCACTGAGTCCACCTTGGCCTTGAAAATACGCCCTGGATACATGCTCAGCGCAAAATGGGTCTTGTCTCCGGGGCGAATCCACTGCACCGAGCGCTGATCGACGCTGGCAATCAGAAAGACGTCCTCGGTGCTGACGAAGTTGGCCACCGGCGTCTTAAGCCGAATAAAGCTCCCAGGGCGCAGCACCAGATCGACCAGATAGCCATCGGTCGGCGCGACGATGGTCGCATGTTCAAGGTTATATTGCGCCTGCTCCACCTCGGCCTGCAGGGTCGCCTGCTTACTCAGGATGCCCGCAACCTGCGCCTTGAGCCCCTCGACACGATCCCGGCGGATGGGCAGCTCCTGGGCCGCCATCATCTTCTGTGGTACCAGTTTGACTGCGTCCTCGAGCTTACGCTCAGCCTCCGCCAGCTCGGCCTCGACCGATTTCTGCTCCTGGGTCGCGCTGGCTAAGTCGCCGGTCGCCTCGGTCAGCTTGTTCTGCCACGGGGTCGCGTCCATGCTGAAGATGGGCGCGCCCTTGGCAACGGGGACATTCGGCTTGGCGTGGACCTCGGTCACCAGGCCGCCGAATTCCGGGGCAAGCTGAATCACATAGCGCTCGACCACCAGTTCTTTCGAGTAAGGCGTGGTCTGGCCGAGGACGACGATCTCAGTGAGGGCCGCGCCCGCATAGAGGCCAAAAACGACGAAGCTCCAGAACAGGTTGAACCGCAGCAGGTGGAAGCGGAAGAAAACCAGCCAGACGAGGCAGAAATAGGCGGTAGTGACCAGTATTTCCATGCGCTATGCCTGCATTTCCGTGTTGGCGGGCCGCTCGGCTTGTGCGGGCGCGGGTGACCAATCGGCTTGCGGCGCCGAGTCCGAGGCGAGTTCTGGTTCCAATTGTGGCTGCGGTGCCGACTCCTGTGTCGGTTTAGGATCAGGCGCGGGCTCAGGTTCGGATGTGCCGGAGCTGCCGTGATCGACCAGTTCCACCGGCAGGGTGAAGGGTTTCAGGTAGGCCCATACCAGCGCGGCCATCCACAGCGGAAAGATCAGTAGCCCAAGCAGGGACAGAATCTCAATGGCCTCCACCTGCGCGCTGCCTCGCTTCTTGGCGATCTTGCCGGGCATGGTGTGCACGAAGATGATAAACAAAATGATCAGGATGATGCAGGTCAAAATGAGACCTACTGAGACAGCCATCAGCATTTGGGGGTTGTCGGCCACGGAAAACTCTCAGGTTTGTCAGGTTGCGCTGGCGGCGATCCGCAATAAGAGAGCGAGCGCCGCGCGCATTTTGCGCCCAATGTTCCCCATTGGCAATCTGGGCATGACGTTTGTACCGATAATCTTGCTCGCCGATCAAGGTCATATGCTCATCCCGTTGCGCGCCATCAAACCCGCTGCCTGGAACTTTTTAATAAAAGCCCGAGCGCGAGTCATGTTGTCGTATTCAGGTCGCTCCAGGTTCGGGTTACTTACGCAGCCTAAGTCGCCTCACGTATAGGCATTGACGCCAAGATCCCCTAGAGTCTGGGCGGTACCTTCAATGACTCGACCTTTCAACGACCCAAAAGGTAGCGCTTATGACGAATGACCCATACCGCAATGGCGGGCCGATGCCCGCGCAAGCAGGGGCTTTGGCCCATCGCTGGACGGCCCGACTTGCCGTCGCCCTGTCTCTGAGTTTCGCACTGCCCTATGCGGCGGTTGCTCAGGATGCTGGCAAGGACGGCAGCGCCGGAGCCAACCCGCGCGGCTCAACCACAGGCCCAACCTCAGCCAAGGGGTATGACTTTCCAGGGCATTTCATTCATCTCAAGGCCGAGAAGCCGGCCGACAACATGTATCCGGTCATCGCCCATCCGGAGCAAGAGAAAGCCGCGCGCGAGAAGCTCGCCGAATTGGAGAAGAAAACCGGCAAGAAGCCCAATGTGCTGATCTTCCTGCTCGACGACGTGGGCTGGATGGATCCCGGCTTCAACGGCGGTGGCGTGGCCGTCGGTAATGCCACGCCCAACATGGACGAGCTGGCCCAAGACGGACTGCTGCTGACCTCGGCCTATTCGACCCCGTCCTGTTCGCCGAGTCGTGCGACCATTCACACCGGTCAGAATCCGCTGCATCACGGCATCCTGCGCCCGCCGATGTATGGCGAGCCGGGTGGCCTTGACGGTGCCATCACCTTGCCCAAGCTGCTCAAGAAGCACGGCTATGTCACCCAGGGCGTTGGCAAGTGGCACATGGGTGAGAACAAGGGCTCGTTGCCACAGAATGTCGGCTATGACGACTATGTCGGCTTTCTGGGCGTGTCGGATATGTACACTGAGTGGCGCGATCTCTATTTTAACCCCGAGGTCGCTCTCTCGCCGGCGCGCTTCAAGATGATGCAGGAGGATGGCTTTGACCACCACGAGGTCCATTGCACCGCCGATGACACCGAGCAATGCAAGGACGGCAAGCTGATCGACCTCGACTACATCAAAGACCTCGACACCCACTGGAAGGACGTCAGCCTGGCGTTCCTCGACAAAATGAAGGACAGCGACGAGCCGTTCTTCCTCTATCACGCCACCCGTGGTTGCCATTTCGACAACTATCCGCCCGATGAATACCTGGGCAAATCGGCCGCGCATACCGTCTATAGTGATTGCATCGTGCAGATGGATGATATCTTCGGGGCCTTGGTCGACAAGCTTGAAGAAACCGGCCAGCTTGAGAACACCTTGATCCTGCTCACCTCCGACAATGGGCCGGAATGTGAGATCCCGCCGCATGGTCGCACCCCATTCCGCGGCTGCAAGGGGTCGAGCTGGGAAGGCGGTGTGCGCGTGCCGACCTTTGCCTACTGGAAAGGCATGATTCCGTCACGACGCTCCGATGGCCTGTTCGATTTTGCCGACATTCTGCCCACGGTGATGTCGATGACCGGTGTCTCCGGGGCGGACTTGGCCGCCGAGTTCTCCAAGGACACCTATATCGACGGTGTCGATCAGCTGTCCTTCCTGCTCGCCGATGATGGTCTCTCCAGCCGTCGCAGCCGTCCCTACACCATCAATCAGTACTTCGGCGCCATGCGGATCGATGAGTTCAAATATGTCTGGACCGGAGAGCTTCAGGATGCGGTGGTGCAGAAAGGCGACATTGGCGGCTTTAGCGGTTCGCTGTTCACCGAGAGCGGTGGCACGATTACGTTCAATCTCTACACCAATCCACAGGAGGACGCCAGTGTTGGTGTTCGCCATATCCCGATGATGGTTCCGGTGATGGGCGCGGCGGGCGAGTACATGGCCGAGCTGATGAAGTATCCGCCCCAGTTCAAGATCGGCTTTGTCAGCAATAACCCGCCGATGTATGACGTGGCGCCGCAAGAGAAGAAGTTGATCCAAAAAATGCTCGAGGAGCGCGGTGTGGGACGTTCACCCCACTGATCCCGTTCATTGGACCCGTGCCCCGGCGCATGGCGCCGGGGCAAATCTAGGTTTTTGCTGCAGGGAACCCCTGAGCATGAACCCAGGAGCATGAACCCGAAGCATTGACAATAAGGAGTCAATTGCGCCACCCGGTTCGCATCGCGGTCGCGACCAAACCGGGCTTCGGCAAGGCGGTCAAGCTGGCCGCTTCTCTCCAGTTCGGCGTCAGGCTCAAGGTCGGTCAGGAAGACGCGGGCCAGATCGGTGCGCTCGCGCGGGTGCTTGAGGCCTACCTGCACAAGCGAGTCTTCGCGCAGCCGGTGAAGTTGATGGCGCCGAGTGTGCTGACTGTGCCTTTTTCAGCGTCTGCCACGGCTACTTCAAATGGCCCAGGCGCGTTAGCGGCCCTTACCCTAGCAACTCGCGGAATTGACGGCGCTGGAGTTTCATCCCAGTGATGGAGCAGTGCAATCCCGAGCAATTTTGCTGAAAGAGCAAGCACGATTAGAGTCCGTTCGGTGGCGTAATAATGCCGATAATTACAGTCGACAATAGGCCGCTTGGGGGTTGCCGAGCGCTGATCGGGGTCAAGTTATACGAAAAACGCATGCTTGTAGCTGAAATGCCCGCCAATTCCTTCTAAAAAAGCTATATTTCCCAGTATTTCGTCAAATTGCGTGTTCTTTTGCCCTAATTGAAAATTTTTTCTTGACCCGAGGTGCATTCCCGCGTTTTCCTGAGTCAAAGGGAGTCCAAGTCAAGCTCATCGCTGCCGAGACTGAAGTGACGGTAGCCAGCCCTCTACTCTACCCCCCTCTACTCTACCCTTTGTCTCCTTGGAGAGCACAAATGATGGTAAACAAAGTTTTTGTTTTTGGCGCAAAAAAATGCACGAGTTGCATGAAATTTATCGCTTTTTCCTTAGTCGGCTTGTCGCTTTCGCCGCTGACCACCTTCGCGGATGAAACCATTTATCTTGATGCTTCTTCCGGCGCAGTGACCATCGCTGGTGGCGCGACCGATGGTTTAACACGCTATCTCGATTTCGGTGGGGAAGACATCTACACCATCCCTGCAGACCTGGCCGGCGAGGCGGAGGTGGTCGACAATCAAGCCAGCACCATCATATTGCCAGCGGGCTTGTCGATCGCAGACACACAGTTTAGTTCAGATGGTGTGTATTTGAGAGCAAATGGGCAAGGAGTGACATTACTCGGTCAACCCGCCGCATTCGATTTCGTCTTTGCGGGCAACGCCGATGACCCCAGCTTAGGCGTTCTCCGCACTTTCGCCAAGACGGCAGAGCTTTTCGGCGCCACGATCCCCGCTGCTGGGGCATCACCCGTTAATGGAACCGTTTCAGGTACCATCAATGCCGATGGCAATATTCAAGCAGCGACCGCCGGGCTTACTCCTTACGCGATCGACGCAAGTAATGTCGATGTTTTTCTGCCTGGACCAGAGATCTCCGATGAGTCCTATCAGCTCCAACGCTCCTATCAACCCTATGGGGATACTTCACCATACGACCTTGAGACTGCTGTATTGCGCGCGGGAGAAGCTTCCGTTCGGCTCACCCAGATGAAAATAGATGGGGAAAATTATTGGGTTGACTATCGTATGGCACTTGACGGGGGCAACATCATCCTCGTCTCGGAAATGGGTCTCCCCCCCGCACCTGAAAGCTTCCCCTATGTCGGAGACTTTTCTGCTCTAGGATATGATTTTTTCTTAGCCAGCGCAGACATTTTTGGCCCCCCAGCAAGAATCAGAATCTTTGATGTCGCGATTGACTACGTTCTTTATGACCTTGATTTTACCTTAGTAGATAACGTGTTTGTCCTGACAGATTCTACCGCAAAAGGGTACTTGAACGTAATGACAATGCCGGATAACGGTTTCATTGTCTTTGCCGGAGAGACCAATGAAGCGACCCTGGATGGCTCTGCAAGCTATTCCCTCAACCTCCCCAACACCCCATTTCAGAGTCCCATAGCGATGCAGTGGGACGGCGCGGATGGCGAGCACAGTATCCGTATGGAATACGACTATGGCAGCCGTATCCAGACCATGGTCGCTACAGATGGAATCCTTCTCGGCGAGTATCTGCCCTTTTATGTGCCACAGTTTGTATCCTTCAGCGCGTCGGCCCCAACAGCGGAAGCTCTATCGGCGCCAAACGTTCGGAGCAAGGATGTCACCGTTGAAGAGAAACTGGATCAGTGCATCAAGAACGACACAGTGGTCTTCGTTGGACTCAAAGCCGATCCGCAACTATCGGATGCAGTGGTTGATGCCGCTTTAACTATGGCTAGTTCTTTGAAGCTTTCCAATTCAACATTAGACAAAATCAAAGACACTATTGGCGACAGTAAAGATCTCATTTTGGAGGTGATGGCGAATGGAAAAGTGGACAGTACGACGCTCGGAGTCTTTGTCTCGACGACAATCATGAAAAATGCGACAACGCAAGAGCAAAAGCAGATTGTTGAACAAATCTGGGGTAACAATGTCCCTAATGATGTTGCCACACTCGCGAAATCAGCTGGGGCTGCGGAAACAAATGCCAAACTTGCTATGCAGGCATTGGCAGAGGGTATCGCAAGCAAAGTGTTCCCCGCTTATACAGCAGCAGTAAAATTAGTGATAAAAACTGCAGATTATGCCAAAGATGCTCTTGGTAACGACGCTTTTCGACAACTTTATGATCTTTATGCTGAAACTGGTGATTGGTCGGTTGCTGACCCGCTATCAGCTTTGGGGACTAACAAATTTGCAGATTCAACGATCCGAGAAATCCTTAGGTCACAGAAAAAACCTTCCGAAGACAAAGATGTTGAGCGTTATCTCAAGGATAAAATTGAGAGTCTATATGCTCGCAAGTCTGAGCTTCCTGAGGAGAGGGCAAAACTCAATCTATACAAAGACGATTATCTCGAGCTTGCAGTAGAGTTGACAGATGGTTTGAAGAGCAAGTTTTTTGTTGAAAAAAACCCATCTACCTGCGATATGTTTCACGAGTATTTGAATGTTCGCTCGCGTGTTGAGCTCAATTTGAAAAACTCGCTGAGAAACTGTGAAAGCTTCTCCTTAACAGAAAGTGATATCCGGAGTAAGGCTGAAGTTCTAGCGCGATACTGGATAAGATCGGGTAAAGCTAGTCGAGCACAATATCAGGCGGAAAAGCTGAGCTGGCTCCAGGCCAATAATTGCCTAAACTTTGAGGACGACAGTGAGACTCCCCCGATAACGGAACATGGAGTCTGGGCACTTGCAGACAAAATCGTATATAGTGATCCGGATGTTGATATTCATGAATGCTTTCAGAAATCCGTAGCAATATCCGATGGCAGTTATAGCCTGACTAACTCGGTTTCCGGAGAACTCTGCAACTGGAAATTCTCGGAAAGTATTACTTTTACGGGATCATGGACCTCACCACCACCAACTTTAGTTCCTGGGCAAAGTTATTCTGCCAGTATGGATATATCAAGATCAAATCACCTTGAGCAATTTGGGGCATCTGATTTCATAGATATGCAAATGGATAACTATGAGATGGGTTGTGGGTCCGCAACGGCTTCAAAGATTGATATCAATACGGTTGAAGTCGGATGGCGTGCATCTGACCCCTCGACTGATTCATGGTCTGGTAGTTTTGAAGCCCCTGGTTTCGGGTATGCAGGATCAGGTGAAACGAAAAAGTTTCAAATTCTAGCAGGAGGATATTACGGCTGTGTTCGCTATATCTATGAGTGGCAAGAGTAGGTTTCTCAGATATTGCAACTAGGTCGCGCGTAAATGGCGTTATTGTCTTTATGATGGCTCTGACCAAGACTAATGGTCGGAGTCTCAGAAAAAGGGAAAAGGGAAAGAACCAGCTTAGCTGCCTAACCTTAACAACCACCGGCTGGAAGCCGGTGGGGTAAAGTAACCGGTTCCTAGCAGTAGGACTTGGTTTATTGCACCAACCGGCTCAAAGTGCGGGGCATTCACCAAGCGATGGACTCTAGTTCAGCCCCTCGACACCAGTAATCAGAGTTTCTTTTTTACGACAAAAGCAGGTGTGAGAAACATGAAATCTAGCGTCTTTTTGATTGCGCTGATCGGCTTGTCGCTTTCACCGCTGACCACCTTCGCGGATGAAACCATTTATCTTGATGCTTCTTCCGGCGCAGTGACCATCGCTGGTGGCGCGACCGATGGTTTAACACGCTATCTCGATTTCGGTGGGGAAGACATCTACACCATCCCTGCAGACCTGGCCGGCGAGGCGGAGGTGGTCGACAATCAAGCCAGCACCATCATATTGCCAGCGGGCTTGTCGATCGCAGACACACAGTTTAGTTCAGATGGTGTGTATTTGAGAGCAAATGGGCAAGGAGTGACATTACTCGGTCAACCCGCCGCATTCGATTTCGTCTTTGCGGGCAACGCCGATGACCCCAGCTTAGGCGTTCTCCGCACTTTCGCCAAGACGGCAGAGCTTTTCGGCGCCACGATCCCCGCTGCCGGGGCATCACCCGTTAATGGAACCGTTTCAGGTACCATCAATACCGATGGGGAGATCACCTCCGTTTCCGATGATGGTGGCTATGTGGCTGGCACGCCGGCACCGACCTCGGTTAGTACCCTGAGCGCTGAAGTGAACGTCGCCCCCGGCAGCGCCGTGGCGGTGAATCTTGGCGATGGCACGCGCGTGGATCTGCCCGCTACCAATGCAGAATTCGTCACCAAGGTTGAGCGTACAAGCAACACCTTGCCCTCTGGCGACTACTTTCCCAGTGGGAGCAACATGCTGGTCTCTGGCGCAATGCGCACGGTGGAATTCTCCGGTAGTGGCGATGCGAGCGCGTTGAAACCGGTTATTACTATCCCCCGGGACGAAATCGGCACTCTGGACCCCGAGACCGTCTTCGTGCTGCGTCAGGCAACGACCATGGTCGGAGGGGAATGGGTGGATGGTCACTTCAGTGTGCTGGACGCTGACTTTGACGCTGCTGGCAACCTGCACTTCGTCGATCCAATGGTGCCGGACAGCCTTGAGTCCGTCCTGATCAATCCCGGTGACGACGATGGCACCACCCCCCCTGGGCCTGCCTTACTCTATGCAGCTGGCGCCTCCAATGGCACGTACTGGATCGGTAACGTGAAGTACTCAGTGATGAGTTTTGAGCAGTCACTCAACTGGTCCGAGTCGCCGGAACTGGTGCGCATGATACCTGACGCTACGCTCGCTGATCACGGCTACCGGCGCGAGGCTTCGGAGAGCGACTTGAGGATATTGCGGCGACAGCCGATCTGCAATGTTGTGCTACTCGTACATGGGCACAATGAAGATGAGAAGAGTGGCTTTGTGGATGGGACCGAACCGGCACCCTGGAGGGTGGGTTACAAACGCCGAGTGTGGGATCTGCTTTACAAGACCTTCGGTAGCGGTGGCTGCACTGCTTATTACGAATTTATTTACCCGAGCTATCGGCCGATTTTCTCCCCGGTGCCCGACAAGTCCTTTACTTATCATAAGACGCTCGGTGAGTCCCTCGGAGAATTGTTTAATAGAGAACTGCGCGAAAACTCTCAACTCGCAGCCATGCTGGCCAGCGATATACCGTTCAACCTGACGATTGTTGCGCACTCCATGGGCGGGCTAGTCGCTCGTGCTGGCCTGCGCCACATGTCAGATGCCGTGCTTGATCACTTCCAGCGCTTGGTGACCTGGGGCTCGCCGCACCACGGCGCCGGGCTTCCGAGCCTGCTTTATGCGATGCGTGCCGGGCATGACCTCATCTGGATGGGTTCGCGCATTCCATTACACAATATCGGTCAGTGGGATTCCTACGGCAAGGAACTGGATGGTATTGCTATTGACACCCCCGGACAGCGCGACTTGCGCTGGTCTGCAGGGCACAAGTCCATGATGGCGCTCGGTTCGGTCATGCAAGAAAACACGACGACCGGGTTTGAGAAGTCGGAAATCGAACTACCGAATGGCAGCCTGTTCTACAGCACCAACCTGCAGTTGTTCAACGAAGGCGCAGGCTGGCAGCAGGGCAAGACAGACGGGAAGTTTACATTCTTCTACGGCGTCACATCCAAGAAAGCGGTTCCAGAAGAGAATAGTACTTTATCAGATTGGTTGTGGAACCAGGCACCAACGTTAAGCTTTGGACTTTCCACGCCAATCGAGCAAGGAGCCTATCTAAACAGCATAGCCATGCAATCGACATACACGCAGAGCGATGGTGCTGTCCCTGCTTGGAGTGCGCAGGGTGCCGGGCTGTATGAGCCTTCTGGGATCAAGCGCGTTAACGTCGGTGATGTTGACCACGAAGAATTCTATGGCGCCGAGCCGGCGCAACGGACTGAAGAGACGATTCAGATCGGTGAGTCAGTGGCACGTTCGACGCTGATCGAGGCCGGCTTCATGGACTGCCCTAGACTCTCGGCCGGTGTTGACTTTTCCTCGGGGAATCTTGAAGTCAGTGGCAACCTCGACTACCCAGCGCTGAAGTTGGCAAATGGGGGAGACGGTTGGATAGGCGCCCGCGTTTCGAGCCTGGAACTGCGTAAGGATCGCGCCGATGGCGAGGCGGTGAATGGCTTGGTCAGTCAAATCAGCGACGAAAGCGACAACGGCAGTGTGCTGCTTACCGGTCCTGCTACGGCAGTCAGTAATATTACCACAGCCTACTTGGTGGCTGTGCTGCGCGATGGCTCTGAGGTCGTCTCGTCGCCGCTCACTGGGTTTCAGGGTAGCACTGACGGTGAGCGTTTCACTTTCAGTCAGGATTATCGATATAGCGGTTCGTCCGGTTGGCCCGACGGGCCGCTTGTCAACGACGAGCTGTTTGTCAGCCTGGAAGGAGACCTGCGCGTAAACATCAGCTACGATGGTGAACCATTGCGCAAAGTACAAATCAAAGAGCCCGTGTTTAGCGTGGATGAGAATCGGTCCCCGATACGACCTACTTTGGTGTGGGAGCTGAGTATTCCGTGGTCGGACGCATCAAGCATTGACGTAAGTATCAGCGGTAACCTATCAATCCGCCCGAGCTTGGACTCCGGCACCACAGAACGCGACGGGCTGACGCTTGACTGGGGGCTTTCATCCAGTGGCCCCCCCAACTGGCGTCTGTCGCCCACTGAAGAATTCGACGACCCGGACAGCTGCGATCATTATGGCGAGCAAGATCAGCTGACCATCAGTGAAGATGGCTCTGCAAGTCTGTCGGTTACGGTGAGTGATTTGGCAACCGCCTGCGACCTGGTGCTGCAATCCACAGTCGCGCCCTATGATTCGTATGTGGAGGCTTGGGGCGGCTACCACCAGTACGTCCCCGTCTATCCGGAAATTATTATCCGTATTACCGGGTACAACTGAGCGGCAGCTAAACCTCGTCTGGAGTGACACGCGTGATTATAAGGTGGGGGCGACAGTCTCGAAAAAAAACTACGTTTCTTGCGGTTATTTTTCTGACTCGGAGTTTTCGGCATGTTCCAACCAATCGCTCTGAATTTGTTGCACTGTTCGCGCGCTCGGCTAACCCAATGGTTGAGCGTGCCCACGGCTGTTCCACCTGCCTTGATCCTCGCGGTGTTTGCCGCTGGCGCGCTCACAAGCCTGCCCGGCTTCGGGCAATCAGCTGAGCAGTTGGCGCCGCCACCAGCGCCCCCCATGCGTTCCGGGCCTGCACCGAAGACGTCACAGTCCTCAGCCGTCCGATCAGGCGCCGCAGCCGTCGCGGGCCAAGTGGAATGGGTGTGGCATAAAACTGCTGACGGCGCGCATCCTGATGGCGAAGAACAGACTTACGTCTGGCTGATGAATCGGGCTCGGCAAGATCCAAGCGCCGAGGGGGATTTTCTGGCAAACAGCGGCGACAGTTCAGTCGAATCTGCCATTGACTACTTTAATGTCGACCTGTTGATGATGCAGGCGGAGTTCGACGCCATCGCTGCCAAGCCCCCAGCCGCCTTCGACCGGCGTCTGTATGAAGCCGCCAAGGCGCACTCAGACGACCTGATTGCCAGAGACGCACAAGACCATGTGGGGCAATTCGAGCGCGTCGCTGATGCTGGTTTTACCTACCGTAATGTTGGAGGAAACGTGTTTTCGTACGCCAAGCACGCCCTTCATGGCCACGCCGGTTGGAATATTGATTGGGGCTATGGCGGCACCGGAGGCATGCAAAGTCAGCGTGGTCATCGGGTCAACTTAATGTCGACGGAGGCAAATCTCGCCAACGTTGGTATCGCAGCCGTACCGGAGGCCAATCCAGCCACGACCGTCGGCCATTGGGTGGTTACCGGTAACTACGCCGAGGCTGGCGATTGGGTT
Organism: Thiorhodovibrio litoralis; assembly: GCF_033954455.1. NCBI lineage: Bacteria > Pseudomonadati > Pseudomonadota > Gammaproteobacteria > Chromatiales > Chromatiaceae > Thiorhodovibrio > Thiorhodovibrio litoralis. The sequence goes on along the minus strand of NZ_CP121473.1, from coordinate 3,830,706 downwards.
CCAGATCATTACAATCGCTTCCTGGTTGGCACCGTCTGGGAGGATCTCGACGAAGACGGCGCTTACGACAGCGGAGAAGGCTTGGCGAATGTAACGGTCACGCCGGATCAGGGCCCTTTCTATGCCGTCACGGCTGCCGGGGGTGGTTACGCAATCCCAGTTGATGCAGGAAGCTACTCCGTCAGCTTTGCAGGCGGTGACCTGCCGAATGCGGCAACGCGCGAGGTCGTGGTCAATGCAGATAGTGTATTACTCGATCTGCTCTACGCAGCATCGCAGGTAAACGACAGCGATGGCGACGGATATGACGACAACCAGGACAATTGCCCACAGATCGCCAATCCGGATCAGGCCGACAGCGACGGTGATGGTCTCGGCGATGCGTGCGATTTAGTCGCTTACACCCTGAGCGTGTCGAGCGTTTCTGGATCTGGCCGGATTAGCAGTGACCCGGCAGGCATTGACTGCCCTGGTACTTGCGATTTCGACTATGCGGAGGGAACCGTCATCACTTTGACCGCATTTCCTGATCAGGGCGCGACCTTCGCAGGCTGGAGCGGTGCCTGCTTCGACAGCGTCACCACCTGTACGCTGACATTGGACAGCGCCAAGACGGTGGGCGCCACCTTCGTCATTGATAGCGATCCACCCCAGCCGCCCCCGAGCATCAACGGCACCGTTTATCTTTCGGAGGGCGACCAAAGCATCGACATCCCTGCCGACCCGGGGGAATCCTTAACTTACCTCGATTTCGGCGGCGCCGAGACCTACCGTATTCCAACCAGCCTGACCGCGCCAATCACCATTGTTGACCGTCAAGACAGTCTGATTGTGTTTTCCGCCGGTACCCGTATCGACAGCGTTCGCTTCGCTGCTGACGGGATCGAATTCATGATCAATGGGCGGGCGCTCAAGCTCCTAGGCCAGCCGTCCCGTTTTAGCTTCGATTTCGCCGGCGTTAACCTCGATCTGTTCCAACTCGCTGCGCGTTTCGGTACCCAGATCCCTCTCTCCGGCGCCCTGCCGGTGAGCGGCACGCCTGACTGCGTCATTACAGCCGAAGGTGAGTTGGACTGCGCAGCTGCGGGCGGTCGTTGACCCCTCCCAAGTGCCGGCGCAGACAACTGCTGCGCCGGTCTAGTCCAATTTAGCGCAGCGTCGTAGAAGTCAGCGCGCAGGCTTAGCAGCATCAGATCAGATCTGGCTCGGACTCCGAACGGGGCCGCCGGTGTGGGGACAGGGCTGGCTAGATTCACGCCCTGAGTGGGGATTCCGGGTTTCATCGAATGGATGCACTGTCGGTGCCAATCGTCTACACTGTTGAGGTAGACGTGCTCTTTGTGGCACTCGGCTACTCCCCCCGATTGCTCCAGCGGTTGGTCCAGGATGGAACAGAGTTAGTGGGGCGCGCTTGCAGTCAAGCCAACAAAGCACGCGGCTGGGTTGTCGTAAAGAGTCCAACAGTCGCTATGGTCCTATGTTAAGTGATTGAAGCGGAAGCTTCATTAGAAATGGCATTGGATTTGCTTGCCTTAGCATTGTCCGGAAGCAAACTCAGTCTCCGGAGAAGGCGCCGCCGCCGATGGCCAAGTCCACCGGTCGCTTGGTCGGTAACACCCCGCCGCGGCGGGCGCCGTTGTGGCACCTCAGGTGTCCGAGGCTCTGCTGGAGGGCTCCCCAATGACCAGGCACCCGACTCACGCTATTCCGCCGGCCGTGGCGCCGAGCGCGGTCTGCATTAACGACACCACCCTACGCGACGGCGAACAGTCCGCCGGGGTGGCCTTCTCGCTCGATGAGAAACTCGCCATCGCGCGCGGGCTCGACGCCCTCGGCGTGCCCGAGCTGGAAGTCGGCATCCCTGCCATGGGCGAGGAGGAGCGCGCGTCCATCGCGGCGGTCGCGGGGCTTGGGCTGAATGCGCGTCTGATGGTCTGGGCGCGCATGGTCGAGCAGGACATTATCGCCAGCTGCGGTCTGCCGGTGGAGTTGATCGACCTGTCCATCCCGGTGTCTGATCAGCAAATCGCGCGCAAGCTCGGGCGCGATCGCGACTGGGTGCTGCGCCAGATTCGCACCCTGGTGCCGCGGGCGCTCGACGCCGGCTTTCAGGTCGGCGTCGGCTGCGAGGACGCTTCGCGCGCTGATGCAGATTTTCTCCGCCAGGTGGCCGAGACTGCCCAGGCGGTCGGTGCTCGGCGGGTGCGCTACGCCGACACCCTGGGGATCATGGACCCTTTTGGTATTTTCGACGCGATTCGCGCCCTGCGCTCCCATTGCGACTGCGAGATCGAGATGCACGCCCATGATGATCTTGGCATGGCCACGGCCAACACCCTGGCGGCGGTGCGCGCCGGTGCCACCCATGTCAACACGACAGTCCATGGCCTGGGCGAGCGCGCTGGCAATGCCGCGCTTGAGGAGGTCGCGATTGGCCTCAAGCATGTGCATCGCTGCGCGACTGGCATTGATTTGAGCCATTTCGAGACGTTATCGGAGCTGGTGGCGACCGCCTCCGGCCGGCCTGTTGCCTGGCAGAAGAGCCTGATCGGTGCCGGCGCCTTCACCCACGAGGCGGGCATCCATGTCGATGGGCTGATGAAGGACTTGCTCAATTACCAGGGCATCGACCCGGCCGAGCTCGGGCGAGCCCATCGCATGGTGTTGGGCAAGCATTCTGGCCGCCATGCTCTGGTCCGGGCCTATGCCGAGCAGCTCAATACCTCGCTGACGGCGGAACAGGCGACCAGCCTGCTCGCGCGTGTTCGCCGCTTCGTCACCGAGCACAAGCGCTCGCCCGAGACCGGCGATCTGCGCGGTTTTCTGTCGGAGATTGATCTCAGCGCCAGTCCCGCGATGAGCCCGGCCGCTTGCCCTGCCATCAGCCCAGTTGGTAGCTCCGTTGTTAGCCCAGCGGCTAGCCCCTTAGCTAGCCTGAGATTGCAGTGAACGGGCCATCGTCCTAAGGATGCGCGAGGATTCAATAAACCCCACACATGGGGATCTTGGATTCGCGCGGCATGATCCGAAATCGGTCGCGTAATGCGGCGTCGGCGCTTGCGTCGACTGACCCATGGTTACTGGAGTAAAGGCTTGGATTTACTGGATTTCACTGGGCAGGATCTCTACTTCGACACCCCGTTGCCGGCGGAGGTGGATGCCCTGCTGGAGGGCGCGGCCACCCAATACGGCAGCGATGGCGGCGCCAGTGCCGAGCCAGCGCTGTTGCGAGCCTATTTTCTGGCACCTGAGAATCTTTCCGTGCTGGTGGCGCTGTATCGCTACTATTACTACCAGCACCGCCTGGAGGATGCGCTTGTTGTCGCCGAGCGCGCCATCGGTCTGAGTGCTCGCGAGCTGGAGTTGGACGAAGGCTGGGAAGCGCTTGATGAGGCCAGACTGCGTCAGATCGGCGAGCGCTCAATGGCGCTGACGCGCTTTCTGCTGCTCGCGCTCAAAGGCGCCGGCTACCTGGAACTGCGCCTCAACCGTGGCCCCGATGCCCTCGCGCGCTTCGAGAAGCTCGATGTGCTCGACAGCGACGGTCGCCTTGGAACCGACAGCCTGCTGCGCATGGCGCGCAGCCTGGTCACCGAACAGCGCATTCAGAACGCTGGCGATAATCTGCATGTGTTGCGCCGTCAATGATGGATCTGCCGAGACCGAGCGCAAAGAGTGACAAGCCGGAATATTTAACCTCTTAGTTCTAACCACTGATCACCAATCACTCACTGTTAAAAGGCACCTCCCATGTCCAATCAACTCAACACGCTTGATGAATTCGACCTCGACGATCTCGATGAACTCGAGAGCGCCGAGGACTTTCTCGACTACTTCGGCATTGCTTACGATGCTGCTGTGGTGCAGGTGAATCGGCTGCATATTCTGCAGCGTTTTCATGACTATCTCGCCGAGGTCGAGACCATGCCGACGCAGGCGCAAGCGCGCTTTGATCTGCATCGAGACCTGCTGCAGGGCGCCTATCGCGATTTCGTCCGCTCTGATGCGCAGACCGAGAAGGTGTTTAAGGTCTTCAAACAGCATCAGCCAGTGACCGTGGGTCTGGATTCGCTGCTCGGCCAGTTGCCTCATGCGCCCGCAGTATGACTATGGCGACGAGGTGCGGGTGATCCGCCACCTGCGCAACGACGGCACCTTTCCCGGTAAGGATCGCGGCACCCTGCTGATCCGCCGCGGCAGTACCGGCTATGTGCGCGATGTCGGTACCTTTTTGCAGGACCAGATCATCTACAGCGTGCACTTCGTCGAGCAAGACCTGGTCGTCGGCTGCCGTGAGCAAGAGCTCCAGCCGGCGGCGGATTTTTGGGTCGAAAGCCGCTTCGACACCCGCGACAAGGTACGCGCTAATCTGACCTTGGCCAGCGCCGGTCGCGTGCTGGTGGAGGAGGGCAGTATCGGTGAGGTCGTCAAGGTGCTGCGCGGCGAGCGCGAACTGCTCGGCTACCATGTCCAGTTCCCCGGCGCCAACCTGCTGCAAGTGCCGGAGTCCGCGCTCGAGGCGGCCGAGCCGGTCGCGGAGGCGATGACATGAGTCGCCCCCCGCGCCCACTAGAGTATCGCCACCATCTGCTGCGCGCCGCGGCCGATCAATTCTCCTGCGGTCTTGCCGCGCTCACTGAGGAACAATGGCCGCAAGTCGAGGCACGCGCCGAGCAGAGCTTCGCGCTCGAGACCCTGGTGCTCAGCGCCCCTGAGGCCCAGGCTGTTTGCATCCCCGATGATCAGGTCGAGCAGGCGCTTGCCGCTGTGCGCGCGCGCTATGCCGACGAGCAAGAGTTCACCGAAGAGCTGGCCCTGAACGGCCTTGAGATCAGCGTGCTACGTCGTGCCCTGCAGCGCGAGCTCAGCTTCGACGCCGTCATCCGCGCCGTCGGCGCTCGCCATGCGCCTGTCACCGAAGCCGACGAGCAATTGTTCTACGAACTGCACACCGAGCGCTTCAGCCAGCCCGAGACCCGAGCCGCACGCCATCTGCTGATCACCGTCAACGAAGATTATGCCGAAAACCAGCGCGCCGCCGCCCGCGCGCGCATCGAAGCGCTGGCCGAAGAGACCAAAGGCAATGATGTCGACGCCTTCGCCGAACTCGCCCGCCGTCATTCCGAATGCCCCACCGCGCTCGAGGACGGCCGCCTCGGCACCATGACCCCAGGCCAACTCTATCCGGCGCTCGACACCGCGCTCTTCGCGATGGCACCAGGCGAGGTCAGCGCCGTGCTGGAATCGCCGCTCGGCTTCCATCTGCTTTTCTGCGAGGCCGTCACCCCCGCCAAGACCGTGCCCTTCGAGCAAGCCCGCGAGCGCATCCGCCAAACACTGACCGACCGCCGCCAGCGCGAAACCCAGAAAGCCTGGATTGCCGAGCTGCGCTCGCGCTAGCCGCCACCATCTCCCCCCGCCCCTCGGAACCGGAAACGAGCGCGAGGCGACCTCAGTTCCCTTGGATTTGGTCGACAATATCGCGCATCTGAGGATTCTCGAGCAGTTTGCGAATGCTCGGGTGGTTGCGCAGGGTTTCGAAATCACGGTTGGCGATCGCGCGCATCAATTCATCGTCAGCAAGCACCTCGCGCATGGTCGGATTTTCCTCCAGCGTCATGATGCTGCCGAGCAGGCCGCTATTGCCCGCAATGTCCTTTTGAATTGACTCGATGCGCTGATTATTGACCGCCGCCGCAGCTGAAGTCTCGGCGCTGGTGCCGGCGGCACCGGACGGCTTCAGGCTACGAATCTGCTCCGCATCGATCTCGATCGTGCCCAAGGTCCGCGAACGAATGCGGTAACTCCGCCCGTCGCTGCTTAGGACTTCACCGGTGATCAGACTGCCGTCCTCAAGCTCGATGCGGCTTTCCCCGGCAAACAGCTTGCCAGAGGTTGCCAGCCACACCGCCATAAGCAGCACCGTTCCTATCGTCAGCATGCCTGAGGGTTGCAAGTTCATGCTTTTCATCGTCTGATTCTCCTGGATTATGAATGGCAGGCCGCTCGGTCGGCTGCCGAGCTGCGACCGGGTGGCCGGGATCATGAGCTTACGCAGTTGCTCAATTGCTGGTTGCCGCTGCCAGTGACCAGTGCGCGCGTTGCATAATAAGGGTTTCGGTGCCATCTCCCCGAGCGCATCTCCCCGAGCACCTCTCCCGGCTAAGCTGACTCCTTCCTTTTGCCATGGACGGAAACCCCAACGCAACCCGTATTCCAACCCAAGCCGACCTGGCCTGCTGTCTGCTGCGTGATCGGCATCGGCTGCGCAGGCGTCTGCAAGGGTTCAGCAAGCGAGCAGAGAAGCGCGATCAGGTAGCCTCCCAGGCGGACTTGGAGGATATCCGCCGCGCGCTCGAGCGCTCCCAATCTATCGTTGAGCAGCGTCGTCAGCTTGCTCCCGCAGTCATTCATTATCCACCCGAGTTGCCGGTTAGCGAGCGCCGCGAAGAGGTCGCCGCGCTGATCAAACAGCATCAGGTGATTGTGCTGTGCGGTGAGACGGGCTCGGGCAAGTCGACCCAATTACCGAAAATCTGCCTGGAGCTCGGACGCGGGCTGTTCGGGCGCATCGGTCACACCCAACCGCGGCGTATCGCCGCGCGCTCGCTGGCCAGTCGCATCGGAGCCGAATTGGATGCGGAACTGGGCGGCCTGGTCGGCTACAAGGTGCGCTTTCATGATCGGGTGCGGCCGGAGACGCGCATCAAGCTGCTGACAGACGGCATGCTGCTGGCCGAGATTCAGCAGGATCGCTGGCTGAATGAATACGACACCCTGATTATCGACGAGGCGCACGAGCGCAGTCTGAATATCGACTTTCTGCTCGGGGTGCTTAAGCAGCTGTTGCCGCGGCGCCCGGAGTTGAAGCTGATTGTCACCTCGGCGACCATCGACCCGCAGCGTTTCGCGCGTCATTTTGCGGATCAGGATGGCCAGGGTGCCATCAGGCCCGCGCCCATCATCGAGATCTCCGGGCGCACCTATCCAGTCGAGACCCGCTATCGCCCGCCTGCCGAGGAGCATGCCGGCGAACGTGACGAGGCGATGCAGACCGCTATCTCAGAGGCGGTGTCCGAGCTCGCGCGCGAAGGGCCGGGCGATGTGCTGGTGTTCCTGTCCGGCGAGCGCGAGATTCGCGAGACCGCCGAGACCTTGCGCAAGCATCATCCGCCGGCGACCGAAATCCTGCCGCTCTATGCCCGCCAAGGGCCGGCCGAGCAGGCGCGGGTTTTTCAGCCGCACGGCACCCGCCGGGTGGTGCTGGCGACCAATGTCGCCGAGACCTCGCTGACCGTGCCGGGGATTCATTACGTGATTGATCCCGGCTTCGCGCGCATCAGCCGCTACAGCCATCGCACTAAGGTGCAGCGGTTGCCGGTTGAGCGCATCGCGCAAGCCTCGGCCAATCAACGCCAGGGCCGTTGCGGGCGCATTGCGAATGGTGTCTGCATCCGGCTTTACGACGAGGACAATTTCCAGGCGCGCGCCGAGTTTACCGAGCCTGAGATTCAGCGCACCAACCTTGCCGCCGTCATCTTGCAGATGAAGCTGCTCGGCTTCGGGGCCATTGAGCGGTTTGCGTTTCTCGACGCACCCGACAGCCGGCTCATCAACGACGGTTACCGCACGCTGGAGGAGTTGGCCGCGCTCGATGCCCAGGGCCAGCTGACGCCGCTCGGTAAACAGCTCGCGCGCCTGCCGGTCGACCCGCGCATCGGTCGGCTGCTGCTCGCCGGCGCCGAGTACCATTGTCTGCGCGAAATCCTGATCATCGCGGCTGCTTTGAGCGTGCAGGACCCACGCGAGCGGCCGTTCGATAAGCAGCAGGCCGCTGATGAAATCCATGCCACCTTCCGCCATGAGGACTCGGATTTTCTGGCGTTTTTGAATCTGTGGGGTTTTCTCGAATCCGAGCGCCGCAAGCTCTCCCGACGCAAATTCCAGAACTTGTGTCGGCTGCATTTTCTGTCTCCGACCCGGGTGCAGGAATGGCGCGACATCCACGCGCAGCTGCGCGAGCAGCTGACCGAAATGGGTTTCCGGGAGAACGAGGCCGAGGGCAGTTATGAAGAAATCCATCGCGCGCTGCTGACCGGGCTGCTCAGCAATATCGGCTTCAAGGACGAACAGCGCGAGTATCAGGGCGCGCGCAACAGCCGGTTTTACATCCACCCAGGCTCAGGGCTGTTCGAGAAGGCGCCGAAGTGGATTCTGGTCGCCGAGCGGGTCGAGACCACCAAGCACTACGGCCGCACCGTCGCCAAGGTGCAGCCCGCCTGGATCGAAGCCACCGGTGCCCATCTGATTCAGCGCAGTTACTTTGAGCCGCACTGGCAGGCGCGCGCCGGGCAGGTGGCGGCTTTCGAGAAGGTGACCCTCTATGGCCTGACCCTGGTGCCCAAACGGCGCGTCAACTATGGTCCCATCAACCCGGCCGAGGCGCGCGAGATTTTTCTGCGTTTCGCGCTGACCGAAGGCGACTTCGACACCCGCGCGCCTTTCTGGCGTCACAATGCCGAGCTGATCGAATACGTCCGTCATCTGGAGGCCAAATCCCGCCGCCGCGACATTCTGGTCGATGACGAGGCGATTTACGCCTTCTACGATCAGCGCGTGCCGAGCGGCATCTACTCCAAGCCGCAGTTCGAGCGCTGGCTGCGCCGGGCGGCACAAAAACAGCCCAAGCTGCTGCACATGAGCATGGCGGATGTGATGCACCCTGATTTCAATCGGGACGCCGCCGGCATCACCGCTGAGGCCTTTCCCGATGCGCTGCGCGTCGGCGCCAGCGAGCTGCCGCTGGAGTATCACTTCGACCCTGGCAACCGCGCCGATGGGGTCACCCTGGTGCTGCCGCTGCCGCTGATCAACCAGGTGGCGCCCGAGAGATTGGAATGGTTGGTGCCGGGATTGTTGGAAGAGCGCATCACCGCGCTGCTGCGCGGTCTGCCCAAGCCGATCCGCAAGGCGCTGGTGCCCATTCCCGACACCGCTGCCAAGCTCGCGGCGCGCTTGCAGCCCAGTGAGCGACCGCTGATTCAGGCACTGGGCGAGGAGCTCAAGGCCCTGACCGGCCAGGTCATCCCGGAAGATGCCTGGGATGAATCCGTTGCACCTGAGCACCTGCGCATGAAGGTGCGGCTGATCGACCAGGATGGCCGCGCGGTAGCGACCGGTGAGGACCTGATCGCGCTCAAGCGCCAGCACGGTCAGGCCGGTGGTGCGCGCTTCGCCGAAATCCCCAGCGCCGGGCTGGAGCGCGAGGGGTTGACGCGCTGGGACTTCGGCGAGCTGCCCGAGCAGGTTGATCTCACCCGCGGTGGCATCCGCCTGCGCGGCTATCCGGCGCTGGTCGATGAGGGCAAGAGTGTCGCGGTGCGGGTGTTGGACTCCGAGGCCAGCGCCGCGCAAGCGATGCGCGCCGGATTGCGCCGGCTAATCATGTTGCAGCTCGCCGGTGATATGCGTGCGCTGCGCCGCCAGTTGCCGGGTCTTGATCGGATGCGCTTGCAATATGCCAAGGCGCCGGTGGGCGCATCGCGGGGGACGCCAGAGACAGGACGGAAGGCAGGGCAGTGGACACCCGCCGATCTTGCCGACGAGCTCGTTGGTTTGATTCTGGACCTGACCTTTCTTGAAGACCAAGCGACGCCGCGCAACCGGAGCGCTTTCGAAAAGCGTCTCGCCGCAGGCAAGCCGCGTCTGTTCCCGACCTCAAACGAGGTCAGCACCCTGGCCGGCGATATCCTCGGTCGTTATCAGAGCCTGCGCAAGCAACTCGCCGGAATCACCCAGATCAACTGGCTCGACTCGGTGCGCGACATGCAGGGTCAGCTCGATGCGCTGGTGTTCAAAGGGTTTCTGCAGCAGGTGCCGTTCAGCCAGCTCAAGCACTATCCGCGCTATCTCACAGCCATCAGACAGCGAGCCGAGAAGCTGTCGCACGCCGGCGGGCGTGATCGCAGTCTGCTTGCGGAACTGACCCCACTGCTCGAGCAATGGCGCGAGCGTCAGTCGGCCGCCGAGGCGGCGGGTCGTGATGATCCCAGGCTGGATGAAATCCGCTGGATGCTCGAGGAGTTGCGGGTCTCTTTCTTTGCCCAGCCGCTCGGTACCGCCTATCCGGTGTCGGTCAAGCGGTTTAAGGCGCGTTGGCGGGAGCTGGGGCTGTAAACCGGGGCGGGAACTGGAGCTTCAGTCCCGGGGGACACAGTTGCGGAAGGGGTGCGCCGCCCGGAACGGGCCGGGCGGCGGCACGGATGACGAAAGCCGTCGCGGCGGACGGTTATTCAGTCGCAGCCGGGGCTTCGGCGGGCGCCTGGGCAGGCGCTGGCGGGGCCATCATGCCGGGGCCCGCCATCGGACCGCCATAGCCGGGACCGTGATAGGGGCAAGGCTTGCCCGGGTTGGGGCAGCGATGCGGCTTGGCCCAACCGCGACCCATCCCAGGACCGGGGCGGCCGGCGCCCGGACCCATGCCGTTAGGACCGGGGTAGCTTGGCATCTCGCCAAAGTCCGGCATTTCGCCGAAATCCGGAATCTCGCCCATGTCGGGTATCTCGCCGATCACGTTCTCGATTGCTTCGCGTTGCTCTTTGTTGAGCGCATCCATGGTCTCGCGGAACTTCTCAAAGCGTGCCTTCATTTCCTTGCGACGCTCTTCAGCGGCTTTCCAGGGCGGCATCTCGGGCAGCTCGATCCCATGCTCGGCGGCGCGGTTGCGGGTCTCCTGCCAGCGCTTTTCACGCAGCGCAGCGCGCTCCTCGGCGGTGATCCATGGCGCATAGTCAGGTGAGGGCATGCCTCTGCGTTCGCCGGGCTCCCATGGCGGCATCTCTGGCATCTCGAAGCCGAGCTGGTCAGCCTGCTTACGTAGTTCTTCGTAACGGCGCTCGCGCTCTTCGGCCATCTGCTTGTGGCGCTCCTCCATGCGGGCGATGATCGCATCCGGAGATTCCGGAGCGGCCATCGGCGCCGGCGGGGCAGGAGGCGCTGGCAGGGCGGGGGGCGCAGGCGGTGTTGGTGCGGCAGCAGCGGTGTCGCTTGCCAGCGCGCCCTGGGACAGGCCCAGGACGGCGGCCGTGATACTTGCAACCAAAATAGCGTTGGTTCTTCGGATCATCGGGTCACTCCGTTTCGTTGCTTGTCGTTATCGGTGGTGAAAAATTGCTTGTTGCTGTCGTCCGGGTCCCGGTTGCCGACCCGGCATGCGCGACCATAGCACGGTTCCACTGAGTATTGAAAAAGAACATGAACGCGGCCGTAATCTGTCGACAGCGACACTGAATGGATGGGAAGGGCAGGCAGGCGCGCGCTGCTGTTGGTAATATCGGTTCCTATGATAAGGAGTCGCCGGGCGACGGCGGCATGATTGAGCGGGAGAAGGCCATGCAGATTGGCGATTTGATGATGACCTCGGGGGTAAAGTTTGGCACCAGTGGCGCGCGTGGGCGGGTGGCGGACATGACGGATGCTATCTGTTACAGCTACACGCGCGGGTTTCTCGGCCATCTGTTTGAGAGCCATGGGCTGCAGGGCGGTGACCAGGTCGCCCTGGCCGGTGACTACCGCGACAGCACCGGGCGCATTCTCGCCGCCTGCGCCCAGGCAGTGCGCGATGCCGGCTGCGAGCCGCTGTATTGCGGGCGTATCCCGGCGCCGGCGGTCGCTGCCTTTGCGTTCGCCCGCAGCATGGCGAGCATCATGGTGACCGGCAGCCATATTCCCGACGATCGCAACGGCATTAAATTCAATCTGCCCGCCGGTGAGATCTTGAAAGACGACGAGGCCGGCATCGCGCATCAGCCGGTAATCATCCCGCCCGGGGTTTTTACCGACGCCGGCGCTTTCCAGAGCGGCGCCCCGCCGCTGCCGCCACTGATGGATGACGCGCAGGCGGCTTACCGGCAACGCTTTCTCGACTTTTTCCCCAGCGACTGTCTTTCCGGCTTGCGCATCGGCCTCTACGAGCACTCCACCGTTGCCCGCGATCCGTTCTACGAGATTTTGTCCGGACTTGGGGCGCAGGTCACCAAGCTTGGCTTCTCCGAGCGTTTTGTGCCGGTGGACACTGAGGCCATCCGTCCCGAGGATTGGGTTCTAGCCCGCGACTGGTGCGCTGGCGGTGATTTTGACGCCCTGGTATCGGCCGATGGCGACGGCGACCGGCCGCTGTTGGCCGATGCTAGCGGCAACTGGCTGCGCGGCGATGTGGTCGGCATCCTGTGCGCGCGAGCGTTGGGCGCCGAGGCCATCGCCACACCGGTCAGCTGCAACACGGCTGTTGACCGCATGGCTGATTTCTCGCGTGTTTTCAGAACGCGCATCGGTTCGCCTTATGTGATCGCCGGGATGAAAACCCTGATCGACGAAGGCTACCGCCCGGTGGTCGGCTATGAGGCCAATGGCGGTTTTCTGATCGCCTCCTGCATTGAGCGTGACGGGCGTCTGCTCCCGGCCTTGCCCACGCGCGACGCAGCCATTGTCGCCGTTGCCGTGCTAGCCGATGCGAAAGCACGCGGATTGTCGCTGGCGCAGCTGCACGCGGACCTGCCGTCGCGCTTCACCGAGAGCGACCGCATCAAGGAGTTTCCGCTCGAGCTAGGTCGCGAGCGCCTGGGCGCCTTCAATCGCGGGGACCAGGAGGCGGATCTCGTGGCCTTCAACCAGGCGTTTGGCGATCACTTCGCACCAGCAGTCGCGATCGATCACACCGACGGGGTTCGCGCCAGCCTGAGCAATGGTGAGATTCTCCATTTGCGTCCGTCCGGTAATGCACCGGAGCTGCGCGCCTACACCGAGGCCGACAGTGCCGAGCGCGCGGCGGAGATGAATCGCCGCTGCATGGGGGTGCTGCAGAGCTGGCTGTAATTCACCAGCGCGGGTTCGGGGTGCCAGGCTGGAGCGCCCGGCGCTGGTGGCGGTGTCGCTCGCAATTTCAGCGAAACTGCTTGTTGATCGTGGCCTTTCGACCTTCCTGAACTGAGGTTCCTCTTAGCCGTGACCCACGCGGCGCTTGAGGGTGAGCAGGACTTCCTCGAGCTCGGTGCGGACCTGGCGGATGATCTGAGAGCTGTGGGAGACGTCCTGCTTTGCGGTGTCGCTTGAGAGCTGCTGGCGGGCGCCGCCGATGGTGAAGCCGTGGTCGTAGAGCAGGCTGCGGATCTGGCGCACCATGAGCACATCGTGGCGCTGGTAGTAACGCCGGTTGCCGCGACGCTTGACCGGCTTGAGCTGGGGGAATTCCTGCTCCCAGTAGCGCAGCACATGGGGCTTGACGTCACACAGCTCGCTCACCTCACCGATGGTGAAGTAGCGCTTGCCGGGAATCGGCGGCAGTTGCTCGGTGCCTTTGCCTTCGGCACTGCTGCTTTCGGCGTTAATGCTCGGTTCCGACATAGGCTTCTACCCGCGACTTGAGTTTTTGCCCCGGGCGGAAGGTGACGACCCGCCTGGCGGTGATGGGGATTTCCTCCCCAGTTTTGGGGTTGCGGCCCGGCCGCTCCCGTTTCTCGCGTAGGTCGAAGTTGCCGAAGCCGGATAACTTTACCTGCTCGCCGCGCTCGAGAGCACTGCGGATTTCCTCAAAGAACATTTCCACAACGTCCTTGGCCTCGCGTTTGTTGAGCCCAAGTTCTTCGTAGAGATGTTCCGCCATATCGGCTTTGGTGAGTGCCATGCATTCAACTCCTCAATCTGGCGCCCAGGTCCTGTTCCAGCCGGGTGAGCACGCGAGCGACAGCGTCCTCAACCCCGTTGTCTGTAAGTGTCTGAGAAGATGACTGTAAAATCAATCCCAAAGCGATGCTTTTTTGATTATGGGCGATTTTTTCTCCCGCATAGACGTCGAAAACCAGCAGCTCGCGTAACCAGTCACCGGCGGCAGCGCGTGCACTGGCCTCGGTTGCGCCATAGGGCGTGTCGGTATCAACCAACAATGCCAGGTCGCGACGAATAGAGGGAAACCGGGACAAGGGGCTGAAGGCGGGAATCCGTCCTTGGGCGAGTTGGTTCAGGCGCAGCTCGAACACATAGCTCGCGTCGGGCAAGTCCAGTGGCTTGGCGACCGATGGATGGAGCATGCCGATCCAGCCAACTTCCGCTCCGGCGTGCTCGATACGCGCGCACTGACCGGGATGCAGGGCTGGGTGGGCGGCGGGAACCAGAGAAAATTCCTGTGCTCTGCCAGTCAATGACAGGAGCTCTTCCAGATCGCGCTTGATGGAGTGAAAATCGACGGGCTGGCTGTCGCAGCCCCACTGTTCCGGCAGAACGTCGCCAATGGCCAGGGCCGCGAGCATGGGCTCTTGCTCAAGTGCGTCCTGCTCATCAAGGCCGGGGCGAAAGCGCAGCCCGGTTTCGAACAGGCGGATGCGTGCCTGCTGGCGGGCAAGGTTCTGCTGCGCGGTTTGCAACAGGCCGGGCCACAGGCTGGTGCGCATGACCGAGAGCTCGGCGGAAATGGGGTTGCTGAGCGCGAGCGCCTCGACCTCGGGGTCAATCAGCTTTTGCTGCGCGGGGCTGACGAAGCTATAGGTCACCGCCTCGAAGTAGCCGCGCCCGATCAGCCGGGTGCGCGCCTGGTCGAGATCGAAGGCCGCCTCGTGCGGGGCACTCATGCAGGTTGCCGACTGCGCCTGACTGGGTTGAATACGGTCGTAGCCATAGATGCGCCCAAGCTCGGCGATCAGGTCGGCCTCACGGCGCAGGTCGAAGCGATGACCGGGGATCTGAACCTGCCAGCCATGAGCGGCGGGGCTGGGCTCCAGGCCAAGCCGGGTGAGTATCTCTGCAACCTCTGCATCCGCGAGGGAAATGCCGAGCAGCCGCGGGATGCGCTCGCGCCGCAGGCTAACGCTTGGGCGCGTTGGCAGCTCGGCCTCGGCGCGGGCAGCCACGACCGGACCTGGGGTGCCGCCGGCAATTTCGATTAACAGGGCGGTGGCGCGCTCAATGGCGCGGACTTGCAGTTCGGGGTCGACGCCGCGCTCGAACCGGTGCGAGGCATCGGTGTGCAGTCCGTATCGGCGCGCGCGCCCGGCAACCGCTTGCGGGGCGAAGAAGGCGCTCTCAAACAGAATATGCCGGGTGCTATCGCTGACCGCGGTGGAGGCGCCGCCCATGATGCCGGCCAAGGCGATGGCGCCGCTATCATCGGCGATCACCAGCGCATCCGGGTGCAGCTTGATTTGCTCGTCGTTGAGCAGGGTCAGAGGCTCGCCGTCGCGCGCGAGGCGCACCTGCACGGCACCGGTCAAACGCTCGGCGTCGAAGGCGTGCAGCGGCTGGCCAAGCTCAAGCAGCACATAGTTGGTGACATCCACCACCGGGCTGATGGGACGCAGGCCGCTGCGGCGCAGGCGCTCGCGCATCCATAGCGGGGTGCGGGCGTCTGGGTTGATGTCGCGCACCAGGCGGCAGACATAGTGCGGGCAGGCTGCCGTGGCGCTGACCTCAAGAGGCCAGTGCTCTTCACTGGTCGGCGGGACAGGGTCGCATTGTGGGGCGGTGAGCGGCACGCGGTTGATGACACCGACCTCGCGAGCCACGCCGGCCAGGCAGAGGCAATCGCCGCGGTCTGGGGTGAGGTCGAGTTCAATGGAATGATCGTTCAGGCCCATCCATGCGCGAAAGTCCTCGCCCACCGGCGCTTCCGGTGGCAGCACCAAGATGCCGTCGGAGCTTTCCGCCAGGCCGAGTTCGGAGGCCGAGCAGATCATGCCGAAGGACTCGACCCCGCGCAGCTTGGCTTTCTTGATCTTGAAGTCGCCCGGCAGACGCGCGCCAATGACGGCCACAGGCACATGCTGCTCGGCCGCGACATTGGCCGCGCCGCAGATGATCTGCAACGGCTCGCCCTGACCGGCATCGACCCGACACAGGCGCAGCTTGGCTGCGTCGGGGTGCGGATCGACGCTAAGAACCTGGCCGATCACCACGCCAGTGAACTCGCCGGCGACTGGTGCGACGGCATCGACTTCCAATCCGGCCATGCTGAGTTGATCGGTCAGCGTTTGGGTGTCGATGGGTGGGTCGACCCATTCGCGGAGCCAGGCTTCGCTCAGTTGCATAGTGTGTGCTTGTGTTTGGTCATCATAAAGATCGGTTCAGGCGAACTGAGCCAGGAAGCGCAGGTCGTTGTCGAAAAATAGCCGCAGGTCATCGACACCGTAGCGCAGCATTGCCAGGCGCTCGACGCCCATGCCGAAGGCGTAGCCCTGGAAGCGCTCGGTGTCGATGCCGACATGGCGGAAGACTTCCGGGTGGATCATGCCGCAGCCGAGCACCTCGAGCCAGCCGCTTTGCTTGCAGATGCGACAGCCGCTGCCGCCGCATTTGACGCATTGCACGTCCACTTCCGCCGAAGGTTCGGTGAAGGGAAAGTAGGACGGGCGAAAGCGCAGGGAGAGATCGGCCTGCTCGAAGAAGTGGCGCAGAAACTCATAGAGTACGCCCTTCAGATCGGCAAAGGTGGCGCGCTCGTCGACCAGAAAGCCCTCCACCTGATGGAACATGGGGGTGTGGGTGAGGTCGGAGTCGCAGCGATAAACACGCCCTGGTGCGATGATGCGCAGCGGCGGCTCGCGCTCTTCCATCACCCGAATCTGTACCGGCGAGGTGTGGGTGCGCAGCAGGCGCCCGTCCGGGAAGTAAAAGGTGTCATGCATCGCCCGCGCTGGATGCTCGGGCGGGATGTTGAGCGCCTCAAAGTTATGATAATCGTCCTCGACCTCCGGCCCCTCGGCAACCTCAAATCCGGCGCTGGCAAACAGCCGCTCGATGCGATTCATGGTGCGGGTGACCGGATGCAGCCCACCCGGGTGCTGACCGCGGCCGGGCAGGGTGACATCGACGCGCTCGCCGGCAAGGCGGGCCTCAAGCGCGGCGGCCTCGAGCCGCTCGCGCTGCTGATCGATCAGCTGCTGGGCCTCGGTTTTAGCCCGGTTGATGGCTTGCCCGGCTGTCGGACGGGACTCCGGCGGCAATCGCCCAAGCTGCTTGAGCAGCGCAGTCAGATGGCCGTTCTTGCCTAGATAGCGCACCCGCGCGTCATCAAGCGCGGCGAGGCTGTCGGCCGCGCCCGTCTCGTGGCGAAGTTGGCTGCCAAGAGCGCTCAGTTGCTGGTCGAGCTCATTGGCATCGCTGATCGCGTTCAAGTCTGTTCCCTGCGTTTGAGGCGCCAGAGTTCGCGGCGCCAGAGTTTGGAGGCGATAGTTGACGAAAGACGGATGTTCGGCGCGGAATCGAGCAAGGGAAAGGCCCTGGAGCCTTTCCCTCTTAGCTGTTCCCTATCAGCTGGGGCTCAGCTGTGGCGCTGATCCCGGGCTGTCGGTTGTCGCGTTAGATGCCTGGATTGCCCGCCTAACCCAAGTGCAGGCGGGATTGCGGCGGCGCCAACAAGGATCGGCCAGGCTAAGGATCGATCACGCTAAGGATCGATCAGGCCGCGAGCGCGCCCTTGGCCTGCTCGGCCAGCGCGGCGAAGGCTGCGTCGTCATGGTAGGCGATGTCGGCAAGAACCTTGCGGTCGATCTCGACACCGGCTTTGCTCAGGCCATTCATCATGCGGCTGTAGGACAGGCCGTTCATGCGCGCGGCGGCGTTGATGCGGGCAATCCAGAGCGCGCGGAACTGGCGCTTTTTCTGGCGGCGGTCGCGATAGGCGTACTGGCCGGCCTTGATGACCGCCTGCTTGGCGACGCGATAGACCTTGCTCCGGGCACCGTAATAGCCCTTGGCTTGATCGAGAATCTTCTTGTGTTTGGCGTGTGCGGTAACACCGCGTTTAACTCTTGGCATGGCCTCTCTCCAAAAAAAAATGTCAGTGTTGGCGCGTGGGACGCGGCTGAAGGTGAGGGTGGTGATAACCCGCCTTAGCGCAGCCCAGCAACAGCGCCTAGCAGTAGGGCATCATGCGCCGCGCGGCGCGCTGATCGGCCTTGTGCAGGCGATGAGCCGAGCGCAACTGGCGCTTTCTCTTGGTGGCCTTCTTGGTCAGGATATGGCGCCGGTGAGAGGCATTGCGTTTGAATCCGCCAGCGGCGGTGCGGGCGAAGCGCTTGGCTGCACCACGGTTCGTCTTAATTTTGGGCATTTTGTTATCTCCTTACGTCAGAGTATGCCATGTCGGATCAGCCTCGGGCATTTTTTGTGGACGTTGCCTAGGGGCTCTGCCCGAAAAGCTTGTCCAGAACGATTGCCCAGAAAGATCGCATGGCTGTTTTTTGATGCGGCAGATCGCGCGGAAGCCCTTTCCCGCGGGCCGCTGTTTCTTTGCTTGATTGCCTCTCGCCGTGACCGGCGAGAGCAGTTTTCGGCTAAAGCCGCGCCAGGCGTTGCCGCCGGGTTATTTTTTCTTTGGACCCAGAACCATCACCATTTGCCGTCCTTCCATCTGCGGCTGCTGCTCGACCACACTGACATCGGCAAGATCTGTCTCGACGCGTTTCAGCAGGTCCAGACCGAGCTCGCGGTGGGCGTGCTCGCGACCGCGAAAGCGCATGGTGACTTTGGCTTTGTCGCCTTCATGGAGAAACCGGGTCAGATTTCGGAGCTTGACTTTGTAGTCGCCCTCGTCGGTGCCAGGGCGGAATTTGATTTCCTTAACCTGAACTTGTTTCTGCTTTTTCTTTGCTTCGTTCTTTTTCTTTTTCTGGTCGAACAGGAATCGGCCAAAATCCATCAACCGGCAAACCGGCGGCTCTGCATTAGGAACGATCTCGACTAAGTCGAGCCCTTCTTCGGTCGCGCGGGCCATAGCCGCTTGCAGATCGACGAGACCGACCTGATCTCCATCCGCGCCGATCAGTCGCACTTCCGGGACTGTGATTTCCTCATTAACGCGGTTACGTTTTGGTGCAGCGATAGCAGACTCCTCCTAAACCTTATTTAGCCTTTCGCAAAAATACTTGGGCGCAAAATTTACTTGCACACAATTTACCTAGGCACAAAATTTTGGGGCAAAAACCGCAGGCATGGACACCGGAACCAGTCCCGGCTAGCCTCAATGTCGTTCGCGAATCTCGCTTGCGAGCCGTTCAGCAAAAGCGTCGACAGACAGGTTGCCGAGATCTTGGCCATTGCGATCACGCACGGCGAAGCTGGCATTTTCCACCTCGCGATCGCCGACGACCAGCAGGTAGGGTATCTTCTGGAGCGTGTGCTCGCGGATTTTAAAGCCGATCTTCTCGTTTCTCAAGTCCGAGATGACGCGAAATCCCTTGTCATGCAAGACTTTCGTGGCTTGGGTGACGGTTTCTGCCTGGCGATCGGTAATATTCATGATCACCGCCTGCACGGGCGCGAGCCAAACGGGCAGGGCACCGGCGTAATGTTCGATCAGAATACCGATGAAGCGCTCCATGGAGCCCAAGATGGCACGATGGATCATCACCGGGGTTTGTTTGCTGTTGTCCTCGGCGATGTAATGGGCGTCGAGCCGCCCAGGCATGGAGAAATCCACCTGAATGGTGCCGCACTGCCAGGTGCGCCCGATGCTGTCGCGCAGGGTGAACTCAATCTTCGGTCCATAAAAGGCGCCTTCGCCGGGCTGCACGCGGAACTCAAGCCCCTTGTCGCGCAGAGACTGGTCCAGTGCCGCCTCGCCCTTGTCCCATAACTCATCGGAACCCACGCGCTTTTCAGGGCGCAGTGAGAGCGCCAGATCAATCTGCTCGAAGCCGAAGTCCCGATAGGTCTCGAACACCATGTCGATCAGGGTCGCGACCTCGGCCTGGAGTTGGTCCTCGGTGCAAAAGACATGGGCGTCGTCTTGCGTAAAGCGGCGCGCGCGCATCAACCCGTGCAGGGTGCCCGATGGCTCGCTGCGATGCACCACGCCGAATTCTGCCAGTTTCAGCGGCAGGTCGCGATAGCTGCGCAGGCCTTGATTATACAGCTGAATGTGGCCGGGGCAGTTCATCGGCTTGATGGCATAGTCGCGCTCATCAAGCTGGGTGGTGAACATGTCGTCAGAAAACTTCTCCCAGTGTCCGGAGCGCTCCCATAGAGAGCGATCCAGCACCTGAGGTGTTTCGACTTCTTCGTAGCCGTATTCGTCGAGCTTCTCGCGCATGTACTGCTCGACCAGCCGATAGACCGTCCGGCCCTTGTGGTGCCAGAAAGCCATGCCCGGAGCTTCGTCCTGGAAGTGGAACAGATCAAGCGTGCGCCCGAGCTTGCGATGGTCGCGCTTCTCGGCTTCCTCGAGGCGATGTAGATAGCCCTTCAGCTCCTTCTTATCGCGCCAGGCGGTGCCATAGATGCGCTGCAGCATGGGGTTGCGCGAGTCGCCGCGCCAATAGGCCCCGGCCACCTTGGTCAGCTTGAAGCCATCAGCCAGCTTGCCGGTGCTTGGCAGATGCGGTCCGCGGCAGACATCGAACCAGTCGCCCTGGCGATAGATGGAGACTTCCTCGCCTTCAGGGATGATGTCGTTGATGATCTCGACCTTGTAGGTCTCACCAAGCTCACCGAAGACGCGCTTGGCCTCCTCGCGTTCGAGCACCTCGCGCACAATGGGCAGATCGCGCTTGACGATCTCCTTCATGCGCGCCTCAATGGCGGTGAGATCATCGGGCGTGAAGGGTTGCTCGCGGTCGAAGTCGTAATAGAAGCCGTTCTCGATCGCCGGGCCGATGGTGACCTGGGTGCCCGGATACAGCTCCTGCACAGCTTGAGCCATCACATGCGCGGCATCGTGGCGCAGCAGCTCAAGGGCTTCTTCGTCGCGGCGGGTGATGATGGCGACCTCGGCATCCTCGCCGACCACAAAGCCGAGATCCACCTCGCGGCCATTGACTCGCCCGGCGAGCGCG
Organism: Thiorhodovibrio litoralis; assembly: GCF_033954455.1. Classification (NCBI taxonomy): domain Bacteria; kingdom Pseudomonadati; phylum Pseudomonadota; class Gammaproteobacteria; order Chromatiales; family Chromatiaceae; genus Thiorhodovibrio; species Thiorhodovibrio litoralis. The sequence goes on along the minus strand of NZ_CP121473.1, from coordinate 3,809,887 downwards.
GCCTTGGCGAGACCCGGGCCGATGTCTTCAGCAATGGCTTGGATGCTGAGCGGCGTGTCAAAGCGGCGCTCGGAGCCATCGGGGAGCCTGATCAGGGGCATGGAAAAGTCCTTGGGGTAACAGTGGTGGCCGATACGCGGGGCCACTTGAAAGAAACAGAACGGGTTTAGCTAAACAGAGCGGGCTTGACGAAACAGAACGGCGAAAGCCAAAATGAAAAACCGCCAGCCTCTCAATCCGCAAACTGACCGGCGACGACAGCCAGGCGGCTGACGGGACATTCGGCGGTGCGGAATTAGATGGACTGACGGCGTCTCAAGCAGGAAGCCCGACGGCGTTCTGAGAGGAATTGGTAGGCACGAGTGGACTCGAACCACCGACCCCCACCATGTCAAGGTGGTGCTCTAACCAGCTGAGCTACGCGCCTAGCGATAAAGGCCGGCATTATACCTGGCCGCCGAAAGCCGTCAACTATTTTCTTTTAGTTGCTTGATTAATTTAGCTAAAAGATCCCGTCATGCCACGCGGCTGGGGCCGTCGCGAGCCATTTTCGCGATGGGAAGCGGCTCAGCAAATCCCCGTCTTCTGGGCTCGTGCCCATCTGGTGCCCAAACGGTGCCCAAATTGCCCGAGACATGATCCGATACATGCGCCAGACGGGAAAATTGAGTACCACTCAATCAGTCGTGGGCACGTCAACTTCAGCATCATATATGTGTTCAGCGATGTCGCCAAAGTTGCATCAAAAATATCCGAAAAGTCGATGAAGAACATGAGTCGTGGTGGTGTAACCGCGTTTATTGGAGATCTTGGTTTGCGCGAGTTGGAGCAGACCATCCCTCCGAATGCCCCGGCTTGGTAATCGTCGGCATGACGCATGGTGTCGTTGCTGTCCAGTCACACCGGGCCGTCTGGGATCGAGCCGGTCGGCATTCAGCTTGAATTCAGCTAAGGTGGCTAAAACGATTGCCAACGCGCATCCCTTGCGATCTGTCATCCGCCTCTATCTGTTTATCTGAGAGACCGCCCATGCCTAGCCATTCCCGTTTCCACCTGCGTGCGCTCACCCCTTTGCCTCTTCGCTTGGTCAAGAGTTTGACCGCCCTCGTTATCCTGGTGCCCCTTGCCGCCATATCGGCGCCGCAAGAGGAAGCCACCCGGCCTGCGCTTGAGGTCATCGACTCCTCAAGGGTGCATCTGTCCGCCGTGCGCCTGAGCGAGCGCGACGGGGTGCTGACTCTGCGGGGTCGGGTGTCGCGGCCTATTGCCAGACGCGGCTCTATCCCCGGCGCGGTTAAGGTGTCCCTGCTTGACGCTGAGGGCCAAACCCTCGCTAACACGGTGACCAGGCCGATGCGTCCCAATCGCCAGTCGCGGTTCGGCAAATTTTTTGTCCAACTTGACGAGTCAGAGTTAGCCGAGGCGAATGTCGCGGATCTGTTCGCGGGAACGCGCGTTCGGGTCGCCGCTGTGCCAGAAACCCGCTGATTCTCATCTGCCAAGGCTACTTCAGCCTTTAGAACTCGACGGCCAGTTGTGCGACCAGGGCGCTGGCATCTTTGCCGGTGCCACCATTGCGGACGCTATAGTCGCTATCATGGCGATATTCGAACGCGAGGGCTGTGCGCTCAAAGATCTCGACTGACCAGCCGAGCAGCCAACTGGTCTCGGGTAGTTCGAGGGCGACGGCTTGCTCGGTGCCCTGGTAGGCGATGGCGGCGACGCTGTCGCGACCGAAGACCGGTAAGCTGTAGCCGACCTCAATGTTCCAGGCCGATGGCTGGGCGCCTTTGTTGCGATATGCCAGGCTGGAAGGATCAAAGCGCTCGCTGGCGGTCAAATATTCGGCGATGAGGTTAAAGTCGCCGATGATGATGCCCAAATTGGCGGTCCAGCCGCCAGTGCGTTCAGTCGGGTCGGTGCGAAACTGGCCCGCGTTGGGGTCTTCGCCTTCGGCCAGTTGATCGTAAATCGCCTGGCGATTGTCCGAGACCGCGTCTTGCAGGGTGTTGGAGTCGCCAAGATCGTTGATGTAGCCGGCCCCGACGGTGAGCGAGTAGCTGTCGGTGTCCACCGCCCAAGCCAGGTTGGCACCCCAACTGTTGATCTGGTTCTTGCCGTCGATCTGATGATCGCCGTTAAAGGCATAGAGGCTGCCGCTGAAGCCCTGATAGAGAAAACCAAGTTGGACGGCCGTTTCGCGTGCCTCGCCAATGTCCAGCGTCAGCGGGTCTGAGATCAGATTGGTCTCATACACACCGAAGGGCAGATAGAACTGACCGGCGGTCAAGAACAGGGGCGACACATCCGGGTGATGGATGGTGACAACGGCCAGGTCGACTTCCAGGTCGGTGGCGTCTTGCTCGTAGAGCAGGGACGCCTCAATGTCGACCCAGTCGTTGATCTGGGAGGCGATGCCAAGCTCGACGGTGGCCAGCACGACATCAGATTCGGAATCGCCTTCATAGGGGGAGATGTAGGACGCCTCGAGCTCGATCAGTCCGCCGATTTCGATGCCCTGAAACCAGCCGCCCTCGCTGCTCTCGAGTGCGTCATCGAGTTTACCGACTCGTTGCGGGGCGCCGCCTTGGATCTGTTTAATCTGTTGGTTATGTTGGGCGATCTGGGATGTCTTGGGGGCGGTCTGAGGGGCGGCCGGACGGGCGTTTTCCTGCTCTAGCTGTTCGACGCTTTGCTCGAACACCGGCTGGGGAAGCACCGGCTGTGCGGTGATGCCTGCAATGGCGATGGCGATGGCGATCGCGCCGGAAAGCTGTCTGTTCGTCATCTCAGGGTTCCTTGAGCGAAAATCGATAATAAGAACGATTCGCAATAAAGGATACTGAAGATGAGAACTGTTCGCAACAACGTCGATTGCCTCCTGCCACACGCCTGATGCTGGCTTTGGCGCCATGCTGTGCCGTTCTGCCGCCTAGCTGCAGTCCGACCAGGCTCACCCCAATGCCCGAGGCTACCGCCAGTTGGCCGAGGCGATTGAGCACCTGCTGCAAGAAACCGGGGCGCTTTACCCCTGGATGACTGATAACGCCCACTGATAGAGCGAGGACAGTGTCATGCACCATCAATTCATGCACCGCGTACTGCTGATCGGCTGTCTTTGGCTCGCCAGCCTTGGCACGGCTCAGGCCGGCGATTTCGATGACGCCACTGTCATGCACATCGACAAACCGGCCTGGTTCAAAGACTCCTTTCTCGATCTGCCGGAGGACATTGAGGAGGCGCGCGCGGCCGGCAAGCAGGGACTGATGATTCTGTTCACCACCCAGGGCTGCTCCTACTGTGCCGAATTCATCCGTACCAGCCTGGGCGACCCAACACTGGCGGCGCGGCTGCAAACGCAGTTTGACGCAATCGGTCTCGAGATCTTCAGCGACGCCGAGCTGACCGCACCGGATGGCACCTCAGAGCGGGTCAAGACGTTCGCCAAGCGCGCCGGCGCCGGCTTTGCACCCACGTTGCTGTTCTATGGCGAGGGCGGCGAATTGCTCTACCGCGGCGTGGGCTACCATGATCCCCAGCGCTTCGGGTTGGTTCTGGACTATTTGACCGAGGGTCACCCCGAGGAACAGTCCTTCGCCGACTTCGCCGCGACGAGGCCGATGACACCCCAAGCAACGAGCGTGGAATATCAGCTGGCCCCTGATCCGCTGTTCACCAATCCACCCTATGCCTTGAGCCGCCAGCCGTTGCCGGCCGATCACCCGCTGTTGGTGATCTTCGAGGCGAATGGCTGTGGAGATTGCGCACGCTTCCACCAGGAGGTACTGACGGTGCCTGAAGTCCGTCAGCAGCTGGAACGCTTCGAGGTGGTCCGCCTCGATACTGAGGATGACCAGACGCCGATTCTCGCGCCAGATGGGCAAGCCACCACGCCGGCGCAGTGGTGGGCCGCAACCGGATTCAGCGAGCGACCGGCGCTCTTGTTTTTTGATGAACAGGGCAGCGAGGTTCTGGGGACCGATGCGCTCGTCCTGCGCCAGCGGATGCTGAATTCGATCTACTACGTGCTTGAACGCGCCTACGAGAAGGATTGGACCTATCAGCGCTTCGCCCGCACTCGCGCTTTGGAACGGGTGAACAGCGCGCAAGATAAAGGCGGCGAATCGCGATGAGTGCCAGGATGGTCCGCAGCCCTGTGAACTGGGCACTTATTGCGCCAGGAAAAGCCTGGAAGAGCGGGAAGAGCACGAGCTCAACATAACTCGACGACTTCGGATACGGCAAAAAAGCCAGCAAGAGACGCAGGTGCTCTTTGAGCTGATCGCCCATCGCTACGAGCGCGCCACTGTGATCATCCCCTCCAACCAAGCGTTCGCCGATTGGGATCAGATCTTCCCCGATGCGATGATGACAGTGGCCGCCGTCGATCGACTGGTCCACCACGCGACCATCATCGAGATCGGCGCCGACAGTTACCGGCGTAAGCAGGCCCTCAATCAGTTCGGCGCCGAGTCCGGGAGTGCGCGCCCGGCGCCGGCGAGCACGACAATGCCGGCGTCAAAGACCCCCAGCACGCTGGAGAGCGAACCCGCCGCGCCGACCGGCAGAAACCTCCCAGCGTAGTTGTCATCGCCAACCCAAGCACGCGGTTGGCGACAACAACGCCAGGGAGAACCTGAACCACCACCGAGCACAGAGGTCCATCACGCTCAAAAACAGCGGCAGCTAAAGCGGCCAAGATAATTGACATCGGATAGAACCGATTTCGGCGGCGATCTCACAGGCAATGACCTGGGCCTGATCCCCGCGAGCGCGGGGGAAACCCGCGCAGCAGATGCTCGTGGGCGGAATAGTCGGGCCTATCCCCGCGAGCGCGGGGGAAACCAAACGATTGAGGCGCCCTGGTAGTCCCGCAACGGCCTATCCCCGCGAGCGCGGGGGAAACGGTATGCGGGTGAGTCAGGGAGAGCATTTGAAGGGCCTATCCCCGCGAGCGCGGGGGAAACATCCGAGTCCTTGCGCCGATGATGGTCGACGGGGGCCTATCCCCGCGAGCGCGGGGGAAACGATGCTGAACCAGAGCTTAAGGACTTCAGCACGGGCCTATCCCCGCGAGCGCGGGGGAAACCGCCGCTTTTGTCAAGCGCAACCCCTGGCAGTCAGCAATTCCCGCTGCTCCCCATTCGGTCGCGCGCCCGTCGATTGAGCGAGCGTTGCGAAACCCCTGGGCAGAGGAAAACCTCACGGGTAAGCCGTGATGGTGCAAGCTGGCTGTTGGTTATCCCCTGAACATCATCACACGAGCGCTCGGTCACGGCGGTCGTCTAGGAAGTATCCCAGGTCAGGACGAGTTTGGGCGGATCGAAGATGGAGCGATACAGGGCCTCCCAATTTGGGATCAGGCAGAGATTGAAGCGATGGCGTAGCTGATCCCACAACCGGATCTTGCTCTGCGCCGCTGTCATTGCGGTTTGAAACAGCCGACAACAGCGTTGTTGGATCTGGTCGATGAGAAACGCCAGCATCATCAGATGCATCAGCACGGTGCTTAAGTGTTGATCGCCGTGACCGAAGTTGTGCTCGAAGTGATAGCCTTGATTTTTCAGGGTGTTAAAGGTTTCGTTCTCGATTTTCCAGCGGGCGCGGGCTCCTCGCATCAAAGTCATCAGGTTGGTGTCGTCGATGGGAATGTCGGTGACCCAGGAGAAATGGGTCACCTTGCCATCCGGGGCGTGCTCCCAGTACTCGAGGAAATTGACCTCCAGGTCAAAATTGGACTCATTCAATGGGGCGCCGTTGAGAGAGCGAAAGCGGTGGCGCGTGCCGTCTTCGTCCTTGTACTCGCGCACGATCGTCGTTGGGGTGTTGGCCACCCAGTCGAACAGAAAGCCATGGTCGCTTTCCTTGGCACCGAGGATGAAGCGCATGTTCAACGCCTGAAGATGGCGGATGTGCGGGGCGTTGGACGCCAAGGCATCCTCAATGACGATGAGTTTCAGGTGCGGATGCTCGCGACGCACATCGCTTAACAACCGCTTGCTGGCGTTGCGCTCGCAGTCGTTTTTCTTCGCCCCATCGGCGCGCATAATGGGCTCTGGTGCCAAGGGAAAGACCTCGCGCTGATCGGGGTGGACCAACACCGCCGCCAGCGCCTGATGGTAGTAGGTGATGGTGCCGTCGCGGTGGTGTTTCTCGGCGCAGTGCTGGCAATGGATGCTCTGTGAGGAGAAGTACCCGGTGCCGTCGAGCGAGAGCAGGTAGTGCCCGTGCAGATAGGCAAACCCTTCCAAGCCCTTGCCCCGCTGCAAGGCGGCCAACAACGCCTTGTACAAGGGGCGCAGATGCTTGGGGTCCATCACATCGAGACGTTGGCGAAACCAGGTATCGCTCGGGGCGCGCTCAATGCCGTAGAGCGTGCGCAGATTCGCTCGCTTGGTTGCATCCTTGCGGTCTTGGTCGAATTGCAGCAAGGAGGGGTATTTCAGTCCGAACAGCGCCAGACCGGACATCAGGTGATCGACCAGCGGGATGTCGCTCGCCGCTTCATCCGGGATTTTCCCGAAGACCGATCGCGCGGTGCGCAGCAGTCCGGCGGCACTCAGCGATTGACGACCAAAAGGCGCACTCATCAGTTCTTACCTCGCAACCTGAGCTTTGCGAGATAATACCCTGATTCTGTGAGAAAGTTTACGAAAACATTTTTCCCACAATCATGCAGTGCATTGTTTTTAAAGCAAATAATTCTTCAACGGGAATTGCTGCCTGGCAGTGGGCCTATCCCCGCGAGCGCGGGGGAAACCTGCTGATCGAGCGCGGCGCGATTGGCTGCGAGGGCCTATCCCCGCGAGCGCGGGGGAAACTGGGCCAGCTCCATCCCCTCGATGGCAGCCAGGGGCCTATCCCCGCGAGCGCGGGGGAAACATCAGGTCGAGGCATGGGTGCGCCATTACTCAAGGCCTATCCCCGCGAGCGCGGGGGAAACGTCAAGCTGTCGAGCGTGACTGAACCAAAGCCGGGCCTATCCCCGCGAGCGCGGGGGAAACGTGATTGAGAATGTGCCCGGCAGAACAGGCGTGGGCCTATCCCCGCGAGCGTGTAGATGGCGCTCAAAAAGCGCTTATAGCCGGTGAATAGCGCAGTCAACCGCCAACGAGGCTGGTGACAAACCCCAGTCTCAGGTTGGTGTGGAAAGGCAGATCCAGGGGCCGAGGAGCGCACACCGGGAAGGAGCCCGGAGGGCGACTGGACGGTGTGCGCTCCTCGGCGCAGCGCCCGCGCGCGGCGGCTTGGTGTTGCGGGAGGGTCGCGTCATCGCCCTCGTCGGGGGTGACAACCGCGGAAAAAGCAGGTAGAGGCTTGGGGCCGTTGAGACAGGCGCGACCGCGGCTTCGACCACCACAGTCTCTCCGCGACCGCGCCCCCAACCGTGCATGGCACGGCCCGCCGGCAGTATCGGCCTGGCGGGAGAATACATCCACCCTCATCGGCGGGAGCCGCCGATGTGCGCCCATTGCGCCCCATGCCTCAGTGCCCGTCTGTTCCTCTGTGCCCGTTGCCGTCAGCAGGTCGTACTCTGCAGTCGCTGTGATCGCGGCAACCGCTATTGCGGCCCCACCTGCGCACAACGTGCCCGGCACGACGCCCAGCGTGCCGCCGCCCGACGCTACCAATCCAGCCGTCGCGGGCGCCATACCCATGCCGCCCGCCAAGCGCGCTACCGCCGTCGCCAGCGCGAAAAAGTGACGCATCAGGGTTCACCCCCGCGCCCATCCGATCAATGCTCCTGTGAGAACACCCCCACGCCGATTGCCGTGGCAGAGCCGGTCGCCGTTCTCAATCCCGCGGCGGTTGCCGATGATGCCCAGGTCCCCGAGGTGCCCTGTCATCGCTGCGGGTGTGAGTGCTCGCCTCTTCTGCGCCAAGGTTTTCTCCGCCGCCCGCAGTCAGGCGTTGCTGGCCGCGACCCCTGAAGCCAACAGGAGCCATCATGACCATCCCTTCCGAGCTCGAAGCCAAGATCCTGCGCTACTTCCTTGCTGAGCACTGGCGCGTCGGCACCATCGCCCAGCAGCTCGGCGTGCATCACGCCACCGTCGATCGGGTGCTGTCCCAGTCCGGACTGCCCAAAGTCGAGCGCGCCGCGCGTCCCTCGCTCATCGACCCCTATCTGCCCTTTGTCGTGGAGACGCTCAAGACCTATCCGCGTCTCACCGCCAGCCGGCTCTATGCCATGGTGCGCGAGCGCGGCTATCGCGGCGGGCCGGATCATTTCCGCCATTTGATTGCCCATGTGCGCCCACGCCCGCAGCCCGAGGCCTTTCTGCGCTTAAAGACCCTGCCCGGTGAGCAGGCCCAAGTCGACTGGGGCCACTTTGGCAAGCTCACCATTGGCCGGGCCACCCGCACCCTGATGGCCTTTGTGATGGTGCTGAGCTTCTCGCGGGCGGTGTTTCTGCGCTTCTTTCTCGATGCCCAGATGGCCAACTTCCTGCGCGGGCATGTCGGCGCCTTCGCGGCCTGGGGCGGCGTGCCGCGGGTGCTGCTGTATGACAACCTCAAAAGCGCGGTGCTTGAGCGCCAGGGCGAGGCAATACGCTTTCATCCAACGCTGTTGGAACTGGCCGGTCATTATCGCTTCGAGCCACGTCCGGTCGCGGTGGCGCGAGGGAATGAAAAAGGCCGCGTGGAGCGGGCGATTCGCTACATTCGCGACAGTTTCTTTGCTGCGCGCACCTTCAGTGATCTGGCGGATTTGAATGCCCAGGCTGATACCTGGTGTCAGGGCCAGGCGGCGGATCGGCCGTGCCCGGAGGACCGCGCGCAGTCAGTGCGCGCGGTTTTTGAACAAGAACGCCCGCATCTGCTGGCCTTGCCGCCGGTTCCCTTTCCTACCGAAGAGCAGGTGGCGGTGTCGGTCGGGAAGACGCCCTATGTGCGCTTTGACCGCAACGACTATTCCATTCCCCACACTCATGTGCGCCGCACGCTCACGGTGGTGGCGTCGCTCGGGCAGGTGCGGGTGCTCGATGGGGCCGCGGTGATCGCCACTCATGCGCGCTCCTTCGATGCCGGGGCGCAGGTGGAGGACCCGGCGCATGTGGCCGAGCTGGTGGCGCGCAAGCGCGCCGCGCGTCAGCACCGGGGGCAGGATCGGTTGATCCAGGCGGTACCGATCAGTCAGACCCTGCTGACCCAGGCCGCTGAACGCGGGGAGCCCTTGGGCAGCATGACGGCGGCTTTGCTGCGCCTGCTCGATTCCTATGGGGCGGCGGAGCTGACAGCGGCAATCGAGGAGGCGCTGGCGCGCGAGGTGCCGCATCCCAATGCGGTGCGCCTGGCGCTGGAGCGCCGCCGCGAGGCGCGCGGACAGCCGCCGCCGATTCCGGTCACCCTGCCGGCGGATGCGCGGGTGCGCGAGGTGGTGGTGCGCACCCCGGCGCTGGGGGATTACGACCAGTTGCATGATGAACCGCCACGGGAGGACTGAGCATGAGTGAACAGGATCCGCAGATGCTGAAACAACGCGCCCAGGCGCTGAAGCTCTATGGGGTGCTGGCGCATTGGGCGGAGGTGGTGGACGCGCCTTGGCTGGTGAGCGTGTTGCAGTGGGAGGAAGAGGCCCGGGCGCAGCGCTCGCTGGAGCGACGCATGAAGCAGGCGCACTTGGGGCGGTTCACACCACTGGCGGATTTCGATTGGAATTGGCCCAAGCGCTGTGATCGCGCGGCGATTGAGGAGTTGATGGGCCTTGGCTTTGTCGCCGAGGCGCTGAATGTGGTGCTGATCGGCCCCAACGGGGTGGGCAAGACGACGATTGCGCGCAATCTGGCGCGGCAGGCGGTGCTGGCCGGGCGCACGGTGCTGTGCACGTCGGCGGCGGCGATGCTCAATGCGCTGCTGGAAGCCGACGGGGAGCGGGCGCTGCGCGCGCGCCTGAATGCCTATGCCCGCGTGCAGCTGTTGCTGATCGATGAGATCGGGTATCTGTCGTATTCCAACCGCCACGCGGATTTGCTCTTTGAGGTGGTGTCACGCCGCTATGAGAGGCATCCGACCCTGGTGACAACGAACCGCCCCTTTGCCGAGTGGGGGGAGGTGTTTCCCAATGCCGCCTGTGTGGTGTCGCTGATCGATCGCTTGGTCCATCACGCGGAGATCATTCAGATCGATGGGGAGTCCTATCGGCTCAAGGAGGCGAAGGAGTCCGCGACGCGGCGGCGTGAGCAGCGCGCGGCACGGACCAAGCCGGCGTCAAAGACGCCTCCAGCACAGCCAGGAGAGGAGCATGTATCCACCCCCGATGATTCCCTATGATTGGTCGCCCGAGCAGGCGCTGGCGGTCGTTGACTGGTTGGAGATGCTCTGCGAGGGAATTTATGAGATCCATGGCCTCGCTATCGCCGAGGCCCGCGAACAGGCCTATCAGGAGCAACTGCGCGATGAACGTCAGCTGCCCTTGCCGTTGTTTCCTTCCTACAACGATGATCCGTTCTGAGTGACCTTCACCGGCCACCGGGCGCGGCTCGCTGTTCGGTGGCTCACCCTTCGCCTTCAGCGAGGGCGTCGCTTTGTCGGGCGGCTGGACTTCACCGTTTATCCGCAGGTTTGTTCAGCCGCTAACACGAGCGCGGGGGAAACTGCCGCGCGCTCTGCCGCCTCTTTCGCTTCACGGGCCTATCCCCGCGAGCGCGGGGGAAACTCGGCTGCTCGCCGTCGCGGATACCGTCATGCGGGCCTATCCCCGCGAGCGCGGGGGAAACGGATATAGCCATCTAATTCCTTAATGCCTTCTGGGCCTATCCCCGCGAGCGCGGGGGAAACTGATGCTGGCGTTGGCGCCTTGCCGGCTTCCAGGGCCTATCCCCGCGAGCGCGGGGGAAACGATGCTGTTGGCGGGTTCTGCTTCTGCGGCTGAGGCCTATCCCCGCGAGCGCGGGGGAAACGCGGCAGACCGGGATGCGCGGGTCAAGTGTCGGGGCCTATCCCCGCGAGCGCGGGGGAAACGTGGCTTTCAGGAGCGCCTCGGTGCGCAGCAGGGGCCTATCCCCGCGAGCGCGGGGGAAACCCTTGTAGTTAAGCCCATACACTACAAGGGAAAAACAGGAAAACGATTCTTTGTTAAAGATCGGGTTGCGATGGTTTTCTGACTAGCCACAAACCATCTACTTCGATGAGTTCTCGCGGAGGCGTTCCCAGCGTGGCAATTCCAATACCACCCGTTGCATTGGCATCACGCCACACCATCACCACGCTTCCACCAGGCTCGGCTTGATACCACTGCGACAGGACAGCCCAGGTGCGTGAGCGCACGCCTTGATTCATCCGTGGAGAGAGATAAACAGTCGGCGCCACTTCCAGCATCAGCGATCCGAGGTAACCTCGATAGCGATCCGCCACGTCACGCGTCACGATCATGACCAGAGGCATGAACTTCCTCCATCCGAATCACATTTTTGATGCGGTCGATCATTGCCGGAATCACGCCCTGCTTGCGAAACACCTTGGCCGCTTCGCGCCGGACGAGACGATCAATGGTCTGGTCATCGGTCTCTGCGCGCTTGGCGACTGTAAACGCGATTTGTAAAGTTACCGTATCTCGAAACAGATCAGCAACATCAAGCACGAAAGATTGTCCCGAGTCCTCATGGATAAAGCCCAGCTGAGGGATCGCCGCCACGGCCTGCACAGCAACGACAGCCGCCGCTTGTACGGCGGTAGCGGCGTGATTGATCGCCTGATTCGGGATGTCCGCCGCATTCGGGTTGGCGCGGTCGTAATGGCGTCCTTTCCATTCAATTCCGTAGCGCTGTGCCATGAGCTTATAGGTCAATTTGACACGAGAACCTTCAATCCCCCTGAGCGTATCCAGATCGCGATGAGGCAGCACCTCCCCTAGTCGCAACGCATACATGTGGCGGGCCACACTGATACGCCGGCGCGGGTTTCCCCAGAGTTCTGCCTGACGCCGCGCGATGTCCGAGCGATCCGGCAGTAATGGGGGCGCGGTGTAGCAGCGCACGCCATCCTCGCCGACAGCCGCCAACAGCGTGCCATGTCGAGCCAATAGGCGAAGCGCATCATGCGTCACCGTACTGCCAGGGCCAAGCAGGATCATGGAAACGCTCTGATGGGGAATCTGCACCGAATAGGGCGTTAGGGAATCTTTGCCCTGAAAAAAGTGCAAACACCCATCAATCACGCATAACTCCCCTCGCTCGAACCAAATCAATCCATGCCGATCCGCATGGGGCATCCGCGAAGTTTCGAGGCCGAGCCGTCCTTTCAGCATGAATGCGCCGGTTTCAGTAACAGCATTCCAAACCCAAAGGCGCGATGCCGGCCGATTCCGCGCGTCAAAAGGCGGGTAAAGGCTTCGCCATCGCCAATCCGAAGTTGGCCCTTGAACATAGCGTCCGGCCCGGAGAATGCGCGAGATTTGCGCCGTCCCTCGGCATCCGGGCCTGTGCGGCGCATGACGCGGCTGAGACGGAATGCCGTCATACCGATCTGCATAAGCTCTGCCGCCTGCTGCGCGGCGAGTTGTTGCCCCATCCATTGAGCATAGATGGACTCGCGGTCTAATCCCAACGCAGCAGGCTGTGCATCGACGGCATGCAGAAATACGTCGCGCTCGCGTCCGTCTTTGGTGCGCCGTACTGGTCGCGCCCGAACCTCGAAGTTCAGCACCTGTCCGGGACGCCAGGCACTTGGGAAGTTCCGCGTAGCCAAGTGATCTAGCCCCAGCGCTTGTGCAACATCCGGTGTCGCCAAGGCAGCATGATCGCGCAATTGCTCCGGCGGCTGATTGGTATAGGCCAGCAGTCCCTGACGCGCGCCCAGGTAGCAAAAAGGTTGTGGCGACAAGTCCCCAAAGGCCGCCGTCAGTAGGGCATGCAAGGCATAGCCGAAATCTCCATCGGGAGACAATAGCCGGTGACGGGTCGCCCAAGTGGCCAGTGTTTGTTCATCGGGGGCGCAGTGCAGCAGAGAAAGCGTCATGTCGATTCACCTTCGCGCTGAAGTCGTCCTTCGCGGATCGGTCGCCAGCCACCATGCACGCCGCTGTTCCAGCGACGCTCATCGCACAATTCGATGTGTCGATCACCAGGCAAGGTGCCCTCACCATCGGGCCATTGCACGCGCAGACTGTCTTGATCCGCTGAGGGGCACGCGGCTCCCTGGAGGGCGTGCAGTAAGGTGTCCCCAGGCTGCCAACCCACGAACAGGCGTGCGCTCGGTAGACAAGGCTTGCGACCGAGAAACAGCGGACGCGCAGGTCGGTCAAGGGCGGTGGCCAGGTCATCGAGTGTTGGCGATTCCTCGGCTGGCTCTAAACGCAGGGCGATAAGCAGCACTCGGTCGGCGTGGTAGTCGCGAAACCGCTGCAATGTTAGCGACTTGCTACCATCTTTCTGTGGTGAATAACTTGGACTCTTAGCGCGTCCTTCCGGAACGCCCTGAGTTGTCCAACCAGAATCATTTTCAAATAGCAATGCCGTTTGATAATCCTGGATTCGCGTTCCTGCTCGTTCGATCCGCGCTCCCAGCATGAGCCGCTCCTGCAAACGATCATGCCGTGCCGTCTCCTCGCGCCGCCAGCCCAGTGCATTGGCCAGCAGACCGACGACCATCGACAGCGCCGGAAAATCACGGATCACCCCAAAGTTGTCGATGGCCTCTCCACCAAAGGCCATCAGCGGCGCTTGCAGCCGCAGCAATAAATGGCGCGCCATTTCAGCAGGCTCCAGCTTGAATGATGCCGGCTGTCCAAGTCGCCAGAGTATTCAGGTCGATGCGCTCGGCCTGGGGGATGGCCACCGGGTCCAGCGCCATAAAACGGCGCGCCAAAGGCGCTCCATAAGCCTCGTCCATGTGGCCGATCTCCTTGCCCAGCCGATCCATGGCGCGCTGGCGGATCGGCGCGGTGTTGTCCGCTGCGGGCAGGGCCTCGTGAAAGGCGCCGGCCAAACTGCGTGGCTGCCAGTCTCCGGCTTCTACCAGCATGAACGACGCCCAGTCGAAGGGCGCGGTTGAACCGCGCTTGGCACCGGGGCTGACGGTGGCCATCAGGTGTAAGAGATGCTCGACCACTTGGCCGGCCAAGGCGCGCTTCTCTGGCGGCGTGGCGGGGTCAAAGCATTCCTGACGCTTGATCGCTTCCAGGTTCTCGACCAACTGCGGGACATCCACCACGACATAGCCGTAGTAAAGACCGGAGGCCAGTTCGGTGTCGAAGATACCGGCTGAGCCTAATTCCCCGCTTTCGCGCAGCAGGTCATCGACTACGGTGAAATAGTCGTTTTCGACCTGGGCTTCATGAACTGTGAAGGCATGGGCGACGTAAACAGCAGCATCCCGACTGGCCAGCACATCGGAGGTGACCATGCGCCCGAACAGGGCTGATTCCAGACCTGATCCGTGCTTGAGTGCTGTGATGTTTTTCTTCTCATCCTTGAGCATCTTGCCGACTGCCGCGCGCAGTGCTTTCTCCTCGGTGGTCTCCGCCGCCAAATCGATGCAGCGCTGCACCAGGTAATCGATCTCGGCGCAGCCCATCAGAACGGCTTGTCCCGTTTTGAGTGCTTCTTCGCCTTTTTTGTCCTTGCCGGCTTTATCGACCAGCCCGCCATCACGCATGGCCTCCACAGCAGCCAGTGCCAGTGGTTCGGCAACGCCGGCCTCGGCGATGCGCTTTCGCATTTGCTCCAGGGTGCCGCGCGACCGCACCGCCATTGGCACCTTGAGTGCCGACAAGGCAAAGCGATCCTCGGCAATGCGCCAGTGTCGCTTCAGGCATTGGGAGGAAATGCGGGTGCGCGTGGCATTGCCCAGCGGCAAGCGCTTGGCCAGTCCGGCATCGTCGCGGTTGATCAACGCAGCGGGATAGCTGTGCAAGGTGTGAATTTGAATGAAACGCGGTTGGTTGGTCATGGATACGATTCCTTGTCAGTCAATCAAGCGGTCGCCTGAGATTCGGATTTCGACACGGCGGAGAAGTAACGCGCAGCGATTTGCATACGGATGGTTTCGGCCTGCTCTTCATCGCGGCTTTCGTGCAAGATCAGCCCGCCGAGTTGATGCCAGTTCGGGGCGACCTCGCGGGAGGCGAGCAGGCGTAACAGGCGCGGCAGCAATTGACGAAAGGTCGTGCCACGCGCGGTCAGGAGCTTGGTGACCCGCGATTCGGACACATCGGCATGATGAAGCTGTGCGCCCAAGGCTCCGTTGGCATGACCGGTCAGCGCCAGACCATGCGCGATCAGCGCCCAACGCTGCCAGGTCTCGGGCCGCCAGTGCTCCGGTTCGAGTCCGGCCTGCACCAGCGCACGCGCCAGTGCGGCGATCTGATGGGGACGCAGCTCGCCCTCGGGGTCCAGGCGCGCCAGTGCAGCTTTCTCGCCTTTACCCAAGCCGTAGAGATCGCCCTCGAAGCGTGCGGCCTGACCGATCACTTGGGCGAGTCTGGTGATCGGTGATCGCTCTGGCTTCGGATCGACAGAGGACGAGGAAGCGGTTTCAGGGCTGGGCATCGGGTGTCTCCTTGGAGTCCTGTTGGGCTTTGTAATAGTGCGCCAGGGTGGGCAAGGTTTTTGGGTTGCGCAGTCCGCCTCGTAGCCGCCGCAGTGCCGCCGCGCGGGCGCGATAGCGCTGTTCGCCGCTGCGCGGCCCAGACTGAAAGGCATCGACGAGGATGGCCTCGGCGCGCTCGGCCATGTCCAGATACCAATGCAGGCGAATCTCCTCGGGATACTCGGCCTCGACTTCGTCGTTCAAACTCAGCACGCCATCGAAAAATCGGCTGTCTTCGTGCTGCTCGAAGTGCTTGCTAAACACATTGGCTTTATCCTTGGCGCTGTCGCCGAACTTCTCTTTTGATGCACCGTTCTCAAAGAGCGTGGCCAGGGCTGTCCATAACACGCTGCGGATCTTGCTGATGTCCGATATCCGCTCGGCGGCAATCTTCGCTAGGGTGTCGGTCTGTTTTTTCATCAGGAAGCGCCGCACCTTCGGCGACAGAGGAATGCGCCGCTCGTGGTAGCCCTCGGTCTTACCCTGTCCGCGTGTGACGCCCTGGGCCAGGATCACGAGACCCTGCTGCCCATCGCTTTCAACCAGTGTTTGAGCGACCGGTGGCCGATATTTTTGTTGGCCAAAGAGCAGTTCGGCAGCCAGTTTGTAATCGAATCCCTTGGCAGTGATCGTTAGCGCTTTGCCCGCGCGGAGATCGATTGGTGTCCAGGCATCGCCCGTCATTCCGTTGCGACTCTTGGCCTCGATGCGCGCAACCTTGCTGCCGGTGCCCAAGGCCGCCAGGCCAGTGGTGGAGCCGATCAGACGAACGCGCCGGCAGATTTCGATGTAGAACGGATCCAGTGCAGAGAAAGCCAGGCTTTCGGTTCCGCTCCAGGGATGCAGCCATACCAGGGCAATCCCACCCTGATCACACAAATCCATGTCGCTGACGATCTCGGCGCGGGTGTCGAGCAGGCGGCGGACATCGCGCTGCCAGCGTTGCCCCCAACCACCGACGGGAACGATGCCAATCGCGGGACGGCTGGCAAAGCCACCATTCATTCTTGATATTCCGTAGTTGCCCGCACCGAGAAATCCTTCCTGGGTTTGCAGGCTGATCAAAGCCAGCAACCAATCCTCGGGGGCACATCGGGTCATCCGCGCCGCCTTGAGATCGTGATTCTTCGATGTCACCAGCATATCGATCTCATCGGGGACTTGAAGCTGGTTCTTCCAGGCTTTCAGTGTTCCCTCTGGTACCGGTGCCTGCATTAGCGCTGGTCGATCAGGAGGGCTGACCAGACACCACGCCGCACCATCCGGGTCATCCGGCGTCAGCGCCAACAGAGCCGCCTTCCACGCGGTTTCATCGGCGAAAGGCTCGGTGCGTCCTGATTGATGCAACGCCAGGGCGGCAAGCTGCACCAGAAACGCATGCCAGGGATGGCGTTGATGGGGGCGCAGCGCCGGAAAGTCGCGGATTCGATCACCGGTCAGGGCGACAAAGAGCGCCGGCAGGCTGAGTTGCGTCCATGAGCCATCGGCCGCCAGGCGGACGCCGATCAGTGGTTCGTCGAGCAGTGAATAATGCAGCGTCATCGCGGACTCCTTGAGGATTAGCCGTCGATCTTCTCCAGTCCCAGGCGGCTATAGCGAAAGCAGGCGGACTCCAGGCTGAACAGGATTGCGCCGTCTTGAGCTTCCACCGCTGACGGTTGGGCGTCGGGATCGATCCCCTTGGGTACCAGGAAATGCCGGACGGGCAATTGTTGCAGCGGTTGACCAAAGGGGCCGGTCGGTGCGGGGTCGAAGATCAGGAGACGATCACGCACACCTAAGCGGGTGGCGATATCGAGATCGGTCGGAAAGCCCGCTTGCTCGTCGAACGGGGTGTCGATTTCCAAGCCGTGCAAATGGGCGATGGTGCGCTGGGCACCTGTTTGCCCCTCGATCTTCTGGCCGAGTTGTTGCCACGCCTCGCCGAGTGTTTCTACCGCGTTCAGCCGCTCGGGATGCGTAGCGGCCTCGACAAGTTCCCGGTTGTTCTCGGGGATCGTGATGCTTGGGCGTTCGTCGATCAGCCGGCGCGTAGCCTCGATGGTGCGCAGATCGGGATAGATGCCATCACCATCGCGAAACGGTCCCAATCCATGGCGGGAGGCCTTCAGCAGCGGGGAGAGGTCATGATCTGGTGGTGTGAGCACCCAGGCCTGGGGGGAGCGGTACGCCTCGGGGCGCTGCTGTTCAGGACGCGGATGGCGGTGCAAACGACCGATGCGCTGCAACAACACGTCGATGGGGCAAAGGTCGGTGATGAGCAAATCGGCATCCAGATCCAAGCTCTGTTCCAACGTCTGGGTGCCGAGGACGATCAGGGGACCAGGCGGGCGATCCTTGCCGAGCTGTGCTTGAATTGCGGCATCCAGTGCTGGGCGATCCTGGCGGCTGAAGCGGCTGTGGTGCAGCGTTCTGATTCCGCTCACATCGAACAGCCAGGCTGGATCGGGAATCTGTTGCTCCAATGCCTGAAAGACAGCAAGCGCGGCTGGAACGGTGTTGCGGATGATCAGCACTTTGGCACCGGTCGATGCGGCATCGACCGCCAACTGAGCAATGGCTTCAGGTTCGTCGATCAGATCGCGCAGCGACCAAGCGACGGTCTTGGGGCGCATCGTCGAAACAATGTCGCGCATGGCAAGGTGATCGGAGAGCGCTGGATAGGGTGCCTTGCATGCTGCCTCAAAAGTCGGGAATCCTGTTTGCGACGCCTGACCAATCGCCAGGTAGCGTGCTCGTGCGCTGGAGCCGAGCGTGGCCGACAGCAGCAGCGAATGACCACCACAGCCGAGGTGCGCTTGTAACAGGCGTTCCAGGAGTACCGTCATGTAGGGATCGGACGCATGCACCTCATCGACCACCAACAGACTGCGGGCTAGCAGGGCATGGCGCAGATGGGCGTGGCGCACCTGTAAAGCACCGAACAGGGCCTGATCGATGGTGCCAACGGCCAGTGGTGCGGCCAGAAAACGCTTGGGCGATTCAGCAGCCCAGCGTCGATGCGCCACTTCGTCTGCGGCGTCATCCGGCCAGAGCACCTTGAAATTCGGGAGTGACCTTGGCTCCTGACCATCGGCACTGGCATAACCCGGCAATGCGCGGACGGTGAGTGGCGGATCGGTCGGCCAGAGCCGGGCAACCGCTTGGCGAATACGCTCATACACCTGGCTCGCGGAGACGCGGGTCGGGAGCGCGAAATAGAGGCTATCGACCTCGCCGCGCTCGAACAGATGCACGAAACGCCATAGCGCCGCTTCCGTTTTTCCGCTGCCGGTTTCCGATTCCAGAATCACAAAAGATCCCAGATCCGGATTATCCATCGCGGCTTGGATCGGATAGGGCAGATTGCCAAAGGTTTGCTCGAAGCACGGTGCCGGCGATGCCATCGATAGCGCCGAGCGAGGCGCTTTGGCGTCCATCCCAAGCGACAAGATCGCGCGATCTGCATAATCGGGTGCCGTCTCGGCTCGATCTTCGCCGATAATGGAGAAGGGGAAAAACTTGGTGTCCGAGCCGAGCCAATCGGCTAGTTGCACCAGACCGGCAAACAGATGGCCGAAGGCTGGCGCAGTTGGGAACGGTTCACCACCAGGCGCGAAGGCGTCGGGGAATCGTTCGCTCGCTCCTTTGCCGATCTGTTCGAGCGCTGCGGCTGGATCGTAAGCCGTTTGTCCGTTTGAATTGATGACAGGCTTCCAGATCGCCCGCGCCCAATCCGCGCTGTTCTCAATGATCGGGCGACCGTGATGACTGATGCTGGCTTTCAGGAGCGGTTCGACGGCCTCGCCCCAGGTACAGATCGCATCAATGGGCAACCGTGCCACCAATGGCCGAAGAAACGAGTCATCCTCAAACAACCGCATTGCTTCCAGACCATGCCCGGCAGGGTACGGCCATTCTTTTGGTGCCTGGCCATTCAGCCAGCGCTTGGCCTGAAAACCACTGTTGGCCTTGCCCAGATCGTGCAGAAACACTAGCACTGTCAGCCGTTCAAGATCCTGTGCACTTAAGCAACGCCCCGCTGTGCGCTCCAGAGCGCGACGAATGCACCGACACTGACACAAGCGCATGAAACAGGACGCTACATCAATAAGGTGATCAATCAGCGGATGCCAAGCCAGAATCCTGCCGTCAGAATCCCGCTCCAGCTTACCGAACGCTGCGCACTGCAAATCCGTGTTCATCTGTAATGAGCCTCAATACTCCGTATCACCATAAATCGTCAATCACGCTGGGCAGTGCTTGACCAAAAAGCCTGCCAGCAATGTCGGATTCCATTTCAGATAAGCTAAGCGGTCGCCATTGAGGAACGCGGAACAAAAGGTATGCCGATGGATTTTGTGGGGCCAGGGTCGCTTTCTTTTTTTGACGCCAAACGCCCAAAGAACTCAAACGAGGCCCCTTTGTTAGAATAACTCGGCGACTTGCGGGTGAACGCGGTCCAACTCGCAGGTCTAGCGCTAGGACTTGCGGAGTCCGGCGAGGGGATTTGTTAACGCCTCCTTATTAGTCGTGTTCTCCTAAAGGAACAGTTCTAGGAGCAGTCGGAACAACCGCTCGCGACTTGCCGCCCAACTGCCCTACCGATGTCCCGGCGTAACGTCACCCGGATGCTCAAGCTCCCACTGCCAGAAAGGATCATTCACCATTTGCGCGAAGATTACCGCCCGCGCCGCGCTGCCAACGGCCGCAGCGCCCACCACAGATGCAATGTGCTCGGGTACCCACGCCGAATCGACTTCTCACGCGCAGCGGCAGCGTTGATGGCATCGAGCGGCAGAGCGACTTCGATCAGTTTCTTGGGGGCTTTGATGGGGTCGGCGGCATACCATTACCCATAAGTCCGGCAGCTAAGGTTGCAATGCGGCGTAAGTGCTTGTTCCAGCTTAGCGCATCTTAGCGACACGGCCTGAAACGCGCCCTCGTAAACCTTTGATCTTGAAGACATCATCGACTTATGGGTAATCGTATGGGGCGGCGGTCATAAAGTCATTCCATGGAGGGCAGCGGGACAACCTTCGAGGACAAGGGTGCGAGCCATCACGGACATTTCTTCAGAGCGACGTCGTCAAGCGGAAAAGCGCGCTGAATCGCCTTGTCTTGGATATCCAATTTCGTGACCCCGCGTTGTTCTCCGGCATTGAAGGCCGCCAAAAAATACTCAGAGCCGCTGCTGAACTCCGGCTTCATCCAAACGACAATCCCGTTGTAACGCACGCCACCTTCGCATGAGTAGCAAAAGTCAAGATCACCAAAGGCGCGTTTTTTCTGACCATTGCGCAGTGTAACGTTGTCTGGCCCGACAAGAAATGCGAGGTCCGATTGGCACGATGCGTTCAGAGGTACCCAGAGGCCGACGAATTCTGATGGTGTTTGGCCGGCAGCTACTGCCGAGTTCGATATCACCAAGGCAAAAATGAGTGCGATCAAAGGCATGGTATGCCTCCTTATAAAATTACACTGAGAAAAGATCGGTTACGGGGAAACCAGTGAACTATACCGTCACAAAGGACGATGCCGTCAAGCAGCTTACCAGGCACCAACTGGACGACAATGAGGCGGTCGTTTTAATGCCATTTAGGCTTGGTCTTATTAATACTATTACCCATAAGTCCGGCAGCTACGGTTACAATGCGGCGTAAGTGCTTATTTCAGCGTGGCGCACATTAGTGGGACGGCCTGAATTGCGCCTTTGTCACCCTCTGATCGTGCAGACCTTATCGACTTATAAGTAATGGTATGGCTCAAAATGTCCCTGCGTAGCCGCTCTTTGTGTCTTCGTATCATCTCTCCGCTTTCAGTCGGGAAGATGCTCTGTATCGATCTACAACTTAATTGACCGCGTTTGACCGGGGACGCGATTGATGAAACCCCCTCTCTTCAAGTGGCGCGTCCGCTGAATTTGCCGTTAGAAATCATTTTGCACGAAGATACAGAACTTTTTGTTTTGATCCTTGGGCCTGTCGTTCTTCGGTTACAAAGATGTCTGTCTTGGCTTTAACAAGCTCGGAGAGCTTCTTATAACCGTAAAGCCTGGAGTCAAAATCGGGTTGCAACTTAGTGAGGTAGCTACCGAAAGTCCCTAAATGTGCCCATCCGGCGTCGTCACTGGATTGTTCAAGTGCGGCGAGTACGAATTTCTTAGGGAATTTGTTTTTTGTTTCTTCAACTTGCAAAGTGGGTTGGGGTGAAGTCGACTGTCGATCATTTTCTGCTGTCTTCGCCAACACGGCAGGTTCGATTGCGGCGCTTGGAAGAAGAACTTCAGTAAACACAAATTTATGGCAGGCGTTGCGAAACGCATCCGGTGTTTTCTTTTCGCCGAAGCCAAGTACAGTCAGGGCAATCGCATCAAGGTCCACTAATATTCGAGTCGCCTGACATCGTCTTCCGCCGTGGCGGATCGGGCGGCTCAAAAAGCAGTTTTCCCAGGTATTTCTCATTCCACCCAGCCGTCAATCGCTTGTTGTGAATCCCCAGTTTATGCGTGGAGTCCTTTTTCAGCCGAGTCAGGGCAAGATGTCTCAAGACCGCGAAGTTCTCCCGTGCAACCGGCTCGCGCAGGCGCGACTCATCTTCACGAAAGCCGATGTCCAGACACCAGTGAACCGCATTTTCGATCCCCCAATGGCCGCGCGCGGCTGTGGCAAAGGTGTCGGCGTTGATGCCACAGCTCCCGATGTAGTAGCGTGTCTCTTGCGTGATCTTGCCGTTGCAGGTGCGCTCACTCTGCACCATGCCGATCATGTTCATCCCCTTCCAGCCTTCGCTGTGTGGCACCGCGCTGAGGTCTTCAAGCGTGCGGTAGCGACGGGTTTCGACGCGGCCATGTCCGCTGTCGCGCGTTTCAACGCCCTCAGAGACCAGTCCGGCATAGCCGCGCGCATCGGCTTCAATGAACGCTTCATTGACCTCTTCGACCAGGTGACCTTGGTTGCCTTTGAGGGCCAGCAAGTAGTCGCCGCCTTGGTCGATAATTTGCGCGGCAATGGCTTTCTGGCAGCCCATGGCATCGATCGTGACGATGCATCCGCGCAGGCAGAGCAGTTCCAGCAACTTCGGAATCGCGGTGATCTCGTTGGACTTCGCTTCGGTGGCAACCTGTCCCAGCACCATCCGGTTCGCCGTGGCCCATGCGCTGACCATATGCAATGCCCCCAGTCCGCGTGCCCGATCAAAGGAGTGACGCAGGGTCTTGCCATCAATGGCCACCACCTCCGCCGGGATCAGTTCGCGAATCGATTCGGCCCACGAGCGGAAGCAGGCTTGAAAGGCCGCCGGCTCGATCAGCGAAAACACCCGCCCGAAGGTATCGTGGGACGGAATCCCATTGGGCAAGTCCAGAAACTGCCGCAGCCACGCCTCCTTGCTGCGCCCAAACTGTGCGATCGCCGCGAAGCCCTCGGCCCCGCCAAGAATAGCGGCGATGGCGATCACGATCATCTCCAGAAGAATGTGCCGCCGCTGCGTGGGGTTGCGCGGATCGACAAGTGGGGCAAAGTGCCGCGTGAGTGCGTGATCAAGGGCAGTAGCAGATGGCATGGCAGGTCTCCGAGTCAGGCAAGTATTTTCAGCTGATTATCTTGGAAACCTCTACCTGTGTCTAAAAGTATATTATTAAGCGTTGATGCGATAGCCCTGCAAGTACAGTGAGTCCCTCTTCTCGTATGCGCATCGCAAGACCAGTGAAATCACTGTCGCTTGTAATCAGGCAAAACCCATCGAACTTTCGTGTATAGAGCAAGTCCATTGCATCGATGATAAGTGTGCTGTCGGTTGCATTTTTGCCAGTCGTATATGCAAATTGCTGAACTGGTTTGATGGCATATTGTTGAAGCACCTTCTTCCAAGAGGAGCTTGTAGGCGAAGTGAAGTCACCGTATATGCGTTTTACGGTTGCTTCTCCAAACCGTGCAATCTCGGCAAGCAGTCCATCAATTACGGCTGCTTGTGCATTGTCGGCATCAATGAGAACAGCTAGGCGAATAGTTGGCTCTTCCGCTGCAATTTTGGCAACTAATCGTGGGGATACCAAAGTGACTCCTGTTTTTTTCGCAGCCACGAGCCACAATTGAGCCTCGAAGCCAAGGTTGGTGACGTTGGTGTCGGTTTTCTTCTTGGCGGCTCTGGCCATTGGGCTCCGCTACAGGCATCGTCGATTGAGCAGCAAAGACAACAAGTCTCCCCCAGTCGGCGGGTACAGCGAGCAGCTTGCAAGCAGGAGATACCGATTCTAAGTCAAATCCCGCACACCGGAAACCCATTTTAGGACACATCAAATCAGGGGAGGGGGGATGGACGTCTGGCTACATTGCGAATATTGGCTGCCAGGCTTTCCCGATATTTTTAGGGGGTCTCCCTACAAATGCCCCTCATAAACCCAGATTAGCTGTCGTTTCGTGAACGATAACCCTAGCTCTCGAAGGGGTTCTGAGTGTTCGCTGAATACGGATTTTCTTTGGCGCGCGACGAGTCGGATGGGAGAAGAAATTTGTGGTTCGAAGTCGAAGTCGAAGCCATTCGACACGTCGCTCGCACCAAGTTCGCGAGTCGCGCAGATGCCTATATCGCCTCGCGCGACGACTGGCCCAAAGGTGTTGCCGGTCGCTCCCGGAACGTCGTCTGTGATTTCTTGGCTTGGGAAGAGTCGCAGAACTAGTACCTTATTTCGGCTTATGTTGCGAAAACAAGCCGCTAGTGGTATCTCTTAGAGCATTGCAGAAGGAGATACCGCTATGGCAAAGAAATATGTAGTCCGTCTCAGCGATGAAGAGCGTGGTTTGTTGGAAGACCTGGTGAGCAAAGGGCAAGCGGCGGCGCAGAAGATCAAACATGCGAATGTATTGCTCAAGGTCGATGCCGAAGGTGCGAATTGGAGCGATGCACAAGCCGCTGAGGCGTTCGGTTGCGCGCCGCGCACTGTCTTCAGCATTCGCGAGCGGTTCGTCGAACAAGGATTTGAAGCGGCGCTTTCACGCAAGCAACGTGAGCGCCCGAGCTGCGAGCCCCTGCTCGATGGGGAAAAGCAGGCGCGGTTGGTGCAAATTGCCTGTAGCGAGCCGCCTCCCGGATACGCGCGCTGGACGTTGAATTTACTCGCGGGGAAGTTGGTGGAACTGGATGTCGTTGAGAGCATCTCGGCACCCACGGTGATGCGCGCACTAAAAAAAACGCACTCCAACCGCATCGGCGCAAGTGCTGGGTGATTCCCCCCCGGGGAAGACGCCGCCTTTGTGGCGCAAATGGAAGATGTCCTGGAGGTCTACCGCCGCCCCTACGACCCCAAGAAGCCAGTTGTCTGCATTGATGAACAACCGACCCAGTTGATTGCCGAGACACGCCAGCCCCTGCCGATGCAACCGGGCCAACCCGAACGCTACGATTATGAATATGAGCGCGCCGGTACGGCGGTGAACTTCATGATCACAGAACCCTTGGGGCAATGGCGCAAAGTCAGTGTGCGCGAAACCAAAACCGCGATCGATTTAGCCCAAGAAATCAAGACATTGCTGGACGTGGACTATCCCGACGCCGAGAAAGTCGTTATCGTCTGGGACAACCTCAATACGCATACGCCCGCCTCTCTGTACAAAGCCTTCCCACCTGAGGAAGCGCGGCGGTTGATCGAGCGCTTGGAAATCCACTACACACCAAAGCACGGCAGCTGGTTGGACATTGCCGAAATCGAACTCAGTGTCATGACCAAGCAGTGCCTAGACCGCCGCATCGGCGATATCGAAACGCTTCGCCGCGAAACCGCCGCCTGGGCAGAACAACGCAACGAGGCCCAAATCGGCGTCGACTGGCAATTCACCAACGACAAAGCGCGTGTGAAGTTGAAGCACTTATATCCGCAAGTTAAGCTGAAATGAGGTACTAGGGGTAGGGGATGATGATGCCCAGCACAACAGAGACGTTCGCAACGGCCGTTGGTAGGGGGCTACGAGTACCCGGCTGGGTTGTAGGCATCCCAAAACTGCGGGAGGATTAAGCAACCATTGATAGCCTCAGTGCAGTGCATTGAGCGCTGCCCGTAGCGTGCATTTGAACAAGTCGGCCCAAGTGAGCCAGCCCATCCGGTTTGCGACTAACGCGACAGGTGGATGGTTGATCCCTTCAAGTACCTCTTCGAGAGGACGCATGCTATTGTTGCGGCCCTGCTTGTAGTATTTGAACAGCCACGCACTGCGCCACTTATCTTTGTAGCCTCCAGCGGTTGCCGTGACGGCCTCGGCCTTTTCTCGTCTCTCAAACATCATGTCGAGAGGCGCGATGTCCAGAAAAACAAAATAGAACTCCCGTTTGCTGCCGCCGGCTAAATCCAGGCCCACGCGCAATTTTCTGGCAATCTGGTCGTGCGGTTTTTTTCGGAGGCGACGCTGCGCTGACCGATGAATAGAGTTTCGCTTCAAAGAAAAGCAGAATACCGGGTGCCTCAAGGCTGGCATCTACCTCGGTAGACTCGTTAGTCGAAGGACCTGTGTATGACTTACCGACGCAAACTTGGATCTGGTTGCCGCCGAGGTTGCGTTCCCTGAAGCACAAGGGACTATTCCCCTCGAAGGAATCCTGCAAGATTTCGTCCAGAGCAGATGCCTTGTCGAGGTTGTCGAGATGCCCCAGCACATCAAAGCAAGACCATGTAAGCGCGTCCTCACTGTTCGAGCTAACAGCATTCCTCAGCTTGTGCTGAGCGTAATCACGATAATTGCGGGACCCATTTCCAAGCCATTTGAAGGACATGGAATGCGTGTGGGATCACGGGGGCCGTTACTGGCCGACAGCGGGAAGCCGGAATCGTGAACCACGCTTCCCCCCTGAGGGGGGAGAGACGCAGCGGGTTCAGTTGCCTCTAGCGCTCTGGCGAATGGCGCGAGCGAGGGTGTAGCGGGCATAGCGCTCGGCATCGGCTCCGCGACGCGGGGACGCGCGCTCGAGCAAGCGCTGGTAGACCGTGGTCGGTGCAAGGCCCGCCTCAAGAGCGCCGCAGACCCAGCCCCATTCGCGGGCGGATTCGGACGGATCCCCGGTGGATAAGCGCGCCCGTGGAGCGCAGTTGACGACTGGCGGCGGAGCCGGAGCCATCGTTGGCAAGGCCGGAGTTGGATCCCAGACGCGCTCCTGCGGGCTTGGTCGCCGAAGGACATTGACCCACTCCCCGCCACGCTTGGCATTCTTCATCCCGGCGAGCCGACCGAGGTGCTCACCGGAGACCGAGCCCGGATCGGCGCCAACGCGCGGGATCAGCCAACGCTGCACATCACAGCGCTGCGCCTCATCGAGCGCGCGGGTCAGCCGTAGCCACAGGTGGCAGCCCCCGAGCGTCGAAGTCTGCACCACCAGGGCCGCATAGTGCCGAGCGATGCGCTGCGCCATCGGCCGTGCGACATCATCGAGAAACACCATTGGCCAGGGATAGCCGCGGGCTGGACGGATATAAATATCGGCCTGTTGGACATTGCGCGCTCTGGCCAGCCCCAACGGAAGCTGATCCAAAGAGCGATCATGGAACCACAGCATCGTCGCCTTGGCGGTGCGCACCGCCAAATCGGCACGCACGATGCCAGCGTCGTGCCATGCCTCAAGCATCACGGCGGTGTGTCTTGCCGCTGTCATGGCCTGGTGCGGGCGCTCAGCGCTCAAGCGGCTCATCAGGCGCCCGCCCTGGCACTCGGGCGTTGGCGGGCGTTGCCCGCCGCTGAACCAAACACCTCAAGGTAGAGTTGTTCATCGAGCTGCGCGCGTTCGAGCCGAGCAGCCTGCGCCAGCAATTCTGCCGCCATGGTCGTGAGCACGCGATAATTGCCCAACGCATGCTCAGCGAGCGTCTTCATCAGCCCTGCGCTCATCAGACTCGCATTGCCGGCACTGTGTTGTAAATGCTCCAGGCAGGCGACCAGCGCCTCGCGACTGGCATACTCCATACTCAGGCGCGTACGGATACGACTGCCCAGCGGCAGCAACTCCTCACGGCGCAGCTTGGTCGCCAGGCGGCCATCGCCGGCCAGGATCACGCTCAACAACGTGCGCGAATCGAACTGCATGGAGGTCAGCAGACGCAGCTCATTGAGCACCGTCGGATGCATCTCCTGCGCCTCGTCGATGAGCAACACCGGGCGCAACAGCGTCGTCTCCAGATGCGCCAGCCAGCGCTCGCGCAGGATCTTGAAGCCACCCCAGCGGTTATGGGGCTTGAGGTCAACGGCGAACAGATCGCCCATCTCGCGGTAGAAGTCCGCCACCTTCGAGCTGGGATGCGTGAGCGCCCCAACGCTGATATCGGGCAGCTGGCGCAGACGCTCATCGAGCAGGCGCAGTACCGCACTCTTGCCGGTACCCGGATCACCTTGAATGAGCGCAAAACCGCCTTCGCGGATCAGGCTCTGCTCGATGCGCCAGCAAAACTGCTCCACCGGCGCGCTGCGATGCAGTGCCGCCGTCGGCAGCTCCGGGGAGAACGGATTGAACTTCAGTCCATAGAGGGCCAGCAGGGTCTTGTTCATCGACTGGATTCCAGGTCATCGTGTTTTGGCAGATAGGCCGGCGGCAGACCGGTGGCGGCATACTCGGCGAGCAAGTCGCGCAGCAACGGTGGCAGCGTCGTGGCGCGTTGTGATGGCGGTGGCGGTGCGCCGGCGGGCTCAAGGCGCCGACGCTGCCCGGAGGCATTGGCGGCTTTATCGAGGGGATAGAGGCGGCAGAGGATGGCGCCCGAGTGGGGATCAACCACGTCCACAGCACTCAGATCCCAGCGGGCATAAGCGATATGCAGTTGCTCAAGGTGACGCAAGCGCGCCGGCACCTCGAAGCGCTTGCCCGCCAGGCTGAGCGTCCCATCGCTGCGGCGCTGACGGCGTTGGACGCGACAACGAAAAGCGGCGCGGACCTGCTCGCTGTCCGGACAGGGGCGCCCCACGTTGGGCGCATCGAGAAGACGCGCAAGCGGCGTGGCGGCGGTCTCACTGTGGACCTTGCGGTGGTACTCCTGCTCCACCCACGCCTGAGTGAGGGTGTTGAGCCGCTGCAGGCTCAGCTCCTCCAGCCCCTTAAGCATCGCCATCAGGCGGCCTTCCAGCGTGGCCCAGAAGCGCTCCTGCTTGGCGTTCTGATACGGGCTGTACGGCAGGGTCGGCTCGTGGAGGATGCCCAGCGCATGCAATCCGGCGGTGAATTCCTCGGCCTGCATTGCCGCGCCGTTATCGCTCATCAGGGCGCGCGGCAGCCCGCGCTTGTGCAACGCCTGTCCCAGACCATGCACCAAGGTCTCGGTGGTCTCATCGAGGTACCACTGCAGATGGCAGATCAGGCGCGAGTGATCGTCGATGACCGCCAGCAGCAGGGGCTTGACCCAGACGCCACCCCGGGTGAGGACGTTGCGCGAGCCATGATGAAAGTCCAGATGCCACAAGGCATGGACATACTGGGCTTCATAGCTGCGCACCTCGCAGGCCTCCAGGCGCCGCGCGGCCTGCTCGGCCCCGGGTGTCTTGCGCGCCGGGACACGCCGGCGGTGCAGGCCCGCGCGCTTCATGAAGCGGCGCACGGTGGCATAGGAGGGCAGCGGCCCCAGGGTTTCATCGCCCGCGCACAAGGCGGCGAGGTTGTCGTAATGCAGCTGCACCGTCCAACCGGGGTAGTCGCGGTATTGCGCCTGTACGGCCTCCATCAGGCGCGGGCTCAGCGCGCGCTGCTCCCCGGCATCGCTGCGCCGGCGCGGGCGCAGTGCGGTCACCGGGTCTTGGGCATCGCGTGCGAGGTAATACCAGCGCTCCAAGGTCCCAAAGCTAAAACTGACCGCCCGCCCAGTCACCGGATGACGCCATGACTTGGCCGCTAGCGCCTTCAGCCGCGCGCCCAGCGCGTTCGCCGGCGCAGGATCAGCCAATAAAGGACCAATAATGGCAAAGCGCAACCGCGCCCAACCATCGGGATCACCGAGGCCGTTGTCATCGGACATTCGTCTTCACCTCCCAGTTGTTTCACACATCACCGGGAGTCTAGAAGGCGCCGCCCAGCGGCGCGATGAGGTCTTCTGCGGGTTGGCGTTGCCCTACAGCGAGCCTGTCGCTGTCGTGCTCGGGGCGATCAATATCAGCAGTTGCACGACGCGCTCGGACAACGCTTTTGCGCTCAATTTTTCCAGCAGGGATCCTGGCAGGTGCTCGGTGGCGATCGGCGGCATCAACAGACCAGCCAAGGATCGAAAGCAGCGGGTTTGCACAAACTGCTCACGCCACCAGTGCTGCCACCGCCGCAGGGTTTGGACGGTGACACCGAGCGTCTTGATCAAGCGCTGGCGACGCGATGCGCTCAGCCCGCAATGCAGGGCGGAAATCAGCACGACGATGACCCCGAGATAGACCTTGCGGCCCAGAAACCGAACGGAAGGCGGGGTGCTGCGCCGCCGGCACCCGTCCGCGGCACAGCAGAAACTCAGACGGCTCTGGTAGCTCTCATCCAAGACGCCACGCACAACACCTCGGGGCTTACGCGGATAACGGGCGCTGTGCAACGCACCACCGCAGTCACAGCCGCCCGCGCGGACTTCCTCGGCAATCGACTCGTCGATCCGGGTGAGCAGGTGGTAAAAGTTCGTGTCGGCAAGAAAGGCGTGACACACTGGGACTGTCTCCTGGTTTTTGGCGAAATTCGGAGACAGCCCTCTCGGGCAACTTGCGTCAAGTTGTTTGAGGGGGTTTTTTGTTTTCCCTCACTGAATTTGCTCAGAATCGCGGCCGATTCCCGCAAATAGTCTGCTCAGGCTCATTGTGCTGCATCCCCTTGTAATCTTGCTGCAGAAACGACGCCAATGCATGCTCGCGTCCGGGCAGGATCACATGATTGCGTTGGTAGTTTTCGTAAATCATCGAGCACCCCTCCTGACCACATAATAGTCGGCAATACCATGCTTAGTCGACTATCGTCTGCGATCTGAATCTGCTCAGCATCTGCGGAAGGCGCTTTCCCGCCGTTCGAGAGGGATTGATGGAGGGTAGAGTCAGCTGGTCCGCGCTGCGCACCGATGCGCGAATCGAGCGCTTGGATGCCAGCCAAAGCATGCTGATGCCGGCAACATGGATTACACCTTAGATGTCCCGTCCCGTGTGATTATTTGCCAAAGAGGAGCCATCCTTTGTTCCTCGCTCGAGAAGTCCTCGAAGCACTTACGGCCGAGCTCAAGGCGGATTACCAGAAGGCTGAGCAACCCCAATTTCGACCAGCAACCAGCGACGACCACCGGGTGCAAATTAGCTGCGTCGCTGTTGATCGCAACCAGGCCAAGATCGCCATCGACTGCCGCGCGACTGGACATATACCGGGGAGAGCTGCGTGGTGAGTTCATCGCCGCCAGCGATACATCATTTGACGCCGAGTCCGCTCAGCCAGCTGACAATCTAGGTGCTGAGCCTAGACCACAAAGTTCGATTGGCCGGCAGATCATCATCAAGCCCTGCCCGCGTCGTCTGAGGAAGCAGCCATGATCGATGAACCCTTCTTCCCGAGTGACGAGGACATTGCCGACCTCACAGGCTACGTTCGCACCGACAAGCAATGCGAACATCTGAGGCAACTGGGTATTCCGTTCTTCCCAGACCGGAAGGGCCGGCCACGCGTGGCCCGAGAAATGCCTTCCGCATGGTCGCTGTCCCCCAGAGATTCCGCATCATCGAAGGCGATGTCGAGTACCGCGTGCCTTATCCCTTGCCGCCAAGACCAAAGAGCACCAAGGACAAGGAGCCATAGGAAACAGAATCAGATGTGACCATTCGCGGGAAAACAAGATATAGCCGGCAACTTGCGAGGTGCGGTTTTTCAAGTGATGCTTGGCGCGTTCAAGGGGAACAAAAAAGCCCCGGCGAGGATTCTCGCAGGGGCTGGAAGTCAATCTAACCAATAAAGCTTCAGTGTCCGCTATGGGGTGCTTCACTGTCGCCGTCAAAAATGTAGCTAAGAGTGTAGCTTAACTCTTGATTTTCAAAAATTAGCCGTTTAAAAACAGTTACTTGAAATCTATAAATGGCGGAGAGAGAGGGATTCGAACCCTCGATGGGCTGTTAACCCATACACACTTTCCAGGCGTGCTCCTTAAGCCACTCGGACACCTCTCCGGGGGTTGTTTGGGCTGGGTCTGGCGGGGAGCGCTGCGGCTCTTGACCAAGCTCAGAGCCCGCTAGCATACGGGATGCGGGCCGATCTCGCAATCGGGTGATCTGCTTTTCAGCCCTGACGCATAACCACTCGCCCCCACAGGTGGCAAGGCCTGAGGGGCGGGCGGAAAAAATGTTTTCGCAAAAGCGGCTAGACAAAGCCCGCGCGTGATGCCAGAATCGATCCTGAGTCACTCCCGCGAAGAGATTGTCAGCGCATGCACGATGAAGCTCGAACAACTTGGCGGCAAGGAGGTCGGGACATCACGCCCGAGGATCTGGCCTACATTCGCACCTTCGCCGAACGTTTCCCCGGATTATCGCGCACGGAGCTCACTGCCACCCTGTGCGAACACCTCGATTGGCTCACGCCCGCGGGCCGGCCAAAGTTTCAGACCTGCTCCAAGCTGCTCGCGCGTCTGGAAGCGGCCGGGCAGTTGCGCCGCCCGGCTCTGGATGAACGCTTCAGTCATCCCGGCCCGCACGCGCGGGCCGCACCGGTCGCTCGCGCTCCCCGGCAGCGCCGATCCGTGGTGAGTTCCCTGTCGGCGCTTGCACCGGTGCACCTGCGCCTGGTCAGTGACCGAGCCGATGAGCACCGCTTCAATGACGCCCTCGCGCAGTGTCATCCTCTGGGCTATAAAAAACCCTTCGGCTATTGGGCACGCTACTTGATCGAATCCAGCGAGCATTGGCTGGGCTGCGTGCTTCTGAGCGGTGCCGCCAAAGCCCTGAGGGCGCGCGACCAGTGGATTGGCTGGAACGAACGCCAGCGCCTGGCGAATCTGCCCTGGGTGGTCAACAACAGCCGTTTTCTCATTTTCCCAGGCGTTGAGGTGCCCCATCTTGCCAGTCATGTGCTTGGGCAACTGGCTCGGCAGATCGGTGAGGACTGGCACGCCTGTTGGGGCTACCGCCCGCTGCTGCTGGAGACCTTCGTCGACCCCGAGCGATTTCGCGGCAGCTGTTACCGCGCCGCCGGCTGGACGCTGCTGGGACGCACCAGCGGCAGAGGCCTGGTGCGGCCGGGGAAAACCTACCACACCCGCCCCAAGCTGATGTTTGCCAAGCCCTTGCAGGCGGAGTTTCGAACCCTGTTGTGCTCCCATCAACTGCGAGGTCAAAGCGCGCCATGAGCAAACCCAGCCGGCGTCCGGGACGCGAGGAAATCAAAGCGCACGCGAGAAAAAAAAAGACCAACACAAGCGCTTGCGCCAACAGCAGCGTGAAGCGGGACTGAGTCCGCCGCCGAGCGCTACCCCGTCCAATCGCACCTGCCCTTTCCGCGACAACACCGAGGAACGCGCGGCGCGCACCGAGGCGGTGACGACACTGATCTTGATCATGCGCCAGATGCTGCCGATCCTGCTCAAACGCTTCGGCAAGATCCCCGATCCACGTCACCCCAAGAAGGTCAAACACAAACTCACCGTCCTGATGCTCTATGGGATCCTGGTGTTTGTGTTTCAGTATGGCTCACGACGCGCGAGCAATGGGGAGCTTACCCGGCCGATGTTCGAGGCCAACCTGCGGTTGCTCTTCCCGCAACTCGACGCCCTTCCTCACGCCGATACGCTGTTTCGCCTGCTCGCGCGCATCGATGTCAACGCCATCGCCCACGCGCATCTTGAGCTCATCCAGCGCCTGATCCGCAACAAGACCTTCTCGCGCTACCTGATCAATAATTGTTACCCCATCGGGATCGATGGCTCGCAGAAACTCGCTTTTCCCACGCTGTGGGATGAGCATTTATCCCAACGCCGTGTCGGTCCCAAGGTGGACCCCGACAGCGACGAGGAGCAGGACTATCAGTACTACGTCTATGTGCTGGAGGCGAGCCTGTGCTTCCGTAACGGGATGGTGATTCCGTTGATGAGCGAGTTCCTTGAGTTTGCCCCAGAGCAGGGCGAGCAGCGCAAGCAGGACTGCGAGACCAAGGCCTTTCACCGTCTGGCCGAGCGCATCAAAAACGCCTTTCCCCGTCTGCCGGTGATGCTGCTGCTCGATGGGCTCTATGCCAACGGCCCGATCATGGAACGCTGTCGTTCCTACCACTGGGATTTTATGATCGTGCTTAAGGATGGCTCGCTGCCAACTGTCTGGGAAGAGTATCGCAGCTTGGCCCACGAGCACCCGGAGCATCGCTGCGAACAGACATGGGGCGAGCGCCAGCAGCAATTTCAGTGGGTCAACGCGATTCGCTACGAGTATGGACCCAATGGCAAGAAGTTCCTTGAGGTCCATGTGGTGAGTTGCCACGAACACTGGCAGGTGGTGGACCCCAAGACTGCGGAGATCATCACCAAGCACGCCTGCCATGTCTGGCTCTCCTCGCGCCCCCTCAGCCGGCTCAATGTGCATACCCGCTGCAACCTCGGGGCGCGCTACCGCTGGGGCATCGAAGGGGCGTTTTTGGTCGAAAAGCACCAGGGCTACGGCTACGAACATGCCTTCGCCAAGCAGTGGAACGCGATGAAGGGCTATCATTTGCTGATGCGTCTGGCGCATCTGATCAACACCCTGGCACGCTTCTCCAAGGCGCTCGCGGCGCTATTCGTGGAGCTTGGGGTGCAGGCCACCATCGGCTTCATCCGCAATACCCTCACCGGCCCTTGGCTCGATCCCCAAGAGGTGGAGCAGCGCCTGCAACGACCGTTTCGATTACGCTTGCTCTGAGCTCAATATCGCCAGGAGTCTACCGCTTGCTCACAGCGCAGGCGGCGGCCCCCTATGGCCAAGAGGTCCTGCGGCAGCGATTTTTTCTCCGGCAGGCTCCGTCACACGGGCGCCAATGTTCGGTTTTCACCCCACTCGGCGCGAAATCTTCTCGAAATTCCTGGTCCAGCGCCTTGGTCTGGTAAGTCGTGCGTCAGGGCTGTCTGCTTTTGCGCGGTGTCACGGGGAACTGCAGGGCATGTTGGGCTTTTTTCTCGCCGCTGGGTTCGCTTGTCTTCGGCGCTGTTGGGCCAAACCTTATGCGAGCAGAGACAGTCACGATCAGAAAGCCGGCGATGGCGAGTCGATAGGAGGGAAGGATGCGCGACCACAAGCCTTTCGCGGCAGCAAGCGAGGAGAATAAGGCGCCGATTCTGGCCGTTCTCAAGCCGAGATTCGCGGCGGCGAGTCGGGTGCTCGAGATCGGCGGCGGCACCGGTCAGCATGCGGTCTTTTTTGCCGAGCAGATGCCGCATTTGCACTGGCAGTGCTCGGATCGTGCTGAGAATCTGCCCGGCATCCGCCAATGGATCGCCGACGCTGCCCTGGCGAATCTGCCGCCTCCGCTGGAGCTGGATGTTGTCAGGGAGCCGGACTGGCCGGCTGGTCCTTTTGATGCCGCTTTCAGTGCGAATACGGCGCACATTATGTCGTTGCAGGCCGTTGAAGCGATGTTTCTTGGCGTCGGTCGCTTGTTGCAGTCCGGTGCCTGTTTCGCGCTCTATGGGCCATTTTCCCGCGATGGGCGTCATAACAGCCCGAGCAATGCCTTTTTTGATCAGCAGCTGCGGAGTCGCGACCCGGCCAGCGGGGTGCGGGATATTCGCGATCTCGAGCGTTTCGCTTCCGCGGCTGGGTTTGATCTGGAGGAAGACTGCCCGATGCCGGTCAACAATCGCACCTTGATCTGGCGTCAGCGTTAAACGACTGGCGCTTGGGCCAAAACGTTCTGCAGGCTCTGCTCAAGCTGGGCCTCGGTCACTGGCAGCGGCAAGGCGGCAAAGATCGGAAACCGCTGCATGAGTTGCTCCAGCTTGGGCTGATGCTCGGCCTGATAGATGCAGATCACCTTCACCTGAGGGTGGCGCTGCAATCGCGCCATCAGGGTTTCGAGGTTACTGCTGCGGTCGCGAAAGTCCGACTGGAAGTTGTACTCGGCAATAATTACATTCGGCAACTGGCGTTTGAGCGCCGCCTGGGCCTTGCGCTGGGAGTTGACGATTTCGGCATCGAACCCCAGGCGCCGATAGAGCGCGATGAAGTTTGGATAGCCGCCCAGTTCGATGATGGCGAGCAGGCGGGGGCGGTCTTCCGCCACCGCGCTCACGCGAATACCACCCAGGTGGTGGCGATGTACTTGACGCCAGAGTCGATCCGCGCCGCACGGTGCTCGTGCGTCCAGAAGGGCGGGAAGAGCACCAGCTTGCCTTGCTCCGGACGCACGCTGATGTCCTGATACAGAAACTGCGTCTCTCCGCCGGGGCCGGGAACGTCGTTCAGGTACCAGAGCGCCACCAGCTGGCGCTGGCTGAACTCATGACTGCCGCCGTCGATATGCCAGTGGTAGAACTCCCCCGGCTGGTAGCGCTGGATCTGGTAGCCCATGTCCTTAAACGGGCCTTTGAAGTACGGAAAGGTCTCGCGAAACTCGCGCAGCGCCGCCGCCAGGCAGCGAAAGAACATCTCATCAGCGTCCTTCCAGTCCTCCTTGTTGCTGACCACCAGATCCATGGTCTGCTTGATCGCGCGATCGCGCTCCTGAATCTGTCCGATGCGGCCCTCATATTGCTGCGCGGGGTTGGCCTCGAAGCGCGCGATCATCTCCTCGCAAAAGGCCGGCGGCAGCGCGCGTGGGCGCGCAAAGATAAAGCTGCCCGGTTTGACCTCGCGGATGCTCTGCAATGGAGGCAGGCCGTGCTCAGCCGTCAGGCCTTTGATGACGGGGGACTGGGGCGACGAGCCGGACGGCTGCCCGGCGGAAACTTGGTTCTTCTGGCTCATGGTAGCTGACTCGTGGTGGCAGACTCCGGGTGGCAGACTCTGGGTGGTTGCTACTCAAAAACAATCGGGAGGCTGAACAATGAGGAGCCTGCATCCGGTTCCAAAGCATACTGGTTCAGGCTAGCCCGCCCGAGCAGCCCTGACAACCGCTGGAGGGAAGACGGCAGCACTGACCACAGGGATCGCGATGGGGTGCGGGCTCGCCGCGTTGCAACCCCAAGCCTTGTCCAACGCCACCTCAGCCAAATATAGGGATACCAGAGAAAAGACATCACAGCCAAGCATCCCGACCCGCGCAAGCGACGCGTGGGTCGCTGCACAAACGGAGTCTGGCGTGGCATTACGCATTAAAAGTCACTGGTGGAATGACGAAAACGAGCGCTCGCTGGCCGAAATCGGCTCGGCGCTTGCCTTTATCGCCTGGCGCATCGCGGTCGACAAGGCGATTAACCTGCACTGCGAGCGCTTTGTCTATCGCGATGACGAACAGCGCCTGCAGGTCATTCAGGAGTATCTGGTGTTTCTGATCCAGATCGCCGACCGGCTGTCATTCGGCCGCTTTGGCGATGATGAGCGCCGGGCGCTGATCACCAGCTTTGCCAAAAAGTGCATTGAGCACTTGCAGGACAATAGCGCCGACCTGCTCGGCCCTGGCAACTACGGCCAGCCCTTTGTCGAGCGGCTCAACACCCGCTCGGGCGAGTATGCCGAGTTTGAGCTCAACGACGAAGGCCCGAGCTACGCCTTCTTGCGGCATCTCGGCTTTGAGATTCAAAGCCTGATGGGTCAGCACGAAGAGAACCGCTGGGTGATCGATCAGGTGATGGAAAAGGACGGCTGGGATGCCTACAAGCGCTTTCACAGGGCCTTTGGCGATCTGTTCGAATGATGCCAGCACCAGCCGCCGTCCGCCATCCGATTGCAAGCGCTGATCGCCGTTAATCGGTGCGTTCAATCACCTTACGCAGTTCCGTCTCCTCGTCCTTGGTCAGCGAGGTCCGTAACACCTTGCCTTTGCCGTGAAAAGGCTGCAAGCCTTCCAGCACCTTGTCGGTCGTGGCCTTGCGTACCAGCACGAAAATAGCCGCGCAACCGGGCTGGAAGTGGGTCGCCAGATCCTTCATGAAATTATCATCCACGCCGATGTCTGTCAGCTTGCCGGACAGCGCCCCCGCGCCGGCTCCCACTGCCGCGCCCAGCAGCGGATTGAGAAACAGCATGCCGATCAGCATGCCCCAGAACCCGCCGCCCATCGCTCCCATTGCGGTCAGGCTGACCGCTTGATGCAGCTTGACCTTGCCGTGGTCGTCCTTGGTGACTACCACGACATCTTCCATGTCGATCAGGTATTCCTTCTGCATTTTCGCCAACGCCGCTCGCATTTCGAATGCCAGCGCCGGCTCCTTAAAAGAAATCACGATCAGGTCGCTCATTGGATGTCCTCGGTAAGATTTGCGAAATTGCGCTAGGCGCGAGCGCCGAGCAATGCTGGAGAGCCGGGATCAGGCATCAGGCATGCCGGGCCAACACCAGAATTTGGTAGGGCTCCAGGGCGAGTTCCTGGGTGGCGATCAGGGTGCGGCCGGAGTAGAGATCGACCATGGTCTTGCGCATCCCCATCTGGCGCAGGCGGCGGGCCTCAAGTGATTGCTCGTGCTCGGAGAAGTTGGCCAGCACGAAGACCACCGATTGTTCGTTGCTGCGGGTAAAGCCAAAGACATGGCGGTTGCCGGTGTCCAGCATTTCGGTATCCGGGCGGGCAAAGGCCTGGTTTTGGTTGCGCAGTTGCAGCAGGCGCAGCAGCCCCTGGTGGATGCGTCCGGGTACGGTGCTGAGATCGCGGCGCTGCTCGGCACGCTCCCAGTCGAAGGCGCCGCGATGCAGCCAGCGTGAGTCGCCGACCTTTTCCGGGTCCTGGTCGTAGTGCTGGTCGTTCAGGGTGGCGATCTCGTCACCGAGGTAGATCAACGGAATGCCACCGATGGTGATGATGATGCCGTGGATCAGCAGGATGCGGCGGATGGCCAGTTCGAGTTCCTCGTCATCGCCGATCGCGAGTGCATGCTCGACGCCAGCAAGGGAGGCGCAGGTGCCGGAGACGCGGGCGTCGCCGGTGACCGGGTCTTCCTGAAAGGGGGCGCCGCGTGCGAAGCTGCCGGCAAAGCGCCCGGTGTAAAAGTCGGTCAGGAAGCGCCGATGCGGGCCGGGGTTGAAGTCGCAGGCGGCCACGTCGTCATCGGCGAAGGCCCAGCCGATGTCGTCATGACAGCGCACATAGTTGACCCAGGCGCAGCCCGGCGGAATGCTGAAGCGATGGCCCATGGCAAGCTGCAGCACGCGCACGTCGCGGGTCGCCAGGGCGTCCCACAGCAGCGCCATCAGCTGCGGGTTGTAGGACAGCGGGCACTCGTCCTTGCTGACGTAGGTGCGCACCTCGTCGGGGTGGACGATGGCCTCGGACTTAAACACCATGGCCGGCGCGGCAATGCTGACCAGGGCGTTAAAGGCCTGAATGATCCAGTGCGCCTCAGGCAGGTTTTGGGAGTTGGTGCCGAGCCGCTTCCAGATGAAGGCAACGGCGTCGAGGCGCAGAATCTCCACCCCGCGGTTGGCGAGGAACAGCATCTCCTCAAGCATGCGGTTGAAGACTTCAGGGTTCTCGTAGTTCAGATCCCACTGGTAGGTGTGGAAGGTCGTCCAGATCCATTTTTTCAGGCGGGTGCGGTAGGTGAAGGCGCCCGGATGATCCTCGCCGAACACCTCGGGCATGTGCGCCTCGTAGAGGTCCGGCAGGGTGCGGTCGGGGAACATGCGATAGTAGGCCTGGTAGCGGCGGTCGCCGTTCAGTGCGTTCAAGGCCCACTCATGATCGTCGCTGGTGTGGTTGAAGACGAAATCCAGCGTCAGCGAGATGCCGTGGTGGCGCAGCTCGGTGGCGAGCTCGGCCATCTCGTCCATGGTGCCGAGGGCGGGATCGACCTCCCGGTAGCTGCTGACTGCGTAACCGCCGTCGTTGTCGCCCTCGGGCGCTCGAAAGACGGGCATCAGATGCAGGTAGGTGATGCCAAGCTCGGTAAGGTAGGGAATGCGTTCGCGCAGCGCGGCCAGATCGCCGGCAAACAAATCCACATAGCACATGGCGCCGACCATGCGGTTGGACTGGTACCAGTGCGGGTCGGCGCGGCGCATGGCATCGAGCGCCTTGAGCTCGGCCGGGCGGTCGATCCACATCTGGGTGGCAGAAGACAGAATGCTCTCGAGGTAGTAGAAAAAATCGTAATAGCCGCCGTAGAGCCGGAACAGATGCCGGAACAGGCGCGGAAAATGGCGCTCGAGACGCTCGAGGTAGCCCTGCCATTCCCCAGCGTCGACCTCGGACTGAAAGCGCTGCTCCAGTCGCGGCCGCAGCCGGTGCAGGGACTGCTCGGCCTGCTCCGCAAGCCATTGCTCATCGGTGATTTGGGTAGTGCGATCCATGGGGTAGGTCATCAAGCACGCGCTGGCGGCGCGTGACTTAGTGCTCGGTCTCGACCACAGCGCCGCCGCCGTGCTTGTCCTCGACAATCACGAGTTTGCCCAGCGTCGGGTGGCGCAGCGCGAAAATTGAAAAATGCTCGAAGGATTTTTCCATGATGGGCGTACTTTCGTCCTTCAGGTCGCGCACGACCGAAGGCTCTGCATCGAAAATGTGCATGGTTTGTCTGTTCCTGATAACCGAACCGCCGGGCCGACGAAGGAATTGGCCTCCGGGCCGAACATGGGCGCGCTGGCGATAAGGTGGCAGTTGGCAAGTCGCCCCGCAACCGCCGAGCCGATCCTCATCTTTGTACCATGATATGTTTCCAGCAGGTCATAATCCAATTTCTTTCGGTGACGGTCTAAATGCGGTGCGAGCCGCGAGCATGATCGCATGGTTCGACAGCTTGGTGGTCAAGACCGGCAGATGCGAGGGAGCTCCAGTTTATGAGTGATGATCATTGGGTGTATGTCGTTGATGACGATCAGGCGATGCGGGAGTCGCTGCAGTGGCTGATCGAGTCCGTCGGCATGCAGGTGCAGACGTTCGACTCGGCGGATGCCTTCTTGAAGGCCTGTAAACCAGACTGGAGCGGTTGTCTGTTGCTGGATGTGCGCATGCCGGGCATGAGCGGGCTTGAGCTGCAAAGCTATCTGGGTCGCCGTTCCATCTGCCTGCCGGTGATCGTTATCACGGGGCATGGCGATGTGGCCATGGCGGTGCGGGCAATGAAAGCCGGCGCGCTGGACTTTATCGAAAAGCCCTTTGATGACGAGGCGCTGCTTGGCAGCATTCGCAAGGCGCTCGAGAACGATGACCGCGCGCGGTTGCTACGCGCGGAGCAGGCAAATATTCTGGCGCGGATGAAGGAGCTCACCCCGCGCGAGCGTGAGGTGATGGATCTGGTGACGGACGGGCAGTCGAACCGGGAAATCGCCACTGCGCTTAGCGTCAGCGCCAAGACGGTCGAGGTGCATCGCTCCCGGGTGATGGACAAAATGCACGCCGACTCGCTCGCCGAGCTGGTGCGCATGGTCATCATGGCCAATACGCCATGAGCTTGGAACGGTCGGGTCGGGGGCAGGAGAGCCCGTGAATGGGTTTTCCGGGCTGACTGCGGGTGCCGCGGCCTTGGCCCGCAACCACAGGGATTCACTTCGCGGCGTGAGCCTGACTCTGGCTGTCAGCGAGGTATTCCTGCGGTGGCGGGAAGCGCTCCACCACCCAGGCGGGCAGTTTGGCCTGATTGGCGTGATAGAGGGCGTCGGACTCGACGATGATCAGCACCAGCACAGTGACCATCACCGGCAAAATTCCGGTACCGACAATCAAGGCGATCACGGCCTCTTTCATCATGCCGCCATAGACATGCGCGGCCCAGCCGAGCGTGCAAACCAGCAGCAGCAGACTCAGCATGATGATGAACAGCCGACTGCGTCGCGCACAGATCTGCCAGTGGCACATGACATACCAAGGGTCGCGCCGGTGTGACAGGCGCGCGCGCCACAGGGTATAGCCGAGCAGCGCGAAGGAAATGGCTGGGATCATGGCCATGACCCAGGGAAAACTGCCGGCGATGCCGCCGGCGGCGATGGCCATCAGGATATGGTTGCCAATCAGGTTGGTTAAGAAAATCTCGTGCGGCACATTGGCTTGTTTGATCTCGCGCGGGGAGACAGTGAAAGACTTCATGCGCGTGGGTCTCCGGCAGACGGGGGCGGGGTGGCGCAGACGGGGCAGCGGGGATCGGCATTGAGTTTGATCTCGCGCCAGTGCATGGAGCGGGCATCAAGCAGCAGCAAGCGGCCGAACAGCGGCGTACCGAAACCGCTGAGGATTTTCATCGCCTCGCAGGCTTGCAGACTGCCGATGATGCCGACCACTGGGGCGATGACGCCATTGGCGGCGCAGCCGTCAGCGACTTCGGAGTCCCCGTCGGAGTAAAGACAGCGGTAGCAGGGGCCGCCGAGGCGACCGCTGAAGCTGCTGACTTGGCCCTCGGCGCGAATGGCGGCGCCCGAGACCAAGGGCACGTCGGCTGCGACACTGGCACGATTGGCCGCAAAGCGTGTGGCGAAGTTGTCACTGGCGTCGACGATCAAATCCACTTCGTCGGCGAGTGCGCGCAGACGTGTCTCATCAAGGTGCTCGGGCAGCGGTATCAGGTGGGTGGCTGGGTTTAGCGCTCGCAGTCGGGTGACGGCGGAGTCGGTCTTAAGGCTGCCAATCCCATCCTCGGTATGCAAGATCTGCCGCTGCAGATTGCTTGCGTCGACCTGATCGTGATCGGCTAGCAGCAGGGTGCCGACGCCGGCCGCGGCCAGATAGAGCGCCACTGGCGAGCCCAGGCCACCGAGCCCGAGCACCAGCACCCGGGCGCGGGCCAGGCGCTGCTGACCCTCGATACCAAACTCGGGCAGCAGGATCTGGCGCTGATAGCGCAGCAGAAACGCATCGTCCGCCGGACAGGCCTGAGCGTCGGCGGTTGGCATTGGGTGTGCGTGTGGTCTGATGAATGGCGCCGGTTGGCGGCGTTACAGATAACGGCGCCAGTGCTCTGGGCGCTGATCGCGGCAGCCGTGCTCGATGCTCTCGAAGCGCTTGGCAAACACCAGTTTGGTGCATTGGCCGCCGGCGTGCTGGATGCCGTAGTTCTCGCGCAGGGTCTCTTCGGTGTAGTAATGGAGCGCGCGTTTCATGCGATAAAGCAGCCCGTTGTCGAGATGCAGGCCAAGCTCGTTGAGCGCGGATTCGATCTCCTCGAGGCAGGTCATGCGGATGTCGTAGCTCAGATCAAGCAGAATCGGCGAGACCGGTTCAGCGCGCATCACGCCATGGAGAGTGCCGAGAAACCTTGCCGCGGACTGGGCGTCATTGCGCTCCGGATGCAGGTCGCGGAAATTGATCTGGCGATGTTTGATGCGATCGGCTTCTGGGATGTCCATAGGAGCGTCAGAGTTGGGCGTAAGGGATAAGCGATGTATTACTTGATCAAGAGATTGACTGCGTCATTCATCGTCGGTGTAAAGCTCGGGCTTCCAGCCGAGGGTGCGGGCATGGGCAATGGCAGCGGCGAAAATGCGCTGATGGCGTTCGCGCAGTTCCTCGGGCAGGCGCGAGGCGAGATGGCCATAAGGCTGCCATGCGTCGCTGACCTGATCATACAGCGTCTGGATGCGATCGACCGACCAGCCGGCACAGTTCTCGCTCTCCGGGATCAGGCCGAATACCTGGGCATCGCGCACAATGGTGCCGGTCGGCGTCATGCCGCCGTAGCTGTCCTGTTCGAGTCCGAGATAGGTTTTCTGACGTGACATTGCGCAACCGCCTTGGTCGTGGCGCCGCTGCGAGGAAGCGAGCGCCGTGAATTCTCATGCGATTGTCGCGAAAAAGCGCGGCTGATGCCAGAGACTTTGATCTTTAGCGCTCGCGCTGGGCGCTAGTGAAGCGCTCAAGCCTGGCCAGATCATGATGGGTATGGACGTCACTCAGACCGGCTTGGTGGAGCAGGTCGCGCACTGCGGGGCCTTGATTCCAACCGTGCTCAATCGCGACCTTGCCGCCAGGGACCAGGCAGTGCGGCAACTCGGCGGCGATGTCGCGAATGGCCGCGAGTCCGTCGGCGCCGGCGGCCAAGGCCTCGAGTGGCTCGAAGCGGGGATCACCGCGGCTGAGATGCGGATCTTGCGCGGCAACATAGGGCGGGTTGGCCAGAACCAGGTTCAGGGTGGCTGGCGCGATAGCGGCGAGCCAGTTGCTCTGGATGAGCTGGACATTGGTCGCGCTCAGGGCCTTGCGGTTGGTCTGTGCGACGGCGAGTGCGGCGCTGGAGTGCTCCACTGCCATCACTGGCCAGCCTGGTCGCTCCAGCGCCACGGTCAGCGCGATGGCACCGCTGCCGGTGCCGAGATCGGCGCAGCGGATGGATGCGCTGGGCGGGAATTGCGCCAGCGCCCAGTCGACCAGCAGCTCGGTTTCCGGGCGCGGGATGAGAGTTGCGGGAGTAACGCGCAGCGGCAAGCCGCGAAATTCGCGCTGGCCGAGGATGTAGGCGATCGGCTCGCCGGCGTGGCGTCGAGTGACTAGCTGCTCGAAGCGGCGGCGTTCGCTGCTGCTCAAGGCGCGTTCGGGCCAGGCGATGATGGTCGTTCGCTCGAGCCCGGCGGCGGCACCAAGGAGCAGTTCGGCCTCCAGGCGGTTCAGCGACTCTCTCGCCCAGGCAAGGAGGGCGTCGATGCGATTGCTTGTGGGGGCGGGGGGGCTGTTGCTGGCACGCGCCCGCTGGTTGTTGTCAGGGGCGTGGTGTGGCGACTGTGCTGGCTCAGCCATCCATCAGGGCCGCGAGACGGTCGGCCTGGTCCTCCTCGCGCAGCGGCTCGATGACCTGATCGAGCGCGCCGAGCATGATCTCGTCGAGCTTGTACAAGGTTAAGTTGATGCGATGATCCGTCAGCCGATTTTGCGGGAAGTTGTAAGTGCGGATGCGCTCGGAGCGGTCGCCGCTGCCGACCTGCAGGCGACGCGATTCGCTGCGCTCCGCCGTCACGGCGCTTTGCGCGGCATCGAGCAGGCGCGCTTGTAGCAACGACATGGCGCGCGCGCGGTTTTTGTGCTGGGAGCGCTCGTCCTGGCACTCGACTACGATGCCGCTGGGCAGGTGGGTGATGCGCACGGCGGAGTCGGTTTTGTTGACATGCTGGCCGCCGGCGCCGGAGGCGCGGTAGGTGTCGACGCGCAGGTCGCCGCTTGAGATGGCGGTTTCCTCGACCGTCTCGGGCTCGGGCAGGATGGCGACGGTGCAGGCTGAGG
Source organism: Thiorhodovibrio litoralis (assembly GCF_033954455.1). Lineage (NCBI taxonomy): Bacteria > Pseudomonadati > Pseudomonadota > Gammaproteobacteria > Chromatiales > Chromatiaceae > Thiorhodovibrio > Thiorhodovibrio litoralis. Next base: position 3,765,166 of record NZ_CP121473.1, on the reverse strand, counting down.
TATGCACCCGGCCCTGGGATTCGGTCTCGGGTACCCGCTGCACGCGATGCGTGCCAGCCTCGAATTTGAACCGCGCATAGACTTGGCGGCCGCTGATGCGCAGGACAATTTCCTTGTAGCCGCCGAGCTCGCCCTCGCTTGCGCTGATGGTCTCGCTGCGCCAGCCGTGCTGTTCGCCGTAGCGCAGGTACATGCGGGTGAGGTCAGCGGCGAAGAGCGCGGCCTCGGCGCCGCCTGTGCCGGCGCGCACCTCAAGGTAGACATTGCGCTGGTCGTTCGGGTCGGGCGGGAGCAGCAGCCTGCGCAGTTCGGGCTCAAGGGCCTCGCGCGCGTCCTGGGCGGTGGCGATCTCCTCGCGCGCCAGTTCGGCCATTTCCGCGTCGGCCAACATGGTCTGCGCGGTGGCGATGCTGTCCTCGCAGGCGCAATAGCTGTTGTAGCAGTCAATCAGCGGCTCAAGCTGGGCGTATTCGCGCCCGAGGTCGCGGAATTGGTTCTGATCGTCTTGGGTCGCGGGCTCGGCGAGCAGGGCGGTGATTTCGCTGAAGCGTTCGGCGAGGCGCTCAAGCTTGCCGCGCAGGGAGTCATTCATACTGCGTGGCCGTCATTCCAACCAGGTTTGAGGTGCGCTCAACCTGCACCGCCAGCGGCAGCGCGCTTGACGGCCTCGGCTGGGCAGTTGGCCGCCTCGCTGCCGGCATCGCCGATGGCCTGAGATCCGCCACTCGGATCTCCGACAGTCTGGCCGAGCGCGAACAGTTGGTTCGCGGCTTCGAGTAATTCGGATTGTCCCTCGCGACCAGCGCGGCGCAGGCGCACGCTCGGCGTGTGGAGGATTTTATTGGTCAGCGTGTGGGCCAGCTGGCAGACAACGTCCTCGGCCGGTTTGCCGGCGGCGAGTTGCTTTTGGGCGCGGCCAACCATCTCGTCGCGAATGCTTTCGGCGCGGCGGCGGTAGTCCTGGATGAGCGTGACGGCGTCGAGCGAGCGCAGCCAGGCCATGAATTCATCGGTGTGCAGGTCGATGATTTCCATCGCCTGGGCGGCTGCCTGATGGCGCGAGCGCAGGCCTTCTTCGACCACACCCTGGAGATCGTCGACAGTGTAGAGATAGACATCGCTCAGGTCGCCGACTTCTGGCTCAATGTCGCGCGGCACGGCGATATCGACCATGAAGATGGGCCTGTGCTTGCGAATCTTGAGCGCGCGCTCCACCGCGCCCTTGCCGAGCACCGGCAGCGGGCTGGCAGTGGAGGAGACGACGATGTCGGCCTCGGGCAGATGGTTGACCAGTTCGGTGAGCGCGATGGCGTAGCCGTCGAATTGCGATGCGACCAGATGAGCGCGCTCGACCGTGCGGTTAGCGACGACGATGCGCCCGATGCCGTGCTGGTGCAAATGGCGCGCGGCCAGCTCGATGGTTTCGCCGGCGCCGATCAGTAGCGCGGTCTGGGAGCTGAGGTCGCTGAAAATCTGCCGCGCCAGGCTGACGGCGGCAAAGGCGACCGACACCGGGCTGCTGCCGATCGCGGTGTCGGTACGCACCTGCTTGGCGACCGAGAAACAATGCTGAAACAGCCGCCCAAGCATTCGCCCCGCGGTGCCGCTGTCGCACGCGGTCTGGAATGCCTGTTTGACCTGGCCGAGAATTTGCGGCTCGCCCAGCACCATAGAGTCCAGCCCGCTGGCGACCTTGAGCAGGTGCTGAATCGCATCGCGATCCTTATGGGCATAGAGGTGGGGTGCAATCAGCTGAGGATCGACGCCGTGGAAGCGCCCGAGCCAGTCGCGAATCTGTGCCTCGCTCACCTGGGGCTCAAGCGCGCAGTAAACTTCCGTGCGATTGCAGGTCGAAAGAATCACGCCCTCGCTTACCATCGAGTGGTCTGTCAGACTGCGCAGGGCGCCGACGATCACGTCCGGACCGAAGGTCAGACGCTCGCGGATATCGACGGGGGCCGTTTTGTGATTCAGGCCAAGGGTGAGCAGACTCATGCGCAATTTCCCGATGGGCCGGTTTAAATTGACCGGTAAAGGTAACAGATTTTAAGACATTTGGGGCAAGGCGATTGACTGTTTGGTCAGGGCGCTGCGCCGCAGCGCATTTCCTCCCCGGTCGCGTATACTGCGCGGGCCGGAGACGATGACTTCGACCGGCGCGACGAATTTTTGTTAGAGCTTGAATATTATCATGTCAGACGCGACGAATTTCTGTTGGCGGAAGCCCTTGGCCCGGCGGCGAGGCTCCTTGGCGGCTCGCTCCTTGCCGGCCCCGGTCCCTGGCGCAGCTGCGATGTGGCTGTCGCTGATCTTGCTGCTTGGCGCGAGCGGCCCGCTCGTCGCGAGGCCGCAAACGGCGCCACCCGCGCAATCGGCTACTCCGATTCCGTTGGCCTCGAGTGACCCGGCGGCATCGGGCAGGCTCGCAGCATCCGATAGCCCCGCAGTGTTGGACAGCCCTGCTGGGTCGGATAGCCCCGCGGCACCTGAGAGCCTGGCGGCATCCAGTCGCATACAGCCGGAGCCAAGTGCCCCAGACGCGCCGCTGGCTGAGCTGGATGCCGACCTGCTCTACGATGTGCTGGTGGCCGAGGTGGCGATGCAGCGCGACCTTCCGCTGGAAGCCTTCCCGCACTATTTTGCCGCCGCGCAACGCACGTCCGAGCCGATGTTGGCAGAGCTGGCCACGCGTGCGGCCATTGCCGGCAATGATCAAGCCAAGGCCGAGGAAGCCGCCGCTTTCTGGGCGAGCTTGGTGCCGGATTCGCTGCAGGCGCGCCAGGTCGCAGCCTACATCATCCTTGAAGGGGGTAAGGTCGATCAGGCCATGCCCTATCTGCGCGCGGTCATGGAACTCTCACCCGATCGGCGACAGGGGTATCTTCACTGCGCGCGGCTGGTGGCGCGGCTGGACGACCCGCTGCAGCGCCTGGATTTGATGCGCGCGCTGATTGGCGAATTCGGTGAGGACCCGGATGCGCTACTGGCCCTCGCCGGTTTGGCTGCGGGCGCGAGCCAGCCGGAACTGGCGCGTGACTATGCCGAGCGCGCCGCCGCGCAGCGCCCGGCCTGGAATCGTCCGCCCCAGTTTCTGGTGCAGTTGTTGGTCAGCGAGGATCGTACCGACGAGGCCATCGTTGAGCTCGAGCGTTATTTCTCCCAAGGCACGGACGACCTTGAGCTGCGCACGCTTTACGCGCAGTTGCTGATCGAGGCCAAACGCTATGAGGATGCGCGCGCGGCCTTCGATACTCTGCTCGCGTCACGTCCGGACATGCCGGGGGTGCTCTTCGCCGCCGGCGTGCTTTCGCTGCAGCTGAAAGACTACGACGCTGCGCGCGACTATCTTTTGCGGCTGCGCCAAAGCGGTGAGCGCGTGCAGGATGCGACCTTCATGCTCGGGCAGACCGAAGAGGCGGCCGGACAGCTCGAACAGGCCCGCGTCTGGTACGAGAAGGTGCGTGGCGATAAAGCGCTGGATGCGCAAATCCGCCTCGCCAGCGTCGAGGCGCGTCTTGGCCAGCCTGCACGCGCGCGTGAGCGGCTGCAGCGATTGCGCGACGAGTCGCCGCATCAGCAGCCCGCGCTGTACCTGATTGAGGGTGAGATACTGCGGGACATCAATGACGGGTCGGGCGCAATGGCGGTTTACGACCAGGCGCTCGAGCAGTTTCCGGATAATCCCGATCTGCTCTACGCCCGCGCGCTATTGGCGGCCACCCTCCAGCAGGTCGACGTGCTCGAGCGCGACCTGCGCCGGGTGCTGAGTATGGACCCCGACCATGCCGATGCGCTCAACGCCCTCGGCTACACCCTGGCGGACCAAACCGACCGCCTCGACGAAGCCAAGGGCTTTATTTCGCGCGCGCTGGAGCTGGAGCCGGATCAGCCGGCCGTTCTCGACAGCATGGGCTGGCTGCTGTACCGCATGGGCAAGCCGGCGGAGGCCGAGGCCTACTTGCGCAAGGCGCTTGAGCAACTGACCGATGGCGAGATTGCCGCCCACCTTGGTGAGGTGCTGTGGGCCCTTGGTCGCCGCGATGAGGCGCGCGCTGTGTGGCAACAGGCGCTCGACCAATTTCCCGATCACGACTACCTGCTGCGCGTTATCGAGCGTCACCCCGTCTCCCTGGCGCCGAGCACCGGGTCTTGAGTGCGGATATGGTGCCGGCGCCGGCGGCGGATGGCGCCTGGCTGGCGCCGGCCAAGCTCAACCTGACCTTGCGTGTGCTCGGCCGCCGCGCCGACGGTTACCATCTGCTGCAGAGTGTCTTTCAATTCATCGACCGTTGCGATCGGCTGTTTTTTGATGTTCGCGCCGACGCACAGGTGCAGCGCCTGCAGGGCGCCGTCGCTGTGGCACCGGAGCAGGATCTGGTCGTGCGCGCCGCGCGCCTGCTGCAGCGTCAGACCGGCTATCAGCAAGGGGTCGATATTCGCGTCGATAAACAACTGCCCATGGGCGGTGGGCTTGGCGGCGGCAGCTCGGATGCCGCCACTACGCTGCATGCGCTCAACCGCCTGTGGGCCTTGGGATTGGACAACGACCGACTGGCCGCACTTGGGCTCGAGCTAGGTGCCGATGTGCCGGTGTTTGTGCGCGGTTATGCCGCCTGGGCCGAAGGTGTTGGCGAGCAGCTTGCGCCTGTGGCGTTGCCCGAGCCCTGGTATCTAGTGCTGGTGCCGCCTTGTCAGGTGTCGACTGCGGCGGTTTTCGGTGACCCTGATTTGACAAGGGATTCTGCGCCGATCACAATAGCCGGCTTCGTTGAGGGCGATGACAGAAACGATTGCCTGTCGGTGGTTTTACGCCGTTATGCGCCCGTGGCCGAGGCCTATCATTGGCTCAACGCCCGCGCGAGGGCGCGCTTAACCGGGACCGGCTGCTGCCTGTTCGCCGCTTTCGAGGACCGGACGCAGGCTGAGCATCTTCGCGATCAAGCACCGGCGGCTTGGTCGGCATTTGTCGCCAGGGGCTACAATCGCTCGCCCTTAATGACCGGTTAAATTGCCGGTTAATGCGGGCAGCACAACAATTGGGGCGTCGCCAAGTGGTAAGGCACTGGGTTTTGATCCCAGCATTCCCAGGTTCGAATCCTGGCGCCCCAGCCATTTTCCTTAGAACGTTAGATCCGGGACGCCAACCATCTTTGCCCAGCCGTCATCGCCCAGCCATCAGCGTGAAGCGCGAGGATGTCTCCCCGAGAACGGCCAGCGTCTCTGAGCGTCAGTCAAAAGCACTATCGCCGTGCCAATACAGAATCGAGACAAGGCCGTGCCTGCCAGCCAGATGATGGTTTTCTCCGGCAATGCCAATCTGGCCCTGTCGAGCGAGATCGCCGCCCATCTGAACATCCCCCTGGGTAAAGCCGTGGTGGGACAGTTCAGCGATGGTGAGGTGATGGCTGAGATCCAGGAAAATGTCCGCGGCCGGGATGTTTTTGTCGTGCAGCCGACCTGTGCGCCGACCAACGACAACCTGCTCGAGCTCCTGGTGATGATCGACGCCCTGCGCTGGGCCTCGGCCAAGCGGGTGACGGCGGTGATTCCTTATTTCGGCTATGCCAGGCAGGATCGGCGCCCGCGCTCGGCGCGCGTGCCCATCACGGCGCGGCTGACCGCCAAGATGATTGGCTCGGCCGGCGCCGACCGGGTGCTGACGGTCGATCTGCACGCGGATCAGATTCAGGGCTTTTTTGATATTCCGGTCGATAACGTCTATGCCTCGCCCATTCTGTTAGGCGACATCTGGCGGCAAAAGTACCCAAATATTATCGTCGTCTCGCCCGACGTCGGTGGCGTGGTGCGCGCGCGCGCCCTGGCCAAGCGCCTTGATGATGCCGACTTGGCCATCATCGACAAGCGCCGCCCGCGCGCAAACGAGGCCCGGGTGATGAACATTATCGGCGATGTGCGCGGGCGCTCCTGTGTGCTGATCGATGACCTGGTCGATACGGCCGGGACCCTGTGCCAGGCCGCCGCCGCGCTGAAGGATCAGGGCGCGGCCATGGTGTCCGCTTACTGCACCCATCCGGTGCTGTCGGGGCCGGCGCTGGACAATATCAGCGCCTCGCGGCTCGATGAACTGGTGGTAACCAATACCATTCCGCTCGGCAGCCGCGCGCGCGAGTGCGAAAAGATTCGCCAGTTGAGTATTGGTGAGTTGCTGGCGGAGACCATGCGCCGGGTGTCGAACGAGGAGTCGGTGAGCTCGCTGTTCGTTGACTGATCAGCCGGACGCAGGGCCGGCCCGGAAGCAGTCTGGAAGCCGACTCGACGCCGGGCTTTTTCATGCCGGTTTTATAGAATTTTTGGGCCGTGCCCGCGTTGCGGGCGCGGCTTTTTGGTTCCGTCATTCGTCTGGTCGCGGACCGAATGGCGGAAGTCTGTCGCGTCAGTCGCTGGATGCCACCTGTTGGCGGGGCTCGACGCGGTATTTTTTACGGAGTTTATCCATGAGCGAAACAATGCAAATCGTCGCGGAAGCGCGCACTGACGTGAGGAAGGGTGCGAGCCGCCGCTTGCGTCGTACTGGTCAGGTACCTGGCATTCTCTACGGTGGGGGCAAGGACCCGCAGATGTTTATGCTGCCGCATAGCGAGCTGGTCAAATATACCGCGCAGGAGTCCTTCTATTCGACGCTACTCGATCTGAACCTGGCTGGTGACACGGTGCAGGTGGTGCTGAAGGACCTGCAACGTCATCCGGCCAAGCCTTTCATCCTGCACGTTGATTTCCAGCGTGTCAGCAAGGGTGAAAAGCTGCGCATGACAGTGCCTATCCATTTCGAGAACGAGAATATTTGTAAAGGCATCAAGCTCGGCGGTCAGGCCTCGCACAATCTGACCGAGCTCGACATCCTCTGCCTGCCGCAGGATCTGCCCGAGTTCATTGCCGTCGACATCGCCGATATGGAGATCGGCCAGACGCTGCATGTCTCGGAGATCTCGCTGCCCAAGGGCGTTGAGCTGGACTCCAGTGTCGATATCGACGCACCCGTGGTGGTGGTGCATACGACCCATACCACGGCTGACGATGCCGCCGGCGAGGAAGAAGCCCCAGAGGATGAGGCTGACTGAAGTGGTTGCCGGGCTTGAGTTTGATTTCGGCTCAAGCCCGCACCCGCTAGCATGGTGACCCATTCGCCCCGGACTTCCAAAGCTGGTCAGCCAGTTGCGGGGGGCATGGCGTATGCGGATTGAGCGTCGGTGACCAATGAACAGCGATCAGGGCATCGGACTGATTGTCGGGCTCGGTAATCCCGGGCGCGACTATGAGGACACGCGGCATAATGCCGGGTTTTGCTTTGTCGATCGCATTGCCGCCGAGCACGGCGGGCGTTTTCAAACAGAGTCGAAGTTCTTCGGCGAACTAAGTCGCTTAAGTGTGCATGGCCATGATCTGCGCCTGCTGAAACCCACCACCTTCATGAACCACAGTGGCCGTAGCATTGCCGCCGTGGCGCGCTATTTCGATATCGCTGCGGCCAATATTCTGGTCGCCTATGATGAGCTTGACCTGCCGCCCGGGCAGCTCAAGCTCAAGTTCGGCGGCGGCCATGCGGGACATAACGGCATGCGCGATACTCTCGCCGCGCTAAGCAATCAGGATTTTTGGCGACTGCGTATTGGCATCGGACACCCCGGTAGCAAGGAGCAGGTCATCGGCTATGTGTTGAGCCGCCCCTCGCGCACCGATTTCGATGCGATCCTCGAGGCGGTCACTCAGGCCGAAGGCTGCCTGCCGGAACTGTTGACCGGAGAGTTTCAGCGGGCGATGAATCGCCTGCACGCGCGTTCCTAGCTGTGCAATCCATCGCGTGCAGTAGCTAAAATGCAACAAGCCGCCTTGCGGCGGCTCGTTGCTCCTTCTCTGAACCTGTTACTTGGTCAATAGAGCCAGGCGAAGTTCACGCCCAGTTCGTACTGATGCATCTTGATCTCTGGTGCTTGAGTGCCGGTGAACTCACCCGGTCCCTTGATCGTTTCTTCTGGTGCGTACATGCCCCAGAAGGTCAGCTCGAAGTTGTCCTTCACCATATAGCTTGCGCCCAGGGTGAAGTGATTCTCGAGCGTCGCGGGAGCCAGCGCGTTGAATGCAACTTGACTGCCGTCGATCGGACTTTCGCCGTAGCTGTAACCGGCGCGCAGCTTTAGCTTGTCATTCACTGCATATTGGGTGCCGAACTTGAACACAGTCATATCGTCCCAGCCGAAGCCGGCACCCTTGGAACCGCCGAGGCAATAACTTGCATCATAGGTTGCGCCCGGCGCGCTGGGTTGACCAAAGGCCGCGTAGAGATCGCAGTTCTGCGCAAGGTTGTTGTTGTTAGCGATGGCAGGTACATCGCTATACCAGATGCGCTGGATATCGAACGCGAAGGCGAGACGATCATTCGGGCGCAAGGCGATGCCAATGGTGCCGACTGCGGGAATATCGAAATCACCGCCCTCCGCGAACAGGTCCGAATATTTATCGAACTCGCCCATGTACATCTTGGTCCGGTAGGAGGCGCCGACGGAGAACATGGGGCTCACCTCCCAGAGTGCGCCGACCTGGAAGCCGTAGCCCCAAGCTGAATCCTGGCCGTTGTCAGTAAGGTTCGTCGGTGAGACGGCGCTCATCCCCTGATTGGCGATCATGCTCTGGGTGAAGGTTTGGGTGAAACCCTGGAAGGCACCAAGCCCTTTAATTTCAATGGTCTGGTAACCGAGCAAGAAACTCGCGCCTAGGCTCAGCCCGTCTGCGACCTCGCGTGAATAGGCGAGAGAAACGCCGAGCTGCTCTAGGTTGACGCCGGTATTGCCAGCGCCTTCGACGGTGGTGCCGGGCACCTGGCCCATCTGATTGGAGGGCGGGTTAAACATCGAGTTGTTCCCGCCGTAGGTTCCGAGTCCCATCAAGGTGTCGCTGCTACGGTAGTCGGTGTTCATGCCGCCGTTACCGAAGAGCGCGATAGCGACCGCGCTGCGCTCGTCGATCGGCAGCGCATAGCCAAAGCCAGGAACGAGGAAGTCGGTGTTCTCGCTGGTGACGGTGCCGGTGCCGTTCATTCCGCCGCCGATCGGGGCCAAGGCCCCAGTTGCTAGGTTCGGTGAGACGCCGTCGTATTCGCGAAGCGGACTAAACCAGGAAATACCGACATCGGCGCGCCGACCGACCTGATTGGCTGCGGCAGGGTTGCCGACGATTGCCAAGCTGTCTTGTGGCATGGCCGCTTCGCCTGCACCCGCCATGCCCTTTGCTGTCGGCGAATATGCATGCGACATGTAACCATTGGTCGCATGCGCGACCGGCATCAGGGCGGCACTACAAGCCAATGCCAATGCGCTAAGTTGAAATGTTTTCATTATTGTCGTACTCCTCCTCGTTGGGTGATGTTTTTTTACCACGACTATGCTGGCTGGAGCAGAATTGTTGCAGCGTTGCAACATAGTTGTAGCATAATGTTACGAGTTTGTGTGAAATTTTAACGTACTTGGTTGCGTTCTGTCATATTCTGCCACTCAATCGGGCGAAAGCACTCGCCAGCGCCACAACTTGGGGCGTTGTGCGGCCACTGTGCAAGAGGTGCGACTTTGGGTCTGGTCGGTCTGTTAGGGCGAAAGCGGGCGGGCGTTGCAAAAAGTACAAGCCTGTCGCGCGGCATAAGCCAGGCGCTTAGTTTTCGGTCAGGGCTGCAACGGGTTGGCGGCCGATGGAGACATAAGTCAGTCCGGTGTTGGCGACCTGTAGCGGGTCGAACATGTTGCGTCCGTCAAAAATGACCCGGTGGCCGAGTTGGTCGCGCACCGCGGCCAGGTCGGGGCTGCGGAACTGATTCCACTCGGTCACGATGACCAGCGCTTCGGTGCCGTGCAGCGCCGCCATCTGGTCTTCGACAAGTTCGAGATCGGCGCGCTCACCATAGATGCGTCTGGCTTCGTCGATGGCGACGGGGTCGAAGGCGCGCACCCGGGCGCCAGCATTCCACAGGTGTTCCATCAGACGCCGGCTTGAGGCCTCGCGCATGTCGTCGGTGTTGGGCTTGAACGCCAATCCCCAGAGTGCGAAGGTTTTGCCGCGCAGGTTACCATCGAAAAAGGCGCTGATTTTTTCAAACAGCACATCCTTCTGACGGTGGTTGACGGTCTCGACCGCCTGTAGGAGTGGCACATTTACTCCGGTGTCGGTCGCCGTGCGCTCGAGTGCGCGCACGTCCTTGGGAAAACAGGAGCCACCATAGCCGCAGCCGGGGTAAATGAATTGGTAGCCGATGCGCGGGTCCGAGCCGATACCGATGCGTACGCGCTCGATGTCTGCACCGACAGCCTCGGCTATATTGGCCAGCTCGTTCATAAAACTGATTTTGGTCGCCAGCATCGAATTGGCGGCGTACTTGGTGAGCTCGGCGGAACGCACGTCCATCAGCAACAGGCGGTCGCGGTTGCGATTGAAAGGCGCGTAGAGCGCGCGCAGCAACTCACCGGTGCGCGGGTTGTCGGTGCCGACAATAATCCGGTCCGGGCGCATGAAATCTTCAATAGCCGCGCCTTCTTTCAGGAACTCCGGGTTCGAGACGACGTCGAACTCGATCGGCACGCCGCGTTCTTCGAGGCGCTCGCGGATGCGAGCGGCGACGCGATCGGCGGTGCCAACCGGGACAGTGGATTTGTCGACAACCACGCGGTACTCAGTCAAATGACGCCCGATCATGTCGGCTACTGCCAGCACATGGGACAGGTCAGCTGAGCCGTCTTCATCCGGTGGGGTGCCCACGGCGATGAACTGAAACAGACCGTGAGAAATGCCGGCGGCGGCATCGGTGGTGAAGGACATGCGTCCCGCCTCGCGGTTGCGGGCAATCAGCGCGTCAAGACCGGGCTCGAAGATGGGCACGCCGCCGCTGTTGAGCATATCGATTTTGCGCTGGTCGATATCAACGCAAAGGACGTCGTTGCCGACTTCCGCCAGGCAGGCGCCGGTGACCAGCCCGACATAGCCACTTCCGAAGATTGTAATGTCCATGATGTAGTAAGCCTCGCGCGCGGACCGGCGCGGTAGGAGAACCGCCGCCCGGTGCCAATGTTGTCAGTAGGGTTTTTGGGATACCACGAAATCTGAATCCTGGGCGATCGGCGATTCGAGCTAGTCGGTTGCGCCCTTTGATGTAACTCGGGTATCCAACCTGCGGTATTCTAACCGGATCAGGAGGCAAAAGCGTTATCGGGCAAGTTGACCTTCATGTCCTGGGCGCTTATACTGGTCAGCTTGATTCGGAGGGGTTCCCGAGCGGTCAAAGGGACCAGACTGTAAATCTGGCGGCTCAGCCTTCGGAGGTTCGAATCCTCCTCCCTCCACCAGACCAGGGTCTTAAGCCAAAAATATTTCAGGCTAATGGTATCCCGGCTGAGTTGCGCAAGGGGCTTTGGGTCTTCAAAGTTCTGCAGGTCGGCATTTGTGCAGGACCGGGCACTTAAGATTTGCGAGTTTGTTGATCGGCAGCTATGAAGGACTGGTCCGGAGCCAATCAAACAGCTCCGCCGGTCCAAAAACTTTGCGGGTCCGAAAGCTTGCAAGTCTAGCGACTTGCCGGTGGAAGAACGTGCGGGTGTAGTTCAACGGTAGAACCTCAGCCTTCCAAGCTGATGGTGTGGGTTCGATTCCCATCACCCGCTCCAGACGGTTTATCGAAACTCGGTGTTTGCTTGAGGCTGGCTTGCTGCAGTTTTGCTTCCGGGCTTTGTGCATTTCTGCCGCCTTTGATTTTGTGTCGGTCGTCAGCTATCAGTGTCGTCCGTGTTGCTCAGGCCCATGTAGCTCAGTTGGTAGAGCACACCCTTGGTAAGGGTGAGGTCACCGGTTCGACTCCGGTCATGGGCTCCATATTGTTCAGGTGTCAAAGGCTGCCGGTGAGTGGTTGCCAGAAAAGTCAATTTTAGTGCTTGCGGGGATTGAGCCATGTCCAAAGAAAAATTCGAACGCAAGAAGCCGCACGTCAACGTGGGGACCATTGGCCATGTAGACCATGGCAAGACCACCCTGACAGCGGCCATCACCGTCACCCAGGCGAAGAAATTCGGCGGTGAAGCGCGCGCCTACGACCAGATCGACAACGCCCCCGAGGAGCGCGAGCGCGGCATCACCATTGCCACCGCCCACGTCGAATACGAAAGCGACAACCGTCACTACGCCCACGTCGACTGCCCCGGCCATGCTGACTACGTCAAGAACATGATCACCGGCGCGGCGCAGATGGACGGCGCTATCCTGGTCGTATCCGCCGCCGACGGCCCCATGCCCCAGACCCGCGAGCACATCCTACTCTCGCGTCAGGTTGGCGTGCCCTATATTGTGGTGTACCTCAACAAAGCCGACATGGTCGACGACGCCGAACTGCTCGAACTCGTTGAAATGGAAGTGCGCGAACTGCTCGACAGCTACGACTTCCCCGGCGACGACACCCCCATCATCACCGGCTCCGCGCTCAAAGCGCTCGAAGGCGACGACAGCGAAATTGGCACCCAAAGCATCGCCAAACTCGTCGACGCCCTCGACAGCTACATCCCCGAGCCCGAGCGTGCCATCGACGGCGCCTTCCTGATGCCCATTGAAGACGTCTTCTCCATCTCCGGTCGCGGCACCGTCGTGACCGGACGTGTTGAGCGCGGCATCGTCAAAGTCGGCGAAGAAGTCGCCATCGTCGGCATCAAAGACACCGTCAAGACCATCTGCACCGGTGTTGAGATGTTCCGCAAACTGCTCGACCAAGGTCAGGCCGGCGACAACATCGGCGCCCTACTGCGCGGCACCAAGCGCGACGACGTCGAGCGTGGTCAAGTGTTGGCCAAGCCCGGCAGCATCACCCCGCACACCCACTTCGAGGCGGAAGTCTACGTGCTGAGCAAAGAAGAGGGCGGACGTCACACCCCCTTTTTCAACGGCTACCGTCCGCAGTTCTACTTCCGCACCACTGATGTGACCGGTGCCTGCGAACTGCCCGAAGGCATCGAAATGGTCATGCCTGGTGACAACGTCAAAATGGTCATCAAGCTGATCGCCCCCATCGCCATGGAAGACGGCCTGCGCTTTGCGGTGCGCGAAGGCGGCCGCACCGTCGGCGCTGGCGTGGTCGCGAAGATCATCGAGTAACGAGATCTTCGCTCGCGGCGGCGGGTAACGGCTGACGCCGAGCCCCGCTTGCCGTTAGTCGCGCCTTTGCTCTGGCCGTAACGGCTTAGTGGCAAAGGCGCTCATCGATTTAGGCCAGTAGCTCAATTGGCAGAGCAGCGGTCTCCAAAACCGCAGGTTGGGGGTTCGAGTCCCTCCTGGCCTGCCAAACAATCGCGCTAATAGGGCGCTTCTCTTACATGAATGCACGAGCCGAGACAGGCGCGTCCAAACTGGATACGCTGAAGCTCGCAGTGGCGGTCACTCTTTTGGTGGCCGGCATCTGGGGCTTCTATTTTTTCGCGACCTACTCCCTGTTGTTGCGGGTGATTGTCCTGCTTGCCATTGCGGCGGGAGCCTCGGCGATCGGGCTGACGTCGGGGCCTGGGCGCAAGCTATGGCGTTTCGCTTCGGATTCGCGCATGGAAGTGCGTCGGGTGGTGTGGCCCACACGGCAGGAAACCATACAGACCACCCTGGTCGTGATCGTCATGGTGCTGATTCTCGGCATTCTCCTGTGGCTGTTCGATACCCTGTTGATGTCGATTCTGCGTCTGCTCACCGGACACGGGGGCTGACGTCATGGCTATGCGCTGGTATGTGATCCATGCCTTTTCCGGCTTCGAGGCCCAGGTGCGCCGTTCATTGCTCGACCGCATCAAGCGCGAGGGCAAGGAAGAGTTTTTCGGGGAAATTCTGGTCCCTACCGAAGAAGTCGTCGAGATTCGAGGCGGACAACAGCGCAAGAGCGAGCGTAAGTTCTTCCCAGGCTATGTGCTGATCCAAATGGAAATGACCGACGAGACCTGGCATCTCGTCAAGGATGTTCCTCGGGTAATGGGCTTTATTGGCGGCCAGGGCGATCGTCCGGCGCCGATCCCGGATTCGCAGGCGGAGGCCATTCTGCAGCGGGTGCAGGAAGGCGTCGAAAAGCCACGGCCCAAGGTGCTGTACGAGCCCGGCGAAGTTGTTCGCGTTACCGACGGGCCTTTCACCGATTTCAACGGCGTGGTCGAGGAAGTGGACTACGAGAAGAGTCGAGTCAAGGTGTCGGTACTGATTTTTGGTCGCTCCACTCCGGTCGATCTCGAATTTGCGCAGATCGAAAAGGGATGAACCGAATTTAATGGCAGAACAGGCGCTCACGGCCGATGGCTTTGGGCGCGCTAACGGGGAGCCGGTCCTTGAGGCCGGCGCTTGCACCCATCAGGAGTAACAATCAATGGCAAAAAAGATATCCGCCTACATCAAGTTGCAGGTGAAGGCCGGAGAAGCGAATCCCAGCCCGCCGGTTGGTCCGGCACTGGGTCAGCACGGCGTGAACATCATGGAGTTCTGCAAGGCCTTCAACGCCAAGACGCAGGAGCTCGAGAAAGGACTGCCGACTCCGGTGGTCATTACCGTTTATACCGATCGCAGCTTTACCTTCGTCACCAAGACACCACCGGCCTCAATTTTGCTGAAAAAGGCCGCCGGTATCGACAAAGGCAGCCCGATACCCAATCTCAATAAGGTGGGTACCGTCAACCGGGCCCAGCTCGAGGAGATCGCCAACACCAAGATGCCCGACCTCAATGCCGCTGATCTTGATGCTGCTGTGCGCACCATTGCCGGCAGCGCCAGAGCCATGGGTCTGAATGTGGAGGGGGTCGAGTAATGGCTAAGTTGTCGAAACGCGCGAGTAAGATCGCGGAGAAGATAGAACACGGTCGCGTCTACGAGGCGGAAGAAGCCTTTTCGCTGCTCAAGGATATCTCGGCCGTCAAGTTCAGTGAGAATATTGATGTGTCGGTCAATCTCGGTGTTGACCCACGTAAATCTGACCAGGTTGTGCGCGGATCAGCGCAGTTGCCGCACGGTATTGGCAAGGTCGTGCGCGTGGCTGTTTTCACCCAGGGCGCCAACGCTGACGCGGCCACAGCCGCTGGCGCTGACCGCGTCGGGATGGATGACCTCGCCGAAGAGATGAAGGGCGGAAATCTTGACTACGACGTCGTCATCGCCTCTCCGGACGCGATGCGGGTGGTCGGCCAGCTCGGCAAGATACTGGGGCCACGGGGACTGATGCCGAACCCCAAGGTCGGCACTGTCACGCCCAATGTCGCCGAGGCCGTCGAGAACGCCAAAGCCGGGCAGGTGCGCTTCCGCACCGACAAGGGCGGGATTATTCACTGCCCGCTTGGCAAGATTGACTTCGAACCGGTCAAGCTGAAAGAAAACCTTGAGGCGCTGCTCACTAATCTGATGAAGATCAAGCCGAGCGCCGCCAAGGGCATCTATATGAAAAAGGTCACGGTGTCTTCGACCATGGGGCCGGGGCTGATCGTCGATCACAGCGCGCTCAGTTTCTGACCGAAACTTTGCCGCAGCACAAGACTTTGGGGCACCGGCTTGCCGAGCAGGCCGGCGGCTGTCAAAGACCGCAGGTGCTTGCGCCCGATTGAAGCCGTTTGAGGATCAGTCGGGTGGCAAGCTTAATGCTCGGGCCTGCGCAGACGGTGTGCTGGACTCCGTGAGGATGCCGGTGTAGGGATACTGGTAAAAGTGCACCAATAACCTGACAGCTGGAAGCGGGTAGGGACACCGGGTCCGGCTTGGTGATCGGGGAAGGCGGAAATGCCATACCTGATTTTTAGGAGGTAACGAACGTGGCGCTGACTTACGCCCAGAAAGAAACAGTCGTTGCCGAAGTTGCGGAAGTCGCGAAAACAGCCTATTCGGCGATTGGTGCTGAGTATCGAGGCCTCACGGTCGAGGAGATGACGGCGTTGCGCGTGGAAGCGCGTAAGGCAGGTGTCTATGTCCGGGTGGTCAAGAATACGCTCGCCAAGCGCGCGTTGGCTGATACCGACTTTTCCTGCATGGGCGACGGGTTGCGCGGGCCATTATTGCTCGCGTTCGGCCAGGAAGACCCTGGCTCCGTCGCGCGTGTCGCTGAGTCTTTCGCGAAAACGCACGACAAGTTCCAGGTCAAGCTGATTGCCATCTCCGGCAAGCTGCTCGAGCCTGCGCAACTGTCGGCCCTGGCGAAGATGCCGACCTACGACGAGGCGATCAGCCAGTTGATGGCGGTGATGAAGGCGCCAGTGCAGAAACTCGCGGCAACGATGAACGAGGTGCCCGGCAAGCTGGTCCGCACCTTGGCGGCGGTTCGCGACGCAAAAGAGGCGGCTTGACACGCGCAATCCTTCGACCGCTGCCTGTGATACCCGGTTGCTGGTCCCCTGGCCGCGCCGGCTGTCGCGGAGTTGCCCGGTCTAGGCGTGTCTGGCGGTCTTCGAGCCAAGCGGACTGATCGATTTCCCCAAATTTTCAGGAGAGCCCAGATGGCTTTATCGAACGAAGAAATCCTTGAAGCCATCGCCGAAAAGTCGGTGATGGATGTTGTCGATCTGATTGAGAAGATGGAAGAGAAATTCGGCGTCACCGCGGCGGCGGCTGTCGCTGCGGCTCCGGCGGCAGCCGGCGGCGACGCGGCTCCGGCCGAGGAGAAGACCGAATTCGACGTGGTGCTGACCTCCTTTGGCGCCAACAAGGTTGGTGTCATCAAGGCGGTGCGTGGCATCACCGGTCTTGGTCTGAAGGAAGCCAAGGAGGCAGTCGAAGGCGCGCCGACTACGCTGAAAGAGGGCGTTTCCAAGGCGGATGCCGAGGAAGCCAAGAAGCAGCTTGAAGAGGCCGGCGCTGCTGTCGAAATCAAGTAAGGTCGCGGCAATCGCATGCGAAAAGCGAGGCTGGTGGCATTTTGCCACCGGCCTTTCGCCGTTTGCCCGGGGTTGATCTACTCAAATCACCCCCATTGGCGCGGCAGGCCGGGCATTTCATGATAGTTATCGATTGAAGTCGCCCGCGCTAAAGCCAGCATCGCGCATTTCGCGCATCTGGCACAAGAGCGCAAACATAGATCACTCCGAGCCAATCGGCTGAGCGAAACCAGAGGGAAGGCAGCATGGCCTACATGTTCACTGAAAAGAAGCGCATCCGCAAAGATTTCGGCAAACGGCCGATTATTTTGGAGGTGCCCTTTCTGCTCGCGACCCAGATCGAGTCCTATCGCGACTTCTTGCAGATCGATCAGCGGCCCGACGAGCGCGGGGACGTTGGTTTGCATGCCGCCTTCCGATCGGTATTGCCGATCGAGAGTTATTCCGGCAATGCCGTTTTGGAATATGTACGCTATCGCCTCGGCGAGCCCGCCTTCGACGTGCGTGAGTGCCACCTGCGCGGTGCGACCTATGCCGCGCCCTTGCGGGTGCTGCTGCGCCTAGTCATCTACGATAAAGACGCTCCGGCCGGCACCAAGGTGGTGAAGGATATCAAGGAGCAGGAAGTCTACATGGGCGACCTGCCGCTGATGACCGAAACCGGCACCTTTATCATCAACGGCACCGAACGGGTCATCGTCTCCCAGTTGCACCGCTCGCCCGGGGTGTTTTTCGATCACGACAAGGGCAAGACCCACTCCTCGGGCAAGCTGTTGTTTTCCGCGCGCGTTATCCCGTATCGCGGCTCCTGGCTGGATTTCGAGTTCGACCCCAAAGACAACGTCTTCGTGCGCATCGACCGCCGCCGCAAATTGCCGGCGACAGTTCTGCTGCGCGCGCTCGGCTATTCGACCGAGGATATCCTCGGGCTGTTCTTCGAGACCGATCGCTTCCACCTCGGCGAGGAGATCGAGCTCGAGTTGGTGCCTGAGCGCCTGCGCGGCGAGACGGTCAACTTTGAGGTCAAGATCGGTGATCAACTGCTGGTCGAGCCGGGCCGCCGGGTCACCGCGAAACATATTCGCGAGCTGCAGAAGGCCGGCGTGGAGCGTTTGACGGTGCCGGAGGAGTTTCTGATTGGCCGCACCTTGGCGCATACCCAGGTCGATGCCGAGACCGGCGAGATCATTGCCGAGGCCAACAGTGAGATTACCCCGGAGTTGCTCGAGCAGCTGCGCGAGAAGGGCATCAACGAGCTCGAGACGCTGTTCGTGAATGATCTCGACCATGGTCCCTACATGTCCGAGACCCTGCGCATCGACACCACGACCAATGAGCTCGAAGCCCAGGTTGAAATCTACCGCATGATGCGTCCCGGCGAGCCGCCCACCAAGGACGCGGCGCAGAACCTGTTTCATAACCTGTTTTTCACCCCCGATCGCTACGATCTCTCGGCGGTCGGTCGCATGAAGTTCAACCGCCGGCTTGGCCGCGAGGCGACCACCGGCGCCGGAGTGCTGTTCGACGGACGTTACTTCAGCCAGCGCGGCGATGAGTTCGCAAAGCAGCTGGTTGCCGAGAATGGGGAGACATCGGATATCGTCGATGCCTTGCGCGTGCTGGTGGAGTTGCGCAACGGCCGCGGCACCGTCGACGACATCGACCATCTCGGCAATCGCCGCATTCGCTGCGTCGGCGAGATGGCGGAGAACCAGTTCCGCGTCGGCCTGGTGCGCGTGGAGCGCGCGGTCAAGGAGCGCCTGTCGCTGGCGGAATCCGAAGGCCTGATGCCGCAGGAGTTGATTAACGCCAAGCCGGTCTCGGCAGCCATCAAGGAGTTCTTCGGCTCGAGTCAGCTATCGCAGTTCATGGACCAGAACAATCCGCTCTCGGAGGTCACCCACAAGCGCCGCGTCTCGGCCTTGGGGCCGGGTGGTCTGGCGCGCGAGCGTGCGGGCTTCGAGGTGCGCGACGTGCATCCCACCCACTACGGGCGCGTCTGTCCGATCGAAACACCGGAAGGGCCGAACATCGGTCTGATCAATTCGCTCGCGGTCTATGCCCGTACCAATGCATACGGCTTTCTGGAGACGCCCTATCGCAAGGTCGAGAACGGCCGGGTCACCGACCAGATCGATCATCTCTCGGCGATTGAAGAAGGCCACTATGTCATTGCCCAGGCCAACGCGACCTTGGACGATGGTGGCCAGCTAACTGACGCCCTCGTGTCCTGCCGCCACATGAACGAGTTCACCATGAAGGCGCCGGAGGAAGTCCAGTACATGGACGTCTCCCCGCGCCAGATTGTCTCGGTGGCGGCCTCGCTGATTCCCTTCCTTGAGCACGATGATGCCAACCGCGCACTCATGGGCTCGAACATGCAACGCCAGGCGGTCCCGACCCTGCGCGCCGAGAAGCCGCTGGTCGGCACCGGCATGGAGCGGGTGGTTGCCAAGGATTCCGGCGTGGTCGTGTGGGCGCGTCGTGGTGGTGTGATTGAGTCGGTCGATGCCGCGCGCATCGTCGTGCGTGTCAATGACGATGAGACTGAAGCCGGCGAGCCGGGTGTCGACATCTATAATCTGACCAAGTACACCCGTTCCAACCAGAACACCTGCATTAACCAGCGCCCGCTGGCGCGCCCGGGCAATCAAGTCGTGCGCGGCGATGTGCTGGCCGACGGCCCCTCGACGGACATGGGCGAACTGGCCCTGGGGCAGAATCTGCGCGTCGCCTTCATGCCCTGGAACGGCTACAACTTCGAGGACTCCATCCTGATCTCCGAGCGGGTGGTGCAGGAAGACCGCTTCACCAGCATCCATATCGAGGAGCTGACCTGCCTGGCGCGCGACACCAAGCTGGGGCCTGAGGAAATCAGCGGCGACATCCCCAATGTGGGCGAGTCGGCGCTGGCCAAGCTCGATGAGTCTGGCATCATTTACATTGGTGCCGAGGTGCGCGATGGCGACATCCTGGTCGGCAAGGTCACGCCCAAGGGCGAGACCCAGCTCACGCCGGAGGAAAAACTGCTGCGTGCCATCTTCGGCGAGAAAGCCTCGGACGTGAAGGATACCTCCCTACGTTTGCCCTCCGGCATGTCCGGCACCGTGGTGGACGTGCAGGTGTTCACGCGCGATGGCGTCGAGAAGGATAAGCGCGCGCTGCAGATTGAGGAAATGGAGCTCGAGCGGGTGCGCAAGGACCTCGACGATCAGCTGCGCATCATGGAAAAGGACACCTTCAATCGTATCGAGAAGATGCTGATCGGCAAGGTGGCCGATGGCGGTCCGGGTGGGCTCAAGGCCGGCGCCAAGATCACCAAGACCTACCTGGTGGAAATCACCGAGGGACACAAGCGCGACAAATGGCTGGAGATTCGCCTGCGCAGTGAGGAAGCCGCCAGTCAGCTTGAGGCCGTCGCCAAGCAGATCAAAGAGCAGCGCGAGGCGTTCCGCGAGCGTTTCGAGGTCAAGAAGCAGAAGATCACCCAGGGCGACGATCTCGCCCCTGGCGTACTCAAGATGGTCAAGACCTATGTCGCGGTCAAACGGCGCGTTCAGCCAGGCGACAAAATGGCTGGGCGCCACGGTAACAAGGGCGTCATCTCGCGCGTGGTGCCGGTGGAGGATATGCCCTTCAGTGCCGACGGCGAACCGGTGGATATCGTGCTCAATCCGCTCGGCGTGCCCTCGCGCATGAATGTCGGGCAGGTACTCGAGACCCATCTTGGATGGGCGGCCAAGGGGCTGGGGCATCGCATTGATGCCATGCTGCAGGCGAAGGCCGACATCGCGAAGTTGCGCGAATTCCTCGATCAGATCTACAACAGCAGCGGTCGCCAGGAGACGCTGGATGAGCTAACGGATGAGGAGATTCTTGAGCTCTCCGGTCACTTGCGTGCCGGCGTGCCCTTGGCAACACCGGTGTTCGACGGCGCTAACGAGGACGAGATCCGCGCCATGCTCCGCCTGGCCGAGTTGTCGGAGACAGGCCAAACCCAACTGTTCGACGGGCGCACCGGCGACGCCTTCGACCGTCACGTGACCGTCGGCTATATGTACATGCTCAAGCTGAACCATCTGGTCGACGACAAGATGCACGCGCGATCGACTGGCCCCTACAGTCTGGTTACCCAGCAGCCGCTCGGCGGTAAGGCGCAGTTCGGCGGACAACGCTTCGGCGAGATGGAGGTGTGGGCATTGGAGGCCTATGGCGCCGCCTACACGCTGCAGGAAATGTTGACAGTCAAGTCCGACGACGTAAATGGCCGGACCAAGATGTACAAAAACATCGTTGACGGCGACCACCGTATGGAGGCCGGTATGCCGGAATCCTTTAACGTCTTGGTCAAGGAAATACGTTCGCTCGGTATCAATATTGAGCTCGAGCAGGACTAGCTCCGCGGGACTGGGCCCTGGAGGCCTATGGTGCACCATTTGGGCTCTCGCGGGCCCGCGCTTCGGGCATGCTGGGTCATGACAGCCCCCGATAGCCACCGGATTTACGCATTCAGGAGGTAAGGTCTTGAAAGATCTACTGAGAATCATCAAGCAGCAGGGGCAGGCACTGGAGTTCGACGCGATCAAGATCGGTCTGGCGTCGCCCGACATGATCCGCTCCTGGTCCTACGGCGAGGTCAAGAAGCCCGAGACCATCAACTACCGGACCTTCAAACCCGAGCGCGAGGGGCTGTTCTGCGCCAAGATCTTCGGGCCGGTCAGCGACTATGAGTGCCTGTGCGGTAAGTATAAGCGCCTGAAACACCGCGGCGTGGTGTGCGAGAAGTGTGGCGTCGAGGTCACGCTCGCCAAGGTTCGGCGCGAGCGCATGGGGCACATCGACCTGGCCAGCCCGACGGCGCACATCTGGTTCCTCAAGTCCTTGCCCTCGCGCATTGGCCTGCTGCTCGATATGACCCTGCGCGACATCGAGCGGGTGCTCTACTTCGAGTCCTTCGTGGTCATCGACCCGGGCATGACCGAGCTCACGCGCCACCAACTGCTGACCGATGAGCAGTATCTGGAAGCACTCGAGGCCAACGGTGACGAGTTTGACGCGCGCATGGGTGCCGAGGCCGTCTACGAACTGCTGCGCACCATCGACCTCGATGCCGAGGTGCAGCTCATGCGCGAGGAGATGGACTCGACCAACTCCGAGACCAAAATCAAGAAGCTGACCAAGCGCCTGAAGCTGATCGAATCGCTCAAGGCCTCCGGCAATCGTCCCGAGTGGATGATTCTGACCGTGCTGCCGGTGTTGCCGCCGGAGCTGCGCCCGCTGGTGCCGCTTGATGGCGGACGCTTTGCGACTTCTGATCTGAACGATCTCTATCGCCGCGTCATCAACCGCAACAACCGCTTGAAGCGCCTGCTCGATCTGATCGCGCCGGACATCATCGTGCGCAACGAAAAGCGCATGCTGCAGGAGTCAGTCGACGCGCTGCTTGATAACGGCCGGCGCGGGCGAGCCATCACTGGCACCAACAAGCGCCCGCTCAAGTCATTGGCGGACATGATCAAGGGCAAACAGGGACGTTTTCGTCAGAACCTGCTTGGCAAGCGCGTCGACTATTCCGGCCGCTCGGTTATCGTGGTTGGTCCGACGCTTAAGCTGCATCAGTGCGGTCTGCCCAAGCTGATGGCGCTGGAGCTGTTCAAGCCCTTTATCTTCAGTAAGCTGCAGCTGCGCGGTCTGGCCGCGACCATCAAGGCCGCCAAAAAAATGGTCGAGCGCGGCACGCCGGAGGTGTGGGACATCCTCGAAGAGGTCATCCGCCAGCATCCGGTCATGCTCAACCGCGCGCCGACCCTTCACCGCTTGGGCATCCAGGCGTTCGAGCCGGTGCTGATCGAGGGCAAGGCGATTCAGCTCCATCCGCTGGTCTGTACCGCGTTTAATGCCGACTTCGACGGCGACCAGATGGCCGTGCATGTGCCGCTCTCGCTTGAGGCGCAGCTTGAGGCACGGGCGCTGATGATGGCGTCGAACAACATTCTCTCGCCGGCCAATGGCGAGCCCATCATCGTGCCCTCACAGGACGTGGTGCTCGGGCTCTATTACATGACCCGCGAGGGCATCAATGCTCAGGGTGAGGGGCTGTGCCTGTCCGGGCTGGTCGAGGCAAGACGCGCCTATGAGACCGGAATGGCAGACCTGCATGCGCGGGTGAAGGTACGCATTCGCGAGGTCCACCGCGAGGTCGACGGCAGCTCGAAAGAAATCATCAGTGTGCAGGAAACCACCGTCGGCCGCGCGCTGGTGTGGGAGATCGTGCCTGAGGGGCTGCCCTTCGAGTTGGTTAACCAGAATCTCGGCAAGAAGCAAATCTCGCGCCTGATCAACCGTTGCTATCGCGTGCTAGGGCTTAAGGACACTGTCGTCTTCGCTGACCAGATCATGTACCTCGGCTTCCGCATGGCCACCCGCGCCGGTGTGTCCATCGGCCTTGAGGACATGGAGGTGCCGGATGAAAAGCCGGAAATCCTCGCGGCCGCCGAGACACAGGTGAAGGAGATCGAGGATCAATACGCCTCGGGTCTGGTCACCAACGGCGAGCGCTATAACAAGGTGGTCGACATCTGGTCGCATACCAACGAGCAGGTCGCCAAGTCCATGATGCGCAAGCTCGGTAAGGACAAGGTCAAGGATGCCGAGGGCAACGAGACCGAGCAGGATTCTTTTAATTCCATTTACATGATGGCCGACTCCGGAGCGCGTGGCTCGGCGGCACAGATCCGCCAGCTTGCCGGCATGCGCGGGCTGATGGCCAAGCCGGACGGCTCCATCATCGAAACGCCCATCACCGCGAACTTCCGCGAAGGGCTGAACGTCATTCAGTACTTCATCTCCACCCATGGCGCGCGCAAGGGTCTCGCCGATACTGCGCTCAAGACTGCTAACTCCGGCTATCTGACCCGGCGTCTGGTCGATGTCGCCCAGGATATGGTGGTGCTCGAAGATGACTGCGGCACCGAGAAGGGCCTTAGCATGACGCCCATCATTGAGGGCGGTGATGTGGTCGAGCCGCTGCGCGAGCGCATTCTCGGGCGTGTGACCGCGGCCGATGTACTCATGCCCGGCAGCGACGATGTGCTGTGCGAGTCTGGCACTCTGCTTGACGAAGGCTGGGTTGAACGGCTTGAGATCGAAGGCGTCGATCAGGTGCAGGTGCGCTCGCCCATCACCTGCGAGGCGCGCATTGGTGTCTGCGCTCAGTGCTATGGTCGCGATCTGGCCCGCGGTCACCGCGTCAATCGGGGTGAGGCGGTGGGCGTTATCGCTGCCCAGTCGATCGGCGAGCCTGGCACCCAGCTGACCATGCGTACCTTCCACATTGGTGGTGCCGCATCGCGCGCGGCAGCCGTCAGTGCGGTGCAGGTCAAGTCATCCGGTTCGGTGCGCCTGCATAACATCAAGACAGTCGAGCATCACAGCGGCAACCTGGTGGCCGTGTCGCGTTCTGGCGAGCTGACAGTGCTCGATGCCAAAGGGCTTGAGAAGGAACGCTACAAGATTCCCTATGGCGCGACCGTGCGCGTCAATGATGGCGATGCGGTTGAGGGCGGTCAGACGGTGGCGACATGGGACCCCCATACCCACCCGGTGGTCACCGAGGTGGCCGGGCGTTTGAGATTCGAAGACTTCAACGACGACACCGTGCAGTCGCAGGTCGACGAGCAGACCGGGCTGACCTCAATGGTTGTTATCGACCCCAAGCAGCGCCCGACCGCCGGCAAGGATCTGCGGCCCATGGTCATGCTGCTCGGCGAGAACGGCGAGGAGCTGAAGATTGCTGGCACCGATCTGCCCGCGCGTTACTATCTGCCTTCCGGAGCCATCGTTAACGTAACCGACGGCGCGGATGTCGCGGTTGGCGACATTCTTGCGCGTATTCCGCAGGAGTCCTCCAAGACCCGCGACATCACAGGCGGTCTGCCGCGGGTGGCGGATCTGTTCGAGGCGCGCAAGCCCAAGGATCAGGCGCTCATGGCCCAGGCGACGGGTACCGTCAGCTTCGGCAAGGACACTAAGGGCAAACAGCGCCTGGTCATCACCACAGACGATGGCGAGACGGTTGAGGAGCTCATTCCCAAATGGCGCCATGTCAATGTGTTCGAGGGCGAGCGCGTCGAGAAGGGCGAGGTTATCTCCGAAGGTGAGCTGAACTCACACGACATCCTGCGCCTGAAAGGCGTGACCGCGCTGGCGGAATATCTGGTTAAGGAAATCCAGGACGTCTACCGCCTGCAGGGCGTGCGCATTAACGACAAGCACATCGAGGTGATCGTGCGTCAGATGCTGCGCAAGGTGAATATTCTCAATGCCGGTGATACCCGCCTGCTGCGCGGCGAGCAGGTCGACTATTCCACCGTGGCGGCGGAGAATGCCCGGGTCGAGGAAGAGGGCAAGCATCCGGCGCTGTGGGAGCCTCTGTTGCTCGGCATCACCAAGGCATCGCTTGCGACTGAGTCCTTCATCTCGGCTGCTTCCTTCCAGGAGACCACCCGCGTGCTGACCGAGGCCGCCGTGCGCGGCTCAAACGACAGCCTGACGGGCTTGAAGGAAAACGTCATCGTCGGTCGCCTGATTCCGGCCGGTACCGGGCTTGCCTATCACACCGAGCGGCGGCGCAAGCGTGCCATCGACATGTCTGGTTTGAGTGAGGAGGAACGCGCTGAGGGCGTGAACGACGAGCTCGAACAACGGCTGAAGGAAGAACTGAATGCCTCGGCTGGGGAGTAGGCGGAACTCAGCACGGGCGGGTCATGTCATCGCACGGTAATCTGGGTCTTGACAGCCTGAAAGTCTGATCTTATACTTCCGCGTCTTAGTTGGCCGGCATTTATGCCGGCTTGCTTATTTCCCGAACCCGTCGGCACCTAATCCAGAAGGCGCGGACGGCTGGCCTTAAATGTCGAATTTCCGTTTCCCGCGCGCTGGGCCAACAGCGGGCAAGGGTCTCGGCAAAGCGACACCAACCGGCTAGCCTATCTTAGCGACTGGATCTTCGTGATCCGCGGCAGGGAGTGCATCAGACTAAGCGTCAAATGGTCGCTTCCATTAATATGGGTTTGATCCTAAATGGATTCAATCCTATAGTTTTGGGCGCTGTTATGAGCAAGAGTCCGATGCATCCAATACCTGCTCGCGATCTCTAAGGCGCTCGACACCGCGTCGGATCTTCAAGCAGTCAAAGGCCCCTCTGTCGGTACCTTCAGTGCGTGCTGGCGGCGAGCCGCTTTTGTCGCAGCGAACTGAATTGCACGGTGTCTTTGGAACAACAGTGTCTTGGCAACAATTGCCTCGACGCCCTGAGCTAGAGCATCGGAACTGGGGCATCGGAATCGATGCGCTTATCGGAGAAGATTTTGCATGGCTACCGTCAATCAATTGGTGCGTAATCCGCGCAAGCGCAAGGTTGCAAAGAGCAATGTTCCGGCGCTTGAGGCCTGCCCGCAAAAGCGTGGCGTCTGCACGCGTGTTTATACCACGACGCCGAAGAAGCCCAACTCCGCGCTGCGTAAAGTCGCGCGCGTTCGCCTGACCAATGGCTTTGAGGTGGCTTCCTACATCGGCGGCGAGGGGCATAACCTGCAGGAGCACTCGGTGGTGTTGATTCGCGGCGGCCGCGTCAAGGACTTGCCCGGCGTGCGTTACCATACCGTGCGCGGCACCCTAGATACCTCGGGTGTCGAGAAGCGCCGCCAGGGTCGTTCCAAGTACGGCGCCAAACGGCCGAAGAGTTAAGCCAAAGCGTGAAGTCATAATCGAGCGCTTAGTTGTAATCGAGAGTAAAGAGCCCGCGGCCTACCAGATCGGCGCCCGCGCCCTTGAATCCGGAGTCATTTTCTCATGCCTAGAAGACGCATTGTTGCTCGCCGCCAGATCCTGCCGGACCCCAAGCACGGTAGCGAGTTGCTTGCCAAGTTCATCAACATGGTGATGGAAGACGGCAAAAAGTCGGTTGCCGAGCGCATTCTTTACGGCGCGCTCGATCAGGTTGCCTCAAAAAAGGGTGGGGAGCCGCTCGAACTGCTGGATCTGGCGATGGAAAATGTGCGCCCGGTCGTCGAGGTTAAATCGCGCCGCGTCGGTGGTGCGACCTATCAAGTTCCGATCGAAGTTCGCCCGTCGCGGCGCAATACGCTGGCGATGCGCTGGTTGATTGATGCCTCGCGCAAACGCTCGGAAAAGTCGATGGCGCTGCGGCTTGCCGGAGAGTTGATGGACGCAGCCGAGGCGCGTGGCACCGCGGTGAAGAAGAAAGAAGATACCCATCGGATGGCGGAAGCCAACAAGGCCTTCTCCCATTACCGCTGGTAATCATTCGCTAGTCATCCTTTTCGCTGGTCATCGTTAAAGACTCGCTCTCAAAGAGACCCATAGGACGGATACAGTCGTGGCACGTAGCACCCCATTAGATCGGTATCGGAATCTCGGCATCATGGCCCACATTGATGCCGGCAAGACCACTACGACCGAGCGCATCCTGTTCTATACCGGTCTCTCGCACAAGATCGGTGAGGTGCATGATGGTGCCGCCACCATGGACTGGATGGAGCAGGAGCAGGAACGCGGTATCACCATTACCTCTGCGGCGACCACCTGTTTCTGGCAAGGCATGGACAAGCAGTACCCGGAGCACCGTATCAACATTATCGATACGCCGGGACACGTCGACTTTACCATTGAGGTGGAGCGCTCCTTGCGCGTGCTCGACGGTGCTTGCGCTGTATTCTGTGCTGTCGGCGGTGTGGAGCCTCAGTCGGAAACCGTCTGGCGCCAGGCCGACAAGTACGGCGTTCCGCGTCTGGCCTTTGTCAACAAAATGGACCGCATGGGAGCCAACTTCCTGCGCGTAGTCGGCCAGCTTAAGGATCGTCTCAAAGCGAATGCCGTGCCGGTCCAGTTGCCAATCGGCGCCGAGGAAAACTTCACCGGCGTTGTCGACTTGCTGCGCATGAAGGCCATCCTGTGGGATGACAGCAATAAAGGGATGACCTACACCCTGGAAGACATTCCCGCCGAGATGGCTGATGAGTGTGCTGAGTGGCGCGAGCATATGGTGGAGGCCGCGGCCGAGGCCAACGACGAGATGATGGAAAAATATCTCGAAAACGGCGAGCTTTCCATCGATGAGATTAAAGCCGGGTTGCGCGCTCGCACCATCAGCAACGAGGTGGTGCCGGTGCTGTGCGGCTCGGCGTTCAAGAACAAAGGCGTTCAGGCCATGCTGGACGCGGTGATCGACTATATGCCCGCCCCGGGCGACGTCGCCGCGATTCAAGGCGTGCTGGACAATGAGGAAACCGAAACCCGTGCTTCCCGTGACGAGGCGCCCTTTTCGGCCTTGGCATTCAAGATCGCGACCGATCCCTATGTTGGCACTCTGACGTTTTTCCGTGTCTACTCCGGCGTGCTGAGTTCCGGTGATACGGTATTCAATCCAGTCAAGAGCAAGAAGGAGCGAGTGGGTCGCATCCTGCAGATGCACTCCAATGACCGTAAAGAGATCAAGGAAGTGCGCGCGGGCGACATCGCTGCTGCGGTGGGCCTGAAGGATGTCACCACAGGCGATACCCTGTGCGCGATCGACAAGCCAATCACCCTGGAGCGCATGGAATTCCCCGAGCCGGTCATCTCGGTCGCGGTGGAGCCAAAGAGCAAGGCCGATCAGGAAAAGATGGGCGTCGCGCTGTCCAAGCTGGCGCAGGAAGACCCCTCCTTCCGCGTGCGCTCGGACGAGGAATCTGGCCAAACCATTATCTCCGGCATGGGCGAGTTGCATCTCGAGATCATCGTCGATCGCATGAAACGCGAGTTCAACGTCGAGGCCAATGTTGGAGCGCCTCAGGTTAGCTACCGCGAAACCATTCGCAAGTCGGTCGAGCAGGAGACCAAGTTCGCACGTCAATCAGGCGGTCGTGGTCAGTACGGTCATGTCTATCTGCGCATTGAGCCGCAGGAAGCCGGCACGGGATACGAGTTTGTCAACGCGATCGTCGGTGGCGCGGTGCCCAAGGAGTACATCCCGGCGGTCGATAAAGGGGTGAAGGAGGCGATGACCAACGGCATCCTCGCCGGCTTCCCGATGGTAGATATCAAGGTCACCCTTTACGACGGCTCATACCACGAAGTCGACTCGAGCGAAATGGCGTTCAAGATCGCCGGCTCCATGGGGCTGAAGGAAGGCGCAGCCAAAGCCAAGCCGGTATTGCTTGAGCCGATCATGAAGGTCGAGATCGTCACACCCGAGGAAAACATGGGTGACGTGATGGGTGACATGAACTCCCGTCGCGGCATGATCCAGGGCATGGAAGATGCGCCTTCCGGCAAGATCATTCGTGCCGAGGTGCCGCTGGCGTCGATGTTCGGCTATGCCACCGACCTGCGCTCGGCGACGCAGGGACGGGCGACCTATAGCATGGAATTTAGCAAATACGCCGAGGTGCCTTCCAGTATTGCCGAGGCGGTAGCGAAGAAACAGTAGACGAAACAGTCGAAGAAACAGTGAGGACTCGCTCCCCTTAGGGCCACTGTCAGTCAGTATCGTTAGCGCCGGTTCGCTTCATCTATTCAGAGATTTTCAAGGTAGATCGCCATGTCCAAAGAAAAATTCGAACGCAAGAAGCCGCACGTCAACGTGGGGACCATTGGCCATGTAGACCATGGCAAGACCACCCTGACAGCGGCCATTACCGTCACCCAGGCGAAGAAATTCGGCGGTGAAGCGCGCGCCTACGACCAGATCGACAACGCCCCCGAGGAGCGCGAGCGCGGCATCACCATTGCCACCGCCCACGTCGAATACGAAAGCGACAACCGTCACTACGCCCACGTCGACTGCCCCGGCCATGCTGACTACGTCAAGAACATGATCACCGGCGCGGCGCAGATGGACGGCGCTATCCTGGTCGTATCCGCCGCCGACGGCCCCATGCCCCAGACCCGCGAGCACATCCTACTCTCGCGTCAGGTTGGCGTGCCCTATATTGTGGTGTACCTCAACAAAGCCGACATGGTCGACGACGCCGAACTGCTCGAACTCGTTGAAATGGAAGTGCGCGAACTGCTCGACAGCTACGACTTCCCCGGCGACGACACCCCCATCATCACCGGCTCCGCGCTCAAAGCGCTCGAAGGCGACGACAGCGAAATTGGCACCCAAAGCATCGCCAAACTCGTCGACGCCCTCGACAGCTACATCCCCGAGCCCGAGCGTGCCATCGACGGCGCCTTCCTGATGCCCATTGAAGACGTCTTCTCCATCTCCGGTCGCGGCACCGTCGTGACCGGACGTGTTGAGCGCGGCATCGTCAAAGTCGGCGAAGAAGTCGCCATCGTCGGCATCAAAGACACCGTCAAGACCATCTGCACCGGTGTTGAGATGTTCCGCAAACTGCTCGACCAAGGTCAGGCCGGCGACAACATCGGCGCCCTACTGCGCGGCACCAAGCGCGACGACGTCGAGCGTGGTCAAGTGTTGGCCAAGCCCGGCAGCATCACCCCGCACACCCACTTCGAGGCGGAAGTCTACGTGCTGAGCAAAGAAGAGGGCGGACGTCACACCCCCTTCTTCAACGGCTACCGCCCGCAGTTCTACTTCCGCACCACTGATGTGACCGGTGCCTGCGAACTGCCCGAAGGCATCGAAATGGTCATGCCCGGTGACAACGTCAAAATGGTCATCAAGCTGATCGCCCCCATCGCCATGGAAGACGGCCTGCGCTTCGCGGTGCGCGAAGGCGGCCGCACCGTCGGCGCTGGCGTGGTCGCGAAGATCATCGAGTAATAGAAATATGGCAAACCAACGCATTCGCATCCGCCTGAAGGCCTTCGATCACCGTCTGATCGACCAGTCAGCGCGCGAGATTGTCGAGACCGCAAAGCGCACGGGAGCGCAGGTGCGCGGCCCGGTGCCGCTACCGTCGAAGCACGAGCGCTACACCGTGCTGATTTCACCGCACGTCAACAAGGACGCGCGCGATCAGTACGAACTGCGCACGCACAAGCGCCTGATGGATATCGTCGATCCGACCGACAAGACGGTCGATGCGCTGATGAAGCTCGATTTGGCGGCTGGTGTCGACGTTCAGATTCGCCTCAGTTAGGCGAGCTAACTTAGGCGACCTAACTTAGACAAACAGATTCGCTAGGCGAGCAGATTCGCTAAAGGCACATGCGAGCGACGGGTTGAGGAACTGAGGAAAATTCGATGGCAATTGGATTGATTGGCCGCAAGGCGGGCATGACGCGTATCTTCACCGAAGACGGTCAGTCATTGCCAGTGACCGTGATCGAGGTGGATAGCAACCAGATCACGCAGGTCAAGCGGCAGGAGACCGACGGCTACAACGCTATCCAGGTTGGCGCTGGCGCGCGCAAGGCATCGCGGGTGACCAAGCCGATGGGCGGACATTTCGCCAAGGCGGGTGTCGAGGCGGCTGCAGCGCTGCGCGAGTTTCGTTTGGACGAAGAACCAGGCGAGGACTTGGCTGCTGGCACCGAGATTAGCATCGACCGCTTCGAGGTCGGGCAGAAAGTCGACGTGCGTGGTGTTTCCAAGGGGCGGGGCTTTGCCGGCGCGATCCGGCGCCACCATTTTCGCAGTCAGGACGCGACCCATGGCAATTCGCTGTCGCATCGCGCGCCTGGCTCCATCGGACAGTGTCAGACGCCGGGCCGGGTATTTAAGGGCAAGCGCATGGCCGGTCAGATGGGTAACGTCAATCGCTGTCAGCAGAACCTCGAAGTGGTGCGCGTCGATACCGACCGTCGCCTGCTGCTGATCAAAGGCAGTGTCCCCGGACCTGCCGGTGGTCGCCTGGTGGTTCTGCCCTCGGTGAAACATAAGAACAAAGGCTGATTTGGTTATGCAACTTGTCACTCGCACAGGCAGCACCAGCACTGGCGCGCTTGAGGTATCGGACCAAGTCTTTGGTGTCGATTACAAGCCCGACCTAGTGCATCAGGTCGTGACCGCCTACATGGCTGGCGCTCGTCAAGGCACCAAGGCACAGAAAAATCGCGCCCAGGTGCAGGGCGGCGGCGCCAAGCCCTATCGCCAGAAAGGCACGGGTCGGGCGCGCGCTGGCACCAGCCGGAGCCCGCTGTGGCGCGGCGGCGGCATGACCTTCCCGGCGCGCCCGCGCAGCTTTGAGCAGAAAGTCAATCGCAAGATGTACCGCGGTGCTGTGCGTTCAATCCTGTCAGAGCTTGCGCGTCAAGAACGCCTAAGTGTGGTGGCTGAGTTTAAGCTGCCGGAGCCCAAGACCAAAGCAATGGTCGCGCGCTTAGACGAGCTCGGTGTCGGTGACGTGCTCTTGGTTGTGGAAGGCTTCGATGAGTCGCTGCTGTTGGCGTCGCGCAATCTGCATCAGGTCGATGTGATCACCGCCGCCGAAGTCGATCCGGTCAGCCTGATCGCCTTTTCCCATGTGGTGATGACCGAGGCGGCTGTGCGCCAGTTGGAGGGACGTCTGCAATGAATTTGGAACGGCTGCATCGTATTTTGCTCGCGCCAATTATTTCGGAGAAATCCACCCGCGCGGCGGACATGGCTAATCAATATGCGTTCAAAGTCCTGCCGGATGCGACCAAGAAAGAAATTGGCCGCGCTGTCGAGTTGATGTTCGATGTCAAGGTCGAGGGTGTTCAGGTGTTGAACGTCAACGGCAAGCGCAAGCGCTTCGGACGCCGCGAAGGCAGTCGGTCGGATTGGCGCAAAGCTTATGTGCGCCTGCAGGCCGGACAGGATATTGACTTCGTTGGTGGCGCTTGATTGCTCAACGCTTTATTCAACTGTGGCTTCGCTGGACCATTTTGGGACCCGCATGAATTTGGGGACCCGGCTGACAGAAATCGGCTAACAACAGCCTGCCAACAGACAACCTGCTAACAGAAAACCTGCTAACAGAAAACCTGACGGCGCCCTGATCAAGTTTGGGCATCGCAAGAGACTGATAATGGCTATCGTAAAAACCAACCCAACATCGCCGGGTCGACGCTTCGTCGTTAAGGTCGTGCCACCTGATCTGCATAAGGGCGAGCCCTTTGGTCCCCTGCTTGAGAAGAAGACCAAGTCGGGCGGGCGCAATAATGCGGGACGCATCAGCGTGCGTCACCGTGGCGGCGGTCATAAGCAGCGCTATCGGGTTGTCGATTTCAAGCGCCGTAAGCTCGACGTGCCAGCGGTTGTGGATCGTCTCGAATACGACCCGAACCGCAGCGCTCATCTGGCGTTGTTGAAGTACGCCGACGGAGATTGGGCTTACATGATCGCGCCAAAAGGCCTGAAGGCGGGTCAGAAAGTGATCGCCTCAGAGACGGCGCCGATCAGTGTCGGCAATTGTATGCCGTTGCGGAACATGCCGGTTGGTACCGAAGTGCATTGCATTGAGCTTCGCCCTGGCAAGGGTGCGCAAATGGCGCGTGCAGCAGGTGCTTCGGTACAGCTGGTGGCGCGGGAGGGTAGCTATGCCACCCTGCGGCTTCGCTCTGGCGAGATGCGACGGGTGCATTCCGACTGTCGCGCTGTCATTGGCAGCGTCGGCAACGGCGAGCACAGCCTGCGCAAGCTCGGTAAAGCCGGTGCAACACGCTGGCGCGGGGTTCGCCCGACAGTCCGCGGCGTTGTAATGAATCCGGTCGATCACCCGCACGGCGGCGGCGAGGGCCGCACCTCGGGCGGTCGTCATCCGGTATCGCCATGGGGCGTGCCGACTAAGGGACACAAGACCCGGCGCAACAAGCGCACCGACGGCATGATTCTGCGTCGTCGCCGGCAGAAGTAGGGCGCACGGACGCAGCATACCCAGACCTTGGGGCTTTGATGTCGGCGCCACTGCCTAAGCGGCAGATGCGCCAATAAGCGCCTACCAGCGATTACGGAACACGAGGATTTAGAGAAGTGCCACGTTCAGTACGAAAAGGCCCTTTCATCGACCAGCACCTGGCCAAAAAGGTCGAAGCTGCGGTCGCGCAGAACAGCAAGCGCCCCATTAAGACCTGGTCACGGCGGTCAATGGTGTTGCCGGAAATGGTCGGTCTGACCATCGCTGTCTACAACGGTAAGCAGCATGTTCCGGTGTTGATCAACGAGAACATGATCGGTCATAAGCTTGGCGAGTTCGCGCTGACCCGCACCTTTCGCGGTCATGCAGCGGATCGCAAGGCCAAGAAGCGCTAGCTTATCCAGCGCCCAGCTTGGCCAGAACCCTGCTTGACCAGCACCAGGATTATTGCAACGGCCGTTCTGAACCGGACGGCCGTCGTTCAGACATTACGATAACAAACGATTCGCCGAATCAACATTGAGTCGGAGCCATCATGCAAGCGGAAGCAACCTTGAAATTCGCCCGGATCTCGGCGCAGAAAGCCCGTCTGGTGGCGGATCAGATCAGGGGCCAGCACGTTGAAACGGCACTGAACGATCTCGCTTTCAGTACCAAGAAAGGCGCGGTCATGATCAGAAAGCTGCTCGAGTCGGCCATCGCCAATGCGGAGAACAACGCCGGTGCCGATATCGACGAACTGCGGGTTGCGGCGATTCAGGTCAATGAAGGCCCAACCATGAAGCGGATTCGCGCGCGGGCGAAAGGCCGTGCATCGCGAATCCTGAAGCGAACGAGCCATATCACGCTGACCGTGGCCGAGGGCTCGGCCCGCTAAGTCGCGCATCGGCGCATTGAGTCACGGCATAGAAACACGGCATCGAACTGGCGCATCGAATGTTTTTTGCGGCCGGCCCCAGCTAAGTGGGCGTCGGTCTTACAGAGGCCAAATATGGGACAAAAAGTACACCCGATCGGAATCCGCCTCGGCATTGTCAAGGATTGGACTTCCAAATGGTATGCCAGCTCAAAGGATTATCCCGATCTGCTGAACAAAGACCTTGAGGTGCGAGCGTACCTGAAAAAGCGTCTGGCCAATGCGTCGGTTAGCCGCATTCAGATCGACCGACCAGCCAAGAACGCGCATATTACGGTGCATACCGCGCGCCCTGGGGTCGTGATCGGCAAGAAAGGCGAGGACATCGACAAACTGCGCGGCGAAGTGGCGGCCATGATGGGAATTCCGGTGCACATCAGCATCGAGGAAATCCGCAAGCCGGAACTCGACGCCCAACTGGTGGCCGAGGGCATCGCCCAGCAGCTCGAACGACGCATCATGTTCCGCCGCGCGATGAAACGCGCTGTGCAGAACTCGATGCGCGTCGGTGCCCAGGGGATTCGGGTGAACATCGCCGGTCGACTAAACGGCGCGGAAATTGCTCGCTCTGAATGGTATCGCGAAGGGCGAGTTCCTTTGCATACCCTCAGAGCCGATATCGACTACGGCTTCGCGGAAGCTAAGACAACCTATGGCATTCTGGGTGTGAAGACCTGGATTTTCCGGGGGGAGGTCTTTGGTGACCGCAGTGAGGAGCCACAACCGGAAAAGCGCTCGCGGGCGAAGAAGGGCTGAGCCATGCTGCAACCGAAACGGACCAAATTCAGAAAACAACATAAGGGCCGCAATCGCGGGCTGGCCCAGAGTGGAAATGAGGTCAGCTTCGGCGACTTCGGGCTCAAAGCCGTGGGTCGTGGCAGGCTGACAGCACGTCAGATTGAATCGGCACGTCGCGCGATCACCCGCCGGGTCAAGCGCGGCGGCAAGCTGTGGATTCGGGTTTTTCCGGACAAGCCGATTTCCAAAAAACCGCTTGAAGTCCGCATGGGTAAAGGCAAGGGTAATGTCGAATACTGGGTGGCGCTGATCCAGCCCGGTCGCATGCTCTATGAAATCGAAGGCGTGCCCGAGGAATTGGCGCGGGAAGCCTTCCATCTTGCGGCGGCTAAGTTGCCGGTCCAGACCAGATTTGAAAAACGCACGGTGCTCTAAAGATGAAGGCGAACGAACTCCGACAGCATTCGGCTGACGAGCTGCAACGGCAGTTGCTCGACCTGCGCAAGGAAGAGTTTAACCTGCGCATGCAGCAGGGCTCGGGTCAGCTGTCGCGGCCATCGCGGATGCGCGAAGTACGGCGCGACATTGCCCGTGTGAAAACAGTAATGACTGAGATGGCGCCAGGGCATGTTGCCAGCAAGGTGACCGCCAGCAAGGGGGCCAGTTCTGAATCAGCGGCAGCAGGATCTTCCAAATGAGCGACGAGACTAACATCCAGCCGGCGGAAAACGAGACGGCGAGCAACCGTACCGTCACTGGGCGCGTGCTCAGCACGGCGATGCAGAAGACCATCACCGTGATGATTGAACGTCGCGTCAAGCACCCGCTCTACGGCAAGTTTCTCCGCCGCTCGACGAAACTACATGCGCACGACGAGGACAACCAGTGCAACGTTGGCGACTGGGTCCGGGTCGAGTTGTGCCGTCCGCTGTCGAAAACCAAGAGCTGGCGCCTGGTCGAGATTCTCGAGCGTGCGCGCTGAGGCTTTCGCGACTTGAGAACGTACAGAGTAAACCCGAGCAGATACGATCGTTGATCGAGCACACATAATCGGTAGGGAATAAGAAGATGATTCAGATGCAAACTCGGTTAAGCGTCGCCGATAACAGCGGGGCGCGTGAGGTGCAGTGCATCAAGGTGCTCGGCGGCTCGCATCGTCGCTATGCCGGGATCGGAGATGTCATCAAGGTGACGGTCAAGGATGCCATTCCGCGGGGCAAGGTCAAGAAAGGTGACGTGTTCAACGCGGTTGTGGTGCGCACCCGCAAGGGCGTACGTCGCGGCGACGGCTCGCTGATCCGCTTCGACGGCAATGCCGCTGTGCTACTGAATAACCAACTGCAGCCGATCGGAACCCGCATTTTTGGACCGGTGACGCGCGAACTGCGCGGTGACCGCTTCATGAAGATTATTTCGCTCGCACCCGAGGTGGTTTGATCTCGACTTAAGGTGCCCAGCCCCGGAAGGCCTGATTCCGGAGCTCCCGATCCGATCTTCTCGGATACGGAGATGCCCGATTCTGGCGCCGGTGAGGGCGATAGCCGCTTTAGCGAATTGGAAACGAGTTATGCGCAAGATCAAGACAGGAGACGACGTCATCGTGCTCGCCGGCAAGGACCGCGGTAAGCGCGGAACCGTGCTAGGCATTCCCGATGACGGCCATGTGGTGGTTGAAAATATCAACATGGCAAAAAAGCACCAACGCGGAAATCCGCAGCGCGGCATTGAGGGGGGTATCGTCGACAAGGAGATGCCGCTGCATGTCTCGAATGTCGGGTTGTTTAATCCGGCCAAGGGCGGGGCCGACCGGATTGGTTTCAAGGTGCTCGAGGACGGCCGCAAAGTGCGGGTGTTCAAGTCCGACGGCGAAGTCGTCGATGTTTGAGCGCACAATTACGTTGTCGCCCATTCGCGTCATCCCTAAGTAAAGTCATCGCCCAAGAAAATCGTCGCCAGATAATGTCATCGCCCAGTCGGGGCGTCGATGCTTGGAAGCTAAGTTTGGCATCGGTACCCGAGGTCGATATCGGAGCAGGTTCAGCACAATGGCTAGGTTACAACAGCTCTATAAAGAGCAACTCGTCGGTGAGCTGCAGCAACGCTTTCAATTCAAGAGCGTGATGCAGGTGCCGCGAATCGAAAAAATCACGCTCAACATGGGTGTGGGCGAGGCTGTCACGGACAAGAAGGTCATGGACTTCGCTGTCTCCGATATGACCCGCATTGCAGCGCAAAAACCGGTCGTCAGAAATGCGCGCAAGTCCGTCGCTGGGTTCAAAATTCGCGAGGGCTGGCCGGTTGGGTGCAAGGTGACGCTGCGACGCGAGCGCATGTACGAGTTCCTTGATCGCCTGATCAACATCGCGATCCCGCGTATTCGCGATTTCCGCGGTCTGAGCCCGAAGGCGTTCGACGGGCGCGGGAACTTTTCGTTAGGCGTGCGCGAGCAGATTATTTTTCCGGAGATTGATTACGACAAAATCGATGCCCTGCGTGGCCTCGATATCGTGATCACCACCACGGCGAAGAATGACGAGGAAGGGCGGGCGTTGCTTGAGGCCTTTAAGTTCCCGTTCCGTTCATAAGCCAAGGGTGACTGGATCTGAAACGGTGGCTGGATCTGAGAGAGTGACATTATGGCGAAGAAGAGCATGATCGAGCGCGACCGCAAGCGCACGCGTATCGCAGTGCGGTATGCTGCCAAGCGGGATGCGCTCAAGGCAATCATCAATAATCGCAGCGCTGATCCTGAAGAAGTCGATGCGGCATTGATGGCGTTGCAGAAGCTGCCGCGCGACGCGAGCCCAACCCGCCAGCAACGGCGTTGCCGCATCAGTGGGAGGCCGCATTCGGTGTATCGTAAGTTTGGGCTCGGGCGCAACAAGTTGCGCGAGGCCGTGATGCGCGGGGATGTTCCCGGAGTCGTCAAAGCAAGCTGGTAACCGCAGCCGCTTCAGTTGTTGCGGCAAAGTATTTCGCCGGTTAATCATTAACTGGCTGATTGTTAGTAGACCCAAAGCCTGCGTTTGCGGGCAGAACCGGGTATCGCACCAAATGCTGCTTGCCATCTTTGGAGAGGGCGGGGTGGACTGACCCACGGAGTTGTTCATGAGTATGTCTGATCCGATCGCGGATATGCTGACGCGTATTCGCAATGGCCAGATGCGTGGCAAGGTGACAATCACCATGCCGGCGTCAAAGCAGCGCGTTGCCATCGCATCCCTTCTGCAAGACGAAGGCTACATTAGCCAGCATTCGGTGGCTGGTGAAGGTGCTCACCGCGAGCTTGAGCTCAAGCTCAAGTACTTCCGCGGTAAGCCGGTCATCGAGCTCATTAAACGGGTGTCCCGGCCGGGACTGCGCATTTATCGTGGCAAGGACGATCTCCCGAAGGTGCGCGGTGGACTCGGTATCGCCATTATTTCCACCTCCAAGGGTCTGATGACCGATCGGGCGGCGCGCACGGCCGGCCATGGCGGTGAAGTGCTTGCGTTAGTTGCCTGACCCTTTGGCGCGCTCTCAAGACAAGCTCTTGAGTAAGAAAAGATCTTGAGACGGCGAAGCAGGTCGGTTAAGAAGGTCAGGTATAGAGAGGATCGGATACATGTCTCGAATTGCAAAATGGCCCGTTACCCTGCCATCCGGTGTCAATGTTGACATCAAGGGCCAGTCGGTGACGGTCAAAGGCAGCAAAGGCACCCTGAGCTGGGATGTCCATCCGCTGGTCAGTGTCGAACTGGCCGACGGGCAGGTGCGCACCCAGCCGACGGCCGACGACAAAAAGGCTTGGGCGCTTGCCGGCACCACACGGGCCTTGATCAACAATATGGTCGTCGGTGTCAGTAGCGGCTTCGAACGGCGTCTGGCGCTGGTTGGGGTTGGCTACCGGGCGCAGGCGAAAGGTAAAACGCTCAACCTCGCGCTGGGGTTCTCCCACCCGGTCGATTATCCGGTGCCTCAGGGCATCGAGATCGAAACTCCATCGCCGACCGAGATCATCGTGCGTGGTGCCGACAAGCAGCAGGTTGGCCAGGTCGCGGCAAAGATTCGTCGCTATCGTCCGCCAGAACCCTACAAGGGTAAGGGTGTGCGCTATGCCGATGAAGACGTGCTGCGCAAAGAAGCGAAGAAGAAATAGGGACGGCCCCGGGGAAGCTAGATAAGATGGATAAGAAACAGTCACGTCTGCGTCGGGCAATGCGTGCCCGCGCCAAGATTCGCGAACTGCGTGCCTACCGGTTGTGCGTTCATCGCTCGCCCCGCCACATGTATGCCCAGGTCATCGACCCGGCGGGTGGCAAGGTGGTGGCAAGCGCGTCAACGCTCGAAAAAACCTTGCGCGAGGGTGCCGAGGGTTACTCCGGTAATGCCAAGGCAGCTGCCCGTGTCGGTGAACTGATTGCCGAGCGCGCCAAGGCCGCTGGGGTGGAGCAGGTCGCTTTCGATCGTTCCGGTTTTAAGTACCACGGCCGAGTCAAGGCGCTGGCGGATGCCGCGCGCGAAGGTGGGCTGAGGTTCTGATCCAGGTTGGGGCACACCCGCCTGGGGGCCGGCTCATTTTCTGGCAGACAGTTTCAAGCAAGCAGTTACTGGCCGACAGCATTTTTGCAAACAGGTTTTAGGTATTTCTGATGGCGAGCTACAACCAAAAGCCGGAAGGCGAAGAGCTTCTCGAGAAGCTGATTTCCGTCAACCGGGTCGCGAAGGTGGTCAAGGGAGGCCGAGTATTCGGCTTCGGCGCGCTCACTGTGGTCGGTGACGGCAAGGGCCGCGTTGGCTATGGCACGGGCAAGGCGCGCGAGGTGCCGGTGGCGATTCAAAAAGCCATGGAATCCGCGCGCAAGAACATGGTAGAGATCAAGCTGAAGGGCTCAACCTTGCAGTATCCGATGCTTGGCCATCATGGCGCGGCCCATGTGTTCATGCAGCCGGCATCTGAAGGTACCGGCATCATCGCCGGCGGCGCCATGCGCGCAGTCTTCGAGGTGCTTGGCGTTCAGAACGTTCTGGCCAAGTGCATCGGCAGCAACAACCCGGTCAATGTCGTGCAGGCGACTATCCAGGGCCTGAAAGAAATGACCGATGCCGAGTCGGTTGCGGCCAAGCGCGGCAAGACGGTCGAGGAGATTCTGGGGTAAGTCATGGCCAAAAAGACAATGAAAGTCAAGCTTGTACGCAGCATTCATGGGCGCCTGAAACGGCACCAGGCGTGCGTTCGCGGCTTGGGCATCCGCCGCATGCATCAGGTGGTTGAGGTGGAAGACACGCCGGCTACCCGGGGTATGCTCAATAAAGTCAACTATATGGTCGCGCTGGTCGAGGGGTAATCTAATGCATCTCAATGACTTACAGCCAAGCCGCAGGGCGCAGCCCAAGCGTGTCGGCCGTGGGATTGGCAGCGGTCATGGCAAGACCTGCGGTCGCGGTCACAAGGGGCAGAAGTCCCGCTCGGGCGGCTTTCATAAGCTCGGTTTCGAGGGCGGTCAGATGCCCTTGCAGCGGCGTTTGCCCAAGGTTGGCTTTCGCTCGCGCAAGAGCCGCGAGAGCGATGAAATCCGTACCGGCGAGCTCAATCGGGTCGCAGCTGACACCATCGATTTGGCCGCGCTGCGCGAGGCAGGGCTGATCAATCGCATGGTTCGCCAGGTCAAGGTGGTTCTCTCGGGCGACATCACCAAGGCGGTGCGTCTAAAAGGGCTGCCGGTGACCAAAGGCGCGCGTGCCGCGATCGAGGCGGCCGGCGGTTCGGTCGAGGACTGATGGGTTTTATTTTAGCGGGCACGGATCATGGCGCGTAGCAGCGGATCAATGATGCAGAATCTTGGCGGTATGGGGCGGCTCACCGAGCTGCGCCAGCGCCTGCTGTTCGTGCTGGGTGCGCTGCTGGTGTATCGCATCGGGACCTTTATTCCGGTGCCGGGCGTCAATCCCGAGGCCTTGGCTGTTCTGTTTGATCAAAACCAGGGCTCCATTCTGGACATGTTCAACATGTTTTCGGGCGGCGCCTTGGAACGCGCGAGTATCTTGGCGCTCGGCATCATGCCTTATATCTCGGCGAGCATCATCATGCAGTTGATGTCGGCGGTGATTCCTCAGTTGGAGCAGCTGAAAAAAGAGGGTGAAGCCGGACGGCGCAAGATAACGCAATACACGCGCTATGGAACCGTGGTGCTGGCAAGCTTCCAGGCCATCGGGATTTCGATGGCACTGCAGGGGCAAACCGCTGGTGGCTCGGCCATTGTGGTGACCCAGGGCTTTGGCTTTGTCTTCACCTCCGCCGTTTCTCTGGTAACGGGGACTATGTTCTTGATGTGGCTTGGTGAGCAGATCACCGAGCGCGGTATCGGCAATGGTATCTCGCTGATTATTTTTGCGGGTATCGTGGCGGGTCTGCCGGCGGCGGTTGGTGGCACGCTAGAGCTGGTGCGCACCGGGGAGATGAATGCGCTTGCAGTGTTAGCACTCTTTGGGCTGGCGTTGGTGGTAACAGCCTTCGTGGTCTTTGTCGAGCGCGGCCAACGGCGTATTACGGTCAATTACGCCCGGCGTCAGCAGGGGCGCAAGATGATGGCGGCGCAGAGCACCCATCTGCCGCTCAAACTCAACATGGCCGGCGTGATTCCGCCAATTTTCGCCTCGAGCATTATTTTGTTCCCAGGGACACTCGGACAGTGGTTTGGTCAGTCGGAGGACTTCCGCTGGATTGCGGACATTACCAGCAAGCTCTCGCCAGGTGAGCCGGTCTATGTACTGTTTTATGCGTCCGCAATCATCTTCTTCTGCTTCTTCTACACCGCGCTGGTGTTCAACGCCAAGGATACGGCGGACAATCTTAAGCGATCCGGTGCCTTTATTCCGGGGATTCGCCCGGGCGAGCAGACAGCGCGCTACATCGACACCGTGATGACGCGCCTGACAGCCGCTGGAGCACTCTACATTACGGCGGTCTGTTTGTTGCCCGAGTTCCTGATCGTTGGTTGGAACGTGCCTTTTTATTTCGGCGGCACCTCGCTGCTGATCGTCGTGGTGGTGGTGATGGATTTCATGGCGCAGGTGCAGGCGCATCTGATGTCGCACCAGTACGAAGGTTTGATGAAGAAGGCAAACCTAAAGGCACCTGGCGGCGGCCTGATGCGCTAGTGCCCGACGCGATTCGTGCGCTCGAGCGTGAATTTCATTTAGAGCAGCAATGCTCAACGCATTGATGCGGCCTAGGTGGCAATGCCACAAAGGATTGGCGTGCCCAAGCATTGCTGAGAAAGTACATTAACAGGAGACGACAATGAAAGTGCGTGCTTCGGTGAAAAAGATTTGCCGCCATTGCAAGCTGATTAAGCGCAACGGTACGGTGCGCGTCATCTGCAAGGACCCGCGCCACAAGCAGCGGCAAGGATAAAGCCAGCCTGGTCTGGCTGATGCCGTTGACGTAGCGGCAAATATTGGTATACTGGTGCGTTTGCCGTTGGCAGGTTTTGCCCAACGCACCTGCGCCCTCCGGAGCCAATCCGCTCCGGCTGAGCGGCGAATAATCGATGATTTGAACCGCCGATAGGACTAGCAGCGCGCACTTCAGTTCGCGCCACGCCTAAGCGGCATGAGATTTTTGTAAGGAGCTGAATGCCCATGGCCCGTATTGCCGGTGTCAACATTCCTGATCGTAAGCACGCGGTCATCGCGTTGAGGTCGATTTACGGCATTGGCCCGACCTTGTCGTCGAAGATCTGCGCCGCTGCGAAGGTTGCTGAGCAAACCAAGATCCAGAGCCTGACCGAAGAGGAAGTCGATCGTCTTCGTACCGAGGTCGCAAAATATTCGGTCGAGGGCGACTTGCGTCGTGAAGTCTCGATGAACATCAAGCGATTGATGGACCTGGGATGCAACCGGGGCATTCGCCACCGCCGCGGGCTCCCGCTGCGAGGGCAACGGACACGGACCAATGCGCGTACGCGTAAGGGGCCACGCCGTCCGATCAAACGCTGATGCGGATGACCGATGCCTGCTAGACAAGCGGCCAGACCAAGCGACCAGATAAGAACCCCGGTCGCCGCTTCTATTAGCCCACATCGGCCGCGAGACATCAGACACCACAGGATCATTATCAAAGCCGCGCGCTGACGGCTCGCCGACCCTCTGTTACCGCTCGTTCTCTTAACCCGGGCGAATCACTGACACAGGTTTGGCAGCTAGAGCGACTTTTTTTCAAGTTCGGAAGACCGCGAGTATTGCACGCCAATGGCCAAGCAGGTACGCACCAAAAAGAAAGTCAAGAAGCAGGTTGCGGATGGGATTGCCCATGTCCACGCATCCTTCAACAACACCATCATCACCATCACGGACCGCCAGGGTAATGCCTTAACTTGGGCGACCTCCGGTGGCTCGGGCTTTCGCGGATCGCGCAAGAGTACGCCATTCGCGGCTCAGGTTGCGGCCAGTCGTGCCGGGCAGGTGGCCAAGGAGTTTGGCGTCAAAAACCTTGATGTCAATGTCAAGGGACCAGGCCCGGGGCGGGAATCCGCCGTTCGGGCACTCAATAGCGCGGGCTTCAAGGTGACCAGCATCACCGACGTGACGCCAATTCCGCACAATGGCTGTCGTCCGCCCAAGAAGCGGCGTGTCTGAGGAGTAGGGTAGCAGCATGGCAAGGTATACCGGACCAACGTGTAAGCTGGCGCGTCGAGAGGGGACTGATCTCGGTCTCAAGAGTCGCGCGCGTCCGCTGGAGCAGAAATGCAACCTGGAGAAAATGCCCGGGCAAGCGGCGGATCGACGCCGGCGCCTGTCGGACTACGGACTGCAGCTGCGCGAGAAGCAGAAGGTCCGCCGGATCTACGGCGTGATGGAGCGGCAGTTTCGCAACTATTACAAGAGCGCGGCTCGCATCAAGGGTGCCACCGGCGAGAACCTGTTGCAGTTGCTCGAGCGACGTCTCGACAACGTCGTTTACCGAATGGGGTTTGGTGCGACGCGCGCCGAGGCACGGCAGCTCGTCAGCCATAAGTCTGTTCTGGTGAACGGCCACCCGGTCAATATTCCCTCCTTCCAGGTCGGCAGTGAGGACGAAATTGAGATCCGCCAAAAGGCCAAACAGCAGGTGCGGGTACAGAGTGCTGTCGCCCTGGCTGAGGGTGCGGGCTTCCCGGATTGGGTCGAGGTCGACACCAAGGGGCTCAAGGGAGTTTTCAAACGTATTCCAGAACGTGTGGACTTGCCAGCTGATATCAACGAATCCCTGATCGTTGAGCTGTACTCAAAGTAACGCACTGACGAAGAGGCTATTTCATGTCCGATGTTGCCAGTGGGTTCCTGAAACCGCGCATCGTCACCGTCGATGCGGTTGATGGTAGCCGGCGTCACGCGAAAGTTTCTCTTGAGCCGCTTGAACGTGGGTTCGGCCATACGCTTGGCAATGCGCTGCGGCGTATCCTGCTGTCTTCCATGGACGGCTACGCGGTGACAGAGGTCGAGATTCAGGGGATTTTGCACGAGTATTCGACCATTGAGGGGGTGCAGGAAGATGTCCTCGAGATTCTGCTT
Organism: Thiorhodovibrio litoralis; assembly: GCF_033954455.1. Taxonomy (NCBI): domain Bacteria; kingdom Pseudomonadati; phylum Pseudomonadota; class Gammaproteobacteria; order Chromatiales; family Chromatiaceae; genus Thiorhodovibrio; species Thiorhodovibrio litoralis. The sequence continues at coordinate 3,720,332 of NZ_CP121473.1, read as the reverse complement.
AACCTCAAGCAGCTTGCCCTCTCGCTGCAAGGTCGTGACGAGGCGACTTTCACGCTCAGCAAGAAGGGTCCCGGCACGGTCACGGCGGCGGATATCGCGCTTGATCACGGTGCGGAACTGGCCAACCCGGAGCTTGAGATCGCGCATCTGACCGACAACACCGAGCTCAGCATGACGCTCACGGTGCGGCGCGGTCGCGGCTACGAGCCTGCAAGCGTGCGCGAAATGGAGAGTGGGGAAGATCGGCCGATCGGCAAGCTACCCTTGGATGCGTCATACAGCCCCATTGCCCGCGTTGCAATTGAAGTCCAGTCTGCGCGTGTCGAGCAGCGCACCGACCTTGATCGTTTGGTCATCGACATCGAGACCAATGGCACCATTGAGCCGAAAGAAGCGATTGAGCGCGCGGCCCTGATCCTGCGCGACCAGTTGTCTTTCTTCGTGGAGCTTGAAGACTCTGGCGTTGGCGACGAAAGCGATCAGGAAGTCACCGAAGAAGTCGGTATCGACCCGATGCTGGTGCGCCCGGTCGACGAGCTCGAGCTCACAGTGCGCTCGGCCAACTGTCTGAAGGCCGAAAACATCTATCTGATTGGCGATCTGATCCAGCGCACCGAGGTGGAGCTGCTAAAGACGCCCAATCTTGGCAAGAAGTCCCTGACTGAAATCAAGGATGTTCTTGCCACCCGCGGGCTGTCGCTCGGCATGCGCCTTGAGCGCTGGCCGCCGGACAATGTCGAAGAATTAATGGTTAAGTAAAGCGAGTCGTCGAGGTTTGGACCATGCGTCACCGCAAAGCAGGAAGGAAGCTCAATCGGACCAGTGCCCATCGCACGGCCATGTTTCGTAACATGGCCAGCTCGCTGTTCCGTCACGAACTGATTAAGACCACCGTGCCCAAGGCCAAGGAGCTGCGGCGCGTGGCCGAGCCGCTGATCACCTTGGGGAAAGAAGACTCCGTTCACGCCCGGCGTTTGGCTTTTGCCCGCCTGCGCGATAAGGAGATAGTTGCCAAGCTGTTTACCGTTCTCGGGCCGAGGTATGAAAGCCGCCCTGGTGGCTACCTACGCATCATCAAATGCGGTTATCGCACCGGCGATGCGGCTCCAATGGCCTATGTGGAGCTGGTGGACCGGCCGCAGATTGAGGACGACGGCATCGACGCGGAAATCGCGCCGCAGGCCGAGGCGGCTTAGATCGATCAAAACAGTTATCGATCGAAGCAGTCATCGACAAAAAAGAAGAAACGAAAAGCCGGGCATCAGACCCGGCTTTTTTGTGACATGGCTCCCGTGATGTCATCCCAATGGGCGCCGCCAACCGTCGCGTTAGATCGAGGCGGTGAGCCCAGACCCGAGCGTATTGCGCTGATTACGGATTTCGGTCCCGGTCCCTATATCGGACAGTTACAGCTGTTGGCAGCCGCTCTGGCGCCCGGACTGGCGATGGTCAATCTGCTCGATGACCTGCCGCCGTTTCGCCCGGACTTGGCGGCGGCGCTGATTCCGGCCCTGATCCGCGGCATGCCCGCGCGAGCGCTTTATCTGTGCGTGGTCGACCCTGGCGTTGGCGGAGCGCGCGCTGCGCTGGCGTTGCGTCGCGGCCAGGACTGGTTTGTCGGCCCGGACAATGGACTGCTCGCGCCCCTGATGGGCGGCGACGCGCCAAGCGGCTCGGCAGATCAGGAGGTGTATCAGAAGGGCGAGCGCCAGCCTGAGGCCGAAAGGCAACTTTGGCGCATCGACTGGCGTTCTGAGCACTGCTCGGACAGCTTTCACGGGCGTGATCTGTTCATGCCCATCGCCCTGGCTTTGACCCGCGGCCAGCTTCCGTTACCATGCCAGAGAATAGAGCCCAAACAGATGCTCGGCTACCCGGCCGAGCGCGAAACGGGACGAATTCTGTACGTCGATCACTATGGCAACCTGATCACCGGCTTGGATGCCGACCTGGCACCGGATCGGGCACGCCTGCGTGCCGCGAATCGAGTGCTCAGTGGAGCACGCACCTTTTGCGAGGTCGGGCAGGGGGACGCCTTCTGGTACCGCAATGCCTTCGGTCTGGTGGAAATCGCAGCCAACCAAAGGCGCGCGGATCAGTTGCTTGGGTTATCCGCTGGCGACCCCGTGGCCTGGGCTGACGGAGCCTGATGCCAAACCGGCGCTCCATGATTTGCCGGTGCGTGCGGATCTGCCGGCCCGTGCGGATCTGCCGATGCCTGCTGATCTGGGGATGTTTGGGGATGCTTGCCAGCCGCGAAAGGAAAGTGCCCACTTCTGCTGGCGCCCTTTCGGGTTGGACACTTTGGCCGGGTGCAGCTTGACTGGCTTTGAAGCGGTCGGCGGTGAGATTGGCAGCGCGCCTGGCTAATGCTGCGCGCGCTTTTGGGATTTCAATCTGGATGGCGAGAAGCGTATGACTTATCAAAAGATTCAGGTGCCCACAGCAGGGCAGAAGATCACCGTGGCTGGCGATGGCCGGCTCACGGTGCCGGACCAGCCGATTATTCCGTTCATCGAGGGCGATGGTATCGGTGTGGATATCACACCGGTGATGCGGCGGGTGCTCGATGCCGCCGTGGCCAAGGCCTATGGTGACAGTCGCAAGCTGGCGTGGATGGAAATTTTCGCGGGCGAGAAGGCGACGCAGGTCTATGGCGCTGACGCCTGGCTGCCGGAGGAGACGTTTGAGGCGGTGCGCGACTTTGTGGTCTCTATCAAGGGGCCACTCACCACGCCTGTTGGCGGCGGCATTCGCTCGCTCAATGTCAGCCTGCGCCAGGAGCTCGATCTGTACGTCTGTCAGCGTCCGGTGCGTTACTTCGCCGGGACGCCAAGCCCGCTGCGCGAGCCGGAGCATACCGACATGGTCATCTTCCGCGAGAACTCGGAGGATATCTATGCGGGCATTGAGTGGCCGGCAGGCTCGGCGGATGCAAAGCGCCTGATCGCCTTTCTCCAGGATGAGCTCGGGGTGAAAAAGATTCGCTTCCCCGGCACCTCAGGCATTGGCATCAAGCCGGTGTCGGAGGAGGGCACCGAGCGCTTGGTGCGCAAGGCGATCCAATACGCGATCGACAATAATCGCCGATCCGTGACCTTGGTGCACAAAGGCAACATCATGAAGTTCACCGAAGGCGCGTTCAAGACCTGGGGCTATGAGCTGGCCAAGCGCGAGTTCGGCGCCACCGAGATAGACGGCGGCCCCTGGTGCAGCTTCAAGCACCCCAGCACTGGCGAGGAAATCATCATCAAGGATGTGATTGCGGACGCCTTTTTGCAGCAGATCCTGCTGCGCCCGAAGGAATACGACGTGATCGCAACCCTGAACCTGAACGGCGACTATATCTCCGATGCTCTCGCGGCGCAGGTCGGTGGTATCGGCATGGCCCCGGGCGCGAATCTCTCCGATCAGGTCGCCATGTTCGAGGCAACTCATGGCACCGCGCCCAAATATGCCGGCAAGGATCAGGTCAATCCGAGCTCACTGTTGCTCTCGGGTGAGATGCTGCTGCGGCATCTGGGCTGGAGCGAGGCGGCCGATCTCGTCATCCGTGGCGTCGAGGGGGCCATTCAAGCCAAGACGGTCACCTATGATCTCGAACGGCTGATGAGCGGGGCGACCAAGCTCAGCTGCTCGGCCTTTGGCGAGGCGGTGATCGGCCACATGGACGATGCGGCCTAAAGCCCGCCTGATAGGCACGGATTCATGCTCCCACGCATGAATCCGTGCGTTTTGCTGAGGTTTGATGCGCGGCTTCAGATGTCGCGCTGCACATCCGCGGCGTGCAGGCCTTTGGGGCCCTGGCTAAGCTCGAACTGGACGCGCTGCCCCTCGCGCAGAGTTTTGTAGCCGTCCATGTTGATCGATGAGAAGTGCACGAAGACATCCTCATCGCGATCCTCCGGTTGGACAAAGCCATAGCCCTTGGCGTTGTTAAACCACTTCACTGTTCCTTTCGTCATCTTCTGCTCCTCCGCGACATTGTCGCCCTTGGGTTGGTTGAAATCTCGTTATTGTCATATCGTCTTTCCAGGTCAGCGCAGGGCACCCTGGCCGATGGTCGGAGGTTTGCGCCTTGGCCCTGACCCTGATTAAGTATAGTTGGTTGATTTCCGAGTTCAAACCGCGTAAAGCGCTCGGGCGGCGCGCTGCCGCCGGCGCTTCACCGCTGGCCGCTGGTCGCGGACGCTGGACGCGAGGCACCGAGGGCTGTATTTTTCCCTCTGTAAACCCAACATCCACCATGGCAGCAGGGAAGATCACCGCCCTGTTTTGGCGAAGGCGTTCTGGCAAGACCAGTCGAGCCACTGGCAGTCGAGCGGTTCGAGAAAGAGTAAACTGATCAGGAAAGTCATGAGCGAGTGGTATCAAGACGATCATGACCCGGGCGACGACTCAGACGGCGGCGCCGGGCTGTCGCTGCAGGAATCCAAACCGAAGCTGAAGCGGCCGCCCCGCTACAAGGTGCTGCTGCTGAACGATGATTTCACACCGATGGAATTCGTCGTGCATGTGCTTGAGGCTTTTTTCTCGATGAGCCGGGAGAAAGCGACTCAGATCATGCTGCATGTGCACACGCGAGGAGTCGGTGTTTGCGGCGTTTTTACCCGTGATATCGCCGAGACCAAGGTTGCGCAGGTCAATGATCACGCTCGCCAAAACCAGCATCCTTTGATGTGCACGATGGAAGAGGTCTAACGCCCAGATATGCGCCCAGATATGCGCCCAGTCATGCGCCCAGCTATGCGCCCAGTTAAACGCCAACCCACCGGGTTTTGCCGATGTTAAGCAAAGAGCTCGAACTCACCCTGAACAGCGCTTTCAAGCAGGCACGCGAAAAGCGGCATGAGTACATGACCGTGGAGCACTTGCTGCTTGGGCTGCTCGACAACCCATCAGCGGCCAAGGTGCTGCGTGCCTGCGGTGCCGATCCTGATCAGCTGCGCCAGGACATCATTCTGTTCATCGAGGAAACCACACCGCTGCTCGGCGCGCGCGACGGTCGCGAGACACAGCCGACGCTTGGCTTTCAACGAGTGCTGCAGCGGGCCGTCTTCCATGTCCAGTCCTCTGGCAAGAAAGAAGTCACCGGCGCCAATGTGCTGGTCGCGCTCTTCAGCGAGCAGGACTCTCAGGCGGTGTTTCTACTCAACCAGCAGGATGTGACCCGGCTCGATGTGGTCAATTACATTTCCCACGGCATCTCCAAGGTGCCGGGTGAGGACCAGGGCGAGGATGCGGCGGCCGAAGGCGATGACGGCCATCATGACGAGAAGGAAACAGCCAGCCCGCTGCGCAGCTTCGCAACCGACCTCAACGAGCTGGCCAGACAGGGCCGCATCGATCCACTCATCGGCCGCGCGCTCGAAGTGGAACGCACGGTGCAGATTTTATGCCGACGGCGCAAGAACAATCCGCTCCTGGTCGGTGAGGCTGGTGTCGGCAAGACCGCGATTGCCGAGGGCCTGGCAAAGAAGGTGGTCGATGGCGAGGTACCCGAGGTGCTGGCCGACGCGACCATTTACGCACTCGACCTCGGTTCCCTGGTGGCCGGTACCAAATACCGCGGCGATTTCGAGAAGCGCCTGAAAGCCGTGCTGGCCGAGCTCAAGAAGATGCCGAGCGCGGTGCTTTTCATCGATGAGATCCATACCGTGATCGGCGCTGGTGCCGCGTCCGGCGGCGTCATGGATGCCTCCAACCTGATCAAGCCGATGCTGGCCTCAGGCGACTTGCGTTGCATCGGCTCGACCACCTACCAGGAGTTTCGCGGCATTTTCGAGAAAGACCGGGCGCTCGCACGCCGCTTTCAGAAGATCGACATCAATGAGCCATCGGTTGAGGAGACCATCGAAATCCTCAAGGGGCTCAAGACCCGATTCGAAGATCATCACCAGGTCAACTATACCCAGACAGCGCTGCGCGCCGCCGCCGAGCTGTCAGCCAAGTTCATCAACGATCGGCACCTGCCGGACAAGGCCATCGACGTGATCGACGAGGCCGGCGCCCATGTGCAGCTGCGCCCGGCGGCCAAGCGCAAGAAGCGTATCGATGTGAACGACATCGAGAGCATTGTCGCCAAGATCGCGCGCATCCCGCCGAAGAAGGTCAGTCTTTCGGATTCGGAATCTCTGCGTAATCTCGATCGCGATCTCAAAATGGTGGTCTACGGACAGGATGAAGCCATTGATGTCATGACCTCGGCCATCCGCATGAACCGCTCCGGGCTTGGCAACGAGGAAAAGCCCATTGGCTCTTTCTTGTTCACCGGCCCAACCGGTGTCGGCAAGACCGAGATCACCCGTCAGCTTGCCCGAGTGCTCGGCATGGAGCTGATCCGCTTCGACATGTCGGAGTACATGGAGCGCCACACCGTCTCGCGCCTGATCGGGGCGCCACCCGGCTATGTTGGTTTCGACCAAGGTGGGTTGCTGACTGAGGAAGTCACCAAGCACCCGCATGCTGTCCTGCTATTGGATGAAATCGAAAAGGCCCACCCGGACGTGTTCAATCTGCTGCTGCAGGTCATGGATCACGGCACCCTGACCGACAACAATGGTCGCAAGGCCGACTTCCGCAATGTGGTGCTGGTGATGACCACCAATGCCGGCGCCGAGGCGACCAGTCGCCGCTCCATCGGCTTTTCCGAGCAGGATCATTCATCCGACGGCATGGAAGCGCTCAAGCGCTTCTTCTCCCCCGAGTTTCGCAACCGGCTCGATGCCGTGGTGCAGTTCGGTCATCTTGCACCAGAGACCGTTGCCAATGTGGTCAACAAGTTCATCTTCGAGCTTGAGCAGCAGCTCATCGAGAAGAAGGTCGACCTGATCGTCGATGAAGAGGCACGCTTGTGGATTGCGGAAAAAGGCTATGACAAGCAGATGGGCGCGCGCCCAATGTCGCGCGTGATCCAGAACCACATCAAAAAGCCTTTGGCGAACGAGTTGCTGTTCGGCGAGCTCGCCGGTGGCGGGCGTGTCAGGGTGAGCGTGGGAGAGGACGGCGAGCTGGCCCTCAGCTTCGACAGCGAATCCGTTGCCGCCTGATTTGGTTACCTGACCCGATAGGTGATGCGTCCCTTGGTCAGGTCGTAAGGGGTTAGCTCAACCGTGACCTTGTCGCCGGTCAGGATGCGGATATAGTGCTTGCGCATCTTTCCCGAGATATGTGCGGTCACGACATGACCGTTCTCGAGCTCGACACGGAATACGGTGTTGGGCAGGGTCTCGACGACCGTGCCTTCCATCTGGATGACGTCTTCTTTTGCCATTGAGGATAACGGGTGATTGGATGATGTTGTGAGATTGGGTAACGGGTTAATTCCCAAGCCGCGGAAGTATAGCACAGCGGGCTGTCAGCTGCCGGCTTCACCCGCGGGCAAGCGGCGCCATTCCTTTCCTGTCCAGGCCTCGATGGGGCGAAAGTTCGCCTTGTAGGCCATTTTGCGGCTTTCGCTGATCCAGTAGCCGAGATACAAGTAGCCGAGTTTCAGCCGGCGTGCCTCGATAATCTGACTCAACACCGCGAAGGTGCCGGGTGCGCGTGAGGCCTGCGCGGGATCGAAAAAGGTATAGACCGCCGAGAGTCCTCCGCGCAGCAGATCGCTGACCGCCACCCCGATGAGCTGGCCGCGATGGCGCATTTCAATCAGCCGGCTTTGTCCCGCCCAGGGGGCGAGCAGAAACTGCTGATAGGTTTCGGTGGAGAGATCCTCGACCATGTCGCCTTCACCGTGGCGGGCCAGAATATAGTCACGATAGAGCTCATAGTGCTCGCGCTCGAAGATGGGCGGGCGCGTGATGAGCTGCAAGTCCTGGTTGCGGCGCAGGTTGCGCCGCTGCGACCGGTTGGGCTGGAACTCGCCTACCGGAACGCGCACCGGCACGCAGCGCCGGCAGTGGCGACAGGCCGGGCGGTAAAAATGGCTGCCGCTGCGGCGAAAGCCAATCTGTTGCAGCCAATCCGCATGGCCTGGTTCGACGCGGGTATTGGGGTCGACGAACAGGGTGCGCGCTTCCAACCCCGGCAAGTAGGAACAGTCGTGAGCGCCGGTGAGGAAGAGCTGCAGGTTCTGGTGAATCGGCACCTGCGATGTCATGGTTCAGCCTGCTCGATTGCCTGGCGCTGGAAAGTTGGCTGGCCGGTGAGTTGGCCGCTGGCGAGCTGGTTGCTGGCGAAGACCCCTTGGGGATGTCATGGCGTGGCCTGCTCGATGTCTGCGGCAGGCTCGGGATAGTGCCAGCTGCCATCGTCCCAGGAACCCTCGCGTCCAGGCTGGTCGCGACAGACCTCGAGGGCGGCGATGAAGTTCGCCCGCGGCACCGAGCGCGCGCCCATGCCGGTCAGATGTTCGGTCGCAATCTGACAGTCAATGAGCGCGAAATTCCACTGTGCCAGCTGTTGGCACAGGTAGACCAGGGCCACCTTGGAGGCGTTGGTCGCGAGCGAGAACATGGACTCGCCGAAAAAGGCACGGCCGATGGCTACCCCGTAGAGCCCGCCGACCAGCTGATTTTGCTCCCACACCTCGACCGAATGGGCAATGCCGTGAATGTTCAGCACCCGGTAGGCGCGAATCATCTCTGGCAGCAGCCAAGTGCCGGTTTCCCCATGGCGGCTCACCCCGGCGCAGGCATTGATCACCTGCGGAAAGTCGCGATCCAGGGTCAGCGCGAAGCGCCGCTTGCGCAAGAATTTGCGCAGGCTGCGTGAGATGTGCAGCTCTGAGGGGATCAGCAGGGTGCGCGGATCGGGCGACCACCAGAGGATTGGGTCGCCGTCGTTGTACCAGGGGAAAATACCGTGGCGATAGGCATTGATCAGACGTCGCACGCTCAAATCGCCGCCGATGGCGAGCAGGCCATCGGGATCGCGCAGCGCCTCATCGACCGTCGGGAAAGCGCCGCTTGGGTCGTTGGGGGAGAGCAGATAGGGCAGGCTGCGTGGGCGACGCATCAAGGCTGGGTGGTCTCCTTGTAAGGGCTGTGCTGGTGCATCTCGGTGAGATAGTCCTGCATGGCTTCGTGCTCGTGTTGCAGAAACGCAGCGATTGGCTGGCGAAAGCGCGGATCGGCAATCCAGTGGGCTGACCAGGTGGCAGTGGGCAGAAAGCCGCGGGCGATCTTGTGCTCGCCCTGAGCGCCGGGCTCAAAGCGTTCCAGTCCCTCGCTGATGCAGTGTTCGAGTCCCTGATAATAGCAGGCTTCGAAATGCAGGCTATGGAAGTCGGCCAAGCAACCCCAGTGACGCCCGTAAAGGCTGTGCCGACCGGCCAGACAAAAGGCCGCCGCGACGGGTTGGCCGCGATATTCGGCCAGAATCAGCAGTAGCTGTTCTCCCATGGTTTCGGCGATGTCGAGAAAAAACTTAAGGCTCAGGGTGGGGATGCTGCCACGCCGGTCGAAGGTGTTCTCGTAGAATCGATGAAACACGGCCCATTGCGCCTCGCTGACCTGGTCGCCGCGCAGCCGCTGGATGGTCACTCCGGCATCAGTAACGCGGCGGCGCTCGCGCTTGATCTTCTTGCGCTTTTCAGCCGAGAACTGCGCCAGCAGATGATCGAAGTCGCGATAACCCTGGTTACGCCAGTGAAACTGACAGCCCAGGCGGGTCAGGAGTCCGGCTTGCTTTTGCCAGGCGAGTTCTTCCTCGGTGCCAAACAGCCAGTGAATGCTCGACAGCGATAGCTGCTCGGCCAGTTCGCGGGCCCCGGCGATCAGCGCTTGTGCCTGGCTCTGGCGCGCGGGGCCGGGTGCTGTCAGCAGTCGCGGACCTGTTGCCGGCGTATAGGGCGAGGCGATGACCAGCTTGGGATAGTAAGGCTCACCGGCACGTTGATAGGCATCGGCCCAGGCCCAGTCGAAGACAAACTCGCCGTAGGAGTTGAACTTCAGATAGCAGGGCGCGGCAGCCGTGAGCCGATGCTGCTCGTCGTAGAGTGCGAGATGCTGCGGAATCCAGCCAAAGCGCTCACCCACGCAGCCGTGGCGTTCCATGGCGGCGAGAAATTCATGGCGCAGAAAGGGCGTGTCATCGCCCGCGAGGCGGTTCCAGTCCGCGGCGGGAATCTCCGCGAGCGATGAGTGGACCTTGATTTTCATGTGCTGCTCGTCGCGCAAGCTACACCAGTCGCAATGCTGTCAGGTCAGGATTTTCACAAGGGCCAGAGCCACAGGCCAAGCCACACAAAAACCCCGGCCGCGCAGAGCGAGGCGGCAAAAGGCAAGAGAGCGCCCGGTTTTAACCCGCGGGCCTGGACCCTGCGGAAGCCGAGATAAGCTCCGACGAGATTGATGATGGCTCCGAACTCGCACAGGGCCAGCAACGCGAGCAAGGGGAAACGCATGCCCTGATCTGCGGGTTGCGCACCGACTGCCATGGCCAGCAGAAGAACCCCGGAAGTCGCCAGCGCCAGCGTCGGGAAGCGGCTGGCGCTATCAGGCGGTTGCGGCGCGGCTGGCGGTTGCGGGTCTGTCATTTGGAATGCTCTGTTGATGGCCTAGCCGTCGATGGCCCAGCGCAGATGGCCCAGTGCAGATGGCTCAACCGGCCTCCAGTGTGTCGAGAAACTTCTCCGCGTCCAGTGCGGCCATGCAACCGCTGCCGGCGGAGGTGATGGCCTGGCGGTAAACGTGATCCATCACATCGCCAGCGGCAAAGACGCCGGGTACCGAGGTAGCAGTGGCATTGCCGTCGAAGCCGCCCTGCACGCGTAGGTAACCGTTGGCCATTTCCAGTTGGCCTTCGAACAGCTGGGTGTTTGGCTGATGACCAATGGCGATGAAAACGCCTTGCAGGTCGATGTCCTTGGTTTCTCCGTTCTGGGCATGCTTGATGCGCATGCCGGTCACGCCGCTCTTATCCCCCAGCACCTCATCGAGTACGTGGTTCCATTTGACCGTGACATTGCCGTTCTCTGCTTTATCGAGGAGCTTTTGCTGCAGGATCTTCTCGGCGCGCAGCGCGTCGCGGCGATGCACCAGCACCACCTCGGAGGCGATGTTGGAGAGATAAAGCGCCTCTTCAACCGCTGTGTTGCCGCCGCCGATCACGGCGACCTTCTGGTTGCGATAAAAGAACCCGTCGCAGGTCGCGCAGGCGGAAACACCACGACCGCGGAATTCCTGCTCCGACGGCAGTCCGAGATATTTCGCGCTGGCGCCGGTGGCGATGACCAGCGCATCGCAGGTGTAGCTTGCGCTGTCGCCTTTGAGCGCGAGCGGGCGCTTGGAAAAATCCACGCTTGAGATATGGTCGAGGATGATTTCGGTATCGAAGCGCTCGGCATGCTTGCGCATCCGCTCCATCAGATCAGGGCCCAGCACGCCATCGTTGTCGCCAGGCCAGTTGTCTACGTCAGTGGTGGTCATCAGCTGCCCACCCTGTTCCATGCCGGTGACCAGCACCGGATTCAGATTGGCGCGCGCGCCATAGACCGCTGCCGTATAGCCGGCCGGCCCGGAGCCGAGGATCAGCAACCGGCAGTGTTTGGTGTCGCTCATGGCAGACAAGCTCCTAATAAATTCGCCGTGAATCTGTGTTGCCGCCGCCCCGCAGCTCGCAGTGAAGAGGGAAAGGCTCACGCGAGCGATTCCCGCGAGCGATGGAAGGCGGCGAAAAACCGCCAGTTTAAGAGCGCCGTGCGGGGCGGTAAACCCGCCACAAGCGACCGATGGTCAAAAAGTTTTACGAAAATGCACGAAAAACCCCCGATAAGGTTATAATAAATCTGATGATCGGAGGATTCTTATGCAGGCGACTCGGACTGGCGAACTATCTGTTGGTGATTACCTCGATCGCGTTGTGCGCGAAGCGGGCGTGTGGGTGCTGGTGGCAGTCGCTGCCTTTCTGGCCCTGTCGCTTGCCAGTTATGCACCCGGCGACCCGGGCTGGTCTTATGTAGGGCCTGAGTCCAGCGTCAGCAATGCTGCCGGGCGCACCGGAGCCTGGTTTGCGGACATTGCGTTTTTTCTGTTCGGCATCTTTGCTTACCTGATCCCCTTGGTGCTGGTGGCAAGCGCGCTTTTGTTGTTCCACTGCCGCGACCTGGAGCCGGAAACCAAGCTGCTGCGTCTAGCGCTGCACTGGCTGGGCGTGGCCTTGACCCTGGTCGCTGCAACCGCGCTGGCCAGCGCACAGTTCGATGCCTTGCTCGGCTGGTTGCCGACCGGTCTGGGCGGCGGGCTCGGGCGCTTGGGTGCGGACTGGACGCAGAGCCTGTTTGGGTCGACGGGGCGGATTTTTTTCCTGGTCGCCATGCTGCTAATTGGCGTCTCGCTGATGACCGGCATGTCGCCGCTGGCAATTGTCGATTCCGTCGGCGAGTTGACGATCTGGCTGACCGGCGTGACCTTGGCGGCTTGGCGCGAGCGCGACGCGGCTGGGGCATCCCTGGAGACCGGGGCTGCGCTCGATGAATTCGACGCCGACGAGCGTGATGATAACCTGCCCGCCGCCTCAGACGGTGCCTTCAGCCGCTTTTATCGGCGGTTGCAACGGGCGCGGTCGCACGATGACCATGACCCTGTCTTCGGTGACTTGGATGCGATTGACGGCGAGGCGGAAAACATCTCGATGGTGCGGACAGCCGCGGGATGGGAAGCAGATCCTGACGGCTTGGCGGATGCCCAAGCCCGCCCGCCCTGGACTGATTCCGCACAAGGCGATGAGGCTGACGGGGAGGCTGATTCAGCAGCCGACTCGACGACTGCTTCTGCGATTGACCGCGGCGGCGCGCGCGCGGAGCCTCCCGCTGCCGGGAAATCCAAGGCACCCCGTCCGGTCTACCGCTCGGCCTCGCCGGAATCGTCCGGCGCGGGGCCGAAAGTCAAGCCGGGCGATCCGATGCGCCCGCCGTTTGAACTCCTCGATCCAGCCCGGCCGGGCCGGCGGGGTTATACCAAAGACCAGCTTGAGGCCCTGTCGCGCGAGCTCGAAGCCCGTCTGGCCGACTACGGCGTCGCGGCGCAGGTGGTCGAGGTCCATCCTGGCCCCGTGGTGGCGCTGTTTGAGATTGAACTGGCGCCTGGCGTCAAAGCGGCCAAGATCACCGGTCTGGCCAAGGATATAGCCCGTGCGATGTCGAAAATGAGCGTGCGCGTGGTCGAGATCATTCCCGGCAAATCGGTGATCGGACTCGAAATCCCTAATGACAGCCGTGACATGGTGGTGTTGAGCGAAGTGCTGAACTCCGAGGCCTATCGCCAGGAGGACTCCGCGCTGACCATCGGCCTGGGTACCGACATTGGCGGGCAGCCCGTGGTGGCGGATCTCGGTGCCATGCCGCATGCGCTCATCGCCGGTACCACCGGTTCGGGCAAGTCGGTGGCCATCAATGCCATGATCCTGAGCCTGCTGTACAAGGCCGAGCCCAAGGATGTGCGTCTGATCATGGTCGATCCGAAAATGCTCGAGCTGTCGGTCTATGACGGCATCCCGCATCTGCTCACCCCAGTCGTGACAGACATGAAGGAAGCCGCCAATGCCCTGCGTTGGTGCGTGGCCGAGATGGAGCGGCGCTATCGGCTGATGGCGGAGCTGAAGGTGCGCAACATTCGCGGCTACAACAAGCTGATCAAGCAGGCCGCCGATGCTGGCGAGGCCATCATCGACCCGGTCGCCCTGGCCGCGGCCGGCGGGGAATTCGACCCGGACATCGAGCCGCCGACCCTCAGCCATCTGCCCTATATCGTCGTCATCATCGACGAGCTGGCGGACATGATGATGGTCGTGGGCAAAAAGGTCGAGGAGCTGATCGTGCGCCTGGCCCAAAAGGCGCGGGCCTCCGGCATTCATCTGCTACTTGCTACTCAGCGCCCCTCGGTGGATGTGCTGACCGGGCTGATCAAGGCCAATGTGCCGACGCGTCTGGCGTTTAAGGTGTCGTCGCGAGTGGACTCACGCACCATTCTGGATCAGATGGGCGCCGAGCAGCTGCTGGGCCATGGCGATATGCTCTATCAGCCGCCTGGCAGCAGCATCCCGCGGCGCGTGCATGGCGCCTTTGTTGATGATCATGAGGTCCATAAGGTGGTGGATTATCTCAAGCAGTTCGGGCCGGCCGAGTTCATCGACACCGTGGTGCAGGAGCCGTCAGAATTTTTGACCGGCATCGATCCGGAACCTCGCGGCGGTGGCGATGTCGAGGATCAGGACGCCTTGTTCGACGAGGCGGTGCAGATTGTCGTCGAAACCCGTCGGGCCTCGATCTCCGGCGTGCAGCGGCGCCTGAAAATCGGCTATAACCGTGCCGCGCGCATGATCGAGGAAATGGAGCGCATCGGCGTCGTTGGTCCGGCAGAGACCAATGGCAACCGTGACGTGCTCGCCCCGCCGCCGGTTGATGAATGAATTGAACAAAGGACACCTTATGACACTTCGGACCCTTCGCATCGCCGCCTTGCTGGGGCTGATCGCTGTGTTGTTGCCCCAAGCGAGCATTGCCGCCGGGGCCGACGCAGTTGCGACCCTGAAAGACTACCTCAAGGGCCTAAACAGCCTGAGCGCCGATTTCCGCCAGGTTACCCTGGTGCCCGGATCGGGCGACGAGCAAGCGTTTGAATCCCAAGGAAGGCTCTTTCTGCGCCGGCCGGGACTCTTTCGCTGGGAATACGACACGCCCTCCGAGCAGCTGATCGTCGCTGATGGCAAACGCGTCTATCTGCAGGATACCGAGCTTGATCAGGTCAGCCACCGCTCGCAGGAGTCCGCGCTCGAGGGCACCCCGGCCCAGCTGCTGGCCAGCGACCGGCCGGTCGAGGAGTTCTTCACGCTAAAACCACTGCAGCGCGATGATGGGCGCGTCTGGGTGGAGCTTGAGCCCAAGGCGGAAGATTCTCAGGTCGTGCGCCTGCAGATCGCCTTCATTGATGGCCAGCTCGACACCCTGCTGATGGAGGACCGATTCGGTCAGCTGACTCGCTTCATGTTCACTGGAATCGAGCGCAATCCGAAGCTGTCCGATGCATTATTTGAGTTCGATCGCCCGACCGGTGGCGATTTTCTGCAGATAGATTGACGCTTGCCAAGCGTCTTGCGTTTCTTTGTGCCAGATGATCGGGTTCGGCCATGACAAGCCTGGCCGCGAACGTTCCCCTCGCCGAGCGCATGCGCCCGCAGCGGCTGGAAGACTGCGTCGGCCAGCCGCATTTGCTCGCACCCGGCCAGCCCTTGCATCAGGCGCTGGCTTCGGGGCGGCTGCATTCAATGATTCTCTGGGGGCCGCCCGGCACCGGTAAGACCACGCTGGCACGCCTGGTCGCCCATGCGGGCGATGCCCACTTTATTCAGCTCTCGGCCGTGCTGGCTGGCGTGAAGGACGTCCGCGAGGCCGTGGCCGAGGCTAAGCGGTTGCGCCAGGGGCTGACGCCGCAAGCCACCTTGTTGTTCATCGACGAGGTGCATCGCTTCAACAAAGCCCAGCAGGATGCCTTTCTGCCGCATGTCGAGGATGGCACCCTGACATTCATCGGCGCGACCACAGAAAATCCGTCCTTCGCCCTCAATAGCGCGCTGCTCTCACGCGCCCGCGTCTATGTGCTCGAGCCACTCGACAGCGATGCGCTCGAAGCCCTCATCCAGCGTGCTCTGGCCGATCCCGACCGGGGGCTGGGTGCGCTTGGCATGAGCATCGCGCCCGATGCCTGTCAGCAGCTCGCGCGGGTGGCGGATGGTGACGCTCGCCGCGCTCTCAGCCTGCTCGAGTTGGCGGCCCAGCGGACCGAATCGGCAGGGCAGGGCGCCCAACTGCAAATCACGACCAGCGTTGTCGACCTGGTGCTCGATACCCAGGCGCGCCGCTTCGACAAGGGTGGCGATGCCTTCTACGACCAAATCTCCGCGCTGCACAAGTCGGTGCGCGGCTCGGCGCCGGATGCCGCGCTCTACTGGCTCGCACGTATGATTGATGGCGGTTGCGACCCGCTCTATCTGGCGCGCCGCCTGGTGCGTATCGCGAGCGAAGATATCGGCAATGCCGACCCACGCGCGCTGGAGTTGGCCCTCAACGCCTGGGATACCATGCAGCGCCTCGGCAGCCCCGAGGGTGAGCTGGCGCTGGCGCAGGCAACGGTGTATCTCGCCTGCGCGGCCAAGAGCAACGCCGTCTACCGGGCCTGGAAGCAGGCCCAGGCCGATGCCCGCGAGCAAGGCTCGCTGCCGGTCCCAGCCCACCTGTGCAACGCCCCCACCGCGCTGATGCAATCCATCGGCAAGGGTAAAGGCTACCGCTACGCCCACGACGAACCCGACGCCTACGCCGCTGGCGAATCGTATTTTCCCGACCAACTCCCCCGGCGCGGCTATTATCGGCCGGTCCCGCGTGGGCTCGAGACGCGTATTGGCGAGAAGCTCGCGCAGCTCGCCGAACGCGACCAGAAAGCGAACGGGCCATGACAAGTCGCAAGCTGTGCGGCTAGACTAGCGCGCTTTCTGCTGTAAGACGGGGGAAGCGCAGATGGAACAAGTACAGGAATGGATCGGCGTCGTTAACGGTCTGCTCTGGGGGCCGCCAATGCTGGTGCTGATTCTCGGCACCGGACTTTATCTCTCGGTTGGCCTGCGGGCGATGCCAATTCGGCGCCTTGGCTATGGCTTTCGCATGCTTTGGCGCGGGCGCAAGGGCGACGGGCAGGGCGACATCAGCTCATTCAATGCGCTGATGACATCGCTCTCTGCCACCATCGGCACCGGCAACATCGCTGGCGTTGGCACCGCGATCGCAGTCGGTGGTCCCGGTGCCCTGTTCTGGATGTGGATGACCGCCTTGGTCGGCATGGCCACCAAGTATGCCGAGGCGGTGCTCGCAGTGCGCTATCGCGAGGTCGACGAGAATAACAACCACGTCGGCGGGCCCATGTACTACATCCGCAACGGCCTCGGAAGGCGCTGGATTTGGCTGGCGGTGGCTTTCGCGATTTTCGGCGCCCTTGCGGGCTTCGGCATCGGTAACACCGTGCAGGCCAATTCCGTCGCTCATGCGCTCGAGGCCAAATTCAACGTGCCACCGCTGTGGACCGGCATCGTTATGGCCGCACTGGTCGGGCTGGTGCTGATCGGCGGTATCCGCTGGATTGCGCAGGTGGCCGGAAAACTGGTGCCATTCATGGCCATTGCCTACGTGCTGTGCGGGCTGATTGTGCTTGCGCTGAATGCGACGGAGATTCCGGCGGCTTTCGTGACCATTGTGCGCGAGGCTTTCACCCCGACCGCCGGTGTGGGCGGTTTCGCGGGCGCCTCGGTGATGCTGGCGATACAGATGGGCGTGGCGCGCGGTATCTTCTCCAATGAGGCGGGCCTGGGCAGTGCGCCTATCGCGCATGCCGCGGCTCAGACCGACAATCCCGTGCGTCAAGGCACCGTCGCCATGCTCGGGACCTTCATCGACACCATCATCATTTGCACCATCACCGGCCTGGTCATCGTGACCTCCGGGGCCTGGACCAGCGGCGATAGCGGTGCCGAGCTGTCGGCTGTCGCTTTTGGCAACGAGTTGCCCGGCGCCGGCGCCTATATCGTCAGCCTGGGGCTCGCACTGTTCGCCTTCACCACAGTGCTTGGCTGGAGCGTCTATGGCGAGCGCTGTGTCGAGTATCTATTTGGCGTGCGCGCGATTCTGCCGTTCCGCGTGCTCTGGGTCGCGGCCATCCCGGCCGGCGCCTTTCTCAGCCTGGATTTTATCTGGCTGGTGGCAGATACCCTAAACGCCCTGATGGCGGTGCCCAATCTGGTCGCGCTCTTACTGCTGAGCCCAGTGGTGTTCAAGCTCACGCGGGAGTATTTCGCCAATGCAGCAGCCAGTGCTCCAGCGGAGACCGGGGAGGGCTGAGTCTGTGCGATTGCGCCCCGACCATGGGTCCGGGTAACGCTCTGCAGTCTTTGGAGTAAGGTCGCAGCGCTCAGGCCGGAGCTTCCGCTTCGGCCTGAGTTGCAGTCGCAACCTTCGCCTTGGAACCGCCGCGGCATTTGGGTGACGCTGGCGCGTCCTGCCCACGCTCACGCCACTCAGCCGGCGTGAAGGCGTGGATGGCCAGCGCATGCAGACCCTGGTCGAATTCCTCCCGCAACAGGCCATTGATGCGGCGATGGCGCTTGATCAGCGACTCGCCGGCAAAGGCCTCGCTGACCACCACCAGCTTAAAGTGCGACTCCGCCCCCGCCGGCACAGCGTGCATGTGGCTCTCGTCGATCACTGCCAGGTGCTCGGGCGCGGTCTGCTGGCTCAAGATCTCCTCAATACGTTCTTTGCGTGGCATGTTGGTCCCTACCTGCTGATGCAATCATTCGTCTAACGGCTCAATTACTTGGGGTGGCTTGGCACAGGCGCAAGCCAGTGTGGTCATCGCAGGGCAACGCCGGCGCTGTTTTTTTTCGATCCATTCGATTTGTGCGGGCATTTCTCAGTTACCTGCGCTATGCTGGTTGCGAGGGCGAAACTATTGTTTAATCAGCTATTTGGTTATTTTCGAATAATCTAACAGACGCCTTCGAGCCGATCTCTTGGGCCGCGCGTGGTTCAAGACAAGAGGCCAGATGAAAATAACTAGCAAAGGAGGATTCACTCATGCATGCCGCTCACGCAACTGAAGTCGGTGTCAGGTTCAACAAGAAAGGCTTCATGGCCGATTTCGATCACTGGAGCCACGATGTCGCCACCCGGCTGGCGGCCGAGCAGGGGCTGGAGCTCAGCGACTGCCACTGGGCGGTGATCGAGTTTTTGCGCGAATACTACGAGTTTCATGAAATGCCGCCGACGCCCAAGGTCATCCTTCGCGAGCTTGGCCAGCGGCTCTCACCTCACACCCCCTGCACCAAGCGCAAGCTTGAGGGCCTGTTCCCGGAGGGCGGCTGCAAACAGGCCTGCCAGATTGCCGGTCTGCCGGATTACTACTGCCATTCCTGCTGACCTGCCCTGCCTGCCTGATCTCCTGATCTCCTAACCTGCCTCGCGTGATGCCGGCCAGCGCCGGCATCACCATTTTCAGCAACACCAATTGTCATCTCGATTTGGAACGCATCGGGGCGATTCAACGAGCTGGTGGTTGTTTTCAAGGTATGATGCGGTGAAACCTGCCTGAACGAATTGATGGGCTTCACGTTTCCCGTATCTGTCATGATGCTTCGATTTCTTGCTTTGCTTCTGCTTTGCCAGCTGGTCGGGGAGGCGCTGGTAGTGGTGACCGGCGCGCCCGTGCCCGGACCGGTCATTGGCATGGCGCTGCTGTTTATTGGCCTGGTACTGCGCGGCGGGATTCCCGATGGTCTGGGTCATGTCGCCGATGGTCTGCTGGCGCATCTTTCGCTGCTGTTTGTTCCTGCCGGCGTTGGCGTTATGGTGCATCTGGCCATGCTGCGCGAGGAATTGCTGGCGGTCACTGTGGCGCTAGTGGTGAGTACGCTGCTGACACTGGCAACGACAGGCTTGCTGATGACTGCGCTCATCCGCTGGCTGGAAGGCAGCCGACAGGAGGAGCGCTAAGCCATGGACTCCAAGCTTCCCCTTGGTGGCCTGGACGCGCTCTGGGTGTACCTG
Source organism: Thiorhodovibrio litoralis (assembly GCF_033954455.1). NCBI lineage: Bacteria > Pseudomonadati > Pseudomonadota > Gammaproteobacteria > Chromatiales > Chromatiaceae > Thiorhodovibrio > Thiorhodovibrio litoralis. The sequence goes on along the minus strand of NZ_CP121473.1, from coordinate 3,700,801 downwards.
TCGACCAGTCCGCTGCTGCATCTGACACTCACCCTCTTGGTCTATCTGATTGCCGATGCCTTGTTTCAACGCAGCGGGCGCAAAGCCCTGCTCAACCCGGTGCTGGTGTCCATCCTGACCCTGGTCGGCCTGTTGATGGCAACAGGCACCGATTACCACACCTATTTCGATGGGGCGCAGTTCATCCACTTTCTCCTTGGGCCCGCGACCGTGGCCCTGGCCGTCCCGCTTTACCGACACCTGGGGCTGATCCGACGTCTGTGGCTGCCGATCCTGATCGCGATCGCAGCCGGAGCCCTGGTCTCAGCCACCAGTGCCGTGCTGATCGCCGATGGGCTTGGCGCGTCGCAGCAGACATTGGTCTCCCTGGCACCCAAATCCGTCACCACGCCCGTGGCGATGGGTATCGCCGAGAAAGTCGGCGGTTTGCCCTCACTGACCGCGGCGTTGGTCGTGTTAACCGGCGTGCTGGGCGCCGTGATCGGCCCCGCCGTGCTGAGCGCGGTGCGGGTGCGCGATGATCGCGCGCGCGGTTTGGCAATGGGCGTCAGCGCCCATGGGATCGGGACCGCGCGGGCATTGCAAATCAGCGGAGAGGCCGGAGCCTTCGCTGCCTTGGGCATGGGGCTGATGGCACTGACCTCCAGCGTCATTCTGCCCCTGGTGTTGCGCTGGGTGTTTAGCGCCTGAGGGGCTCGACCCACGCGCAGCCTGCTTTCATGCCCGCTTTACGCTCGAGGCCATTGTCCACTGGCTCTACCGGCACGACCGCGATCTGCACCCGTATGACAATGGCCTCGGTGTGCTGCTGCATGCGACCAGCTTCCAGAATCTGGTCCCACAGGCGGTCTATCTGAAAGCGCGGTTGATTCAGCAGCGGGCAAAGAGGCCGTCCATCGCCCACACCCGCGCCCGGTGCGCGAGCAGGAGGCCCTGCAAGACCGCTCAACAGTGCGCACGAAATTGAACTATAAGAGCAAGCAAGAATGAGGATGGGTTGAGAGTCAACTCGACCTCACTCGCGAACCGGGCAGAGCGGACTTAATCGCTCGAACAGCAACCGGCGACGATACAGCTGGTAACGACCCGTTGGAGACGTCGGCGCTGCGAACAAGGGCCGCGGCAATCCACCACACAGCGGGCATTGCAAGAGCCGTCTTCTTCATCACTGATGTCATCGACCGCACCCGCTCGCGACGGCCGTCAGCACCGCAGTTGGACTTTGACCGCGCACCCCACCCCCGCTTACCTCCTTCCTCGGGCCAACCTGGACGCTCAGGGTGGCTTGGATTTCCTATCCGTTCCGCAAAAAGCCGGGCATTATGAACTCAGCTGCGGCAGGCGCAAGCGCTTTCGAAGACAAGCCACGCCGCCGTCACGGTTTCCGCCGCTTAGAACGTGCTGCACACCCACGACAAAAGCATTCAGATCGCTCACAGCAGGCGATCGCCTACAAGATGAAATCAAGCGATACATACAAAATCCGAGGTTTATAAGCTGCGCAAATGGAACCTATACTGACGCGGAGCCTAATAGAACACGAGCCTTAGCAGGGAGGCGTGATGTCCATCCTGGCAAATGTGCATGCGCGACAGACTTAAGAGCCCGCATCAGATCAAGATCAGCAGGTCTCCCTCGCCCACTTTGATACCAGAGCGCTTGCCCCCGATTTGCGCTACCAAGCCTGGCGCGAAAATATCAGCGTCCTGTTCGAGGTTTCACCGCACAATAGCTCCCCCCTGGAAAACGACCATCAGGCATTCATGGCCGCCTCTGACCTGAGCGGTACCGCGCTGGGGCTGACTCAAGCGCAATCCCAGGTCTTCTCCCGTTCGCAGCGGCGCATCACCGAGGACCAGCTCGGCCTGATCTTGATCCAATACTTTCATTCCGGTGGCGGCCTGATCAACGAACAGGCTCAATTAGTGCCTGGCGATATGCTGATCATCGATACGGAACAGCCGATCCATAGCAAGCTCACCGATTTCTCAAACCTAACGCTCGTCATCCCGCACACCGTCAAGGACAAGCTATTGCCCTGTCTGGAGAAACTGCACGCGAAAAGGATCAGCGGCGACGATCCCCTAGTGAGCCTCTTCGGAGAGCATCTCGTCGCCCTGTGGCGGAAGCTGCCCGAGATGAACCTCGTCCAAGCGGAAGCAACCATTCACGGGGCCATGGGCTTGTTTCATAGCTGGCTATCCGTCGATGGTAGCGTCACCGAAGCGCTTGAGCCGGCGGCGAATCACGCGGTTGGAGAGGTGATCCGCCGCTATATCGAGCGCCATCTGGCCGAGCCGCTTGACGTCGATCAGCTGACGCAACAGTTTCGGATCTCCCGAACCCAACTCTATCGTGTCTTCGCACCCTGGAACGGCATTGCAAGCTATCTCAGAGAGCGAAGGCTGTTGCGTAGCCGAGAGATGCTGATGTCACGGCTGCTTCGTAGTCACTCTATTGGGGCAATTGCCTTCGAGACCGGCTTCAACAGTGAGTCCCATTTCAACCGCGCATTCCGCGCGCGCTTTGGCTTGACCCCGGGCCAGGCGCGCAGCGAGGCAGCTGAGGTGAGCACGGGCGGCCGATCGGAAGACCATTCGAATGACTATCCGACCGATATTCGCCGCCTGATCCAAGGCCTATCCAGCTCCAGCTCAAGTTTCAGATCAGGCGAACGCGCTCTGCAAGCGCAACGTTAAGCTGATCTTGCAGCTAGGGTCCGCCCTTGCCCCTTCTCGACGCGCCGATCAGACACAGGCGGTGCGTCGATCGACCAAGACCTATAAAGACGAATACCGCCCGCGGACAACGCACAGGCTGATCCTGATCGCAGGGACAGGTTGATACCAGAAGAACGATGCCGCGGGGACGCTAAGTCAAGCGAAATGGGACGCTGAGTCAAGCGAAATGGGACGCTCAGTCAATTGACCGGTCCGGACAGATGCTATCATCTATTCATCGTAGTGCGTCCTAGGCCCAAGGCCAGCTTCCCCCCCTAATACACACGAGCCGAGAAGGACATGGTGCTGACCTATGAAAGGCAACATGTTATGACCAAGCTCCAACCCTGTTTCCACAATCGTTTCCGGTCCGCACTCTTCTTCGTCGGACTTTTAGCGCTTTGCTCAACGGCTGCGCTCGCCCTGGTCGGCAATGTGCAGGCGCCCGGCGAAGCGCAGATCATGCGCATTCCAGAGCATCCGGCCACCTATTCCACCGTCATCCGGCCACCGATTCCAGGCCCATCCGGCCGGGCAGTCGGAGCGAAGCGACGCAGGGGTTTTATTGTTACTCGCTCACCGTCTCAGGGGTCAAGTTCGGTGCGCGGCGTTTGCGCAGCGACTCCCCCTTCAAGGTCTGGCGATAGGCGCTATGCAGTAAGCGGTCAAGGATCGCGTCAGCCAGCGTCGGATCACCGATCAGTCCATGCCAATGCTCCACCGGCACCTGGCTGGTGATCAGCGTGGAGCGCTGGCCGTGGCGGTCATCGAGTAGTTCAAGCAAATCGCGTCGGGCCTCGGCCTCCAGGCTCATCAGCCCCCAGTCGTCGAGCACAATCAGATCCGTCTTGGCCAGGGAACGCATGAGTTTTGGGAAGGTGCCATCGGCATGCGCCAGGCGCAGCTCCTCGAACAATCGCGGGGTGCGCAGATAGCGGGTGGTGAAGCCCTGGCGGCACGCCTGCTGCGCCAGGGCACAAGCAATCCACGTCTTACCCACCCCGGTGGGGCCGAGGATCAGGCAATTGAGCCCCTCGCGAATCCACTGCCCGGTACCCAGTTGGGTCATCAGCGCCGCATCGAGCCCGCGCGGGCTGTGGCGGTCCAGATCCTCCAGGCAAGCCTGTTGCTTGAGCTTGGCCTGGCGCAGACGGGTTTGTAGCCGGCGCTGCTCGCGCAAGGCCGCGAGCATGCCATGCAGGCGCAGTTGCTGGAGTTTATCCAGGGTTGGATGATGCAGCATGAGTGATCACTCCTGTTGATGGAAGGGATTAGTGGAAATACTCCGCCCCGCGCAGATGCTCATGCGCGCTGGGCAGATCGAGGGACTGTTGAACGGGCGGGTTGTGGCGATCCAGACCGCGCTCGAGCATCGAGGCGATGTGTTTGTAGCGGCAGGCATTCAGGCGCAGAGCGCGTTCACAGGCCGCTTCCAGGCGCTTGGGGCTGTAGCGCTCGGCTAGGCGCAGCAAGCCCAAACAGGAGCGAAAGCCCTGCTGGGGGTGGGCACGGGAGGCGAGGATGTTGGCCACTACCGCGGCGGTTGCCGGTCCGGTCTCCTCGGCCCAACGAATCAGGCGTTCAGGCGTCCATTCGGCGTACTTCTGATGCGCCTTGGGCATGTGCGCGGTCACCGTGGTATGACGGCCTTTGAGGGAGGAGCGCGCATGGCTGGCGACGCGCTGGTTGCGGTGGAAGCACTCGATGGTGCGCTCGCTCAAGCGCACATCCAGGGTCTTCTTCACCAGGGCGTAGGGCACGGAGTAGTAATGCCCCTCAACCTCGACGTGGTAGTCGATGTTCACCCGCGCTGTCTTCCAGGTGGCGAAGACGTAGGGCTCGGCGGGTAAGGGACGCAGTGCCGGGCGGTCGATGGCCTCAAACGCCTCTTTGCGCGAGCCGGGGAGCTTTTTGAACGGGCGCTGGTTGAGCCAAGCCAGGCGTTCGGCGATGGCGTCATTGAGCTCGCGCAGGGAGAAAAACGTGCGCCGGCGCAGGGCGGCGAGTATCCAGCGTTCAACCACTTGCACACCGACTTCGACCTTGGCCTTATCCCGAGGCTTGCGCACCCGGGCCGGGACCACCGCAACACCGTAATGCGCGGCCAGCTCGGCGTAGGTGGGGTTGATGTCGGGCTCGTAACGATGGGCTTTGCTCACCCCACTGGCGAGGTTGTCGGGGACCAGTACTTCCGGCACGCCGCCGAGGAACGCCAAGGCGCGCACGTGGGAGCCGGTCCAATCCGACAGGTTCTGCGTCCAGGTGGCTTCGGCGTAGGTGTCGTTCGATGCCCCCAGTACCGCCACGAAGATCTGGGCGGTGCGGATTTCGCCGGTGGTGCGATCGATCACCTCTGCCGTCTGACCGGCAGCCAGCTCCATGATCACGGTGGCCGGGCTGGTGTTCTCGATCACCCTCGTGGCCCTCTCGCTAACCTCCAGTCAGTACAGTTCGCGCGTCATTCGCAACTTCATGCGCGACCGCGTCGACCAGTGGGTACTCGGCGTCTTTCTCGGCATTTTTGCCTACTGCTTGGTGGTTCTGCGGACGATTCGTGGGGGTGACGAAGGGGTCTTCGTCCCAACGCTGGCGGTCCTGGTCGCCCTGATCCTCGCCTTCTTCGGCATCGCGGTGTTGATCCACTTCATCCATCACATTGCCACCAGCATCCAGGCATCCAGCATCGTTTCCACGGCTACAGAGGAGACCCACGAGGCCGTGGAGCATCTGTTTCCCGATGCCTTGGGAGCCGATGACGATGAGAACGCCGACGGCGACCCGGCGAGCGCGCTCGCCACGCTGCCCTGGTTGGCTGTTGCGGCCAGCAAGAGCGGCTACGTCGAGAGCCTCGACGCCGACGTGCTGCTGGAGTGAGCGTAATCACGATAATTGCGGGACCCATTTCCAAGCCATTTGAAGGACATGGAATGCGTGTGGGATCACGGGGGCCGTTACTGGCCGACAGCGGGAAGCCGGAATCGTGAACCACGCTTCCCCCCTGAGGGGGGAGAGACGCAGCGGGTTCAGTTGCCTCTAGCGCTCTGGCGAATGGCGCGAGCGAGGGTGTAGCGGGCATAGCGCTCGGCATCGGCTCCGCGACGCGGGGACGCGCGCTCGAGCAAGCGCTGGTAGACCGTGGTCGGTGCAAGGCCCGCCTCAAGAGCGCCGCAGACCCAGCCCCATTCGCGGGCGGATTCGGACGGATCCCCGGTGGATAAGCGCGCCCGTGGAGCGCAGTTGACGACTGGCGGCGGAGCCGGAGCCATCGTTGGCAAGGCCGGAGTTGGATCCCAGACGCGCTCCTGCGGGCTTGGTCGCCGAAGGACATTGACCCACTCCCCGCCACGCTTGGCATTCTTCATCCCGGCGAGCCGACCGAGGTGCTCACCGGAGACCGAGCCCGGATCGGCGCCAACGCGCGGGATCAGCCAACGCTGCACATCACAGCGCTGCGCCTCATCGAGCGCGCGGGTCAGCCGTAGCCACAGGTGGCAGCCCCCGAGCGTCGAAGTCTGCACCACCAGGGCCGCATAGTGCCGAGCGATGCGCTGCGCCATCGGCCGTGCGACATCATCGAGAAACACCATTGGCCAGGGATAGCCGCGGGCTGGACGGATATAAATATCGGCCTGTTGGACATTGCGCGCTCTGGCCAGCCCCAACGGAAGCTGATCCAAAGAGCGATCATGGAACCACAGCATCGTCGCCTTGGCGGTGCGCACCGCCAAATCGGCACGCACGATGCCAGCGTCGTGCCATGCCTCAAGCATCACGGCGGTGTGTCTTGCCGCTGTCATGGCCTGGTGCGGGCGCTCAGCGCTCAAGCGGCTCATCAGGCGCCCGCCCTGGTGAGCGTAATCACGATAATTGCGGGACCCATTTCCAAGCCATTTGAAGGACATGGAATGCGTGTGGGATCACGGGGGCCGTTACTGGCCGACAGCGGGAAGCCGGAATCGTGAACCACGCTCCCCCCCTGAGGGGGGAGAGACGCAGCGGGTTCAGTTGCCTCTAGCGCTCTGGCGAATGGCGCGAGCGAGGGTGTAGCGGGCATAGCGCTCGGCATCGGCTCCGCGACGCGGGGACGCGCGCTCGAGCAAGCGCTGGTAGACCGTGGTCGGTGCAAGGCCCGCCTCAAGAGCGCCGCAGACCCAGCCCCATTCGCGGGCGGATTCGGACGGATCCCCGGTGGATAAGCGCGCCCGTGGAGCGCAGTTGACGACTGGCGGCGGAGCCGGAGCCATCGTTGGCAAGGCCGGAGTTGGATCCCAGACGCGCTCCTGCGGGCTTGGTCGCCGAAGGACATTGACCCACTCCCCGCCACGCTTGGCATTCTTCATCCCGGCGAGCCGACCGAGGTGCTCACCGGAGACCGAGCCCGGATCGGCGCCAACGCGCGGGATCAGCCAACGCTGCACATCACAGCGCTGCGCCTCATCGAGCGCGCGGGTCAGCCGTAGCCACAGGTGGCAGCCCCCGAGCGTCGAAGTCTGCACCACCAGGGCCGCATAGTGCCGAGCGATGCGCTGCGCCATCGGCCGTGCGACATCATCGAGAAACACCATTGGCCAGGGATAGCCGCGGGCTGGACGGATATAAATATCGGCCTGTTGGACATTGCGCGCTCTGGCCAGCCCCAACGGAAGCTGATCCAAAGAGCGATCATGGAACCACAGCATCGTCGCCTTGGCGGTGCGCACCGCCAAATCGGCACGCACGATGCCAGCGTCGTGCCATGCCTCAAGCATCACGGCGGTGTGTCTTGCCGCTGTCATGGCCTGGTGCGGGCGCTCAGCGCTCAAGCGGCTCATCAGGCGCCCGCCCTGGCACTCGGGCGTTGGCGGGCGTTGCCCGCCGCTGAACCAAACACCTCAAGGTAGAGTTGTTCATCGAGCTGCGCGCGTTCGAGCCGAGCAGCCTGCGCCAGCAATTCTGCCGCCATGGTCGTAAGCACGCGATAATTGCCCAACGCATGCTCAGCGAGCGTCTTCATCAGCCCTGCGCTCATCAGACTCGCATTGCCGGCACTGTGTTGTAAATGCTCCAGGCAGGCGACCAGCGCCTCGCGACTGGCATACTCCATACTCAGGCGCGTACGGATACGACTGCCCAGCGGCAGCAACTCCTCACGGCGCAGCTTGGTCGCCAGGCGGCCATCGCCGGCCAGGATCACGCTCAACAACGTGCGCGAATCGAACTGCATGGAGGTCAGCAGACGCAGCTCATTGAGCACCGTCGGATGCATCTCCTGCGCCTCGTCGATGAGCAACACCGGGCGCAACAGCGTCGTCTCCAGATGCGCCAGCCAGCGCTCGCGCAGGATCTTGAAGCCACCCCAGCGGTTATGGGGCTTGAGGTCAACGGCGAACAGATCGCCCATCTCGCGGTAGAAGTCCGCCACCTTCGAGCTGGGATGCGTGAGCGCCCCAACGCTGATATCGGGCAGCTGGCGCAGACGCTCATCGAGCAGGCGCAGTACCGCACTCTTGCCGGTACCCGGATCACCTTGAATGAGCGCAAAACCGCCTTCGCGGATCAGGCTCTGCTCGATGCGCCAGCAAAACTGCTCCACCGGCGCGCTGCGATGCAGTGCCGCCGTCGGCAGCTCCGGGGAGAACGGATTGAACTTCAGTCCATAGAGGGCCAGCAGGGTCTTGTTCATCGACTGGATTCCAGGTCATCGTGTTTTGGCAGATAGGCCGGCGGCAGACCGGTGGCGGCATACTCGGCGAGCAAGTCGCGCAGCAACGGTGGCAGCGTCGTGGCGCGTTGTGATGGCGGTGGCGGTGCGCCGGCGGGCTCAAGGCGCCGACGCTGCCCGGAGGCATTGGCGGCTTTATCGAGGGGATAGAGGCGGCAGAGGATGGCGCCCGAGTGGGGATCAACCACGTCCACAGCACTCAGATCCCAGCGGGCATAAGCGATATGCAGTTGCTCAAGGTGACGCAAGCGCGCCGGCACCTCGAAGCGCTTGCCCGCCAGGCTGAGCGTCCCATCGCTGCGGCGCTGACGGCGTTGGACGCGACAACGAAAAGCGGCGCGGACCTGCTCGCTGTCCGGACAGGGGCGCCCCACGTTGGGCGCATCGAGAAGACGCGCAAGCGGCGTGGCGGCGGTCTCACTGTGGACCTTGCGGTGGTACTCCTGCTCCACCCACGCCTGAGTGAGGGTGTTGAGCCGCTGCAGGCTCAGCTCCTCCAGCCCCTTAAGCATCGCCATCAGGCGGCCTTCCAGCGTGGCCCAGAAGCGCTCCTGCTTGGCGTTCTGATACGGGCTGTACGGCAGGGTCGGCTCGTGGAGGATGCCCAGCGCATGCAATCCGGCGGTGAATTCCTCGGCCTGCATTGCCGCGCCGTTATCGCTCATCAGGGCGCGCGGCAGCCCGCGCTTGTGCAACGCCTGTCCCAGACCATGCACCAAGGTCTCGGTGGTCTCATCGAGGTACCACTGCAGATGGCAGATCAGGCGCGAGTGATCGTCGATGACCGCCAGCAGCAGGGGCTTGACCCAGACGCCACCCCGGGTGAGGACGTTGCGCGAGCCATGATGAAAGTCCAGATGCCACAAGGCATGGACATACTGGGCTTCATAGCTGCGCACCTCGCAGGCCTCCAGGCGCCGCGCGGCCTGCTCGGCCCCGGGTGTCTTGCGCGCCGGGACACGCCGGCGGTGCAGGCCCGCGCGCTTCATGAAGCGGCGCACGGTGGCATAGGAGGGCAGCGGCCCCAGGGTTTCATCGCCCGCGCACAAGGCGGCGAGGTTGTCGTAATGCAGCTGCACCGTCCAACCGGGGTAGTCGCGGTATTGCGCCTGTACGGCCTCCATCAGGCGCGGGCTCAGCGCGCGCTGCTCCCCGGCATCGCTGCGCCGGCGCGGGCGCAGTGCGGTCACCGGGTCTTGGGCATCGCGTGCGAGGTAATACCAGCGCTCCAAGGTCCCAAAGCTAAAACTGACCGCCCGCCCAGTCACCGGATGACGCCATGACTTGGCCGCTAGCGCCTTCAGCCGCGCGCCCAGCGCGTTCGCCGGCGCAGGATCAGCCAATAAAGGACCAATAATGGCAAAGCGCAACCGCGCCCAACCATCGGGATCACCGAGGCCGTTGTCATCGGACATTCGTCTTCACCTCCCAGTTGTTTCACACATCACCGGGAGTCTAGAAGGCGCCGCCCAGCGGCGCGATGAGGTCTTCTGCGGGTTGGCGTTGCCCTACAGCGAGCCTGTCGCTGTCGTGCTCGGGGCGATCAATATCAGCAGTTGCACGACGCGCTCGGACAACGCTTTTGCGCTCAATTTTTCCAGCAGGGATCCTGGCAGGTGCTCGGTGGCGATCGGCGGCATCAACAGACCAGCCAAGGATCGAAAGCAGCGGGTTTGCACAAACTGCTCACGCCACCAGTGCTGCCACCGCCGCAGGGTTTGGACGGTGACACCGAGCGTCTTGATCAAGCGCTGGCGACGCGATGCGCTCAGCCCGCAATGCAGGGCGGAAATCAGCACGACGATGACCCCGAGATAGACCTTGCGGCCCAGAAACCGAACGGAAGGCGGGGTGCTGCGCCGCCGGCACCCGTCCGCGGCACAGCAGAAACTCAGACGGCTCTGGTAGCTCTCATCCAAGACGCCACGCACAACACCTCGGGGCTTACGCGGATAACGGGCGCTGTGCAACGCACCACCGCAGTCACAGCCGCCCGCGCGGACTTCCTCGGCAATCGACTCGTCGATCCGGGTGAGCAGGTGGTAAAAGTTCGTGTCGGCAAGAAAGGCGTGACACACTGGGACTGTCTCCTGGTTTTTGGCGAAATTCGGAGACAGCCCTCTCGGGCAACTTGCGTCAAGTTGTTTGAGGGGGTTTTTTGTTTTCCCTCACTGAATTTGCTCAGAATCGCGGCCGATTCCCGCAAATAGTCTGCTCAGGCTCACCCTGGCACTCGGGCGTTGGCGGGCGTTGCCCGCCGCTGAACCAAACACCTCAAGGTAGAGTTGTTCATCGAGCTGCGCGCGTTCGAGCCGAGCAGCCTGCGCCAGCAATTCTGCCGCCATGGTCGTGAGCACGCGATAATTGCCCAACGCATGCTCAGCGAGCGTCTTCATCAGCCCTGCGCTCATCAGACTCGCATTGCCGGCACTGTGTTGTAAATGCTCCAGGCAGGCGACCAGCGCCTCGCGACTGGCATACTCCATACTCAGGCGCGTACGGATACGACTGCCCAGCGGCAGCAACTCCTCACGGCGCAGCTTGGTCGCCAGGCGGCCATCGCCGGCCAGGATCACGCTCAACAACGTGCGCGAATCGAACTGCATGGAGGTCAGCAGACGCAGCTCATTGAGCACCGTCGGATGCATCTCCTGCGCCTCGTCGATGAGCAACACCGGGCGCAACAGCGTCGTCTCCAGATGCGCCAGCCAGCGCTCGCGCAGGATCTTGAAGCCACCCCAGCGGTTATGGGGCTTGAGGTCAACGGCGAACAGATCGCCCATCTCGCGGTAGAAGTCCGCCACCTTCGAGCTGGGATGCGTGAGCGCCCCAACGCTGATATCGGGCAGCTGGCGCAGACGCTCATCGAGCAGGCGCAGTACCGCACTCTTGCCGGTACCCGGATCACCTTGAATGAGCGCAAAACCGCCTTCGCGGATCAGGCTCTGCTCGATGCGCCAGCAAAACTGCTCCACCGGCGCGCTGCGATGCAGTGCCGCCGTCGGCAGCTCCGGGGAGAACGGATTGAACTTCAGTCCATAGAGGGCCAGCAGGGTCTTGTTCATCGACTGGATTCCAGGTCATCGTGTTTTGGCAGATAGGCCGGCGGCAGACCGGTGGCGGCATACTCGGCGAGCAAGTCGCGCAGCAACGGTGGCAGCGTCGTGGCGCGTTGTGATGGCGGTGGCGGTGCGCCGGCGGGCTCAAGGCGCCGACGCTGCCCGGAGGCATTGGCGGCTTTATCGAGGGGATAGAGGCGGCAGAGGATGGCGCCCGAGTGGGGATCAACCACGTCCACAGCACTCAGATCCCAGCGGGCATAAGCGATATGCAGTTGCTCAAGGTGACGCAAGCGCGCCGGCACCTCGAAGCGCTTGCCCGCCAGGCTGAGCGTCCCATCGCTGCGGCGCTGACGGCGTTGGACGCGACAACGAAAAGCGGCGCGGACCTGCTCGCTGTCCGGACAGGGGCGCCCCACGTTGGGCGCATCGAGAAGACGCGCAAGCGGCGTGGCGGCGGTCTCACTGTGGACCTTGCGGTGGTACTCCTGCTCCACCCACGCCTGAGTGAGGGTGTTGAGCTGAGGCAGACTCAGCTCCGCGATGTCCTTGAGCATCGCCATCAGGCGGCCTTCCAGCGTGGCCCAGAAGCGCTCCTGCTTGGCGTTCTGATACGGGCTGTACGGCAGGGTCGGCTCATGGAGGATGCCCAGGGCGTGCAATCCGGCGGTGAACTCCTCGGCCTGCATTGCCGCGCCGTTATCGCTCATCAAGGCGCGCGGCAGCCCGCGCTTGTGCAACGCCTGCCCCAGGCCATGGACCAAGGTCTCGGTGGTCTCATCGAGGTACCACTGCAGATGGCAGATCAGGCGGGAGTGATCGTCAATGACCGCCAGCAGCAGGGGCTTGACCCAGACGCCACCCCGGGTGAGGACTTTGCGCGAGCCATGATGAAAGTCCAGATGCCACAAGGCATGGACATACTGGGCTTCATAGCTGCGCACCTCGCAGGCCTCCAGGCGCCGCGCGGCCTGTTCAGCGCCCGGCGTCTTGCGCGCCGGGACACGCCGGCGGTGCAAGCCCGCGCGCTTCATGAAGCGGCGCACGGTGGCATAGGAGGGCAGCGGCCCCAGGGTCTGATCGCCCGCGCACAAGGCGGCGAGGTTGTCGTAATGCAGCTGCACCGTCCAACCGGGGTAGTCGCGGTACTGGGCTTGCACCGCATCCATCAGGCGCGGACTCAGCGCGCGCTGCTCCCCGGCATCGCTGCGCCGGCGCGGGCGCAGTGCGGTCACCGGGTCTTGGGCATCGCGTGCGAGGTAATACCAGCGCTCCAAGGTCCCAAAGCTAAAACTGACCGCCCGCCCAGTCACCGGATGACGCCATGACTTGGCCGCTAGCGCCTTCAGCCGCGCGCCCAGCGCGTTCGCCGGCGCAGGATCAGCCAATAAAGGACCAATAATGGCAAAGCGCAACCGCGCCCAACCATCGGGATCACCGAGGCCGTTGTCATCGGACATTCGTCTTCACCTCCCAGTTGTTTCACACATCACCGGGAGTCTAGAAGGCGCCGCCCAGCGGCGCGATGAGGTCTTCTGCGGGTTGGCGTTGCCCTACAGCGAGCCTGTCGCTGTCGTGCTCGGGGCGATCAATATCAGCAGTTGCACGACGCGCTCGGACAACGCTTTTGCGCTCAATTTTTCCAGCAGGGATCCTGGCAGGTGCTCGGTGGCGATCGGCGGCATCAACAGACCAGCCAAGGATCGAAAGCAGCGGGTTTGCACAAACTGCTCACGCCACCAGTGCTGCCACCGCCGCAGGGTTTGGACGGTGACACCGAGCGTCTTGATCAAGCGCTGGCGACGCGATGCGCTCAGTCCGTCATGCAGGGCCGAAATCAGCACGACGATGACCCCGAGATAGACCTTGCGGCCCAGAAACCGAACGGAAGGCGGGGTGCTGCGCCGCCGGCACCCGTCCGCGGCACAGCAGAAACTCAGACGGCTCTGGTAGCTCTCATCCAAGACGCCACGCACAACACCTCGGGGCTTACGCGGATAACGGGCGCTGTGCAACGCACCACCGCAGTCACAGCCGCCCGCGCGGACTTCCTCGGCAATCGACTCGTCGATCCGGGTGAGCAGTTGGTAAAAGTTCGTGTCGGCAAGAAAGGCGTGACACACTGGGACTGTCTCCTGGTTTTTGGCGAAATTCGGAGACAGCCCTCTCGGACAACTTGCGTCAAGTTGTTTGAGGGGGTTTTTTGTTTTCCCTCACTGAATTTGCTCAGAATCGCGGCCGATTCCCGCAAATAGTCTGCTCAGGCTCACTGGAGATCGCCCGAACCCAGGACACCCTCCGGCGGATGGAGCACGGCGTCGGGGATTTCGTCATCGCGGGCACCCCCCTGGTCTCGCTGCTCGATCCGGGTGACCTGGACCAAGCGACGGCGGCCAGACTCAACGCGGTCTACGTCATCAGTCGCCAGCGCACGGTGGAGCAGGATGTTGCCTTGGGTATCCGCCAGATCGTTGACGTGGCTGTTAAGGTCCTGTCGCCCAGCATCAACGACACCACCACCGGGGTGATGTGCGTGGACTATCTGGCGGCGATCCTGACCGAGCTGGCGACGCGCCGGATTGCAACGCCCGATCGGTTGGATGACACGGCAAATCCGTTCTAGCTGACAGGCGCCGCTCGAGCAGCACGTGGCACTGAGTTCGCCGTCATCCCCAGATAGTCGAAGACACGGCGAACCTTGCGCGCGAGTTTATCAATGGTTGCCGAGACGGAGTCGGTGGATTTCGCCTTGATCAGGCCAGTGGCGAACCGGCGCAGGCGGGTCATGTTTTCCGGTCCATGGCCGGTGCGGATCGTGCAGCGATCCTCATCCCAGTTCCAGTCGAGGATCCAGTGATGGGCTTCAACGCCCCAGTGGCTACGGTTAAAGGCCAGCAAGCGCTTGGGACTGGCGCTCTCGGGGGTGTGATCAGTGAGGCCGTAGACCGTTTCGATGGTCGTCTTGCCGGTCTTCTTGTTCGTGATGGTCCGCTCAATGACGAAGACCTGACCGACAGCGGGGAAGTCGAGATACGCGTTGAGCTTCGTGGAGGTCCAAATCGCGCGGCTTTCGATGCGCCCGTGCTTGAGTTCCGGGCGCTCGCGGAAGTCCGGTTCGCCACGATCCTGGAAGTTCAACCGAATATCGGCCGCGAGGGTCGGTTGGTTATCCTTGGCGATAAAAACGTAGTGCGCGCCGCGTTGGACCAGGTAGGCAGCGAGCTTGCGTTAGGTGAGGAGCGCGTCGGCGGTGAGGGTTTTGCCGGTAAGGTCGAGGGAATCGAGCACCGGGATCGCCATCCCGATCTCCCACTGTTTTTTTGGGGTGCGTTTCAGCTCATCGCTGCCATTGACGGGCAGAGAGCCGACTTTTTTTGGGTGTGACAGCGCTTGGACTCATGTCCAACGACACCGAGGATGTGGGTCTGGTTTCCCTCGGCGTCGATGGCGTTGCACATCGTCTTGCCATCAAGGGCCAAGCCCTCGTCCTCGGTGGCCATCTGCGCGTTCCAACCCTGCAGTGCTCGATCGACGGCGTTGGGGTCCGCCCGCGTGAGGACATCGCGGATGCGGGTGCGGCTGGGCACCTCATAGCGGCCATTGCGATAGCGGCAGCCAAAACGCGCACGGGCGGTCTGACTGAGGTCCTGCGCCCATTCAGCGATGGCCTTGTAGCCGCGCGCCCCGCACAAGACCGCCGCGGCCGAGATGGCAAGCACCACCGGCAACGGATGCCGTCGGCCTTGGCTGCGGCGCGGATCCGGGACATCGGCGAAGAACTCGGGCAACGAACGCATCTGCTGTGCACTTAACATCAGTCTTGGGACTCCATGGTGATAGACAGGATCAAGTGTTGGATGAGACAAGCGTGCTTGAGCCTGCGCGATCAAGGGGCGGACAAACACCCGCTTGGCGCCATCGGCGCGGTTGCTGTAGCCGGCGCGGGTGCGCCGATACCCGCGTGTCTGCCCGACCTCGAGCCAATTGGCGGCGCGATAGCAGGTACCGGCGAACCGGCGCGGATCGACGAAGGTCTCCAGCAACCACAGCGGATAGCCGAAGCGCGCCGGCCAATCGGCGCTGACCCGGCGCTCGCATAGCCCCAGCACACGCGAGGCGAGATTCGGCACATGCCACGCGGGCAGGATCAAAAAACGGGCGTTGTTGGCGATCAGATGCAGCCGGTCGAATTGATAGCGCCGATCCCAGCCGATCCAGCGATCGCGCGCGCCGCACTTCCATGCGGCCGCGCTGAACACCAGCAACGCCAGCCACTGCTCCTGCCAGGTGGCGACATACCAGAGGGTGTGACCGATCTTTGCCGAAGCCCCCAGGTAGTGATGCTCCTCAAGCAGGGCGTTGAAGCGCGGCTCTTCATCCGCGGCGACCAGACGCAGGGTGATCTCGTGCAGGTTCATCGCGCCGCCTCGCCAGTTAGCAATGGCCAGCAGTTTGAACCAGACGGAAGGAAATGTCCAGAATCGAGGGTAAGTTTTTCTACAGCCAGTTAATTTAGCCTGGAACGGTTCCGCCCTGCTGGGGCGAACCCCATCCGCTGCATGACCTTGGGCATCGGGTTACTATGGGCGATTTTGAAATGCGCCATTTGCAGCCGGTTGCTATGGTTCGGCTGGCGAGCCTGGAGTTGCCCCGAGTTGTCGGTTGGCCGCTTCCATCGGATTCAATGCTTGCAACTGCTACACTCTCTAGCAGGCTAGGTTAAAGATTGGAGGTATTCGATGACCCGACAGACGGTTCTGGCTGCACTCATGGCTGTGGGCCTTGCCGGCGGCTGCGAGAGCGTCCTGGCATTTAAGTGCATGCCCATTTACGGCAACTGGTGCGGGATCGACTGGCCCCAAGCCGGCCACTTCCCGCCGCCGATCGACGACTTTGATGCGGCCTGCATGCGTCATGATCTTTGCACCGCAGATCCCCGCTCCGATACCCCGTGTGATCGAGCCTTTGTGGGTGAGTTGCATGCGCTGGCGGCGATGCATGGCGGCCTGCCGCGTCCGTTGCAATGGGCCGAGTCGATCATCCGCCTCAAAGCGGGTGGCTTCCCGGCCGGGATGCCGATGCCATCGCCCTGGGACGTCATGGGCCTGGCGTCTAGTCTGGCAACCCCCTGCTGGTAAGGCGTTCGAGAATCTGTGCGGTTTTCCGTCCATCTGGGAGCAGTCAGAATGGCGTCGTTGCTGCGGCACTTTGGCCGGTGAAACCCGAGATTACATGGTCTGGTATTGCTCTGCCGTCACCCTCGGGCCAGGCAATCATTTGTTGCCGTTTCCAGCCACCTTCTATGGGAACGCGGCCTGATCACGGCAATATTCTGCTGACCGCGACCAAGCTGTAAACTGATCAACTTACTTGCCCGGATAAGGTGAAGTAGGCAACGGCCTGCTGCAGCTGATCTGCCTGGCCGTTCAATTCTTCGGCGGTCGCCGCTAACTCTTCCGAGGATGCGGCGCTCTGCTGGGTTGCCTTCTCCAACTGTGTCATCGAGTCGTTAATTTGGCCGATTCCGCCGTGTTGTTCCTCGGATGCTGCCGTGATCTCTTGCACCAGACTGGCTGTTTTCTGAATATTGGGCACCATCTGTTCCAGTAATCTGCCGGCTTCTTCTGCGATGCCCACACTGTTGGTCGCTAATTGATTGATCTCTTGCGCGGTTAACCGACTGTTCTCCGCCAGCTTTTGCACTTCTGCGGCAACCACCGAGAAACCTTTCCCGTGCTCACCAGCGCGTGCGGCCTCAATGGCTGCATTGAGTGACAGCAAGTTGGTTTTATACGCAATCTCCTCGATCATGCTGATCTTATTGGCGATGGCCCTCATCGCCGCGATGGTACGTAACTCATGCACAGGGCGAGCGTCGGATATCAACTCGACTGAGGACAGCAACGGCAAAGCTCCACCCTTAGAAACTGGAACAGGCTTGTTGCCATTCTTCATCAGTTTTGGGCATCAGCAAGGGGTTCGGATCTTCGCACCGCAACTCGGCCTGAATCGCAATGGTGAATTCTAGCCGGGAATCGGGTGGGAATCTTGGAAACTTGTGACAAACTACCAATTGAAGCCGATGAAGGTGTCACCGACCGATTCAACCTCAGCAAGGGGCGTATCAAGGGTGGTGAAGCGTGCTAGAAGGGGGCTCCCGGCTGGTTCCTGGAGGGATTCCTGGCGATCTTTCAGCAATTCCCGTTGAAGAATTATTTGCTTTAAAAACAATGCACTGCATGATTGTGGGAAAAATGTTTTCGTAAACTTTCTCACAGAATCAGGGTATTATCTCGCAAAGCTCAGGTTGCGAGGTAAGAACTGATGAGTGCGCCTTTTGGTCGTCAATCGCTGAGTGCCGCCGGACTGCTGCGCACCGCGCGATCGGTCTTCGGGAAAATCCCGGATGAAGCGGCGAGCGACATCCCGCTGGTCGATCACCTGATGTCCGGTCTGGCGCTGTTCGGACTGAAATACCCCTCCTTGCTGCAATTCGACCAAGACCGCAAGGATGCAACCAAGCGAGCGAATCTGCGCACGCTCTACGGCATTGAGCGCGCCCCGAGCGATACCTGGTTTCGCCAACGTCTCGATGTGATGGACCCCAAGCATCTGCGCCCCTTGTACAAGGCGTTGTTGGCCGCCTTGCAGCGGGGCAAGGGCTTGGAAGGGTTTGCCTATCTGCACGGGCACTACCTGCTCTCGCTCGACGGCACCGGGTACTTCTCCTCACAGAGCATCCATTGCCAGCACTGCGCCGAGAAACACCACCGCGACGGCACCATCACCTACTACCATCAGGCGCTGGCGGCGGTGTTGGTCCACCCCGATCAGCGCGAGGTCTTTCCCTTGGCACCAGAGCCCATTATGCGCGCCGATGGGGCGAAGAAAAACGACTGCGAGCGCAACGCCAGCAAGCGGTTGTTAAGCGATGTGCGTCGCGAGCATCCGCACCTGAAACTCATCGTCATTGAGGATGCCTTGGCGTCCAACGCCCCGCACATCCGCCATCTTCAGGCGTTGAACATGCGCTTCATCCTCGGTGCCAAGGAAAGCGACCATGGCTTTCTGTTCGACTGGGTGGCCAACACCCCAACGACGATCGTGCGCGAGTACAAGGACGAAGACGGCACGCGCCACCGCTTTCGCTCTCTCAACGGTGCCCCATTGAATGAGTCCAATTTTGACCTGGAGGTCAATTTCCTCGAGTACTGGGAGCACGCCCCGGATGGCAAGGTGACCCATTTCTCCTGGGTCACCGACATTCCCATCGACGACACCAACCTGATGACTTTGATGCGAGGAGCCCGCGCCCGCTGGAAAATCGAGAACGAAACCTTTAACACCCTGAAAAATCAAGGCTATCACTTCGAGCACAACTTCGGTCACGGCGATCAACACTTAAGCACCGTGCTGATGCATCTGATGATGCTGGCGTTTCTCATCGACCAGATCCAACAACGCTGTTGTCGGCTGTTTCAAACCGCAATGACAGCGGCGCAGAGCAAGATCCGGTTGTGGGATCAGCTACGCCATCGCTTCAATCTCTGCCTGATCCCAAATTGGGAGGCCCTGTATCGCTCCATCTTCGATCCGCCCAAACTCGTCCTGACCTGGGATACTTCCTAGACGACCGCCGTGACCGAGCGCTCGTGTGATGATGTTCAGGGGATAACCAACAGCCAGCTTGCACCATCACGGCTTACCCGTGAGGTTTTCCTCTGCCCAGGGGTTTCGCAACGCTCGCTCAATCGACGGGCGCGCGACCGAATGGGGAGCAGCGGGAATTGCTGGCGATCTTTATCATTGCTTTCATTCTGGTCGTCAGTGAAAATTTCAGAATCCGAAATCCTTGGCTGAAGCGTGGTGGGCCGATTAGCGCAGCAAACGCCTAGCCGCTGATCGCTGGCTCAGTCGACTTGCCATGACGCGGGGATCGACTCGATGACGGCATCCGTGAGGACCTGCTTCCACTCAGGCTCGGAGGCCAGGGCAGGCACACTGACCCAAACCGTCGTCCTCTCATCGCCGTCCTGCTCGACGCGGCTGAATTGCAGACGCCTTTCCTTTAGTGTTGCGATCAGTCTAGCGAACTCAAAACGCAGCTCATCGAAGCCCTGCGTCCCTTCCAGCCGCTCGATCTCCCGACCCAGGGTCAGCAACTCATGCAGATTGCGACGAGCGATCTCGAAGGCTGCTGCCGCATCCGTGGTTTTCTCATCCACGAAAAGCTTCGTCTCGCGGCCGGCGATCACTGGATCGTCGAAGTAGCTGAAAGTCCTGGTGCGCAGATGATGGACGCGGTTTTCCCGCCGGTACCGGGTGTTTTCAGCTGCGGCATCGGCTCCACTGCCGCAATGGCCCGGCACGCGCCGTAATTCGAAGCGGAACCGCATTGCGTTGGATTTCTTGAGCTGATCATCCACTACAAAGAGTTCTGGTATCTCGAACTGCAAAGGTCCCGATTTGGAGAAGCTCTGATCCAGTCGGACCACATGGCTGCGCATCGGTAGCACCAGATCGTCATCGGTGCCCTGGTCACGATCCAACAGCATGAATCTTAGCGTCATGGTCCCGACATTGATCAGGTGCTCTGGAACGTAGTACCAATGGCCATCAATGACGTGTTGGCGTCCGGCCGCCAATTCGACGGAAGGCTCTGTTCCGTGCAGCAGACTGTAAAACTCGCCGGGCTCCAGGGCGATCAGTGGCAGGTAATCGCCCCAGCTGAGGAAATCTGCTGTCTGCCCGACCTCAAGACCGGTCAGCCGGATCCAATGGCAGGCCGCATCCTGCGCGAACACCGGTCCCGTTGACAGCAAATAGGCCATCAGGATGGCCTGTATGCCGTGTTTGATCGACATCCTGCGCGGCTTTCTGGAAGCCACCGAGTCATCCGGGTCTTTGATATCTTCGACCCGGCCATGCGCGGGTTGAGTATCACCGTGATGGTTGAATCGAATGAACAAGTATCCGGTCGGATTCATTGTCAGAATTTGACCTGTTTGGGGGCGCTTGCCTTGCCATCGCTGGCAGTGAGGCTGGAGATCGGCTGATGATTTTTGGCTGCTAACCGGTTTTGCGGGCCTGACGCCTTGGTATCAGCACCGGGTCACCCGAATCGCCAAGTTGCTGCAGGGCCTTGCGATCAAGCACGCGAATGACCTGCCCATGGACCGCGATCACTTGCTGCTCGGACAGCCGGCGGGTAATGCGCGACCAGGTCTCAGGTTTGATCGTCAGGCGCGAGGCAAGCGTCGATTTTGGCCAGGCGAGCGTCAGCTGATCCGTGTCTATTGGCAATTCTGCAATCAACCAGCGCGCAAAGCGCACGCTCGCAGAATGCAGCGCCAGATTGTCGATCTCGGCGATCAGCGCGTGCAGGCGTTGGCTCAAGCTGCCGAGCAAGGCAAAGCAGGTCTCGGGCGACTCGCGCAGCATGGCGGTGAAGTCCGCCGCGTCAATGGCGACGAGCTCCGTCGGCACCAGCGCGGCCGCGCAGACAGGGTAGCGGCCGGTGCCCATGAACATCAGCGCCTCGGCAAAGGTCTGGCCGGCGCTGATCAGTTCGATGATCTTCTCTTCGCCCTCGGCCGAGAGGCGAAACAGTCGGATCTGGCCCGAATGAACAAAATAAAAGCATTCGGCCGGATCATCCTGGGTAAACAGCCACTGCCCGGCCTGCACCTGGACAATCTGCGCCTTCGCGCGCAGACGCTCGAGTTGTTGGTCGCTCAGTTGCGCGAGCAGCGGCGCCTGGCGCAGTGCCTCATCGGGTGGCATGACATCCTCCGTGCACCTTGATGCTCAATCTTCCGGCTCCGTGCGATCAATCGGTCGCCAGGAGTTCTCGTCGCGCTCGACCGCATGGACCGCCCAAGCGCGAAACGTCTCCAGACTGCATCCCCCCTCGCAGCGACGGCCTTGGCCCGCCAAGCGGCGGAAGCGCACCTGGGTGACGGGTTCGTTTGCAGCTTGCTCGAGCGCCAGGACTTCGCGGATTTCCCAGTCTTGGCCAAAGCTGCCATTACTGTAGGCTTGACCCACCCGAATCGGCGGCGTTGCGGCGCGGGTGTGGCGCGCTTCCTCAGTCGCCAAAGCAAAAATGCGCTGCAAATCCGGCTCCGAGACATCGATGAAGGAGTCCATCGCGCGCAGCGCGGCGGCAAGATGCCGATGTTCCAGCGGCATGGGCGCGGCCGGCTCTGCAACTGGGGCGCCGCTGTCCTGGTCTCGCCGCCAACGTGCGGGCCAGTTGGCTGGATAACGCCGCCAGTGCCAGGGCGCATTCCAGACCACGGCGAGCAACAGCAAGGTGAGTGCATTGACCGCAACAGGCATCAGCACAAAGCCAAAGCCGAGCGACGTGATGGACGGCCCGCCGATGACGGCCGTCAGCGCGGTGGCACCGCCGGGCGGATGAAGACAGCGCAGTGCATGCATGGCGCCGATGGAGAGTCCCGCCGCGGTGGCCGCGCTCCAGAGATCGGTGCCGAGCCAACGCGCACAGGCCACCCCGATCAGCGCCGAAACAAGATGGCCGCCAAGCAGCGGCCAGGGTTGGGAGAGTGGCCCGTGCGGAACCGCGAACAACAGCACCGCAGAGGAGCCCATGGAGGCAATCAGCCAGGGCAGGGCGGGGTCAACCGCCGGGAACAGCCAAAGCGCAAGCGCCGCCGTGGCCAAAATGCCAACACCACCGCCCAGTGCGGAAATGAGCTGTTCGCGCAGGCTGACGCTGTTCATGGGGCAACTCCTCGGCCTGGGTTCAGGCGGCGAGTGCGAGTTTGAGATCCGCGTGCGGATCGCCATTGGTCAAGCGCAGATCATAAGCGGCTTGCAGACGGGCAAATACGCCCGGGGTGATGAATGCCGGCGGCTGAGGGCCGAGGTTGATGCCTTTCACGCCCAGATGCAACAGCGTTAGCAGCACCGCCACGGCTTTTTGTTCAAACCAGCTGATGACCAGAGTCAGAGGCAGATCATTGACCGTGCACTTCAGCGCCTCGGCCAGGGCTACCGCCACCATGATGGCGCCATAGGCATCGTTGCACTGGCCCATGTCCAGTAACCGCGGTAGGCCGAGATGCTCGCCGTAGGCGTGATCGCGAATGCGATACTTGCCGCAGCCGAGTGTGAGAATGAAGGAGTCGGCTGGCGTGGCGGCGGCATAATCGGTGAAATAGTTGCGCCCCTTCTCGGCACCGTCACAGCCGCCGATGACGAAGAAATGGCTGATCTGTCCGGCTTTGATGGCGTCGAGAATCGTACCGGCCTGCTCGAGCAGCACCTGGCGATGGTAGCCCACCGGCTGCTCCACGCCGAGTCGCTGTTCGCATGGCGGGCAGGTACGCGCAGCGGCGATTACGGCGGAGAAATCGCCGTTTTTGATGTGCTGACCGTCCGGGACCGCCACCGCATTGGTGGTGAACAGCCGCTCGCGATAGCTCTCGGGGGGGATCAGCACGCAATTGGTGGTGCCGACGATGGGACCGGGAAAATCGGCGAATTCTTTTTTCTGATCCTGCCAGGCGCCACCATAGTGGCCGGCGAGATTGGGATGCGCCTGAAATTTGCTGTACATGTGCGCCGGCAGCATCTCGCCATGGGTGTAGACCTTGATGTCGGTGTCTTCGAGCTGTTCGAGCAGTTGCCACAGATCGAGCAGATCATGGCCGGTGATCAGGATGCCCGGGCCGGCTAAGGTGCCCTCGCGGACCCGGGTCGGGCGGGGCGCGCCGAAGGTGGCGATATGGCCCTCATCGAGCAGTTGCATGACACGCAGATTCTTTTCGCCGCATTCCAGACAATAGTGCAGCAGGGTGTCTTCATCGAAATTCACGTTGGTCATGGTCGCGAACAGGGCTTCTTCGATGAAGGCTGAGACCGTCTCATCGGACTGTCCAAGCCGGCGCGCATGGTGGGCATAGGCGGCCATGCCTTTGAGGCCGAAAATCAGCAGTTCCTGCAAGGACTGCACATCTTCGCTCTTGCCGCAGACGCCGGGGCTGGTCACACAGGCAGATTGACGAAAGGTTTGCTCGCATTGATTACAGAACATGGACGCACTCCGGTGGCAGTGAGGAGAGACAGGAACAATCGCGCGCGGCGCAGGCCAGCAATTGGCCTTCGCTGCGCGACAGCGGAGTACAGTCTGCAACCAGGCTCGGGGAGATGGCCTTGATCCGAGTCAAGCGGGTCAGGCGGCCAGGCTGATCGGTGCAAGCCTGCAACTGGACCGGGATCGGAATCAACGGCCTTCCCAACCTGGAAACAAGGTCGGCGTCTCCAACCTATGTTTGCGAGGCTACATCTAGGTTCACTTAGCTGAAGGCCTGCTCTTTTGCTGGGGGGCAACGAGGCGCCTGGTCGCACAAGCAAGAGACCAGCAGGCGCAACGGAACCTAAAGCACCATGGCAGGAGAGCAGCGCATCATCGGGTGGCATGACATGCCCCCCCCGCGTCGATGGTTAATCCTCCAGCGACGCTCTCAGCAGCAATGCGGAGAAGCCCATGGAGGAAATCAATTGGCATGCTGCTCAAACTTTCCTCCGGCGGAATCAGGTCGGACATCGGTGGCGCGGACAGCCGCAGCATCCGATTGCCACCGCGCTGAAACTGATAATCCACCGTCAGGATCTCCGCTATCCAGCCGCTGGCTTCGGCTTGGTCGATGACAGCGGGCAGATGCGCCGATTCCGCGCCTGCGAGCGTGAGCAGGGGAAAGACGCGAACCTCGCGACTGACGCGCATCAGCTCTGTGATCGCCTCGCGATGCGCAGCGGCATCGATGTGCTCCGAATAGGTGAACAATAGGTGGGACACCAGGGCCAGATCAAAACGACCGGCGGGAAAAGGCAGATGCGGCAGCTTGGCGGCAACATAGCCAGCAACCCTGGATCGTTAGGCCCGAATTGCGAAACCCGACGCAGGCAGATCCGATTGCCTTGTGTCATGCTCATCGCATCAGGGCCAAAAGGATGAAGCGGAAGCCAATTATGCGCAATACGAACCTCTATCCCATATTTAACATTTCCACGCCGAAAATCGGCGTAAGTCATTGAAGTTTTCTCTGGAGAGAAAATAATATCCCGCCGGATCAGTGACTTGAAACTGGCGACCCAAATGTAGTGCCATAATATTACGGAGCCCCATTGACGCGCGCGCCCGCGCAGCGGAGCATGCGTGCATGTACATTCGCCGCACCACCATCAAGAGCCGACGCACTGGTCAGCCGTACTTCACCTATCGGCTGGTGGAGTCGGTGCGCGAAGCCGGGCGGGTGCGCCAGCGCACGGTGCTGAATCTCGGCCGTCACTTCGAGGTCCCGCGCGGGCAATGGCCGGCCTTGGCACGGCGCATTGAGGCCTTGGTGGGCGGGCAGTCGGAGCTGTTCATTGACCTCGATGCCCGTTGGGAGCCGCTGGCGCAACAGTTGGCGGCGCAGGTGATTCGCGCCCGCGCGGGGGAGGATCCCTCCGAGGGGAGCGCGCCCAACTTCCAACGGGTCGATGTCGAGACAGTCGATGTGGTGCGCCCGCGCAGTGTCGCGGTCGAGCATGTCGCCTTGGCCGCCTGGGGGCAGATGGGCTTGGATGAAAAACTCACGGCTTTGGGCTTCAGCGGCCCGCAACGCGCGGCGGCCATCGGCAATGTGATCGGTCGCATGGTGGTGCCGGGTAGCGAGTTGGCGACCCATCAGTGGTTGCAACAGCGCAGCGCCCTGGGCGAGTTGATCGACGTTGATTTCGCCGACCTGGATCTGATGGCGCTCTACCGCATCACCGATCGGCTGCTCGCCCACAAACCGGCATTGGAGTCCTTCCTGTATGCCCGCGAGCGCGATCTGTTCGAACTTGATGAAGTGATTACGCTCTACGACCTGACCAATACCTATTTCGAGGGCAGCGCCAAGCATAACGCCAACGCCGCCTTTGGCCGTTCGAAAGAAAAGCGCAGCGACTGCCCGCTGGTCACCCTGGCGCTGACGCTCGATGCCAGTGGCTTTCCCAAACGCAGCGAGGTGTTCGCTGGGAACGCCGTGGAAGCCGAGACGCTGGCAAAAATGCTGCGTGCCTTGACGCCCGAGCAACAACGCACCCCACCGACGGTGGTGCTCGATGCCGGCATTGCCACCGAGGAGAACATCGCCTGGCTGGTGGCGCAGGGCTACCGCTATGTCGTGGTCAGCCGAAAGCGACATCTGCAGTTCGATCCCGAGGCGGCCTGTTTGATCAAAGAAGACGGCCCACTGACCATCCGCGCCCAGCGGGTAGTCAAGAAAGAAACCAACGAAGTCGAGCTGTATTGTCACTCCAGCCAACGTGAGCTCAAAGATCGCGGCATTGCCGATCGCTTCGCGCAACGCTTCGAGCAGGCCCTGCAGCAACTCGCCGATGGGTTGCACAAGCCAGGCACCGTCAAGCGCTTTGAGAAAGTCATCGAGCGCATCGGGCGGCTGAAGCAGAAATATCCGCGTGCCGCGCGCTACTACGAGATCAGCGTCGACCCCGATGAGAAAGGGAAAAAGGCCAAGGCCATCCGATGGTCGCGGATCACCCCGGTCGATGACACCTTGCCCGGTGTCTATTGCCTACGCACGAATCAAACCGAATGGGATGAAGCGCGCCTATGGCACACCTTTGTCATGCTCACCGATCTGGAAGCGGTGTTTCGCTCCCTGAAGTCGGAACTCGGCCTGCGCCCAGTCTATCACCATAAAACCGACCGGGTTAGCGCGCACCTGTTCATCTCGGTACTAGCCTACCATCTGGTTCATACCCTGCGCTTGCAGCTGAAAGCCGCTGGCATTCATCTGAGCTGGGAGGGCATCCGCCGTGAGCTCGATGGGCAAGATCGCGTCACGGTTGAGCTCAAGCGCGACGATGGGCGCACCCTGCATATTCGCAAAGCCACAAGGGCGGAGCCGCGCCAGCAAGCCATTTACGATGCCTTGGGCGTGAGTGATCGCCCGGGTGGACAACAGCTGACTTTGATCTGAATGAGCAGCACCGGCGGCAAAATCGCAAATGTAGTGCCGTAACGGATATCTGTGTACACTTATCCTGCTGAAAATCAAGATAATTCTGTGACCAGTTGTTAAATATGGGCTATCGCACTCGCACGCTGCTAAGCGCTGTCCTGCTGCTGGTGCTCGCGGCTTGCAGTGATCAACCGGCGCTGAGTCCATTGTCGCCCGACGCGGTCATCCTCGCCTTTGGCGATAGCTTGACCGAGGGCGTGGGGGCCAAGGAGGCGCAGAGTTACCCAGTGGTGCTGGCGACCTTGACCGGCCGGAAGGATGACCGGGGGACCGATCATCTGCAATGATCAGGATTTGCAGACGAAGGCTTGGAGTAATTACAGTCCCGGTCCATGTTCCTGGCAAAGTCACTGGAAATCTTAGCTGAAACGGGTCAATCTGTTGGCGTCACGCCTACAGCCCGACATGGCACCACCCAGGAGGTCAGAGTTGGATCAATCCGTCATCGTCATCACTGGCGGGACGCGTGGCATTGGTCGCGGGCTCGCGCGCGACTTTCTGCAACGCCAGTGTCGGGTGATGATCTGCGGTCGGGATGCCGGTCGCCTCGATCAGACCCTGGCCGAGTTCATGGCGTCCATCCCCGCAGCCGAAGGCCGGCTGCATGGACGGCTTTGTGATGTCGCCGATGCAACTATGGTCCAGGCGCTCTGGGACGCGGCCGTCGGTCATTTCGGACGCATCGATATCTGGATCAACAATGCCGCCATCGGCTCGCATGAAGTCGACTTCTGGCAGCACGACCCGGCCACCATCGAGACCCTGATCCGCATCAATTTGCTCGGCACCATGCAAGGCTGCCGCACCGCCGCGCGCGGCATGTTGGCGCAGGGCCATGGCCATATCTATACGCTTGAAGGCTGGGGGAGCAGCGGAGAGCGCCGCCACGGTAGCACCCTCTACGGCACCAGCAAGGCGGCGCTGCGGTATTTCACCAAGTCACTCGCCGCCGAACTGCGCGGCACACCGGTGAAGCTCAGCAGCCTCAACCCAGGCGTGGTGCCGACCGACCTGCTCGCGCTCAGCATGCGACCGGAACAAGCGAAGCAGATCCGGCGTTTCATCAATATCTTCGGCGACAGGGTCGAGACCGTCGCTCCCGGACTTGCCGAGCGGGTGCTCAAAAACCAATGCCATGGCGCCCGCATTCAGTGGCTGCCGCCGCGACGCATGCTTATGCGACTGCTGCAAGCACCCTTCCGCCAGCGGCAGGTCATCGATACCCGCGGGTAGAACCCGCGCTAATCCTTCTCACGTCCGCGCCGGCGTTGATCAGAAACACGATCGCCTGTTGGTCCTTGCGCCACACCATGACATGCAGAGGCGTATCACCATCGCTATTGGTGCTTGTTACGCTGATTTTCCGCTTGCCCAATTCCGCAGGAAATAACACGTCCGAAGCCGATTGCAACACGTCATCCAAAGTTCGCATGTGCGTTTTCGCCATCAAGCACCAGGCAACACTTGAACGTCCGGCGACCAAAGCGGTTTGATTTGGCCCGTCTCCCGGTAGCGCCGATAGTCCTCGAGAATCTGTGCATGATCGAATGCCAGCGGCGCGGGCAGCGCATCAGGTGGGAAGATTGCCAGATTGCGCGCATCATCTTGCGCCCGTGGTTCACCGCTCGCTTCT
The DNA here is from genome assembly GCF_033954455.1 of Thiorhodovibrio litoralis. Taxonomy (NCBI): domain Bacteria; kingdom Pseudomonadati; phylum Pseudomonadota; class Gammaproteobacteria; order Chromatiales; family Chromatiaceae; genus Thiorhodovibrio; species Thiorhodovibrio litoralis. The sequence goes on along the minus strand of NZ_CP121473.1, from coordinate 3,672,644 downwards.
GCCACATAGACCGCGCTGGCGGTATGGCCGCGCGGGTCGCGTTGTGGGTCGGAGTAAAGCCCCAGCAGCGCTCGCAGTGTCACGCGCAACGCCGTTTCCTCAAAGGCTTCGCGCACCGCTGCGGCTTCGATGTGCTCGCCAATGTCGACAAAACCACCGGGTATGGCCCAGCCCGGCGGGGGGAAGCGCCTTTCAATCAGCACGATGGGCCGGAGGGGCCGGTCGGCCAGTTCGATGATAATGTCCGCTGTTAGGAGCGGTGTTTGTGGTTTAGCCATCGCGAACCTCAGCTTTGGTCAGGGTCGTGCAGTCTTCTCGCTCTCGGTGTTGCTCATTCAGAGAATCCCCCCAATATCCGCAGGCAGTGGGCCACCAATTAGAGCAAACTCTCCGTAGCATGCCTAGCAACCGACCCAACCTCCAAGCGGCCCGAGAAGCCTGGCAGTACCGCGGCCAGACTCGACCACTCTTCGCACAGAGTCCGGGGCCAGATCAAGAATCCGTTTGGGATTACCCGCGCCCACCAACCTATCAGCACGATCATCGGCCAGTGGCTGTTGTTGCCGGCGATCTGCGCATTGCTGCCACCGAATCCGCCATTCGCGCCCTGGAGACCGGCAGCCCACCGAGTTTCTACCTGCCGCCAGAAGCCGTCGATCAGTCGTTGCTGGAGCCCTCTGATCGCCGCACCCTGTGCGAATGGAAAGGCGAGGCTGAGTATTTTCACATCAAAGGCCCCAAGGGCCTGATCCGCGATGCGCTCTGGCGCTATCCGCATGCCTGGGATGACGCAGCCGTCATCGCCGGCTATTTTTCCTGCTATCCGGCGCGGCTTGACTGCGTTGTCGGCAGTGAACGGGTGCGACCACAGGCTGGCGGCTATTACGGCGGCTGGATCACCGACGATGTCGTGGGTCCATTCAAAGGCGAGCCAGGCACCGGGCATTGGTAATTTCCTCGGAAACGGGTGCTGGCGGGCAACGTCGTTCCAGTTGCCAGGCCAATGGTTTGCTCCGCAACGCTCAGCCAAACACCAGAGACCAACCGCCCGATGTCGCGCCTGATCCTGCATGTCGATCTCGATGCCTTCTTCGCGGCCATCGAGCAACGCGACCATCCCGAGTGGCGCGCTCGCCCGGTGGTGGTCGGCGCCCAGCCCGGTCGGCGCGGCGTGGTCGCGACCTGTTCCTACGAAGCACGTCGGTTCGGCGTGCATTCGGCCATGCCCATCGCGCAAGCGGTGCGGCGCCTCGGTCGGCATCGGACCGAACCGGCTCATCGCCAAGCTGGCTTCCGACTGTCGCAAGCCGGATGGCTTGACTGTAGTGCTCGATGATCAGGTGGACGCGTTTCTCGCCCCCATGCCCTTTGATGCCTTGCGTGGCATCGGCCCCAAGACCGCGCCCCGGCTGGCGCGTATGGGTGTCAGAACGATCGGCGATGTGCGCCAACTCTCGCTCGAGACCCTGCGCCGTCAGCTCGGCGCGCGTGCTGGCACTCAGTGCTAATGTCAGGCACGCGGAATCGCCGACGACCAGATTCATCCCGACCGGCCGCGCCAGTCTATTTCTAAGGAAACAACCTTTCCCGAGGATGTGACTGATCCCCAAGTGCTGGAAGCGACATTAGCACTGGGCCGCGCGCGAGGTCGCTTGGACAGCGCGGCAGACGGGTCACTTTGGGCGGGTGGTGACCTTGAAGATGCGTTTCTTCCCATTCGAGACCCATACCCGCTCGCATTCCCTGAAGGTGCCGACGGCGGACGAGCAAGATGTGTTTCGCGTCGCCCGGTCAATGCTTGCCGCTGAAGCCACCTGGGCTGGCCGTCCCGTGCGCCTAATCGGCGTGGGACTGTCCGGCTGGTCGCAAACCAGCAGCTCTGCGCAGCTTGATCTGTTCGAGACGGCCGATGCTAGACCAAATCCAGCGGAAAACACCTTGACAGAGACACTCGACGCCATCCGCCACCGTTTCGGTGCCGAGGCCATTCAGCGCGGACCGGCATTCAACCCACTCGCCGGAGATCCGTAAGCGATCAGCGAACTACATCTGCCCTTGAGTCGCAACTGCTTGAGATGCGCCGCGTACTGGCGCGTGAACTGCTCCTGACAGGTTGTTGACATGTGGGTATCACCTCATGGTTGTTGACAGACAACCCCTCCAACGCGAGGGCGTGAGGTGATATTTTAAGCCGGGACTCGCCGCCGGGGTCTCTGCGAAGCGGCTCCGTGTGCGCCCGCAAAGGCGCTTCATCAGCACGGTGAAAGTCCGTGTCGGAGTATGCCGAGACTCCGTAGCCAAAGGAAACTGCGTCGCCGTGAGGCGGGGTGGGGAGCAACCGGAGGCGAAAGGTCAGTCCGTAGGATAACGAACCCGATTCGGCGGGATATGGCGACGAGCCTGCACGGAGACGGCGAAGTCTGAAACCCACCTGGAACGCTGCGAACGGCGTGGAAAGCGATTTCAGGGCGATATCACGTGGTTGGGGGCTGAACGACAAGAAGGTGAAGCGAGAGAAGCGGGGAGACCTGTCGGCGCCGGTGAGCGCTGACAGGAGTCAGAGCCCTCATAGTAGTGCAGGTTTGTCAGCGGGCACCCTAGGGCCGATGCGGTGGAGGCGGCGCATCCGAAGAACTGGGGAGGATTCCCTGCCGAGGGGTAAACTGGGGCAGACGAGAGGCGCGGAGAGCAAAACTGCGGTGAGCGAAGGGGAGCACCCAAACGCCACCAACAACGTAGCAAACTCCCGCGTACAATGGGGCCTACGGGTCGCGCGAGCCTGTCTCTCGTGGGGCTTTCAGGGGACGGTGGATGCCGAGATTCGGCTGGTCATTGACGTCCCCACGACGCGGGAGGCTCAGTGATGAAGCGACCACAGCGGGCGTTGTCGGTGCGCATTGCCTTTGAACCGAACCGGTTTTCAGCCGAACGCTTGAGCGAGATCTACGCCCAGCTCAAGCCGACGGAATCACGCCCAATCGAAACGGCTCCTGCTGCGGCAAAGACCGCTCTACCACAGCGCAAACAGCGCCGAGGTGCGCGATGAGCCAGCCCCTGAACGTCGCCCTCTATGCCCGTGTCTCCTCCGAGCGTCAGGCCAAGGCCGGCACCATCGACAGCCAGGTTGCCGCGCTGAAAGCACGCATCGCCAGTGATGGCGAACAACTTCCCGAGGAACAGTGTTTCATCGACGCCGGTGTCAGCGGCGCGACCCTCATTCGCCCGCAACTGGAGCGGTTGCGCGATCGCGCGGCCATGGGCCTGATTGATCGGCTCTATGTGCTGGCCCCGGATCGCCTGGCGCGGAAATACGCCCATCAGGCCCTGCTGCTGGAAGAGTTCCAGCAAACCGGTGTCACCGTTGTCTTTCTCAATCATGCCGGCGGTGTCAGCCCGGAAGAAGACCTGTTATTACAGATGCAAGGCATGATCGCCGAATACGAACGGGCGAAGATCATGGAGCGCAACCGTCGCGGGAAATTGCATGGCGCGCGTCATGGGCGCGTCAATGTGCTTGGCGGCGCGCCTTACGGCTACCGCTATCAGCGCAAGCAGCTCGATGGCGCACCGGCGCAGTATGTGATTGATCTGTCCCAAGCCGCCACCGTGCGGCAAATCTTTCATTGGATTGGCGTCGAGCGCCTGAGCATCGGCGAGGTGACTCGCCGGCTCGATGCCGAGGGCATTCCCACCGCCACCGGCAAAGCGCATTGGGATCGCAGTGTGGTGTGGGGAATGCTGCAGAATCCGGCCTATATGGGGCGTGCCGCCTTCGGCAAGACCCAAGCGACGGCACACCGCCCGCGCGTGCGCCCAGCCCGTCACAGCGCCGAGACACCCAAGAAAGCCACTTCCGTGGTGCGCACCCCGCGCGCGGACTGGATCGAGATCCCGGTCCCGCCGTTGGTCAGCGAAGCGCTGTTTCTCGCCGTGGGGGAGCAATTGGAGGAGAATCGCCGCCTCGCCCGACAACGCCGGCGCGGCGCGCGCCATCTCCTGCAAGGGCTCATCGTTTGCGGGCACTGCCGCTATGCGTATTATGGCAAGCCTGTCAGCAAAAGCGCGGCCAAAGGTGGACAATGCTATGCCTATTATCGCTGCGTCGGCACCGATGCCTATCGCTTTGGCGGTGAGCGTATTTGCGACAACAAGCAAGTGCGCACCAGCCGGCTCGATGACCTGGTGTGGGAGCAAGTCCTGGCGTTGTTACAACAGCCTGAGCGCTTGCAGCAGGAATATGAACAGCGCCTCAATCGCCTGCAGCAGGCTCATGCGTCGCACACCGATACAGATGTGCTGGAAAAACAGCACCAGCACCTGAAACAAGGGAAATCGCGGCTGATCGATAGCTATACCGAGGGGTTAATCGATAAAAGCGACTTCGACCCCAAAATGGCGCAGCTCAATAGTAAACTCGAGCAACTTCACATTCAGATTGAGACAGCTCGCCAACAAGATGCTGGCCAGGCCGAACTGTTTCTGGTGATCAATCGGCTGGAGGAATTTGCCGCCGCGATTCAGGAACGTTTAACCGGCCTGGATTTCGAGACCAAGCGCGGCATCATTCGCGCGCTTGTCAAGCGTATCGAGATTTACCATGAGGAAATCCTGGTGGTTTTTCGGGTTGATCCCGATCCAAACATCGGCGACCCGGATGACAACGGCACCCCGGAAAAACCATCGGAGCAATCCAATGGAGCTTCAAGTATGCAAGATTGTAAGCGGCGTTCATTAGCCGCCTCGGGGTCAACAGTCGAGTAAGACTCTGAGCAACTCGCCCATGAAAAAAAACCACCAAGCTCCGATACGCACCTGTTGTCTTCAATGGTTGTGCTGTTTCATGGAAGATGAAACGCACCAGTCACCCATCAGGATCTAGGCGTGGCGATACTGCATGCCCGCCCCAAGCAAGCGTTGTTGCTCCAGAAAACCCACAGTGCCGACACATGGCCAGTTCATTTGTACAGAACCCGGGCTATCCAAGACGGATGCCAACCTCGTTAGGGCTCATGTGGCAGGCGTTTCAGTCAACTCGGTCGTGAACTCAGGTGGCCGTGAGCGCAGCAATCAGGCGTTCCGGGCTGTACGCCAACCCCTTTCCCGCCATCGCTCACGGCCGAAACTTATCCAAACGCGCGTGTCACGTCGAACGCCTCCTGTTTGCTCAACATGTGATAGCAGGCCCGAGCGAGCTTGTTGGCCACCGTCTTCTTGGCCACCAGGATATGCCGCTTGGCCCGACGCTTGTGGTAGAACTGTTTGATCCGTGGGCTCCAAATGGCCGCATGGTGGGCGGCCTCCATGAACGCCCAAGCGAGATACTTGTTGCCGTTCTTTTTGTTGCCCCGGCCCTTGGTCTTGCCATTGCTGATTTTCTGGGTATTGGTGCAGCGCGCATAGGAGGCGTATTGTCCGGGGCCGGGAAAGCGTTTGATCGTGCCCGTCTCCAAGGCGATGGTCGCGCCGAGGATTTTGCCGACCCCGGGAATGGTGGTCAGCAGCCGAAAGTCCTCTTGGTCATGCAAGCGCCGGTGGACATCCTGCTCAAGCAGGTCGATCAGATGATCGAGCACGCGCATGCTCTGGGCCGTGACAAGTGCACCAACGACAATGGGCTCGGGCAAGCGATCGCGGTAGGTGTCGACATCCAAGGTCTTGATCTGATTCGCCGACAAGCGTTCGCCGGTGTGGCGCGTGATCAGGCTTTGCAAGCTCAACAGGTTGAGGGTGCGCTGGTGCACCAACAACATGCGCCGGCGCAGCAAATCTCGCAGTGCTCGTGGCTCCTTGGGCATGATGTAACCTTCCGCCAAGATGCCCAAGCGCAACAGATGCGCCAGATGGCGCGCATCGCTTTCGTCATTGGTGTGCTTAAGCCCAGCATACTGGACGATACCGCCGGTATGCGCCAGATGGACCCGAAAGCCGGCCTCCATCAACCCATCCACGAGCCAGTACCAGTTGTAGGTGGATTCCACCACGCATCCCGCCAGTGCCTCCCGGAAGGGCTCCAGCGCGCCAACAAGGATGCCAAGGTCGTTGGGCAGGCGTTTTTCAAAGTGCACCTGATCGTGCTCATCAAGGATGGCCAGTACGCTGTTGTTCGCATGCAGGTCGATTCCGCAATACAGTGTCATCGTCGTCTCCTGGTCGGGTGGGTTGGTCGGTCGAAACCAACGTGTACCACCGGATTCAGGAGGCGGCTAGAGGATTATCAGGAAGGTTGATCCGAGAAGGCCAAACCGATGGAGGTGAGATGCCAAGTGCGTCAGTGCCGGAAACGGCTAAACAAGCATGCAAAACCCGGATGCCCTGGTGCTGGGCGCCTGGGGCTGCGGCGCTTTCGGCAATGACCCGCGACGCACCGCCCAGTCCTTCCGCACGCATCTGGAGCAAGCCTTTCCCCGCGCCTTCGACCAGGTGGTCTTTGCCATCACTGACTGGTCACCGGAGCGGACCACACTTGGGCCATTCCGCGAAGTCTTCAGCCAGTCGGCGTGAGGGAAAAGGGCAGCGACCTGGCTGAGACGGGCGACGCATCGACCTGCTGGCTTCGTTTGGGCGCGGAGACTCAGGTTTTCTCGAACAAGGATGGGTAAACTCCCGAAGGCTCAAAGAAGAAGGTGGACCGAGATTCTTCTAGTTAGCTGTTAGGACGTGAAAACATGAGAAAAATGAATATTTGGAACCAGGATAAATATCTGAAAGCCTGGAATTTTGCTTCCAAAATTCACAATGGTCAGAAATTGCCAGGAAGCGACATTCCTTACATAGTGCCTGGCCGAAAAGTGATTTTCAACTGAAAAGACAATGCGTTAGAATACAGAGGCATTGCCAAAGTTTAGTGGATTTCGTGATCGCCCCGTCTCAAGATTGTGCGGAAGACGCTCCCAGGAATCCTGTAACCCACTGAACATTCAGCAACTATCGGAAAGCGCCGGATCAAGGACCTTCCGCGCATCGGGCTTGTTCAATCCAAACTTCGTTCATTCCAGCTTCTCCCATGCGCGACATCATCCGTGCCCAGATGCAACTTGGCGAGTGTGACATCGCCGCCATTGAGTTCGACTGCTTCTCCCGCGACGACATCCCCCGGCTGCTTCGGGGCCTGCAACACATCTACACCACCGAGGCGCTGCGCGAAGAGGTCTTTGCCATCCTCGCCGATGTGCTGCCAGTGCGCGCCGACGGGGAAGAATTCGTCAGCGCCGATACCGGGCGTCCTGGCATGTCACAGTGGCGCATTCTGGTGCTGGGCACCTTGCGCCTGGGCTTGAATGCTGACTTCGACCGGGCGCAGGAACTGGCCAACCAGCACCGCCTGGTGCGCCAGATGCTGGGGCACAGCGACTGGGCCGATGAGTATCGCTACGGCCTTCAGACCATCAAAGACAACCTGCGCCTGTTCACCCCGGAAGTGCTTGAGCGCATCAATGCCGTGGTGGTCAAGGCTGGGCATGATTTAGTCAAACCCCATCCTGACGCCCCGCTGGAAGCGCGCTGCGACTCCGTTGTCGTCGAGACCAACGTACATTTCCCCACCGACATCAATCTGCTGCTGGACGCCGTGCGCAAGGCCATCGAGATCTCGGCATCGTTGTGCCAAGACCATGGCCTCACCGACTGGCGCCAAAGCGCCTACAACATCCGTTGTCTGAGAAAGCTATATCGGCGCCTGCAGCAACTCAAGCGCTCCACCTCCAAGGATGAAGCCAAGCGCGCCGCGCGTCTGGAGGACATTCACGCCGCCTATCGTGCGTATCTCGAGCAGGCCGAGCAGTTCCTCGCGCGCGCCAAGGACACCCGCTACAAGCTCGCGGTGTTTTGCCATGTCCCGGCTGAACAATTCACCCTGCTCGATGACTGCATCGCCTATGCCGAGCTGCTCATTGACCAGATCGAGCGTCGCGTCCTGCAGGGCGAGCGCATTCCTCATGAGGAGAAAGTCTTCTCCATCTTTGAGCCCCATACCGAATGGATCGCTAAAGGCAAGGCCGGCACCCCGGTGGAGCTCGGCGTGCGTGTGGCCATCAGCGAGGATCAGTTCGGCTTTATCCTTCACCATCGGGTGATGTTCGGCGAAACCGACGATCAAGTCGCGGTGCCCATCGCCACCCGTTTGAGCGCCTGCTACCCGCGCATCAAAAGCCTCAGTTTCGACAAAGGCTTCCACAGTCCCAGCAACCAAAAGCAGCTCGCCGAGGTCATCGACTTCCCGGTGTTGCCCAAGAAAGGCAAGTGCAACGCCGCCGAGCTTGAACGCGAACAGGATCCCGAATTCCGCCGGCGCAAACGCCAGCACTCGGCGGTCGAATCGGCGATCAACGCCTTGGAAGCCCATGGTCTTGATCGCTGTCCCGACCATGGCGAAGAGGGCTTCGAGCGCTATGTCGCTCTTGCGGTGCTGGGGCGCAACATCCATCGCCTTGGGGCCGTCCTGATTGCCCGCGATGCGGAAGCTGAGCGCCAGCGACGCAAACGCGAGCGCCTAAAACGCGCCGCCTGAAGCGATTCCGCGGGGCGCTGCCAAGCGGTCCCAAGGGGTTGTCTGTCTGGAGCTTGACCTTTATGCGAATTATTCGCAATAAGCGCGTCCGCGCCGCTGCCAGCAAAGAAAAGTCGTAGACCAACCGTGCTTTCTGCTGCTGGCTCCGGCAAGGGATTGTCAAAAAATCGAGTTTTCGGTCAGGCACTACATAAATCATCTTGGCTTAGTTGCAATGGAGGCAACTGCAACGGTAGCTCATGAGAATGTTAATAACGCAGATCTTCTCGTTTCTTGTGCATTGCTGCATGACTCAATTGAAGATACCACAACCACTTATGAAGATATAGAGGAGTTATTTGGTATAGAAATTGCCGATGGAGTCTTGTCGCTTACTAAAAACACGATGTTACCATCAAAATTGGAACAGATGACAGATAGTATTAAAAGAATACGGAGTCAGCCATTAGAGGTCTGGATGGTCAAGTTATGTGATCGAATCACAAATTTGCAGCCACCCCCAAGGCACTGGGATAAGATCAAGATAGAAAATTACAAAAATGAAGCAGGTTTCATCTTGGATCGGCTTGGCGAAGCCAGTCCATTTCTTGCGGACAGATTGTCTAATAAAATAGCTAACTATGAGCAATATCTATAATTCCAGCCCTAACAAGGCAAAACCAGTCGACGCGCCAAAGGCGCGCGCGGCTGAGCAGGGCGTTAGGCAGTACAGGTACCGTTATGCGTCTTGTTAGCTGGAATCTCGGGCATCAGTGTCGCGAAGATTCAATTCCGAACACGTTCTTTGCGGCAATCGAAGCTCTCTCACCTGATGTACTCTCGTTGAACGAGTATGTCCACGGCTCAACGCGTGCTAATATGGTGGGGCGATTAAAGAGTGTTGGCCTATCTCACTTAGCCGTATCGCAGCGTCTAAATGGTCACAATCAAGTACTTGTCGCTAGTCGCTATTCCCTTGCGCCTGGGTCCATCGTTGGAACAGCTACTGATGGGCACGGAGGCGCATCAAACTTTCTCCATGTGCAGATTCCAACAATGAACCTCGACTTTGTCGGCGTTCGTGCGCCGGCCTACAGCGGAGTCGCGCTCCACGACTACTGGAACAAGCTGCTACAAATTATCCGTAGCACGAAGGGACAACGAATTGCGTTCATGGGAGACCTGAATACTGACCCAGACCAACCGAAGAGATCAACAGCTAGGTATCTTCGATCCCTTCGAGAGGAAGGGTGGTTGATTCCGGTACCTGATGGTTTGTGGAGCTTCGCATCCAAGGCTCAGACAACGGTGTCCGGCTCATTTTCAGAGGTACGCCTCCAATAATGGCCGCAATTTGGCCTCATATAGCGCAGGAGACGCCGGCGAGAGAAGCGAGTGTTTGAAAAACCTCAGCACCTGACGGCTGATTTTCGACGTATAGCGGAACAGCGGGACCGTCCAGTCTGGTCGCTCGGTGCCATCTGGCGCACTGGGGGCTTTGCGCTGACGTTGCTCCTGTTTGCGCAAGGCTTTGTGATCACGCGCGCCCTCGGCACCGAACTGGCGGTGCAGCAACAGCGTCACTAACGCATGGGTGATGATCGCCAGGCAGACCTGATTGTCGATGGCCACCGGGCTTTTGCCCCAGGCTTTGGCATGGGCGAAATCATTTTTCCAGGTGTCAAAGCATTTTTCCTCATCCCATCTGCGGGCATAAAGAAACGCGACAACACCGGGCAAGAGACTGAAATCATTGGTCAGAAACTCCAAGCGCCGGCCCTGGCGGGTGCGCAAGGTGATCAACCGCCACTCCTGGGAGGAACTCAACAAGGTGATGCGCTCATCGCGCAGCACCCCGGCGTTCTCCGGCGTCTTGGCAATGGGCATGGCGGCACGCGAGCCCACCACCAGATTGGACTTCATGCGCGTGATCAGGGTACTGCCCTGGGTGCGTTTCTTCCGGTCCCAGAAGGCGGCATCAATGAAGGCGCGATCAACCACCCACAGCGTTCGCGCCTCCTGTGTCAGCGCGCCCGGGCGCGCATCGTAGTCCCGCAATAGGTTGATCTCATGGCGGCTACGCGTCTCCACCAACGCATCCTCGGCCAACCCCAGGCGCAGGTTGTAGAACACCAGTTCGCCATGTCCCTTGGGATTATCCTCCCCGCCTTGCTTGGGCGTGCAGCGGCGATAATGCGCACTTTCTTCCTGATAGGTGCCATCCATCGCCCGCACCGGGCGGCCATCCAGTCCAGGAACTCCCGCCAGACGATCAGGCAGCACCGCCCCCACCTCGCGCATCAGCACCGGAATCATCGCTTGCAGCACTGCGCGGCGTTCAGTGGAGGCCAAGGCATCGGACCAGGTCGAGCGCGCCAAGGGCACCACCGACTCTGCCTGCGGGGCCAGCTGATCACGCAGATGATCGAGCGCTTGCACCTGCTCGCGCAGCACCCCCATCCCCTGCAACTGGCGCCACACGCCCAAGGCAATAAAGCGCTCCATGCTCAACACCCGCCCCACCGAGGCTGCCCGGCGCACAAACGCCAGTGCGTGCTGCACGGGCGCCACCAGGTCGGCGAAAACAGTGTCATTAAGCAGGCCATTCATCAGGGCATCGAGTCGGTTGGGGATCATGACAAGCACTCCAGTGTGGTATCTTTGAGACACCCACGTCTTTCGCACGCTCAATGTGCTTGTCAAGTCTTTTTTTCAGTTTTTCCCAGCGGTTTTCTATTTCGCGGACCGCTACAGCGGCCCCGTCCAACGAGACAAAAAACGCATTCCAACTGCAACACGCTTGCACAGGACTGCATGGCGCTTCTGTATGGTGGAATTATGCGTCATGGTGGAAATTTGAACCGGACACCGTTGGCCGACGCATAAAGACGCGCGACTGATTAGCAGCGCTATCAACCTTTGGAACTCATGACTGCATCAATCATCGTTCTTATGGCCGTCGTTGTGGCTGTTCTTGTGGTAACCATATGGCGCCTTGCTTCCCGTCGCCACAGCCTTCCCTGTCCAGTTTGGTTGCGTTGGCTCGTGGAATTAGACAACCCATTCACGAAGACAAACCGAGCTGCGTTCATTGTCGAGACTCTTGCAATTACGCGCGGAATGACGGTCCTAGATGCTGGGTGCGGCCCTGGACGTCTAACAGTCCCGCTGGCCCAGAGTGTTGGCTCAGTTGGTCGTGTTGTTGCGGTCGATATTCAACTGGGAATGCTTGCCCGAGCCAAGACCAAAACTGATGCCGCCGGTCACACAAACGTCGATTTTGTCGCTGCGGCGATTGGTGACGGTAAGCTTCCCTCGAATCACTTTGATCGTATGGTCTTGGTCACCGTCCTCGGGGAGATTCCCCATCGAGCTGCCGCTCTTGCTGAATTATTCGACGCCCTCAAGCCCGGCGGTTTTCTAGCGATCGTTGAGGTCATTTTCGATCCGCACTTTCAGTCCCGAAGTTCTGTCACGAGCTTGGCAATTTCCACTGGCCTTCGTGAGCGAGCGTTTTATGGCCACAGATTGGCTTATGTCATTCACTTCGAGAAGCCAACTGGCGGCTAACAGGTCGCTCCAATAAAACTCGGCTTCGGCGGGCACGAGAGTTCGGGGCAGGGCGCCACCCCCGTGTGGCTGGCCACCACGCCTGTTGGAGTGGAGGAAACCGGTCGATATTTCGAGCATCAGCGTCCGGGCACTTGTCGGTTCGGCGCTGATCTTCAGGCAGTTGATGTCCCGTTTCAGGCCTGCGAGGGCTATGACTGAACGCGACAGAAAGCTTTGCTACCGGCCATGAACCCTGGCGACCTCTTGACCCTCTTCTTGGCAATGCTGGCGCTGGCCGCGTTGCCTAGCACCAGCGTCGCGCTGGTCATTACGCCCTCGCCGCGCAGGAGTTGGTTGCGAGAATCCAGTGCGCAGGAGTGCGAACGGGTGTCCAACGGGGCGCTGGCGCGCTTTTGCTCGCAGCCGGTGGTTCTCTGCTTGCGTCGACGGCGGACTGAGGACTGCCAGAGGGGCACCCATCGCTCAGGCTGTTAATCAGCAAGACGGCGCGCATGTAGGTCTCATCGACATCCGGGCGCATCTCGCGGTCGACTTTGATGGCGACGAAATCCTGGTTGAGCCGCTCGGCTAGGCCTAAATCCTCGAAGCTTTCGTGCTCCATCACATGACACCAGTGGCAGGTGGCATAGCCGATGGACAGGAACACCGGTTTGTTCTCGGCACGCGCCTTGGCGAATGCCTCTTCTCCCCAGGGGTACCAGTCCACCGAGTTATGCGCGTGCTGCAGCAGGTAGGGCGCATCCTCGTGGATCAGCCGGTTGATGAAGCGGGGCTGGCCGTCGGCGTCCAGATGACGGGTGCCTGGCTGCAACTGCTCCCAGACGGTGGTGTCGGTCTATGCCGAGCGCTATGGGATCGACCCTGCATTGGCTATGCGCCTGGCAAGCGTATAGGCTGAACGTGCGCGTCCAGGCATTCGCGGCTTGGGCCAGGCCAATCCGCCCCAGCCTACACAAATCAGAAGAACGTTTTGCGCTTAGGTTTCGCGGGCCTGCCACCTTCGACCAGCGGGCGGCGCGGCTCTGATGCAGGGAAGGTCGCAGGGCGATCCTGCTCCAACGCGGGTGGGGGCGCGTCGCTATCACGCATGGCGTCGTAGAGTTTGCTCCGAAGCTGCGGGATCAGTTCGCCGGTCAGTTCGTCAAGATGCTCGCGCTTGTGCCAACGCATCTTCTCGAACGACTGGAGGCCGCTCTTTTCAGCAATCTCGCGGGCGCGTGGGCTGATCTCTTCCCACATCATGCGCAAGCCATCGGCCCGATCGCGCAACAGCAACTCTCGATCATGCAGTTTTTCAAAGATCTGGTCGAAGCGAGAAATCAGCCGCCGTTTGGTCCGCGGGAGAATAACGTACTCGATGAAAACGAAAGCCAGGACTGCAGCCAATGCAATCACTGGCAACGCCACAAGCATGCCCGTGCCAAAGGCGGCAGCGCCCAGTCCGCCGAAGAGCAGCAACCAGAGACCTCGCCAGCGCGCGCGGATCGATTTGAACGTGTCGGCAGCCTTGTCGATCACCATCGCGTGCATCCGGAGCCTCTCGGCATAGGCCTGGATCTGTGTGATCTGGTTGTCCATCCGTCGGGTCGGTGTGCGGCGTAACTCACCGATCAGATCGTTGCGCGCCTTATCAAAGTCCTCCATCGGCAGGCGCGACTTCGGCTTGTCGGCCAGCGGTACGAAGGTGTTATAGATCATCGGTAAGTCTTTGCGCGGGATAACCTTGCCGAGGTTCCAGCACAGGGCCCCATAGGCCCGCGCGAAGTCGTGCAAGCTCTGGAACTGATCCACCTTGTTCAAGACGATCAACATCTTATGGTCGATGCCTGCCAAGGACTCGCGGAAGACTTGAAGTGTTTCGCCCGTCGTCCCAGGCTTATCCGGATCAAAGAAGACCATCACAAGGTCGGCGCGTTCGGCGAACCAACGCACCACGCCGGGGAAGTCAAAACCGCGCCCGTTCTCGGCTTTGGCCTGATCGATCATGCCCGGGCTGTCGATCAGCGTCACCGTTTGCAAAAGTTCAGCGGGGCGCAGCTTGAGGCGCACATGCGAGACCAATTGGTCACCAAAGTGCCGCAGCCCCTCATAGGGTAAGTCCGGATTGCTCACGACAGCAGGTCCATCTCGCTCGGTCGCGGTCGCGCCATACGTGATGATCGTGAACCCGTCATCCGTGGGGGCAACCCCGGTGTTCTGAACATCTTCGCCCAGGAGATAGTTCACAAAAGTGGACTTCCCAGATGAGTGATTGCCCAAGAGCAAGACCTGCGGCGGGCGACGCAACTCGCCCACAGTGGGCGGACGTCGGAACAGGAACTGTTCTGCCAGCGGGTCGAGAGGGTCCTCGTAGTAGTCGCGGATCTGGTTCGCGAATTCTTCCATCACGTATTGCAAAGGACGTCCTCTTTTCGTCTGCTCGATGAGGGATAGGGAATCTGAGCGACCCTGTGCGTGCAAGTCGAGCTGGCTGCATGGAGGGTAACGAGGTCGGGAATGTCGGTCAAGACGCGGTGAGGCTGCTTGAGGAGCACTCGAGCAGCGCCGGTGCAATTGTCTGTTCGCCATTGGGAATAGGACGACGGATCAGCTCTCAGCGCGCGGCACCCAGCAGCCATGAAAACCGATTGGGAGCCGATGCGGCAGCCGTGCCGTGGCCACTGTGCTCAGATCCTCTGCGCGCAGCACCAGTAACTCGGTGTGCGCTTGGCCGGCGCGATCGACGAGCGTCAGCAGCCAGCCTTCGCCGCCGGCTTTGTTCGCTACCCACATCGGCTCGCTTGGCACATCGAGGTTGAAGTCACGCACGCGTAACTCGCCCGTTTCGGTGTCCAGACGCTGAATGGCAGTCAGGAAGGGGACCTGGCGTTGCGGCGGCGCGCCAATGCCGTAGAGAAAGCGCCTGGGTGCCCCGAACGGAGCTGGGGCAGCGACCGGCATTTCGAAAGCATGTTCGCTCCAAGGACTGGTCTCGGCGCGCGAGCGAGCGGGGTCGATGGTCATGCGCTCGATGCGTGGCATGATGTCCGAATCGTTTTTTTCAAACAGGGCGTCGAAGCGGGTGAAATCCGGATACTTGGCAAAACGGATTACATCTAGCACCAGGGCGCCGTCATCGCGGTCGAATGCCTGGGCGACGTGAAACACAAAGCCGCCGCGGTCGACATCAATGAGTAGCGGTTGGCTGGTGCTCTGGTTGCGCGGGATTAGGAGCGCCTGCATCGGCTGGCGATGGTCGATGCGCAGCGAGCCAACAGGTGTCGTGAACCCGAGCATGGCGCCCGCCAGGCGAAAATCCGCCCGCGGCAGCAAGAATGCATACCATTTCTGGGTGACGGCAAAGTCGTGAATGAAGCTAAAGCGCGGCAACGCGAGGTCGCGGGCTATGGCCAACCGCCCGTCGCCATTGACATGGTAGATCAGCAGTCGGTTGGGCGAGCCGGCGACCACGCCGAAATTCACCATGGCGCCGGTGGCGGGGTCAATGCGCAGATGCGCCGAGAAGGGCAGGTGAGGGCTCAGCCACGACCATGGTGGTGGATGAGGGTTACGCAGCCCGCCGTCGAAGGTCTCGATGCCCAGGGTCTCGAGCGTGCGCGGGTTGAGCCGGTGGGGCGGGCCGCCTTCCCAAAGCGCGAGCAGGCGCCCTGCGTGCCAGCGCACGCTGGTGTTGGCCGCGTTCTTGAACCGCATGCGCATGAAGTTACCCAGCAGACCGCCAGGCCGATTGGTGCCGAACGCCCGGTAGCGCATGCGCCCGCTGTGTTCCTCGGCTAAAAACTCCTGCGTGTGCACAAACCTGTTGCTGTAGCGAACCCCGTTTGGCCCGATGTCCAGGCGGGTGATATGACCATCGCCGTCGAACGGATGCCCGTAGCGGCGCCCGCCGCGCTCGAAGCGCCCGGGACCGTTGCGGAAATAGACCCCGTCGAGCGCCGCAGGCAACTCGCCTTGGACGCTAAGTGGCTCGTTGGTGAACTCCGTCGTTATGGTGCTGGTGATCTCATCGATCACCCGTGCGATGGCGTGGCTGTCTGCTTCAGGCATGGTGATTTACGGATGCGGCTTGCGGTTGGATTGGGTTGAATCATGCACCTTGATGCAGGGCCTGGTGGCAGTTTTCTGCATCGGCCTCGCCGGTTGTTGTGGTGTCGCGAAGAGGCCTGCTTGATGACATTTTTTTTGCGCGCTTGTTGAACAGGTTGTCCGTGGGAAAAATTTTGCTATTCTCTTCAGGCTGCAGGCCCGTTATACTTACCGGTTTTCCGGCACATGAGCCGGCCGGT
Organism: Thiorhodovibrio litoralis; assembly: GCF_033954455.1. NCBI lineage: Bacteria > Pseudomonadati > Pseudomonadota > Gammaproteobacteria > Chromatiales > Chromatiaceae > Thiorhodovibrio > Thiorhodovibrio litoralis. The sequence continues at coordinate 3,656,300 of NZ_CP121473.1, read as the reverse complement.
GGTCTTTTATTGTCTCTCTAGCTAAGGTGCTCCATGAAGGCGGGAATCCATCCAGAATATCAAGACATTAAGGTTGTCTGCAGTTGTGGGAACGAGTTTGCCACGCGCTCGACTCTCGGCAAGGAATTGCATGTCGAGGTTTGCTCGGCGTGTCATCCGTTCTACACCGGCAAGCAAAAGATCCTTGATACCGCAGGTCGGGTCGATAAGTTCCGGCGGAAATACGGTCGCTGAGGCGGCGTTCGGAGTTTGCGTTCTTGCGAGCAGCCCCTGGCGAGCGACCCCTGGAGCATCCTAAGCTTAGATTGCGCTTTGAGGCTGCACCAGAGGTTATCGCTCTAAGTGGGGCCGTTTTCGCTTGAGCGCAGGCTCATCGCGTTTGACCAACGCGGCATTTGACTAATACGTTTATCGCCTAGCATTGCGTTTATCGCTTAGCATTGCTCTTGAGCGTTCCAGCTCTGGTGCGTGCTGCTTGCTTGCCCTATCCTCTCAGCGCGCCCCGATATTGTGCGGTGCTGCGCCTGTGGTCCCGCGCCCTCAGCGTCGTCTCCTTCTTGTGTCCTCCCGTTTTTCGCACACGAGCAGACCGCCCCCAGGAGTCAGTCATGACCAACGAGACCATTACCGTCACCAATAATATCGATGGCACCAGCCACGAGTATCCGCTCAAGCAGGGCACACTCGGGCCGCCCGCAGTAGATATCTCCTCGCTCTATCGCGACGCCGGTTTTTTTACTTACGACCCTGGATTTATGGCAACCGCAAGTTGCCACAGCGCCATAACCTTCATCGACGGCGAGGAGGGCGTGCTGCTGTATCGCGGCTATCCGATCGAGCAACTGGCAACCAAGGCGAGTTTTCTTGAGGTTGCCTACCTGCTGTTTTACGGCGACTTGCCCAGCGAGCAGGAGCTTGATCAATTCGAAGGGGTGATCATGCAGCACACTATGCTGAATGAAAACCTCAAGAGCTTTCTCGACGGCTTCCGCTACGACGCCCACCCCATGGCGGTGCTTTGCGGGGTGGTTGGCTCACTGTCGGCCTTTTATCATGACTCTATCGATGTGCATGATCCGCGCTATCGCGAGATTTCCGCGCATCGGCTGATTGCGAAGATCCCGTCCATCGCAGCGGCGACCTACAAGCACAATGTTGGCGAGCCCATAATGTATCCGCGCAATGATCTGCGCTATTGCGCGAACTTTCTCTACATGATGTTTGCGACACCCTGCGCGGATTACGAGCCCCGGTTGATCGCCGAGAAGGCGCTCAACCTGCTGTTTATCCTGCATGCCGATCACGAGCAAAACGCGAGCACCTCGACCGTGCGGCTAGCCGGCAGCTCGGGGGCCAATCCCTTTGCCTGTATTGCCGCCGGTGTCGCCTCTCTGTGGGGACCGGCTCATGGCGGCGCGAACGAGGCGGTGCTGGACATGCTCGCCGAGATCGGCAGCGTGGAGAACGTAGCCAAATTCATCGAGAAGGCCAAGGACAAGGACGATCCCTTCCGGCTCATGGGCTTCGGACATCGGGTCTATAAGAACTACGATCCGCGCGCCAAGATCATTCGCGAGGTGTGCCATCAGGTGCTTGAGGAACTGGCGGACGTGAAAAATCCGCTGTTCGATCTTGCGCTCGAGCTGGAGCGCATTGCGCTTGAGGATGAATACTTTGTTGAGCGCAAGCTCTACCCAAACGTGGATTTCTACTCGGGTATTATTTACCAGGCCTTGGGGATTCCGCGCAACATGTTTACCGTGATGTTCGCACTGGCGCGCACCGTCGGCTGGGTCTCGCACTGGGCCGAGATGATGAGCGAGCCGAGCATGCGCATCGGCCGGCCGCGGCAGATTTATCACGGTCCCCAGGTACGCGACTATGTGCCGATCTCCAAGCGCTGACGCCAACCGACACCCAAACAGCATCGACCGGGAGTATCGAACGTGATTGAAATCGAATACATCGTCAAGGATAACCAGGGGGTTGAACGCTTGCGGACCGCTGATAAGAAAGAAGCCGATGCCTATGACAAGGCGCTGGAAGTCGCCGACCGCCTTTCACAGTGGCTGCGCGACGAGCAGGTGGTGCCCAATTTGCCCGACGAAGACCTCGAGGAGCTGACCATTCACCTCGCACGCAATGCGCGCGCGGTCGAGCGCATCCTCAAGGGCAAGGAAGCGGAGCCAAGCACCCGGCGCTCGACGGGCACTCAAGCATCGGCGAATGAAGACGGGGGGGAAGAAAGTGCTAGTGCCGCTGCGAATACCGCCGACGCCAGTACTGCGGAAGTCCATCCGCTCAAGGCAACCGCCTGAGCAGGAGCAGAGATTGCCCGCGTTAGATCGCCGCCGTTTGGGGCATTCTTTGTGCTCTGCCGGCGCGGATGCGGCGTCTTTGGCTATTTTTTCTTGGCGTCCTGTTGCAGCGGTCGCTGAATCAGCCGATCTTCGATGCGTTGGAAGCTGATTGCTTGCGCGGCTTGGGTGATTTCCTGGGTTTTGTTGCCGATGGCGATGATCACGCGCGGATAGACAGTGCCGGGGACTTCGATGAAGCTCTCGGCGATGGCATCGACGCTCGCTTGGAGCTGATCGCGTTCGACGGTTAGGGTGCTGAGCTCGGCCTTTAAGGTGTTGCAGGTGGTGTTGATCTTTTTCAGGCGCCCTTCGTTGTCGGGTGCTCTGGATTTGGACAGATCTACCATCATCTTGAGCAGGCGCCCGAGATCGGCTTGTTTGCAGGCCACGTTGTCGTTGTGATCATGCAGGTTGTTTATAACATCTTCCGAGCACTGAATCGTCGCCTCAGTGGTGATGCCGGCATGCGCGCCTAGGGTCTGGGCGCGAATCAGCTTGGTGGCGCGCACATGGCCACCGACGATGCCGCTGCGTGGCTGGTTGCTTGAGCCGACGATAACCTGATTGTCGCAACTGACCTGACTGTGGGTGATTTGGCTTTTGACGGTGATGTCGCCCTTGACGTCGAGCTCGGCCTTCTCGATGTGCCCGGCGCTCAGGTTGCCGCCGCAGTGAACGCGCATGCGCAACCCTTCGTCGCGCGCGTCGTCGTTCGGTCCGGTGATGCCCATTTTGACGTCCAGGTTACCGCCCACCTCCACATCGGCGCATTCGATCATGCCCATGATCAGAACATCGCCTGAGACCTTAATGCGCATGCCTTGGCTGACGCTGCCTTTGACGACCAGGGTACCGTCATAATCGATGTGGCCTGAGCGCATGTCGACCTCATTGACGTTGAGGATGGGGTCGACCGATGCGCCCGCCTGCTCCAGTACGGGTTGGCCACTGATGGTGGCGACAAGCACGTCGGGGTCGGTCTCGGAGACCGCCACACCTTTGTGGCGCTTGAACTGCAGTTGGCGGCCCTCCCTGGCTTTGATGGGCTCTCCCTGGAGGTTGATGCCATCGACTCCTTTGGTTGGTGGAAGGCGACGCATCAGCATATCGCCGGGCTTGACGGTGGGAATGGCGCCGAGGTCGCGATAGTCCAATGATCCGTCGGCGCGCTCGGCCGGGCGTCTTTGACTGACCTGGACGATGGGTTCGAACTGACTGTCCTTGCCGTCGACGGCCGGCTTGCCGCGGGCGATGACGATTTGCAGCGTGGCGCCGGGTGTGGCGCTGGCCTCCGCGGCGAGCAACCGCTCGATGGCTTTGTGGTCGAGAAGATTGTCGGCGATTTTAGCGTGCTCAACCACTTCCTTTACGTGCTCGATGGATGCGGGCTGTCCGCCGCGCGCGGTTTTCAGAATCAGTTTGGCGACCAGGTGGTCGTCGCTCAGTTGTAGCCCGACCGTGGCATCATGGTATTCGCCGATCTCGATCTCGCCGCCTTCGCCGCTTGCGAGCATCCGCTGCAATTGCATAATGCCGCTTTTGCCGATGACCGCTCCCCTGAGTTGCGCACGGTGAAGCTCGGCCGTGAGCCAACTCTGGTCCATGGTCAGCGGCTGCTGGCCAGGGATGACGCGCGCCAGCACCTGGTTGCCGGCTTCTTTGCGTCGCAGGGTGATCCGAGTCTGGCCGGCGGACTGGCTGTCAGAATGGGCGGCAGACCGGGAGGCGGGCTGCGTGGCGGATTGGTCAGCGGATGCATTCGATGACGAGGTCATTGGAGCGGACTTCCTGGGCGGCGGCGCGTTTGGCAAACGATTATCTCAATTGTGGCAAAACATTGGTAATCTTGCTCAAATGATTGAATCAGCTTGTGATTGATCTGGGCGTTGGCTGGGCTCGGCGGGCGCGCTACGGCTTTATCGTGGTGCAGGTGTCGCGCCGGGTTGCGCGGCTCGCGCGATATCGCTAACATGCACGGCTCTTTTTTGGAGGGGTTGAACATGCGCCAGCCACTGGTCGCGGGTAATTGGAAAATGAACGGCAGCAAGGCAGACGCTGCTGATTTGGTTAACGGCATCAAGGCCGGAGCCAGTAATATCCAGAAGGCGGAAATTGCCGTCTGCCCGCCATTTCCTTATCTGCACATTTCCGAGGAGCTGCTTACCGGATCAGCCATCCGCTGGGGCTCGCAAGACGTCTCCAACGAGACCGATGGCGCCTTCACCGGGCAGGTTTCCGCGCGCATGCTCAAGGACTTCGGCTGCACCTACGCGATCATCGGCCACTCGGAGCGGCGCATGTTCAATGCCGAGAGCGACGCCGTCATTGCCAAGAAGTACGCTCAGGCGCTCGCTGTCGGGCTCACCCCCATCCTGTGCGTGGGTGAGTCGTTGGAAGAGCGCGAGCATGGCAAGACCGAAGAGGTCGTGGCGCGCCATCTCGACGCCGTACTCGAAGGCGCTGGCGCCGATGCCATCGGTCGTGGTGTGATCGCCTATGAGCCGGTCTGGGCGATCGGCACCGGCGTGACAGCCACCCCGGAGCAGGCCCAAGAGGTTCACGCCTTTCTGCGCCAGCGGATCGCGGCCAAGAGCCAGGCACAGGCGGATGCGGTGCGCATTCTCTACGGCGGCAGCATGAAGCCTGGCAACGCGATGGAGCTGATCGGTCAGGCCGACATCGACGGTGGCTTGATTGGTGGCGCGGCACTGAAGGCGAGCGATTTCCTTGCCATCTGCGCGGCCGCTGAGGCGAACGCCTGAAGGATCAAATCTTTCAGAAGGATAAAATCTTTCAGAAGGATAACGCCTTTCATAAGCACAAGGCCGTGAGTATTTCATGCAAACGATTCTGACCATTATTCATCTGTTGCTGGCGATCGGGCTGATCGCGCTGGTCCTGATCCAGCATGGCAAGGGTGCGGATGCCGGTGCGGCATTTGGCAGCGGTGCTTCTGCGACCGTGTTCGGCGCGCAAGGGTCGGGCAATTTCCTGTCGCGCTCGACGGCCATTCTCGCCACGGCCTTCTTCCTGACTAGTATCGCGCTGGCCTACTACGCGACTCAGGTTGGGGAGCCCGCTGGACTGATGGACGCCTCGTTGCCTGCGGCCGATGCGCCTGCGAGCGATTCCGCACTGCCCTTTGTCGCCGAGCCCGATGGCGGTGCCGGCAGCGATGCGGGCGAGCAGCACGCGGGGCAAAATGCAATCGACGATCTACCACCCGCGGGCCCGCCGACTGACGCGATCAACGGCGAGTCGGAATCCTCCGATGGCGCCGGTGACATGCCGCCTGTGAGCATGGGCGATGTTGGGGGTGGCGATATGCCGGCGAGCGCGGATGCCGGCGATGGGACAACTGGGGAAGATGGCGGCTCGGAGAGTCAATCCGGGGCGACCGGCTCGGAGACTAAAGAACAATAACTGTTACGCCGACGTGGTGGAATTGGTAGACACGCTGTCTTGAGGGGGCAGTGGCGCAAGCCGTGCCGGTTCGAGTCCGGCCGTCGGCACCATATCCTGGCACATCACTGCCAGAGAGCACCGGGTAGTTAGGTGGCGCGACGCCGAATGGCGGCCCATCTGCCGGGTGCATCACAGGAGGAACAGCCAGGCTGTTCTTTATTCGATCATCTCAGCGTCTGAGCGCTGGCGGCTGATCGGCGGTCCGGGTTTCGGATCGGCTCAGTCGTGACGGTGCCCGCTGTCGCGCCGGGGAGGGAAGCACTCGCATGCTCGAGGGCTATCTGCACATTCTGGTCTTTATCGCGGTTGCGCTTGCAATCGGTGTGGGTCCGTTGCTGTTGGGCGGTATTCTTGGCCCGCGTAAGCCGGATGCTGAAAAGGATTCTCCCTACGAGTGCGGCTTCGATGCGTTCGAAAGCGCGCGCATTAAGTTCGACGTGCGTTACTACCTGGTCGCCATTCTCTTCATCGTTTTCGATCTGGAGATTGCCTTCCTGTTTCCCTGGGCAGTGGTGCTTGATCAGCTCGGAATGACTGGCTTTGTCGCCATGGCGATCTTCCTGGGCATTCTGGTGGTCGGCTTCATTTACGAGTGGAAGAAGGGCGCGCTCGAATGGGAATGAGCCGGATGTTGAACGACGGGAGCATGGCATGAGCATAGAAGGCCTCCTCGAAGAAGGCTTCGTCACCACCACGGCGGATCAGCTCATCAATTGGGCGCGTACAGGTTCCTTGTGGCCCATGACATTCGGGCTCGCCTGCTGCGCGGTGGAGATGATGCACGCTGGTGCCGCGCGCTATGACCTGGACCGCTACGGCGTGATTTTCCGTCCCAGCCCGCGGCAGTCGGATGTGATGATCGTCGCCGGCACCCTGGTGAACAAGATGGCGCCTGCGCTTCGCAAGGTCTATGACCAGATGGCGGAGCCGCGCTGGGTCATCTCCATGGGCTCCTGCGCCAACGGTGGCGGTTACTACCATTATTCCTATTCTGTGGTGCGCGGCTGCGACCGCATCGTGCCGGTCGACATCTATGTGCCTGGGTGTCCGCCGACCGCGGAGGCGTTGCTCTACGGTGTGCTGCAACTGCAGAACAAAATCCGTCGCACCAATACCATCGCTCGTTGATCAGTCCTGAATTTGCCGTGAATCAGCCTGCTGTTACCGCACCCTCTACACATACCGGCACAAGCACTGGTGATGCGCGACTCGACGCGCTCGCCGCGTCGCTGACTGAGGTTTTCGCCTCGCGCGCTGTCGAGGTGCTGATTGCATCGGGCGAAGTGACCATGGTGGTCACTGCCGCCGATCTGCTGGCGGTGTGTGGCGAATTGCGCGATCGCCCCGAGTTTGCTTTCGCGCAGATCATTGATCTGTGCGGGGTGGATTACGCCGCCTTCGGTCGCTCGGAGTGGGACACCGAGCTGGCATCGGCGGACGGCTTCGGTCGCGGCGTCGACCGCGAGCCCGACTTGGAACTGGATTCCCCCCAGCGTTTCGCCGTGGTCTACCACCTGCTGTCGCTAACGCACAACCGTCGATTGCGGCTGCGAGTGTTCGCGCCCGGAGCACAGCCGATGGTTGACTCCGTGGTGCCAGTCTGGCCGGTGGCGGACTGGTTCGAACGCGAGGCGTTCGATCTGTTCGGCATCCTGTTCAAGGGCCACCCGGATCTGCGCCGGATTCTGACCGACTACGGCTTCGTCGGTCATCCGTTCCGCAAGGATTTCCCGCTCAGCGGCCAGGTGGAGATGCGCTACGATCCAGAACAGCAGCGCGTGGTCTATGAGCCGGTCAAGATCGATCCGCGCGTGCTCGTGCCGCGCGTGATCCGCGATGACAGCCGCTACCTTGCTGAGGGCCCGGGCAGTAACGGAGGCGGCAATGCCTGAGATTCGCAATTACACGCTGAATTTCGGCCCCCAGCATCCGGCCGCGCATGGCGTGCTGCGCCTAGTGCTCGAAATGTCGGGTGAGGTGATCGAGCGGGCTGATCCGCACATCGGCCTGCTGCACCGTGGCACTGAAAAACTGGCCGAGACCAAGCCTTTCAATCAAAGCATCGGCTACATGGACCGCCTCGATTATGTGTCCATGATGTGCAACGAGCATGGCTATGTGCGCGCCATCGAAAAGCTGCTCGGCATTCAGGCGCCGGAGCGGGCACAGTACATCCGCACCATGTTCGATGAGATCACGCGGATACTCAATCATCTGATGTGGCTTGGCGCCCATGCGCTTGATGTCGGCGCCATGAGTGTGTTTCTGTACTGCTTCCGCGAGCGTGAGGACCTGATGGACTGCTACGAGGCAGTCTCGGGCGCGCGCCTGCACGCGACCTATTACCGCCCCGGTGGTCTTTATCGGGATCTGCCCGGCAAGATGCCGCGGTTCTCTGAAGAAAGCACCAAGTGGCACAGCAAGCGCGATTTTCACAGCCTGAACAAGGCGCGCGAGGGCTCGCTGCTGGACTTCATCGAAGATTTCACAACGCGCTTCCCAGGGCTGGTCGATGAGTATGAAACGCTGTTGACCGACAACCGCATCTGGAAGCAGCGCACCGTCGGTATCGGCGTGGTGGACGGCGAGCGTGCGCAGGCGCTGGGCTTCACCGGTCCGATGCTGCGCGGCTCCGGGGTTGAGTGGGACTTGCGCAAGAAGCAGCCCTATGCGGCCTACGACAAGATGGATTTCGACATCCCGGTCGGCGTCAATGGCGACTGCTACGACCGCTATCTGGTGCGGGTGGAGGAGATGCGTCAGTCCAATCGCATCATCAAGCAGTGCATCGACTGGCTGCGCGCCAATCCCGGCCCAGTGATGGTGGAAAATCACAAGGTGACCCCACCCGCGCGTGTCGACATGAAAGACGACATGGAAGCCCTGATTCACCACTTCAAGCTCTTCACCGAGGGCTACTGTCCGCCGCCGGGTGAGGTCTATGCCGCGGTCGAGGCGCCCAAGGGGGAGTTCGGTTGTTACATCATCGCCGACGGCGCCAACAAGCCCTATCGGCTGAAGGTGCGCGCGCCCGGCTTCGTCCATTTGTCGGCGTTGGATGAAATGTCCCGGGGCCACATGCTGGCCGACGTGGTGGCCATCATCGGTACCATGGATATCGTCTTCGGGGAGGTCGACCGCTAATGGGCTTTCGCAATGCTCCGCTGGCGGTCATGCATGAGCGCGACAAATCCAGTCTGTTCACCGACGACATTCGCGCCGCGATCGATCGGGAGGTCGCCAAGTATCCGCCGGAATGGAAACAATCTGCGGTCATGCCGGCGCTGACCCTGGTGCAGGATGCCAACGGCGGCTCGCTGACGCGCGAGCTGATGGACGACGTGGCGGCCTACCTCGACATGCCCGAGGTGGCGGTCTACGAGGTGGCCAGTTTCTATGGCATGTACGATCTCGAGCCGGTCGGACGTCATAAGGTCTGTGTGTGCAACAGCATCTCCTGCATGCTCAACGGCAGCGAAGAGCTGATTGAACATGTCCGCGAGCGTTTTGGCGTCGCACCCGGGCAGACCAGCGAGGATGGCAAGTTCACCCTGAAAGAATTCGAGTGCCTTGGGGCATGCAAGGATGCGCCCGCCGTGCTGGTCGACAAGGTCTACCACGAGTGCCTGACGCCCTCGACGCTTGAGAAACTGATCGATGGCCTCGACTAGGGCATCGCTGGAACAGCCAAAACAAAGCAGCGAACCCTAAAGCAGCGACCACGACGTATCGATCCGGTGAAGGTTGTAAAACATGGTTGAAAACCAGAACACTGTCTGCTTCCGCACCATGCACCTGCCGGCCGAGCGGCGCTACCGCTTGGAGGAATACCGCGCGCTGGGCGGCTATCAGCAGTGGGAACGGATTCTGCGCGAAAAAATCAGTGCGCACGACCTGATCGAGGAGTTGAAGCTTTCGGCCCTGCGCGGGCGCGGCGGGGCGGGCTTTCCGACCGGACTCAAGTGGAGCTTCATGCCGCGCCAGGCGCCCGGGCAGAAATACATCGTGTGCAATTCCGACGAGGGCGAGCCCGGTACCTGCAAGGACCGTGATATTTTGCGCTACAACCCGCATCAGCTGATCGAGGGCATGGCCATCGCCGGCTATTGCATCGGCGCAACCGTTGGCTACAACTATACTCGCGGCGAATTCTACGAGCCCATCGCGCGCTTCGAGGGAGCACTCGAAGAAGCCTATGCCGCCGGGCTGCTCGGCAAGAATGTGCTCGACTCGGGCGTGGATTTCGATCTCTACAGCCATCTCGGCGCCGGGGCCTACATCTGCGGCGAGGAGACTGCGCTGCTCGAGTCGATTGAGGGCAAGAAGGGCCAGCCGCGCTACAAACCGCCGTTCCCGGCCCAGGCCGGCTTGTTTGGGCGGCCGACCACGATTAACAACACCGAGTCATTGGCCTCGGTGCCGGTCATCCTCGAGAAGGGTGGGAAGTGGTTTCTCGAGCAGGGGCGTCCGAACAATGGCGGACCCAAACTGTTTTCGGTTTCCGGGCATGTCGAAAAGCCGGGGAACTTCGAGGTGCCGCTGGGCACGCCTTTCAGCGAACTGCTAGCGCTGGCCGGTGGCGTGAAAGACGGGCGCGAGCTAAAAGCGGTGATCCCCGGTGGCTCCTCTGTTCCCGTGGTGCCCGGTCATATCATGATGGGCGTCGACCTGGACTATGACTCCATCGCCAAGGCCGGCTCCATGCTGGGCTCGGGCGCGGTGATTGTCATCGCCAAGGGAACCTGCATGGTCAAGGTGCTGGCCAATCTGGCGCACTTTTATGCCCATGAGTCCTGCGGTCAATGCACGCCCTGCCGGGAAGGAACCGGCTGGCTGGCGCGGGTGCTCGATCGCATCCTGCACGGGCAGGGACGCATGCAGGATCTGGCGCTGCTCGACAGCGTGGCGGGCCGCATCGGCGGGCGCACCATTTGTGCGCTAGGCGATGCAGCCGCCATGCCGGTACAAAGCTTTCTGAAACATTATCGCCATGAGTTCGAGCATCTGATCGACCATGGCACACCGATGGTCGAGGCGGCCTGAGGCGGCAAGCTGGCCGTCAAAGTCTTGCCCGCGCGCACATAGGCTCATGCGCGCGGGCGAGCAGGAAAGGGCGATTCGGCCAACAAGACCGGCCAGCGAATTGGGCCAGCGACTTGAACTGGCAAATTGGGCCAGCGAACCCGGGTCGCAGACCCAACTGGCGAACGAATTAACTGACCAGCGAGCGAGATAGCAAGGGCGCGATGTCCGAGAAGATCACACTGGAAATCGATGGTCGCTCCTGTGAGGCGACGCCGGGCGAGATGATCATCGCGGTCGCCGACCGCGAGGGCATCGCCATCCCGCGTTTTTGCTATCACCCCAAGCTGTCCATCGCGGCCAACTGCCGCATGTGCCTGGTCGAGGCGGAGCAGGGCGGACGGGCTTTCCCCAAGCCGGTGCCGGCTTGCGCAACGCCGGTGGGCGATGGCATGAAGGTGCTGACACGCTCACACAAGGCGCTCGAGGCGCAGCGCGGCACCATGGAGTTCCTGCTGATCAACCATCCGCTCGACTGCCCGATCTGCGATCAGGGCGGGGAGTGCGAGTTGCAAGACGTGTCCATGGGCTATGGTGAGGACGTCTCGCGCTTCAGCGAGCGCAAGCGCGTGGTGCAGGACGAAGACCTCGGCCCGCTGATCGCGACCGAAATGACGCGCTGTATTCATTGCACCAGATGCGTGCGCTTCGGCGCCGAAATTGCGGGTGTGCGCGAGCTTGGTGCCACCGGGCGCGGCGAAGATATGCGTATCGGCACCTTTGTGGCGCATACGGTCAGCCATGAACTCTCGGGCAACATTATCGACCTCTGTCCCGTCGGCGCGCTGACCTCCAAGCCCTATCGGTTCACCGCGCGCGCCTGGGAACTGACGGATCGCGACAGCATTTCGCCACATGATTCAGTCGGCGCCAATTTGCACCTGCATGTGCGTGGTCAGAAGGTGATGCGAGTGCATCCGCGCGCCAACGAGGCCGTCAACGAGACCTGGATTTCCGACCGTGATCGCTTTGGCTATCAGGGGCTGAACAGCGACGCCCGGCTCGAACGTCCACTGGTCAAGCGCGACGGCAGCTGGCATGAGATCGATTGGGAGTCGGCGCTCAAGCTGGCCGTCGATGGACTGCGCGCGATCGACGCCGATAGCATCGGCTGTCTGGTTTCGCCACAGGCCACGCTCGAGGAACAGCATCTGCTGCAAAAGCTGCTGCGCGGGCTTGGCAGCGGCCACATCGATAGTCGTCTGCGTCAGCAGGATTTTCGCGGCGATGCCTCTGACCCGCTGCGGCCATGGCTCGGGCTGGCAATTGCCGAACTTGAACAGCAGCAAACCATTGTCTTGATTGGCAGCGATATCCGCGCCGAGCAGCCATTGCTGGCGCATCGCATCCGCAAGGCCGCACTCAAGGGCGCGCGCGTGGCGGCGTTCAATTACTACCACCAGGAACTGACCCATCCGAGTCGGCAGTTCGTTGCTCCGCCCGGCTGTCTGCTGGTGGAACTGGCGGCGCTGGCCAAGGCGCTCGATCTGCGCGGCGCCAGCGCGGTGCAGGAAGTGATCGGCATGGCCGAGCCGGAGGACCGGCATCGGGAACTCGCCGAGCAATTGCGCGCCGCGCATTCCTCTGCCAGTTCGACATCCGATGCGAACGCGCATCTGAGCGGCGCCGTCCTTCTGCTCGGTGCACTCGCCGCGGCCGACCCCGATTACGCCCTGATCAAGGCGCTTGCCGAGACGATCACGAGCGGCTGTGGCGCCAAGCTCGGCTATTTGCCTGCAGCGAACGCCACAGCGTCCGCGCTCGCCGGGGCGCTGCCGCATGTCGGCCCGGGCGGCATGGCACTGGCTGAGTCCGGTCTGAATGCCCGCGAGATGCTCGTGACCCCGCGCCAGGCTTATGTGCTCTGGGATCTGGACCCTTCAGTTGACCTGATCGATCTGGCCTTGGCGCGACAGGCGCTGTCGTCAGCGCAGCTGGTCATCGCCTGTTCGCCCTTTCTTACGCCGGCGCTCGAGCAATACGCAAACCTCTTGCTGCCGATCGGGGCTTTCACCGAGACTGCCGGCACCTTCATCAACGCAGGCGGGCTCTGGCAACGCTTTCAAGGTGCAGTGGCACCTCCGGGAGATGCGCGGCCGGGCTGGAAGGTGCTGCGGGTGCTGGGTAATCTGTTGGAGTTGGATGGCTTTGGCTATAACAGCGCGCGCGAGATTTCCAACGAGCTCGAGACCTTGTGCAAGGACGCTGGCTTCGATAACGCCGCCCGCGCTCAGCGCGCCGGTCTTGATGTTCCGAAAATCGGGCAGACGCTGATGCGTGTTGGCTCGGTGCCCATTTATGCGAGCGATTCGATCGTCCGTCATGCCCCGGCGTTGCAACACACGCCGCTGGCGGAGTCCTTGAGCGTGGGTTTGCATCCTGAGCAGGTCGAGAAACTCGGGCTCGCGGACGGCGACAAGGTCACCATCCGCCAGGGAGATGCAACGGCCACGGCCAAGGTCAGCGTGACGGATGCCGTTCCGCCCGGCTGCGCGCGTATTCCAGCCGCGGTGCCGGGCAGCGAAACTCTGGGCGCCCAGATTGGACCCGTGAGTCTGAACTCTTGAGTTTTGTGCGCCTAAGTCTGAGTTCGCGAGTCTGAGCCTTTGACTGTGAGCCGAGAGTCTGAGCCCGTCAATTTGGCCCCATTATGATGAGCCAATCACTATGAGCCAATCACTATGAGCCAATCACTATGAGCCAATCACTATGAGCCAATCACTATGAGCCAATCACTATGAGCAAGCCATGCTGAACAAGGCACGAGGACAGCCCGAATGACAGAACTCTGGTCGCAATTGCCGCTGCTGCTTCGGAGCCTGACGGCAACGCTGGCGATTCTGGTCCCGTTGTTGGTGGTCGTGGCCTGGTACACCTACGCCGAGCGCAAGGTGATTGGTTACATCCAGGTGCGCATCGGGCCCAACCGGGTTGGCTGGCGCGGCTTGTTGCAGCCCATCGCCGATGCGCTCAAGTTGATGGTGAAGGAGATCATCGTACCGACGCAAGCCAACAAGGTACTGTTCCTGGCCGCGCCGCTGATTGCCATCGTGCCGGCACTCGCTGCCTGGGCCGTGGTGCCCTTCGATGCCGGGCTGGTGCTGGCGGATATCAACGCCGGCTTGCTCTACGTGCTGGCGTTGACCTCGCTCGGGGTCTATGGAGTGATCATCGCCGGCTGGGCGTCCAACTCCAAGTACGCGTTCTTGGGCGCGCTGCGCGCGGCCGCGCAGATCGTCGCCTATGAAATCGCCATGGGCTTTGCGCTGGTTGGGGTGCTGGTTGCCGCCGGTAGTTTGAATCTGAGCGCCATCGTCGAGTCCCAAAGCGGCAATCTCCTGACCTGGTTCTGGCTGCCGCTGCTGCCGCTGTTCGGCGTCTATTACATCTCCGGCGTGGCCGAGACCAACCGGGCGCCCTTCGACGTCGCCGAGGGCGAGTCGGAGATCGTCGCCGGTTTCCATGTCGAGTATTCCGGTATGGGATTCGCGGTCTTTTTCCTCGCTGAATATGCCAACATGGTGCTGATCGCGATGCTGACCGCACTCTTGTTCTTCGGCGGTTGGCTGTCGCCCTTCCAGGGCATCCCGGTGCTGGAGCCCCTGTTTGCCTGGATTCCTGGCACTATCTGGCTGGTGCTCAAGACGTTTTTCTTTATGTTCGTCTTCCTGTGGCTGCGCGCGACCCTGCCGCGCTACAGATACGACCAGATCATGCGCCTGGGGTGGAAGGTGTTCATTCCGATTACCATCGTCTGGATTCTGGTGGTGGCACTTGGCGTGGTGCTGGAGGTTCCGCCCTGGTGGTCCGCGACCTGAGAGCTGAATTCAAACCTGCACCAAACTTAAACCTGCACCAAACTTAAACCTGCAACAGCACTGACTGAACGAGATCTCGAGAACCGACATGCTGCAACGTGCGCGCGAATACCTGAACAGCCTGATGCTGGTCGAGGTGCTAAAAGGCCTGCGACTGACCGGCGGCTATCTGTTCAAGCGCAAGTTCACCATACAGTACCCGGAGGAGAAGGCGCCGATTTCGCCGCGCTTTCGTGGTCTGCATGCGCTGCGCCGCTACCCGAACGGTGAGGAGCGTTGCATTGCCTGCAAACTGTGCGAGGCGGTGTGCCCGGCATTGGCCATCACCATCGAGGCCGAGCCGCGCGCGGATGGCTCGCGGCGCACAACCCGCTATGACATCGATTTGTTCAAATGCATTTACTGCGGTTTTTGCGAGGAGTCCTGTCCGGTCGATTCCATCGTCGAGACGGATATCTATGAATATCACTTCGAGAATCGCGGCGATAACATCATGACCAAAGAGAAGTTGCTCGCGATTGGAGATCAATACGAGCAGCGTATTGCCGCAGCACGGGCGGCGGACGCGCCCTATCGCTAGGGGCTGCGTTGGACCCTTAGGGACGGCGCTGGCAAGCTTTCGGCTGCACTCAACGACCGGATAGAGAATTCATGGGCTTTGAGAAGTTTTTTTTCTTTGTTTTCGCAGCGATAACCCTGTTCAGTGCAGGGATGGTCGTCACGCGACGCAATCCGGTGCATGCCGCGCTGTATCTGGTGCTCACCTTCGTGGCAACCGCGGCGCTGTGGCTGCTGATCGAGGCGGAATTCCTCGGCATCGTTCTGGTGCTGGTCTATGTCGGCGCGGTCATGGTGCTGTTCTTGTTCGTGGTGATGATGCTGGACGTCGATATCGCCGCCATGCGCGCGCAGTTCATCCGCTATTTGCCGCTCGGGCTGGTGGTTGTCGGCCTGATGGTGTTCAACATGATTCTGGTGCTGGGGCCGGGGAATTTCGGGCTGGATGAATTCGCCAAGCCGGCGGCTAAGGCAATCGGCTACAACAACACCGCTGAGCTGGGCCTCGAGCTCTACACAACCTACCTGTATCAGTTTGAGATCGCGGCGGTGATTCTGCTGGTGGCCATTGTCGCGGCCATTCGCCTGACGCTGCGGCGGCGGCCCGAGACCAAGTATCTCGACCCCTCGGCGCAGGTGCGCGTGCGCAAGGGGCCGGACCGGATTCGCATCGTCAAGATGGCGTCTGAGCCGGTACCGCAGGCGGATTCCAGTCAGAGCCCGCAACAGAACGCGAACAAAGGCTCGAGCGACAAGGGAGAAGAGTGATGATCGCGTTATCCGATTACCTGCTGCTCGCCGGCCTGATGTTCGCGATTGCCGTGGCCGGTATTTTTATCAATCGCAAGAATGTCATCATCCTGCTGATGTGCATCGAGCTGATGCTCTTGGCGGTGAACATCAACTTCGTCGCCTTCTCGCATTTCCTTGGTGATACGGCGGGGCAGGTGTTCGTCTTTTTCATCCTGACGGTGGCGGCGGCCGAGGCCGCCATCGGCCTGGCTATCCTGGTCGTGCTCTTCCGCGGGCGCCAGACCATTAACGTCGACGATCTCGATCTGCTCAAAGGCTGACGCATGGCACTGGTCTATCTGCTCATTGTTCTCGCCCCGCTCGCGGGTGCCATCATCGCGGGCTTTTTCGGCGCGCGCATCGGTCGTGTCGGGGCACACCGGGCCACCATCATCGGTGTCGGAATCTCTTGTGCTCTGTCGCTGGGGGTGCTGGCCGGCTTTATCTGGGGCGATCTGGCCGCTTTTAACGACACGGTCTACACCTGGATGATCGCCGATGGCATTCGCTTCGAGATCGGCTTTCTGGTCGACCGCCTGACCTCGCTGATGATGGCCACGGTGACCTTCGTGTCGCTCATGGTGCATGTCTATACCATCGGCTACATGGCCGATGACGAGCACAACTGGCCCGATGGCTCGCTCGCCGGCAAGAACAGCTACCAGCGCTTCTTCAGCTACATCTCGCTCTTTACCTTCTCGATGCTGATGCTGGTCATGTCGAATAACTTCATCCAGCTGTTTTTCGGCTGGGAGGCGGTCGGCCTGGTGTCCTATCTGCTGATCGGCTTCTGGGCTACGCGCGAGTCGGCCGTTTATGCCAACCTCAAGGCCTTTCTGGTCAACCGGGTGGGGGACTTCGGGTTTTTGCTCGGCATCGCCGCCATCGGCATGTACTTCGGTTCCATGAATTACACCGAGGTCTTCGCCCAGGCCCCGGAGCTTGCGGACATTGAGGTCGCGCTCTTCGGCGGTGTGTCGCTGATGACTCTGATCTGCATCCTGCTGTTCATCGGCGCCATGGGCAAATCGGCGCAGGTGCCGCTGCATGTGTGGCTGCCGGACTCAATGGAAGGCCCGACTCCCATCTCCGCGCTCATCCATGCCGCGACCATGGTTACCGCAGGTATCTTCATGGTGGCGCGCATGTCGCCGCTCTATGAGCTCTCCACCACGGCGCTGTCCTTTGTGCTCTTGGTTGGGGCGGTGACGGCCTTCTTTATGGGGCTGATTGGCCTAGTGCAGAACGACATTAAGCGCGTGGTGGCGTATTCGACTCTGTCGCAGCTTGGCTACATGGTGGCCGCGCTCGGAGCTTCGGCCTATGCCGCCGGCATTTTCCATCTCATGACGCACGCATTCTTCAAGGCGCTGCTGTTCCTGGCCGCGGGCTCGGTGATCATCGCCATGCACCATGACCAGGACATCCGCAACATGGGTGGCCTGTGGAAAAAGATGCCCATCACCTGGCTAACGGCGCTGATCGGCTCGCTGGCGTTGATCGCCTTCCCCGGTTTTTCAGGCTTTTTCTCCAAGGATGCGATCATCGAGGCGGTAGGCCATTCCCATGTTTTCGGCGCCAATGTCGCCTGGGTGCTGCTCACCTGTGGTGCCTTGGTTACCGCGCTTTACAGCTTCCGCATGTATTACCTGGTGTTCCATGGCAAGCCGCGCATGGATGAGCATACCCGCTCACACCTGCACGAGACGCCCTGGGTGGTGACCGGGCCGCTGATCGCGCTGGCGGTGCCGTCTATGTTCATCGGCTGGCTGGCGGTCGAGCCGCTGCTGGTCAGCAACTGGCTGGGCGATGCCATCCATGTGGCGCACGAGCATGATAGCCTGCATGCGCTGGCCGAGCACTGGCATGGGCAGATGGCCTTTATCGAGCACGGGATGCACGGCTGGCCCTTTAAGCTGGCCATGACCGGTCTTGGGCTTGCGACCTTGCTCTGGTGGTTCGGTGTCAAACTGCTGCCGAACCTCGATCTACTGCTGCTCCGCGCCGGTGGGCCGCTGACCCGGCTGCTTGAGAATAAATACGGCTTCGATGACTTCAACCAGCGGGTCTTCGCTGGCGGTGGGCTCAATATTGGTCGTCTGCTATGGAATACCGGCGATCGAGCCCTGATCGACGGCGCCGTGGTCAATGGCTCGGCGGGCTTGGTCGGTCGACTGGCAGGGCAGATGCGCTGGCTGCAATCCGGCATGCTTTACCATTACGCCATCGCCATGATTATCGGCCTGGTGGGCATGCTGACCGCTTATGTTGCCTTCTGACACTTGCAAGAATTGGCTCGCGGCGCCGCGGCGATCGCGAAATTGGAGAATGAAGGACGATGACTGATTTTCCCTGGCTGAGCTTGACGATCTGGCTGCCCATTCTGGGTGGCATTGGCGTCATCGTCAGTGGCGACAAGGCGCCCGAGTCGAGTAAGAAGCTGGCCCTGGGCGTGTCGGTTGCGACCTTCCTGGTCAGCCTGCCGCTGTGGTTTGGGTTCAATTCGGCCGACACCAGCATGCAGTTCGTCGAGCATGTGCCTTGGGTGCCGGCTTTTGACGTTTTCTACTCGCTGGGCGTCGATGGCATTTCGATGCCGCTGATCATCCTTACCACCTTCATCACCATTTTCGTGGTGGTCGCTGGCTGGGATGTGATTACCTACAAGCCGTCGCTTTACATGGCTGCCTTCCTGATTATGGAGGGCATTATGGTCGGGGTGTTCTCGGCGCTAGATGCCATTCTGTTCTACGTCTTCTGGGAGGCCATGCTGATCCCGATGTTCATCGTGATCGGCATCTGGGGCGGGCCAAACCGGGTTTACGCCACCATTAAGTTCTTTCTCTACACCTTCTTTGGGTCAGTGTTCATGCTGGTGGCGCTGATCTACATGTACTTCCAGTCCGGCAGCTTCAGCATTCTCGACTACCACACGCTGCCGCTTGGCATGACCGCCCAGGTTCTGATCTTCATCGCCTTCCTGCTGGCGTTTGCGGTCAAGGTGCCGATGTTTCCGGTGCATACCTGGCTGCCGGACGCGCATGTCGAGGCGCCGACCGGTGGCTCGGTGATCCTGGCCGCGATCATGCTGAAGATTGGCGGCTATGGCTTCCTGCGCTTCAGTTTGCCGATCACGCCGGATGCCAGCGCCGCGCTCGATGGGTTCATTATCGCGCTGTCTCTGATCGCGATTGTCTATATCGGCTTTGTTGCCCTGGTGCAGAAAGACATGAAAAAGCTCATCGCTTACTCGTCCATCGCGCACATGGGCTTCGTTACGCTCGGGTTTTTCCTGGTGTTTGCCATTTTCCGCCAGCCGGAGGTCGCCAGTGGCGCCGTGATGGGCATCGAGGGCGGCATGGTGCAGATGATCTCCCATGGCTTCATCTCGGGGGCGCTCTTCCTCTGCGTGGGCGTGCTCTATGACCGCTTGCATAGCCGCGAGATTGGCGACTATGGTGGCGTGATCAACGTCATGCCCTGGTTTGGCGGTTTCATGGTGTTTTTCGCGATGGCCAATGCCGGTTTGCCCGGGACCTCCGGCTTTGTCGGCGAGCTGATGGTCATCCTGGCCGCCTTCCGCGCCGATTTCTGGTACGCATTCCTGGCCGCGACCACGCTGATTCTGGCGGCCGCCTTTACTTTGTGGATGGTCAAGCGAGTGATCTTTGGCGAGGTCGGTAACGAACGCGTCGCCGAGCTCAAAGACCTCAACCGGCGCGAGACCTTCAACCTCGGCGCGCTGGCGGTTGTCGTGCTGGCGCTCGGCATCTGGCCCAAGCCGCTGATCGACGTGATGGAGCCGACCATCGAGAAGCTGGTGACCCAGATTCAGGTCAGCAAGCTGCCGGGTGCCGATCCTGCCCTGGCCGATCAAGCCCAAACCAATCAACATCGGGCTGACTGACGCTTCGCCCGTTACCGCCGTCCCAACGGATTTTCGATTATGCCGTTCGAACCCGCCTTTCTCGCGACCATTCTGCCCGAGCTGATTCTACTGTCGACGGCCTGCACGGTGCTGATCGTCGATCTTTACATCAATGAGGAGCAGCGCGGTTGGAACCATAATCTGGCCATCCTTGGCCTGGCCGCCACCCTCGGTTGCGTCGGAATGCTCGGCGGGAATGATGTGACCTTCGCCTTCAGCGACAGCTTCATCCGCGATCCTTTCGGCGACCTGCTAAAAGGCGTCATCCTGATTCTGACCATTTTGACCTTCGTCTATTCGCGCGATTACATGCGTGAGCGCGGACTTTGGGTGGGCGAATACCATGTTCTCGTGCTCTTTGCCGCCCTGGGCATGCTGATCATGGTCTCAGCTCACAGCTTCCTGACGCTCTACCTCGGGCTCGAGCTGCTGGCGCTGTGCCTGTATCCGCTGGTGGCCATGGATCGGGACTCCAAGCCGGGTGCCGAGGCGGCGATGAAATACTTCGTCCTTGGCGCCCTGGGCTCAGGTATGCTGCTCTATGGAATCTCCATGCTTTACGGCGCAACCGGCAGCTTCAACTTCGCGCAGGTGGCCGAGGCAGTCGCGAGTCAGGGCATGGATAACAAAATCCTGGTCTTTGGCCTGGTGTTCGTGCTCATCGGCGTGGCTTTCAAGTTCGGCGCTGTGCCTTTTCACATGTGGCTGCCCGACGTCTACCAGGGCGCACCCATGCCCATTGTGCTATTCCTGTCGAGCGCGCCCAAGATCGCCGCCTTCGCCATGGCCAGCCGCATTCTGATCGACAGTCTTGGTGCCTTGCAGTCGGATTGGGGCGAGATACTGATCATCCTCTCCATCCTTTCGATGGGCTTGGGGAATATCGTCGCCATCGCCCAGACCAACATCAAGCGCATGTTGGCGTACTCCACCATCTCCCATGTCGGTTTCATCTTCCTCGGGCTGCTCGCCGGCACTCAGGAGGGCTATGCTGCGGCCATGTTCTACACCGTGGTCTATGCCTTGATGGCTGCCGGCGCCTTCGGCGTGCTGGCGATGATCTCAGTCAACGGGGTCGAGATCGAGAACCTCGATGACCTGAAAGGGTTGAATGACCGCGACGCCTGGCTCGCCGCCATGCTGGCGCTGATGATGTTCTCCATGGCCGGTGTGCCGCCGGCGGTGGGCTTCTTCGCCAAGCTGCTGGTACTTGATGCCGTGGTCAGCATCGGGCTCACCTGGCTCGCGGTGGTCGCCGTGGTCTTCTCCATCATCGGCGCCTTCTACTACCTGCGCGTGGTGAAGTTCATCTACTTCGACAAGCCTGCCGAAGACAGCACGCCCCTTCAGCTCGCCGGCGATGCCAGAATCGCCATCTCCGTCAATGGCCTCGCGGTGCTCTTTTTCGGCATTTTCCCCGCATCCCTGCTTGGGATCTGCACCGCAGCCTTTGTTCGCTGAATCTGCCTGCCATTGTGCCGGGGTTTAACCGTCTCGGTTCCTCTTAATCTGCATGGGGCCGCATCTCCCTTGCCGAGACGAGTTCCGGCGGGGACGGATTTCCGGCAGAGAACAGGCAGTATTTCAGATGGCTTGTAAATGACCACGTCAAAGGGGCTCGAGATCGAGCTGTTCATCCCCGGGTTGCTCGGGCTGAAGGGGGTGGAATTGCCCGCTGAGCTCCCCACACCGGCGTTTGATCGGTTCTTTTCGGCCGCGCGGGGGAGAATTTCTCAGCCAAACTCTGTTGCTGCTTCCGGTGCTGACAATCCGCAGCAACGCGCGGGCACTGAGGCTTTGGCCGATTCGTTCGGACTGGACGCGGCTTCTGCCGAGCACTGGCCAACCGCTGCGTATTGTCTAAGCGTCGATGATCCCGCCTGGGACCGCAGCGGCTTCTGGCTGCATGCAGATCCGGTCCATCTGCGTGCGGATCGGGACCAGCTGCGCTTGTTTGATGGCGGCATGCTCGCAATCAGCCCAGAAGAAGCGCGGGAGCTGGTCGCTGAGCTGAACGCGCATTTTTCCGCCGATGGCATCCGACTGCACGCAACCGTGCCGGAACGCTGGTATCTGCGCGCTCCCGAGCCGGTCGATTTGCGCACCCGGTCGCTGCGCTCGGTCATAGGGGCGACCCTGGCGGAGGCCATGCCAAGCGGTGCGGATGCCAAGCGCTGGAATGCGCTGATGAACGAAGCGCAGATGCTGATGCATCAGTCCGCCGTCAATCATGCGCGCGCCGAGGCCGGCCGAGCGGCGATCAATGGGCTGTGGTTGTCCGGGGCAGGGGCCCATGCACCGCTCAAGCTGGCGCCGGACCTAAGACTGGTGATTTCCGAAGACCCGCTCGCACTCGGCCTAGCTCACGCCGGCGACCTGCCAACGGCTAGCCTGGAGACCAGTGATTTAACCAAGCAGCTTGCTGGTATCCCTGCCGGGCGTGTCCTGTTAGTTGAACAGCATCTAGGCGATGCATTGCGACGGCGCGATCTGACGGCATGGTCCGAGGCGCTGCAGCAACTCGACCGGAAACTTCAGCCCATGATGGACTGGATACTCAATCACCGAGACCATCAGGCCGAGAAGCTGACAATGCGCTGGCACGATGGAACAGGTACCAGCTGGAGCTGGACCCAAGCAAACTCGGGCTCAGTCCGCCGCTGGCTTGGAAGCTTGGTCAGGGGACGGGCAGCCAGCCTGTCCGCCGTGCGCGCCAAGGTTCATTCGGCGGAGAGTCGTCAGTAACAATAAGGACGTGTCGTGGTAACACTGGATGCTAGTGCAGTGCGCCCGATGCCCAGCGGGTAGGGGTTCTTCAGCGAAGTGATGCGCGTGTGCAACCCAGCGAGCCAGGGCGGGTGACCTCCGCTGGCTGGCCGGATAGTTGGTTCCTCTCACCCGATCCTTAGCCCAATCGGCGCAAACGGATGGGATTGCGCGGTTTGGGGTGCTATCGAACTCGCCTGAGCTATGGAATCCGGACGGGCTATAGAATCCGGAGGAGCTACAGAACCCGGACGTGAAGATAGCAGGGGAGAAGCTGTTAGGGAGGGGGTGGAGGAACCGTAACTGGTTAACCGCGGTCTGGTTTCGGGGCCATTGGCGCTGGGGCTGCTGGCGCTGGCTCGTGCTTGGTGGTGCTGCAAGCTGAAAGCCCAAGCACCATCATCACAGCAAGGATGGCGAGAATAGATCGGTTTGTTTTGTTCATCATTTTCGTGGCCTGCTTGTTGGTTCAGAAATTAACGCTGCCGATGGCACGGCATCCATTGTAATTTGCGACGCCGAACATCATCAAAACAGACTTGTTTAGCGGTCACCTTGGAAATATCCACTTTCTGGCGTTTGCTGTCAAGACCAAAAAGTTTCCTCTATCCTGCACTTGCGCTCTACCGTGGCGATATTCCACGATATGTTACCGCGCTCGGTCCCTCGCTTTGACCCTTGCTTCTGCATGCTGCGCTTGGGGAAGCGCTCTCGCGTCGATAAATGCTTTGTTACAGACATTTGAATTTGCTAGCATTATGCCTACCCTTGGTTTGACCTAAATCCATGACTGCCATGTACACGATGAACAAGCCGGTGACTAACTGTAATTTGACAAGAGGCAAACATTGCCTGGAGCCGAGCAAAACCGCAGCCATCAGCGGGAGCCGGAACCTTCTAGACAATCCGGACTGCCTAGACAACCGGGGCGACCTAGCCAACCCGGACTGCGCGCAGGGCCGACCTGCAGCTTCCTCGCGGTTCAATGTAGCTGGCCTGGCACTTTGTCTCGCGCTCGGGGTGTTGGGCGTCGGCTGCGTCCCGATTCAAGCGACCAGGTCAGACGGTGCTGGTGCAACGAACCCAATGCTCAATGCCAGCTACTCTGAAGACGCGGATGTCGCCGTCGTTTTGGAGCCGAAAATGGCCGTCGCCCATCTGTCCGGGAAGGTCAAATTTGGGTCAGAGAGCGCATCGCGTCGGACAAGGGACATGGCGCACTGGATTGTTACTTCCAAAGACAATCTGAATATGCCCTTTGCTATTGTCGATAAAGTCAACGCTAGACTCTACATGTTCGGCGCGGATGGAGAATTTTACGGGGCAGCGCCCGTGCTGCTTGGACTTGCGAAAGGTGATTACTCCCCTCCCGGCATCGGCGATAAGCCTTTGTCACGCATCCCGCCCGGGGATCGCATCACACCGGCCGGTCGTTTCGTCTCAGCGATGGGTCAGAATCACAAGGGTACGGACATACTTTGGCTGGACTACGACCAAGCCCTCTCCATGCACGCGGTCGTCAAGGGCATACCCCGGGATCGCCGGGCAGAACGCTTAGCCAGCCTGACATCGAGTGATAACCGCATTTCCTTTGGGTGCATCAATGTTCCACGGGATTTCTTCAAGGATATAGTGAAAGAAAAGTTTTCGGGAAGCGGCGGGATTGTTTATGTATTGCCGGAAACGAGCGAGTTCGGAAAAGCGAAAGCAGCAACGCGCAAGACTTGACATCTCGCGGCGACCTTAACCATAGATTTTCGCCGCTTGCACTAGGGTTCAAGTACTTTCTTCCCAGTGGGCGGAAGAGGCTCTAAGGGGGACGGCGTGTCACATAGATCATCGACTGAGTGCGGGGTTGCATTGAGGCGCTCGAAGGGCGGTTCCCAGCCCTTCTTCCCCTGAATCCAACTCTCTAAGGGCATGACCATTGGCAGATGGCCGTTCGGACGGTACCAGGAGTCCAGGCTCCAAAGGAGTCCGGTTTTGGTGTCCATGATGACGGCTGTCCAGTGAACCCCGTTGAGATCGAAACGGTTGCGCACCTTTGGTGATGAGACGATCCAACCTGTCAGTGCTCCCATATCCTTGAGAACATGCAAATAATTGGTGGTGTTGGTGGAGTTGTCGATGCAATCCATCCGCCCCTTGACTCCTACCTCAAAATCATTGATTGCACGGTCGTTTGCCAAGATCGGCAGATATTTTTGTGCCAGCAATTCCATTTGCCAGATTCCGATACGCAGGCGCTGCAATCGATCGTTAAGACTTTGGCCCGAACAAGCCGTCATGCGCTCTGTTAAAAGCGCCATGTCCTCGGGCGTAAAAGTGACATTCGCTCTGCTAGAACATGACCAGTTAAAGCAGATGCGCAGCCTGACTGAGCCATTGGGCTCTTTCGCGTACTTTGGTGGAAGTGGAAAGGAAACTGATTCTCGAGCGTCGTCAGAAGAGTCTGCCGGCGGCGTGGCGGCAAACGCTGACTCGGTGCGGCCGAGAAGTGTGGCGAAAACAATGATTACAACGGATCGAAAAAGCATCAGATAAGGGAATATACAGAGGGAGTTGCTGCTTCAGCCGAGCCGGATGGCGATGGCGGCGCCTGAGAGCACGCCGAGAATCAGGGTCGCGGCGGTGGCGCCGATGGTCTGCCAGCGCAGGCCAGAAGCCAGCGCGTCCTCGCCCAGGGTTGAGATGATGAACGGCTGACTCATGGTGTTGGTGTTGCCCAAGCGCGGCAGCGGCGGTTTGGCGGCCAGACGTTCCTCGGCCTGTTCGGCGAGCCTGTCAGCTTGCGCCTGTGCTGCCTGCCATTCCTGCAGGTCGATTTCGCCGTCCTGGTTGTGATCGAACTGCTGCATCCGCTCCGGGTCGCGCTTCCATTGGCGCAGCAACTGGTTGGCTAGGCGGCGGCGTTCCTGCTCGCCGCGTCTGGGCGTCTCGAAGTGGCCGAGCAGATAGACCGGCTCGTCGGCGTGGATGCGCTCCTCGGTCAGACGGTAATTGTGCTCAAAGCCGAAGAATGAACTAATCGATTGGGTTGGGGAGGTGCGCGAGCCGTAATGGCCGGCCGGCTTGCGGGTGCGCCAGACTTGTTTGTTGCGCAATTTGAGTGCGGCGCCGGTCGGGTCGACCAAGCACTCGCCGGTGCTATCATCAAGCAGGAATGGCAGCTCGCTTTCGCCTCGGTCGACGGTTTGCCATTTCTGGTTGCGGCTGCTGCCGCGTTCTTCCTCCACTGTGAAGCGGTACCAGACGCAGGGGATTTGGGTCAGCGGCGCGATGAGCGGCTCACGGCGCACGCGGGCGAAGCCGAATAGCTCGACATAACCCTGAGCGGCTGAGCGAATTTTTGCCGTCGGTGTGTCGAGAATGATGCGCATCTTCCAGAAGCTGCGCAGCCCGTAGACGAAGGCCGCGAGCGCAACGGCCATTGCGCCGCCGGCAAGCAACCAGAACTCCAAGGTCTCTGCCTGCAGAATGAAATCGCGAAAGGCACTCATGGCGAAAGTTCGAATTTACAGGCCGGAATCCAATCAGTTTCCGATGTTACCCAAGCATGCCATGTCCCTGAGAGCAAGAGCTCGGCGAGCAACGGCTAGGTGGCGGGACTGATCGCCCCCTTGCCTGACGGTGCCGGCCCGCCGGGCGCATGGCGTAGGTGGGCATCCGGTGCCGCGACCAGCACATAGACCGCCGGCACCACAAAGAGCGTGAACAGGGTGCCGATGCCAAGACCTGTGGCAATCACCAGCCCAATGTCGAAGCGGCTGACCGCGCCCGGGCCGCTGGCGGTGAGCAGCGGAATCATGGCCACCAGCATGGCGACCGTGGTCATCAGAATGGGACGCAGGCGAATGGCCGAGGCGCGCTGAACGGCGGCGGACTTGTCCAGGCCCTCGTTTTCACGCAGTTGGTTGGCGAACTCCACGATCAAAATGCCGTTCTTGGCGATCAGGCCGATCAGGGTGATAAGCCCCACCTGGGTGTAGATGTTAATGCTGGCAAAACCCAGGAACAGAAACACCATGGCTCCGGCGATGGACAGAGGCACCGACATCAGGATAACAAAAGGATCACGCCAGCTCTCGAACTGCGCGGCCAGCACCAGGTAGATGATCAGCAGCGACAGGAAGAAGGTCGCCTCCAGCGCGCCGCCCTCGGTCTTGAATTGGCGCGACTCACCCTTGTAGTCCCAGCGCAGATTGCGCGGGAAGATCTCAGCGGCTTTCTCGTCCAGGAAGTTCAGCGCTTCGCCAAGTGAAACACCGGGCATCATCACTCCGGACAATGCGATGGAGTTCAACTGCTGGAACTGGGTGCGCTTGGACGGCACCACTTGATTGCTCAGGGTCACCAGCGTGGACAGGGGCACAAGTTTGCCGCTGGCAGTGGGAATGTGGTAATTCTCGATCAACTCGGTGGTGGCACGGGTGTTTTGCTCCACCTGCGGGATGACCTTATAGCTGCGTCCCTCCAGGCTGAACCAGTTCACATAGTCCTGATTGAGCATCACCGACAGGCTGCGGCCGAGCTCCTGCATGCCGATGCCGAGATCCCCGGCCAGGTCACGGTCGATCTCAATCACGGTGCGCGGACGGGTGTATTCCACTTCTTTTTTCAAGAACATGAACTTGCCGCTGGCCATGGCCGCGCCGAGGAGTTGATCGGCAAAGCTGTTGATTTGTTCGATCTCGCTGTCGGACAGGATCACGAACTCAATCGGAATGCCACGGCCTGGCGTTGGCAGACTCGGGCGCGGGAAAGCCACGGTTTGCAGGCCGGCGATCTGCCCGAGCGCGCCCTGCAGTTGGGGCTGGACGTCCATCTGCGAGCGCTCACGTTGCGAGGGAGGCGCCATCTTGAAACCGCCGAAGCTGGTGGTGGTGTCGCCACCCATGCCCGCGAGCAGGAAGCTTTCCTGGTATTCCGGGAAGGTCTCGAAGATGCCCTGTATCTGGCGCACATAGCCCACGTCATAGTCGATGGTGGCGGTCTGGGGGGCGGTGCCCATCACAAACAGAATGCTCTGGTCCTCGGTCGGGGCCAGCTCTTTCTTGGTCATGCCGTACATGGCGTAAATGGCGCCGACCACGACAATGGCGACCAGTATGGTGACCGTCGGATATTTGAGCCAATTCGCCAGTGCGCGACCGTAGATGTTCGCCAGAGACGTAAAGAACCGCTCGACCAGATGCTCGAAGCGCGAGGAATCCTTGCTTGAATGCAGCACCCGCCCGGCGATCATCGGCGACAGGGTGAGCGCCACGACGCCGGAGATCAGCACCGCGCCGGCCAGAGTGAAGGCAAACTCGGTGAAGAGCGAGCCGACCAGCCCGCCCATGAAGCCAATCGGTGCATAGACCGCGACCAGGGTGGTGGTCATGGCGAGAATTGGCAGGCCAAGCTCGCGCGCGGCATCCACCGCGGCGGTGATGCCGTCCTTGCCCATCTCCAGATGGCGATGGACGTTCTCCACCACCACGATAGCGTCATCCACCACCAAGCCGATGGCGAGTACCATGGCGAGCAGCGTCAGCAGATTGATGGAGAAGCCCATCAGCAGCATCAGAAAGGCGCCGCCGATGATGGCAAGCGGCACCACCACCGACGGGATCAGCGCCGCGCGGATCGAGCCCAGCGACATGAAGATCACGAAGAGCACGATCAGCACCGCCTCGGCCAGGGTGGTGAAGACCTCCTTGATAGACTCCTCGATGAACTCGCTCGCGTCGTAGGGGATGTGCGCCTCGAGCCCTTCCGGGAACTGGGCCTCCAGGCTGGGCATGAGCTCATGCACTCGATTCGCGACCGTCAGCGGGTTGGCGCCCGGCGACTGCTCAATGCCAATAAAAATGGCCGGGATGCCCTTGTAGAGCGTGCGTGAGTTGTCGTCGGCGGGGCCGAGTTCCACGCGGGCGATGTCGTTGAGCCGCACCAGGGTGCCGCCATCCTGGCGGATGACCAGCTTGCGGAAGTCCTCGACATCGCTGAGATCCGTGGTGGTGCTGAGGTCGATCTGCACCATCTCGCCGCGCAGCTGGCCGATGCCGGCCAGGTAATTGTTGCGGCGCAGCGCGGCCTCAACCTGCTGACCGGAAATGCCGAGCGCGGCCATGCGATCCGGGTCGAGCCACACGCGCATGGCAAAGGTCTGGTTGCCGATGATTTCCGCCTGAGCGACGCCCTCAAGTGCCTGCAGCTGTGGCTGTACCACCCGGATGAGGTAGTCGGTAATCTGCGACAGCGACATCTCGCGGCTGTAGAGCGCCAGATACATCAGTGCCGTGGTGCTGCCGGTGGTGGAGTCAATCACCGGATTCTGCGCCGAATCCGGCAGCACATTCAGCTGGCTCGCGACCTTGGCCTGGATCTCCGAGACGGCATCATTGGCCGGGTAGTTGAGCTCCATGTTGGCCTCAATCACCGACACGCCCTGGCTGCTGGTGGCAGAGAGGAAATCGATCCCCTCGGCCTGGGCAATGGCCTGTTGCAGCGGTGTGGTGATAAAGCCCTTGACCAACTCCGCGCTGGCACCCGGGTAAGCGGTGGTCACAGTGACCACGGTGTTCTGCGTCTTGGGGAACTGGCGCACTTCCATCTCGACGATGGCACGCAACCCAAGCACCAGAATCAGCAGGCTCACGACGCTGGCCAGCACCGGGCGGTAGACGAATATGTCGGTGAATTTCACGGTGCTGCGCCTCTAGTCCTTGGCGCCGTTGTTGGCTGCCGGTGCGGGCTGCTCGGCATTCTTGTCGCTCGCCTGCTTACTGGTCTGAGCCGCTGCCTCATCGGTGTTTGGTTCAGCTGGCTCTTGTTCGCTGTTGTCACCGCCTGCGGCAATGCTGACAGCGACGCCATTGCGCAGTTTGACCTGACCGGCGGCGACGACCACATCGCCATCCTTGAGGCCGGACACCACCGACACCCGCTCGCTGCGCACCGCGCCGGTTTGCACCTGGCGCCGTTGCACGACTTTCTGCCCCGCCTGCTCGCCCTCGCCATCGGTGATCAGAAAAACCGAATCGCCATAGGTATTAAAGGTAATGGCCGAGCGCGGCAGTGTCAGCACCTTATCCTGCTGCGGCAGCAGGGTGGTGACCTTGGCGAACATGCCGGGTCGCAGCAGATGCTCGGAATTTTTCAGCAACCCGCGCACCCGCACGTTGCGCGTGGCCTGATCGACCGCGGGGCTGATGGCCTGAATGGTGCCGCTGAAGCGCTGCTGCGGATAAGCGGCAACCTGGATTTCCACCGGCTGACCCGTCGCGATTTTGGCCAGTTCGCGCTCCGGCAGAGCATAGTCGACATAGACCGGATCAAGCGCTTCCAAGGCTGCGATGCTCGATCCGGCGGCCAGATATTGCCCAAGATTGACCTGGCGAATGCCGAGCTGCCCGGCAAAGGGCGCGCGGATGGTTTTTTTCTCGATGACCGCGCGCTTTGATGCGACCTCAGCCTCGGTCTGCTGCAAGCTGGCGCTGGCCTCGTCGAAATCGCCCTGAGACACGGCGCGATCCTTCAGCAGACGGCGGTTGCGCTCAAGCTGCGTCTTGGCCAGGTCGCGTGCGGCTTCCAAACCGGCCAGATCGGCCTCGTCCACCTCGGTGTCGAGCTGCACCAACGCCTGGCCTTGTTCGACCATGTCGCCGGATTCAAACAGAATCTGTTCCACTTGCCCGGGCACCTGGTTGGCCACCATCACACCCTGCACAGCCTGCAACGAGCCGACCGCGCGCAGCTCCGGCTGCCAGGACGCTGTCTCAACCCGCGCGGCCTCGACCGTCGCCGGCGGCTGCGGCTTGGAGAACATGGCAATCTCGCCCTGAATCTGGCGATATTTCAAAAAGCCCAAGCCGCCGACGATGACAGCGACCACGATGAAAACAATCAGAATGCGACGCAGCATGATGAGTTAGGGTCCATAAAATCGGCACAGGGTCCGCGGCAAGCGTCTTGGGACGGCGGGACCGAATCCGTTCGGGTTTGCTTGAATGCGCGCGGGTGGTGGAAAAGCCCCTCAGTCCGCTTCATCAGATGACGCGGCCGCTCGCGCGGCCTTTTTCGCACCGAGGCGAGCCAGCCAGAGCTTTAGCAGCGTCAGACTCGAGAGCGCGCCAGCTCCCCAGGCGAGCAGCAGGTAGGAGGACGGAATCGCCCACGGCGGGCTCGCCGCCAAGGCCAAGGCCCCGGCGCCGGCGCTGAGGAAAAACACGCCGATCAGGAAAAACACTGTCCAGCTGAGCGCCATGGCCTCATAACGCTCACCCATCGATAACAATACCAGTGTGCCGGGTAATGCCAGCGCGGCGATTACAAACATGGTGACAATGGTGCTCCAGCCAATCGCCGGCAGAGTGCCGACAATGGCGGGTTGAATCAAGGAGCCGGATAGCAGCCCAGCGGTCGCCGCGACCACGCCTAGCAGAATGTCTCTTTTCATCGCGCCTGTCATGGAGCTTCTCCCCTGGAGCCGTCCTCAGTTTGTTCTGCCTGCCTGACAAGATGACGATCAATCATCAATCTAGCCGGCACATCGGAAAACCCGTCATTGTCGCTAGGTCGGGGTGTTCGTCGCAAGGGAAATCGCGCTTATGCATTCCGTTCCCGGGCCGGGCCTGTGAATCTTGGCCCCGTCGACAGTTGCTCCCGGCACTTGCGCTATAATCCGCGCCTCGGCTTTGTGCCGGACCCGATGTTTTCGCACAGGCTCGAATGATGCCATCCCAATCCCCAACCGCCCAGTCCGCAGTTGCCCAATCTGTAGGCAGCCAGTCAGCGGCCGCCCAGTTACCCGTTGCACAATTGCCAACCGGCAGTCCAACGTCTCATCGCTCGCTGTCTGTTGTCATCCCGCTGTATCAGGAAGCCGAGAATGTGGCACCGTTGCTTGAGCGTGTGCACGAGGGGCTGGCCAGCTATCCCAACCCCTGGGAACTGATTCTGGTCGATGACGGCAGTCGGGACGCGACGCCAGCGCGGCTTGAAGAGGGTAGAGCGCATTATGGGGAGCATGTCCGCGTGATTCGCTTGCGGCGCAATTTTGGTCAGACGGCGGCGATGCAGGCGGGCTTCGATGCCGCGCGTGGGACCTTTATTGCGACGCTGGACGGCGATCTTCAGAACGATCCGGCCGAAATTCCGCGCTTGCTTGATGAACTGGTCGAACGTGATCTTGATCTGCTGCAAGGCTGGCGCCAGCACCGGCAGGATGCGCTGCTTATTCGCAAAATTCCCTCGCGCATCGCCAATCGGCTGATCGGGAAAGTGACCGGCGTGCGACTGCACGACTATGGCTGCTCGCTCAAGGTCTATCGCGCGGAGGTGATCAAAGATGTGCGGCTGTATGGGGAGATGCATCGGTTCATTCCGGTGTGGGTCGCGTCCGTGACATCGCCTGCGCGCATTGGTGAAACCGCGGTTGGGCATCAGGCGCGGCAGTTTGGCGAGTCGAAGTATGGCATTTCGCGCACTTTCCGGGTGCTGCTCGATCTTCTGGTGGCGTTTTTCTTTCTGCGCTTTGGTGGGCGGCCGGGGCATTTTTTTGGTTCCATCGGGCTTTCCTTTGGCGCGCTGGGCTCGTTGTTGATGGCGCATCTGCTGGTGGTCAAGTTTTCTTTCGGCGAGGACATCGGTCAGCGTCCGCTGTTGTTTGTCGCCATCCTGCTGCTCGTCGCCTCGGTGCAGTTGCTGACCACCGGTGTGCTGGCGGAGATGCTGGTGCGGACCTTTTTTGCCTCCTCCAGGCGCACGCACTATGGCGTCCTGCCGGACGATTCCCATGCTCGGCCTGGCTGGAAGAGGGCGGATTGATGGCGGCCCAAATGACGGTGTTTGGATTGATGCTGGCCAAATGGGAGTCGGTGCGTTTGATAGCGGTCAGATGGATGCTGAGCGGATTGCTAGCGCCCGGATTGATGCTGATATGAGCGGATCAGCCTTGGCATTGCGACTGCGTCTGCCCGAGGGCTTGCTGGTCTCGCCCTGGGTCCTGCCACTGATCCTGTGGCTTGCGTTTTTCTGGCAGCTTGGCGGGCCGCCGCTCTACGATCTCGACGAGGGCGCCTTTACCGAGGCGACCCGCGAGATGCTGGCGAGCGGGAATTTCATCACTCCCTATAAGGATGGCGAGCCGCGTTACGACAAGCCGGTGCTGATCTACTGGCTGCAGGCCGGCTCGGTGGCGTTGCTCGGCCTGAATGAATTCGCGCTGCGTTTGCCCTCGGCCATCGCCGCGAGCCTCTGGTTGTTCGCGCTCTGGGTGTTCGTGCGCCAGCGACTCGATCGGGCGACGGCCACTGTGGCCGCGCTGGTGATGGCGCTATCGCTGGAGATTGGCCTGATCGGCAAGGCGGCGGTGGCTGATGCGGTGCTCAATCTTTTCATCGCGCTCGCCTTTTTCGATACCTATCGCTATCGGCTCGCGCGCGCTGAGGATTCTCCGCGGGCGCGTGGACTGCTTTGGCGGGTTTATCTGTGGCTGGGGATTGGGTTTCTCACCAAGGGTCCGGTGGCGGTGTTCTTTCCGCTGTTGGTCAGCCTGCTCTATGCGCTCACCATGGGCTGGCGCGAGATCAAACTCTGGCTGGGCGCGGTGTTCGAGCCGCGCGGCTGGCTGGTGTTTTTGGCCGTGGCGGCGCCCTGGTATCTGGCGATTTATCTCGACAACGGCCTGGGATTTTTTCAGAGCTTTTTCTTAAAACATAACCTTGGGCGCTTTGGCGGGGTGATCCATGGTCATGAGGGCTTTCCAGGCTACTATCTGGCCATGCTGCCGCTGATCATGCTGCCCTTCAGTGGTTGGCTGCTGGCTGTGATTCCGGCAGCGCGGCGCATCTGGGCCGATCCGCTCGATCGTTTCCTGCTGCTGTGGTTTTTCACCGTGCTGGTGGTGTTTTCGTTCTCCAGCACCAAGCTGCCGCATTACCTGGTTTATGGGTTGACGCCGCTGTTTATTTTGCTGGCGCGCTATCGCGAGCGCCTGACTAACCGCTGGCTGGCGCTGTTACCACCGCTGCTGTTCCTGCTGCTCTTGCTGGCACTGCCGTTGGCGCTGGGGCCGCTGGCCGAGCAAACCGAGAAGGAGCATGAAATCGCGCTTTTTGAGCTGGGCGGGCAGGTGCTTGATGGCTATTATCTGCTGGGCGTGCTGTCAGCTCTCGTCCTGCTGGTCAGCCTGTTTCTGGCTCAGCGGGTCGCGGTCTGGCAGCGCCTGATGCTGGCAGGTGTGATTCAAACCCTGGTGGTCTTCGGGCTCCTGGTGCCGCGCGTGTTCGATGTGATGCAGGCGCCGGTCAAGGAAGCCGCGTTGCTTGCGCGCCAGCTTGATGCGCCCACAGTGGTGTATCGTACCAGCATGCCGAGCTTCAGCGTCTACCGGCAGGCCATCACGCCGGAGCGTGAGCCCGAGCCAGGCGAACTGGTGTTTTTGCGCATCGACAAACTCGCGCGCCTGCATGAGCTTTATCCACCAGAGCAGCTCGAGACCCTTTACCAACGTGGCGCTGTTGCCTTGTTGCGGGTTGGCGGACGTCCATCAACGCCAGCTGTGGTGCCTGATCATGGCTGATGCCATGGTGAAAGACTTGGGTGAAAGACTTGCCTGATCATGACTGAAGGACTGCTCGGTTTTTTGCGCAGAGATCTCCAGGCCGCGCTGACGCGCGGGCTGGAGCGCGATTCGCCGTCCAATCCCGCTGCGGCCCGGGAGCTGCTGCTGGCCTCGCTGTTGCTCGGCTTGCTGGCAATGGGGATGTTTCTCTCCGCTGGCTATCACACCGGTTTTCTCGCGGTGAATACCTGGACGCGAGATTATCCGTCCTGGCTGTGGCAGAACCTGACCCTCTTGGGCGATGAGCATCTGGCCTTTACGCTGGCGCTATTTTTCTCGCGTCGTCATCCACGGGTGTTCTGGGCGTTGATGTGCGCGGCCCTGGTCGGTGCGGCCTATGCGAGCGGGCTTAAGCCGCTGGTGGATGCGCTCCGCCCACCGGGGGTGCTGGAGGCAGGGAGCTTCAATCTGATCGGGCCTGGCCACCGGCATCACAGCTTCCCGTCCGGGCATAGTGTGACGGCTGCCGTTTTTTTTGGCGTGCTGATCTATTACGCTCGCAGGGGTGAGTGGCGGCTGTTGTTCCTGCTGCTCGCGCTGCTTGCGGGCCTGAGCCGGGTGGCCTTGGGCGTGCATTGGCCAGTGGATGTGGCGGCAGGCTTGGCGGGCGGTCTGCTGGCAGCCTGGCTGGGGGCGGCTCTGGCCCGGCGCTTGTCCTGGGGCATGACAGAGAGCAGTATCCATCTTGCACTGGTCACATTGGCGGCGATCATGGCGGTGGCCCTGGCCTTGGTCGGGCGCGGCTATCCGGAGGCGCTCTGGCCGGGACGAGTCGTGGTCGCAATGGCGCTATTCACCGCGCTGGCGAGTTATCTGATCTTGCCCGTGATGCGCTATGTGCGCACGCGCTGATTCGGCGCTGGGCTAGCCCGTGTGAGCAACGATTGTGAATGCAGATTGCGAATGCCGATTGTGAATCAGGCTCAACCGGCTTTCGATTCAGGAGGGACAGATGCAGGATCGACCAACCATTACCACCGCGATCCCCAAGGGGCGCTATCAGATTGGTGATTTTTCCGCGACCTTGCTGACGGAGGTCCAAAGCCCGGATGCGCGCCGCTATCGCTACATTCTGGCTTTCGTTGCCGATGGTCAGCGCGAGCCGCGATTTTATGTCTGCTGCGAGTCGTCGGCAGACCCGGCCAACCCGCGGCTGTGCGAACTGCGGGTGGTTAGCGAGGCGCTCTCGGAGGTGGTCGACAGCAGCGAGCGTTGGGCGGATGCCGATCTTTTCGCCGAGCAGGCGCTGGAGCTGGGCGTCCAGGCGCTTGGGCTGTCGAAGCAGCAGATTGTGAAGCTGCTGTAGGCTTCAGCGCGAGGCTTCAATCAGTTCTCAAGCGACAGAATCAGCTTCCATTGATCAGCCGTTACCGGCATGATCGAAAGCCGGCTGCCTTTGCGGATGAGCGGAAAGTCTCCGAGCGCGGCGGCGTGCGGTTCGCTTTTCAGTTCGGCCAAAGTGATGGTCCGCGTCAAATGCCGGATGTAGCGCACATCGACGAGAAACCAGCGCGGATTTTCCGGGTCGCTTTTGGGGTCGAAGTATCTGTGCTGCGGGTCGAACGCTGTGGGGTCTGGGTAGCCGGCGGTGACGATCTCCATCAGCCCGACGATACCCGGCTCCTTGCAGTTGGAGTGATAAAAGAACGCCTGATCGCCGGGCTGCATCTGGTCGCGCATCATGTTGCGCGCCTGGTAGTTCCTGACCCCATCCCAGGGCTCGGTGCGGTCGGGACGGGCAAGAAGATGCTCAATGCCGAAGACTTCGGGCTCGGATTTCATTAGCCAGTAGGCCATGCGGGTGCCTCTGATAACAGCTCGGATGCGGAAAACGGCTCGGCTCTGGTGATCGCGAGCGTGGATTGGCGGCGTTTTTTGCTAAGGGATTCCATCAACGCCATTGTGACTGCACTATGATAGTCATTAAGAATGGAGAGGGGAAAGCCCCATCCGGATCCCCACACTCGGGCCGCGCTCAAACCTCGGCAGTCTTGATGATACTGAAGCCATGACACCAGAAGCCCTGATCAAAGAAACTGAACATTTGTTCTCGCTGCCGGACGTGGCGTTGCGGGTGAATCAGCTCATTGACGAGCCAAGCACGCGTCCCGCGGACCTGGCCGAGGTGATTTTGTACGATGCCGCGCTGTCCGCGCGCCTGCTGCGCCTGGTCAACAGTGCTTACTACGCGCGTCCACGAGCGATCGAGACGGTCACCCAGGCGATTTCGATGATTGGTTTTCGGCCGCTGCGCGATTTGGTGATCGCCACTTTCGCGGTGGAGCGGTTTCGCGGTTTACCGCCGGAGCGCGTCAATATGGAGCGCTTTTGGTTTCATGGTGTTGCCACCGGACTCGCCGCGCGCGAGCTGGCCAAGCGCCGCGGCGTGCGCGAGGGCGAGCGCTTGTTTCTGGCCGGTCTTCTGCACAGCATCGGCAAGCTGGTGTTCTTTAGCCAGTGCGCGGAAGACTACACCGAGGTGTTGCGACTGGTGGACGAGGACCGACAGCCGGTTGTTGCTGCCGAGGAGAAGGTTTTCGGGTTCAACTACGCAGAACTTGGCGCCGAATTGTTGCGCACCTGGAGATTTCCCGAGTCGATCTGGAAAGCCGTGGCCTATCAACTCAATCCGGATGCGGCACCGGATTTTAAGCTCGAGGCCGCCATTGTGCAGGGAGCGGAGCAGGTTGCCGGTATCGTGCAGTCCACCGCCATCGACGGCGGTGAGGCCCTGGCCACCAGCGCCTCGGATTATCTGTCCGCGCTCGCCGAGCGGCTTGCCCTGTCATCGGATGCCTTGAGCGAATTGCCTGGCGATATCAGTCTGCAAGTGGTGGAGGTGTTCGAGATTCTGGTTCCCGGCGCGTCAGTCGTTTACTAATGCCTCGGATTCATGCGCTGCGATCAGATGGGCACGCATCATAGAGACTTCGCCCCTGCCGCAAACCATGCCTGAATTCACGCAAAGC
The DNA here is from genome assembly GCF_033954455.1 of Thiorhodovibrio litoralis. Classification (NCBI taxonomy): domain Bacteria; kingdom Pseudomonadati; phylum Pseudomonadota; class Gammaproteobacteria; order Chromatiales; family Chromatiaceae; genus Thiorhodovibrio; species Thiorhodovibrio litoralis. The sequence continues at coordinate 3,618,951 of NZ_CP121473.1, read as the reverse complement.
TTGGCGCCACAATCTGCACCGGAAGCCGCAGCCAAAGCCGCACCCCATGCGTCGCATCAAGCAGCGGATTTCGCGCGCTTTCTCAACGGCCTGAAGCGCCGCTACCAGGATCGCATCACCGGCGAACTGGCGTTGCCGGCGGCGCGTGCGCGGATGGCCGATCTGCCGCCAGATGTGCATCCGCGCCTGCGCGATTCACTCAATGCGCGCGGTCTCAACGCACTCTACACCCACCAGCGCGAGGCCTGGGACTTGGCGCGCGCCGGCCAGCATCTGGTCATCGCCACGCCAACGGCCTCCGGCAAGACCCTGTGCTACAACCTGCCGGTCATTGATGCCGTGCTTTCGCGCCAGGCCAAGGCGCTCTATCTGTTCCCGACCAAGGCGCTGGCGCAGGACCAGGTGGCGGAGCTTTCTGAGCTTAATCAAGCTGGGCTCAAGGGCGGGCTTGGCCAGTTCGACCCCAATGGGGCTGGTGCGCACGGCAGCAAGGGAGCCCAAACCCGCGGTGATCAGCGCGGTGGGAATCAAAACGCCCGTGCCGAGACCATCGGCGCTAGCGGCGAGGGCACAACGCTTGGCATCAAAGCCTTCACCTTCGACGGCGACACCCCGGGCGACGCGCGCAAGGCGGTACGCACCCGCGGCGACATCGTGCTGTCGAACCCGGACATGCTGCACCAGGCCATCCTGCCGCACCACACCAAATGGGCGCAGTTCTTCGAGTCGCTCGCCTTTATCGTGGTCGATGAGCTGCACAGCTACCGAGGCGTCTTCGGTGCTCATGTGGCGAATGTGTTCCGCCGTCTGAATCGCGTCTGTGCCTTCTACGGCGTGCAGCCGCAATTCATCATGGCCTCGGCCACTATCGGAAATCCGCAAGAACTCGCCGAGCGGCTGATCGGCGCGCCGGTCGCTGCGGTGACCGAGAGCGGCGCGCCGCGCGGGGCCGGGCATCTGCTGCTGTGGAATCCGCCCGTCATCAACCCGGATCTCGGCATTCGCGCCTCGGCGCGCTCCCAGACCACCAGGGTCGCGCGCTCGGCGATCAAGGCCGGGTTCAAGACCATTGTCTTCGCGCGCTCGCGGCTGATGGTTGAGGTGATCACCAAGTATCTGAAAGACGTCTTCGACCGCGATCCACGCCGCCCGCCGCGGGTGCGCGCCTATCGCGGCGGCTATCTGCCGAGCGAGCGCCGCGGCATCGAGCGCGACCTGCGCGCGAGCCGGGTGGATGTGGTGGTCAGTACCTCGGCGCTGGAGCTGGGCGTGGACATCGGCAGTCTGGATGTCTCAGTGCTCAATGGCTATCCCGGCACCGTGGCCGCGACCTGGCAGCGGCTCGGACGGGCAGGGCGGCGCAATCGCCCCAGCCTCGGCGTGCTGGTCGCGAGCAGCGCGCCCATCGATCAGTACATTGTGCGCCATCCTGAGTTTTTTCTCGGCCGTTCGCCCGAGCAGGCGCGCATCCATCCCGATCAGTTATTGATTTTGATGGACCATGTGCGCTGCGCGGCCTTTGAATTGCCGTTTCAGGAGGGCGAGAGCTTCGGCAATGAAGACCTCGCCGAAATGCTCGGCTATCTGCGCGACCAGGGCCTGCTGCAATACCAGAGCGGGCGCTGGTATTGGATCGCCGACAGCTATCCGGCCAATGCGGTCTCACTGCGATCGGTCGCCGAGGGCAATTTCGTGGTCATCGACATCGACGCCGGCAAGCAGACCATCATCGCCGAGGTCGACTACAGCAGCGCGCCAGGTACGATTTATGAAGGCGCCATCTACATGGTGCAGTCCCAGCCCTATCAGGTCGAAAAACTCGACTGGACCGGGCGCAAGGCCTTCGTGCGCAAGACCCGCGCGGATTATTACACCGATGCGATTGACTATACGCGCCTGAAAATTCTCGACCGCTTCGATCAGCAGCGCCTTGACCAAGCCGCCAGCTCCAATGGCGAAGTGCATCTGGTGCGCCGCTATCCCGGCTACAAGAAAATTCGCTACTACAGCCACGACAACATCGGCTACGGCAACATCAACCTGCCGGATCAGGAAATGCACACCACCTCGGTCTGGTGGCAGGTGCATCCCGAGGCGCTAGCCCAAGCCCTACCTCAGCGCGAGCGCGCCATCGAGGGCTTCCTCGGCGCCGCCCATGCGTTGCACCATGTCGCCGCGCTGCGAGCCATGGCAGAGGTCAGCGATCTCGGCCGCGCGGTCGGAGACGGGCAGGGCACTTGGTTCGCCGCCGTCGGCAACGACGGTCGCGGTCAGCTGCGCGGCCCCGACAACGAGCCGGTCGAGCTGGCCCCCGGCGGTCGCTTCGAGCCGACGCTCTTTCTCTACGACAACTTCCCCGGCGGCGTCGGTCTGTCCGAGCCCCTCTATCGCGATGCGGCCATGCTGGTCGCCGACGCGCGCGCCCTGGTCGCCGCCTGCGACTGCGCCGGCGGCTGCCCAGCCTGCGTCGGCCCCATCCTGCCGGGGGATGAAGAACGCGAGCAGCATCCCAAGGCCGTTGCCTTGTTGGTGTTGGATTTGCTTGGCGGGACCGACGATGCCAAGTGGCCGGATCGGGTGCTGGCGTCTTGAGTTGTCGCCTCTTGTGACGCGCTGGCAGGAGAAAACCAATGAGTGCCGGGAGACCGAATAAAGCGACAGGCGCTTAGCGCTTTAAGTCGCGGTAGAAATTCTCATGCGGCCCCAGGCTCAGCAAGGTGCACCGGGCGTCATCCTGGGTGTAGGCAAGAAGGAAGCTTTGATGGATACAATCGAATTTGAATACGCGAACCCCAGCGAGGTCGCCCTTCTTCTCCTCGCCACTGGTCGGGTCGGCAAGGATGGTGCGAATGGCGTCATTCACGGCCTCACGTTGATTGGGATGAAGCCGCTTATACGCGCGCTTGAAGGCAGGTCGTTGGGCGAGTCGCGCGGTCATTGCTCCGGCAAGTCGAAGGGCTCGGAGGGTTCCTCAAGCGCCTGCAGCGTATCGCGCACAAACTCAATGGGCAGGTCTGGATTGTCGAGCGCGGCGCGGCCCACCTTGGCCCAGTAAGCGATCTGTTTTGGGATCGAGCGCATTTCGGCGCTTGCTTGTGACTTGGCAGCGGCATACAGCCTCTCGTCAATGCGGATGGAGACGCTCATCGTGATAATCCTGTGGCGATCTGCGACAAATGTAGTCTACGACCGTTGCTGGGTTTTGCCAAGCCGGGCGCTTGGGCGGCGGACTTTCGGATTTGTGGAGTGAGCAATGGACGACGACGGTTCGGCTTGGTACATGCTCGGTTTTGCGACGGGCTTGGGTTTTGGGGTTGCCATCGCTGCGCCGGACCGGCACAGCGTGGTCGTTCCTCTCGAGAAGGATCAGCGTGCAGCTCTCGAGCAAGCCGACGCTGGTGTCAGGATGGAACGAGAAATCTGTCTTCGTGTGCGAGAAGCGTTTTCCGAGTCACTCGGGTCGGATGAAGGACTCGATTTTCTGTGTGGCGACCCGAGTGAGTCGACTGGCCCTGGGCGCTGATCGGAACCAATGGCAATGCAGGGCATGAGCCTTAAATCCCGGCTTGGCCGGCTGCGCCAGCGCTCGGCGCTGATGCCAGCCAGCTCATCACCGGTCGATTCGGATACGGTTGATTCGGATACGGTGGATTCGAATCCGACTGACCAGGATCAGCTTGGTTCGGCCCAAAGCGTCCCATCCCAGCAGCCGGAATCCTTGGATGACCCTGGCAAGAAGGAAGGACGCGAGCAAGGTCTTGCCGAGCGGCTCGCGCGGCTGCGTCCCCATCAACCCCTGCCAGCCGCCCGCCATGGCGATGAACAAACCCTGGCTGATGCTCTGGGAGCCGAGCAAGTGGCGCCCGGACTCTTGCGTTTGCATCAAAGGCTGGACGCGACGCGGCAGCATGGCCGGTTTGCGCCGGCGCAGGCCGCGGCCGGTGCTTCGGACCAACTGAGCGAGCTGACCGACCTGGCGCCAGGCCCACCCGAGAGCTGGTGCTTTCTGGACACCGAAACCAGCGGCCTGGCCGGCGGCACCGGCACCTGGGTGTTTCTGTTTGGCGCCGCCCGTTTCTCATCCAGGCCAGGCGAGGGTGTCCTGGAACTGGAGCAGTATCTGCTGACCCGCCTGGACGCCGAAGCCCTGATGCTCGAGCAGATTGCCGCGTCCCTGGCGGATACTTCGCAGCTGGTCAGCTACAACGGCAAATCCTTCGACGTTCCCTTGCTCGCGACCCGTTGCCGGTTGGCGGGGATGGGCGGCTCGCCGACTATCCGCAACCTGGGCCGGCGACTCGAGAGCCTGGCGCATCTCGATCTGCTGCACCCGGTGCGCCGCGCCTATGCCCGACGCTGGCCCGACTGCCGTCTGGCGACCGTGGAAGCCCGCCTACTGGCCTTCGACCGCGGTCACGACCTGCCCGGCAGCGAAGCCCCCGCCGCCTGGCTCGACTGGCTGCGCCAGGGCGATTTGACCCGACTGCCGGGCGTGGTCGAGCACAATCGCAAGGACCTGTTGTCTCTTGCGGCGCTGATTCCGGCCTTGGCCAGCGCTTATCGGCAACCGCTGCGCCATGGTGCCGACAGCGCCGGCGTGGCCGCGCATTGGATCAAGCGGGGAGAGGTGGAACAGGCGCTCGCGCTGCTGGAGTCTTGCGTCCACGGGCAATCAGCCGAACCCGAGGCGATCTGGCTACTCGCGCATCTGCATCGCCGCGCCCGCAATTGGCCGCGGGCGGTGCAGCTGTGGGAGACGCTAGCGCGGGACAACCATCCCGACGCACTGGAGGCGCTGGCCAAGTTTCACGAGCACATCGCGCACGACCCGCACCGCGCCCTCGGCTACGCCACCCGCCTACCGGCTCACCCGGCGCGTGAGCATCGCTGCCAGCGTTTGCGGATGAAACTCGAGCCCACCAGGGAAATCATGCGGCGCTTATGACGCGGCATTGGGATCAGGGTTGCAGCACATTAAACTCGGCGATTCGCGCAGCGATTGCGTTGCGAGATTCCACCCCAGCGCCCGCGCCGTGCTGGCAAAATCCTCCGCCGGCGGTGCCTCGATGCGCAGGCGCTGACCTGTCGTTGGGTGATCCAGGCAGACCCGGGTTGCGACCAAAAGCAGGCGTGCATTGCCGAATTGCTCGCGAAAGAAGCAATTGTGCCGTCCGTCGCCATGGGTGGTATCGCCGATGATGGGATGAAAAATATGTTTCAGGTGCCGGCGCAGCTGGTGGCGGCGGCCGGTCTGTGGCGAGAGTTCGAGCAGGGAATAGCGCGCCGTGCGGTAGCGGCCCACCGGAAATGGCAATTCCACGGTGGCGAGGCGCCGATAGCCGGTCACCGCTGGCTGCGGGGGCTTGTGCGGATCAGCTAGCGGATCGGCGATGCGGTCGACTTCCTCGGGCAAGGCATGGTCGATGGTTCCGGCGGCATCGGTGTGTCCGCGCACAATGGCCTGGTAGGTCTTGCTCACCCGGCCGGCAGTGAACTGGGCGACCAGGGCGCGCGCCGTCGCCGGGTCGCGCGCGAACAGCAGGACGCCGGAGGTCGGCCGATCAAGGCGATGCACCGGGTAAACCCGCTGGCCGATCAGATCGCGCACCAACTGCAACGCAAAGGTCTTCGCGCCCTTGTCGATCAGGCTGCGGTGCACCAGCAAGCCGGCTGGTTTGTGCACCGCGATCAGTACCTCATCTAGAAACAGAATGTCCATCTTGATTTAAGCTCACTCCACCAATAGACTAGTCAGATACCTAGTCATAATTTGGGAGGCAACCCATGCTTCGTTGGCCCGTTCAAGATGCCAAAGCGCGATTTAGCGAGCTGCTGGACGCTTGTGTGAGCGAGGGTCCGCAGGTGGTGACCCGTCGCGGCACCGAAACCGCTGTGCTGGTGCCTATCGACGAGTGGCGGCGACTCAAGGTCGAAGCCCGTCCTTCTCTCAAGCAATTGCTCCTAACCGACACCGCCCGCATTGACACACTGGTGCCCGAGCGCGGCAAGGCCCAGCGCCGTCAAGCCACTACTCTGCGCTAACCTCCGTGTACTTGATCGATACCAATGTTGTCTCCGAGCTACGCAAGCGACGACCGCATGGCGCTGTCATTGAATGGATCGAGTCCATTGATGACGCCAAGCTCCACCTGGCTACTGTCACGCTCGGCGAAATTCAGGCCGGCATCGAACTGACCCGTGAACAGGATGCCGAGAAAGCCAAGGAAATCGAAGCTTGGCTGAACCTCGTGGCCGACACTTACAACCTGTTGCCGATGGATGGTCCAGCATTCCGCTGCTGGGCGAAGCTGATGCATCGGAGATCAGATACCTTGTATGAGGACGCCATGATCGCCGCGATTGCAACAGTAAAGGGCCTCACGGTTGTGACCCGAAACCTAGCCGATTTCGCCTCATTCGGTGTTCCCCTTTTCAACCCTTTCGAGTTTGGTGGATCAGGCTGAAATACGGGCAATGCGCTGATCCTGACGGCACGTCAGGATCAGCGGGTCAGGCAGGCGCGGCTTAGAGATCCTTGCGCCCCGCCTGCTGCAGCGCTGCCTGCGCTGCGGCCAGACGCGCCACCGGCACGCGCGGTCCCGAGCAGCTCACATAATCAAGCCCGGCCTGGTCGCAGAAGGCGATGGATGCGGGGTGGCCGCCGTGTTCGCCGCAGATGCCGACGTGTAGGTCCGGCTTGACTTTGCGGCCCCATTCAACGGCCAGTTCCATGAGTTTGCCAACGCCTTTGACATCCAACACCTCGAAGGGGTTGTCATGCAGGACGTTGCTCTGGTTGTAGAGCGGCAGGAACTTGTTTTCGGCGTCCTCGCGCGAGAAGGAGAAGGCCGCTTGGGTCAGGTCGTTGGTGCCGAAGGAGAAGAACTCGGCTTCTTCGGCCAGGGATTCGGCGCGCATGCAGGCGCGGACGACTTCGATCATGGTGCCGAACTTGAATTGGACCGGGAAGCCATAATCGGCCTTAACCTGTTCGTGCAGTTCGTCCACATAGGCTTTGACTTTGAGCAATTCCTGCACGGTGCAGACCTGGGGGACTTTGATCTGCGGGTGCGCGTCCAGGCCGGCTTTCTGGCATTCTGCGGCGGCTTCGAGGATGGCGCGAATTTGCATCTGGTAGATTTCGGGGAAGGTGATGCCTAAGCGCACGCCGCGATGGCCGAGCATGGGGTTGGTTTCGTAGAGCACACGAACCTTTCGCAGCATGGCCTCTTTCTTGACGATGGCCTCCTCGACCAGCATGGGATCGAGGGTGTGGCGCAGCGTATCGAACTCCCGGCGGGTTTCTTCAGCCGCATGCAGCAGGCCCATGGCGCCGGCCAGCGCCGTCATGCCGCGGGTGGACTGGGCGAGGCCGCGCAGATCGGCGATGTCCTGTTCGAGCTGATGCTCGTCGGGCAGGAATTCATGGATTGGCGGGTCGAGCAGGCGGATGGTGACCGGATGCGGGGCCATGACCTCGAACAGCTGCCGGAAGTCCTCGCGCTGCAAGGGTAGCAGCCGGTCGAGCGCGGCCTGGCGGGTGTCGGGTGTTTCGGCGACGATCATTTCGATGACGATGGGCAGGCGATCAATCGCGTTGAACATCCGTTCGGTGCGCGCCAGGCCGATGCCGACGGCGCCGTATTTGAGCGCAGTGCGGGCATCGTCCGGGGTGTCGGCATTGGCCATGACCTTCAGGCGCGCTTTCTCATCCGCCCAGGACAGCAGCACGGATAGTTCCTCGGTGAACTCGGGCTCGACTGTAGGAATGGCGCCGAGATAGACCCGACCGGTGGAGCCGTCGATGGTGATGGTGTCGCCTTCCTTGAAATGGGTGTCGCCGACGATGGCCTCGCGCCGGCTGACATCGACGCTGATGCCCTCGGCTCCCGCCACGCAGGGCTTGCCCATGCCGCGTGCGACCACAGCAGCGTGGGAGGTCTTACCACCGCGCGAGGTGAGAATGCCTTGGGCGGCGAAGAAGCCATGAATGTCCTCGGGTTTGGTCTCCTCGCGCACCAGGATGACTTTCTGGCCCATGTCACGGCCCATCTGCTCGGCGCGGTCGGCGTCGAACACTGCGATACCGGAAGCAGCACCCGGTGAGGCGGGCAGGCCGGTGGCCACGGCATCCGCCTTGAATGCCGGGTCGAGCCGGGGGAAGAGCATTTGCTCGAGCGCGGTGGGGTCGATACGCAGCAGCGCCTGATCCTTGGTGATCAGTCCTTCCTGCTCCATCTCGACTGAAGTGCGCACCAGGGAGACGGCGTTCATTTTGCCGTTGCGGGTTTGCAGGCAGTAGAGCTGACCGCGCTCAATAGTGAACTCGAAGTCCTGGATCTCTTTGTAATGGCTCTCGAGTTTGTCGCGCAGTTCGTCAAGCTCCGTGGCCATTTGTGGCATCTCGACGCGCAGACGATCGAGCGGCTTGGGCGTGCGAATGCCGGCGACCACGTCCTCGCCCTGGGCGTTGACAAGATACTCACCAAACAGTTTGTTCTCGCCCGTGCCCGGGTTGCGGGTGAAGCCCACGCCGGTGGCGGAATCATCGCCGCGGTTGCCAAAGACCATGGTGACCACGTTCACTGCGGTGCCATTGGCCATGTCCGGGGTGATCTTGAACTGGGTGCGATAATCGACCGCGCGCTTGCCTGACCAGGAGTTGAAGACGGCCTTGATGGCGATCTCGAGTTGCTGGTAGGGGTCGCTCGGGAAGGGGTGGCCGGTGGCCTCCTCGACCACCTTCAAAAAGCGCTCGCTAATGTCTTTCAGATCCGCCGCCGTGAGATCCACATCATGCTTGGCGTGCGCAGCCTGTTTGACTTGGTTGAATTCTTGGTCAAACTTTTCATCCGACACTCCGAGCGCGACCTTGCCGAATAGCTGAATGAAGCGCCGATAAGCGTCATAGCCAAAGCGCGCATCGCCGGTCGCCCGAATTTCGCCCTGCAGGGTGTCCTGGTTCAGGCCCAGATTCAGAATGGTATCCATCATGCCAGGCATGGACATGGCCGAGCCCGAGCGTACCGAGACCAGCAGAGGTTTTTCAGGATTGCCAAAGCCCTTGCCGGTTTTCTGCTCCAGAGCTGTCATCTCGGCGCGCACCTGGTCCATTACCCCGGCGGGCAGCGCATGCTTCTCGTCGTCGAGATAGGCCAGGCAGGCATCGGTGGAAATCACGAAGCCGGGCGGCACATTCAGGCCAATCTGGGTCATCTCGCACAGATTCGCGCCCTTGCCGCCGAGCAGCTTTTTGTTCTTGCCGTCGCCGTCTTCAAAGGCAAAGACCCATTTGTTAGTTGTTGACATGTGGTTCTCCCCGATCATAGTGGTGATGGTGATGTTTGTGATTGTAGTGCCGCGCCAGCGTCGCGCCCATTATTGTGTCCGGTGCCTCGCTGTCTCGTTGGGCCCGGTTGAGCTTTGGCGTAACGCGCCCCGGAGCGCCTGCCGGCTTGCTCGAGTCCGACGCTATTTGAACTGAGTTCCAGCGCGCTGCCAAGGTGTCCGGTTAAGACATCTCAGTATTTTTCGGGTTAGCATTGCCCGGGTGATTCACTCTTGGCTATTTTGATGGCTGCCATGCGGCGTTCTTGCGATTGATGATGGAAGGGATTGACGGTATCTGGGTGCTGGTGCTGCTGGTCTGCGCGGCAGGTCTGGCCGTTGCGTTGATGCTGCAAGGCTGGCAGGCCAGTTTGCGTGGCGAGGATTCAAATCTCGATGGTTCCCTTGCCAAGAGCCCTCTTGGCAGCGCTCGCTTCCTTGGCAATCGCAAGGCAGCCCTGCTGGTGGGGATGCTCGGAATTCTTTCTCTGGCGCTGACGGCCAAGTTTTTTGTCGCCGGATTGCTGGGCGGAGCTCTAGTGGCGCTCGCCTGGGTGCTCTGGGGCGGGGCGAATTGGCGCGCACGCTTGACGGCGATGCCAGGGCTTTGGGTGCAGGCGCTAGTGCTTGTGGCTGCCGCGGCTGCCGCGTCGCTGGCGCTCGCGGCGGCCATGCCGATGGGCGCCGGGACCCTGAGCGGCCTGCTCGGCCCGGTCAGCCGATGGATGCTGTCCAGCCCCCTTGCGGGATGGCTGGCTGGCTTGCTCTTGGGTGCGAGCCTCATCGAGATCGCCGGGCAGTTTGTGGGCTTATCGATGCCGCGTCCCGCTCTAGAGCTCAATGGTCTGGCGCTGCTGTATGGCGGAATTATTCTGTTACTGGTGGTTTTGGCCTGGACTCTTGGCGATGCCGACGGTGGCAAGGTCGCGGAAGGACTGCGCGGCGATGTCGCGGCGCGTCTGCATGTCACTGCTCTCGTGGGCCTACACGGGGATGCAACCGCTCGTCTGTATGGCCTGGCTCTGGCTGTGCTGGTGCTGGGTTTTGCCTTTCAGGTCGCCTTGGCCGCGACCTTGATCGCGCTCAAACAGCGCGCCGGGTCAGTGCAGCCAGCTGATCTCGAAGAGCTGTCGGCGGCCGAGTGGCGGACAGCGCTGGGTGATGATCCGGCTGTTTCACGGCGTCCCAGTGCAAGCGCAGGGAACCCCAGGGAAACCGGCGAGAAATCCAGGGCAGCCGGCGGGAATGCCAGCACAAGCGGAGGGAAGGGCAGCGCAAGCGAAGGGAAATCCAGCGCAAGCGCGGGGAAATCCAGCGCAAGCGGAGGGCAAAAGAAGTGAACTTGCTGCCTCAAGCGGCCGGCGGCTCCCACGCCCCTGAACTGGCGATGCTGGTATTGCCCATGCTCGCTGCGCTTGGCGTCCGGCCAGTTGCGGCGATCTCGCTTCGCGCGGCGCGGCTGATCGGGCCTGTTGTGCTGGCGGCCTGCATAGGCCTCGGGCTGGCTCTCCTCTTTCGCCCGGACGCGGCTCCTGAACTGATCAGACTCGGCGCTGCGGGCGCCCCGCTCGGGCTCATTCTCAGAGTGGATGGCCTCGCGTTGGTGCTTGCTCTCGCGGGTACCGTGCTAGTGTTGCTGAGCTGGACGCGCGGCGAGGATCATCCCGACCCGGCGCGTCAGGATACGGCCATGCTGCTGCTGGCGGGCGGGCTGACCGGGCTCGCGTTCGCCGGGGATCTGCTCACAAGCTGGCTGTTTCTGGAGTTGAGCGCGATGTCAGCCGCGGTGCTGCTGCTGTTTGGGGGCACGCTGCGCTCGCTGACCGCAGTTGTCGGCTTCTTGCGTTGGGGCGCTTTGGGCTCTGCAATCGCGGTCTTTGGTCTGGGGCTGGCGATGGTGTCTGTCGATTCGCTGGCGCCAGGCGAGCTGCAGGCGGCTGCGGATGCGGGCTGGGGCATGGCGAGTCGACTGGGATATGGACTTGTGGTCCTTGGCTTTGGCGTGAAAATCGGCCTGTTCCCGCTGAATGCCTGGGTCGCGGGCGCGGCGCGGGCCGCTCAGCCACGGTTGCTGGCCGTGATGACCGGCGCCTTGCCGGCGCTTGCCCTGGCGAGCCTGGCCAGATTGCTGTGGTTGGGGGACATGCCGAGACCCGACGCCGATGTGCTGATGGCGCTCGGCATGCTGTCGGTGCTTGCTGGTGCTTTCGGCATGTGGCGTGCGCTTGAGTTTCCAGCTTTTCTGGTGTCGCTCAGCCTGGCTGCCATCGGTTCCATGGCAATTGGATTCTCCTTGCCTGGACCGGCCGGTGTGTTTTCGGCGCTGGCGTTGCTGCTGCATTTCCTGCTGATCCATTCGGCGCTTTTCGTTCTCGCGCATCGCTGGCGTGGTCGTATCGCAGACCTAGCCGGCATTGGCTGGCGCCTGCCGTTGACCTCCGCAGTTTTGCTGCTGCTAGCTGCATCCATGGTGGGCGTGCCGCCTCTGCCGGGCTTTTGGGCAAAGCTGATGCTGGTGCTGAGTCTTGCCGAACAAGAGGGCAGCTTGGTGATGGTGGCGCTCTTTGCTGTTCTGTTGGCCGCGGCGGTGGAGGCTGCGGCCTGGCTGCGGCTGATCCGTGAGCTCTATGTGCGACCTCAGGATGAGTTGGCGTCAACTGAGCAGCCTAACTCTGCTGGCCAGGCTCCCCCTTTGCGCGCCGACCTATTGCCGCGTTTGCTGGTGCCAGGCCGCCTGGCGCGGGCCTATTTGTTGCTGGTGGCGTCGCTGCTGCTGATTGTGACCCTGGCTGTTGTGCCCGTGGCCGAGCACCTGAACCAATTGGTGATACCACGGCCGCAGCGGCCGCTCGCAGCCGGCCCGCAGCTTGCGGCGCTTGACCAGAGGGCCACGCCAGCAAAGGGCGCAGTCGGAGTTCGAGATTGCGTGAGTCCGGAGGCGATTGCATGACGGCGTCAATCCTCAACCTGCCCTGGCCCACGGCGCCCATTGCGGTGGTGATCCGCACTTGGTCGTGGCAAGCGCTGTCGCCGCTGGACTTGATGTTTCTGGCAAGTCTCGTGACCTTGCTGCTTGCGCTGGCGCTTGGGCGCTGGCGCCTGTTCACGCCTTTGTTCGCGGTTGGTTATGGAGTGCAATTCTGGGCATTGGCGCATACAGATTTGCTTACCGGAAAACCGCTGGTTGCGTCCCTGGTGTTGCGGGTGCTGCGCCAGCCCGTCATCTGGCGCTATGACAGCCTGTCTTGGTTCTTCGCGATGCTCACCATCGGTGCGGCCTTCGTGTGCAGCCTTTTTGCGCTGGGGCTCCCTGGCCCGCGGCGACGGGCTTTGGTCCAAGGAACCGGTTCCCCAGCGGCTGCTATGACCGGCGCCGGACCCGGTATCTGGCATTTGTTTCATGTCGCGCTGGCCCTCTCGGTGCTGAGCAGTCTGTGCCTTTTTGGCAGCGGCAATCTGCTCGCGCTTTACATGAGCTGGGAGCTGACAGTCTGGGCGCTGTTCCTGTTGCTCGGGCTTGGCGGCGGTTTGGTGCTGAGCACGGCGATCCGCTATGCCGCTTACTCTTTTGCCGGGGGTATGTTTTTGCTCGGCGCGCTGGTGCTGCTGTTTCGCGCCGCCGGCTCGTTCGACTTCGAGCGGGTCAGCGCCTTTCTGCCGGCGCTGGGGCTGGTTCAAGAGTCGCTATTGGGCGTGCTGTTGCTGGTCGCGCTGGGGCTGAGACTGGGAGCCTTGCCGCTGTTTGCCTGGCAGGCTGAATCTGGTCGTCCGCCGGTAGCGGTGTTCTGGCATGGCATCGCGGCGCGGATCGGGTTTTTCGCGCTCTTGTTGATGCTGTCGCGAATGATCGGCGTGGACTGGCTGACACCGATGGGCTTGGCGCAGAGCGGCGGCTGGCTCAATCCGCGTGGGGCGCTGTGTTGGATGGCGCTGGCCCTGGTGCTTTACGCCGGCTGGCGGGCCTGGCGACAGACGCGGGCGGATGCCGTGCTGGGCTGGCTGGCGCTGAGCCAGACCGGTTTCGTGCTCTTGGCTTTGATGGTAGGCGGCGTTTTCGGCACCGCCAGTGGCTTGTTGCAGCTGTTCAGTCTTGGCTTGGCTGAGGCGGTTTTGGCCGGGCTCTGCCTGGTCGCCACTCCCATCATGACGGCAACCAATCGTGTTGAGGTTGGCTTGCGCCGGCTGGCGCTGGGCGCGGCGCTGCTTGCCGGGGCCAGTGTGGTGGGGCTGCCGCCGACGCTCGGCTTCGTCTCCAAGTGGGTGCTCTACGATGCGATCTGGACAGCGCCAATGCTGGGCTGGGGACGCTGGCCCATGCTGTTGCTGGCCCTGATCGGCAGTCTGCTCGCGCTGCTCGCACTCATGCGTTTGGCTGCCATCATGCGCGCCTCCCCGGTGCCCGGCTGCCACGGACGGCCTTATGGGATTATGGCGCCCGTGCTGGGGCTGAGCAGTCTGACCCTGCTCGCGGGTATTGTGCCCGGGCCCGCCATGGGCTGGGTCGCCGCCATGCAGCAGGCGATCGGCGTGCCGGCGCTCAACTGGACTCTGGGCGGTGTCGACGGCCGCTTCGATATGTTGTGGCTAACCTTTGGGCAACTGCTGGTGCTGGTGCCGGCCCTGGCCGTGCTCTGGTGGGTGTGGCGCCAGGGGCGTGCGCAGGGGCAGGGCGCTAGCGCCGGCTTTTGGCGGGTTGTCGAAAGCTCGCGAGCCGGCCGGGCTTTGATTCAACCAAAGCCCAGGGACCGCGTTGATGGCTTGCGCATGCCAAAGCTGCAGCCCCTAGTCGCCTGGCTGATGGATGTGCTGGCCGCGGTCCCAGGCCTGCTAACCAGTCGGCGCATCGCGCCCTGGACGCTGAGCGTGACGCTCGGGGTGCTGGTTATCTGGGCGGTATCAGTCACCTGACGCGCTTGCTACTTGGTTTTCGGTAGCCAAAGCAGGTGGTTGAGCTATGCCTTGTTAGCAGATGCGAGGCAATTGCTCGCCGGTCAGCCAGTCGAGCAGGCGGCGGCCGCCAAAGGGCGTTTCCAGCTCGATCAGTTGATCAGCATCTTCGGTCACCGCGCCGATGATGGCGGCATCGCGGCCTAGCGGGTGGCCGTGCATGGCCTTCAGCAGGGAGTCGGCATGCTCGGCGGGGCAGATGGCGATCAGCTTGCCCTCGTTAGCGATGTGCAGCGGGTCGAGGCCGAGCAGCTCGCAGGCGCCGCGCACTTCGGGCTTGAGCGGAATGTCCGCCTCGCGGATTAGCATGCCGACGCCTGACTGGACGGCGAGCTCGTTCAGGGTCGCGGCCAGGCCGCCGCGGGTTGGGTCGCGCAGGCAGTGGATGTCCTCAACGGCGGCGATCATGTCCGCGACCAATCCATGCAGGGCAGCGCTGTCGGAGGCAAGCTCGGTGCCGAAGCCCAGATTCTCGCGCTGCGACATGATCGCAACGCCATGGTCGCCTAGGGTGCCGCTGACCAGCACCGCATCGCCGGGCTGGGCGCGGTCGCCTGATATCTCAATGCCATCCGGCACCTCGCCGATGCCTGTGGTGGTGATAAAGCAGCCGTCGGCCTTGCCGCGCTCGACTACTTTGGTGTCGCCGGTAACGATGGGCACGCCGGCGGCTGTGGCAGCCTCGGCCATGGCGATGACGATGCGCTCAAGGTCAGCCAGCGGCAGGCCTTCCTCAAGAATGAAACCAGCGGCCAGATAGAGCGGTCGGGCGCCGGCCATGGCGACATCGTTGATGGTGCCATGCACCGCCAGGCTGCCAATGTTGCCGCCGTTGAAAAAGAGCGGGGAAATGACATGGCCGTCGGTGCTCATGACCAGCCGGCCGCTGAGCGGACCGAACAGGGCCTGGTCGTTGCCCTGGCGCAGCAGATCGTTATCCAGATGGCGGTGAAAGAGCTCTGTGATGAGCTGCGCCATGGCGCGCCCGCCGCCGCCGTGGCTGAGATCGACCCGGCCGGTGCGCAAGTCGAGCCGGCTGCTGAAGCCTCTGTGTAGTGCGGCGGAGTCAGTCATGGTTGGGATATCGGTCTACTTGGCTGGCGCGAGCGGCCATAGCTCCAGTAGGCGGCGCAGGCGCCTTCGGAGGAGACCATGCAGGCGCCCATGGGGTTTTCTGGTGAACAGACGGTGCCGAACAGCTTGCAGTCGGTCGGTTCCATCAGTCCCCGCAGGACCTTGGGGCATTCGCAGCCTTTGATCTCGCGGCTTGGACCGGCCGTGACCGGGAAGCGTCGCTCGGCGTCCCAGTCGGCATAGGCATCGGCGACCCGCAGAGCGCTGTTGGGTAGCCAACCGAGACCGCGCCACTCGAAGGTGTCGCGCGGGGCCAGGGTCTCACGCATCAGGGCTTGGGCTTTGGTGTTGCCCTCTGGGCTGACGGCGCGGCTGTACTGGTTTTGCAGATCGCTTTTCCCCTGGTTGATCAAGCGCACCAGCATGAGCGCGCTTTGCATTACGTCGAGCGGTTCGAAGCCGGCGATGACCAGCGGGATGCCGTGATCCTTGGCGACGAAGGCATAGGCGTCGCTGCCGATCACCGTGCTGACATGGGAAGGGCCGAGGATGCCGTCGATCTGGACTCTTTCATCGTCACTGCCGTTGCCACTGTAAGTACTGCCGGCGTCGCCACCTTGGCCGTTGCCGCTGCCGCTGCCCAGAATAGCGCGCAGTGCGGGCGGGGTGAGCACATGGTTGCAGAAGACCGAAAAATTGCGGAGTCCTTCGGCGCGGGCGGCCTTTAAGGCGACCGCGGTGGGCGGCGTGGTGGTTTCGAAGCCGATGGCGAAGAAAACCACCTGGCGTGCGGCATCTTCTCGGGCTAGGCGGAGTGCGTCTTGAGTGGAGTAGACCATGCGGATGTCGGCGCCGGCGGCCTTGGCCTTGAGCAGGCTTTGGCGCTCGCTGGCGGGCACCCGCATCAGGTCGCCGTAGGTGCAGAGGGTTACCTGGTGCTCGGTGGCCATGGCGATGGCCTGGTCGATGCGCGCCATGGGGAGCACGCAGACGGGGCAGCCGGGTCCATGGACGAAGCGCAGGTTCTCGGGCATCAGGTCCTGCACGCCATAGCGGAAAATGGCGTGGGTATGGCCGCCGCAGAATTCCATTAGCCGGTAGTCGCGATCTTCACTGATCTCGTCGCGGATGGCGCGGGCGAGATCGCGGGCAAGGCCGCTGTCGCGGTATTCGTCGACGAATTTCATCGTTGGGGTCCGTCGGTTTCCCCAGTGGTTGTTTCGGCAGCTATTGCTGCGGTTGCTCGGCTGGTAGCTGGCTGGCCGGGCGGGTTCTCGGTGAATTCGCTAAAGCTTCGCATAAGCCGCAGGGTTTCTTCGGCCTCCTCGGGGCTGATGCGGTTGAGCGCATAGCCGACGTGGACGAGCACATAGTCGCCAATCTGGACATTTTCGACCAAGGCGAGGGAGATGTCCTTGCGCACGCCATCGAGTGAGACGCTGGCCATGTCTGTGGCGCTGTCGATGTCCAGCACCTGGGCGGGAATTGCGAGGCACATGAAAGGGCTCCGAGGGCTCCAGTTGTTTGTTGTCAGCATACCTGAATCATCGCGAAGCCCAAACTGCGGTCTTGATCAATTCCTAAAGTGAGTCGGGAGGTCCGCAGTTGCATGCCGAAGTCGGGACCTGATCTATCAATCAAATGCGATGAAGGTCACGGTCCGGACAGATCAAGGCTTGTTTCCTTTGCTACGAGGGGTAAACTTGTGGTTCGCGATCAGGAACGAAACACGCGGCGGCTGGATGAAAAGTTAAGGATGTCTCCCCGGTTCGCCCTGAGCTGATCGTTCATAACGCATTATTCGTCATCTGTTCTTAGCCGGATGATTCAGCGTTCGCAAGACATCGATCTGGACCATCGGATACGGAGGTTCGCCATGCCTGGTAACGCTTCCTCGAGGCGCCAGCAGTCATTCCCAAAGCCATCCCAACATCCAATCCAGCGCAAGGCTGCCCCTGCCGGCGTCGCTGTCAGAGGTCGGGTGGTGCCCACCGACGAACAAGGCTATCTGCGCAACCCTGCGGATTGGTCTGAGGATTACGCCTGCGCGGTCGCCGAGCAGGAAGGCTTGAGGCTCACCCCGCGGCACTGGGCGGTCATTCGCTACCTGCGTGATTATGTCACCGAGCACAGTGTTCCGGTGAGCTGCGCCGACCTGGACACCATTCTGCATTTTCGTGCCTGCTGGCCGCGCGCCTGTGGCCAGCCGCGCTGGCTGCCGGGACTTTTCCCCGCCGGCGGACTGCGCAAGCAGGGCCACCGCCTCGCTGGCCTCCCGCGCGGCGATCGCAGAGCGGGCTGCAGGCTCGACGTCTAATCCCCCCGTGCAGACCGGTGCCCAGCAATCGACAGCCAAGCGCCAGGACGAATTGCTATCGAACGGAAATGTCAGCAATGGCTGGAAGGCAAGATTTGAGCGGTGATGATGAGCAGTAATCAGGCGATGCTGTATTTCGCCTACGGCTCAAACCTGCACCGTGCCGATTGGCGAAAATTTTGTCGGCGCCATGGCCAAGCCGATGATCCGTTGACGCCCCTTGGACCGGCCTGGCTGCCGGACCATCGTCCGGTCTATCACTATTATTCCGTGTCGCGCGAGGGTGGCGCGCTAGATGTCGTGGGGGATCTGGGACAGGTTACGCCGGGGATGCTCTTTCAGGTGAGCGAACCCGGCTGGGAGCTGCTCGATCGCAAGGAAGGCGCGCCTGGGTATTACCAGCGCACGCCGATCGCTCTGCTGACGGAAGACGGCGGGGTGTGCTCAGCGTTTACCTATCAAGTCGTACCAGAACGGCGGGAATCAGACTTTGTGCCGCCGACATCTGAATACCTGGCGCTGGTGCGGGATGCGCTGGCGCAATGGGATCTAACGGGCGAGGCACATAAGCAAGCCGCAGCGGGCGATGTGCCTGCACCGCTGGTGCAACACCTGTTTGTCTATGGCCTGTTGCAGTCCGGCTACGTATTTGGCCGCTTTCTCGACGGTCAATGCCGGCGCGAGCCAGCAACCGCGCCAGGACGCGTTTACGACCTTGGAGCATACCCTGCCTGGCAGCCCGCGCAGGCGCCGCATGAGCGCGTCAGCGGCGAACTACTGCGTTTCACCGCGCCAGCCTCTGTGCTAGAGCGCACGGACGCCGCCGAGGATTTCGTCGGTTACGGCGCAGACTCGCATTACCACCGGGTGCTGCTGCGGGCGAGATCTCGCGCAGGTGGCGAGGTGCTAGCCTGGTGTTATCGGTACGCTCGCGACCTGAGCCAGGCCCGGCGCGTGCCGGATGGACGTTGGCAACCCCAGCAGGCGGAGACTGCCGAACAACTTTGGGCGGGTCACTTGGGCGGATAACTGGGCTGGCGACTGACTCCGATCGTCGGTGGCTTTCAGCGGGTCGCTTCAATCCGCAGTGGAATCCACCGGCCGATCTGGCGGGCGAGGGTGCCGTCCGACTGCCATTGGGCGATGGCGGTATTGATGCGGGCGAGCAGATGGACATCCTTCTCCCGCACGGCCCACACCAGACGCTCGCTGAGCAGCGGATCAAGCAGGGCCGTGAGCTTGGACTCCGCCGGGTCCGCGAGCAGATTCCAGGCGCGCAGCGCATCGAGCACCAGCAGGTCGATTTCCCCGCGCTTGAGCGCCGACAGCGCCTGCCAAGCATCTGGGAAGGGGATGCGCTCGGCCTGTGGTATGCGTTGATGCACCACGCGGGCGGCGGTGGTTCCACGCTCGTAGCCGACCTTTCCGCTAGTTGAGAGCACGTCAACCTGGCGCGGGTAGCGGTCCATGTCTTTCTCTTGAATCAGCGCCAGCTGACCGGTCTGCAACAGCGGTTGACTTGGCAGCAGTCGCAGAGCCCGCAGTTCTGGCTCGGGCAGGGTGCTGAGCATTACATCGATGCGCCCCCCCTTGAGTGCCGGGATCAGGTCGCGTTCCGGTAATTCACTCAGTCTGAGCTCCATGCCCAACTGCTCCGTTAGCAGGCGGGAGAGATCGACAGCCAAGCCGATGAGTACGCCATTGTTGGCGGTTGCCATTGGCAGGGAGGACTCGCGGGCGATACCGACATGCAGCTCGAGATCGTTGCCCGCGACCGCCGGTGTGACGGAAAGACTCAGAAGCGTGGCTAGCCAGACACTAACGGCGAAACTAACGGCGGGCCGGTGCAACTCAGTCGTCCGGCAGAATCGGTGTGGTGGCGCCGCGCTCGGGATCGGGCGTCGCGTCGAACCAGGCCAATTGTTCGCGCAGCTCAACCACTTCGCCGACAATCACCAGGGTTGGCGGCTCGGGCGGGTCCTGCTCGACCTTGCTGAGAATGTTGGCCAGGGTGCCGACATACACCTTTTGCATGTGAGTGGTGCCTTGCTGCACCAGTGCCACCGGCATCTCAGGCGAGACGCCATGCTCGACCAGCTTGGCGACAATGACGGGCAGCCCTACCAGTCCCATATAGAACACGATTGTCTGACGCGGTTGCGCAAGCTGTGGCCAATTGAGATCGATGCTGCCATCCTTTAGGTGCCCGGTCACAAAGGTGACTGATTGCGCATGATCGCGGTGCGTGAGTGGAATGCCAGCATAGCTGGCGCAGCCGGATGCGGCGGTGATGCCGGGAACGACTTGAAAGGGCACGCCCTGAGCCGCGAGTGTGTCGATCTCCTCGCCGCCGCGGCCAAAGATGAAGGGGTCGCCGCCTTTCAGGCGCAGTACCCGATGTCCTTCGCGTGCCAGTTTTGCCAGCAAGGCGTTGATCTCCTCCTGGCGCATGGCATGGTGGTTGCGTTGCTTGCCAACGTAGATATGGTGGGCGTCGCGTCGCGCCATGGCAAGGATTGGCTTGGCGACCAATCTGTCGTAGACCACGACATCGGCTTGCTGGAGCAGGCGCAGCGCGCGAAATGTGAGCAGATCGGGGTCGCCGGGGCCGGCACCCACCAGGTAGACCTCGCCCATGCCAGAGTCTCTCGCGCCGATGGCAAACTCGCGTTCCATGGCTTGATCGGCCTCATCCATGTGACCCGAGAACACACGCTCCGCCACCCCACCCTGAAGCACCCGGTCCCAGAACCGGCGTCGGTCGCGCTGCTCGCCAAAGTGCTCCTTGACCCGGTTGCGATAACGCGCGCAGAGCTCGGCGAGGCGCCCATAGCCGGCCGGCACCAGGGATTCGAGCCGCGCGCGGATCATGCGCGCCAGCACTGGGGAAGCACTGCCGGTGGAGACTGCGACCACCACTGGTGAGCGGTCGATGATGGCAGGCATCAGAAAATTGCAGTCGTCGGGCTGGTCGGCCACATTAACCAACAGCTGGCGTGCCTTGGCCTGCTCGGCAATCTGGCGGTTCAGCTCCCGGCTGTCGGTGGCGGCGATCACCACTGCCACGCCATCAAGGTCGCCGGCGTAAAAAGAGCGTCTGTCGAGCTGAATGTCCCCCGCATCCGCCAGAGCCTGAATTTCGTCGACCACTTCAAGCGCGATCACGCGCACGCTGGCGGCTGCGTTTAGCAGGTGGCCAAGCTTGCGCAGTGCCACGCGACCGCCGCCGACCACCAGGCAGGGGCGGGTTTTGACATCAAGAAAAATGGGCAGTTGTTCCATATCGGGTGCGGGTTTGGGTACTGACTGGATGCGGGTGGTTGTTGCTTGGTGAGGTGCAATGCTAGAGAAACTTGGCCGATGGAGGGAATGACACTTGGGACTCATGAACCGGTATTCACGACCCGGAACCGGAGCGCTGAGAGACCCCGAAAGACACCGGCCGCTTGAGCTGTGGCTGGCAAGCTACAACAATAGTACGAAGAATTGAGCTCGACGGGTAGGAGAAACAGTGGTTCAAGAAATCGATTCCGATTCCCTCAAGACGCGTCTTGAGTCGTCCAACGACTTGGTGCTAGTGGATATTCGCACGCCGGAGGAGGTGGCGCAGGGCATTATTCCGGACGCGACCCATCTGCCGATGCATCTTTTGCCACTGCGCCATGCGGAGTTGCCGCGCGATCGCGATCTGGTGATCTACTGTCGCAGTGGCGCGCGCTCCTACCACGCCTGCCAGTTTTTGATCGGGCAGGGCTTTGAAAACGCCATCAACCTGCGTGGCGGCATCATCGACTGGGCGCGGCAAGGGTTCGAGATCGGGACCCTCGCGAGATCCGATTGACTCGGCTAATGCTAAGCAGCGCGCCTCACGATGGCGCACTAAAGGACTCGGTTTTTTGCGTGCAAGCGCCTGACTGGGTTTGTTTTTGACGTGCCTGCAAGACCCGCACGCGGGTCTCGCGACTTGCGTTTTGCGCCCGCTTCGCATATAAATCAGCATCTTTGCGTTTTGTTAAATACTAAACTCAATCCCCGGGCCGGGCTCGGGGGTTGGCCACAATCTCGGAGGTTGAAGATGGCCGATTTTGATCAAGAACTGGACGCGAGCGGACTCAATTGCCCACTGCCGATTCTGCGCGCGAAAAAAACCCTTGCTGGCATGGAGTCGGGCCAGGTGCTGCACGTCATCGCCACGGACCCAGGCTCCGTCAAGGACTTCGACGCCTTCGCCAAACAGACCGGTAACGAGCTGATGGATTCTCAAGAAGAGGGCGGTAAGTTTCTGTTTCTCATCAAGAAATCCTGACTTTAAGCGGCGCGTCCCGAGGGGCGCCGGAATCTGAACGAGCGCCACGCGCGTTACGCCGAGCGCACTCCATGCAGCGGCCGACATCCCTGGCATGCCCTTGCATCCAGAGGAGGCGAGCCGACTGCGATGAACCCATTGACAGGAACCGACTGATCAGGAACCGCTTGAGAGGAACCGATGGAACAAAAGAAACTCGCGATCATCGCCACCAAGGGCTCACTCGACTGGGCCTATCCGCCCTTCATCCTGGCATCCACCGCCTCCGCCCTGGGGTATGAGGTACAGGTGTTTTTCACCTTCTACGGCCTGCAGTTGCTGAAAAAGAAGCTCTCGCTTGAGGTCACACCGCTCGGTAATCCGGGCATGCCGATGCCGATGGGGATGGATAAGTGGTTCCCGATTCTCGGCATGACCCTGCCCGGCATGCAGGCGATGATGACCGCCATGATGAAGAAGAAAATGAAGGACAAGGGCGTGGCCAGTGTCGAGGAATTGCGCGATCTGTGCCAGGAGGCAGAGGTCAGGTTGATCGCCTGCCAGATGACAGTGGACCTGTTCGACATGGACACGAGCGCCTTCATCGACGGCGTTGACTATGCCGGCGCGGCCGCTTTCTTTGAGTTTGCTGGCGAGAGCGACATCTGCCTGTATATCTAGCCCCTCTACCTTGCCCCATATCAAGCCCCTAGAGATCCAGTTGTCTTCGATCTGGCATCTGGCGCACTTGCGTCCGGCGCCGATCGAGCGGCTGGATCAGCGGGTCTCTGATGTTAGTCCCCGATCGTAAAGACGCCCGCGAGAGGCGTTTGATCAAGCATTTTCGCGCGCTTGACGCCTCAGAGCGCGAGACCCTGGAGTCTTTTGCGGAATTTCTCGTTAAGCGGCGCACGTCTGCCAAGTCCGCGCGCGAGAGTGCCACTGGCCAGAGCGAAGTGGCTGCGCACGAGCCACGACCAGCGCAGGAAAGCGTCATCGCCGCGATCAAGCGCCTGCGGCGCAATTATCCCCAGCTCGATGCCAGCGAGCTACTCAATGAAGTCTCATTGCTGACGTCGTCACATATGTTACAGGGGCGCCCGGCCGGCGAGGTGATCGACGAGCTCGAGGATCTGTTCGCGCGCCATGCGCGCGAGCGCGCTTGAGACCCCCGCCCATGCAAGTCCTCAGCAACTGGTTCCGCCGCAACTTCTCCGATCCCCAGATTCTTTTTCTGGCGTTTTTCCTGTTGTCGCTTCTGGTGGTTGTGGTCACCCTCGGCAACATGCTCACGCCCGTGCTGGCGAGCATTGTGATCGCCTATTTGCTTGAGGGCATGGTGGGGTTTCTCGAGCGCAGGGGCTGGCCGCGGCTGATCGGTTCGCTGATGGTGCTGCTGGTTTTTATGCTGTTTCTGGCATCGCTTTTGTTGCTGGTAATGCCGTTGCTGTGGCGTCAGGCCACCGACCTGCTGCAGCAACTGCCGGGCATGCTGACCATGTGGCAACAGGCACTGATGCGGCTGCCGGAGCGCTACCCCGAGTTGATCACCAGCGAGCAGATTCGCGCGCTGATCACCGCCATCCGCAACGAGATCGGTTACTTCGGCCAGAAGTTACTGTCGCTGTCGATGTCATCCGTGGTGGGCGTGATCACAGTCATCGTCTACGTCATTTTGATGCCGCTGTTGGTGTTCTTTTTCCTCAAGGACAAAGATCTGATCCTCAGCTGGTTCAAACGCTATCTTCCCAAGCATCGTGGTGTCGCCAGCACCGTCTGGCGCGAGGTGGACCGCCAGATCTACAACTATGTGCGTGGCAAGGTATGGGAGATTCTGATCGTCTGGGCCGTCAGCTTCGCGGCTTTTTGGGCCTTCGGGCTCAATTACGCGCTGCTGCTGGCGGTGCTGGTTGGGGTGTCGGTCATCGTGCCCTACATCGGGGCGTCGGTCGTTACCATACCGGTGGTGCTGATCGCCTGGTTTCAGTGGGGATGGGCGCCGCAGTTGCTGTGGCTGTTGAGCGTGTACCTGGTCATTCAGGCGATTGACGGCAACGTGCTGGTTCCACTGCTATTTTCCGAGGTTGTTGATCTGCATCCGGTCGCCATCATTGTGGCCATCCTGGTGTTCGGCGGGATCTGGGGTTTTTGGGGTGTTTTCTTTGCAATTCCGCTCGCAACCCTGGTGCAGGCCGTGCTCTGTGCCTGGCCGCCGGAAAGGATGCAGTCCCAGGGTCCAACCAACTCTGACGCCTGAATGCCGCCGCACATGAACGGATTGGATGGGTTAGAATGACGGGCTGAAAGTGCACGTTCTAGCCCCGGTGCGAGCGCTTGCCATTTGCCTGATCGAACCAATCTCACTGCCGCAACAATTTTATCGCCTCACGAGTGTTTGCTGCCTCGATTGCCATGCTTCAACTGATCGCCGGCCTGCTGTTGTTTCTGGGAACGCATTCCTTCGCCATGGTGCGTCCAGCCTGGCGCTCCCGCACCATTGATCGTCTGGGGGA
Organism: Thiorhodovibrio litoralis; assembly: GCF_033954455.1. Classification (NCBI taxonomy): domain Bacteria; kingdom Pseudomonadati; phylum Pseudomonadota; class Gammaproteobacteria; order Chromatiales; family Chromatiaceae; genus Thiorhodovibrio; species Thiorhodovibrio litoralis. Next base: position 3,594,488 of record NZ_CP121473.1, on the reverse strand, counting down.
GCCGGCGTGGAAGCTGGGCTATGCGCTCTTGTCGGTGCTCGGTCTGTGGCTGATCGTTCAGGGGTATGGCGATGCCCGCGCGAGTATCGATCCGATTGTCTTGTATCAGCCGCCGACCTGGTTGCGTCACCTGGTGCTGCTGTTGATGCTGCCGGTTTTTCCGCTGCTGTTCGCGACTTATTTGCCTGGGCGCATCCAGCGCGCTACCAAGCATCCGATGCTGGCAGCGGTCAAGATCTGGGCCTTCGCGCATCTTCTCGCGAATGGGTCCCTGGCCGATGTGCTTTTATTCGGCAGTTTTCTTGCCTGGGCAGTTGCTGACCGCATTTCGCTCAAGCGCCGTCCCCAGGGAGCAGATTCCGCACCGGCGGGAGCCCTTGGGAGCCCGGTTGGAAGCAGCAGGAACGACTGGATTGCCGTGATCGCCGGCGTGGTGGTCTATGTGCTGTTCCTGTTCTGGGTGCACCAATGGCTGTTTGGCCATGCACCGCTGGGCCCAGCGTGAACGGGTCCAGCAGGACTGGGTCCAGCATCAGTGGGTCAGGCATCACTGGGCCAGCTTCCCTGATTGACACCGGTGACCCAACTTTGATCAATTAGCGCACCAATTGACCCTAATAATTTCTCGCCACTGTGCAACGGAACAACAGGAGATATGAATGAGTAAGTCCGTGGACGCAGATCAAACCACAAAAAAGTCCGGAGGCATGTTAGCAACCCTTGGCGTCAACAAGGTTGCGACTGTTAGCGCCGCCCTCGCGTTGATATTCGGTTCTATTTTCATGCTCGGCGACCCCTATGGTCCGCACCAAAGTGCCGGCCACCATAGCGAGGAATCCGTCGATCAGCGCCTAAGCCCCATCGGTCGGGTCGTGGTGGCAGAAGCGGCTCCTGAGGAGGGCTCGGATGCTGCTGCCTCCGCCAGTGGATCGACCAGCGGGTCGACCAGCGCGTCTGCTAGCCCCTCAAGCAGCTCAGCGCCTAGCGCAAGCGAGGGTGGGGACGCGCAAGCTGGCGCCGGCGACAAGGCCGCAGCCGGATCTGCCGCTGCCGCAAGCGCCGCTGCGGCGTCCAAATCACCAAGCTCCGCGCCCAAACCGGCGGCCGCGCCAGAGCCGGCCAAGCCATTTGCGCCGAAGCCAGGGCAGACTGCTCGGGCCGCAGCTCCAAAGCCGGCACCGGCGCCAGCGGCTAAGCCTGCACCGGCAGCCAAGCCCGCACCGGTCGCTAAGCCTGCACCAGCGGCTAAAGCGCCAGCGCCGAGCGCACCCAAGCAGGCAGCACCTGCCGCCCCTGCTCAGGCCCCAACTCCAGCCCCGGCCCATCAGGCGCAACCGCCGATGCGCCCGCGGATGCCGCAGCGCCCGGTCATGCCCGGATGGATGCAGCAGAACGTCCCCATGCCTCCGCGCCAGTATCCATACCGGTAACTGAATCCGGCGTCAGGCACGGGCGGCTCGCCGCGAGGCGGGTCGCCCGAACGCCCTAGAGGCATTCCATAGTGCGTCCGGGCGCTGTCCGGCAGCAGTTTTTGCTTCCATATTTCAGCGCGGGCCTTTGCAAGCCGTCTGGGTGCGCGCGCGTCTTAAGTCCCGGTCAGGTCCCAGTCAGGTCGGTAATGAGGGGCGAGGCGGGCGAGGGTGCAGGATCACCACCTAGCTCTGGTGCGGCGTCCTTGTCGTGATTTCCCTGGTCATACTCATAATGCTTGACCTTGCGCCGGATGTTGCGCTGAATCACCACGCCGAGCACTTGCCACTGCAGTCCGTCGAGTGCGATAGCGGGGAAATTTGGGTCCAGGGCGACAAGCCATTGTTGGCCCTGTGGGTCGCGTTTGTATTGCCTTAACCAACGCACGCCTTCGACCTCGACAAAGACATACATACCATCCTCGGCCCGATTGACGGGCTCGATGACCACCACGCAGCGATCCGGGAATTCCGGCTCCATGTCCGGGCCCAGGACTTGCAGGGCAAATGGCTCCTGCAGGGCGCAGCCACCGTTGTCCATTCCCATATCCATGTCCGACATCGCTGTTGCCCCCTGTTCGCGCATCGTTGATCCACTTCTGGGCGGCTGCTTTGCACTGCGGAGTCTGCCAGGACCAGATATTTCATAGGGGGTCCATCATGATGGCGTCCATTCTCCAAAGCCCGTTCAGCCAAAGCATGCCCGTTTAAAGTCCCTTGAGATGGGACCACTACCGTTGAGACTCAATCGCTCATGTTAGGTCCGGGACGAATCATGGCTACCGAACGCATCCACGGCGACCGCCGCGACTGGCAGAACCTGCGCCAGATGCTGCCCTATCTGTTGGAGTTTCGTGGGCGCGCGCTGCTGGCGCTGGGCGCGTTGGTGCTGGCGAAGTTCGCCAATGTCGGCGTGCCCATGGTGTTCAAGGACATCGTCGATGCCTTCGAGGGGCCGCAGGCGCAACTGCTGGTGTTGCCGGTCAGCCTGCTGCTGCTTTATGGGTCGCTCAAGCTCTCGAGCGCCCTGTTCAATGAGCTGCGCGATGTGGTCTTCGCGCGGGTGCGCTTTCGAGCCATGCGTCGGCTTTCGACCCGGGTGCTGGAGCACCTGCACCGTTTGTCGCTGCGCTATCACCTCGAGCGCCAGAGCGGCGCCATCAGCCGCGACCTGGAGCGAGGCACCCGCTCGGTGTCGACCATTCTGAACTACATGGTCTTCAGCGTCATCCCGGTGCTGGTGGAATTCTCCTTGGTCGCCGCTGTGCTGCTGACCAAATACGAGCTGGTGTTCACCCTGGTAACTTTTGGCACCGTGCTGGTCTACGTGGCCTTCACCTTTGCGATCACCGAATGGCGCATGGACTATCGCCACCAGATGAACAGGCTCGATTCCCATGCCAATTCCCAAGCGTTCGACAGCCTGCTGAACTACGAGACCGTCAAGTATTTCGGCAACGAGCGCATGGAGTTGGAGCGCTACGACGGCACCCTGTCGGAGTGGGAAGACTATGCGGTGAAAAGCCAGAGCTCCATGTCGCTGCTGAACTTTGGCCAGGGCAGCATTATCGCGCTCGGGGTGACGGGGATCATGTTCTTCGCCGCCCAGGGCGTGGTCTCCGGGCGCATGAGCATCGGCGATCTGGTGCTGGTCAATGCGCTGATGCTGCAGTTGTTCATTCCGCTCGGCTTTCTCGGTATCGTCTATCGGCAGATCAAATACGCCCTGGCCGACATGGATTTGGTGGTCAAGCTGCTCGCGCGCGTGCCGGAGGTGCAGGATGCCCCGAGCGCTCAGTCGCTGAGGCTGAGCGCCGGTGGCGTGCGCTTTGAGCAGGTGAGCTTCGATTATCAGCGGGAGCGGCCGATTTTGCGTGCGGTGGATTTCACCATCGCCCCGGGCGAGAAGGTCGCCGTGGTTGGGCACAGCGGCGCCGGCAAGTCGACCCTTGCGCGGCTGCTGTGCCGCTTTTATGAGGTGACAGACGGGCGCATCCTGGTCGACGGGCAGGATGTCCGTGAGGTCACCCAGCAGAGCCTGCGCGCGGCCATTGGTATCGTGCCCCAGGATACGGTGCTGTTCAATGACAGTATTTTGTACAATCTGAACTATGGTCGCCCGCAAGCCACCCGCGAGGAGATCGAGCGCGCCGCCGAGCTGGCCCACATCCGTGCCTTCATCGAGAGTCTGCCGAATGGCTGGCAGACGGTCGTCGGCGAGCGCGGGCTCAAGCTCTCCGGTGGGGAGAAGCAGCGCGTCGCCATCGCCCGCGCCATTCTCAAGCGCCCGCGCATCCTGATTTTCGACGAGGCAACCTCATCACTCGACAGCCGCACCGAGCAGGCCATTCAGCAAACGCTGGCCGAAGTCGCCGAGAATCACAGCACCCTGGTCATCGCCCATCGGCTCTCGACCATTGTCGATGCTGATCGCATTCTGGTGATGGACGGTGGGCGTATCATTGAGCAGGGCGATCACCACGGGCTGCTCGACGCCGGCGGCGCCTATGCCGCCATGTGGGAGCTGCAGCTGCATGAACGCGAGCGCCAGGCAGTCTTGGGTGCCCAGCCGCCAGCCTAGCTACCAGCCGAGCTACCAGTTTAGCCACCCATGCTGCAATAATGCGACAGTCAGTGCATTCAACGAACCAGGGATAAGCGTTTTCGCATGGCCCGCATTCGGCTCGAATTTCCCAATCAACGCGGCGAGCTCCTGGCCGGTTTGCTCGAGACGCCGTCAGCTGGCACTAGCACTTTGGCCTATGCGCTGTTCGCGCACTGCTTTACCTGCGGTAAGGATATTGCCGCCGCAAGCCGCATTAGTCGCGCGCTGGCGGCCCGGGGCATCGCAGTGCTGCGGTTTGATTTCACCGGGCTGGGTAACAGCGATGGCGACTTTGCCAACACCAGTTTCTCGTCCAATGTGGCCGATCTACTTGCCGCGGCGGAGATGCTGGGGCGGGACTACGCGGCGCCGCGTCTGCTGATCGGGCACAGCCTGGGCGGCGCGGCCATTCTGGTGGCCGCCCATCGGTTACCCAAGGTCGATGCGCTGGTGACCATCGCCGCGCCGGCCACCGCGACCCATGTGCGCCACCTGTTCAGCGGAGCCGAGTCCGAACTCAGCGCGCGCGGCGAGGCCGAAGTGCGCATTGCCCGGCGCCGTTTCCGCATCAAAAAGCAGTTTCTCGATGACCTTGAGCAGCATGCGACCCCTGAGCATATCGGGCGCCTGCGCCGGCCGCTGCTGCTGTTTCATTCGCCGCTCGATGCGGTGGTGGCCATCTCCGAGGCCTTTAGCATCTATCAAGCCGCCAAGCATCCGAAGAGCTTCATCTCGCTTGATCAAGCCGACCACCTGCTGACCGATCCAGCCGACGCCGTCTATGTGGCCGACACCCTGGTCGCCTGGGCGAGCCGCTATCTGCGCCTGCCGCAAAGCCCGAGCGAGCCGAGTATGGGAACCATACCGCAGCTTGCCACAGACGAGGTGCTGGCCCGCGAGCTTGGCGACTCCGGGCTGCTCGGGCTCTATAGTGACCACCACCAACTCGCAGCGGCGGGCCTGCCCTGCGCGGATGATCCGCCGCACCAAGCACTGGCGCCGACGCCCGCCACGCTGTTGCGGATGGCGCTGGCCGCGGATCTGTGCCGATGGCTGCGGGGGCATGCCGCGCAAGCGGGCTATGCCCTCGACGATGTCGAAGTGCGCGTTGATGTCCCGCTCAATTTGCCGGAGGCCGACGCAGCCAAGGGGCACGTGCGGTCGCGGCCAGAGTCAAGGTCAGATCCAGAGCCAGAGCCAGAGCCAGAGCAGGAGATGCGGTGTCGTCTGCGCCTGACCGGTGACCTGAGCGAGCATCAACGCACCATCTTGTGCGAGGAGGCTCGGCAAGCACCTTTGGCGCTAGCACTGACACAGAAAGTCGCGTTGCGGCTGCAGTTGGAGGAAGATTGACGCCAGCCAAGCGACGGGCAGGGAGTTCTCGATGCGTTCTGCTCGGGCAAAAAAAACCGGGTATCGAGCCGTCGGCTCTCACCCGGTAATTGGGTCGGGAAATGTCATAAACCCGCTTCAAGCCCGCCCAAGAGCTTGAAAAAACCGCAAGCTAAACCCCCAGAAAAAGCACCTAAATGACCGAAATCCCTTTGGTGTCGACTCCATGGCGGCCATCCTTGGCTGCCGAAACGTCCACTGTTCTCCGCCCTATGTTGGCGGTGTTGAATGATCCCTTCGCACACTTATAAGGCTAGCGGATGCTTCCCTACCTGACTGTGAACTGGTTTGCATTTCACAAAGCCCGCCTTGAAACAGGCCCCGCTTTTGCACTATCGCCACTAGACCTCAGGCTTGCTTTTCCGGGGCGAACAAGACAAGGTGAGCGCCGTCCGCCATCAGGCGACCTTCGTTTTTGGCCCGAATGCCAGTCATTTTTGACTGATGACACCTGAGGTAACGCGAAATGAAGCGAATGAAAAACCCATCGCGCTGGATGCTTGTCCTGGTCGCTGCGCTGGTTCTTGGCGGCTGCGTCAAGGTGGAGCAAACCCTGACCTTGGAAAAGGACGGCTCTGGCACGCTGGACGTGCGCTACGGCATGTCCGAACAGACCATCGCGCAGATGGAAGCCATGCAGCAGATGACCGAGAGCATGGGGCAGGAAGCTGCTGAGGACTCGGGCTCCGAGCCCCCGTTTGACTTCGATGAGGCCGAAGTGCGCGAGCAGTTCGAGACCGAAGCTCCGGAAGGCATCGAGCTGGTCAGTCTGAGTTCGGAAAGCGTCGACGGCTGGAAGTACATGAACCTGAAACTGACCTTCGATGACCTGGCGGCGCTGCAGCAGACTGATTTCTTCTCCGACAGCGAGCTGAGCCTCACCAAGAACGCCGATGGGAACTATGTGCTGGTGCAGTCGACCGGTGCCGGCGAGGCAATGCCGCCAACCCCGCCCGATGGAAGTGACGCCGCGCAGAACGCCATGATGCAGCAGATGGCTGCCATGTTTGCTGGCATGCGCATCGCTACCACTGTGGTTGCGCCGAGCGAAGTTATCGAGTCCAACGCCACCGAGAGCGATGGCCGCGAAGCCTCGTGGGTGTTTGATGTCGATGAAGACCCAACGGTGCTGTCAAAGCTGCAGAACATGACGCTGCGCATGGTCTTCAAAGGGAAGGGCGTCGATATTTCGGAATTCAGCTCGGCCCCGGCTGAGTCCGAAGCGACAACGGAATAATTTGCGCCGGCAGTGCGGTTTTCTCACCAGGATTGCCGCTCTATTAGATAGACGGGTGCGGGAAGGAGAGGGCAGCCCCTGCTCCCGCACCCGGCTTGTCTGGCAAGGCTGATTAACCGCGCGCCTGCTCGAGAGCGGCGATGCGGCGTTCGAGCGGCGGGTGGCTGGCGAATGCCGCCTTGAAGCCATCGGCGATTTTGCCCGAGATGCCAAAAGCAGCAAATTCACCGGCCGGCAGATCCTGGGGCTCATGCACCCGCTGCAGAGCGCGCAGCGCGCCGATCATATTCTGGCGTCCGGCCAGGTTGGCACCACCAGCATCCGCGCGGTACTCACGATAGCGCGAGAACCACATCACAATCATGCTGGCCAGGATGGACAGACAGATTTCCGCGATGATGGTCACCACGAAATAGCCCAAGCCATAACCCCGCTCGTTCTTCAGAATGACACGGTCGACAAAATGGCCGATCACCCGGGCGAGGAAGACCACAAAAGTATTCACCACCCCCTGGATCAGCGACAGGGTGACCATGTCCCCATTGGCCACGTGGCTGATCTCATGCCCAACCACGGCTTCCACCTCGTCCTTGGTCATGCGCTCGAGCAGTCCGGTGCTCACCGCCACCAACGCATTGTTCCGATTCCACCCTGTCGCAAAGGCGTTCGGGTCCGGCTGGTCGAAAATCCCGACCTCGGGCATCCCTATACCGGCGCGCTGCGACTGCTGGCGCACAAGTTCCACCAGCCAGCGCTCAAAGGGCGTTCTCGGTTGGTCGATGATCCGCACGCCCATGGATCGCTTGGCCATCCACTTCGACAGAAACAGCGAGATCAGCGACCCGCTGAAACCAATCACCGCGGCCATCACCAGCAGCGCCCCGAGATCCAGACCCCCGGTCTCGGTTTGAACATTACCGAGCCCGAACAGGCTGAAGACAATACTCAGCACCACCAGTACGGCCAGGTTGGTCCCAAGAAAAAGCAAAATTCGCATCATGGTTAATAACTCCAAAATTCAAATGGATTTTCCACCGTATCAAGATAGGACTGAGAGGGCCGCTCGACAAGCCCTAGCAGAGGCCGACACGCCCGCGATGAGGAAAAAATGGTCTGGACAAGGTTCAGCGTGCGTTATATAGTAGCGGGCTTTCGACGGGGCCATAGCTCAGCTGGGAGAGCGCAACACTGGCAGTGTTGAGGTCGGCGGTTCGATCCCGCCTGGCTCCACCAATGAGCTTTAAATTTCCATCAATCAGCTGCGACCGGTCACCTTGCACCGGCCTGCTAATTGCGGCGCAATCCTCTACCCTAGCACCGCGCAATACCAAGTCAGGTCCCCATCGTCTAGAGGCCTAGGACACCGCCCTTTCACGGCGGCAACCGGGGTTCGAATCCCCGTGGGGACGCCAATAAAGACAACGGGTTAGCTCAGAAGTGGGCTAGCCCGTTTTTCTTTGGGTGAAACTCGCGCAAAAATCCGAGCGGTTTTGTTCGGGTCTTGGCTGCGCAGAAATTCCGGACGAACGACAGCTGCTCCAGTTTGGATTGGCCTTAAGGGGTATCTGACTGAAGCACCCGCAACTGCCTTGGGGTTGAAGGGCAGTAAGGTGAAGCAGGCAGGGTAGGTGTCGGTTTTTTGTGCGGCAAGCGCGTGTGCTAGACTGACGTAAAAGGCCGATAAGAATCTGCCTGTTAGCGCAACGTCTTAATACAACATATTGTTTTTATACGCGCTTGAATCACAACATCTAGTGATAGGCGGCACTTGGAAGCGAGGCTATGACTCGACACATCAAGCAATTTCTGCGCGGTGTCGGCAGTGTGATTGATATCGCGCCAGCACCACGCCATCGCGACTATTTTCAAGAATCAGACGGCGAGCGCTTACGCGCCGATGCCGAGCGCATCGGGGCCGATATGATGCGCGTCTATGAGCGACGCGGCCAAGATGCCAAAAACACCAGCCAGACGTCGCGATAACCGCCGCCACGCACCACAATCGCAAAGTGGCGCGATAATTCAGCAGCACACAGAATACCGCTCAAGTCCCTTTCCACCGCCGGCCGAGGTCGAGCGGTTTGAAGCGATTTCCCCGGGCTTTTTTGATCGACTGGTGGCGGAAACCGAGCGGGAGTCAGCCCACCGGCGCGAGGTGACTGCGAAGCTACAGCGTCAAGACGCGCGCGAGGCATTCCTGGGGCAGTTGTTCGGGCTGATTGCCACCATTGCCGCTTTCGGAACGGTCGCTTGGCTTGCTTACCTTGGGCACCCTGGGGCGGCCGGCACCGTTGGTGGTACAACCATTGTTGGCCTTGTTGGCGCATTTGTCGCTGGCCGTAAGATGCGCTGACAAAAGCTGATGCAGGGCATCCACCACCACGTTCGGGCGCGCCTTGCGGGTCGCCTCGAGCAGGGCGCCGGGGTGCATCACGATGGTCTTACCGTCGGCACTGATGATCAGGAGTCGTTCTTTAGATGATTAAAAGAAAGGGTTGGCCGAATATTTACAAGCCATTATTGCTAACAGTTTGAGAATAAAAATAGGGCAAAGCCCAACTCATGCTCCTTCATCCTCGCAAGGCGCGCTGTTATGGTGACAAGGTGTCGTCGTCGGGTGGTGGCGTACCGAACTCGCGGTTTGTACTTTGATCGAATGCGCGAATCACTGGGGCGAGAGTCAGTCCCTGCACCATGATCGAGAACACCACGATTATATAGGTGACTGTGACAATCAGGTCGCGGGTGGCTCCGGGGGGGAAGGATAGGGCCAGGGCAACCGATATGCCGCCGCGAATTCCTCCCCAGGTCAGCACCGTGACGGTGCCCGCCGAGAGGTTGCGAAAACCGCGGTAAACGCCAAGCGGAACACCCACGCTGACCGCCCGCGCCAATAAGACCAGCGGAATCAAAAGGGCGCCAGCAATCAGGAAGTTTTCGCTGAGCGTCAGCGCCAAAACCTCGAGTCCGATGAGCACGAAGAGGACGGCGTTCAGGGATTCATCCACGAGTTCCCAGAACGAATCCATGTGCTCTCGTGTCTTGCTCGACATGGCCCCGCTGCGGCCTTTGTTGCCGATCATCAGTCCGGCCACCACGACCGCGATGGGAGCGGACAGATGGACATGCTCGGCAAGTGCATAGCCGCCACTGGCGACGGCGAGTGTCACCAAAACCTCTACTTGGTAACTGTCGATGCGCTTGAGCATTTCGAACGCAACTTGACCGACGATCAAGCCGAAGAGCGCGCCACCGACTGCCTCCTGGGCGAAGAGTGCCAGGACGTCACGCGCTCGCATCTCCTGGCCGCCGATGGCGATCTCGAACAGCACCATGAAAAGCACGACGGCGACACCGTCGTTGAACAAGGACTCCCCGGTAATCTTGGTCTCAAGGCTTTTCGGTGCCCCAGCGCTTTTGAGTACGCCGAGCACGGCGATCGGGTCCGTTGGAGAAATGAGCGCGCCGAACAAGAGGCAGTAGATGAAGGGGATGTCGAAGCCGAGCAGCAGGAAGACCAGATAAGCAGATACGCCAATGATCAGGGTGGCCAAAAAAACGCCAAGCGTGGCTAAGGTGGCAATGGATCTGCGGTATTGGGTCAGGTCGTGGATATCAACATGCAGCGCGCCGGCAAAAAGCAGAAAACTCAGCATGCCATGCAACAAGGTTGCATTGAAATCCACGCTTGCAAGGAGTGCCCGCGCGTCCAGCGCGATATATTCGCTCAGTGGCAACGGCAGCAGCAAAACGAGCGATAGCGCCAGTGCCATCATCATCAAACCGATGGCGGTTGGCAGTTTCAAAAATCGCGCATTGAACCAGCTGAAAACCGCCGACAGGGAAATCAGTACCGCGATAACATCAAAAAGATTCATAGGTGAAGTTCCTGCAAGTCGCCCGCATCAGCGCCAGTTTACCTGAGGTCAGGTGAAACCGGGCTTGCCGCCGCGCATGTAGTCCAGTGCGGGTTTTGGCTGATATCATAAAATACCGGTAGGACGTTTTTTGGGTCGATTGGTCCCGATCGCCTGATGCGGGTTCGTCATTGTGAGATTCACGAAAAATTTGGGAGACCCACCCGCGCTGTGAGCGAGCAACAGGCAAAATTCATCGAGGTTGATCAGTTGCGCGTCGGGATGTACGTCTATCTCGATCTCGGATGGATGGGCCATCCTTTCGCGCTGAACAACTTCAAAATTATCTCACAGAGCCAGATCGAGACTATTCAGGGCCTGGGGCTGAAGCGCCTGCGCTGGTCGCCGGAGCACAGTGAACTGGCCGAAGCCGCGGTGCAGCCGGCAGCGGCAGCGGAGCCGGCACATGATCCGGAACGAGAGTTGCTGCTTGCCGAGCGCGCCAGTCTGGCGCGCTGCGACCGGGAGTTCAGCCAGGCCTCGCGCGCCTATCGGGACATTCTCAAGCAGGCCAAAGACCGGCCTCAGGAGGCGAAAGCGCAAACCGAGGCCATGGTCGGTGGCCTGGTGGAGAATCTGCTCGATCAGGGTGAGTCGATGATTCGCCTGCTGTCGGAAAATGCCGGCGAGAGCTCGTCCCTGCATGCCGTCAATGTCATGGTGATCTCGTTGCTGCTCGGCCAGCGGCTTGGCCTCGATGCCAAGGCGCTGCAATGCCTGGGAGTCGGGGCGTTGCTGCACGATATCGGCAAGATGGAACTCCCGCCGCGCATTCGTTGGCGTGACGAGCACCTGACGCCGACCGAGCGCAGCCTGCTGCAGCAGCACGTTGAATTCGGCGCCGATCTGGCCGCGCGGATGCAAGTGGGCACGCAGGCACGCGCCATCATCGCCCAACATCACGAATACATGGATGGGAGCGGCTACCCCAAACGCCTGCAAGGTGACGCCTTGCTTTACTCTGCGCGCATCGTCAGTCTGGTGAATCATTACGATGCCTTGTGCAATCCGGCGAACCCGGTTGCGGCGATGACACCGCACCGGGCGCTGTCGTTGATGTTCGCGCAGGCGCGGGAGAAATTCGACCCGGCCATCCTGGGTGTTTTTGTTCGCATGATGGGCGTGTATCCGCCCGGGTCCGTGGTCCAGCTGACCGATGATCGCTATGCCCTGGTAGTGTCGGTCAATGCCGCCAGGCCGCTCAAGCCGAGGGTGATCATCTACGAGTCGCGGGTGCCGCCAGAAGTAGCGCTGGCGGTTGACCTCGAGGACCAGCCCGAGCTTGGCATTCGCGCTAGCATTAAGCCGGTGCAGTTGCCGCGAAATGTGTTTGATTATCTCTCTCCCCGCCAGCGCATGTGCTACTTTTTCGAGCGCGCGCGCCAGCCAGAACAAGGCACCAAGGGCGCATGATGCCGCCCGCCGTGCCTTCGCCGCCAGACGACGCCAGTTCGATGGATTGTGTCGCCATGTGGCAAAGCGCGATCGATGGTCTGATCGAAGCCGTCCTGGTGGTCAGCCCGTTCGCGCTGCGGATTGTTGCTGCCAATGAGGCCGCTGCGCGCTTGTTCGGTAGTGCTGTCCAGCAGCTGATCGGGCGACCCATCATCGATCTGGCCGCGACGCCGGAAGACGTCTTTTTCTGGGAGGACGTGGCCGCCGGCCGACCCCAGGATCTGCTTTCGGAGACCTTGGTGCGGCGCGCGGATGGCGCTGTGGTGACAGTGCTGCGGCGCGTGAGTCAGGTACGCTGCCGCGAGCAGGCGACGCATTATTTTGTCGGCATGACCGATCAAAGCGAGCGTCAGGCCGTCGAGACCGAGCTCGAAAAGCTGGTCGCGGAACTGCGCGCAACGCTTGAGTCCACCGCCGACGGCATTCTGGTCACTGACCTTCAAGGCGGTATCCGCAGTTTCAACCAGCGCTTTGCCGAACTGTGGCGCCTGCCCGAGGCGTTGTTGACCGAGCGCAACGACGCCGGCATCTACGACTGGATGGCGCGCATGGTGCAGGACGCCGCGACCTATACCGCGCGCATCCTTGCCATCAACGAAGACCCGCTGCTTGAGGCGACCGACATCATCGCGCTGTCGCAGGAGCGCGTGCTTGAGCGCGTGACCTTGCCGCAGTTCGCGCGTGGCAATCCCATTGGCCGGGTGTACTCCTTCCGCGATATTACCCAGCAGTTGGCGGATGAGAAGCGGCTAAAGCTTGCCGCGCGGGTGTTTGATGCCAGCCTGGATGCCATTTTTGTCACCAACCCCGGCTTGGTGATCGAAGCGGTGAACCCGGTCTGTGCACATTCCAGCGGCTTCGGCGCGAACGAACTGATCGGACAGCCGCTGAACCGCATCCTGCCGTTGTGGCGCGATCAGGATTCCTCCAATACCGTCTCGCGCGCGCTCGCTCAAGAAGGATACTGGCAGGGAGAGAACCTACTGCAGCGCAAGGATGGCAAGACCCTTCCCTGTCTGGTGTCCATTGTGCGGGTACCGGACAGCCAGGGCAGGCCGGCGAATTACGTCAGCTTCGCGAAAGATTTGTCAGAAACAGTCGCCGCGCGCGAGCGCATTGAGCAACTGGCCTACAACGATGCGCTCACCGGTCTGCCCAACCGCGTGCGCCTGAGCGAGCGCATCGAGTTCGCCATCAGTCTCGCCCGCCGCGATAGCTCGCGCTTCGCGGTGCTTTTCATCGACCTCGACCGCTTCAAGCAGATCAACGACTCGCTCGGGCACATGTTTGGTGATCAGGTGCTGATCGAAGTCGCGCAGCGCATCACCAGCTGCCTGCGCCGGGTCGATACCACCGCGCGCATTGGTGGCGATGAATTCGTCCTGCTGTTGCATCAGACCGACAGCTATGGTGCAGAGCGCACCGCGCGGCGGCTGTTGGAAGTCATGGCACGGCCGTTCGCGATCGACGGCATGGAATTCTCCATGGGGTGCAGCATTGGCGTGGCAATCTACCCGGAGGACGGCGAAACCCTGGATGACCTGATCAAGAACGCCGACAGCGCCATGTACCACGTCAAAGAGCGCGGGCGCGGGGATTTCCGCTTCTACCGGCGGCAGATGAACCTTGATCTGCTCACTCGGGTGAAGGTCGAGCATGCGCTGCGCGAGGCGCTCGGTCAGCAGCGGATTCACCTGGCCTATCAGCCGCAGATTGATCTGCGCAACGGCGAGGTCATCGGTGCCGAGGCCCTGCTGCGCTGGACCGATCCGGTGATGGGGGTGGTCCCGCCCGATCAGTTCATCCCAATTGCCGAAGAAACCGGTTTCATCATCCCACTCGGGGCCTGGGTGCTGCGCGAGGCCATTCGCCAGGGCGAGCACTGGAACGCACTCGGACTCAAGCTGACCTTGTCCGTGAATGTGTCAGCGCTACAGTTCCATCAGGCTGGCTTCGTCGAGTCACTGATGGAACTGCTCGAGACCAGCACACTGCCGCCGGAACAACTCGAGCTTGAGCTTACCGAGTCGATTCTCATCCAGCATGCCGACGATACCCTGCTCAGACTCAACGCCCTCGCGGAGCTTGGCATCAAGCTCGCGATCGACGATTTCGGCACCGGCTACTCCAGCCTTGGCTATCTCAAGCGTTTTCCCATCCACCGGCTCAAGATCGACCAATCCTTCGTGCGCGATATTCCGGAGGATGAAAGCGATGCCGCCATCGCCACAGCCGTCATCAACCTAGCCCATTCACTCAACCTGCGGGTCATCGCCGAAGGCGTGGAGAACGAAGGCCAGCGCCAGTTCCTCCGCGCCGCCGGCTGCGACGAATGCCAGGGGTATCTGTACGCACCAGCCGTTACGCCAGCCGAGCTTGAGCGCCTAGTGGAGAACTGGCCAGAGACAGGGGGATCGTGAGCGGGGTGATTATGTAATTACGCAAGACTATGAGCAAGGACGCCGGGAGCCTATTGGTGATCTGGCGAAATGGTTAACCCTCTGCGTGACCCGGCGCGCCCGAGCACTGGCAACACCTGCACTGTCAGGCTTTAACGCCAGGACGGTCCTGAGGAAACACTGGTTAACCCGCTCCAAGTTGGTCGATCGCCCACCGGGGATTCAAGTCACTGCCGGCGTCTTCTGCCAGTAGTGGCGATCATCTAGCTGGGCGAGGACGAACTCGGCGACATCCGCGCGACTGATACGCCTACCCTTGATGGATTTATCCAGACCATGGCGATAGGTCCCGGTGCGCGGACCATTGGTGAGCCCGCCTGGGCGCACAATGGTCCAGTCAAGACCACTGGCGCGGATCAGCTGCTCCTGCTCCGCTTTCGCCTGCATGATGGCCTTGAGACTCAGGTCCATGATCCAGCGAAACAGCGGATTGAGCTGACGACGACTGTCGCCGACGCCCATGGATGTGACGGCAATCAGCCGGCGAACAGCACTCGCTTTCATGGCCTCGAGAATGACCGCCGTGCCGCGCGCCTCGATCGGCGGCTGTTTCGGCTTGGAGCCCAGCACGCAAATCACAGCATCTGTCCCCGTAATGCACTGCCGGGTCGCGGTCGCATCCAGGACATCACCGGGAATCAGCGTGAGACCACTCGGCGCAGGCACGCGGGTTGGATCGCGCACCAAGGCTTGGATGCTATGGCCCTGCGCTAGGGCCTGTGAAAGTACCTCGCGCCCGGTCCCGCCGGTTGCACCAAACAGAGCAATACGCATGAAATCGACCCTCCTAACCAGTCAGTCGCGGTATTGCGGGCCGCCACAATAGCACGGGTGCGGCGCTGGTAAGCTCGTGCGTCAACAGTAAACGGAAGGCGTCTGATTCATGTGTGGAGGTTTTGTGCGATGTAGCGATCTCCCCACACTGGCCGGCTGGCTAGAGGTCGAGGAAGCCGCATTCGAGCAACCGTCCCCGGTCATGCGAATGCGCGGCAAAATGCTGAGATGCTATGTCTGTGGACAAAACCGGCATGTCCCAGAGACAGGGGCGGAACAAAAGACGCCTCAGTCAAGTTTGCGAGCACCGGGACAGCCCTGACGCACGACTTACCAGACCAAGGCGCTGGACCAGGAATTTCGAGAAGATTTCGCGCCGAGTGGGGTGAAAACCGAACATTGGCGCCCGTGTGACGGAGCCTGCCGGAGAAAAAATCGCTGCCGCAGGACCTCTTGGCCATAGGGGGCCGCCGCCTGCGCTGTGAGCAAGCGGTAGACTCCTGGCGATATTGAGCTCAGAGCAAGCGTAATCGAAACGGTCGTTGCAGGCGCTGCTCCACCTCTTGGGGATCGAGCCAAGGGCCGGTGAGGGTATTGCGGATGAAGCCGATGGTGGCCTGCACCCCAAGCTCCACGAATAGCGCCGCGAGCGCCTTGGAGAAGCGTGCCAGGGTGTTGATCAGATGCGCCAGACGCATCAGCAAATGATAGCCCTTCATCGCGTTCCACTGCTTGGCGAAGGCATGTTCGTAGCCGTAGCCCTGGTGCTTTTCGACCAAAAACGCCCCTTCGATGCCCCAGCGGTAGCGCGCCCCGAGGTTGCAGCGGGTATGCACATTGAGCCGGCTGAGGGGGCGCGAGGAGAGCCAGACATGGCAGGCGTGCTTGGTGATGATCTCCGCAGTCTTGGGGTCCACCACCTGCCAGTGTTCGTGGCAACTCACCACATGGACCTCAAGGAACTTCTTGCCATTGGGTCCATACTCGTAGCGAATCGCGTTGACCCACTGAAATTGCTGCTGGCGCTCGCCCCATGTCTGTTCGCAGCGATGCTCCGGGTGCTCGTGGGCCAAGCTGCGATACTCTTCCCAGACAGTTGGCAGCGAGCCATCCTTAAGCACGATCATAAAATCCCAGTGGTAGGAACGACAGCGTTCCATGATCGGGCCATTGGCATAGAGCCCATCGAGCAACACCATCACCGGCAGACGGGGAAAGGCGTTTTTGATGCGTTCGGCCAGACGGTGAAAGGCCTTGGTCTCGCAGTCCTGCTTGCGCTGCTCGCCCTGCTCTGGGGCAAACTCAAGGAACTCGCTCATCAACGGAATCACCATCCCGTTACGGAAGCACAGGCTCGCCTCCAGCACATAGACGTAGTACTGATAGTCCTGCTCCTCGTCGCTGTCGGGGTCCACCTTGGGACCGACACGGCGTTGGGATAAATGCTCATCCCACAGCGTGGGAAAAGCGAGTTTCTGCGAGCCATCGATCCCGATGGGGTAACAATTATTGATCAGGTAGCGCGAGAAGGTCTTGTTGCGGATCAGGCGCTGGATGAGCTCAAGATGCGCGTGGGCGATGGCGTTGACATCGATGCGCGCGAGCAGGCGAAACAGCGTATCGGCGTGAGGAAGGGCGTCGAGTTGCGGGAAGAGCAACCGCAGGTTGGCCTCGAACATCGGCCGGGTAAGCTCCCCATTGCTCGCGCGTCGTGAGCCATACTGAAACACAAACACCAGGATCCCATAGAGCATCAGGACGGTGAGTTTGTGTTTGACCTTCTTGGGGTGACGTGGATCGGGGATCTTGCCGAAGCGTTTGAGCAGGATCGGCAGCATCTGGCGCATGATCAAGATCAGTGTCGTCACCGCCTCGGTGCGCGCCGCGCGTTCCTCGGTGTTGTCGCGGAAAGGGCAGGTGCGATTGGACGGGGTAGCGCTCGGCGGCGGACTCAGTCCCGCTTCACGCTGCTGTTGGCGCAAGCGCTTGTGTTGGTCTTTTTTTTTCTCGCGTGCGCTTTGATTTCCTCGCGTCCCGGACGCCGGCTGGGTTTGCTCATGGCGCGCTTTGACCTCGCAGTTGATGGGAGCACAACAGGGTTCGAAACTCCGCCTGCAAGGGCTTGGCAAACATCAGCTTGGGGCGGGTGTGGTAGGTTTTCCCCGGCCGCACCAGGCCTCTGCCGCTGGTGTGTCCCAGCAGCGTCCAACCGGCGGCGCGGTAACAGCTGCCGCGAAAGCGCTCGGGGTCGACGAAGGTCTCCAGCAGCAGCGGGCGGTAGCCCCAACAGGCGTGCCAGTCCTCACCGATCTGCCGAGCCAGTTGCCCAAGCACATGACTGGCAAGATGGGGCACCTCAACGCCTGGGAAGATGAGAAAACGGCTGTTGTTGACCACCCAGGGCAGATTCGCCAGGCGCTGGCGCTCGCTCCACCCAATCCAATGGTCGCGCGCCGTCAGGGCTTTGGCGGCACCGCTCAGAAGCACGCAGCCCAGCCAATGCTCGCTGGATTCGATCAAGTAGCGTGCCCAATAGCCGAAGGGTTTTTTATAGCCCAGAGGATGACACTGCGCGAGGGCGTCATTGAAGCGGTGCTCATCGGCTCGGTCACTGACCAGGCGCAGGTGCACCGGTGCAAGCGCCGACAGGGAACTCACCACGGATCGGCGCTGCCGGGGAGCGCGAGCGACCGGTGCGGCCCGCGCGTGCGGGCCGGGATGACTGAAGCGTTCATCCAGAGCCGGGCGGCGCAACTGCCCGGCCGCTTCCAGACGCGCGAGCAGCTTGGAGCAGGCCTGAAACTTTGGCCGGCCCGCGGGCGTGAGCCAATCGAGGTGTTCGCACAGGGTGGCAGTGAGCTCCGTGCGCGATAATCCGGGGAAACGTTCGGCGAAGGTGCGAATGTAGGCCAGATCCTCGGGCGTGATGTCCCGACCTCCTTGCCGCCAAGTTGTTCGAGCTTCATCGTGCATGCGCTGACAATCTCTTCGCGGGAGTGACTCAGGATCGATTCTGGCATCACGCGCGGGCTTTGTCTAGCCGCTTTTGCGAAAACATTTTTTCCGCCCGCCCCTCAGGCCTTGCCACCTGTGGGGGCGAGTGGTTATGCGTCAGGGCTGAAGCCGCTGCCGGCAAGGCCAACACCCCCGAGGACGCCATCCCCGAGGTGCGCATTCCCGCCGGCAGCATTCTGCAAGGCGTCTTGCTCTCCGGCATGGATGCCCCCAACGGTCGCACCGCGCGTCAGGATCCCTATCCAGCGCTGCTGCGGCTGAAAGACAACGCCATCCTGCCCAACCGCTTCCGCGCCGATATCCGCGAATGCTTCCTGCTGGTCGGCGGCTACGGGGATCTGGGCTCCGAACGGGTTTATCTGCGCGCCGAGTCGATCAACTGCGTGCGCCGCGACGGGCGAACCATTGAGGTCGCCATCGATGGCTATGCCGTCGGCGAGGACGGCAAGGTCGGCGTGCGCGGGCGACTGGTCAACAAGCAAGGCCAGGTCATCGGACGGGCCATGCAGGTGAGTTTCATGCAGGGCTTCAGCCAACTGTTCAGCACCGTGCCGGTCGCCTCGGTCGCCACTGGTGGAACCACCATGCCCTACCAGCAAGTCTTCTCCGGACAGGCCCTGCAAGGCGCGGCCATTTCAGGGACCGGCAAGGCGCTGGATCGCCTGGCCGAGTATTACCTGGATCTGGCCGAGACCATCTTCCCGGTGCTTGAGGTCGATGCCGGGCGCGGGGTGGAGGTCATTTTGAACCGGGGCGTGGGGCTGAAGCTTCAGTAAGCGCATGGATCTGCGTCGAACCCGTTCACCGCAGCGGCCCACTCTGGAATCGAAACATCCTTGGCGAATAGTCGACGATTGAGAAACGAACGAGATACCAACATGAATCAGCCACTCTCGATTCTGCACGTCCAGGGTCCATCCATGAATAGCCGTGAGATCGCCGCCCTGGTCGAATCCCGACATGACAAGGTGATGCAGAGCATTGAACGCATCGCCAAGCGGGGTGTAATTCGACTTCCCCCATTGGGGGAAGTCCCCTTTGTGAATGCCGCTGGACACCAACGAAAGAGTCGCGCCTACATTTTCACGACCGAACAGAAGCGTGATAGCTTTGTCGTCGTCGCGCAACTCTCTCCCGAGTTTACTGGCCGTCTGGTGGATCGCTGGCAGGAGCTTGAGCAGCAGCAGGCCGGCCCGCGCTCGCCAGCCGAGATCCTCATTGCGCACGGTGAGGCCATGTTGGCAGTGGAGCGCGAGCAAGCCGAACAAGCGGAGCGGATCGCGAGACTCGAACAGCGGGTCGATTTGATGGGCAGCGATACGGGCTATCGGACCATCACCGCCTACATGAAGCAACAGGGTATTCGGCTGCCGATCTCGGAATCGCGCCAGAAAGGGATTGTCGCCGCCAAACTCGCGCGGGAGCGCGGTGAGCGTATCGGCAGTATTCCAGACGAGCGCTTTGGTTCGGTCAACAGTTACCCCATCGATGTGCTGGATGAGGTGTTCTCGCTTGCGGGCTAACGCCTGCCTGTCAGAATTGTGACAGCGCCGCGCGCAAGCGGCGAGGAAATCGCTCAATCCCGCGATCACGGCGGCCGCCAGAGGGGCCATCAACTCCGCTGGTTTGCGGATCGACAGCGCCGGAAACATGGCACTGTGTCGGATCGCCGAGGACAACCACTTCGATTGGTTACTCACGTCTACCCCGCATGAGGGGCCGCTTGCGCGCTGATCTGTCGTCGGGCGCGCTTTGATCGAGAGGCGCGAAAGCTGTGCGCCGATTCGCAGCCAAGAAGGCTGTCCTTGCATGGACCTTGCATGATCAAGACCATGGCGCGTCCACTCTGGCACTACATGGTCTGGTATCGCTCGGGGGCAACCGTGCGGCCAGACAATCATTTCCTGCCGCTGCCGGTCACCTTCTACGCAGCGGCGCATTCTGCGCCCTGGCCGTTTTGCCGGGAACAAGGAGCTTCGCTGGCGGTGACTCACGGGGTTGGCCAAAAAAATCAAAGCTCCGTGCGTTAATCTCGAACGACGCCAGCCTGAGGTTCTTCGCGGACGTCGAGATGATCCAATAATGAATCATATTTAACTTCAATGCCTTATCGAGAGAAGCAACGATAGAGGCTCTGCGCTCGATCTGATGTTTCACCAATGTGCGTCAAGCTTGTCGATTACGCCTTGTTAGAAGACCGGCGCTTCGCCCATCCCCCGGCCATGCCCACGGCGAAACCGTGGCCATCCCTGAGTACCTTCGTTGCGGACGACAGCTTGGTCCGTTCTTCGAACAGCGGGCTTCCCGCCTCCTTCACCGGCCTGATTGAATTATGGCCGAGGGATTGGGTAGCCATCGACGACTCAGTCACCGCCAGCCTGCAAGTGACATCGCAATGAGCCGTGCCCAAGATTGAGACGCCGAGCTGTAGGGGTACGGCGAAACCGTCCCCCTTGGATTCTCAACCTAGGGCGCGCCATCCTTGAGCCGCCCGGTCGGCCTGATGCAACCTCGGTATCCACTCGCTAAGTAGATGCAGACAGAGCGTATATCCCCCAATGGGGGATGTACGAAACGTCTCCTTCTGGCGATCTCGAACCAAAAAGAACTCACAGTGGCAAGATTTTCGACCACGACCAAGGCACTCCAATTCATTTGGCATCGCTAGGATCAAGCGTCCGGCAAGATCAAGCGCTCCACCGACGCCTGCCAGTCCCCTGATTGGTCAACCCCGCACCACCAACCGCCGCGCCTCCTCGATATCCTGCATCTGCCGGCGCGTCCAGGGCACAACGGCAAAGAGCACCAGGGCGATGCCGAGGGTCAGCACCGCATTGATCAGATAGGACTGCGCCGGCGATTGGCCATGGGTGAACTGGATAATCTGCCCGGCCAGTCCTTGACCGACCGCCAGAGTCAGAAACCACAGACTCATCACCTGGCTGGCGAAATGCGCCGGGGCCAGGGCGGTGGTCGCCGAAAGCCCGACCGGGGAGAGCATCAACTCCGCCAGCGTTTGCAGCACGAAGACCCCGGCCAGCATCCAAAAGGCGGCTTTCACCGGCCCATCGGCGGGGTAAGCGGCAAACAGCCAAGACATGATCCCCGCTGAGAGCCCGATCAACAGCACCGCGCTGGCGAACTTCATCGGCGTCGAGGGAAAACGCCCGGCGCGGCGGGTGAAGAGCCAGCCAAACAACGGCGCGAGCAGCAGGATGCTGACCGGATTGACCGACTGGTACCACTCGGGATCAATCTGGAAGGAACCGAGCGCCAACTTTGTATTGGCCTCGGCAAAGAGCGCCATGTAGCCGGCGGCTTGCTCAAAGACCATCCAGAAGAAGCAGGCGCCAATGAACAGCGGGAGATAGGCCCGCACATGCCGCCGATCCGTCGCGCTGGACAGGGGATGGCGCAGCATCGCACGGAAATAGTAAAGGGAGGCCGCAATCGCCATCACGAAGACCACATCATTGACGCGCGCGGCCTGGGCGCTCGCCTCCCCGCCATGCCAGAGGCCGGTCAGCAGGTAGAGCAGCCCGGTCCCCAGCAAGAGCGCCCCGGCCAGCCAAGGCAAGCGTCGCCGCGCGGCGGGCGGGAGTGGATTGGGCACGGCGTTCCCCGCACCATGTAGAGTGCGAGTAAACAGGACATAGACCAGCAAGGCCACGCCCATCCCAGCCGCTGCGGTGGCAAAACCGGCATGAAAGCCCCAGCGGTGCCGCAAAAAGGCCACCACCAGCGGCGCCAGCAGGCCGCCGATGTTGATTGCCATGTAGAACAACTGAAAGCCGGCGTCACGACGCGGGTCAGAGGCGGTATAGAGCGCACCGACCATGGTCGAGATGTTCGGCTTGAGAAACCCAGTGCCCAGCGCGATCAGGGCAAGTCCGAGCCAGGAGAAGGCCGGAATGCCCGGCACCGCCATGCACAGGTGGCCGGCCATGATGACAATGCCGCCATAGAGCGTCGTGCGCCGCGCGCCGAGCAGGCGATCGGCGAGAAAGCCGCCGACCACCGCCAGCAGATAGACCGACGCGCCATAGGTGGCCACCACCACGGCGGCGGTGGTCTGATCCAGCCCCAGCCCGCCTTCGGCCATGGCGGCATAGAGGTAGTAGGCCAAAATGGCCCGCATGCCGTAGTAGGAGAAACGCTCCCACAACTCGACATTGAACAGCATCGCCAGCCCGCTCGGATGACCGAGGAAGCGGCGGTTGTCGCCAGCGGCGAGGGAGCGTTCGGCGGGGGAGGGCGCAGAGCGATGCGGGTCGATCATGGATTCATCCGTGCTCAGGAGAAGGTGGCTGCATTCGCCCATCGCATGCTGACGGTCCCATTCGGCGTGCAACGTGGATGCTAGACTGGCGCGTCTGATCAGCGACCTTAATGCGCAATCATGCTGCTGTCACTGCCCACGGCCATCATTCATCTGCTGACGGTCAGCGAATGGCTGGCGGCCCTGCTGTTCTTTCATCGCTATGCGGTCGTGGCAGGCTTTCCGCAGGTTCGGCGCTTTGCCTACGCCATGCTCCCGCACCTGGCCGCAGGGCTCATGGTCCTAAGTTTCCATGCCAGTGGCGATCGTGCCCATTGGCTGCTGGAAGGGGCGCGTCTGATGACCTTCCTCGGCAGTCTTGCGCTGCTATCGGCAACCTTTCTGATGGTGCGCACCGAACGAGTCCGGGTGGGTTGGTTCGCCGCTATGGTGTTCGTGATTGGTATGATGTGGGGCGTCAGCCGGCTGTGGGTGGCTGATGGCATGACCGCCTTGCTACCCGGCGCGAACCTGGCCTATCTCGGCTTTCTGGCGCTGCTGGTGGTGGTGCACCGCCAAACGCCCGGTCTGTTCTCGCCATTGAGCATCGCGGGCTTCTGGTTCCTGCTGGTGTTCGTCGCCGGGGCGATTGCCGCAATGCGGCTGGCGACCGTCCAACTCGGCCTGCCGAGCCTGTCCCACGCTGACGCGCTGCACGGGGCGAGCGAAAGTCTGCTGTCAGTCAGCAATTTTCTCATTGCGCTCGGCGCCTATCGGAAATTGCGTTCGGCTCAGATCGAAGCTGTCACTGAATGAACCCATGATCCTGTCAACCGCCCGAAACCCAATGCCCCGGCATCTCATCATTGCCCTGATCGTCGCGCTCACGCTGGCCGCGAGACCAACCTGGGCCGATGAGGCGTTGCCACTGACCATTCTGCATTTCAATGACTTCCACGGTCAGCTGGATCCGGTGGACGATCCGACAGGGGATGGGGCCAGCCGCAAGCAACTGGGAGGCATCGCGCGTCTTGCCTGGCTGGTGCAGTCCATCCGCGCCGAGGAACCGACCCGGCCGGTGATCCTGCTGTTTGGCGGTGACCTACTCCAGGGGACGGTCACCTCGACGATCTTCCTCGGCGCGCCAGACATCGAGTTCCTGACCGACATGGGCGTGGATGCCGCCGTTATGGGCAATCATGAACTGGACTACGGTCAGGCAGTATTCCGCGAGCGCCTAGACACCGCCGGCTTTCCGATCCTGGCCGCCAACCTCGATGCCTCCCCAGTGCCTTTTCCGACGCCCGCGACTGTGGTGCTGCACCCAGCTGGCGGCCCGCGCATCGGCATCCTTGGCTTGGTGACGGAGGAATTGACCACCACCACCCATCCGCGCAACACCAGCGGGATTCGCATGATGCCGCCCGCCGACATCGCCGCCGGCTGGCTGCCCTGGCTGCGCGCGCGCGCCGATCTGGTGGTCGTGTTGTCGCATCTGGGTCTCAAAGCAGACCGCCAACTCGCCCACAGCGTCCCCGGGATCGACCTCATCGTTGGTGGCCACAATCATCGCCTGCTCAGGCAGCCGGAAATTGAACATGGGGTGGCGATTGTCCAAGCCGGTTCGCGCGGACAGTATCTGGGTCGGATGGACCTCGTGGTTCAAGACGGACAGATCGACATCCAAGACTACCGGGTAATCCCGGTCGACAACAGCATCCCGGAGGACGCCAGGATCGCCACCGGCGTGGCTGAACTGAATGCGCGCCTGGCCGAGGAGATCGAGGTGGTCGTTGGGCACAACGCCCAGGTGCTCGACGCCAGCCGTGCGGTCATTCGCCGCACCGAGAGCAACTTTGGCGATTGGGTGGGCGACCTGGCCCGCGCCCTGACCGGGGCCGACGTGGCCTTGTTCAACGCTGGTACCTTCCGTGCTAGCCTCCCGGCCGGTGAGGTCCGCATTCGCGACATCCATGAGGCTTTCCCGTTCGGCAACGAACTGGTCACCGCCACCCTCAGCGGTGCCACGCTCCAGCAGGTGCTGAACCGTTCCGCCGCGCTCGATCCGCA
Source organism: Thiorhodovibrio litoralis (assembly GCF_033954455.1). Classification (NCBI taxonomy): domain Bacteria; kingdom Pseudomonadati; phylum Pseudomonadota; class Gammaproteobacteria; order Chromatiales; family Chromatiaceae; genus Thiorhodovibrio; species Thiorhodovibrio litoralis. Next base: position 3,569,837 of record NZ_CP121473.1, on the reverse strand, counting down.
GGATGACCCAGGAGGCTTTCTCCAGGTTTCCGGAATCCGTCTGGTGATCGCAGACGGCCAGGCCCAATCGGTGCAGGTCGGTGGTGAGCCGCTGGACATCACGGCCAAGTATCGACTGGTGATGCCGGATTTCCTTGCCGCCGGCGGCGACGGCTATGCCGAGCTCAAGGATCTCTCGGATGCCACCGCGACCGGACGTCTTGTGTTGGATATGGTGACCGAGGCCTTCCGCCAGCAAGATACGTTGAATGCCGGAGTCGACGGGCGACTTCTACGGCGCTGAGGAACCGCCTGCACGGTTGCTCGTCGTCGGGTCGAGACCTTGCATGGCAGCCGTTCCGCGTATCGGCCGGGTCGACTGAAAAGGGCATGAAGATGCAGAGAAACCAATGAAAGTTGCTATTGCCACCAACGATGGCCTGACCATTGATACGCATTTTGGCCATGCCAGGGAATTTTGGGTCTACGACCTCAGCGGCGAGACGACAACCTTCCTGGAAAGGCGCGGCATCGAGCAATACTGTGTGGCCGGCCAATCCATGAAGTCAGCCCTTGGAGGCATTCTCAATGCGCTCGCCGACTGTCAGGCAGTGCTGGTCGCCATGATCGGCGAGCCCCCTCGGGCGAAGCTGGCGGCGATGGGGGTTCGGGCGGTATCCGATTATGCCAACGAGCCGATTGAGGTGGCCTTGCATGACTATGCGCGCCGACAGGCGTGCGACTGAGATGGCGCCTTACCCCGCGTTTGGCAGCCGTTTGCAAAATCCGGCGCACATTGCCCGCTAACCGAGAACCTGTTCATAGGCCCGTCGCAGCAATTCCAACTCCACCGGCGGCAGTCCGCGCGCTTCGGTCAAAGCGATGAAGGTGCCGCCGATGGCCTCAACCTCCGCGAAGGGTGGGTCCAGGGTGGTAAACCGGGCCAGCATGACCTCGATGGTGCCGTGCGGTGACGGCAACTCGGCACGAAAACGGGGATGCACTTCTACAGTATCCCTGGGCAAGCGCAGTTGTTTCTCAGCCGCGCGCAGCAAGAAGGCTGGATGCGAGACCAGCGTCCGCGAGGCTTGGTTGCCGGGATCGGCCAGGCTGATTCCCACGGGCAGGACGCGAAACCCGCAGATGCCGCCATGATCGAAGCGCACAAAGCGCGTGCGCGCGCTGATTGCTTGGGTGTGATAAAGAATCAGTCGCGGGTCGGTCATGGCTGTGTCTCCTTATCCCCATCACAGGCGGATGCGCGCGAGCCAAATCCTATCGATGAATAAGAGCCTGATGCTCCCGGTTCTTCGCCGCTTGCGGGGCAAAGACATCGGGTCTAGACTTCCGCTCTCGCGGATGTCTCCAGGCAGCCGTTTACATGATGCTCCGATGTCAGGATAACGCCTTGCGTCTCACCATGCTCACCGTCGCCATCCCATCGACCGTCACCGATTCGATATCAGGCGGCGCGGTGCTCCGGCGCGCGCATGATGTGTCCGGCGCCTTCCCTGTCCATCACCCCCGCACATCACGGCGTCGCTGCCCATTCAACCGCCGATCCTTCGGCAAAACACCAGCGCGCACGTGCTGATCGCCTGACCGGTCACCCCGTCAGCCGATCTGGCGGGGTTGAGCAACACCGGAGTGTCCAGGCTTCCATCCCGAAACCTGCTGTTCGCAACGCCATCCCCGCCTTGGTTTGGCTGTCTTGGCCCATCATAGCCAATGGCGGTCATGTGATCTCGGCGTCGATCTTGTTCCAAGATGCGCCGGATCAACCAGGCCGTTCACAGGCGGCGAGGAGGACAATATGCCCATCCGGCAGGTATTCACCGAGGGCGAGAAGCCCGTCAAGGTCTGGACCGACGATATCGATGCGCGCTCGCAAGCGCAGCTCGTCAATATCTCGACCCTGCCCTTCATCCACCATCATGTCGCCGCCATGCCCGATGTGCATCTGGGTATCGGCGCCACCATCGGTAGCGTCATCGCGACCGACAAGGCCATCATCCCAGCCGCCGTCGGTGTCGATATCGGCTGCGGCATGGCCGCCGCACGCACCTCGTTGACCGCCGAGCAGATCGACGAGAAGGGACTAAAGAAGCTCTTCGACCAGATCAGCCGCGATGTGCCGGTCGGGCGCGCGCAGCACAAAGACGACCGCGCGCTGAACGACGCCGCCGAGCCCTTCGCCGCGCCGCTCAAGGCGATGACCGACAAGCACCCGCAACTGCTCAAGGCCTTCGGGCGCTTCTCCAACTGGGTCAACCAGATCGGGACCCTGGGTGGGGGCAATCACTTCATCGAGGTCTGTCTGGATGAGTCCAACCGCGTCTGGGTGATGCTGCATTCTGGCAGTCGCGGGATTGGCAACGCCATCGGCCATTACTTCATCGAGCTGGCCCGGCGCGACATGGAGCGCTGGATGATTCAGCTGCCGGACCGGGACCTGGCCTATCTGCCCGAGGGCACCGAGCACTTCGACGACTATGTCGAGGCGGTCTCCTGGGCGCAGGCCTATGCGCGCGAGAATCGCGACCAGATGATGCGCCTGGTACTCGCTGCGCTGGCGCGGCATCTGCCCGAGTTTCGCGTGACCGAGGAAGTGGTCAACTGCCACCACAACTATGTGGATCGCGAGAACCACTTCGGCGCCAATGTCTGGGTCACCCGCAAGGGCGCCATCCGTGCGCGCGAAGGCGATCTTGGCATCATCCCCGGCAGCATGGGCGCGAAGAGCTACATCGTGCGCGGCAAGGGCAACCCCGAGAGCTTCTGCTCCTGTGCCCACGGAGCGGGGCGGCGGATGAGCCGGACCGCCGCCGAAAAACAGTTCAAGCCAGCCGACCTGGAAGCCCAAACCCAAGGCGTGGTCTGCCGCAAGGACAAAGGCGTGCTCGATGAAATCCCTGGCGCCTACAAGGACATCGACCAGGTCATGGCAAACCAGAGCGACCTGGTCGAGGTGGTGCATACCTTGAAGCAGGTGGTGTGCGTGAAGGGATGAGCCAAGCAAGGCGGTGAGGTGGATGGGTTCTCAATCACCGCCGCCATCGCCTCCATCACCGCCGCCGTCGAACCAATCCCCACCATCGCCGCCGAATCCGTCGCCAGCTCCCGGCCCCAAGCGGGAGACGAGCTTGACCAGCAGCGCAAGGATGGCTATTCCGAACAGAATTGGACAGAAGGCGCACCTGAGCCAATCACTCGAAACCAGATCCATGCAGTGAAAGGACCAGGCGGCGATGACAAGCCAGAGAATAACCGCCATGATTGCTTCCCGATGTCGACGAGACCGCATCAGCGCCGCTGTCTCGCGGACCTTAGCTGTTGAGGATAAACGTGAAAATCATTCTTCTGGGTAATGCCGGTTCCGGCAAGAGCACCTTCTCCAGGAAACGACTCGCCCGCGAGCCGGCTGCTTGCCTGTCGCTCGATACCGTCGCCTTCGCGGATGGCCCGGCACGGCGTCCGCTCGCGGACAGTATCGCGGACGTGCGCCGCTTTATCGCCACGCATGAGAGCTGGATTATCGAAGGCTGCTACGCCGATATTCTCGCGCCCATCTTGGCTGAATGCGAGGAACTGATTTTCCTTAACCCCGGTATCGAGGTCTGTGTCGCGCATTGCCGCTCGCGTCCTTGGGAGCCGGAAAAATATCCCTCTCCAGCGGCGCAGAACGCGAACCTGGACAACCTGATCGACTGGGTTCGCGCCTATGAGACAAGGGAGGATGAGTATGGACTCGCGCGACATCGGCAGCTGTACAACAGCTTTTGCGGGCAGAAGCGCGAGTTCCAGGAGCCTGCCGACTACGCCGGTGTTTAAGTGCCGCGTTCGCGTGACAGGAATCACCGAATACCTCAGAAATGGCGGTCAACTCGAAGTGGCTCAGCAGATGGCAAACCACCATGAAAGCGCGCGGAAAACTGGGCTCTAAGATCACCTACAGGAGCAGATCAGTCTTGATGAAATTGAACCGATGGAGCCCAAAACACACATGAGAGGAGACGGTACCGCCGAGCGGTCGGCGCCGGTAGGGCGCGATCCAAGGCGAGGCCCGGGGCGCGAATCGGTGCGTTGCGAACAAACCCAAGGGCAAGTCGCTGGCGCGGGCCCTGATCGTGACTGGCGGCGCTCGCATGGCTGTCTCGCCGATCTCGAATGCCTGGCACTGGTGACCGAGCAGGCACGGGAGTTAGCACACCGACAGCGCAGCCCCCTTGGTGCCATTGATCTGGTCTGTGAAAGCCTGGTCCTGGAACAGCCGGATTCCGAGATCGCCGAGCGCTTGCAGGTGATTCTGCGTGCCAGCGCCAAGCTCACGGGCGAGCTCCGGACCCGGCGTGGAAGGTGACCGACTGATCATCCCGCTCAACGGCTCCATGGCGCTCGAGGACATGGATCGGTATATCATCCAGACCGCGCTCGAGCGCAGCGCGCGCAACGTTACCGCTGCCGCGCGCATGCTCGGCACTACCCGCGAGACGCTGCGCTATCGGGTGCGCAAGTGTGACCACGGGCAGAAGGGGCCTTCTCGCCAGATGTGGTTAGCGCTCGCGTAGCGGGCAGGGAAGCACGCCAAGACCGGATGACGTTACTGAAGCAATTCTGCTTCTTGCTCCAGGTAAACGCGATAGGCATTCCCACGGTGACTCGCGTCGAACGCGGGCATGTCGGCGTACTTTGACCAGTCAGTGTCTGAGTAGGCCTGGTCGAACGGCACGAAATCCTCGACGGCTGATCGCATCGCGTCCTTAACGTCGGTGATATACCCACGGGTAAAGGCAACTGCTTCCTGCGGCTTTTTGGATAAGGAGCCATGGCCCGGAATGATCGCGCGGACCTCGTCGTCGAGCGCCGCGATGGCGTCCAATCCTGCGACCCACTGCTCGATATCCGTTTCGGGACTGTCGAGAAACGGAATACGCCCGTCGTAGATGACGTCGCCGCTAAAGAAAACACCGTAATCCTCGACGAACATCGCCGAGTCACCCGGCGCATGCGCTGGGCCCATGTGCCGAACCTCGAAGTTGACTCCGCCGAGCTCGAACCGGACTGCCTGTTCGAAGACAACATCCGGTGCGACGATGTGGGTCGTCTCATCCACCCAGGGAAACAGCGCCTCCCGGCGCTGCGCGAGCCGGCGCTGCGCGGCTTCGCCCTGACTGGCGCGGGTGCCGCCGAGGTAGTCGAGCGCGTGAAGTTGGGCCCAGACTTCTGGATCGCCGGCGTGCTCCGCGAATGCCTGCAGGCCGTAAATATGATCTGCGTGGTAATGGCTGACGATGATGCGCGCAATAGGTTGGTCCGTGATCGCCTGAATTCGCTGGAGCAGTCGATAGCCGAGCGCGGGCGTGCCGAGGGCGTCGAACACCACAACTCCGTCGTCGGTGACGACGAATCCGGCATTCGAGGTATGGCCCTCATTGACGGTATCCGGCACGCCAGAGCGGCCAACAACATAGTAGACCGGGCTGTCTGGAACCCGGCGCAGCTCAAATGGCAGACTGACGGCACCGTACGGGGTCTCAACCGCCTCGGCCATCGGCATTGGCGCGGTGGTCACCGCCGCGGTGGCCAGTGCCAGGGTGGCGCTTCGAATTGGGTCAACGCATGTAGGCATAGCCATCCTCCTGCTGCAGTGTGATCAGTTCCGCGTCTGCCATGGGCACCATCTTGACGAACCCATGGATGTCTTTGGGCTTGAACCCATGTGCCTGCGCGGCGAGCGTGAGGCTCTGCGCCCGGCGCACCAACTCTTCATTTTTGGGAAAGTTCGCGATCGCAAAGAACGGGATTTCGTCACCGTGGAGAATGACCACGATCGAGGCATTGAATGGGTCGGCGCCGTAGAGGTTGTTCAGATAGCTGACCCGGTCGATCACGCCCTCGAGCGCATCTCTATCGGAGACCGCGACGTCGTAGACAACCTTCTGCGGCGCATAGTTTGCTTTGCTCGCGCGAGCGGCCGGTCCCCAGGGGGCATCCGCGGCCGCTGCGGCACCAAACGGCGCCGATACGAGGAGCGCAAGCAGCCAGCCCTTAGCTGCTGATCTGATCTCAAACATCGCTTCCTCCTGCAAGTCTGCTTGTGGTGCGGAATTGGTTGATGAGCCGGCCGGGGACCAGCAATTGGCTTCCCACCTTTGCTGGCGTATCGACACAGTCAGGCGTTGGTCAAGGTCAACGGGGCAAGCCCTGCATTGCGACCATCATCGCCGTGGCAAGCGTTGCTCCGCGGAACTGCTCAGGCGCAGATACAGCGCTAAAGCGGCCACCAGCCCAGCTGCTGTCGTCAGCAAGATGGCCGGGTAAACCAACAGGCTGAGATGATCATTGGCCGCGCCGAGGATGAACACCAGCGCTTCCAGACTCACCGCGATCACGATGATGACCAAGAACTTGGTCATTGTCTCGCGCGCCTCGGTGGCCGAGGCGTGAGTGCAATAAATACGCATAGCGCATTGCATTACTCCCCGCGCAGCGCGGATTTTCTCGGAACCCCATGCGCCGCGGCATCCGCGCGCAAGGCACGGAGCAGGCCCCAGGCCGTCACCAAGAGCAATACCGTCATCGGCAGCCCCGAGGTGACCATATCATCCACCAGCTCCAATAGAACAGCGTCCAATCCGCCTGCCAGCGACTGTCCGGGTTGGTGTCCGGGCGCAGCTCCAGCCATAGGCTGGTGTCGATCAGCTCCTCCAAGTAGGCACCGGTGGATGAAATGAGCAGCTTGATCTGAAACACGGTCGGGCCGAACACCAACCCGGTGCCCATGCCGGCGCTAAACAGCATGGCGAACCAGGCCAGATTGCCGAACTCCGGCTCGGTCTGGTCGCCGCCGAGGCGAATGTGGCGATAGGGACTGATCAACAGCTCCAGTACAAAGACCAACAACCCCGTGGCACCGAGAATATAGAGCCAGCCAAAGTTGGTGATGATTCCGCGCTGAACGGCGCCGAAGGCGCTTTGCGCCGCCTGCGGCCAGGCAGTGCCAAAAATGACAAAGCCCAACACCAGCGCCGCCGAGCCGAGGAAGACGGTCGGCTGCATGTGCGCGAGCAGTCGCGAGAGCTGATTGGAGGAATCGCGCATCCGAGAATCCCTGCGTGGCGACTGGCGATGGGCAAGTCCATGTCGAAGGGAAAAGCAAGCATCGCGCCAAAGCCGGGTTAAAGCGTGACGCGACAGCGTGAAGAGCAATGCGCGCCAGCAACTGACACAGGTTCTGCTGCAACCTCAGTCGTCTCCTGCTGCAAGCGCAGTCGTCCCGGTCGGTTCAATCCGCCCGAGGCGGTGCAAATGCCCCGGTAGCGGTGCAAATACCCCGGGTGCTCTCCACCAAGGCCTGGCGCCTTAGCGGGGAATGCCTCGACCAGGGTCGCGCCGCCATGCGAGAACGCTTGGAGGGTGTGACCCGCCTCAGGCCATCGGACTGGCGGCAACAAGCAGACCGTCGTCATGTTCAACCCTGTCGAAATTTTGGGGGGCGAAGCGGAGTAATACGGCGTTGGCGTGCCGACTTCAACAGTTCTGTCTTTCGGCAAAGCGAGCTGTGAGCCGACCGCGTACCGGCTGCTCGGGTTTATAAATGCGCCGGACTGAGAGTCACGCGAGAGGATTGGTCGAGTTTGGACAGGCGGGCACGAGCACGGGTATCGCGCGGGCCTTGATGTTGAAGTTTAAGGGTGGGTTGAGCCGCCGAATTTCACCATCCAAGAGCACCGGCAGACGGGTGATGCCGGGCAACTCAACGCACAGCGTCTTGCCCGTCTCGCTCAGGAGCACATCCTCCATGCTCCAGGCTCCGGTCATCAAACGCGCGAGCAACAAGCGCAGGCGCTTCAGAGTGGCACGGCGCATGGCATAAAGCGCAAGAACGCCTTCGTCCAGGTGAGGGCGAGCCGGCAACAGACGCAAGGCCGGCTCCAGGCGGTTGTTCACCACCACCAGGGTGCGCGAGCGCAGCCGCTGGCTCTTGCCTTCCGCGACCAGGTTCAGGCGCAAGTGCGGATAACGCCCCCACAGCCTGAGTGCCTTGACGAAGAGTGCCGGCCAACGCCGCCAGCGGGATTGTTGCCGGCGTTGCTCGCGATAACGCGCCAGTAGCGCGGCAACGCCTACCATGCAGGCACAGAGGAAGGGGTGGCCATTGACCTGACCGATGTCAATCTGGCGCTGGGTAGGGTTCATTAGTGCCGCCAACGCCTGTTCGGGATCGGGAGGGAGCCCGAGGTCGCGTGCAAGCCAGTTCATGGTGCCCTGCGGCAGGATGGCCAGCGGAACTTGGGCACCTTCCAGTGCCTCGACAACGGCCAGCACGGTGCCATCGCCACCGAAGACGAAGATGGCGCGCAGATCGCCGCACAAGCGCGCTTGCATGGCGTGGCGCAAATGCGTGGGCTCGAAGGCCATGGGCTCGAGTCCCAGGCCATGGGTGGACAGATCGGTTCGCAGGCGCTCGAGCAGGGCGGTCTGCGCGTCGCGTGCGGCCGGGGTGTCGCCGGCGGTCGGATTGAAGATCGCCAGCACCCGCCCGGATCGAGAATCGCCGCTGGTCCACTGGGACCAAAACCCGGATTCTTCAGTCGCGGTTGCACTGCGGCGCTCCGGTGCGGGCGGGTGCGCCCTCATCTTGTCCTTGTTGGATTCGGTCTGGGTCATTGTTCAGCAAAAGCGCGGGCGGGCGGTACATGATCGAAATGCTCCGCGAGGGCGGCGCGCAGATCCTTGTGGCCAACCTGGGCATGGCAGCTCACGCAACTGCCGAGCGCTTGGTCGGAAAAATAACCTTTGTGCGCAGCGAGCGCGGCTGGATCGCCCTTGGAGGCATTCTTCAGTGCGCTATGGCAGGTCAGGCAGCCGGAATCATAGACGAACTGATCGCGTTCCTCGCGCTTGGCGAGCCAATCGACCGGGTGCAGCCAGGCGGTGCCTTGCGCAAGCACATCATGCACGCCGGTGCGGATCTTAGCGTGCAGATAATCCTGCGCTCGCGTATGCGGTAAATGACAGTCGGCGCAGTTGGCGACCACGCCGCCGGCGTTGTTACCGCCATGCACATCCTCGGCATGGGTTTCAACAAAGGGCGTCATACTGTGACAGCTGCCGCAGAACTCAGCATCGGCGGTTTCCTGTAAGACCGTCTCGGTGCCGATCCAGGAGAGCGCCATCACCGCAGGGACCAGCACGAGCAGCAGCGCAATGAAAAGAAAGAGACGGTTGGTCAATCGCTTTAGCATGGAAGACCTCCTGAATCAAACGCTGGTGGCCTGACTGACGCGCTCGACCTCCGCATCGCGGTAATGGGGGTCGGTCCAGCAGCGCGGGAATGGCTCGCCAGAGAGAAAACACAGTGTCTCCTTGTTGAATTTCTCCGGATCCTGGGCTTCCTCGCCGACGTGAAAGCGGCCAATCACCTGGGGGTGCAGTGGGTTGAACAGATCGCGCAAGCTGAGTACTTCGACGAGCTTGTCGCTGGGGGCGTCCTTCACAAACATAGGGAACTCCTGGTGGTGAGAAAGGGGCGCGCGCCGCCTGCGATGCGAGGCGGTGGCGCGAGACTGCGATGGGCGTCGTGGCCTAGCCGCGCGTGGACCGCTACGCTAAGCCACGGGGGCCGCCGGGCTGGGCTGCGCCGACGCCGGGGACGTGGGACTGTCCTCGGAAATCCCCTTGAGCGTGGCCCCGCCGAGTACCGGGTCGCCGCTGCCAACACTGATATCACCGAGCGACACCACACCGACGCAGCGGTTGGACTGATCCAAGACCACCAAGCGGCGCACCTGGCGCGCTTGCATCAACTGAGCTGCGGCTTGCAGATCGGCATCGGCGTATTGGAAATCCACCCCGGCGCTCATCACCTCGCCGACGGCCGTCTCCGGCGGAAAACCGGCGGCGAGGCCGCGTACCGTGATGTCGCGGTCGGTCAGGGTGCCGACCACCTGGTTCCCATCGGGGTTCTCATCGGTCACCGGCAGAAAGCCGACATTTTGATCACGCATCAGCGTGGCGGCTTCGCCTATGGAGGCGTTGTGGGAGATGGCGCGAACATTCGAGGTCATGACATCTTGGACTTGCATGGGTGGTTCTCCTGTTTCTCCGAGGGTGGCTGGACTGGTTGAATCGTGAGCCTGCGATCGCCTTGTACACTTGAACGAAAGCAAGGGAGATGCCAGCGCTTTCCTTGAGCCGAAAGCCTCAGCGTCTGCCGGCACCTTGGTTCGAATACCCGGATAGGCTCTGCAAATGCACCGTCCATCAAGAGTCACCTAGGCGGCGGCGTGCTCAAGATTGGCCCGGCGGTCGACAACATCCGCAACCAGCACAAAAAACGGTCTGGGCGGCAATGCCACCGACGGTATTACTCACCGCCAGATCCGGATCACCGGCCAGGGAGGCGACACTGCCCGGCAGAGGGGTGGTGGCGCCCAGCAGCACAGCACCGAACACCGCTTCGCCGAGACCGAACCACAGCAGGGCGCCTGTCAAGGAGCCTGTCAAAGAGAAGGTAGCGGAATGCATGCGGATGCATCCGGGTCGGCGCCCGTGGCCAGCGCCGCCCCTGTTGTTATTGGCCGTCGCCAGCCAGCAGCCGATCAGCTTTGATCGCTGCCCTGATCGGTCGTGTCCGCTTTCTGCTTGCTCTGCTGGCCCGGCTGCTTGCTGGCATCCTCCAGCACCACGATGCTCTCAGCCATCAGTTCGGGCGCGGTGAAGAAGTCCTCGTCCAGCTGGCCGGTGACATGCACGCGATCGCCGGCCTCGACCTTCTGATAGCCTTCATCATCAAGCGGGTCATAGCCCATGCCAGCGGTCATCACATTGACATCCTGCTGGCCGGTATCGACGCGGAACTGATTGTCGCCCACCTTCTCGACGGTGCCGACCACCGTGGTTTGAGCAATCACGATCGGCGTGGTGACGGTGATGAACAGATCCTCTTCATCCGCCGCGCTGGCATAAAAGGTGGAGCCGAGCTTTTCAAGATAGACGCTGCTGGCCTCAATGGAGGTCGACTCGAACAGATCATCGTCGATGCGCCCGGTCACCGTGACCTTATCGCCCGGGATCAGCTTGTAGGCATCGCCATCGCGGTCACCGTCATCCATTTCAACGAAGATGCTGCCGTCGCCATAATCAAGCGTGAAGATATCTGGGGACACCGAATCCACCGTGCCGCTCAGGCTGATCCAGGCCTCATCGGGCTGCGCGTAGGGATTCATCGCCTGTGCGGCCCCGGCCGCGCCGAGCAGACCGGCGGCGAGGGTGCTAGTGGTCAGTGTCGCGGTGATGAGTGATTGCAGGCGTGTCTGGCGCGTCTTAGGCATAAAACAGCTCCTGTTTGGTTTTTGCGGTTTCCCCCCGACCTTTGCACGGTCGTCGGCAAGGGTCGGGGCACTCGCCGACTTGGCAGCAGAACGCGTGCCAATTTCTCTGATCGCCTTCGCCAAGCGCGCCGAGAGGCCCGTCAGGGCGGGCTTGGCTGCTGGTGCCCGTGATGGTGATTGGTCAGATCCAAGGAGGGTCGCGACCTGGTGAAGTGGCGAGGGAGTGGGGCGCTTGCACCGGGGGTGGGGCTTTTGCCCAAAGCGAGCCGCCGAGGCTGTTGTGTGAGAGCCGCTCGCAGTCGGCTCCATTTGCAGCCTGCCGGCACGCGTCATCAAGGGAGAGAAGCCAGACATGCTAACTGGGCTCGGAAGCGCGCTGCTGGTTCCCATCCTCGCCCGCCTGGAGCCTGATGATATCGCGGTACCCGTGCCAGGATGCATTGGCCATCCAAGGCATGAGCACAATGAATCCCAGGCCAAACGTCAGCAGACCAAGGCCGGTGAGCAGCGCCAGAAGCAAGGCCCACAGGGCCATGCTGGCCGCGTTCTCACCCACTGCCCGCCAACTGGCGAAAGCGGCATTGAACGGGTCGATCTTGTGGTCCACCATCAGCGGCAGCGCCAGGGCGCTGGCGCGAAACACCAAGGCCGCGAGGATCAGCGCCAAACCGCCGAAGACCAGCGCGAAAGGCCAACTCTCGGCGAACATCACCGGCAAGGGTCGTACCTGTTCGTAGGTCGGCATCAGCTCATGAAAGACACCGCCGAACAGCAGATTGGACAGCATGACCCAATTGATGAACACCAGCAGCAGAAACAGGCCAAAGAGGCCAAGCGCCGAGGCATTGCGGGAGAGCAGCGCGAGCGCCGACAGTGGTGGTTTGGCGGCATCCTCGCCCGGGCCATCCTCGCGTTGTTTGGCCAGCGCCAACAAACTCAGCGCGAGCACCGGCGCGATGATCAAGAATCCGCCAAAGGCGAAGGGCACCAGATAAAACGGCTCGCTCGCACCCAACCAACGACCGAGTGCGGCCACCAGCAAGCCGATGATCAGCCCATGGACCAGGCTGATGACCGGCGCGGCGCGGAGATCCGCCCAGCCGTCCTCAAGCCATTGGAAGGGCTGGCGCCAGGGCTTGTGGTGAATCTGAAACCTGCGTTGAGGCAGGTGAGCGGTGGAGAGAACATAGGTACTCATCAGCGACCTCCCGATTTTGTGTGTTGCGCGGCGAGCCCCACAGGCCCTGAAAGCCTTCCTTGAACCTCATCCCGGTGGGATGGAAGGCAATACCGCTCGATGCGGAATGGACCAAAGATAGCGGAAAGCGCTGCAGAAGCCGTGCCAGAACCCGTCAGGGCTCAAACCACGCCACGCGTCGCCCTGATGGCGGGGCATATCCACCGTCACTGGTTCAATGCACCCGCCGCGACAGGGTGCCGGGGCCAATCATGCGCACTGGCCCTCCAGTCCGAAATGGATATCACTGAGGTGGAACTGCACGCAGGGGGCATGCAGCGGCGAAACTCCTTGGGGTCGGACCCGGTTGGATCAGCGGCGCAGGCATCAGCGGCGAGTGCGGGACGCGCGCCCGCCGGAGAACAAGGCAACGAAAAAACGGACGAAGCGGTTTCCTTCAGCGGTTTTTGCAACTCAGATGCCAAGATTGTCCGGTCGCCCAAGCGCAAGCTTGCGCGGGTGGGCGTCCCGGGAACGGCACGGCGGTTGCTTCTTGCAAGTCGATCAACCCATTGTTCCAGAAAGACTGAGGAGACAACCTATGACAGATGTGAATAAGGTCATCGACAACCCGGATACCTCAAGCCCGCGCCCCGCCGACCGCGAGGTCGAGCTTGCGCACTGGAGTCCCGCCGACGGCCAGCGCACCGCCGAGTCGCTCGGGATCACGATGAGCGACGACCATTGGCGGGTGATTGAAATCTTGCGCGCCCATTACCTCGAACAGGGCATGCCCACGAGCGGGCGGGATCTGTCCGATCACCTTGACGCCGCATTCGCCGAGCAGGGTGGGCGCCGGCATCTGCGTCGCCTGTTTCCTCAAGGGCCGGTGTTACAGGGCCTGAAGATTGCTGGTTTGCCGATTCCGCCCTACACCGAAGATGAGGGCTTTGGCGTCGCCCGCTGACGCGATCAACCGAACGAGTTGGGGTATTTGCCCCAGCTGCCGGTGCAATTGGTCCAACCACAGGGAGCCCTGCGATGTTTTTCAAACAGTTCTATCTTCCCAGTCTCGGCCATGCCTCCTACCTGGTGGGTTCCGAGGACACCGGTGAGGCCTTGGTGCTCGACGTGCGCCGCGACGTTGAGACCTATTTCGCCGCAGCACGCGAGCAGGGCATGCGCATTCGCTATGCCTGCGACAGCCATCAGCACAACGACTACCTGAGCGGCATTTGCGAGCTGCCCGAGCGCGGCGAGGTGCAACTGCTGGCCGGCGCCCGTGCCGAGGTCGGCTATCCGGTGCGTTCCATGGATGACGGCGAGCGGCTCGACATGGGCGAGGTGCGCTTTGAGCTGATGCACACCCCAGGGCATACGCCCGAGCATATCAGTCTGCTGGTCACCGACCGCTCGCGCGGCGAGGAACCGGCCATGCTGTTCTCCGGCGGCGCCTTGCTGGTCGGGGATCTGGCGCGGCCCGATTTGCTCGGCGGTGAAGACGAAACCCGCCGTGGGGCCGAAGCCTTCTGCCAAACCCTGCAGCACAAAATCCTGCCGCTGCCTGATTTTGTCGAGGTATTCCCCACCCATGTGGCCGGCTCGCTGTGCGGGGGCAACATCGGCAGCCGACTGTCGACTACGATCGGCTACGAGCGGCGCATGAACCAACTACTGAGTAACCTGTCGTCCGCCGACGACTTCGTGCATCAGTGCATGGATCTCACCGACTTGCCCGCCGTCCCACCTTATTGGCCGCGGATGCGTCAGCTCAACAGCGCCGGGCCGCCGCTGCTCGGCGTATTGGCCGACCCGCCGCCGCTCGGCGTCGAGGAGTTCGAGCAGGCGCGCGCCCAGGGCGCCACCGTGCTCGATTGCCGCGCGCCCGAAGCCTTCTCGGCGCACATTCCTAGGGCCATCAATGTTGGGGTCGGTAACAGTTTTGCCACCTGGGCGGGCAGCGTCCTGGCACCCGAGTCCGAGCTCGTGTTGGTGCTTGATCGCGCCGAGGATCTGTGGGAGGTTTGCTGGCAGTTGTTGCGCATCGGCTACCCGCTGCCGCGCGGCTGGCTCGCCGGCGGGATGTTGGCGTGGCGCACGGCCGGCAAATCCATTGAGGTGCTACCGCAGTGGACGGTTCGCCAACTGGCCCGTGCGTTAGCCCAGGACAAGCAACTGCTGGTGCTCGACGTGCGCCAGCCGGGCGAATGGAGCGCCGGTCATATCGCCGGTGCCCACCACCTCACCGGTGCCGAACTGACCGTCCGCGCCGGCGAACTGCCCAAAGACCGCCCGGTCGCGGCCATCTGCGGCAGCGGTTTTCGCTCCTCGGTCGCGGCCAGCGTGCTCAAGGCGCGCGGCCATCGGGAGGTCTACAACGTGCTGGGCGGCATGACCGGATGGGAGGCCGAAGACCTGCCGATGAACGCGCGAGGCAATGAAGCAAAGGAGGGAAGAGGAACAAATGATGATCCCGACTGACGACCACAGCCCCGACCAGCCCCGCTGGCCGCAGACGCTGTCCTGCACACATTGCCGCCACGAGATACCCCCGGATGAAGTGCTCCACCCGGAAGGGGCTGACTACACCCTGGCGTTCTGCTCAGCGCGCTGTCATGACCTATGGCGCGCGGGGAGGCGCGCGGAACAGCCCCCGCGCCCTGGCGGCGAATCGAATTCCTCCACATGAACCGGAGAAAGCGCCAGGGCTTAGGGTCCACCGAAGCCGTTCGCGTCGAGCCGATTCACGGCGGTCAGGACATCATCAATGGCCTGCTCGACCTGCACCCAGTCGCCGCAGTCTGCACCCAGTCGCCGCAGTTGGCGCTGGCGCGGCCCTGGGCCGTCAGCAGCCCCTCCAGTCCCTGTTCCGGGACACCCTGGTAAATGACGAGCTCCTCGCGCCGCGCACTGTATCGGGCAGATCGGTTTTGTCTTCGTAGGGCATCGGTTTCTCCTGGGCGTCAATCACTGCGATTCAATTCAAATAAAGATTACACACGGGCGTTGCTCCTTGGCGTCCTTGAGTAGATCGCGCACCCGCCCGCGAGGCGCCCACACCGACGAACATCTCCACGAACTCCGAGCCGCTGGTGCTAAAGAAGGGCACGCCCGTCTCGCCAGCCACCGCCCGCGCGAGCAAGGTCTTGCCGGTGCCGGGCGGCCACACCAGCATGACCCCCTTAGGCAAGGTAGTGCCGAGGAGCACGCTGAAGCGCTCTGGCTCGGCGAGATAGTGGACAATCTCGCGCAGATCGGTCTTGGCGTTGTCCAAGCCAGCGACCTGCGCGAAGCGGGTATCGGCCTCTTCGGCCTGCACCCGCAGGGTCTCGCCGGACCTTTGCATAGGCGATGAAAAGCCCTGATCTAGCCCTGTTGCTCCCGCTGGGTCTCCACCAACAGCCGATTATCCACGCTGTTGACGCCAATCAGACGGCTGGCGATGGTGCCGGCCTGCGCGCGCTGGGCCTCGCTTTCGACCTGACCTTTGAGGATGGCGGCGCCGTCGCGCACCTCGGCGTCAATGTCGCGCGCTGGCACGCGGGTGTCGAAGTGCAGGCTGTTGCGCAAGCGCTGGGCGATGCCGGCATCGGTTCGGTCGAGCGTCAAGTGCGCCTGGGTGTCTGACGCCGAAGCCTCGGCTTCAGGCTTGACCTCAAGGGCATTCTCCACCGCGCGCACCCCGGTGGTCATGGCCGCCAGAGTCTCAGCACTCGCGCGTGCCTTCTCGCTGCTCGCGCTGCCGGTCAACTGTACGCGACCATCCGAGGTGCTGACCCGAATCGGCTGATCCCCGGTGGTTTGATTCCACAACAGTCGCAGCTGCACACGTGTGGTGATATTGGTGTCCTCGACGAGGCGATAGAGTTCGCTCGGCGTGGCGTCGCCGATGACCGGCTCCACCTTGAGTTG
Organism: Thiorhodovibrio litoralis; assembly: GCF_033954455.1. NCBI lineage: Bacteria > Pseudomonadati > Pseudomonadota > Gammaproteobacteria > Chromatiales > Chromatiaceae > Thiorhodovibrio > Thiorhodovibrio litoralis. The sequence continues at coordinate 3,553,433 of NZ_CP121473.1, read as the reverse complement.
GCTGTCGACGCCTGCGGCGGGCCCAAAATTTTGCGCCAAGCGCTCAGCCAGCCAGCGCTGGACATCGCTCGGCACCGAGCCGCGCAAGGTCACGCGGCCTTTTTCCACATCGACGCGCAGGTCGAAAGGATTGAGGTATTCATTCAATGCGTAGGCTGTGCTCAGACGCGCTTCCAGCGCGATGTCCGTGCCTGGAATGCGCTTGCCGGTCTCCGGCAGCCGGCTTTCGGCCTGCAGTGTTGAGGTCAGGGATAGCCCCGCGAGCAGGGCGGTGGCGAGCACGGCGTTGGTCTTGTCATGGTGAAGGTTGTGCTTGGTCATCGTTCGGACTCCCGGAAGATGTTGAAAATTGGCTGTTGAACATTGCGCGAGTCGGCCAGAGTAGGCCGGTGCAGTCGCCAGTTGCGACTGCGTGCTGAGCAACCTATAGCAACCGCCATGCCGATTCAGCAACCGCCATGCCGATTCAGCAACCGCCATGCCGTTTCTTTTTCGATTCCGACATCGCCGCGCCGCATGGATTGCGCACCGGCCGACGCGCGGCATTCCTCATGGCGCAGTGGATCAAAGGCCGGAAGATGAAGCATGGGCGGCTCGCCTAACTTCTCGACAGTCAAGGGGCAGCCGTTCGGCTTGGTGTAAATGCCCCGGGCATTGGGGCAGAACAACCGATCTCGCTTGGGCGCCAGCATCCCCGGGGGGGCGCCCTCGAACCTTGCGGATGCCCGGTGCCAGCAGGTCTCTCCAGGCTGGCCTGACTTCTGCCTTTCATCTGCTCGTGACCAGGTGCAAGAGTGCTAGACATCTCGCAGCGGTGAGGCTTGCGCAAAGACGCCGGGAAGATCCTTCGGCTGCCACTCAATTTGGCTGTCGATCAAACAGTAAACCTAAGCCCTGGTGATTTGCAGGGTTTTTGAGGCACTCAGCTGCTTGCCCTTGGAATGGCTTCTGTCGATCGTCGGTGACTCCAGTCAGCCAAGGAGTCCCTTGCTTGTTCACTCCGACAACGCTTCTCAATCTGGACTCAACGCACGACCTCCATGCCATTTTGTTCAATGCCATGATGAGCCTGAGCAGACTATTTGCGGGAATCGGCCGCGATTCTGAGCAAATTCAGTGAGGGAAAACAAAAAACCCCCTCAAACAACTTGACGCAAGTTGTCCGAGAGGGCTGTCTCCGAATTTCGCCAAAAACCAGGAGACAGTCCCAGTGTGTCACGCCTTTCTTGCCGACACGAACTTTTACCAACTGCTCACCCGGATCGACGAGTCGATTGCCGAGGAAGTCCGCGCGGGCGGCTGTGACTGCGGTGGTGCGTTGCACAGCGCCCGTTATCCGCGTAAGCCCCGAGGTGTTGTGCGTGGCGTCTTGGATGAGAGCTACCAGAGCCGTCTGAGTTTCTGCTGTGCCGCGGACGGGTGCCGGCGGCGCAGCACCCCGCCTTCCGTTCGGTTTCTGGGCCGCAAGGTCTATCTCGGGGTCATCGTCGTGCTGATTTCGGCCCTGCATGACGGACTGAGCGCATCGCGTCGCCGGCGCTTGATCAAGACGCTTGGTGTCACCGTCCAAACCCTGCGGCGGTGGCAGCACTGGTGGCGTGAGCAGTTTGTGCAAACCCGCTGCTTTCGATCCTTGGCTGGTCTGTTGATGCCGCCGATCGCCACCGAGCACCTGCCAGGATCCCTGCTGGAAAAATTGAGCGCAAAAGCGTTGTCCGAGCGCGTCGTGCAACTGCTGATATTGATCGCCCCGAGCACGACAGCGACAGGCTTGCTGTAGGGCAACGCCAACCCGCAGAAGACCTCATCGCGCCGCTGGGCGGCGCCTTCTAGACTCCCGGTGATGTGTGAAACAACTGGGAGGTGAAGACGAATGTCCGATGACAACGGCCTCGGTGATCCCGATGGTTGGGCGCGGTTGCGCTTTGCCATTATTGGTCCTTTATTGGCTGATCCTGCGCCGGCGAACGCGCTGGGCGCGCGGCTGAAGGCGCTGGCGGCCAAGTCATGGCGTCATCCGGTGACTGGGCGGGCGGTCAGTTTTAGCTTTGGGACCTTGGAGCGCTGGTATTACCTCGCACGCGATGCCCAAGACCCGGTGACCGCACTGCGCCCGCGCCGGCGCAGCGATGCCGGGGAGCAGCGCGCGCTGAGCCCGCGCCTGATGGAGGCCGTACAGGCGCAATACCGCGACTACCCCGGTTGGACGGTGCAGCTGCATTACGACAACCTCGCCGCCTTGTGCGCGGGCGATGAAACCCTGGGGCCGCTGCCCTCCTATGCCACCGTGCGCCGCTTCATGAAGCGCGCGGGCCTGCACCGCCGGCGTGTCCCGGCGCGCAAGACACCCGGGGCCGAGCAGGCCGCGCGGCGCCTGGAGGCCTGCGAGGTGCGCAGCTATGAAGCCCAGTATGTCCATGCCTTGTGGCATCTGGACTTTCATCATGGCTCGCGCAACGTCCTCACCCGGGGTGGCGTCTGGGTCAAGCCCCTGCTGCTGGCGGTCATCGACGATCACTCGCGCCTGATCTGCCATCTGCAGTGGTACCTCGATGAGACCACCGAGACCTTGGTGCATGGTCTGGGACAGGCGTTGCACAAGCGCGGGCTGCCGCGCGCCCTGATGAGCGATAACGGCGCGGCAATGCAGGCCGAGGAATTCACCGCCGGATTGCATGCGCTGGGCATCCTCCACGAGCCGACCCTGCCGTACAGCCCGTATCAGAACGCCAAGCAGGAGCGCTTCTGGGCCACGCTGGAAGGCCGCCTGATGGCGATGCTTAAGGGGCTGGAGGAGCTGAGCCTGCAGCGGCTCAACACCCTCACTCAGGCGTGGGTGGAGCAGGAGTACCACCGCAAGGTCCACAGTGAGACCGCCGCCACGCCGCTTGCGCGTCTTCTCGATGCGCCCAACGTGGGGCGCCCCTGTCCGGACAGCGAGCAGGTCCGCGCCGCTTTTCGTTGTCGCGTCCAACGCCGTCAGCGCCGCAGCGATGGGACGCTCAGCCTGGCGGGCAAGCGCTTCGAGGTGCCGGCGCGCTTGCGTCACCTTGAGCAACTGCATATCGCTTATGCCCGCTGGGATCTGAGTGCTGTGGACGTGGTTGATCCCCACTCGGGCGCCATCCTCTGCCGCCTCTATCCCCTCGATAAAGCCGCCAATGCCTCCGGGCAGCGTCGGCGCCTTGAGCCCGCCGGCGCACCGCCACCGCCATCACAACGCGCCACGACGCTGCCACCGTTGCTGCGCGACTTGCTCGCCGAGTATGCCGCCACCGGTCTGCCGCCGGCCTATCTGCCAAAACACGATGACCTGGAATCCAGTCGATGAACAAGACCCTGCTGGCCCTCTATGGACTGAAGTTCAATCCGTTCTCCCCGGAGCTGCCGACGGCGGCACTGCATCGCAGCGCGCCGGTGGAGCAGTTTTGCTGGCGCATCGAGCAGAGCCTGATCCGCGAAGGCGGTTTTGCGCTCATTCAAGGTGATCCGGGTACCGGCAAGAGTGCGGTACTGCGCCTGCTCGATGAGCGTCTGCGCCAGCTGCCCGATATCAGCGTTGGGGCGCTCACGCATCCCAGCTCGAAGGTGGCGGACTTCTACCGCGAGATGGGCGATCTGTTCGCCGTTGACCTCAAGCCCCATAACCGCTGGGGTGGCTTCAAGATCCTGCGCGAGCGCTGGCTGGCGCATCTGGAGACGACGCTGTTGCGCCCGGTGTTGCTCATCGACGAGGCGCAGGAGATGCATCCGACGGTGCTCAATGAGCTGCGTCTGCTGACCTCCATGCAGTTCGATTCGCGCACGTTGTTGAGCGTGATCCTGGCCGGCGATGGCCGCCTGGCGACCAAGCTGCGCCGTGAGGAGTTGCTGCCGCTGGGCAGTCGTATCCGTACGCGCCTGAGTATGGAGTATGCCAGTCGCGAGGCGCTGGTCGCCTGCCTGGAGCATTTACAACACAGTGCCGGCAATGCGAGTCTGATGAGCGCAGGGCTGATGAAGACGCTCGCTGAGCATGCGTTGGGCAATTATCGCGTGCTCACGACCATGGCGGCAGAATTGCTGGCGCAGGCTGCTCGGCTCGAACGCGCGCAGCTCGATGAACAACTCTACCTTGAGGTGTTTGGTTCAGCGGCGGGCAACGCCCGCCAACGCCCGAGTGCCAGGGCGGGCGCCTGATGAGCCGCTTGAGCGCTGAGCGCCCGCACCAGGCCATGACAGCGGCAAGACACACCGCCGTGATGCTTGAGGCATGGCACGACGCTGGCATCGTGCGTGCCGATTTGGCGGTGCGCACCGCCAAGGCGACGATGCTGTGGTTCCATGATCGCTCTTTGGATCAGCTTCCGTTGGGGCTGGCCAGAGCGCGCAATGTCCAACAGGCCGATATTTATATCCGTCCAGCCCGCGGCTATCCCTGGCCAATGGTGTTTCTCGATGATGTCGCACGGCCGATGGCGCAGCGCATCGCTCGGCACTATGCGGCCCTGGTGGTGCAGACTTCGACGCTCGGGGGCTGCCACCTGTGGCTACGGCTGACCCGCGCGCTCGATGAGGCGCAGCGCTGTGATGTGCAGCGTTGGCTGATCCCGCGCGTTGGCGCCGATCCGGGCTCGGTCTCCGGTGAGCACCTCGGTCGGCTCGCCGGGATGAAGAATGCCAAGCGTGGCGGGGAGTGGGTCAATGTCCTTCGGCGACCAAGCCCGCAGGAGCGCGTCTGGGATCCAACTCCGGCCTTGCCAACGATGGCTCCGGCTCCGCCGCCAGTCGTCAACTGCGCTCCACGGGCGCGCTTATCCACCGGGGATCCGTCCGAATCCGCCCGCGAATGGGGCTGGGTCTGCGGCGCTCTTGAGGCGGGCCTTGCACCGACCACGGTCTACCAGCGCTTGCTCGAGCGCGCGTCCCCGCGTCGCGGAGCCGATGCCGAGCGCTATGCCCGCTACACCCTCGCTCGCGCCATTCGCCAGAGCGCTAGAGGCAACTGAACCCGCTGCGTCTCTCCCCCCTCAGGGGGGGAGCGTGGTTCACGATTCCGGCTTCCCGCTGTCGGCCAGTAACGGCCCCCGTGATCCCACACGCATTCCATGTCCTTCAAATGGCTTGGAAATGGGTCCCGCAATTATCGTGATTACGCTCAGCCATGACCGATGGCGTGCTGGTGGTGAATCGCCAGGGCCTGATTGTCGACTGCAATCCTGTGTTTCATCACCGCCTGGGCTATCGCAAGGACGAACTCATTGGGCAGTCGGTCGCCGCGCTCGATTCTCCGCAATTCGCGCTTCAGGTACCGCAGCGGTTGGCTGCGATCGAGCAACAGGGGCAGGCCACCTTTGAGACCGCCCACTATCGCAAGGACGGTTCGGTCATGCCGGTCGAACTCAATTCCCGCTGCTTCCAAGTCGCTGGCGAGTTGATGTTCTTCGGCGTGGTGCGCGACATCACCGAGCGCAAGCAGCTGGAGGCGCAGCTGCACGAAGGTGTCGAGACCTATGAGGCCGCCATCAAGACCACGACTCTGGGGTATTGGATGGTGGACATGGGCGGGCGTTTCCTGGAAGTCAACGCGGCCTATCTGAAGCTGTCCGGCTACAGTCGCGATGAGTTTTTGACGATGAGTATCCCCGCTATCGAGGCTGCGGAGCAACCGGGGGAAACCGCCAGCCATATCGCCTGGATCATCCACAATGGCTCCGACCGCTTTCGCAGCAAACATCGTCGCAAGGACGGCAGCCTGTGGTCGGTGGAGGTGGTGACCAGCTACTCGCGCGTGCAGGGAGGGCGATTATTTGTCTTCGTTGAAGATATCAGCGAGCGGGTGATTCAGGAAAGTCGCCTGGAGTTGGCCGCCCAGGTGTTTGACACCATGGATCAGGCGGTGGTGGTCACGGATGCCGACAACCGCATCGTTACGATCAACCCGGCCGCCGTGCAGATCACGGGTTACACCGTCGAAGACGTGCGTGGAAAGGACCCCAAGGTCTTCGCCTCCGGGCGTCATGATCGCACCTTCTATGACGTCATGTGGGCGTCCTTGCATTGTTCCTGACACTGGGAGGGCGAAATCTGGGATCGGCGCAAGGACGGTACCCTGTACCCCAAATGGCTCAGCATCAACGCCATTCACGATAGCCAGGGTGCGCTCAATCAATACGTCTCGGTGTTCTCCGATATCACCGATCGCAAGAAAACCGAGGAGCTGGTCTGGCGCCAGGCCAACTTCGACACCCTGACTGGGCTACCCAACCCGTTTATCCGCAGGTTTGTTCAGCCGCTAACAGCTGCCCAGCGGCGGCCTGGTCACGCGCGCGGCGGCGTCTCGCCATCGCGATAGTCGCCAAGGGCAACGCGGCGATCGGGCGGCGCTAGGCCGACCGAGTCAGCCGCAGCGATCGGCTCGCCGAGCAGACACAGCAACAACAACCCGGTCGGCAGTAGCCGAGGAGCTTTCACGGGAAGCTCGGCTGTCGGTATCGGCGAGCTTTCGTGTTGGCGGCTCTTTGTCTATAGCAACAGCAGACTGAGCGCCATCACAGCCATGCCGGCGACCAGGGCGTAGACGGCCAGATGGTGCTCGCCGTAGGTCTCGGCCGCCGGCAGCAGCACATCGAAGGCGATGAAAATCATGATCCCGGCGACTGCGGCCAACGACAAGCCAAGCAGGATATCCGACCAGACAGTGGCGACTACCAGCAGGCCGAGCAAGGCGCCGAGCGGTTCTGACAATCCCGAGAGCGCAGACCACCCGAAGGCTTGCGCGCGGCTTGCGGTCGCGTAATAGACCGGCACCGAGATGGCGATGCCTTCGGGGATATTGTGAATGCCCACCGCGATCGCCACCGGCAGGCCAAGATGCAGATCCTCAAGCGAGGTCAGGAAGGTGGCCAGCCCCTCGGGTAGGTTGTGCAGCGTGATGCTGAGTGCGCTCAGCAGGCCAACGCGCATCAACTGGTCGGCCTTGCCTGCCTGGGTCGGGCTGGCGTCGGGCACGCGCATCTCGTGCGGGTTGTAGCCGAGCGGCACCAGACGATCCAGGGCGGCGGCCACCAGCATGCCGGCAAAGAGGGCGGCGACGGCAATGCTGTGCGCGGAACTGACCAGGCCTTCGAGCGCCGTGCTGGCGGAGGGAAAGAGCTCCACGAAGGACACATAGATCATCACGCCGGCGGAAAAGCCCAGCGCCACCGACAGGAACCGCAGGTTGGTTGGCGGCGCGAAGAAGGCAATGACAATGCCGATTGCTGTCGCCAGCCCGGCCAGAAAGGTCAGCAGCAGCGCCGGCGCGATCACGGCAATGTCCATTCAGTCCGCCTCCGCCGCCTGCCGCTGTGCTGCCAGCTCCCGCGCCAGCGCCTCACGCGGGCGGCTGTGCCGAACCAGCAGCCGATAGAGCACCGGCACCAGAAAGAGCGTCAGCAGTGTCGCGGCCAGGATGCCGCCGAGAATGGTCAGCCCAATGATGCGCCGGCTCTCGGCGCCCGGACCCACCGCCAGCGCCAAGGGCAGGGCGCCGAACAGGGTGGCCACTGAGGTCATTAAAATCGGCCGAAAGCGCACCCGCGCGGCTTGCATCAGCGCCTGTTCCAAGGATTCACCGCGGTCGCGCAGCTGATTGACGAACTCCACCAGCAGGATGGCATTCTTCGCCATCAGTCCGATCACCAGAATGAAGCCGATCTGCGCATAGAGGTTAATCGAGCCGCCGCCGAGCCAGAGCGCGACCAGGGCGCCGAGCAGCGCCAGGGGCACTCCGGCCAGCAACACCAGCGGTTGTACGAAGCTCTCGAACTGCGCCGCCAGCACCAGGTAGACGATCCCCAGCGCCAGCGCGAACGCGAGCAGGAAGGTTCGGCCCGAGCGCTGATAGTCCTGACTGACCGACAGCCAGCGAATTTCCACATCCGCCGGCAGCAGCGGCTTGGCCCGGGCTTGCAGTTCATCGAGCACATCGCCGAGGGCCGCGCCGCCCGCCAGCGAGGCCTTCAGGGTCACCGCCGCGCGCCGGTCGATGCGCAGTCGCTCGGCGGCACGGCCGACCAGCTCGGTGTCGATCAACCCGGACAGCCGCACCAGGGTGCCGTCGTCGGCGCGCACCTCAACCCGATCCAGGTCGTTCGGCACCGCGCGGTCGGCGTCGCGCGCGCGCACCATCACCTCATAGGTCTCGGCATCGATGGCAAAGTCGGTGATGTCCTCACCGCCGATCAGAATTTGCAGGCTGCGCCCGATGTCGACGAGCGACACCCCGAGCGCCGCCGCGCGGTCACGGTCGACGCGAATGCGCAGTTGCGGATTGGTCGGCTGATAATCCAGCCGCGCCTGGGCAATCTCGGGCATTTTCCGCGCTTCGGCCAGCACCTGCTGGGCCAGTGCATGGACCTCATCGAGGTCGGCGCCGGTCAGCGCCATTTGAATCGGCTGCTCGAAACTGCCGCCGCCCAGACTGGGTGGATTGATCGCGAAGGCCTGGGCGCCGGCCACGCTCGCCAGCTTAGGCAGCAGTTGCTCGGTGACCGCGAATTGGCTCAGCGCGCGTTCGCTCCAGTCCTTGAGCTTGAGGATGACAATGCCGGAATTCACCGGTCCCTGACCCGCGCTGCGCGGGGCGACCAGGGAGATCACATGGCGCCCGGGACCATCGGGACCGAGCAGCGGTTGCACCAGCCCCTCGATCTCGCGCAGCACCTCCAGCATGCCATCCAGCGTGGTGCCCTCGGGCGCGCTGACCGGGATAAAGATGGTGCCGCGGTCCTCGCGCGGCGACAATTCTCGCGGCAGCTCGCGATAGAGTCCAACCAGCGCGGCGATTAGTGCCAGAGCCACGGCCAGCACCAGCCAACGTGCCTTGAGCGTGACACCCAGCATCCGTTGATAGCCGCCGCCGAGCCGCTCGATTACTCCGCCGACCCGCATGCGCAACCCGCTGGCGGCGATGCGCTCGGCATCGATTAGCCGCGCCGCTACGCTGACCCCAGCGGTCAGGGCCACCAGCGAGGACAGCGCCAGTGCGCCGCCCAGTCCGGCCGCGAATTCCCCGAACAGCCGCCCGGCATCGCCACCGAGAAAGCCGAGCGGGGCGATCACCGCCAGCAGCACCGTGGTGGTGGCGATGACCGCGAAGGCCACCTCGCCGGCGCCCAGATCGGCCGCCAGCAGCCGCGGTTTGCCCTGCTCGGAGAAGCGAAACACATTCTCGCCGACCACAATGGCATCATCCACCAGCAGGCCGATGGCCAGAATCAGCGCCAGCAGACTCAGCACATTGATGGAAAAGCCCAGCGCCCACAGCAGGATGAAGGCACCGACCACTGAGGCGGGCAGGGTTACTGCCGGCACCAGGGTCGCACGCCACGAGCCGAGTGTCAGAAAGACCACCGCGATGACCAACGCAATGGTCAGCAGCAGGGTCGAGAGAATCTGGCGGATGGATGCCTCGACGAAGGTCGCGGCATCATAGGGAATGTCGAGCGCCACCGCGTCGGGGAGCCGGTTCTTGAGCGTTTCCAGCTTGGCGCGCACGCCATGGGAAACGGCCACCAGGTTGGCTCCCGACTGGCGCACAATGCCCAGCCCGATGCCCGGCTCGCCGTTCAGGCGCACGGCGGTGCGCTCGGTCTCGGGGCCGTACTCAATTTCGGCGACCTCGCCGAGGCGGATCTCGGCGCCGTCGCGCTCGGCCAGGATCAAATCGCGAAAGGCCTCGGGGCGTTTCAGCTCGGTCAGGGTGCGCAGGGTCATCTCCCGTCCCTCGGAGATCAACCGCCCGGCGGGCAGCTCCAGATTGCGCGCGCGCAGGGCGCGCTCGACATCCAGCACCGTGACCTCATGGGCGTTCAGCTTGCTGACATCCAAATGCACGCGCAGCGCATAGCGGCGCTCCCCGCCGAACAACACCCGCGCCACGCCCGGAACGGTCGAAAGGCTGTCGACCAGGTGGCGCTCGGCCAGATCCGAGAGCTGGAGCCGATCGAGGCTGTCGCTGGTCAGCACCAGCCACATCACCACCTGGGCGCTCAGCGAGCGCTGGGCGATGCGCGGCGCCTCGGCCTGATCCGGCAGGCTGTTGCGCACCGAGCTGACCCGCTCGCGCACATCGGCGGCGGCCAGATCCAGGTCGCGATCGAGCGCGAACTCCACCTCGATGCGCGCGCGCCCGTCACGCGCATTGGCGCGAAGCTGGCGCACGCCGTCGATGCCGCTGACCGCTTCCTCGATCGGCTCGCCGACCTCGCGCTCCACCACCGCCGCCGAGGCCCCGGGGTAGCGCACAGTGACGGTCACCGTGGGATCATCGACATCCGGATATTCGCGCACCGGCAGATTCAACACCGCCGCCGTGCCGATCAACAGAATCAGCAGCGACAGCACGCTGGCCACCACCGGACGGGTGACGGCGAGGGTGGTGAGTTTCATTGGTCCGCTCCCGCCGGCATGGGCGCATCGGGTTTGGCGACGCGCACCGCGCGCCCGTCGCGCAGGCTTTGCACACCGGCGACGACCGCCCGTTCACCCTCATTGACTCCGTCGCGAATCTCCACCCAGCCGTCACGGCGCAGACCCGTTGCGACCGTGCGACGCGCGACGCGGGTCGATTCGCCCGCGCCGGCTTGGAGGACGAACAGATGCTCGCTTGGCCCCTCGGCGACCACGGCTTGCTCAGGCACCCGCAACAGGTCTCGGCGCCCGGTGATCAGGCGTGCGCGCATGAACAACCCGGGTTTCAGCCGGCGCTCTGGGTTTGGAAAGCGCGCCTCGAGCCTGAGGGTGCCGGTATCTGGGTCGACGCGCGGGGTGATGAAACGCACGGCGCCACGGAAGGTCTCGTCAGGAAAGGCCGGCGTGGTCGCGCGCACCTCGGCGCCATGGGCGACTTGGCCCAACACGGTGCCGGGCAGGTCGAGCGCGAGGTCGAGCGGATCAAGCTGCTGCAAGCGCGCGATCGGGGTGCTTGGCTCAAGCAATTCCCCGGGGCTGACCAGGCGCTCGCCCATCACCCCGTCGAAGGGTGCGATCAGCGTGCGGTCGCGCAGATCCTCGCGCGCCAGCTGTAAGGCCGCCAGCGCCTGTGCGGTGGTCGCGGCAGCTTGCTCCTGTTCCTGGGTGGAGACGAAGTCGCGCCCGCTGAGTTCCTGCAACCGCGCCTGGGCGTTCTCGGCCTGGCTCAGGGTCGCGGCCGCTTCCCGCACCGCCGCCTCGGCGCGATCACGCTCCAGACGCAGCAAGGTGTCGCCGGCTGAAACCGGCTTGCCCTCGCGGAAGCGCAACTCGGCGACCCGGCCGCGTCCGCGCGATTTGAGCATCAGCTCCTCCGGTGCGCGCAGGGTGCCAGTCGCGTCTAGGCGACTTTCGACCCGGGCGCGCTCGACCGGGACGACCTCGACTGGGGCCGGCGGGCGCCCCTGCGATGCCTGCTTGCCCAAGGCACCGTCAGTGGACTCGTCAGCGGAGGTCTGGCTGGCCCGCGCCCCGCTTGGGCCCAGTTGAAAGATATCCGCTGGCGAGAAGGCCAACAGAGTCAGTACCAACAGAGTCAGTAAGACTGCCGACAAAAGCCGACGCCCAAGCAAGGAATGATCGCTGAACACCGTATTCGCGCTCCTGTAGTAAGACCGATGGAACGGCGGATGCAGGGATCGCGCCAGATGACGAGTTGGCGGCTCGGTGCGCAGGCCGGCGCGCAGGCGGAAGCGCAACGCCGGGGTGATTGGGGCTTATGCCCCGGTGCTGGTGTCAATTCACCACTCCAAACGCCATCTCAGTGCCTGGCACCGGCGCCATCAGTATCGCGCCTGGCGCCGGCGACCGTGCGGGCATCACGGACTGAAAGGCTCGTCGGCGCCCATGTTCTTGGCAGCGAATTCCCAGTTCACCAGGTTCCAGAATGCCTCGACGTAGCGCGCCTTCTCGTTGCGGTAATCGACGTAGTAGGCGTGTTCCCACATGTCGCAGGTCAGGATCGGCTGGTGGCCCTCGGTTAGCGGATTACCGGCATTGCTGGTGGCTTGAATGTGCAGCCGGCCATCGGCATCGCGCGCGAGCCAGACCCAGCCGGAGCCGAACAGGGTGGTCAGGGCATTGGAGAACTGTTCGCGCAAACTCCCGATATCGCCGAAGTCGCGCGTGATGGCGCCGGCCAGTTCTCCTTCGGGCTCGCCGCCGCCGTTTGGACTCAGGCATTGCCAGTAAAAGGCATGATTCCACGCCTGGGCGCCGTTGTTGAAAATGCCGCCTGAGGCCGTGGCCGCAATCTCGTGCAGCGGTCGATCAGCCCATTCGGTGCCGTCGATCAGTCCATTGAGCTTGTTGACATAGGTCGCATGATGCTTGCCGTGGTGCAGCGATAGGGTTTCGGCCGAGATGTGCGGCGCCAGGGCATCGGTGGGGTAGGGTAGATCAGGAAGTTGATGGGTCATGGTGATGCTCCGTTCGTGGGATTGTTTGGGTCTTGGGATCGTTCCGGGTTAGGGAACGCGGTGCGCTGATCCTCCCCATCGCGTCGCAAACGAGACCGGGGAATGAATGGGCGGAGTGGCTGCCCGGGCGCTAAGCGGCGGTCGAGGGGACATCCAGGACGCGCAGCATTTGGGTGATGAACATCGGCAGATCGCCGGGCTCGCGCGAGGTGACGAGCTTGCCGTCGGTGACCACCGGCTCGTCGCGATAATGCGCGCCGGCGGCCTGGAGTTCGTCGGCGACGGCGGGATAGCAGGTCATCTCACGTTTGTGCACACGTTCGGCCGAGATCAGGATCTGCGGTCCGTGACAGATCGCGGCGACGGGTTTGTCCGCATCCATCCAGTGGCGAGCGAGATCGAGCACTGTCGGATCCTTACGCAAGGCCGCCGGGGCTCGTCCACCGGGCAGCAGTAGGAGTGCGTAGTCGTTCGGGTCAACCTCGGTGATATCGAAATCGCTGGCGATGGCGGTTCCCTCCTTGCCGGTGATGGTGCCGCCGCCAGGACAGGCGACATCCACCTCAACGCCTCCCAGCCGCAGTGCGGAGACCGGGGCGGTGAGCTCGGTATCTTCGAATTGGTCGGCGCTGATGGTGAGTGCGCGCATAGGATTTCTCCTGAAAGATGAAATGAATCGATCGAAATGAGTGGTTCATGGCGCCGTCGCGCGATCATCGAGAGCAGATGAATGTACGACTGCGCGCGATGCAGTCAACGATTTCTGGGAACTAAGCAAACCCCATGCCGAGACTCGGGACTGCCCCGCGAAGGCACCGCAGAGTCACGCAAACCGGCGCGGCGCTGGCACGGCGGCTTTCTTCGGCGGTTCACGCCGCAGGGAGCAGACGGGGCTTTTCCCCCGGCGACGGTTGAGATGCCCCGGTGGTTGAAGCCCAACGGGCTGCCTCAGCGGGGTGTTGGCTGCGCCTGATCGCACTGTTCTGCCGCTTGCGCTTTTGCTGGCATGTCCTTTGCCTTTGATCCTTGCAGGCCACCTGTTAGAGCGGCGCCCTCGACGAATCCCGCGAGAGCTTGCGCCAACTCGACAGCACGATCGAAGGGCATTCTTACCCGCGCAACCCCTGGGTGCCCGCTCTGACAGGATCCCTCGGCCAGGGGCTGTCCATCGTCAATGGCCTGGCTCTGGCCAATCGCTGCGACGGTATCCACGCCCGGCTCTATTGTCTGCTGGGCGATGGCTAGTGCAGCGAAGGCGGAGTGTCGGAAAGTCGATTCAACCAAAACGCAACGGAGGACCTATGACGGCGATGCACGCCACCCAAAGCGATACAAATGCGATGCCCTGCCCGAATCCCGATGTGCTGTTGGCGCGCGAGGATTTGAGCCGGGAGGACAAGATCACCCATCTGCATCAATGGGAGCTCGACCTGCGCGAAAAATTGGTGGCGGATGAAGAATCCATGACCAGTGACCTGGCGGCCGATGATCCCTGCCAGGCCAGCGAGCAGCTCGCCGCCGTGCTGCAGGCGCTCGAGCGCCTGGGATCAGGCGCTGAAGCCCATCCGACACCAACCAAACAGGGGTGAGGCCATGAGTGTGATTCAAGTGCTGCGCTCGCATTGGCGTGGCCCCGTGTGAAAGCGCGTTCGTTCAGGGATCAACAACCGAGGCAGAGCCTCCAGGCAAACGCATGATGACAGTCAACGCTCAACCCTCCGCGATCGGCCTCGTAGGCCTGGCCGTCATGGGCCAGAATCTGGCCCTGAATATTGCCGATCATGGCTTTCGCGTCTCGGTCTACAACCGCACCACCGAGAAGATGCAGGCGTTTGTTGACACCCATCCGGACACCCCGGGAGGGCTGGTCGGCTGCGCAACGCTTGAGGCACTGGTGCAATCCCTCGCACGGCCGCGCAAGATCATTCTGATGGTCAAGGCGGGGAGCGGCACCGATGCCGTGATCGACCAACTCGCGCCATTGCTTGAGGACGGCGACATTCTCATCGACGGCGGCAATTCCAAATGGACCGATACCATCGCACGCGAGCAGCAGCTCGCCGAGCGCGATCTGCGTTTCATCGGCAGCGGGGTTTCCGGAGGCGAGGAGGGCGCGCGTTTCGGTCCCTCGCTGATGCCGGGCGGACGGGAAGATGCCTGGCGCGAGATTGCGCCGATCTGGAGAGCGATCGCCGCCAAGGTCGATCCCGACACCGGCAAGCCGCTGCTCGGCGCTCAACCCGGCAAGCCGGTCGCAGGGGGCGAGCCCTGTGCCGCTTACATCGGACCAGACGGTGCCGGCCATTACGTCAAAATGGTGCACAACGGCATCGAATATGGCGACATGCAGATGATCTGCGAGGCTTATGACCTGATGCAGCGCCTCCTTGGCATGCGTCCGGCTGCGATCGGCGAGACCTTCGCCCGTTGGAACAAAGGCGTGCTCGACTCCTACCTCGTGGAGATCACCGCCGATATCCTCCAGCAAACCGACCCCGTTACAGGCGCGCCCTTGGTCAATATCGTGCTCGACGCGGCCGGCCAGAAGGGTACCGGCAAGTGGACCAGCATCAATGCGCTGGATCTGGGCGTAGCGGCACCCACCATTGCCGAGGCGGTGTTCGCTCGCTGCATCAGCGCTTTCAAGGACGAGCGCACCGCCGCCGCCGAGAGGCTCGCCGGTCCAGTTGGCCATCCGCTCAGCGAGGTGTCAGAGGATGATCGCAACGCCTTGCTGGAGGCGATCCAGGACGCACTCTACTGCGCTAAGATCTGCTCCTACGCCCAGGGCTTCCAACTGATGCGCGCGGCCCAGGCCGAGTATGGCTGGTCGCTCGACTTTGGCGAGATCGCGCAGATCTGGCGCGGGGGCTGCATCATTCGTGCGGTCTTCCTGCAGAAGATCACCGAGGCCTATCGGCGCGACCCCGATCTGCCCAATCTGCTATTGGATCCCTACTTCAAAGACGCGATCGATCGCGCCCAATCCAACTGGCGCAAGGTGGTCGCCTTGGCCGCTCAGCACGGCGTGCCGGTGCCGACCTTTAGCGCCTCGCTGGCCTATTACGACAGCTACCGCTGCGCGCGCCTGCCGCAGAATCTGCTCCAGGCCCAGCGCGATTATTTCGGTGCCCACACCTATGAGCGGGTTGATCAGGCGCGCGGGCGCTTTTTCCATCTCGACTGGCCTGACCCCGACCGGCCTCAGAGCGAGCCGGCGGCCCCCGCATGATCTGGAGGCGCATCATAAAGCGCCTTGCCGGCGTGCCCGATGCGGACCCGGCCGAGCCGCGGTTTCAGACCCTGGCGCCTTACCGCTTCAATCCTGCCCGCGGCACCTGGCAACCGGAGCGGGATGAGCAAGCAGCGATCCCGGATCGCCTGACCTTGGTGACCTTCAACATCTGGTTCGGGGAGTTCCGCTGGCGCGAGCGCCTCGCCGCCCTGCTCGACATCATTCGGGACTGCCGTGCGGACGTGATCACCTTGCAAGAGGTTATGCCGCGACACCTCGAGAGGATCCTGAGGGCGGATTGGGTCCGTGATGAGTTCGGCGTTTCCGACGTTGCTGGTGAGACGCTGCAGCCGCACGGGGTGCTGACCCTGTCGCGACTGCCGGTGCGCGGATTTGGCCTATACCCCTTGCCCAGCGCGAAGGCGAGGAAGCTGCTGATCGCCGAGATCGGATCGGGCGAGCGGGCGCTGCGCATCGGCAACCTGCACCTCGAGAGCTCGGGAGGCGCGACACCGGTGCGCCTGCAACAACTCGATACCGTGCTACCCCGTCTGCACGACGCTCAACATGCCGTGCTGATGGGGGATTTCAACTTTGATCCTTTGCAACGGCGCGAACAGTCGCGCGTCGAGGCCCACTTCCGCGACCTGTGGGCCGAGCTGCGAGGCGATGACCCGGGCTATACCGAGAACACAGACGTCAACCGCATGCGCCTGCTGCACAAGAACAAGGAAAAACAGGTTCGCTTCGATCGCGTTCTGTTGCGCGCCTCGCGTCCGGGCTGGGCGCCGGAGTCGATCCGACTCATCGGAACCCGGCCGATCGACGCGGATCAGCTGGCGCTGTTTCCATCGGACCACTTCGGGCTTGCGGCCTCTCTGAGTTGGGATGCCGGTGAAGGCGACGACACCCGAAAAACCTCAACTGTTTCACCAGCATCATAAGGATATGACCATGCGGTTCTCGGACAAGCGATTGTTGCACCAATGCGCGATTCCGGACCTGGTGTTGGCATTGCCCGGCGCGGCGCTGGCCGGGTGACTACTTCCGTCGTATTCCATTGACATGAACCCAGAACAGTTTTCGCTGCCATTGACGCTGCTGATGTTCTGCGGCGGCACCTTGGTCATCGCGCTACTTGGCACGCGGCTCACCCGCATCGCTGATCGACTTGCTGATATCACCGGCCTTGGCGAAGCGGTCTTTGGCGCCGTGCTCTTGGGCGCGGCGACCTCGCTGCCCGGCAGTGTGGCAACCATCACCACCGCCCTTGCCGGTCGTGCCGACCTGGCGGTGGGCAACGCGGTGGGTGGCATCGCGGCGCAAACGGCCTTCTTGGTCATCGCCGACAAGGTCTACCGGCCGGCGAATCTTGAGCATGCGGCGGCCTCGGTGGCGAATCTGATCAACGGTGCCTTGCTGTGCGCTTTGCTCGCACTTCCCCTGCTGGCGGCGACCGGACCCGCCGTTTCCCTGTGGGGCGTTCATCCCGCATCCGTGCTAATCCTCGTCATCTATCTCTTCGGGCTCAGGCTCGCCTCGGCCACCAACGCGGCGCCGGGGTGGCAGCCGGTAGTGACCGCACAGACGCGCGAGGATGCGCCCCAGGAAGCCCAGGCCGGCGTGCGGGAGGCGTGGCGGGCATGGCGATGGTTTCTGGTCCTGGTCGCAATTATCGGCGTGGCCGGTTGGGCTGTCGGCGCCTCTGGTATCGGGCTGGTGCGTCACACAGGACTCTCGCAGACCGTGGTTGGTAGCCTGTTTACGGCGGTGGCGACCTCGCTGCCGGAACTGGTGACAGCAGTGGCTGCGGTGCGTCAAGGCGCACTGACGCTCGCTGTTGGCGGCATCATTGGCGGCAATACCTTCGACGTGCTGTTTCTGGTGTTTGCCGACCTGGCCTATCGCGACGGCTCAATCTACCACGCGGTCAGCGATCAGCCGCTGTTCATCATCAGCCTCACCATCCTGCTCACAGCCTTCCTGCTGCTGGGCCTGGTCCGGCGCGAGCGCCGTGGGATTGCCAATATCGGTTTCGAGAGTGTCGCCGTGCTTGTCTTTTACCTGGCTGGCGTCGTGACCCTGGTCAGCTGGTGATTGTGGTCAGCTGTTCGCCAGGCATCAATCATTCAGTCAGCGTCCTGATCTGCCGACTCGCTCGAGCCAACCAGCCCGACCACCTTCCAGTCGGCGTGCGGTCGGGGTTGGTCACTGCCATCAAAGGGCAGGATATTGCCCTGTGGATTGACCGCGAACAACGGGGTCACCTGTCCCCGATGTTCCTTGAGATAGTCCTCCCAGGCGAACATGGCGGTGAGCGTCGTGATGCGGATCTCGGCCCCTTGTCCTAGCAGGCTGGCGAGCTTGGCGTAAGTGATCTGGGTTCCGAACAGCGTTTGGTCGCGGCGATGGCGGCGGCGGATTTCCGCCGGCAAACGCGGGTCGCGCTCGCCCGGCGGCAGCCGATAGACCTTGTTGCGGCCGAACACCTTGCCGAACTCCAGGCTGGTCAGCGTATTGAGATCAGCGCGCGGCGAGAGGGCGAACAACAGCCCCAGGCCGGTCAGCTCCAGATTCAGCTCGGCGTGCTCGGAGGTCGGGTTGCCATAATAGGCGGGCAAGCCCTGTAGTCGCGCCTCCGCGATCTGGTCCCAGTTGGGGTCGGTGAGCAACACCGGGATGTTCAGCCGCTGCAAGGCGTCTCCGATCGCGCGCGCGACCAGGTTGGCTCCCACAATCAAGACGCCACGCGGTGGAGGCTCGCGCACGCCGAGCAAGGCCGCGAGCGGCTTGGCCGTGGCGCTTTGCAGGATGACCGTGAACAAAATTACCAGGAAGGTCAGGGGAACCAATGCCTCGGCGCCCGCGTGGCCCGCTTCGTCGAGGCGCAGCGCGAACAGTGCCGAGACCGCGGCGGCCACGATACCGCGCGGCGCGATCCAGGCGAGCAGTCCGCGCTCCGGCCAGGATAGCGACGTGCCCCAGGTGCTTGCCAGCACCGCCAATGGCCGACCGAGCAGCTGCATCCCGAAGAGCAAGCCGACCACACCCCATCCCAGGGCCGGAATGGCCGCCGGGTTCAGCCGCGCCGCCAGCAGCACGAAGAGCCCGGAGATCAGCATCAGGCTGAGGTTCTCCTTGAACGGCAGGATGTCGTCCAGGGGAACGCCTTGCATGTTCGCCAGCCAGATGCCCATCACCGTGACCGCCAGCAGCCCGGATTCGGCGTGAATCTGGTTGGCGAGATAAAACACGCCGATGGCCGCAACCAGAGTGGCGAGAATGTGCAGATAGCCAGGCAGCCAGAAGCGCCGCAGCACCTCCCCGGTGACCCAGCCGGCCAAGGCGCCGATCAGCAGGCCGACCATCAGCAGCAGCCCGAAGGTCAGCAGGGAAGCTCCCAGACTGACCTGGCCGCCGGTGCTCAGCACGAACTCGAACACCAGCACCGCGATCAAGGCCCCGATGGGGTCGATGACGATGCCCTCCCAACGCAGCACGCGTGCGACTTTTTGGCTCGGACGCACGCTGCGCAGCAGCGGCCCGATGACGGTGGGGCCGGTGACTACGGTCATGGCGCCGAAGAGCACCGCCAGCGGGAGTGAGAGATCGACGAAGAACCAGGCCAGTGCCGTGGTGCTGGCCCAGGTGACTATCACTCCGAGCGTCAACAGCCGTCGCACGGGCGCTTCCAGCCCGCGGACCTCGTGCAGATGCAGGCTCAGACCGCCCTCGAACAGGATGATCGCCACCGCCAGGGACACGATGGGAAACAACAGTTCGCCGAACAGGGCATCCGGATTCAACCAGCCCGTGAGGGGGCCGGCGACGATGCCGGCGGCGAGCAGAAAAACAATGGCCGGCAGACGCAGGCGCCAGGCGAGCCAGTGTGCCGCCAGGGAAAGCGCGCCGATACCAGCGAAGAGACTCACGGCTTGCTGCGACATCGAATGGGGTGCTCCTGGTTATGGCGCCGGTCAATGGGCGTGCGCCGCCATGGCCCTCGGATCATGCATCCCCTGCTTGACGCCGAGGCGAATCAGCAGCGCGTTGACCGGATAGGCGGCAGCGAAGCCAAGACTGAGCGAGATGATCAGGGAATTCCAGAACAAGGGCTCGGCGATGGTGGCCTTTCCGGCAAGGGCGAGATCGACGCTGATTGCCGTGATTTCCATCACTGTGATGCTGGCGCTTTCCGTGATAAAGGCATCGCGCAGAGCTTGGCGTGTCGCCACCCCCTCTTGGATCAAGGGGCCTGCGGTGAGCGCGAACCCGGCCACATAGGCGAGCAGGAAGCTTAGCCCCGCGACCCACAGATTCCCAAGACTCAGGAGACCCGCGGCGATCAAAACGCCGGCGATTTCCCCGCCTCCACAGCCGGAATAGCAATGGGCGGTGGAGCGGCAGGCGCGTCGCCATAGATCATCGCGCGGGATCTGTTTGCGCCCGGACCAGTAATACAGGGCCAAGCCGAGCGGGCCGGAGTAGGCCACTGTCAGCAGCCAGACCCATTGCATCAAGCCGGCGATCTCGGGATTGGCACGACGCAGATCGACGGCCAGCGTGACCAGCGACGCACCCGCGAGTAACAGCCAAGCCGTCAGAATCCAGGGATAAGAGAGAAGTGAGGTCATCACAACTGGCCTCCGGATACAAAGGATTGATACTAAAAACCGATACTGGCGACCCGAGCAGAGGCCAGGCCAGCAGCCATCAAGGTGCCCGGGCCACCGCCGCTCGGCGGCTCATGGCGGTCAGCTCGTCTCTTCCAGCGTGCAAATGGCCTGCGGGTCATCGAGCAGAAAGACCAGGCTTTCGGAAATGAACAATTGCAGGTGAATTCCATCGCTGGCGGCGAAGCCGACCCGCAGGTCCTGGCCGAGCTTCAGCTCGCCGACCCGTGGGTCGACCAGCACCGCGCCGTTGATCGCGGCCTTGTAGACACCGGCCTCGCAGAGGCGGCGCAGGTGGTCGACCTGGAGCATGTCGCTGCCCTGGTAACGGCGAAAGAGTGCGTTATAACGCGCCGGGGAAAGTGCCAGCGCATAGGGGCCACCGAAGCCGTTCGCATCGAGCTGATTCACGGCGCCCAGGACATCATCGATGGCCTGCTCGACCTGCACCCAGT
This sequence comes from Thiorhodovibrio litoralis, assembly GCF_033954455.1. Lineage (NCBI taxonomy): Bacteria > Pseudomonadati > Pseudomonadota > Gammaproteobacteria > Chromatiales > Chromatiaceae > Thiorhodovibrio > Thiorhodovibrio litoralis. The sequence continues at coordinate 3,532,657 of NZ_CP121473.1, read as the reverse complement.
CGCCGCAGTTGGCGCTGGCGCGGCCCTTGGCCGTCAGCAGCCCCTCGAGTCCCAGCTCCGGGACACCCTGATAGATAATGTGCTCCTCGCGCCGCGCGACTGCCTCGGCCGCGTCCTCGGCGGCGCGAAGGTCGAGCGGCAGGCCCAGTCCAAGATGGCCCTCGACGCGGCGGCGGCTCAGGTGGAAAGCGCGCTGCACCATGGGCACCGGCAGCGCGCGGCTGCCGATTGTGGCGGCCAGGTCGACGTCATCATCGGCATCGACCCGCGCTTCCGGGCCGATCTCCAGGCTGGTGAGGCCAATGCCATAAGGACCATCAAGATCAAGGAAACGGCGCCCGGTCAGCACCTCGGAGGCGGCTTCAAGCGCGCTCGCGTCAATGCGTTCCCACACCGATTCGGGCAGTCCGGCGGCGTTGCGGTTCAAATCGCTCATCAGTGCTCCTCCCTGTTGGGTTATTTCAGGCTGCCAAGGGTCAGTGACGCGGGTGCGCCAGCGTCGTCGCCCGCCGGTGCTTCGCCCGCTGGGGCTTCGCTTTCGGTGGCGGCGTCCTCGGCCTCGGTGATCGGCACCTGGCTAAACAGATAGGTGCGCAGCTGGTTGTCGAACTCCCCATCGCGGCGGCGCAGCCACTCCAGCACCATGGCGCTGTGCTCGATCTCCTCGCGCATGTTGTGCAGCAGGACCTCGCGCAACTCACCGTCGCGACAGGCCTCGGCGCGCTGGCGATACCAGTCGACTGCCTCGAGCTCCTCCTGCAGAGAGACCAGGGCGCGGTGCATATCGCGGGTCAGTGCGCTGAGTTCAGCAGGGTCTTCGTGAAGACCATTGGTCGAATCGGCCATGGGATTCGGCTCCTTCTTTAGCGGAATGCATGGATTGTCGCGGCGCGGGCGGCGTCCCTTAATTGATCGGACGCGCCCGCGCCGACCCAGTCTCTGCAAAGAGGATGCCGATGTTGCCGGATGGCGAAAACGCGTCGGGTGCCAGTGGTGAGAAAGGCCGGCGCCACGGCTCAGGCCAAGCCAGGCTAGCATGGGCTGTCGCCGCCGCAGCGATCCACTCGGCCCGGGTTCGGGTGCTGCTTCCTAGCGACCGGGTGCAAATGCCCCGGTGATGGTTCAAACCCCCCAGTCTGCGTCCTAGGCTCCTCTTGCGAATCATTTTTGATCTGAGACGGCGCCGTTCGGCTTGCCGAGCGATCCGACCACGCGCTGTCTCGCGTTGCTGGTTAATCAGCGCCGAATGGGTTGATAAAGCCCGGTTGATTTAAACCGTATTCGGGTTGTTATGAACTACTCAAGCGCGGGCGCACGACGATCCGGCTGCTCGGCGTCCGGCGGCATAGTCAACTGGCACGGTGTCTGCTTGCAGTCGGGCGAAGCCTTCGGATCATCGGGTCTCGGCTCGCTGAATGCGTACACCCTTTAGCATCACGCCAGCACCAAGCCCCGTGATTACGGGGAAGTCGAGAGCTATCCGCCTTTAAGACCCATCAGCAGTCACGACCCATCCGGAGTCAAGACCCAATCCGCAATCAAGACAAGGAGCAACCCCAATGCGAACCATACCGCCTCAAGCCAGGCAGCGGCAGCCTGGTCAGCCTTGCGCGACAGGATGTCGCCTACTCGGGCTGGCGCTGCTGCTGACCGGCTTGGTCATGGTCGCGCCCGCCATGGCGGACGCGACGGACGGCGCTGGTTCCGGCAGTGGGGCTGCGAGAGAAATTGGGAGAGAAGCTGGGAGCGAAACTGGCGGAGAAGCTGGCGGAGAAGCTGGCGGAGAAGCCGGCACGGGCGGTGACAAGAGCGATCAAACAGGCTACCTCGTCGCGGCGGAACGGGTCGCTGTGAGCCGTGTCGTGCATGCGCAGGTGCGTGCGGTGGAGCGCCCGGAAGCGCGGGCGCGCATCGCCGGTCTGTTGCGCGATCTCGCTGTCGATGAGGGTGATCCGGTTGAGGATGGCCAGATCATCGCGCGGGTGGAGCCGGTGAAGCTCGACGCGCGCCTTGCCGTGGCCAAGGCGAAGCGTGCCCAAGCCGAAACCCGGCAAAACCGCACGCGTCGGGCGCTGGCCCGCGCCGAGGAGCTTCACGCCGACCAGGTGATGAGTCAGGCTGATCTCGACGACGCCCGCGAGGCAGCCGTCTCGGCTGACAACGCGGTCGACGCCGCCGACTCCGAGGTCGACACCCTGCTTGCGCGCCGCCGGCGCGGCGACATCCCGGCGCCGGCCACCGGCTGGGTCATGGAGGTGATGCCCGCCAATGGCAGTCAGATGCAGCCCGGTGCTCTGATCGCGCGCATTGCCGCAGCGCCGGCGGTGATTCGCGTCGCCGTGCCGGAGCGCCACCTGGACCGGCTTCAGGAAGCCATGGCGCTGACCCTGGAGACGGCCTCGGGTCCGCAAGAGGCCGAACTTGTGCACCTGTATCCGCAAGTGCACCAAGGCCGGGTCGAGGCTGACCTGCGCTTGCCCGAGGATCAACCCCCGCTGCCGCTTGGGCGTCGGGTGGCAGTCCGGCTGAGACTGGAGGAGGTCGAGCGGTTCCTGGTGCCCGAGCGGCTGATCAGCGTCCGCCATGGTCTGACCTTTGTTGAGCGTGCCGATCACGGGCGAACCTTGATCCAGCTCGGCGCGCGCCGGGGTGCGCGGATGACCGTCCTCTCGGGTCTGCGCACCGGCGACCGTCTGGTTGCGCCATGACGGCACGCGACCAGCCTCAGCCATCGGATCAGGAGCAGCCGTCGGCAGGCGCCTTGGGCCTGGCGGGGCGCATCAGCGCCTTTTTCATCGACAACCCGGTGACGCCGATCCTGATTCTGATTGCGGTGGTGCTCGGTGTCGTGGGTATCACGCTGGTGCCGCGCGAAGAGGAGCCGCAGATCCCGGTGCCGTTGGTTGAGGTGATCGTGCCGGCGCCGGGACTGTCGGCGCAGGATGTGGTGGAGGCGATCACGCGCCCGGTCGAGGACATCGTCACCGGAATCGCGGGCGTGGACCACGTCTACTCGCGCAGCCGCGAAGGCCAGGCGGTGATTTCGCTGCGCTTCTATCCCGGCACCAGCAGCGATGATGCGGCCTTGCGCGTGATCGAGCGCATCGGCGCCAACGGCGAGCGCCGACCGGCCGGTATCCCCGAGCCCTTGATCGTCGCTCGCGGCATTGAGGACGTGGCCGTGGTGACGCTCACCGTCGCACCAACCGCAGCGGCCGCCGAGCGTTACAGCCGAGCCGATGCCTGGGACATCGCCGAGGAGCTGCGCTGGCGCATGGCCACCATCGACCGCGTGGGCCTGACCTACCTGGTCGGCGCCGGCGGCACGCAGCTGCGGGTGGAACCGGACCCGAGTGCACTGGCCCGCTGGGGCGTGAGTGCCAGCGAACTCGTCGAGCGCATCGCCGCCGCCAACGAGACCCTGGCGCCCGGCGATCTGCTCTCGCCGCAGGCCGGGCGTCAGGCACTGAAGCTCGGCGGCGGACTCGCCGACCCCAGCACCCTCGGCAACCTGGTGGTCACCACCCGCGACGGCCGCCCGGTCTATGTGCGCGACCTGGCCCGGACCCTGATCGCGCCGCCGCAGCCGGGACCGCTGGTTTGGCATCAGGAGACCACCGAGGACGGCGCATTGCAGCCCGCGCGGCCGGCGGCGGTGCTGGCGATCGGCAAGCGCCCGGGGGCCAATGGTGTCGCGGTGGCCGAGGCGGCGCTGCAGGTCTTGGAGACCGCGCGCAAGGACATCATCCCCGCCGGCATGGAGGTGAGCATCACCCGCAACTATGGCCAAAGCGCCAGCGACAACGCCCGCGCGCTGCTGTGGCAGCTGGTCGGCGCGACCCTAACCATTGTCGTGCTGATCGCAGCGGCGGTCGGGGTGCGCGAGGCGCTTGTTGTCGCCCTGGTGATCCCGACCACGATCTTGCTGACCTTCTTCGCCCTCTGGGCCTTCGGCGACACCATCAACCGGGTCAGTCTGTTCGCGCTGATCTTTGCCATTGGCATCCTCGTTGACGACGCCATCGTGGTGGTGGAGAACATCACCCGGCACTGGGGCGGACAGCCCCCCGATGATCACGCGCGGGCTGCGGCCATGGCGGTGCGCGCTGTCGATGAGGTCGGTAACCCGACCCTCATCTCGACCCTGACCATCATCGCGGCGCTGCTGCCGATGCTGGCGGTAACCGGTCTGATGGGGCCCTATATGGCGCCGATCCCGGCCAATGCGTCGGCGGCGGTGATCTTCTCGACGGCGGTGGCATTAACCGCCACGCCCTGGCTACTACTGCGCTTGCGCGGGCTGCGTCTGCCGCTGCGCCAGTCTCAACCCGGTCGTGGTGACGGCGATCCCTTAGGCGCCCTTTACCGACGTATGGCGGCGCCCGTGCTGCGCACCCGCCGGCGCGCGGCGCTGTTCCTGCTGGTCGTGCTGCTCGCCACCCTGGCTTCCTTCGCGCTGTTCGCCGTATCCGCGGTGACGGTCAAGCTGCTGCCGTTCGATGACAAGCGTGAGATCCAGGTGGTGGTCGATTTGCCGGAGAACGCCACCGCCGAGCAGACCGACCGCGTCCTGCGCGCTATCGGCAACCGCCTGGCGCCGATGCCGGAGATCACCAGCCTGCAGCGCTATGTGGCCACCTCGGCGCCGTTTAACTTTAATGGCCTGATCCGGCAGTACTATCTGCGCGAGCTGCCGTTTCAGGGCGACATCAAGGTCAACCTGTCACCGGCCGCCGAGCGCAAGCGCAGCAGCCACGCCATCGCCTTGGCGATCCGCGAGCGCATCGCTGATGTGCCGGCGCCGCGGGGCACGGCGATCCAGGTGGTCGAGGTGCCGCCAGGACCACCGGTGTTTGCGACCCTGTTGGCCGAGGTCTATGGTCCCGATCCACAGAGCCGGCGCACGGCCGCGCGCGCGGTGCGCGCGGCCTTTAACGAGGTCGATTTCATCGTCGATATCGACGACAGCATCGGCGTGCGGCGTGAGCGCCTGCACCTGCGGCCCGATCAGGCGGCCTTGGAGCGCCTCGGCGTCTCCGAGCGAGCGGTCTTGCGTGAACTCGACCTGCTGCTCGGCGGCCGCGCGTTGGAGCCGACCACCGAGCGCGCGGCCCACGGCGCTTGGCCTGTCATCATTGAACTAGGGCGCCGTGATCGGGGCCAGTTGGACACGCTGCTATCCGCCCCGGTTGCCGCGGCCGAGGGGCTGGTCGAACTCGCTCAGGTGGTCAACCTGGAGTCCGCGCAGACCGAGCGGCCGGTGTTTCGGCGCAACGGGCGCAGCCTGGTGATGGTGCAGGCGACGCTGGCCGGCAAGCGCGAGGCGCCGCTCTACGGCATGCTGCAGGTGCAGCAGGCACTGCGGGCGGCCGATGTCGATATCGCGGTCCGGCTGCGCGGCCAGCCGGTGTCGCCCGAGCGTCCGGTGCTGCTCTGGCACGGCGAATGGGAGATCACTTACACCACCTTCCGCGATATGGGGCTGGCCTTCCTCGGCGCCTTTGTGCTGATTTATGCCCTGGTGGTCGGTCACTTCGGTCGGTTCAAGCTGCCGCTGGTGATCATGCTGCCCGTGCCCTTGACCCTGCTTGGCATCGTGGTCGGTCACTGGGTCATCGGCGCCAAATTCACCGCGACCTCGATGATCGGCTTCATTGCTCTGGCCGGGATCGTCGTGCGCAACTCCGTGCTCTTGATCGAGTTTATCGAGTCACGCCGGCAGGCTGGCGCCAGGGTGCGCGAGGCAGTGATTGAAGCCGGCGCGGTACGTTTCCGCCCGATCCTGCTCACGGCGGTCACGGCGATGATCGGCGCGCTCTTCATCATCCTCGACCCGATCTTCAAGGGGCTGGCGACATCGCTGTTTTTCGGCCTGATCTCCTCCACGCTGCTGACCACGCTGGCGATCCCGGCGCTGTACATCTGGCGCCGCGGCGATGATCGTGATCCCCAGGCCCAGCGCGCAGGCTAGGTCGCGGTTAGGTGCTCGGCCAACGAACATAACGACCACTGCTTACTTAAACAATTCTGCATGTGTTCCTGTGCGCACAAAAATCACTTGATCATGTTTACCAACATCATCGATTCGGTATGCCAGCAAAAAGTCTCCACCGATATGGCACTCTCGGTGCCCTGACCACTCGCCTTCTAAAGGATGATCCTTCCATTCTGGCGCTAGCGGCGCGTCGTTAGCGATAAGCAGCAACATCGCCTCCTTGAGGCGATTCATGTCGAATCGCCCGGACCTGGTAAGACGTACCCAATCCTTAAGAAAACTCCTCGAATAATCAGAGGCACGCGGGAGCCACGCGCGCTTATTTGACGCTGTTTTTCTCGAGGTCATCGAACAGGTCTTCAGCACTCTCGAAACGAGCACGATGCGCCTTGGCGATGGCATCAGCCTCGCTCATGGCCGCGCGCGTTTCTGCGTTCGGTACCTTCAGCGCAAACGGGAGCTGTTGATCAGCCACTACGCGGGTTAGAAAAACCCGAACCGCATCGGAGACCGATAATCCCATGGCCGCCAATGTTTCCGTGGCCTGCACCTTGATCTGCTCGTCAATACGCACATGAACCATCGACGTGGTAGCCATCATGACCTCCTTCCTAACAGTGTGCCTTGCTGAGATACATTGTCTCTCAGCCGATCAAATTGTTTCAAGTCATTTCTGGACGATCGTCTTTCCGTTAAACCAGAGACACAGGCAAAAACCACCAGGGTGTGGTCACTTCTTGTTGCCTACCGGTCAGCATGTAACGCGGCTAAGAGGCGGAGGGCGACGCTGTCCGTCGTCAAATATGACAACGCAATCGGTGACAATTTCAGGCGACCGAGGGCTTGAAGCGCCCGAGCAGCTTCGCATTGATGGCAACGATCACGGTGGACAGCGACATCAGCGCCGCGCCGAGCGCTGGGCTCAGCACAATGCCGGCGCCGTAGCCGACACCGGCGGCGAGCGGGATGGCGGCGGCGTTGTAGCCGCTGGCCCAGAACAGATTCTGGATCATCTTGGCGTAGGTGGCGCGGGACAGCTCGATCACATCGGCAACGCGCCTGGGGTCGGATTCGACTAGCACGACGTCAGCGGACTCGACCGCGACATCCGTGCCGGCGCCAATCGCGATCCCCAGATCGGCTTGCACCAGCGCCGGGGCATTTCCACCGGAGGTGGTGGATAGGAACCCTTGATGGGGTCGCAAAGTCTTCGCGGGCGCGACCTGCCTCGGAATGATACTCAGCCTTCCGGCCGGCGCCGCAGCCACCTTGGGCGAAACCCAACTGCAAGATCGCGACGGCAGCAAGGTCGGAGAAATCACCATGGCCGAGACTCCGAATGGGGTACTGCTTTACGCAAAGCTTGACGGCCTGCCGAGCGGCGTGCATGCCTTTCATCTTCATGGAACGGGTGTGTGTGAACCGCCGTTCTAATCCGCTCGTGGTCATCTCACCAGCGAGACACTGAATGCACACGGCTATCTTCGCGAAGCCGGACCGCACCTTGGCGATATGCCCAATATTCACGTGCCGGACAACGGCCGGTTGAATCTCGAGGTGATGACCCGCGTCTCGGATATGGGCACGCAAATCTTTGATGGCGACGGCACGCCGGGCATCCCGCGCCTCCCCCTCCATTTTACCTTTGCTGGTGCAGATGCACCGAGCCCTGGGGCAGATGAACCGATGCTGGTCGGATCGCTACGCCCACGGGAGCGACTTGAGCATCGTAAGGCTTCCGATAGAGACGTTCTTGCCCGGTTGGCCCGATTGCTGCAAACCACCTGATTGCTGCACAGCAGTGGAGCACCTGTCATCAATGGAGCGCGGCGACGGGTGCCACGGTCATCCGCGTCAGATCAACGGAGGTTGCTATGCTCAGAAGTTTGTCCGAGCCCGAGGGCTATCGTCTTGAAGCGCTTGATGGTGCGATCGGGCGGTGCAAGGATTTCCTGTTCGACGACGAGCGCTGGACGCTGCGTTACATGGTGGCCGATACCGGTGGCTGGCTGTCCGGGCGCCAGGTGCTGATCTCACCGGCACACCTCGACAGCCCGGACTGGCAACTTCAGCGTCTACCGGTGAAGCTCACCCAGAACCAGATCGAACAAAGCCCGCCGCTGGAGGACGATGCCCCGATTTCGCGCCGCTACGAGCAAGCTTACAACAGTTTCCACGCGCTGCCGGATTATTGGCTGGGCAGCGGACTGTGGGGCGATTTTCCGGTGCCCACAAGCTTGACCAGTACGCAGGATGCGCGCTTGGAGCCGGTAGTGGGTGAGAGCGCAGCCGTGGCTGACGACAGCGAATCAGACTCTGACCCTTCCAAAGAGACGGAAGATGTCCATCTGCGCTCGGTGCGGGAGGTGATCGGCTACAGCCTGCTTGCCGGTGAAGCGCAAGACGAGGGTGAGGAGCCCGAGAAGATTGGCCGTGTGGTTGACTTCATCGTCGATGACAGTAGCTGGGCGCTTTACGCCCTGGTAGTGGACAGCTCGCGGCTGCCGCTGTCGAAAAAGGTGCTAATTGCGGTCGATACCATCACGGACATCGACTGGGTCTCGCGCCAGGTGTGCGCGGACCTGCCCGCCGATTTCATCGACAAGGCGCCGCCGTTCGATCCCAATGTCCCGATCAATGCGCGTCTGGAAGTGGTGCGCTACGACACGGTTGGCCGTCCCTATGCCGCGTCTTGATCCGTCCCTCGATCCTTGCGGCCTGCACATTAGACGGGAGCGCCACCATGGCTTATGAATTTGACCTGACCCGACCGCTCGACGACGAGCTTCGCCGCATTGCCCTGGAGCGCGTCGATCATGCGCTCGGGCAGATTGACACCGCGGGGGTCAGCGACCCCGAACGGGTTCATGAAATTCGCAAGGACTGCAAGAAGCTGCGCGGTTTGTTGCGGCTGGTGCGACCGGCGGTGCCGGAACTCTACAAGCAGGAGAACGCCGCATTCCGCGATGTCGCGGCGGAACTGTCGCGGCTGCGTGACGCCGAGGCGGCGATCGAGACCTTCGACGCCTTGATTGCGCACTTTCGCGCCAACCTCGCGCCGGAATCCCTGCTGCCCATTCGCCGCGCGCTGGAATCCCATCACGAGCGACTCGCGGCAAACATCCAGCCCCTGGGTGATCAGCTCCAAGCGACAGGGGCCGTTCTAGCCGAGGCGCGCGAGCGGGTTCTGGCCTGGTCGCTTCCGGGCGTGAGCGACGAGGACGCGGGTTGGCCGCTGATCGGTCCCGGACTGGCAAAAACCTACAAACGCGGGCGCCGGGCAATGGCCAAGGCCGATGCCGAGCCAAGCGTTGAAACCTTTCACGACTGGCGCAAGCGCGCCAAATACCTGCGCTATCACATTCGGCTGCTGCGCCCGGCTTGGCCGAAGCTGCTCAAGGCGACGCATCGCGAGGTCAAGCGTCTTGGCGACTGGCTTGGCGACGCGCACGACATCGCAGTGCTCGAGCAAACACTCGCCGATGCCGAGGACTTGAGCCCAAGCGGTGACAATGAAAAGACCCTCTTGGCGTTGGCGGCACAGCGTCGCGCGCAGTTGCGCCAACAGGCGCATGCGCTTGGCGTGCGCCTATACGCGGAGAAACCCAAGCACCTTGAGCGGCGCATGCGCAGTTACTGGCAGCACGCACGCTAGGACCTGCTCGAGGAGCGCGACTGGCTCATCCAATCGGACCGGTTCTTGCTAAACGCATTGCTGCTGACTCTCGGACAGGCCGGACTCTGGTGATGACGTCTCGGCGGTACCCGAGTGATAGATCACATGCTGGAGAACCCCATCAATGCAAAGCACATCAACCACTACCACAGACCATGACCCTCAAGCCCCAGGTTTTCCCGGTGAAGAGGCCGCAACACCCGTGCAGATCCCACTGCTTGGATGGTGGCGGATCGGGCAACGGGTGACACGACGGTTCTTCGGCGAGGATTTGAGCCTGATCGCCGCAGGCGTTGGCTTCTATGGTTTGCTGGGGCTGTTTCCGGCGATCGCCGCGCTGGTGACCACTTACGACCTGATGTTCGACGCGGCGCAGATCCGCTCGCAGTTCGATGCCATGAGGGCGCTCTTCCCGCAGCAGGTGCATGACCTAATCGCGGCGCGGCTCGACAGTGCCGTGGACGGCCCTAAACAAGCCCTTGGGCTGGGACTGGCCGGGGCCGTGGCCCTCTCGGTGTGGGGCGCGACCCGCGGCACCCGGGCGCTGATCATCGCGCTCAATGCCGCCTACGACGAGGAGGAGCGCCGGGGATTTTTTCTGCTCAACCTGCAAGCCTTTGGGCTCACCTTCTTTTTGGTGCTGGTCTTCGCCGTGGCGATTGTCGCAACGGTTGCCGTGCCGGTGTTGATCAATCTGCTCAGCTTCGGCGCCGTATCCGAGGTGCTGGCCGCTTGGCTGCGCTGGCCGCTGCTGGCCGCAGTGGGGCTATTCGCGCTGGCCATGTTGTATCGCTTTGGGCCCTCGCGCCGGGCCGCGCGCTGGCGCTGGCTGCCGGTCGGTTCCCTGGTTGCCGGCGTGCTCTGGCTGAGCGCATCCGGGCTATTTTCCTTCTATGTCGCCAATTTCGGTTCCTACAGCGCGACCTACGGCTCATTGGGCGCCGTCATCGTGTTGATTCTGTGGCTGTACCTTTCGGCGCTGGCGGTGATTCTGGGCGCCTGCATCAATGCCGAAACCGAGCGTCAAACCGCGCGCGACAGCACCATCGGCCCGTCGCGCCCGCGCGGCGACCGCGGCGCCGAGGTGGCGGACAAGCTGCCCGATGACAGACGGGCGGATTGTTCGGGGTGAAGCGTCCGGGGGATTTCCACCGGCGGCGGTGGAAATCCCCCTGTGATGGCTCGGCGACGCGCCGACCGAGGCGGCGCGGAGCGCCTGTTCGCGCGCGAGATGGCGGGGGTTCGCCCCTAGCGCATCGGGATCGGCACAGCGGTTGCTTCCTCAACCCCGTTTATGAAGCAAAAAGAGGAAATGGATCATGTCAGACACGGGAAAGATCATCGACAACCCTGATACTTCAAGCCCCCGCCGCCCCGACCGGCAGATTGAACTCGAAGACTGGACCCCCGAGGAGGGTCATCGCATTGCCGAGTCACTGGGTATCGGGATGAGCGATGCGCACTGGCAGGTGATCGCGATATTGCGCGACCATTATCTCGAACATGGTATGCCAGGCAGCGGTCGTGACCTCTCCGATCACCTCGACGTCGAATTCGCCGAGCAGGGCGGGCGTCGTCATCTGCGCCGATTGTTCCCCCAAGGCCCAGTCCTCCAGGGGCTTCAGATCGCCGGCCTGCCGATTCCGCCCTACACCCAGGATGAGGGTTTTGGTGTCGCCCGCTGAGCGGATGGCCCACTCAGTCCAGTGCCCCAGTCCCACGGTCACGATGCGCTGGCGAACGGCGAGCTCGTGATTGCCGCAGACCTGCCTGAGGTAGACCTGCCTTAGGTGGAGGGTTTCAACGAGGGCGTCAATCGGCGCCATCGCAAGACGGAGGAGTTATGACAGACCCGCACGCTTCCAACGATCCCGGTCGAGATGCTGCGCCGGAGACCGCGTCCGCGCGGCCCGACGCGGTCGTCGATCCGGCGCTTTCCGCCACCGCCGCGCGCTTGCGCGCCCATGTGCTGCGCATGACGACAACGGCGGGTTCCGGCCATCCCACTTCCGCGCTCTCGGCGGCGGAATTGGTCAGCGCGCTCTTCTTCCAGCGCATGCGCTGGGACCCCAGCGACCCCGGCGGACGTGATCAGGACCGCTTTCTGCTCTCCAAGGGGCATGCGGCGCCGATTCTCTGGGCCGCCTTGCACGAAGCCGGCGCCCTCGATGAGTCCCCGGAAACCTTGCGCCAGCTCGACAGCACGCTCGAGGGGCACCCATCTCCGCGTAATCCCTGGGTGCCTGCTCTCACGGGATCCCTCGGCCAGGGACTGTCCATCATCAATGGCATGGCCCTGGCCAACCGCTTCGACGGCATCGACGCCAGGCTCTATTGCCTGCTGGGCGACGGCGAATGCAGCGAAGGTTCGGTGTGGGAAAGCGCCCAGTTCGCCGCCGCCCAGCGCCTGGGCGCCATCACCGCCCTGGTCGATGCCAACGGGCTGCAACAAAGCGGCCCCTCACCAACGGCCAATGAACCGGATCGGCTGGCCGAGCGGTTTCGCGCCTTCGGCTGGTCAGCCGAGGTCATCGACGGTCATGACCTTGATGCCATTGTGCGGACCTTGAGTCCTGTGGATGAGGAACAGCCACGGGCCTTGATCGCCCGCACCGTCAAAGGCCAGGGGGTGTCATTCCTCGCCGGTGCCGATGGTTGGCACGGCAAGGCGCTATCGGCCGAGGAATGCGAGGCCGCGCTCAACGAAATCCAGGCGCCTGCCCAGGGCATTCAGATCACGCCGCGGCGGGTGCCGGTGTCGCCACCACCTGCGCTGGCTCCGGCCGCGGTTATGCCCCCTGTGCAGCCGGCATCACCACAGCCCGAACGACGTGGCGAGCTGGCGGCGACGCGCAGCGGATTCGGCAGCGCACTAGCGCGCGCCGGTGCGCGGCGCGAAGACCTGATCGTACTGGATGGCGACGTGCGCCATTCGACCAAGACCCAGGCATTCGCCGCGCAGCATCCAGACCGGTTCATCGACGCCGGCATCGCCGAACAGAACATGATCGGCACCGCCCTGGGCTTGGCTGTTAGTGGCAAGCGGCCCTGCGTGTCGAGCTTCGCCGCCTTTCTCAGTCGCGGCTATGATTTTCTGCGCATGGCCGCGCATTCGCGCCCGCCGCATCTGCTGGTGGTCGGCAGCCATGCCGGCGTGAGTATCGGCGAGGACGGCGCCTCGCAGATGGGACTGGAGGACATCGCCATGTTCCGCGCCCTCGACGGTGCAACAGTGCTCTATCCGAGTGATGCCGTCAGCGCCGAGCGGCTCACCGAGCAAGCCCTGGAGCAACCCGGCCTGACCTACCTGCGCACCACCCGCGGCAAGACCCCGGTGCTCTATGAGTCCGAGGAGGCTTTTCCCATCGGTGGCAGCAAGACCTTGATCGCCTCCGATCAGGATCGCCTGACTCTGGTGGCCGCGGGCGTGGCTGTCTCCGAGGCCCTGGATGCGCATGTGCAACTGCTGGAGAGCGGAGTGCCCACCCGGGTGATCGACGCCTATTCGATCGAGCCCCTGGATGTGGAGACCCTGCTGCGCGCCGGGCGCGAAACCGGTGGCCTGCTGGTGGTGGAAGATCATCATCTCAATGGCGGGCTCGGTGATGCCGTGGCCGCCCGGGTCGGGCGCGAGACACGGGTGTTTCGCCTCGGTGTCACCGGCGAGCCGCACTCCGGCACCCCGGCGCAATTGCGTCAGCGCCACCGCCTGTCCGGCAAAGCCATCGAGCGCGCAGCGCTGGCGATGGCGGCCTGAGCGTGGCCGTGGCAACAGATTCGATTCAACCAGAACGCAACGGAGGACTTATGACGCCGATGAACGCCACCCAAAGCGATACAAATGCGGTGCCCTGCCCGAATCCCGACGTGCTCTTGGCGCGCGAGGATTTGAGCCGGGAAGACAAGATCACCCATCTGCATCAATGGGAGCTCGACCTGCGCGAAAAACTGGTGGCGGATGAAGAATCCATGACCAGTGACCTGGCGGCGGATGATCCCTGCCAGGCCAGCGAGCAGCTCGCCGCCGTGTTGCAGGCGCTCGAGCGCCTGGGATCTGGCGCCGAAGCCCATCCGACACCAACCAAACAGGGGTGAGGCCATGAGTGTGATTCAAACCCTGCGCTCGGACGTGACGCCGGTCGCGGCTGACGCGCCGCTGCTCGACGGGGCGCGCTGTCTCGGTCAGGGGGCCACCGCCTTGGTGCCAGTCATCGACGGCGGCCAGCTGGTCGGCATGCTGAGCGCGCGCGACATTGTCGTCAATGCCGTGGTGGCCGAGCGCGATCTCGACCGGCTGACGGTCGCTGACGTGATGAGCCGCCCGCATCGCTGCGAACCGCAGACGCCGATTGATGAGGTCGCCAAACACCTGGCCACCATCGATCAACCGGGCCTGGTGGTCCAAGACCCGGGCGACGCCAGCATTCTCGGCGTGGTGGAGATGGCGGCACTGTTGCGCCCGCCCGCCCAGCAACCCCATGGACCGGAGCCGGACTACGCCAAACGGGTGCGCGGCGCCGGGGCGTGATGTGCCGGGCCCGCGCAACTCAGCGCGTGGCATGCGCTCGCCGCCGCGCGCTGAGCCAAATGCCGCCTGCCCTGTTCAGAGCCCGGCCAGGCCCAGCAAGCCAAGGACGCCGACGGCGATCAAATAGATCGCAACAATGAAATTAAGCAGCGCGGGCCGGACCAGAATCAAGATGCCGGCGATCAGGGCGATCAGGGGTTGGATGATTGGGTGCAACATCGGTGTTTCTCCTGGTGTGAATGAAGTCTTTTCAATAAGCGCAGCAGCTGTTTGGGAAGACCGGGTTTCGAAAGTCGTCCGCTGCAACGCTCGCTTGACTAAAGCAATGCGGATGCCAGGTCCATGCCAATTCCAAAAGAGTTATTCACTTTGCCGGGTCTATCGGGTTTGGCTAGAGGTTCGCAGTCCAACGTTGCGTGCTGCTTGGACGTTATGCGGGTCTCGCCGATTGGCAAGCGTTGTTTCCACCGGCTGCGCAGGCCGGAGACGCTGCCCCCCCCCAGGGGCTTGGGTGCAAATACCCCAGTCATGGTCCAAAACACCCGGAAGAACACCAGTAAGGCGCGGGGAGGCCGCATGGGAATGGATGTAGGTCGCTGCGATGCGCGCGAAAATGCGGGTAACGATGCTTGGCATCCTGTTTGCTTTAACATTCGGCGGGCGCCCGTTCGGCGGGCGCCCGCACCTGCGCGAGCTCGGCCAGATCGGCGACACCGCCGGCCGTCGCAGCGCGGAATGCGTCTTCGCGCAGGAGAAGCTTGGAACGCACCGCAGCATCATCGGGATCGGCATCCTGTTTGCTTGGCCAGACGACATGCGCGCGAGGGCTGCACGGGCGCGACTCGCAGAGCATGTTTCTTTCAGAGATTCCTGCAAGTCCATCAACCCAGCATTAAGGAGACTCACTCATGCCTCACACACATTCCACATCTTTTCGTCGCTATGCATGGCTTGTCTTTCCCGCGACCTGCCTTGGACTGATGCTCAGCCTTCCGGCCGGCGCCGCAGCCACCTTGGGCGAAACCCAACTGCAAGATCGCGACGGCAGCAAGGTCGGAGAAATCACCATGGCCGAGACTCCGAATGGGGTACTGCTTTACGCAAAGCTTGACGGCCTGCCGAGCGGCGTGCATGCCTTTCATCTTCATGAAACGGGTGTGTGTGAGCCGCCGTTCAAATCCGCTGGTGGTCATCTCACCAGCGAGACACTGAATGCACACGGCTATCTTCGCGAAGCCGGACCGCACCTTGGCGATATGCCCAATATTCACGTGCCGGACAACGGCCGGTTGAATCTCGAGGTGATGACCCGTGTCTCGGACATGGACACGCAAATCTTTGATGACGACGGCGCGGCGGTGGTCGTTCACCAGGGCCCGGATGATTACCAGTCCCAACCCGCCGGCGCGGCCGGACCGCGCATTGCCTGCGGTGTGATCGAACAGTTGAATTGACCGCCGTGAACTGAATCAGTCTGCAGTGCTGACGTCCGAGGTCGCCCGCCCGGCTGGCTTCGCAATCATCAATCAGATCGCGACCAAGAGCACAACGCCGAGAAGATGGATGGTTTTCAGAAGGTGATATAGCATGCGAGTCTCGAGATGGCTATGGAGGCGGCGATCACTGCGGCCGCGGCCGCGGCCGCGAGCGCAACAGGCTCATTAGGTCGCCCCTAGGACGCGTCGGCCAGCCAGATCCGCGCGACCTCCAACTCCGCGTGTTTGAAGTGCTTGATGTTGGTCTTCATCAGCGGATTTAACATGACAGGATCTTTACTGATTGAGCATGGCCATCTCTCGGACCGCACGCGGTATGTCTTCGTCGCACGTTATCGCGCGGACAGACCGGCCCGCCTGGGTCTCTGACCGGCTGTATCCTTTTGCGTCTCGCTGGTTCGAGACCCCGCGCGGGTGGATTCACTACATCGATGAAGGGCAGGGCACGCCTCTGGTCTTCGTGCATGGCAACCCGTCTTGGTCGTTCGAGTATCGCGGGCCGATCCTCGCATTGCGCGACCGCTACCGCTGCATCGCCTTGGACCACCTCGGCTTTGGGCTTTCGCAGCGCGGCGCCGACCCGGGCGGCGACCATCCTCGCGTGCATGCGCGGAACTTCGCCGCGTTGCTGGATCATTTGGCGCTCGATGGCATGGTGCTTATCTTTTCGGATTGGGGCGGACCCATCGCGCTCAGCGCGGCGCGCCTGATGCCGGATCGCGTCTGCGGTTTTGTCGTGCTAAACAGCTGGTGCTGGCCAGTGCCGCATTGCCAGGTCAAATCACTGGGGTCCGCGACTGGTTGGCCGAGATCTGGAATCAGCGCGGCGCTTTCGCGACAAAGCCCGCCCTGCTGTTGTGGGGACGCAAAGACCTTGCCTTTCGCCGCGATCAGCTGCGGGTTTGGCAGGCGGCGTTCGCCAAGAGCACCACCCGGGAATTGCACGGCTGCGGGCATTTTGTCGCCGAGGTGGCAGTCGACGCACGACTTACCGAGTGCGGTCAGACCGCGGTCGATGACGATCGACTGAAGCTGATTGATGTCGCCAAGAGAATAGGATGCGCTTTGCTCGCCGGGCGAGGCAGAGCCTGATGAAGGTGCTCGGGTCTCCGCAGGGCTGCTTGGCTCCGCCGGTTCTCCCGGCTCACTGTTGTCTTGGCCAAAGGCCGCGCCGATCGAGGCCAATGCCAGTAGCATGAGCAGTGTCGGGAGACGGGAAAGGTTGACGGATGGCTTCATTGGGTGGCTCCTGAATCGTTGGATCGCGCCAGGTTTCCGGTCAGGTCATGGTGTCCGACATGTTCGTGGCAGCTGACGCACTTGCGATCGATCTCGCCAAAAAAATGCGGGCGATGGGCAACGAATGCCGGCTGGTTGCCCCGGACGTCTTCGAGTTCCCCATGGCAGCGAAGGCAGCCTGAGTCGAAGACATAACGCTCGCCGATACTCAGCCAAGAATCCTGTGAGGCGTGCCGCGCTGCACCGCACCGTCGAGGTTGCGTCGGTCTGGGCGAAAGAAGATAATTCCCGGCCATCGAGTGCCAAGGGAATCATCCCGTCGAGCGGAATCTAACGGCGCGGCATGATCGGTGCAATTCGCGCCTGGAGGATGCGATTCGTCAATAAGGAAATGACCAAACACGCCAAGCCCAAGACCCTGGCCGCCGACAGCCGCGCGCTGAACCGCCTCAACCAAGCGCTGCAGGACAAAGTCCGTGACCTCGAGTCCGTCAACAACGACCTGAACAACCTGCTGTTCAGCAGCGATGTCGCCACCCTGTTGCTCGACCCCGAGCTGCGCCTGCGCCGCTTCACGCCCGCCAGCGCGGCGCTTTTCGAGCTTGGCCCAACGGCCATGGGGCAACCCATCACCGCACTCCAAACGCACTTCGACAGCGCCGGACTGCTCGCCGACGCCCACGCCGTGCTGGCCGGCCGTTCTCCCGCCGCGCGCGAGATCGCTGCCGACAACGGACATTGGTTCTCCCTGCACCTGCGCCCCTACCGCACCGCCACCGAGGCCATCGCCGGCGTGGTGGCCAGCTTCACCGACTGCACCGCCTCGCGCCTGGCCGAGCAGCGCTACCGCGAAACCCTCGGCCGCCTCAAGCGCCACATGGACAACAGCCCCGTGGCCTCCATGGAATGGAACCACAAAGGCCGACTGCTCGGCTGGTCCCCAGCCGCCGAGCGCATCTTTGGTTGGAGTGAACAGCACGTGCTGGGGCAGACCTTCGAGGAGCTCGGCCTGATTCACCACGCCGACCGGGATCACATGCACCGCGTCAGCGAGGCGCTCTTTCGTGGCGAGTTCGAGCACAACCGCGTGCCGGTGCGCAACCTCCGCGCCGACGGGCAGATGATCTGGTGCGAGTGGTACAACTCCGCCCTTATGAGCGCCCAAGATCAAGACAGCGATCGCCAACTGGTCTCCGTGCTCTCGCTAGTGGTGGACGTGACCGAGCGCCAAGTGCTGGAAGACAACCTGCGTGCGACCACCGCCCGCCTGGCCGAAGCCGATCAGCGCAAGAACGCCTTTCTCGCCCTGCTCGGCCATGAATTGCGCAACCCGCTCGCGCCGGTGCGCAGCACCCTGGACGCTCTGGCCCTGACCCCCCAACCCGACGACCTGTCCAGCTACCTGCAAGGCATCGCCCGTATCGACCGCCAGACGCGCCATCTCGAGCGCCTGGTGCAAGATCTGCTTGATGCCGCGCGCATCAGCCGCGGCGCTATTGTCTTGCGTCCGCAGCGCGAAGACCTCGGCGCCCTGACGCGCGAAGCCATTGAAGCCCTGACCCCGGCCCTGACCGAGCGCGCCCATCGCCTGGAGATCGAGCTGCCTGAGCAACCGCTCTGGGTTCAGGGCGACGCCACCCGTCTGGTGCAAGTCATCACCAACCTGCTCGACAACGCCATCAAATACACCGAGCCTGGCGGCCGGATTCGTCTTGAGGTGACCCAGGAGGCCGGCAAGGCCTGTCTCAGCCTCAGTGACAGCGGCCAGGGCATCGCCGCCGAGGACCAACCCTGGCTATTCGATGCCTTCAGCCGTGTTGCCGAAGACCGTGTCGGCCGCGAAAGCGGTCTCGGTATTGGTCTCGGGCTGGTGCGGCAACTGGTGGAACTGCACCAGGGCCGCGTCGAAGCGCACAGCGCCGGGGTAGGGCAGGGCGCCACCTTCCGCGTCTGGCTGCCGCTCGCCGATGGGCCTGCGGACTCAGGAGCTGCGTCCGGCCCCGACGATAACGGCTGTCAGACCCACACCGCTAACTGCTCTCCGAGCCAGCCTCAGGCGCGTGCGCCCGCATCCGAGACCCGGACGACGCCGTCCCGTCGCGTACTGCTGGTCGATGACGAGCCGGAGATCCTTGACGCCACCGCCAGCTTGCTGCGGGCGCTCGGCCATCAGGTCCTCACCGCCGCCACCGCTGCCCAAGCCCTGGCGTGCATTGGCGAGCATGAACCCGAGATCGTCTTTCTCGATGTCGGCCTGCCCGACATGGACGGACTCGACCTGGCCCGGCAGCTTGCCGACTCGCCGCGGCGCGCCCAGCTCCAGCTGGTGGCCCTGTCCGGCTACAGCCTGGTCGAGCAACCCGAGGCCGCCCGACTGTTTGATGACCAGCTGATCAAGCCCGCCGGGCGTCAGGATTTCGAACGGGTGTTGGCGCGCGAGCCGCAGGTCTGACGCGCCATCCTTGAAGCCACACGGGCGCCTTGATCACGCCATCGATCGACTGAAGGGCAGTTGCCTGGCGCGGTCAGGGTCTTCCAATAACTGACAAGCCACAAGATAGCCCGCCGCGCTCCAGGTTTGCTGCCGGCGGGCCTGCTGGCCCACTAGGCGCCCGCGACGGCCGTCATAATACTCCGGCCAGTCGTCGCGGCTCAGGCGACGCTCGGCGGCTTCGAGCGCACGTTCAGCCAGGTCTCGCGCACCGGATTGCAGGCTGACCAGGGTCAGCAGCCACAGCAGCACCGGCCAATGGCCGCCGTTGTGATAAGACCAGGGGCGGTTTTTGCGGTCGCAGCCGGTCAGAACGCGCCAGTCGTGATCGGCCAGAGCCGGGAAGCACAGCTTGAGCGGTACCTCTCCGATCAGATCATCGGCGCGCTCGGTCAATAACTGCAGGATGGCGTCGATCTGATCCGGGCTGGCCAATCCGCCGGCGCAGGCGAGCAGATTGCCTTGCCCAAACCAGCGATAGTCCAGGCGCCCAGGCCCGAGATTGCCGGCCAGATAACCGCCGCGCACCGGCAGCCAGTCCATCAGCCACTCCGGAATGGTATCGGGGTAGATGTTGAATTTATTGATCGAGCTTGTTCCGTATTCCTCGACTCCGTAGCGGTAGATTTCATTCAGCTGCGGCAGATCGAGCCAGTAGTAGGTGCGCACATGATGGGCAAGGTTGGACAGGCGCTGATCGAGCACTGTTCGATAGGATTCGTTGGCCGGGTCGTTCGCCTCAAGCAGCTCGCTCGCGGCGCGCAGGGCGGCGAAAAACTGCGCCTGGATGTCGAGCGGATAGCCGTAAACGCCCATGCGCCGATCGATCATGAAGGATCCGTCGGGCACCAGCATGGTCGGAAACATGTCAAAGCGGCTGATCAGGCATAGGTCCAGGATCAGACGGATTGCTTGTTGCACTTTTTGTTGGCTGACGAAAGCACGGTCGTCAGTCGTGCGCACATAGGCTTGCAGAATCAACAGCCACCAGAAGCCGGAATCCACCGGGGCCACCTGGGCGATCGAGGACTCGCCAAAATCCGCGAGCAACTGCTCGCCGGATCCATCGCAGGTCACCTTGAAGCTTGCCGGCATCAGCCCCTCGCCGGGTTTGAAGCAGTCGAGCTGGCGCTGCTGGCTTTGCAGGCACAAGGTCACTTCCAGAAACCGGCGCACGATCTCCGGGCGGCCATCGAGCAGAAACGCGAAAGCCGAGATGGCGAAGTCACGGGTGAACACCTGATCGTAATTCAAGGCGGCCGTCTCCGCATCCTGGGCCGCCACGGTCCCCACGGCTTGGCTCTGGAAGGTCACCACCGAGGATTCAAGCAGTTGCCAGGCCTGTCGGACGCTCTTTGCTTGCATGGCGCGGTCTCCTGGGTGGTGGCTTGGGTCTTGAGTGACCGCGAATCACACGCTGGCGCGTGCCGGCGGGGCCATGAACTCCGGACCAACTGGGTCTTGAATGCGAGTTGCGAGTATCCGCTCGATCTCGGCCAGATCGGCCTCGCTGAGCGTCCAGCCAAAGACCTCGTCGACGGCGGACAGCTGCCCGGGATGCCGCGCGCCTCACGCAACTAACCTGGCAACCGCCGGGTCGCGCCTTGACGCCATGCATTGGTTGGCGCGTGGGCCGGGTCGGGCCGGGCCACCGCCATTCGGCGGCGATCACAGTCGCGGGATTATTCGCCGCGACGCCAGGCGTTGAAAACCAGGGTGCGTGAGCCCTGCTCCGGAATGGAGACGGGACGCTCGAAGGTGCGCTCATCGGCGCTGGCGATCACCCGATACTCGCCGGCGGGCAATTTTGCCAGGAACCAGGGCCCTGGCGAAGGCGCCGAAAGCACCGGGTCACCGCCCGGATCGGTGATGGTCACCGCCACATCGCCCAGGTAATGCCCATTGACGCGGGCAAACTCCAGCTTGAGGTTGTACTCCTGACCGAAATGTTTGCTCAGCTGCTCTCGCTCATGGGTGCCAATGCCACCGCTCACCCAGGCATGCCCCTGGTATTGCCCCTGGGTGAAATAGTTTGGGTCGAACTGGGGCAATGAGCTGGCCGGAGCCAAGTGGGACAAGCTGATTAGGGTTGCGATGGTGAGGATTTTCGGTGTGAGTCTTGTCATGGTGATCTCCTGGGAAGTGTTTCGATAGAGCAGGGAACGCGGTGCGAATGGCAGATAGAGACCATTCGTGTGGTTACCCTTAGGCGAACCGAAAGCAGTTTCGACCGCTTGCCTTTGCCTGATAGAGCCTGTCATCCGCGCGCTTGATGGCTGATTCGAAGGTGTCTTGCGGTTCGAGGGCGGCGATACCCTGGCTGACGCTGATGGTTAAGCGATCCAGAAAACGCCGCTGCGCCAGGCATGCCTGGAGGCGCGCCGCGAGGGTTTTGGCCGTCTCTAGATCGGCGTCGACCACGAAGGCAAGAAACTCTTCTCCACCCCATCGGCAGATCAGGTCGGACGAGCGGAAGTTGGACGTCAGTTCATCCGCGAGCTGCCTCAGGGTACTGTCGCCGGCATCATGGCCAAGGGTGTCATTGATGGTCTTGAAGTGGTCCACATCGATCATGATGAAGGAGGCATGGCGATCTTTGCAGACAGCCTCTTTTAGCTTGGCCTTGACGACGGCCGTGAAGCTGCGTCGATTCATTAGGCCGGTCAGCGGGTCAGTCATGGCCAAGCGTTCCATGTTTTGCGCGCTCTCGCGGTTGCGGTGGTAGGCCAACGCGAGAAACAGGGAAATCGTGGCGACCAAGATGTTGCCGATGAGATAGGCGAGGATCTTTGTCCGCCATGCGGCCAGAACATCATCCAAGGCGTAGCCAACGGCGACCACGAATGGAAGGTTGCGCGTTCGCTGAATGCTCCATAAGCGCTCAATCTTGTCGACCGGTGAAACCCGCCTGAACAACACGGAGTCGCCGCCGCTGTGCAAAAACCTGGCCAGCCTGTCATCCTCGACGCGCTCACCGATCTTATTGGACTGCGGTTTTCGCGCTAATAAGATCCGATTTGCATCCATGATGCTGATGGTGATGGCGGGATTGCTTAGGTTATTCAGCCAGCGCTGAAAAAAGGAGAGATTCAGCGCGGCCAAGGCAAAGCCAGCGACTTCATTGTCATCGACCACAAGAGGGTAGGTCGACGAGACATTCATCTCCCCGGTGCTGGAGATGAAAAATTCGCTGAGCTTCAGCTGTTTGATCGGGGTTTCCATCACCGCGCCGCAATAGGCACGCTGAAGCTCCGCGCTGCTGTCGCCAATAATGTCTTGAATTGATCCATACTGGATTACACAGTCAGTGTCAAATAGCCCAAGAAAAATGATATCCTCATGATGCGAGGCCATCTGAATCAGTCTGTCATTGATGCGCGCATTCTCATCGGCGGTGCGTGCGGCGGAGAGAATGTTGTGCCCATCGAACCCGTAGAGTGCGATTTTTAAAACCGCTTCGATCCCGGAGAAGGATTCGGAGATCCACTCGGAAACCAGGTAGCCCGACATCTCGGCCTCGGTAAAGGCCACGTCAAAGGCGGTGCGGTAGGAGCGAGCCAACTCAAAGAGACTGACGGACACCACCGTTGCGATGAAACAAGCGACGGCCAGCCATATCCGGATTTGCTGTGTGTTCATGTCGTTGAAATGCAAGCCCCTGAACGCAATCGCTCAGTCATCATCGCGCTGGGGATTTAATTCGACCAGCTCGCCCCAAGCACTCATCTCGGCATGAAATTCTATCGGGCGGCAACAGACCGGGCAATCCTCGATGTAGCGATGACTGTCCAGGCCATCGACCTCGGTGGCAATGGTTTCGCCGCAATACGGACATTGGACGAGGGTTTGTTCAAGCATGATCAATGCACCGGCGGATCGGTCTCCGGAATCTGCTCGACCGGCGTGATTGGTTCTTTGGGGCGCTTGGGGCCGGCTTTGCGGCCAACCCCAAGCGCGGTTGGAGAGTTTCCCGAGCCATCCCTGGCGCAAGCGACGCCGATCAGCTCATGTCGTCGACTTGCTTCGTGGCTTCTTCCTTGGTGATGCCGTAGGCCTCTTGCAGGCTGCCGACGAGCTTGTCGCGCTCACCAGCGATCCGGGCGAGGTCATCGTCTGTGAGCTTGGCCCAGCGCACCTTCAGCTCGCCCTTGGCTTGGTCCCAATTTCCGCGGATCTGTTCCCAGTTCATCGTTTTCTCCCGACCAGTTACGACCGGTCTTTTGGTATGCACATGTATGTGACTTCGAATGTGTATGGCGAAGGGTTATTGCTCGGAATCGAACGCATCAACGGTGTCGTCCCAAGCATTGGCCAGCGCCTGGTAGGCCTTTGAGAAGCCTTCCTTGATCTCGTCCCAGGCGCTGTCGGAACTGGTTTTCATGCTGCCGTACCATTCGGCGACCTGGGTGCGCTGCTGGCGCAGGGCCTTCATGCTGGCCTGGGTCTTTTCACGGGCGGCCTCGCTCATGCTGTCCCAATTGTCGTCAAGGCGAGTCTGCATGGCATCGATGCGCTCGTCGGCCGCATCGAGCGCATCCTTGCTGGCCGCGACGGCCTCGTCGCGCTGATCGGCGCCGTACGCCTTGAGCTGTGTGAGTAATTCTTGGGTGTGCTGCTTGATCTCCTCGGCCGATGGGGTCTGGGTGTCAGACGTCGTTGCCTCATCGGTGGTTGCGGCCTGGCCCATCGCGGGCAGCGTGAAGAGCGCGAGGAAAAGTGTAGCGTTCATGCGGGGAGTCAGTTTCATAGGGCGTTCCTCTTGGTTGTGTTGAAGTGATCAGCAATGGTGATGTTTCGCTAACATGGGCATTGGCCCTTTAAGATGGTCGCTATGCCTTGATGCGCTTCATCTCGAACAGGGTTATGCAAACCCAATGCCAATCGCTCAGAGTTCAATCATAGCCCTGCGCGCAGAGCGGGGACCGACTGATCGCTGACGGTCGCACGGAGACGATTCGCGAGCTGGAGGAGCGGCGTGCCGGTGACGACCGCAGCCACGCCGAGGCGGTCGACCAGCAACGCCGCATTGCCGGCGCCGAGCGCAAGGGCGCGGAGCAAGAGGGGGCGGAAACACCATAGGATGGTTTCCAAGCTCTTCAGGCCGCCGCAAGGCTCCGCTGATTGCGGGTTATATGCACCATTGGCGGTGTATTTGAGCCGCTTGCACCCGGTCGATGAGGCAGGCGGACGATCACCTCGCCCTTGGCAAGCCTTGGCGAAATGGCCCGCGCGCGCCGGAAGCGTCGGATGGGAGGGGTTCTGGCATCGGCTTTGCTCTGAAATGCCTAAGCCGCTGGTCGGGCGCGGAGTTCCGCGAGCGGACTGCAATAGCTGTCTGAGGTATCAATATGCGTTTGTTGAAATCCTTTTTTGTGATTGGCCTTTCGCTCGGCGTCATCATCGTGCTGGCGCTACTGGGGCTGGCGGCCAGGGACTTCCTGGTCGACCTCTGGTGGTTCGAGTCGCTCGGGTATGAAGGCTATTTCTGGCAGCGCCAGCTGTATCGCTATCTGGTTTTCACGGTCGCGGCGGGATTCTTTTTCATCCTGTTTTTCGCCAATTTCTGGATTGGCGGCAAGTATCTCGGGGCGCCGGGCCGTGGGGACGGCGCCGCCGCCGAGGCCAAGGATGGGCGCTCATTGCGCCAGGTTCAACAGCGCTTTCATGCGCGCTCGCTGGCACTCTATCTGCCGTTGGCGCTGATGCTGGCGGTGGTGGTTGCGCTGCCGCTGCTTCTAAATTGGGAAGATGCTTTGTTGTTCCTGTCCGCGCCCGAGGCCGGCATCAGCGATCCGGTTCTGGGCCACGACATCAGTTTCTACCTGTTCGCGCTGCCTCTCTACCGGCTGCTCTACGGCGAGCTTTTGGTGGCGTTCATCCTGGTGTTGCTGGGTCTTGGTTTGCTCTACTGGCGCGAGCATCGGGCGATGCCACGGGGGCGAGGGCACTGGCGGCGCGGCGCGCGCTTGCACCTGAGCCTGATCCTGGCGCTGCTGATTCTGATGGGGGCCCTCTATTGCCTCGGCGATGCCTACATGCTCCTCTACACGGACAACCATCTGCCGCTGTTTCACGGACCGGGCTACGAGGAAATAACGGTCACCCTGCCGCTGATCGCGACATCGGCAGTGCTGGTGCTCGCGACCGGCGCCGTTTTGCTGTACCTGCTCAACACCGGCAAAGGCGCGCGTGTACTTGCGGGCATGGCGGTTTTGTTGCTCGCGGTCATCGGGTTGCGCCATACGCCTTTCCTGACCGATTCGGTGGGGCGTTATCTGGTGGAGCCCGCCGAGATGACGCGTGAAGCGCCCTATATCGAAAACAACATTCAGGCCACATTGGCTGGCTATCGCCTGCAAGATGTCGAGACGCGCGATTACCCCATTAATGAGAAGGGATGGGAGAAAATCACTCCAGACATCAAGCTAAGCCTGCAAAGCATTCCCATCTGGGACGAGGAAAAGCTCCTGTCCGTCTACCGGGAGTTGCAGGAAATTCGTCCTTATTACGCATTTGGCAAGGTGAATGTGGGTCGCTATGAGATCGAGGACGTCTATCAACAGGTCTTCCTTGCCGGGCGCCAGATCCACCTCGACAAACTTGAGGAGGGACGCAGGACTTGGGTCAACCGCTGGCTTCGCTATACCCATGGCTATGGTCTGGTGATGACTCCGGCCGCGCAGGCGGCCGATAACCCGATTGAGTGGTTAATCCAGGGCATTCCCCCAAGCTCCACCGCAGGTCTGCCCATCGATGAGGCCGCGATCTATTACGGCACTGGCGATCCGCATCCGGTCATCGCGCCAAATGCGAGTCATGAACTCGACTACGCCTCGCGCGATGAGGTCGAGCTGACCGACTACGCCGGAACCGGCGGGGTGCCGATCAGCAGCCTCTTCCGTAAGTTGGTTTTCGCGCTCTACTTCGGGGAACGCAATATCTTCTATACCACCCAGATGACCGACGACAGCCGGTTGCTGTTTCGGCGCGACATCCGCGAGCGCATCAAGACGCTGACGCCGGACCTGATGCTGGGCCCGTCCCCCTATCTCGTGCTCGCCAACGGTCGCCTGTACTGGATACAGGATGCCATGACGACTTCGAAGTGGTATCCCTACTCGAAGCCGTATGCGGGCCATGTCGAGCACTTCGAGCGGCCCTTCAATTATATTCGTGACTCCATCAAGGTTGTGGTGGACGCCTACAACGGCAGTGTCGACTACTATCTGGCCGACCGGAAAGACCCGATTGCCGCCGCGCACGCGCGGATCTACCCCGGACTGTTCAAGCCGTTCGAGGAGATGCCGCAAGCGCTCAAGGAGCATGTGCGCTATCCCAAGAGCCTGTTCGATGTGCAAATGGACATCTACACGCGCTATCACCAGACCGACCCGGAGACCTTCTACAACCAGGAGGACGCCTGGGATTTGCCGCCCAATCAGTCGCGCGAGAGCATCGAACGCATGCGCTCCTATTATCTGACGCTCAATCTGATCGATTCCGATCACTTTGAGTACAGTCTGTTCGCGCCCATGACCCCGCAGGGGCAACCGAGCATGCGCGCACTCGCGGTCGCGGGAAACGATGGTGAAAGCTACGGGCGGATCATCGTCTACAACTTTCCGAAAGGCACCCTGGTCTATGGGCCCGAGCAGGTGAATGCCTTCATCAAGCAGGACCCGCACCTTTCTCAGGAGCTGACGCTGTGGAATCAGCAAGGCTTGAAGGCGACCCGCGGCCGTCTGATCGCGGTGCCGGTCGAGGGTGTTCTGACCTACATCCAAGGAATCTTTCTGCAGACGACCTCGGAGTCACCATTGCCGCAGCTGGCGGGAATCATTGCCAGTCAGGGTCCCCTGGTGGTCATGGCCTCCTCGATTGAGGAGGGGCTCCAGTCGTTGCACCAGTTGATCCTGGAAACCCACCAGAAAGACCCCGTGCAAAAGGCGCCTTCGCGCGAGAAGACGCCGGAGGTCACGGATCGCACAGGCAACGACGAGGCATCCTGATGCGGCAAGCCTTCGCCGCCAAGCCATCTCTGTGAAGCCTGAATCCGACCAAGACGAGCCGACGACCCGGAGAGATTGATGCAATCAAAGATGTCCCTAAGAATCTATTTTCGATCAGCTGCTGCTCAATGCCGCCAGGCTCAACAGCGAGGATTGTGAACCGGTGCTGGCCTCAATAGCCCTTATTCCGTTCAGCAGACTTCTCGATAGAAGATGCCGGTGGATAATTTTCCACCTGAGCGGGTGCAAAAGCCCCGCAACCAGTGGAAAAGCACCATGACCACTGAGAAGGTTCCACGCGCCATCGCTCAGCTTGATCGGATAGCGGAAAACGCCTGCGAGCCCTCCGCGCTAAGGTGCCACCCGTCCCCGCCTGGGTATCGGTCATGGCAAGGCGCTTCATTCCGAGTGCCTGCCAAGGTGAAAAATATCCAACAGTGGATCGGCAGCAAAAGTGTGGATATCATGATATCCAATTGCATGATGATCGCGTCATTTAAGATATCACTGTATCCTTTATCAGCATGGGCGAACTCTCCCTATACTCGGCTGCCGATGTCCAGCTTGCCTTGTCCGCTTGGATAAAGACGCGACGCAAGACGCTGAAGCTCTCGCGCCTTGCGCTCGCGGCGCGCAGTACCGTCCCGGCACCGACCATCAAGAAATTTGAAACCACAGGCCAGATCTCGCTGCGCCAATTCCTGCTCTTATGGCAATGCGTGGATGACCTCAGTCGCTTGCAGGGCCTGACCGATCCGCCGCCCAAGATGCCCGCCAGCATTGAGGAGGTGTTAGCGCAATGAGCGCCGAGCACGTCAATCGGTTGGACGTTTGGCGCACCTTCAGTGATGGCAGCCGCTGCCGCGTTGGTGTCCTAGCGCAGAACCGGCAGGGGGTCTTTTTTCAGTATGCAGGCGATTACCTGGCGCGGTTTGCGAATCTATCGCCCTTTGGCCTGAGGTTCGATGCCTCGCTGCAGACCGCCCCGCGCAGCCCGCATGCCGGGTTGCATGGGGTGTTCGCCGATTCCTTACCCGATGGCTGGGGTTTGTTGCTGATGGACCGGGTGTTCCGGCAGGCGGAGATTGCACCGGCCCAGGTCACCGCATTGGATCGCCTGGCGTTCGTGGCCAATCGCGCACTGGGAGCCTTATCCTACGAGCCGCCCTCGTCGCTGCAACTTGCGGCCACGGATGGGCGCATCGACCTCGGGCAGCTCGGATTACAGGCGCAGGCCCTTTACGACGGACAGACCACCGAGGTGCTGGCGGAACTGGTCCGGGTCGGCAGTTCGGGCGGCGCCAGACCCAAGGCGCAGTTGTATTTATCAGACACAGATAATCACAACTGCGCGACCACACCTGGCCCTGATCGTGCGGCCTATCTGGTCAAGTTTACGTCCGCCAGTCTGCCGCTTGGCCATGAAGAAGGCCTGTGCGAAGCCGCCTACCTGACGATGGCCGGGCAGGCCGGTATTGAGGTGGCCAATTGGCGACTGCTGGATGCGCCGGCTGAGTCGGGGGCAAAGCAATGGCTGGCCGTGGAGCGTTTCGACACCAACGGGCCTGACGGACGCTTGCATCTGCACAGCGCTTGCGGCTTGCTCGACGCGGACTTTCGCCTGCCCAGTCTCGATTACGCGGATCTGATCAAGGCCAGCAGTCTGCTCTGTCAAAGCCCAGCCGTCGGGCAGGCGCAGTTCCGCCGGGCGGTGTTCAACCTTTTTGCGCTGAATCAGGATGATCACAGCAAGAACTGGGCGTTTCTTCAAGACGATCAAGGACATTGGCGTTTGAGCCCCTTCTACGATGCCACCTTCAGCCCCGGTCCCTATGGCGAGCACGCCTCCGCCTTTGCTGGTTTTGGCAAGGCGCCGCCGCGCAAAGCGATGCAGCGGCTCGCGGCTCAGGCCAATTTCGCTCAGTGGCGACAGGCGCGCGCGGTGATTGCCGAGGTGGTTGAGAGCATCAGCGGCTTTGGCGAGATCGCCAAAGGGCTCGGCGTTCGCGACGACAGCATCCGGCTGATCCAGCGGCAGCTTGAGGACGTGCGCCGAGTGAATCAGGGATTGTTGGAGGACTAACTCCCATTTCGATGCACTTGTGAGGTGCCAGCAGAGCACATTGTCCATGATCCACGCCATCTGGAGATGATTCTGGTGACAAGCGGTTATGCGCCGTATCGCTAATTTGGCGATTGGTCGTTGTATTGGTCGCTTGGAACCGTCGCGGCTGGCAATCTAAGTCGGGTGGCTCGACCTGATCTGGTAAGATTTTTGCTTCTTCAAACCTGAAACCAATTGTTGGAGAACACTGTGGAAGATAAAGCAGAAATCCGCGTCATGCTGGTGGACGACGACGAGTTCTCAACGGCGCCCGTCAATCAGTTGCTAGAGCAAACTTTCGCGACGCTCTGTGTTGAGTCGGGTGAAGAAGCTTTGGCGCAGTTTGACGCCTTTCGCCCCGATGTCATGTTGCTCGATATCGACATGCCGGGCTTGAATGGCTACGAAACCTGTCGCCGTCTGCGTGCGAATGAGAGTATCGGCGCAGATGAGCAGCCGGCGGTGATTTTTATCTCCTCGCACGACACCCTGGAAGAGCGCCTGCAAGCCTATGATTCGGGCGGCGACGATTTTATTAACAAACCCGCCATGCCCGATGAAGTGCTGCGCAAAGTGCAAGCCATTGTGAAGGTGTTGAGCCATCAAAAACGTTTGCAGGCGGAAAAGCAATCGACCTATAACGCACTAATGGACGTGCTCACCGATCTTGGCGAGCATGGCCTGGTGATCCATGCGTTGCGCAGCAGTTTAGCCTGTCAATCCATGCCGGAACTTGCCGCGCTCATCATCGAGGTTTTAGGTAATTACGGTTTAACGGCACACGTGCAATTGCGCCCGCCGGGCGAATGTTTAACCTTTGTCAATGAGGGCCGCGTCACACCGCTAGAGGAGTCGGTGTTCGCGCATGTGAAAAATCTCGAACGGATTTTTCAGTTTCGCCGTCAGTTGATCATTAATTTCCCCCATGTTTCCATTCTGGTGCGGAACATGCCCATCGAAGACAGTGATCGCTGCGGGCGCTTGCGGGATTATTTGGCGATGATCGGCGAAGGGTGTGAAGAAGGCGCGCAAGCACTGATTCGCACAGCACAAATCGAACAACGCACGCGCAAGCTTCAGGCAACGGCGCTTGCCGTCGAACGGGCGATTCATTCCTTGCGCGAACAATACCATCAACAAAAACAGCAAACCCTATCAATTACGCAGGGCTTAAACCAGCGCATGGTGCATCAAATCTTTTTGATGGGATTGTCGGAACTTCAAGAACAACAAATCGAAGAGTTGTTCGATTCGGAAATCGACAAAATGCTGGAGCTCTTCGATCGCGGGCTCGATTTTGAGGCCCAATTTAATGATCTGGTAATGCTCCTTAAAGACCGGGACTAAAGGCGACAAGTGTGACACGGCAGAATGCAGGGCAAGGCGCAGCGCCGAATTTGCGCTCCGCCAAGAGCCTGACCTGTTGTTGTCCAGTGCTTGGCGCCAGTCTATCCCGGCGGCGATGCCACTGATTGCGGGACTAATGTTAGGTTCTCGGGATTGCTTGCCGAGGGACTTACGGCGCTCGAGATCGCAAACCCTTTGTTTATCTCCCTAGAAAGGGTTCCAAGCCATCGCCGTAACCTGATGCGCAGGCTCGGATTGCGTAACAAGGTTGAACTCATCCGCCTTGCAATCGAACACAAAATTGAGGGGGTTAGATGAGCGCTTCACCCTAAGGGGTGAACAGATGCACCCCTTTGCAGGATTGTTGACCTGTGCGACGAACTGTAGTCTACTGCGTTACGTGGTTAAAGTAACAAGGTAAAGCGCCATGGGTCGGCTCCGATGCCCCCCCCAGCTCCGTTCAGCACTTCTCGGGTTGCTCTGCTTGGCCCCGTCTGCCGTCGTGCTCGCTGCAGACGAGTCCGCCCAGTTCAGTGTTGCGTTTGATGCCTGGTTTGTTGCCATGGTCAGCGCCGCGCTGCTGGCAGTCGCGTTCGGGGTGCTCGGTGCGGTTCGCCTGCGCCGCCAGCTTGCCACCTGCACTCAGGCGCTTGAGCACGCCAATGTGGCTCGGCGCGAGAGCGAAAGCCGCTTGCGCATTCTGTTGCAAGCGCTCCCCGATCCGGTCTGGCTGAAGGATCCTGGCGGTCGTTTTCTGCTCTGTAATCGCCGGGTCGAGGAGGCTTACGGGGCGCCAGCGGCTGAGATCATCGGCAAGACCGACTACGATTTTGTCGAGCATCAGGTGGCGGACGTTTATCGTGCGCATGACCGGGCGGTCATCACCAGCGGGCAGGCAAGTACGAATGAGGATTCGGTCGTGTTCGCCAAGGATGGCCATCGGGCGCTGTTACAGACCATTAAAACGCCCGTGTATGACGCCCAGGGGCAGATGATCGGTGTGCTCGGAATCGCGCGCGACATTACCGAGTTGAAGCAGGCCGAAGAAGCAAAAAACTCGCTTCTACGGCGACTGGAACTGGCGACTGAGGCCGCGGAAATCGGCATCTGGGTGTGGGATCTCAGCAACAACGCGCTCCAGTGGGATCAACGGATGCGTGAACTATATCAGGCGCCTGTCGATGACAGCGGCGCCAGCCTCTCTTACGCCCTGTGGCGCTCGCGGTGCCATCCGGAAGATCGGGCGCGTGCCGAACAAGAACTCGCTGCCGCCACGCGTGGTGAACACGATTACTCGAGCCATTTCCGCATTTTGCGACCCGATGGCTCCATTCGGCATCTTCAGGCCGCCGCCATCATTGAACGGGACGCCTCCGGCGCTCCGGTTCGCTTCGTCGGCATTAACCGCGACATCACCGCGTCCAAGCAGGCCGGGCGGGAGCTTGAACAACACCGCAATCATTTACAGGATCTGGTCGAGGCACGCACCCATGCACTGACCACTGAACGTCAGCGCCTTGCCAATATTCTCGAAGGCACCCGTGCTGGCACCTGGGAATGGAATATTCAGAGTGGACAAGTCCGCATCAACGAGCGCTGGGCAGAAATCATCGGTTACCGCCTGGAGGAACTCGCGCCGGTGGATTTCAACACCTGGCTGCGCCATGTGCATCCTGACGACTGGCGACAGGCCAAGACACTGTTGGAGCGCCACCTAGAACGCACACTCGACTACTACGAGTGCGAGGCGCGGATGCGCCACCGTGATGGCCACTGGGTTTGGGTGCTGGTGCGCGGCAAGCTGGTCTGCCGCGATGCCAACAATCAACCCCTGTGGATCGCCGGCACCCACATCGACATCACGCCGTTAAAAGATGTGGAGCAGGCGCTGATTCAGGCCAAGGAACAGGCGGAGCAAGCGGTGCTTGATAAAAGCCGCTTTCTCGCCAACATGAGCCACGAGATTCGCACCCCGATGAACGCGATCATGGGGCTGGCGTATCTGCTGGAGCGCCAACACCTGCCCAAGGAGGCGCAGGATCTGGCGCGCAAGATCCATCGCTCCGGTCAGAGTCTGCTGGCGATTATCAACGACATCCTGGATCTGTCCAAGATCGAGTCGGGCAAAATTGACCTTGAGCAGGTGCCCTTCCAAATCACAACCGTGCTGGACAATCTGGCGACCATCATGTCCGCCACCGCCGCAAGCAAGGCGCTGGAACTGGTCATCGTTCCGCCGCCGTGCAGCGACTGGCCGCTGCTGGGTGATCCGCTGCGGCTCGGCCAGATTTTGATCAACCTGACCAGCAATGCGATCAAGTTTACCGAGTCCGGTCTGGTCGAAGTGCGCATTGAACCGAGGCAGACCAGCGCCACCGAGGTCTGGTTGCGGTTTGCGGTCAAGGACACGGGCATTGGCATTGCCGAGGCGACCAAGGCGCGGCTGTTTGAGCCATTTACCCAAGCGGATGCCTCGACCACGCGCCACTTTGGTGGTTCCGGGTTGGGGTTGACCATCTCACGGCGACTGATTGAGTTGATGGGCGGGAGCATCGACCTGATCAGCCGCGTGGGCGAGGGCAGCACCTTTTGGTTCGATCTGCCGTTCGAGCGGCTGAGCCAGGATGCGCTGACGGTGCGCCCATCGGTGCCAATTCACGTTCTGGTGGTCGAGGCTGAGCCGAGCGTGCGCGAAGGGCTGCTGGCGACCGTCGCGGCCCTGGGCTGGTCAGGACGTGCAACGGATTCGGGCGAGGCGATGCTTGCGCAACTGTTACAGGACGAGACCTTGCAAGGGCCGGAAGCGGTCGTGCTGCTCGACTGGCAGTTGTTGCAAGCCGATGCGCATGCCACCGCACAGGCCATTCACGCGGCCCTGCCCGCCACGCGATGGCCGCTGCTGATGGCCATGACCGCCGCGCCGGTCGACCAAATTGAGGACGATTTGAACACCAGTCGGATCGAGGCGGTGCTCAGCAAGCCCTTGACGCCATCCCCTCTCTACAACGCGGTCGTCCGCGCGCGTAGCCGCCGCCTCGGCAAGCCGGTCGCCGAAGAATCCCTGGTGCGGCAGACGCGGCGGCTGGTCGGATTGCGTCTCCTGGTGGTCGATGACAGCGAGATCAATCGCGAGGTCGCTTACCGCATCCTGGCCGACGAAGGGGCGCGGGTGAACCTGGCGAACGATGGCCAGCAGGCGCTTGACTGGCTGTTAGCCCATCCGCAGGGGATTGATTTGGTGTTGATGGATGTCCAAATGCCGGTCATGGATGGACACGAGGCAACCCGCCGGATGCGCCAGAATGCGCAACTTGCGCACCTGCCGGTGATTGCGCTCACCGCTGGCGCCATGCGCACCCAAGAGGTTGCCGCCGAGCAGGCGGGGATGAACGCTTACTTGTCCAAGCCGTTCGATGTTGAAGAAGCGATCACGATGATTTTGCATCTGACGCACGGGCGAACCCAACACCCTGTTGCCAAAACCCCCGCTTCGGTTCCAGCCCCCGCTGACGTGGGCGCGAGCGATGCGAATTTTCCCGGACTGACGCTTGAGCGAGCCCTGGGGATCTGGAAAGACGCCGCCGTCTATCGTCGCTATCTGCGCAAGTTCAGTCAGGAGTACCGGGATGCCGTGACGCGGATTCGAGCCGCCACCCCCGAGCAAGCCCGGCGAGTCGCGCATAAGCTCAAGGGCGCGGCGGGCAATCTCGGCCTGGATGAGGTCGCCCGCTGTGCCGCCAGGCTCGAACAGCTTGGCGCCACGGCTGATGCAACCGAGCAACAGACCACAGCGATAACGGACTTGCAGAACGCACTCGACACCGCCTTGGCCTCGATCGCGGCTTACACCGCCGAGCCGGTTGCCGTTGCGCCGGAAGCGACCACCCGTGCTCACGATCAGCCCGATCTCGCCCCCTTGATCCGCGCTGCCTACAGTGCTTTTCGCGATTTTGACCCGATTGGCGCCGAGGAGCCACTGAGTGAGCTCGCACACCATCTGCCGGCCCAACGGCTCGCCGCCATCCAGGATGCCATTGAAGCGCTCGATGCCGCTGCCGGCGATGCCGCCGTGCGGACACTGGCCAATCATCTTCACATCGACTTGGAGGATGCGACATGACCCACAGAGCACCCATTCTGGTTGTCGACGACGAACCCCACAATCTCGCCGCCATGCGTCAGATCCTCGGTGATCAGCATCGGCTGCTGTTCGCGCGCAGCGGCCACGAGGCGCTGGCAGCGACCGAGCGTTGCCATCCCGCACTGATCCTGCTGGATATCCAGATGCCCGATCTTGATGGTTATAGCGTGTGCCAACGCTTGGCGCGTGATCCGGCAACCGAATCAATTCCAGTGATTTTCGTCACCGGAAAGTCCGAAGTGGGTAACGAAGAGGAGGGCTTTGCCGCAGGCGCCGTGGATTACATCGTCAAGCCGCTCTCACCGGCCATCGTGCGGGCACGGGTGAAAAACCATTTGTCGCTGGTGAAATCCTCGATGTTGAACCAGAGCTATCGCGATGGGGTCTCCATGCTCGGCATCGCCGGTCACTACAATGACGTCGAGACCGGCGTGCACGTCTGGCGCATGTCTCAATACGCCAATGCGCTCGCAGCGGCCTGTGGTTGGGCGCCGGTGGACTGCGAGCGCCTGGAACATGCGGCTTCCATGCACGACACGGGCAAAATCGGCATTCCCGGCAATATTCTGCGCAAGCCGGTGAAGCTGACGGCCGAAGAGTGGACGATTATGCAGTCCCATACCCGCATCGGCCATAAAATCCTAGCCCAAAGCCGGGCGCCGGTGTTTCGTCTCGCGGCCGAGGTCGCGCTGCGTCACCACGAACGCTGGGATGGCAGCGGCTACCCCGATGGCCTCGTGGGTACGGCGATTCCCGAATCCGCTCGCATCGTGGCGGTGGCGGATGTTTTTGATGCGCTGACCATGCGCCGCCCCTACAAGGAAGCCTGGCCGGTCGAGCAGGCGCTCGAGAAGGTGTACGCAAAAAGTGGCGGTCACTTTGAGCCACGAATCGTTGAGCGGTTCGAGGCGATTTTGCCGCAGATCCTCGACATCAAGGCCGCTTGGGATGCGAAAGAACATCACCATGTCAAACAGCCCCAAGCGTCGCTGTTCCATTAGCTGCAGCAGGAAGCACCCGCTGGCGCTGCGCGCTTGGCAGAGCAAGGGCGTCACTCTTGCGCATGCGCGGCCAGCTCTTGCAGCAGGCTTTCAAGCGTTCGCGCGAGTGGTTCCGCGCCTGCGAGGGCAGCGCTGTCGCCGGTGCGGGCTTGTTCGCACAGTTGGTCGGCTTGCTGGTGCAGGGACTCGCAGAAGAGGTTCCCGGCGAAACCCTTCAGGGAGTGTGCGAGGCGGAAGCATGCATCGAGATCATCACCCTTGGTCAGCGCGCGCAGTTGATCCGGCGTGTCACGCTGGCTATTGAGCGCGGTTTGGATCAGGCGCTGCACAAAGCCCGGGGTGCGCTCAAAGCGCTGATGCAGTGCCGCCCAGTCGATCAGGGTTGACTGGGGTCCGTTCGGGGCCGGGCTTTCGCTCGCGCGGCTGGGTTCGGGCGCCAGGGCCGGCGCGGTGTCCCGCCGCCAACGCTGAATGGCCGCGATCAGGACTTTGGTGTCGATGGGTTTGGTCAGGCGCGTCACCATGCCGGCGTTCAGGCAGCGTTCACGTTCGGCATGCATCGCATGGGCTGTGAGACCAATCACAGGGAGGTCCGGGCGTTGCGCGAGGATGCGGCGGGTGGCCTCGTAGCCATCCATCACAGGCATTTGCACATCCATCAGTACCAGGTCGACGGCCTCCGTGCCGGGGTCATTGAGCCGCGCCAGGGCGTCCACGCCATTGCTGGCCGTGGTGACCTGCGCGCCTTGGTGGGCGAGCAGGTCTTCGAGCACCAGCAGGTTCAGTTCCACATCATCGACCGCCAGAATGTGCAGTCCGGCCAAGAGCGAGGTATCCGCGGGCGTTAGATCCGTTGATATGGAATCGGGCGGCGCCTCGGTCGCTTGCATGGGCAGGCGCAATTCAAAACGACTCCCAGCGTCCGGTTCGCTGTGCGCTCTCAGCGAGCCGCCCATGGCGGTCGCCAAGAGCTGGCTGATCGGCAGACCCAGGCCGGTGCCGCCTGGCATGCGCGTGGGGCCGGAATCGGCCTGCTCGAAGGGTTCGAAGATGCGCGCGAGTTGCTCGACGTTCATGCCGATGCCGGTGTCGGTGACTTGGAACAGGAGTTGGTCATCGGCGCGCGACACCTCGAGGTGTACCTCACCGGTGTGAGTAAATTTAATCGCGTTGCCGAGCAGATTGAGCAGAATCTGGCGCAGCCGCATGTGGTCACCGAGCAGCCAGGCGGGCAGGTCAGCCGTCGCGGCGATGTGCAAGCCCAAGCCTTTGTCATTGGCCTGGGGCGTCAACAGCGACTCGATCTCCGCGAGACACTCAGCCAGGCAAAAAGCTGCGGGACGGATTCTGAGTTTGCCGGCCTGGATTTTCGCGAAATCCAGAATGTCGTTGAGCAAGCTCTGCAAATGCTGACCGGCGCGCTGAATGTGCCGAAACACCCGCCCCGCCGCTTGCGTGTCGTGATCGCGCCGCCCGATTTCCGCCAAGCCAAGAATGCCGTTGAGGGGTGTGCGAATCTCATGACTCATGTTGGCAAGGAAGGCGTTTTTGAGTTCCGCAAGGTGCTCGGCAGCGGCGAGTGCCCGCATCCGCGCGCTTTCCATGGCTTTGCGCTCAGTGATGTCATTGCCAGCGGCGAGCACGCCGGTGACGCGCCCCGTTTCATCGAACAGCGGGCTGTTACGCCAGGCGATCAGACGTTGTGAATCTTTGGCGCAGACGATCAGCGTCTCGACGTCCTCTTCGCTCGGCGGGGTCGTGCAGTGCAGCAGATTAGTAAAAGATTGGCGCAACTGGGAGCGTTCCTCGGCGGGCACGCAGGCCTCGAACCAGTCCTGACCCAGTAAGTCGTCTTCGCTGCGTCCGAGCAACTCGCAGGCATAGCGATTGGCGAGCCGGACTCGCCCGTCGGCATCAAGCGAAATGATGATGGATTGGACTGTGTCGAGATAGCGCTGGGCGCGGTCGCGCTCCAGGCGCAGGGCCTCGGTGGCCTGGCGCAGCGGGGAAACGTCGGCGAGGCTGCCAAGCACGCCCTGGGGCTGTCCGGTGCTGTCGCGCAGCAGCGTCAGCGAGACTAGGGCGGAAAGCCATTGGCCAGTGCGCGTGATCAGTGTCCATTCGCGCGTTTCCTCGCCATGCTGAAGAAGTGACAGCGTGAAAACGCGAAAACCCGGTTCGACGTCCTTGCCAAGTTCGGCGGATAACTCGGCGGCCCGCGTCTGGATCTCGCTGGCGCGATGAAAGCACAGCGGCGTGCGCTGACTAACCATGTCCTCAGCGCTGTAACCGAGCAGGCGCTCGGCGGCTGGATTGAACTGGCAAATCACCCCGTCCATGTCAGTGGCGATAATGGCGAAGGCCGCCCGATCAAGCATCTGCGCGGCAACATGCAGTTGTTCCTCGGCTTGCTTGCGCTCGCTGATGTCCTCAATCACCGCGATGAAATAGACCGGGGTGTCATTGTTGATGTGTACCGGCGCCATGGTCACTAGCACCCAGAGCACCTGGGCATCCTTGCACAGGTAACGTTTTTCAATCTGGTAGCTGGGGATGTCATCGTTGCGCAGGCGGGCGAAAAGATCCTGGTTGTTGGGCAGATCCTGCGGATGAGTGATGGATTGAAAGCGCTGTTGCCGCAGTTCCTCTGCGGTGTAGCCAAGCATCTTGGTCAGCTTGGTGTTGACGCGCAGATAGCGCCCATCGGGGGCGATGTGGGCCATGCCGACGGCGGCTTGATCAAAGGTGGCCTCAAAGTCCTGTTGGCTGAGCAGGCGCGCGCGCTCGGCCAGGCGCAAGTCGGTCACATCCTTGAAGACGGTGGCAATGAAGGGGCGGTCCTGTTGGATGACACAGCGCGCGCTAACGCGCATATCGCGCAGGCTGCCGTCCTTGTGACGGTGCTGGGTGTCGAAGGCAATCGAACCCTGTTGCTGGATGGTCTGGATTTTGGCGATTTGCTCATCCGAGCTTTGCCCCGCTTCAACATCGCCAAGGCAAAACCCGGAGAATTCCTCTTTGGTGTAGCCGAGTTTCTCGTGCGCGGCCCGATTGAATTGGACGAATTCTCGGGTATCGGGGTCAATCAAGGCCATGCCATCGGGCGCCTGCTCGACCAGTGCCAGAAACAATTGGTCTTTTTCGGCCAGCAAGGCGTTGGTGAGTTGCGAGCCATCGACGCTGATATCCATGGGGGTGCCTCCAGGTGAACTAGGCGTTACAAAGGGCGCGTCCTAACTGCGGACAATGGGCGCGCTGGCTTCAACACAGTTGCCCTTGCCTTGATACTCCAGGCGGCTGAAGGTCATCTGACGCGCCATGGCGATGCCGCGACCATGGGCGTCGAACATGCGCTCGGGCTCGAACTCCAGATAGCGCTGCCAGTCAAAGCCCGCGCCACAGTCCTGGATGCGCACATGGATGGCCTCGCGGTCGCGACGAAAATCCAAACGCGCCCAGCGCTCCTGTTGCTCCGCCGTGCCGAGTCGGCGGTCGATTTCCTCGCCGAGCCGGTCCTCGGCAATCAGCGCGCCCTTGGTGGCATAACCAATGCCGAGGTTGCCGTGTTCGACGGCGTTGAGCATCAGCTCCGACAGACCCATGGCCAATTGCGGGTTCTCGGGGCAAAAGGCGCCCAGACGGGCGGAGAGAACCCGCGCCTGTTGTGGGGTGCGAAACTCAAATTGGCCTTCGCGCAACAGCTGCCAGGTGTCGTCCAGCTCTTGTTCCAGTCGGTGCAATTCGAGCCGGTGCTGCCGATCATTCAATGCGCCATGAATGACTTGGCACAGGGCGTTGGCGCTGTAGGGCTTGGCCAGGTAATACCAGGCGCCCGCAGCCAGTCCTTCGGCGACCTGTTCCGGGGTGGTGGCGGCGGTTTGCATGATCGCCGGCAGGGTAAAAAAGCGCCCATCCTTGACCAAGCGCGCCAGCAGATCGATGCCGCCGAGTCCAGGCATGACGCGATCAAGGATGATGGCGTCGAAGCGCTCGGGTTCAGCGTCGAGCAGCACCCAGGCGGCCTCGCCGTTGCCGGCAAATTCGAGTTGGTAGGGGGTGTCGTGGAGAAATTCGCGGATGATCGCGGTATCCACCGGGTCATCTTCAACAATCAGCAAGCGGTAGGCGATGGGGATTTCGGGGGACATGGCAGCGCGCTCCAATTTGGCGGTGAAGTGGTGTCGAGCAGACGCAAAAAGACCTCGCGTTCCAGCGGTCGCGCGTAGAAATAGCCCTGGTGCCAGTCGCAGCCGTTTCCGCACAGCCAAAGGGCCTGTTCCTGCGTTTCGATGCCCTCGGCGATGACCTTCAGCCCCAACCCCTCGGCCAGGGAGACAATGGCGCGCGCGACTGTCTCGCTCGCGCCACCGGTGCCAAGCTCCATCACAAAGGAGCGATCAATTTTCAGGATGTCGAGCGGAAAGCGCCCGAGGTAGCCCAGGGAGGAGTAGCCGGTACCGAAATCATCGAGCGACAAACCGATGCCCTGTTCATGCAATGCGGACAGGGTGCCGAGCACGCTGTCGACGCGAGACATCAGGGCGCGCTCGGTGATCTCGAGTTCCAGATCCCCAGGCGTCAAACCGGCGCGGGCCAGGCGCGCGGCGATTTCTTGCGGTAGGCGCACGTCATCGAGCTGGGCGGCGCTGATGTTGACGGAGATTGTGACCGGGTTCAGGCCCGGAGCGTGCATCAGCGCCAGGTCGGCGCAGGCAATGTCCAGCACCCGGTTGGTCAGAGGCACGATCAGGCCGCTGTCCTCGGCCAGCGGGATGAAGCGCCCTGGTTGAATCAGTCCCTCGCTGGGATCGCGCCAGCGCACCAGTGCCTCGGCGCCCACCAGAGCGCCGCTGCGACCATCGACTTTCGGCTGATACCAGAGTTCGAGTTCCTGGTGATCAATGCCACGGCGCAGGCGCGCCTCCAGGGTGAGCCGGCTGCGTTCATTGCTGCCGATGTCGGGCTGGTACAGCCGCGTGCCGGCGGATTCCTGGTAGGTGGCGGCTGCGGCCAGCGCATGGTTGAGCAGGGTGTCGGCATCCAGGTCCGATGTGCGCGCATCGGCCATCCCGGCTTTGGCCTTGATCGACAGGCCAATGCCGGCGACCTCCAGCGGTTGGCTTAGCTCATCGAGCAGCCGCCGTGCGAGCGCGGGGGTTTCCTCAGCGCTGCCGCCGACCAAAAGCCCGAAGGCCGAATCGCTGATGCGTGCCAGCATTAACGGTTGGTGATCGCTCTGGCCTCGGGGGGCTTTCAGCGGCGCCCGGGGTGGCTGCAGGTCGAGTTCGCCCAGCAGCCGCTGGGTGAGGTGGCGCACCAAGGGGGCCGTCACGGCCTGGCCCCAGCCCACGCCGACCCGTTTCATGGCATCCATCTCGATGACCAGGATATGCAGCCGGTCAAGGTCGCTGCTGTGGTCGAGCCGGTGTTGAAGACATTCGACAAAGAAGTCCCGGTTAGGCAGGCCGGTGGTGTCGTCGTAATAGGCTAGCTTGATGATGCGCTGCGCCGCGTGGTGCTCGGCGGTGACATCTTGCACAGTCCCCAGCCAGCCTTCGGCATCGCTGGAGTATTCAGCCGTTTGTCGCACCACCCGCGCGTCAGCGCTGAGGCGATGCTCGAACTGGATCGGCAGCCCGGCGGTGTTGCGCAGACTGGGCAGGCCAAGCAGGCATTGGGCCACCTGGCCGCGGTCCTCCGGATGCACCGCATCAAGCAAGCGCGGAAGACGATGACCTTGAGGCTGGGCGGGCAGCTTCAGTAACTCCCGCGCGGACTCGGAGAACAAGAAGCAGCCCTGCGTGCGACGGAACTCCCAGTGTCCGAGCTGGGCGATGCGTTGTGCCGCAGCCAGTTGGCGTTCGCGCAGGCCAAGCGCTTTCAGAGTGTCGTAAGCGCGCAGCAAATAGCTCACGCGATAGGCGATGAGCGCGGTGTTGATGGGCTTGGCGATGAAGTCAGTGGCGCCGACCTCATAGGCGCGGGCGATGGAGGCGAGATCGTCCTGGGAGGTAAGCATGACCACAGGCAGGCGTTGCCCCTTGGGGTGCGCACGCAATGCGGTGCAGACTGCGAAGCCGTCCATGCCCTCCATGATGACATCGAGCAGAACCATATCCGGAGTGGACTGCTCAAACAACGACAGGGCTTCCTTGCCGCTGCTGGCGGTGCTCACGTCAAAGTGTTTTTCGAGCACATTGCTGATGAGCAGCCTGGTGACGGGGTCATCATCAACCGCCAGGATGCGCGCTTTGGTCTGTTTTGGATTCTGGTTTGTCATGTGTACATCTCCATTGTACTACTCCATTTCAAAGCCCGAGGCATCGCGTTCAAAGCCCGAGGCATCGCGACAATAAAGCCACATGATCAACAGAGGTTATTTCCGGCAATTGACGTAGGTTATGGTGAAAAAACAG
This sequence comes from Thiorhodovibrio litoralis, assembly GCF_033954455.1. Lineage (NCBI taxonomy): Bacteria > Pseudomonadati > Pseudomonadota > Gammaproteobacteria > Chromatiales > Chromatiaceae > Thiorhodovibrio > Thiorhodovibrio litoralis. Next base: position 3,490,214 of record NZ_CP121473.1, on the reverse strand, counting down.
TGACCTGAAGGTTTCCCGTGATGCTGCGCCAGATTACGTGGCGTGACTTGTGGCTTGATCGTATAACACCTTTTGCGGAGTAGCAATGCGCGAGAGGCGCAGGTGGACATAACTCAATGTTGCCTGGAGCTTTGCGGTTTTGCGCTAAGGTCACGCAAAAGTCGCGCCAACAAGCACGCGATGGCGCAGCGTCGCCTGCGCGGCAGCACAGGCGCCCCGATCATGTCCATTGGCCTGGTGCAAAGGCCCCGTAGCCGGTGGAAAAGCACCACTTCTGGTTCGCGTTTTCACATGGGCTGCCAGCGGGCGCACCATGCGTGAGTGGACGCAAGAAGGAAAAAGCGCCATGACGAAGCAAGCGGATTGCGGGGAGGATTCTTTAGCCGCTGCCGCGCTCTTTGATCATCTGCTGCTAAAACCCGCCTCGCAGTGATTTGGCGCGGGGGTTTGGTTTATCATCAGGGCGTTCCAGGCGACGCGTTGGAAGCAAACAAGGAGCCAAGCCGATGACCCACGCTAATTCCACCCTTGATGATGGCGAGGAGAACGTCGGCGGTGGTTGTTGGAAGTCGGAGCCACTCCGTCTCGATCAGCTGTTTGAGCTGCACGAGGATGACATTGCCCGGCTGGAAGCGGCGATCTGATCCACCCGCTAACCTTGCGAGTAACAGCTGATGGAAGCACAACGCCTTCACACCATCGACGACCTCATGGCCTGGCCCAGCGACGCGCGCGTCGAGCTGATCGACGGCGAGATCGTCGAGCGCGCGATGAGTCGTTTCGAGCATGGGCTGGCGCAGTCGGGATTGGTGGAAGAGACAATCCCCTTGAAGCGGCTTGGTGGTCCGGGCGGCTGGTGGATCGTTCCCGAAATCAGCGTCCGTTACAGCGAGCACCATTGCCCCAGCCACGACCTGGCCGGGTGGCGCAAGGAACGGCTGCCGCAGCGCCCGTCCGGCGTCATGTCCCTGGCGCCGGATTGGGTGTGCGAAATTCTCTCGCCGGGCCATGAACGCAAGGACACCGTCATGCATTTCCTGCGCTTGCAGCGCGCCGGCGTGCCCTTCTATTGGATTGTGTCACCTGAGGATCGGGCGCTGATCGCCTATGCCCTGGACGCGGGATGCTACCGCGCCATCTTCACCGCCGAGGGCCTGGAAGAAACGGCGGCCAAGGTCCGCATCCCGCCGTTCGAGGCGCTTGAAATCGATCTGGGACTGCTGTTCGGCGGCCCATAATCACGCACCGGCGCTCAGCCTGCCTGCAAATCCCTGGGTGAACTCAGCAGGGGGAATTCCGTGACAGACCCTGAGTTATCCTGGTGCCGGTGCACAGCAACCTGGAGTGCTTGGCACACGAGACGCCCGACGCCGCCGCGCTCTTCGATCATCTGCTGCTCAAACCCGCAAAGCGCACGGATTTTGGATTATTATCAGCGCATTCCAGCCAGCCGCTGGAAGCAAACAAGGAGCCAAGCCGATGACCCACGCTAACCCCACCTTCGATGATGTCTGGCGGCTGTTTCAGGACACCGATCGCAAGTTTCAGGAGACCGACCGCAAGTTTCAGGACACCGATCGCAAGTTTCAGGAGACCGACCGTAAGTTTCAGGACACTGATCGCAAGTTTCAGGAGACCGACCGCCTGGTCAAACAACTCTCAAAGAATCTGGGCGACATTGGCAATCGCCTCGGCGAGTTTGTCGAACACCTGGTCACGCCTGCTGTGGTGCGCTTGCTTCGTGACCAAGGCATCGATGTCCATGCCGTCTATCCAAACATCAGCGCCAAACGCAACGGCGTGGCGCTGGAGATTGACCTGTTAGTCGTCAACGATGGAGCGCTCGTCGGCGTTGAATGCAAAAGCAAGCTGGTGGAAGCACACATTGATGCCCATCTGGAGCGCCTGGGTAAACTCAAGCGCGTCCTGCCCATTTACAAAGACCATCAGGTCATGGGCGCCGTGGCGGGGATGGTGGTGGAAGAAAAAGTCACCCAATACGCCGTCGCCTGCGGGTTGTATGTGCTCTGCCAGAATGGCGAACAGATGGACCTGCGCACCCCGCCTGGCTTTGAACCGGCGGTGTGGTAGAACGTAGCTGTACCGCAGCCACATGCATCTGGTTGTCCGGCGGGGACAACCCCCGGCGGCCAGATCGCAGGAACACGCCGATGAGGCTGGGTATTCAGGCCATCCAGCGGAGGAAGACCGATGGCGGATTGGCCTGGTTTAGAGCCCGGCCAGGCCAAGCAGTCCGAGTACGCCGCGCCACGGCAGTTTCATTGTTCTGAAATTCCTCGGTGCAGATTGAACCGAGCCGACTGGCGATTTCGCCGGCGCTGGTGCAATTGAACCGCATCTGGTTCATTTAAACCGATATGATGGGTTCATTGACCGTTTTCGCCTAGTCATTCGCGACAGGCGGCTGGCTGGAAGTCCTGACAATGCGGACTCTTTGCCACCAGGGATGCGCCGCTCTCAGTTCTGGCATCGGCTTTGCATAGATCCTTGCAACAAGCCACTTGCACCAGCAGGAAAGACCGGCAACGCCGCCGATGGCGTTTGAGCCAGAGTCAAAACCCATGAAGAACAGTCACAGCCACCACGGCCAAGAGGCCAAGTCAGCGCCAACGCATCAGGGCGCGGAAGCCACGCGGGGCGACGACCTCCGCCAGCCCGACGGCTGCCGGGTCGATCTCGAATGCCAGTTCCTGGTGGCCGAGCAGGCACGGGACTTAGCCCACCGCCTGCGCAGTCCGCTCGGCGCCATCGAGTTGGTATGCGAGAGCCTGGCGATGGAGCAGTCCGGCTCAGAGGTTGCCGAGCGCTTGCAGGTCGCCTTGCGCGCCAGTTCCAAGCTCAAACAGGCACTGGAGGAAACCCTCAACAATGTGGTGCCGCGCTGGCCGGGGTCGCGGGGGATGGATCTGAACGCCGCCTGTGCGCGCTTGGCGCAGACCGAGAGCCTGGTTTGCGACCCGTTCGACCCGGAGCCGATCTGGATCGCGGCCGCGCCCAACGACGGCGAATTGGCCTTGTGGCAGGGCCTGGCCTTGGCGCGCCTGTGCAGCCGCGATGGGCAGGTTGGTCTGACGCTGGCCCAGACCCCGACCCCGACCCCGGCCCCGACCCCGACTGGCAATGCGCCCATGGCAGACGTGTCCTTCACGCCCGTGGCCCCGCGCGAGCCGTTTGATCACTGTCTGGAGCGCAAAATCCTGGGCCAGGGACTCGCCCATCTGCGGCTGAAGCGGCTGCGACGCTTTGCCGCCGAACAGGGCGGGGTGGTGCAGATTGAACCAAGCCGCTTGTTGCTGCGCGTGAAAACCTTGGAGTCAGCCGTTGAACCGGCCGCAACACCCGCGCCAAGCTCAAGCTGAACTGAATCGGCGCGACCCCAGTCGGCGGGCGCCCGCCGTCCCCGGCCATTCAACCCCGCAATCACGCGATCAAGGAGAAAACCATGACTGAGACCAACACCATGACCATCAAACGCAAACTCACCATCACGGCGGTGATCATCGCGGTGCTGATCCTCGGCTTCCTGTGGCTGCGCTGGGGGCCGGATTCCTGGGAGGTGCAAATCACCGGCGTGACCGGCGACGGGCGCGACGTGCAGTATCGCATCGAGACGGTGCGCGCCGGCACTGCCAATACCCTGATCTTTAAGAACACCGACGCCGGCTTCACCCCGCCGTATTTCAAGTTCGATTCTGCCGATCTACAATCCGTTGCCAGTCGCGTCACCCGTGAATGCCCGCAGGAGAAAGTCAATATCAACGGCTATGGCTTCCGCCTGACCTGGCTCGACATGTTTCCCAATGCCGTCTCCATCGACGCACCCCAGCGCTGTCGCACAGCCCCCACGAAAGACGAGGGGCCGCGCATTACCAACTGATCGCTTCACAAAGGCGAACGCCTCACGCGAACCCCTCAAGCGCCATGATCTGGCCCTGTCTATGTCCAACCCACTGCTGATCCTCGAAGACGAGACCCTGCTGGCGAATGAACTGGCGCGCCATTTTGGCCGCCAGGACTGGGACACGCGCACCGCCGCGACCCTGGCCGAGGCGCGTGACATTCTGAGCGGTGAGACCTTCGAGCCGCTGGTCATCCTCGCTGACATGAACCTGCCCGACGGCAACGCGCTGGATCTGCTCGAAGCCGTTCGCGGGCAGGGCGTGCCGGGTGAGTGGATTTTTCTCACCGGCGATGGCGGGGTCACCGACTCGGTGCGCGCCCTGCGCCTTGGCGCCTACGATTTTCTGGAAAAACCCTGTCCGCTTGATCGCCTGGCGGTGGTGCTCGGCGGCGCCAAGCGCGCCGCCCTGGCCCAGCGGCGCTTGCACCAGGACGCGCGCAACCAGCGGCGCAAGTACAGTCCTGCCAGCTACCTGGGTTCCAGCACCGTCACCGCCCAGACCCGGGCGCTGATCGAACGCCTGGCCGAGGTGCCCTTCAGCGCCCTGATCCTGGGTGGGGAGACCGGCACCGGCAAGGGCCTGGTCGCGCGCATCCTGCATCACGGCGGCCCGCGCGCCGCCGGTCCCATGGTCGAAGTCAACTGCGCCGCGCTGCCGCGCGAGCTGCTCGAATCCGAACTCTTCGGCCACGAGGCCGGTGCCTTCACCGGCGCCAAAGGGCGCCATCGCGGCTATCTGGAACAAGCCCACGAAGGGACGCTGTTTCTCGATGAAATTGGCGAGATGGACCTCGACTTGCAAGCCAAATTACTCGCGGTACTCGAAGACCGCCAAGTGCGCCGTCTCGGCAGCGAGAAGAGTCTCCCGGTCGATCTGCAATTGATCGCTGCCAGCAATCGCGACTTGGCCCAGCAAGTCCAGGACGGGGCGTTCCGCAGCGACCTCTACCATCGCCTGAGCGTCTTTCGCCTCGACCTGCCACCACTGCGCGAGCGCCTTGATGACCTTCCTGATCTGGTTCCCGCCCTGGTGGCCGAGAACAACGCCCGCTCCGGGCGTCAGGTGCGCGAGATTCCCGAAGAAGTCTACGCCCGCATGCGCGCCTATTCATGGCCGGGCAATGTGCGCGAACTCGGCAATGTGGTCGAGCGCGCGGTGCTGCTCGCGACCGGCGAAGTCTTCCCGCTGGAATGGATGCAACTCGGCCAGGGCGTGGCGCAACCGAGCCCGCAGGACACCACCGGCCCCGGCGTCGAGGGCGACCGGCTGATCATCCCGCTCGACGGCTCCTTGGCGCTCGAGGACATGGACCGCACCATCATTCAAACCGCGCTGGAGCGCAGCAACCGCAATGTCACCGCCGCCGCGCGCATGCTCGGCACCACCCGCGAGACGCTGCGCTATCGGGTGCGCAAGTACGGGCTCATCACGTCCACCTGAGCGTTGTCGGTCATCATCGGCCCCGGCGATACGCGCGATTCGCCCAAACGATTGGCTGCTTGGTTCAGCGCCTCGTACCCTGCTCGTGCGCTTGATGATGATGTGAAACAACACCAACCACGCGAGGAGAAATCAATGGAGAACACCGCAAAGACCAGCGCAGGTCAGTGCCCGGTCATCCACGGGGCTCATACGTCCGTCGGTGACACCAACATGGCCTGGTGGCCTAAGGCGCTGAATCTCGATATTTTGCATCAGCATGATCGCAAAACCGACCCACTGGGCGAGGACTTCGACTATCGTGCCGCCGTCAAGCAGCTCGATGTCGAGGCACTCAAACAAGACCTGCACGCGTTCATGACCGCTAGTCAGAACTGGTGGCCGGCGGACTGGGGCCACTACGGCGGCCTGATGATCCGCATGGCCTGGCACGCCGCTGGCAGCTACCGGATCGCCGATGGGCGCGGTGGCGGTGGCACCGGCAATCAGCGCTTCGCGCCCATCAACAGCTGGCCGGATAACGTCAACCTAGACAAGGCGCGCCGGCTGCTGTGGCCGATCAAGAAGAAATACGGCAACAGGCTTAGCTGGGCCGACCTGATCATCCTTGCCGGCACTGTCGCCTATGAGTCCATGGGGCTGAAGACCTTCGGCTTCGGCTTTGGCCGCGAGGACATCTGGCATCCGGAGAAGGATACCTACTGGGGGGCGGAGAAGGAATGGCTGGCGACGAGCGATGATCCCAACAGCCGCTACTCCGGTGAGCGTGAGCTGGAGAATCCGCTGGCTGCGGTGATGATGGGCCTCATCTACGTCAACCCGGAGGGTGTCGACGGCCAGCCCGATCCGCTCAAGACCGCCATCGATGTGCGCGAGACCTTCGCGCGCATGGCGATGGATGACGAGGAGACCGTCGCCCTGACCGCCGGTGGCCATACCGTCGGCAAGTGCCATGGCAACGGCCAGGAGGCACTGCTCGGGCCGGACCCGGAGGCGGCGGATGTCGAGGATCAGGGCCTCGGCTGGCTCAACAAGACCCAGCGCGGCATCGGCCGCGATACCATGGGCAGCGGCATCGAAGGCGCCTGGACCACCCGGCCCACGCAGTGGGATAACGGCTACTTCGCCATGCTACTCAATCACGAGTGGGCGCTGAAAAAGAGTCCGGCCGGCGCCTGGCAGTGGGAGCCGGTCGACATCAAGGAAGAAGACAAGCCGGTGGATGTCGAGGACCCCTCAATCCGCTACAACTGAGCCTGAGCAGACTATTTGCGGGAATCGGCCGCGATTCTGAGCAAATTCAGTGAGGGAAAACAAAAAACCCCCTCAAACAACTTGACGCAAGTTGTCCGAGAGGGCTGTCTCCGAATTTCGCCAAAAACCAGGAGACAGTCCCAGTGTGTCACGCCTTTCTTGCCGACACGAACTTTTACCAACTGCTCACCCGGATCGACGAGTCGATTGCCGAGGAAGTCCGCGCGGGCGGCTGTGACTGCGGTGGTGCGTTGCACAGCGCCCGTTATCCGCGTAAGCCCCGAGGTGTGCGTGGCGTCTTGGATGAGAGCTACCAGAGCCGTCTGAGTTTCTGCTGTGCCGCGGACGGGTGCCGGCGGCGCAGCACCCCGCCTTCCGTTCGGTTTCTGGGCCGCAAGGTCTATCTCGGGGTCATCGTCGTGCTGATTTCCGCCCTGCATTGCGGGCTGAGCGCATCGCGTCGCCAGCGCTTGATCAAGACGCTCGGTGTCACCGTCCAAACCCTGCGGCGGTGGCAGCACTGGTGGCGTGAGCAGTTTGTGCAAACCCGCTGCTTTCGATCCTTGGCTGGTCTGTTGATGCCGCCGATCGCCACCGAGCACCTGCCAGGATCCCTGCTGGAAAAATTGAGCGCAAAAGCGTTGTCCGAGCGCGTCGTGCAACTGCTGATATTGATCGCCCCGAGCACGACAGCGACAGGCTCGCTGTAGGGCAACGCCAACCCGCAGAAGACCTCATCGCGCCGCTGGGCGGCGCCTTCTAGACTCCCGGTGATGTGTGAAACAACTGGGAGGTGAAGACGAATGTCCGATGACAACGGCCTCGGTGATCCCGATGGTTGGGCGCGGTTGCGCTTTGCCATTATTGGTCCTTTATTGGCTGATCCTGCGCCGGCGAACGCGCTGGGCGCGCGGCTGAAGGCGCTAGCGGCCAAGTCATGGCGCCATCCGGTGACTGGGCGGGCGGTCAGTTTTAGCTTTGGCACCTTGGAGCGTTGGTATTACCTCGCACGCGATGCCCAAGACCCGGTGACCGCACTGCGCCCGCGCCGGCGCAGCGATGCCGGGGAGCAGCGCGCGCTGAGCCCGCGCCTGATGGAGGCCGTACAGGCGCAATACCGCGACTACCCCGGTTGGACGGTGCAGCTGCATTACGACAACCTCGCCGCCTTGTGCGCGGGCGATGAAACCCTGGGGCCGCTGCCCTCCTATGCCACCGTGCGCCGCTTCATGAAGCGCGCGGGCCTGCACCGCCGGCGTGTCCCGGCGCGCAAGACACCCGGGGCCGAGCAGGCCGCGCGGCGCCTGGAGGCCTGCGAGGTGCGCAGCTATGAAGCCCAGTATGTCCATGCCTTGTGGCATCTGGACTTTCATCATGGCTCGCGCAACGTCCTCACCCGGGGTGGCGTCTGGGTCAAGCCCCTGCTGCTGGCGGTCATCGACGATCACTCGCGCCTGATCTGCCATCTGCAGTGGTACCTCGATGAGACCACCGAGACCTTGGTGCATGGTCTGGGACAGGCGTTGCACAAGCGCGGGCTGCCGCGCGCCCTGATGAGCGATAACGGCGCGGCAATGCAGGCCGAGGAATTCACCGCCGGATTGCATGCGCTGGGCATCCTCCACGAGCCGACCCTGCCGTACAGCCCGTATCAGAACGCCAAGCAGGAGCGCTTCTGGGCCACGCTGGAAGGCCGCCTGATGGCGATGCTTAAGGGGCTGGAGGAGCTGAGCCTGCAGCGGCTCAACACCCTCACTCAGGCGTGGGTGGAGCAGGAGTACCACCGCAAGGTCCACAGTGAGACCGCCGCCACGCCGCTTGCGCGTCTTCTCGATGCGCCCAACGTGGGGCGCCCCTGTCCGGACAGCGAGCAGGTCCGCGCCGCTTTTCGTTGTCGCGTCCAACGCCGTCAGCGCCGCAGCGATGGGACGCTCAGCCTGGCGGGCAAGCGCTTCGAGGTGCCGGCGCGCTTGCGTCACCTTGAGCAACTGCATATCGCTTATGCCCGCTGGGATCTGAGTGCTGTGGACGTGGTTGATCCCCACTCGGGCGCCATCCTCTGCCGCCTCTATCCCCTCGATAAAGCCGCCAATGCCTCCGGGCAGCGTCGGCGCCTTGAGCCCGCCGGCGCACCGCCACCGCCATCACAACGCGCCACGACGCTGCCACCGTTGCTGCGCGACTTGCTCGCCGAGTATGCCGCCACCGGTCTGCCGCCGGCCTATCTGCCAAAACACGATGACCTGGAATCCAGTCGATGAACAAGACCCTGCTGGCCCTCTATGGACTGAAGTTCAATCCGTTCTCCCCGGAGCTGCCGACGGCGGCACTGCATCGCAGCGCGCCGGTGGAGCAGTTTTGCTGGCGCATCGAGCAGAGCCTGATCCGCGAAGGCGGTTTTGCGCTCATTCAAGGTGATCCGGGTACCGGCAAGAGTGCGGTACTGCGCCTGCTCGATGAGCGTCTGCGCCAGCTGCCCGATATCAGCGTTGGGGCGCTCACGCATCCCAGCTCGAAGGTGGCGGACTTCTACCGCGAGATGGGCGATCTGTTCGCCGTTGACCTCAAGCCCCATAACCGCTGGGGTGGCTTCAAGATCCTGCGCGAGCGCTGGCTGGCGCATCTGGAGACGACGCTGTTGCGCCCGGTGTTGCTCATCGACGAGGCGCAGGAGATGCATCCGACGGTGCTCAATGAGCTGCGTCTGCTGACCTCCATGCAGTTCGATTCGCGCACGTTGTTGAGCGTGATCCTGGCCGGCGATGGCCGCCTGGCGACCAAGCTGCGCCGTGAGGAGTTGCTGCCGCTGGGCAGTCGTATCCGTACGCGCCTGAGTATGGAGTATGCCAGTCGCGAGGCGCTGGTCGCCTGCCTGGAGCATTTACAACACAGTGCCGGCAATGCGAGTCTGATGAGCGCAGGGCTGATGAAGACGCTCGCTGAGCATGCGTTGGGCAATTATCGCGTGCTCACGACCATGGCGGCAGAATTGCTGGCGCAGGCTGCTCGGCTCGAACGCGCGCAGCTCGATGAACAACTCTACCTTGAGGTGTTTGGTTCAGCGGCGGGCAACGCCCGCCAACGCCCGAGTGCCAGGGCGGGCGCCTGATGAGCCGCTTGAGCGCTGAGCGCCCGCACCAGGCCATGACAGCGGCAAGACACACCGCCGTGATGCTTGAGGCATGGCACGACGCTGGCATCGTGCGTGCCGATTTGGCGGTGCGCACCGCCAAGGCGACGATGCTGTGGTTCCATGATCGCTCTTTGGATCAGCTTCCGTTGGGGCTGGCCAGAGCGCGCAATGTCCAACAGGCCGATATTTATATCCGTCCAGCCCGCGGCTATCCCTGGCCAATGGTGTTTCTCGATGATGTCGCACGGCCGATGGCGCAGCGCATCGCTCGGCACTATGCGGCCCTGGTGGTGCAGACTTCGACGCTCGGGGGCTGCCACCTGTGGCTACGGCTGACCCGCGCGCTCGATGAGGCGCAGCGCTGTGATGTGCAGCGTTGGCTGATCCCGCGCGTTGGCGCCGATCCGGGCTCGGTCTCCGGTGAGCACCTCGGTCGGCTCGCCGGGATGAAGAATGCCAAGCGTGGCGGGGAGTGGGTCAATGTCCTTCGGCGACCAAGCCCGCAGGAGCGCGTCTGGGATCCAACTCCGGCCTTGCCAACGATGGCTCCGGCTCCGCCGCCAGTCGTCAACTGCGCTCCACGGGCGCGCTTATCCACCGGGGATCCGTCCGAATCCGCCCGCGAATGGGGCTGGGTCTGCGGCGCTCTTGAGGCGGGCCTTGCACCGACCACGGTCTACCAGCGCTTGCTCGAGCGCGCGTCCCCGCGTCGCGGAGCCGATGCCGAGCGCTATGCCCGCTACACCCTCGCTCGCGCCATTCGCCAGAGCGCTAGAGGCAACTGAACCCGCTGCGTCTCTCCCCCCTCAGGGGGGAAGCGTGGTTCACGATTCCGGCTTCCCGCTGTCGGCCAGTAACGGCCCCCGTGATCCCACACGCATTCCATGTCCTTCAAATGGCTTGGAAATGGGTCCCGCAATTATCGTGATTACGCTCATACAACCCGATCATGACCGATGCCGACATGGCCATGAAGATGGACCCGGTCTATCGGGAAATCGCCGAGCGCTTCCACCAAGACCCCGAGTACCTTTCGGAAGTTTTCGCACGCGCCTGGTTCAAGCTGACCCATCGCGACATGGGCCCCAAGACGCGCTATCTCGGCCCCTGGGTGCCCAAGGAAGACCTGATCTGGCAGGATCCCATCCCGGCGGGGCGCAGCGACTATGATGTCGAGGCCGTCAAGGCCCGAATTGCCGCCAGTGGACTGAGCATTGGCGAGCGGGTCGCCACCGCTTGGGATAGTGCCCGAACGTTCCGCGGCTCCGACATGCGCGGCGGAGCCAATGGCGCGCGCATTCGTCTGGCGCCGCAGAAGGACTGGGAAGGCAACGAACCCGCCCGTCTCGTCAAGGTGCTGGGCGTGCTGGAACCCATCGCCGCCGAGGCGGGCGCCAGCCTGGCCGATGTCATTGTGCTGGCCGGCAATCTTGGCATCGAGCAGGCCGCCCAAGCGGCGGGCTGCCCGATCAAGGTCCCCTTTGCACCCGGACGCGGCGATGCCACCGAGGAGATGACCGATGCCGAGTCCTTTGAGCCGCTCGAACCCATCCACGACGGCTATCGCAACTGGCTGAAACAGGACTATGCCGTCAGCGCCGAAGAACTCATGCTCGACCGCACCCAGTTGATGGGACTGACAGCCCCGGAGATGACCGTGCTGGTCGGCGGGCTGCGGGTGTTGGGGACCAATCATGGCGGTACCAAGGATGGCGTCTTCACCGAGCGGGAGGGCGCCTTAACCAACGACTTCTTCGTCAACCTGACCGACATGGCCTACCGCTGGGAACTTGCGGGCGATCACCGCTACGAGATCCGTGATCGCCAGACCGATGCGGTCCAATGGACGGCGACGCGGGTCGATCTGGTGTTTGGCTCCAATGCCATCCTGCGCGCCTATGCCGAGGTCTATGCCCAGGATGACAATCAGGAGAAGTTCGTGCGCGACTTCGTCGCCGCCTGGACGAAGGTAATGAACGCGGATCGGTTTGATCTTGCGTAAAGCACTCAGAAATCCTGCTGGCGCCAAACACGCGCTTATGTCCATGTAGGACAACGATGATGAGCCCGATGCCATTGCGCATCGGGGGGCTTGAGACCACGCACCTCCACACGAGAAGGACGACCGGAAAATCCACCCGATGTTCGCGCCCGCGACGTCGGGATCCGGCGCATCCTCGCGCGTGTCGCTGGTGCGCACCGGTTGCCAGGCCGGTGCGTCCCGGGCTTGGGTCGCCAGGCGCAGACCAACCAGGTACATGGCGAGCATCACACCCGAGGCCGGGTGCATGCCCCAAACCGCCATCTCCGGGGCTAGGGCGGCCAGCAGCGGCAAGGCAAGCAGAGCGCACCGTTGAACAGATTCGGCACCGAGGCAGCGGCCTGCTCGAGATTGGCCCGGCGGTAGACAGCATCCGCCACCACCAGAAAAGCGGTCTGGGCGGCAATGCCGCCGACGGCATTACTGACGGCCAGTTCCGGATGTCCGGCCAGGGCCGCCGTGAGCGAGGCGACACTGCCCGGCAGAGAGGTCGTCGCGCCCAGCAGCACCGCTGCCGAACACTGCCTCGCCGAGGCCGGTATGATCGGCCAGACGATCCGCTAGCCGGGTCAGCGTGGCCCCGAGCAGCGCGATGGTCAGGGTGCCGAGGCCAAACCACAGCAGGGCGGCGGTTAAGGAGAAGGTGGAGGGATTCATCGGTCAGCATCAGAGGGCGGCGCTCGTGGCTGGCGCCGCCCCCGTTTTCCATTGCTGCGGTGGTCGCGGCAGCAGCGTGCGAGCGCCGCCCCGACCCGAGCCGCAGCCGATCAGCTTTGGCCGCTGCCGGTGTCCGCAGTTTTGGCGTTCTGCTGGCCTTGGTCCTGACTGGAATCCTTGAGGACCACGATGCTCTCAGCCATCAGTTCCGGTGCGGTGAAGAAATCCTTATCGAGCTTGCCAGTGACATGCACGCGATCGCCGGTCTCGACCTTCTGATAGCCTTCATCATCAAGCGGGTCATAGCTCATGCCAGCGGTCATCACATTGACATCCTGCTGGCCGGTATTGACGCGGAACATGTTGTCCCCGACGTTCTCGACGGTGCCGACCACCGTCGTTCGGGCAATCACGATGGGTGTGATGACCGTGATGTACGGGTCTTCCTCATCCGCCGCACTGGAATAAAAGGTCGTGCCGAGCTTTTCGAGATAGACACTGCTCGCCTCAATGGAGGTGGACTCGAACAGGTCATCGTCGATGCGCCCGGTGACTGTGACCTTATCGCCCGGGATCAGCTTGTAGGCGTCGCCATCGCGGTCGCCATCGTCCATTTCGACGAAAATACTGCCGTCACCGTAATCCAGCTTGAAGGTGTCGGGCGAGACCGAATCTACCGTGCCGCTTAGGCTGATCCAGGCCTCATCCGGTTGGGCGTAGGGATTCATCGCTTGGGCTGTCCCTGCGGCGCCGAGCAGGCCAAAGGTCAGTGTGCCAGTGGTCAATGTGGCGGCGATGAGTGATTTCAGGGTTGTCTTGGGCATCAGGCATCTCCTGTGTTGGTTTCGCGGTTCTCCCCGGCTTTGGGTTCAGCTGAACAATCTGCCGGGGCACTCGCCCTCAGGGGTTGCAGACCACGTGCCAAGTTGATGGCCAAAGGAATGAAAAACCGTCGCGCGGCTCTGCGTGGCGGGATTTATCCTTGGCGGCTTGGTGAATGTGGCAGGGAGCCGGCCCAGATGTTGGTGCTGGTGGCGGGGCAAATGCACCGCGGCGCGGGGGATTTGCCCAAAGGCCGCGCGCACCCTGGCCGGTTTGCTTTGTATTCATGCCGTTAAAATACAAGGGCCTGAACGCAGTGGGTTAGTCACATACCATTACCCATATCTCCCCGCTCCCAGCGTCGCCGGGGGCTGGACACAGCTACCGAGATCTGCTGAGATGCCGTCCCATCCTCATCACCGACGGGACGGGAGACCATGGACCAAGCCATTCCAAGCCGCCTATGTGGGCGCCCCTTCGACGAGACCGACTTAGCGCGGATCCGCCACGAGATCACGCTGGCGCAGCCGCCGCTGCGCGCGGAGATTGCGCGGCGGGTGTGTCGCGCGCTGGACTGGACCGATATCCAAGGCCGCCCGAAGCTCATGAGTGCCCGCGTGGGGCTGCTGCGTCTGCATCGCGCCGGACTCATCGCGCTGCCGCCACCGAGCTGGGGCAATGGCAATGGGCGGCGCTTCGTACCGCGCCCCGAGACCTGCCCCGAGACCTGCCCCGAACCGGTCCCAGTGTCCGGCCCGCTGCGCGCGCTCAGCGGCTTGCACTTGGCGTCTGTGGGTGACCGACGTGCCTCGCACGTATGGAACAGCTTGATCGAGCGCTACCACTACCTCGGCTACAGCCCACTGCCCGGAGCGCAGCTGCGCTACCTGATCCAATGGGATGGCGGCCTGCTCGGCGCCATCGGCTTTGGTGCGGCGGCCTGGACAGTCGCCGCCCGCGACCGCTGGATTGGCTGGATGCCCGCGCAGCGCCAAGCGCACTTGGGGCGCGTGCTCAACAACGCCCGCTTCCTGATCCTGCCCTGGGTGCAGGTCAAACACCTCGCCTCCAAGGTGCTGTCCTTGGCCGCGCGACAAGTCGCTGTCGACTTTCCTGCCCGCTACGGCGAGCGCGTCGTGCTGCTGGAGACCTTCGTCGAGACCCCGCGCTTTGCCGGTACCTGTTACCGCGCCGCCAACTGGCAGTATCTGGGCGAGACCACCGGACGGGGCAAGACCGACCGCACCCATCAGGCCGCGCTGGCGCGCAAAGCCGTCTATGTCTATCCGCTCTCGGGCGATTTCCGCGCCGCCCTGGGGGTGGTGGTGGCATGAGCGCGCCTGAATCCAAGCTGGCCGCGGAACTGAAGAATATCTCCCTGGGTGATCAGCGCCTGAATCACCGCGCCCAACAGGTGCTTGAAACCCTCGGTGCCAAGCCGACACAGAGCATCCCCGGGGCCTGCAATGGCTGGTATGAGACCCGGGCCGCCTATCGCTTTTTCGATCATCCCAGGGTCACCGCCGAGCAGGTGCTCGCCCCTCATTTCGCCTGCACTGAAGCACGTCTGCGCGAACATCCCCGGGTGCTGTGCATTCAAGATACCAGCGAGCTGGACTTCTCGAGCAAAAAAGGCATCGCCGGTCTTGGGCCGCTGAACTTTGAGAGCCGCTATGGGATGTTCATCCATCCCACCTTGGCGGTCACGCCCGAGCGCGTCGCGCTGGGGCTGCTCGACTTGCACACCTTCACGCGCGAGCCCGGGAGCTTAGGCCAGGACAAAGACCCATGGCGCCCGCTGGAGGAGAAAGAAAGCGTGCGCTGGGTCGATGGCTACGGGCGCGTCAATGCGCTGGCCGAGCAACTGAGCGACACGCGCTTGACCTATGTTGCCGATCGCGAGGGCGACATCTACGACCTGTTTGTTGAAGCCCCTATTCCCGAACATAGCGCTGACTGGCTGGTACGGGTGCAGCATCGCGACCGCTGCTTGGCCGATGGCAGAAAGCTCAATGAGGCCCTGGACGCCGCTGCGGTGCTCACCGAGATCACCTTCGAGCGTCCCGCCACCAAGGGGGCCAAAGCACGCCAGGTCAAGCAGGAGATCAAGGTGGTGCGCGTGACCCTGAAGGCACCCTGGCGCCCGGATCGCACCTTGCCCGATGTCACGGTCACGGCCTTGCTCGCCACCGAGGTCAATCCACCCGCCGGCGAGGAGCCACTCAACTGGCTGTTGCTGACCAATCTGGCGGTGCAGAGCGCCGAGGAGGCCATCGAGACGCTCTCCTGGTATCTTTGCAGGTGGCAAGTGGAGATTTTTTTCCGGATCTTAAAAAGCGGCTGCCGCATCGAGGAGCTGCAACTCGAGACGCGCGAGCGCCTGGAGCCGGCGCTCGCTCTGTACATGATCATCGCCTGGCGGGTGCTGTACCTGACCATGCTCGGGCGCGAGTGCCCGGAGCTGCCGTGCGGTGCGGTCTTTGCCGAGGAGGAATGGAAGGCGGTCTATCTGGTCACCCAGCGCCAAGCCCCACCCGAGCAGCCACCCTCGCTCGATACCATGGTGCGTATGGTCGCGACCCTCGGTGGCTTTCTCAACCGCAAATCCGATGGGTTCCCGGGACCGAAGACGCTCTGGATTGGGTTGCAGCGCATCCCCGATTTTGTCATGGCGCTGGAGGCTTACCGCAGCGTCGGGGATAGTTATGGGTAATGGTATGGGTTAGTCATCCTCGCGGTAGGCATTCAATTGCACCAGCTTGCCCCAGCCATTCATCTCGGCATGGAATTCTATCGGTCGGCAACAGATCGGGCAATCCTCGATAAAATGATGGCTGTCCCAGCCATCGACTTCGGTCGTGATGGTTTCGCCACAATAGGGACATTGCACCAGGGTTTGTTCAAGCATGATCAATGCGCTTGATTAGTGCACAGGCGGATCGGTCTGCGGAACCTGCTCGACAGGCGCGACCGGCTCGCCCGGACCGCGCGGCGGGGTCGCATCCTCGGGCACGTCACCGATCATCATCTCTGGCGTGGCGTGATCCTCAAGATTGCGCACGGTGACGCGCAGTTCTTCGCCATCCCAACGCAGTTCATTGAAACTCGGCGGGGTGGAACGTAGCCGCCGCGACAGGGTGCCGGCACCAATCATGCGCACCGGCCCCTCCGGGGTCTTCTCGGTGAGGTCGAAAGCGTCATGGACATGGCCTGAAAGCACCGCCAGCACCGGGCGCTTGGCTAGTTCCGTCAGCGCCTTCTGACCGTGGCGGGTCAGGGCGGTACCCTTGGTGCCGACTTCGCGCAGGGGATGGTGGGCCATCACCAGCGCGCGTGTCCCTTGGGGCAGGGCGTCGAGCGTAGCGAGACAGCGCTCGAGCGCCGCTTCGGTCACCCAGCCTTTTGACCAGTTCAGACGTGGCTGCCAGCGAGCCACTGTCTTGAGCGGCACCAGGATCAGCCCGGGCAAGTTGATTTCCACCTCCACCTTGTCTGCGATGGCCTGTATCCGCTGGTAGGGATCGAAAAAACGCTGGATTGGGTTGAAATACGGCAGATCGTGATTGCCCACCTCGACTGTGACCGGCGCCTCGAGCGCGCGGATCCAGGCACAGGCCGCGTCGAATTCGTGCTGCCTGGCGCGCATGGTCAGATCGCCGGTGATCGCCACTGCATCAGGACGCTGATCGGCGATTTCCTGCCTCGCCCAGGCGAGCGCGCGAGGATCCTCGAACCCGAAATGGATGTCGCTTAGGTGGAACAGCACGGAAGGATCAGGCATCGACACAGCTCCTTGGGTCAGGTCATGGGTGGATAATGTAACCTGGCTTACGCAAACCCGGTGCCAGTCGTGTTGCTCAGCCAACGCGGCTGGCTCGACGTCGGTCTGACTTCAGCTCGATTCCACCAGGGTACAGATGGCCTGAGGGTCATCAAGCAAGAAGACCAGGCTCGCTCCTATCGGGTTTTGAGGACATGTTCCATGACCACATGTTCCTTCCACAGAGCCACACAAAACTTGCCCGTAACGTATTGATTTATAAATTTGCGCTGTCGCGAAACGCCCGAGGGATCGCCGCGATCGAGCGAACCCGCAGATGCAGCGCCGCCTTGGCGAGCAAGTTGGCACTGACCGGGGCGGTCATGAAAAGAAAGACCGTGACCAGCAGCTCATGCAGCGCCAGCCTCTCGCTCTGGGAGCTGAAGTGCAGGCTCGATGCGACGAGCATGGCGCCGATGCCCAGGGTGGTCGCCTTGGTCGGCCCGTGCAGCCGGGTGAAGAAGTCCGGCAGCCGGGCAAGACCGATGGAGCCGATGAGCGCGAAGGCGGTCCCGAGCAGCACCAGCGCCGAGACCAGAAGATCGATGAGCATGGCTGTCCCCTCCTCTAGTCGATGATGCTGCCGCGCACCAGATAGCGGCAGAACGCGGCGGTGGCGAGAAATCCAAGCAGCGCCAGCACCAGGGCCGATTCGAAATAGAGCTGGCTGTCGAACTGGATACCGAGCAGCACCAGGAGCGCGATGCTGTCGATGTAGAGGGTATCGAGTGCCAGCACGCGGTCGGGCATGTCCGGTCCTCGCAACAGCCCCCAGAGATTGAGCAATAGAGCCAGAGTGATCATGGCCAGAGCGACCGGCATCACGAGCGCTAGAATCATCGGAAGATCTCCATCAGCGGTTGTTCATAACGCTGCTTCAGGTCCCGGCACAGCCGCTCCGAGGCCCCCTCGGCATCGCCACCGTCGAGTGAATGGACCAGCAGGAGGGTGCGGCCGTCATCCGCCGGGCGGCGCAGATCCGCCGAGACGGTGCCCGGTGTCAGCGAGATAGTGCTCGCGAACAGATAGATCGCGAAGGGATCCTCGAGCGCGAGCGGCAACTCGACGAAGAAGGGCTGCGCACGCCGTCGCGGATCGAGCACCAGCGCGGCAACGCGAACGTTGGCCGTCAGGATGTCCAGGCCGAGCCGCCACAGATAGCGGACGATCAGCCATGGTCGGCCGGGGCGTCGGTGCCTCGGCCAGAACCCTGCCGTGACGCCGGTGATGAGCGCCGCCAGCAGGGCACCCAACAGCACCTGCCCCGGCGCAACGCTACCGACCAGCAGCAGCCACAGCGCAAGCAGCGCCAGCGTGGTCAGTGGGAAACGCAGCCAGGTCATCATCGGTGGGCGCCCTCCTCGTTCACGGCGGATGTGCGGGGTACGAGCCCCGCGACGGCAGCGACATACTCGCCGTTGTCCAGGGTCTGGCGCGCGGTCGCCAGCGTGAAACTGGTCAGCGGTCCGGCGAACATCATCAGGAGCGGGCTAGCCGCGAGCAGTGCCGATGTGCCGACGAGCGCGGGGCGCGCCAATCCGGATCGGCACGCCACCGCGTTCGCCGCGGAGCCCTGCCGCGAGGCCGAACCCCGGCGGCGCCAGAGCAAGAGCACGCCGGCACGGGAGACCCCCAGCAGCACCACGAAGCTGGAGCCAAGCACCGCCGCCCAGATCCAAGGCCAGACTGCCGGACCGGTCGCAGCCAAGTCCTGGACCGCGATCAGGATCCACGCCTTGCCGAGAAAACCGCTCAGCGGCGGCAGCCCGGCGATGGCGATCGCCCCGAGCAGAAAGAGCGGCGCCAGGATCCGAGCGTCGCGCGGCGGGTCGCCGATGATCAACCGATCGCCTTGAGCGCGTCCATTGGCGACCAGGTCCGCGAGCATGAACAGCCCGGCGGTGATGAGCGTGGTATGGACGAGGTAATAGAGGGCCGCCGCCAGCCCTTGGGCCGTGCCCGGCGCGATGCCGGCCAACAGGGTGCCCATCGAGAGCATGACCAGATAGCCGATCATGGTCCCGAGTCGCGTGCTGGCCAGGGCGCCCAGACTGCCGGCGGTGATGGTCAGGACCGCAGCCCCCGTCAGCAGCCAGGTCGTGGACCCCGCGAAGCCCGATCCCGAACCGGTGTCCGGCACCAAACTGAGCAGCCGCAGCATGGCATAGAGCCCCACCTTGGTCAGGATGGCGAACAGCGCCGCCACCGGCGCCGACGCGGCCGCATAGGCGGGCACCATCCAGGCATGCAGCGGCGGCAGCGCGGCCTTGAGCGCGAAGACGGTGAACAGCAACAGCCCTCCGGCCCCGGCGAGCCTCGCATCGGCCGGTGTCAGTTGCCCCAGTCGAACCGCCAGATCGGCCAGATTCAGGGTGCCTGTGGCCGCATAGATCAGGGCCGCGCCGAGCAGGAACAGGGATGACCCGACCAGATTCAGCACCACGTAATGCAGCGCCGCACGGGTGCGCGCCGGACCGCCGCCGTGCATCAGCAGACCGTAGGAGGCGATCAGCAGCACTTCGAAAAAGACGAACAGATTGAACAGATCGCCGGTGAGGAAGGTACCGACCAACCCGAACAACTGAAACTGGAAGAGCGCATGGAAGTGACGTCCGGAGGCATCGAGGCCGCCGGACGCGTAGAGCAGCGCGGCGGTCCCGAGCAGTCCCGTCAGGGTCAGCATCAGTGCGGAGAGCCGGTCGCACACCAGCACGATGCCAAGGGGCGGCGGCCAGCCGCCGATGGCGGTCGCGAGGACGTCGCCCTGAGCGGTCAACGCCAACAAGTCGAGCGCCGCCGCGAGCACGCAGAGCGTGCCCAGCAGACCAATGAACCGCTGCACCGAAAGCGGCAGGCGCGCGCCGATCAGCAGCAGCGCGCCGAGTGCCAGCGGCAAGAGCAGCGGGAGCGGCAGCGAGGGCGCGTTCATGACTCTTCATCCCCTTGGCGCTCGTCGACCCGATCCGAGCCCAATTCGCTCAAGGCGCGGAGTGCGAGCATGAGCACGAAGGCGGTCATGGCGAAGCCGATCACGATCGCCGTCAGCACCAGGGCCTGGGGCAGCGGGTCGGCATAGGGTGGGCCGGAGGCGATCAAAGGTGGCTGATCGACGTGCAGCCCGCCGGCAGCGAAGACGAACAGATTGACGCCGTAGGACAGCAGCAGCAGACCCAGCACGACCGGGAAGCTGCGCGAGCGCAGCAACAGACAGATGCCGCAGCCGATCAGCAGACCGATCATGGTGGCGACCAGCCATTCCATCAGCCGGTCTCCCGAGAGGTGCCGATCGTCAGGGTATCGCGCCCGCTGTTCCCCAGTCGCCCGAGCGACTCCAGGATCAGCAGCAGCGTCCCGGTCACGACCAGCAGCACGCCGACATCGAAGATCAGGGTGCTGGTCAAGCGAAGCTCGCCGAGCAGCGGCAGGGTCCAGTGCAGCATCGCACTGGTCAGCAAGGGTTGATCGAACAGCAGCGCGCCGAGCCCGGTCAGGAGCGCAAGCAAGAGGCCGACGCCGATCAGACGCAGATAATCGGGGTGAAAGCGCGCGGCGGTCCAGCCGAATCCGTTCGCGACTTGCAGCAGGATCAGTGCCGCTCCGACCACCAGTCCGGCGACGAATCCGCCACCGGGGGCCTCGTGACCGCGCAGCAGCAGGAAGGCCGCGAGCATGAGCGCCGCCGGCAGCACCGGCCGCGCGACGGCGCTCAGCATCAAGGGATGGCGCGACTCGCGATCGAGCTCGCCGCCCCGCGCGGGAAGGCGCAACGTCAACCCCCGTGTCATGACGGCAATGCCGACGGCGGCGATGGCCAGCACGCTGATCTCGCCGAGCGTATCCAAGGCGCGGAAATCCACCAGAATGGCGTTGACGACGTTACCGGCGCCCGCCAGGGGCTCGGCGGCCTGCAGGTACCCCTCCGAGATCGGCTTGGCCGGACGCAGCATCATGAGGGCCGCGAGTACCGCGCTACCGATGCCGCCGATGACGGCCAGCAGAAGGTCGCGGCGCTGTCGCCAGCGCGGGGGCCTGAGGTCGAGACTGCTGGGCAGCAGGGTCAGGACCAACAGCAACAGCAAGGTCGTCACGATCTCCACGGACACTTGGGTCAGGGCCAGATCCGGCGCCGAGAAATGCACGAAGGCCAGGCTGACCACCAGGCCGATCACGCCCGTCAGCAAGAGTGCCCAGAGCCGATCGCCACGCCGCAGCACGACGCCCAGGGTGGACAGGGTCAGGATCGCGGCGGCGGCGAGGCTCGGGCCGTCGAGCGGCGTCGGCGTCACCGCAATCCAGCCAATCGGCACCCCATCCGGCGGCCGCGCCATGAGCCATCCCAGGGTCGCCATCAGGATCGCCGTCGCCACCAACCACGTCAGGTTCGTGGGCAACGACAGGGATTCGATCCGCTGGCGGGCACGGTAGGCCAGGCCAAGCAGGCGCGCACTCAGTCGCTGAAAACTCCGTGCACCACGCGCTGGTGGAAACCAGCGCGCATGCGCGGCGAACAAGGGGCGTCGGACAAGATAGAGCAGCAGGGCGCCACCGAGCGCCGCCAGACTCATCTGGAAGGCGGGCGACCATCCCTGCCAGAGCGATAGGTGATAGTCGGGGATGAAGCCGAGCACGCCGCGAGCGCCGAGGCTAAGCACGGGCCGCACGACCTGCTCCGGAAAGATCCCGACCAGGAGACAGACCGCGACCAAGACCTCGATCGGTAGGCGCATCAGACGCCTCGGCTCCCCTGGCGGCTTGGCCAGACCCAGGCGCTGGCCGTCGAAGCGTCCATTGAAAAAGACATCGCGGATCAGACGCAGCGAATAGGCCGCCGAAAAGGCCCCGCCCAGAATCGCCGCCGCCGGCATCAGCCATTGCAGCACCGGCCAGCCCGCGATGCGCGGGGAATCCAGGGTCTCGACAAAGAACATCTCCTTGCTGAGAAAACCGTTGAGCAGCGGTACGCCGGCCATCGAGGCCGCCGCGACCATGGCGAGCGTGCCCGTGATCGGCAGGAAAACGAACAGCCCGCTCAGACGCCGCAGATCGCGGGTTCCCGTTTCGTGGTCGATGATACCGGCCGCCATGAAGAGCGACGCCTTGAATACCGCATGGTTGATGGCGTGAAACAGCCCTGCGACCACACCGAGGGGCGTTCCGAGACCGATCAGGAAGACGATCAGGCCGAGATGACTGATGGTCGAATAGGCCAACAGCCCCTTCATGTCGTGCTTGAAGAGGGCAACATAGGCGCCGAACAGAAAGGTCGCGAGCCCGAAGCCGCCGACCAGCGCGAACCAGACCACGCCGTCGGCCAGGACCGGGAACAGCCGCGCAAGCAGAAAGACACCGGCCTTGACCATGGTGGCCGAGTGCAGATAGGCCGACACCGGGGTCGGCGCGGACATCGCCCCCGGCAGCCAGAAATGGAAGGGCACCTGAGCGGATTTGGTGAAGGCGCCAAGCAGGATGAGCAGCAGGATCGGCAGGTAGAGCGGATGGTTGCGGACCTGATCGCCAGCGGCCAGCACCTCGGTCAGCGACAGACTGCCGACGACGCTGCCGAGCAGGAGCACCCCGGCCAGGAGCGCCAGCCCCCCGGCACCGGTCACCAGCAAGGCCATGCGTGCGCCGCGCCGGGCGCCGGCGGTGGAGGGATCGAAACCGATCAGCAAGAAGGAAACGAGGCTGGTGAGTTCCCAGAACAGCACCAGCAACAGCAGGTTGTCCGAAAGCACGATGCCGAGCATCGCAAACTGAAAGGTCAGCAGCAGCGCATAGAACCGCCCGCGCGGGGCATCGGTCGGAAGGTAATAGCGGGCGTAGAGGTCGACCAGAAGCCCCATGCCGAGGATCAGCAGCGCGAACAGCAGGCTCAGCCCATCGCAACGAAGCGCCAGATCGAGCCCCATCGCTGGCAGCCACGCCCACTGCTGCAGCGGGATCGTGCCCTCGACGATCGCCGGCACCTGCAGCAAGAGGGCGACGAACGCCAGGGTGCTGGCGACGGCGGCCACGACCGAAGGGGCACGTTTCCAGCGACGTTCCGCCAGCGGCGCCAGGAGGGCACCGAGCAGCGGAGACAGCAGGATGGCGACGAGCGGCGGGGCGATTGCGATCATGGTTGACGCGCGATTTCGGCGCCGTTGCCGAGCGAACCGCCGGTGAGCACCGCGCGCATCGCACGGTCGGCGCCGACATCGAGTTCGGTGATCCGGTCGCGATCCAGATAGAGCGTGAAGCCGCCCAGCTGGTAGCTCATCGGCAAATACACGGCGACCAGATCTCCATCGGACGCGATGCCCGGCAATCCGGCGCGCTCCTGCATCACAAAGCCAACCAGCTTGACACCCTGGATATCGACGGCTACGGGGCGCCCCAGCTCCTCGTCGCCATCGTTGGCGAGGAATCTGGATACATCCTTGAGTCCTTGAAAGAGACTTTTCACCAGCGGGATACGATCGAGCACGCGCTCTGCGCGTTCCAGCAGCCAGCGCACCAGAAAGAGGTTGGCGAGCAGTCCGGCAACAAGCGTCAAGGCGACACCAGCGGCGAATCCCATACCGGGCAGGTACCAGCCAGCGGGAATCAGGACGCGCATCAGATCACCCATGAAGAGCTCCACGGAGCGGCCGAGCCACACCAGGAAGGCGATGGTGATGACGAGGGGCGCGAGCAGCGCCAGCCCCTGCAAGAACCACTTGCGCAACCTGCCGAATAGGTCTTTCTGGATCATGTTTCCTCTCAATGCGTTAGGGTGGAACACTTGGAGCGAATCTCGGCTTAAGCATAAGCACCCTGGATGCCAGGATGCCCCTCGCGGTCGGCTGGACGTCGATGCGCGCCCCTAAAGGGCATCCATCAATGGGATTAAGACGGTGGATAGGACCAGCGACAACGCAACTGATCGGGGCATATCACCCGATTCAGGTTCAATTGCACCACTGGACCATGCTCATGGCGAGCTGGACCGCTCTCATGGCGAGGGAGTTCACGGGCTTCAGGCGACGGCAGGCTATTTGCATTGGGACAGGCTATTTGCATTTGGAATCGTTGCATTTGGGATCGCAAAAGGCTGTCACCAGCCGACCACTCACATCGCCACGCCAGAGGCCAAACGAGACACGCTGAATGAAACAGGCCGCCGCCTATCTCATGCGCGCCGTGCGCCCGCGAATCCTGCTCGGCCTGATCGGGCGTCTGCTGATGACACTGGCGGCGCTCGGGGTCGTTCCGGTGCTGGTGTCGCTCGTCACCGACCATTCCCCATTGATGTGGCGTCTGGCCGCGACGAGCGCCCTCTTGGGGGGAGTGGGTTGGCCGCTCGCCCGGCTGCACCGAGGGGGAGACATTCAATGGAACGAGGCACTGGCCATCACCGGGCTAGCCTTCGTCCTGGCGCCGCTGGTCATGGTCTGGCCGCTCGTCGGTATCGACATCGCCCTGATCGATGCCTGGTTCGAGAGCGTGTCGGGCGTGACCACGACCGGTCTCACCACCCTGCGGGGCATGGCGGAGCGACCGACCGATTTCCTGTTTCTCAGGGCCTGGATGCAATGGTATGGCGGTCTGGGCATTGCCGCGTTCACGGTGGCGCTGATCATGCGCCACCACGCCGGCGCGCGGCGTCTGCTGGAGACCACCGGCGAATCGCTCACCGAAGCGGGGGCCCGCGAGCATGCACGGCACGTCTTCGTGGTCTATGCGGCACTCACGCTGATCGCGGTTGCTGCGGCCTGGGCGAGCGGTCTCAAGCCATTCTCGGCGCTGGTCCATGGGCTCGCGGCGGTGGCAACAGGCGGATTCGCGGCGACGGACCAGAACATCGCGCCGCTGCCCCCGGCGGCGGTCGCGGTGCTCAGTCTCGTCTGCGTCGCCGCCGCCATCAGCCTGCCGCTCTATGCCCGGCTGCCGCGACAGGGCCCGCGCGCCCT
The DNA here is from genome assembly GCF_033954455.1 of Thiorhodovibrio litoralis. Classification (NCBI taxonomy): domain Bacteria; kingdom Pseudomonadati; phylum Pseudomonadota; class Gammaproteobacteria; order Chromatiales; family Chromatiaceae; genus Thiorhodovibrio; species Thiorhodovibrio litoralis. The sequence goes on along the minus strand of NZ_CP121473.1, from coordinate 3,465,193 downwards.
GCTCGGCGAACCCGAGGTGCGCGCGCTCTTCATCGCGATCCTGACTACCTCTGCCCTGCTCGCGGCAATCAACGCGACGCATGGCGATCTCGCCTGGCGGTCCGCCGTCGCCGATGGCCTGGTGCTCGGCGTCTCGGCACAGACCGATACCGGATTCAGCACCACCGACGTGGCCGCCCTGCCCCCAGCGGCACAGTTGGTGCTGATGGTCTCGATGGCGATCGGCGGTTGCACCGGCTCGACCGCGGGCGGCATCAAGCTGATCCGGCTGCTGATCCTGCTCCGGCTGATCCAGGTCGCGCTGCAACGCACCGCCACCTCGGAGCGGGCGGTCCTGGAGGTGCGTGTCGGCGGCGACCGGGTCGAGCCCGACATGATCGCCAGCGCACTGCAGCTGCTCGGTCTCTGGGCGTTGGTGCTGCTCCTGTCCTGGTTGATCTTCCTGGTGCAGGGTCAGCCACCCATGGCCAGCCTCTTCGAAGTGGTCTCGGCCACATCCAACGCCGGCCTCTCGGCCGGACTCACCGGACCTGACATGGCCCCATTGCTGAAACTCGTGCTGACGGTCGACATGCTGTTCGGGCGCGTCGAGATCCTGGCCCTGCTGGTCGTGTTCTATCTCCCCACCTGGATCGGAAGGAGGCGCGCATCCCCATGAGAACGGCATTCATCGGCACCAGCTCACTGACCCTGTCGACCGCCGAGACGCTGCTCGAGGTCGGACACGAGGTCATCATCATCGAGCGCGACCGCGCTCGTATCGAGACCCTCTCGGATCAGCTCGACGCCGGTTTCATCCATGGCGACGGCACCTCGCCGGATGTACTGAGCGATGCCGAACCCGAAAACACCGAGGTGCTCTTCTGTCTGGCCGAAAGCGACCAGACCAACATCCTGGCGAGCCTGATCGGACGCTCGCTGGGTTTCAAACGCGTCGTGACGCGTGTCAACAACCCCCAGTTCCAGCGCATCTGTCACGAACTGGGCCTTGAGGACAGCGTGATGCCCAACCGCGCGGTGGCCTCGCATCTGATGGGACTGCTGAGCGGCGAGAAATCGCTGGAGCTGTCGTCGCTGATCCGAGGCGACGCGGTAGTGTTCGATTTCATCGTCGGCGACGACGATGCCGGCCCCATCGACGAGCTGGAGTTGCCCGACCGTTGCCGCATCATCTGTCTCTATCGAAACGAAACCTTTCTGCTGCCCGAGAAAACGTCCAAATTGAAGTCCGGAGACGAGGTCATCCTGATCGCCCACCAGGACACCATTGAAAGCCTCCGCGAGCGCTGGCCTGCGGAGACCGAAGAACCCTCTTGAGACAATCGGCGCGGACGGCTCGATCCGCGCGAGCAGACTGCTATTTATCAACAGGTTAGCCGCCCGCCGCCAATGCGCCCGATCCGCACCACCGCTCCTGGACTTTGACCGAGCCACCTGAACTGGGAAATAGCGCTCGACGTGATGGACCTCGTGCCCGTAGAGCAGTCACCGAGCCGAGTCGCCTCAGCGACGCTGTTGCCAGGAGTTGACGCTCGTCTCATTGGTGCGAGTGACTTCTACACGCGGGAAGCGGACACGTTTCTCGTGCGAAGGTTTGTATTGCTCCTGACGTGACTTCTACACGCGGAAAGGAGTCAGTCGAGAGTCTGGGACGAGCGGCAAGTCACGACCCACAGCCGACTAAGGCCCCTCTTGCGGCATTAACCGGTTTTGAGCGGTAGCGGCCGCTTGGCCAAGTGTACTGCGCTTATCAATGACGCCGCACCCGTCAAGCCAAGCCACATCCACATCGGTAAACCTCCACACCTGCCGTTCGCTGTTGATCCTTCCCGCAGGCTGCCAGTCAGGAAGGAGGTGCCCGAACTAGTGCCGAGCGCTATCGTTTTGCCCTGTCGAGCATGACCCGTCCCCCGCTTCGGCCCGCTGCTACTCTTAGCGATCGGAGTCGCGCGCGCTCAATCTCGACAAAAGCGGTACCTGAGATTTTGCTTCTCGGCGATACGCTCCTAAAGGACAATCGGCAGTTGCTCGGACTCAACGCTTGCACCACTGATTGTCGACATCGACTTTTTCAAAAAGATCAACGACACCTACGAACATCCCGCGGGAGATGCCCTGCTCAAAGAGGTGGCGCAAGAGTCTCATTGATGCCCAGATTGTCGGGTGCGGATTGCTCAAACCAGAGTTTGGCGAACCGGATTTTTGACCAGTTCATATCCGGGGTCACGGATGTTTCAGTAGGCAAGCTTTTCTTCTGAATCGCTTTCTTTAGTACAGGGAAGGAGTATGGACGCGCGGTATTAAAAGGGCGGAGCATCACCTGCAAGCCGGCTTGGTGGAAGAACCAGGCCGCTTGCCAATGGACATGGACCTGCCAGGATACCCACTGTGGTGACAAAGCCAAGTCCACCAACCGCTGGTCGCCGCTCTTATAGCGATTGTTGCGGTTATCCGACAGCCATTCGGCTGGTGGGAGAATGAAGTCGAACACGAAACGGGATCGCCAGTCTGGTGCTAACACAAATTTCTTCTTCTTTGGCAGCTGCATGCGCCGATAATCAAGCGCAGGAAGATCGTTAAGTCCTTTCCAGTATTCGTCATAAACAGGCAATGCGCCATCGTGCCCCTGAAAAGGAAAAGCAAAATGAAGCTCCCGCGGTCGATAAGACAGCGGTTCCACTTTCCACCACTTGTCCTGAGAGATATCGATACCAACTTCCCCGGGGTAACCACCGATCTTTCTTATGAGATAGGACTTTCCACATCCCGGTGGACCCAGCACGATCCAGCTTTTGACTTTCATCTTTGCCGGATAGAGAATGCCTTTTCTGTCTTTCAGTTTCATCGCAGGTGCCCATGTACTGCGTTATTGCTCTCCAACTTGAGGTCGAGCAGCGCTTTATGATTGGTGTTGGCATTGACTAGCATATCGACCGCAGATGGCAAACTAATGCCCTAAACGTAGCATTCTATAAGGATTTAGTGACAGTTTGATGAGCTTTTGGGCATCGATCCGCGATTGGTCCAAAACAGCGTATTTCGCCGGGCGATTGCAGCTGATGAGGAAGAGCTAGGAGCACAGGGAAGGCGTACTCTTGGAAGTGCGAGCTAATTCCGTCCCGTCAGCGCCACCGGTTCCAGCACCTTGTCCGTTCTATCGGACCTCGAACGGCCGCTGCGTAGGCTGAGAGGAGGGCCCAAACAATCGAGCCCGTGCTCGGCCCGTCGCAAGGTGTGGTCCCAACCCCGCCCGCCAGTCCGCCCTGGCACTCCCTCACCATTGAATGTCAATCCTATGCTCCGGCATCGCTTGGAGCGGGTGGCAACGACCGTTGTTGGCCGGCAAGCGCCCTGCGAAGGATTCGGTGCTAATCCAGAAGAATCGCGAGCGCCGCGTCTTGCCTTTGGGGACGGTTGCCGACCCTCAGCGGACTAACGTCAAGCATAAGCCGACGCATACTGCGCCGCCCACGCACCCCGAAATTTGTTCCACCTCTCGATGGCGCAGTATGCGTTCATGGCGCAGTATGCGTTCGACTTGATGCGCATGTTATGTTCTTATTTCTGAAGCTCTACTTCTTTATCGAAACCGTACCCATATTTACAGACATACCACCTGCATTAGCATGGGTTGTTAATTTCCCTGTGTTTAGATCCATTAGATTATAGAACTGCATCCCGCTTTCTTCTTTCCATGAAAGAAAAATAATACCGTCACCAATTCTGCTTGAAAGATATGAATTATCTCCTTGACCTGGGCCTTCAAAACTTCCTTTTACCAGTTTCCAATGTAGCGACTTGTTTGAAGTTATCGCTATATCGTAAGCATAACTGCCATAGTCGAATAAGAATGTTTTCCCTATGATATTAGGTTCGATGTTTTCTACTTCATTATCTCCTGCAATGAGATTTGTTGAAGACAATGAGAATACTGTAAGCATTGCTATTGTTCTAATGGTGTTCATTTCTATCTCCAGTGATTCATTATTGAAACATAACGATGCCCATCAGCCGCGCGAGGTACGAGCGTCGGCTGCATGGACTTGTTGGGCATTCGGATCTCGAAACCAGACCCACCCTTCCCGCTTTACGGGCCAACCTGGATCGGGCGACAGCGCCAGTCCCGATAGGAAGTCACAAGCCGCCAACACGCAAATTACGGCGTCCAGACCATCCGAAGCGTACGATAAACATGGAATCTCCGTGTCGACGGTCACGAGCGCGTGGATCGCGTCCAAAACGCGTACCCGTTCAGACTCTCCGTTCTTCGCTTTATACCCCGAGGGATCAATGCCGTGAGCAATAAGGGTTGCAGCCGGATAGACCTCGATCACTCGTATGCCTGAAAACTCGGTGGTCCAGGCTAGCGGAATCTCGCGCTTGGTGCGTTTGCGTAGCCCGGCGATTAGTTCGAGTGCGGCAAATGCAGTTCGTGCGATCCTGTCGGCACCGACATCCAGTGACTGCTTCCCGATTGTGCGGCGGATGTATCGATCCGTCTCTCGACGGAAGAGGTTATGAGCCTCCACATCGAAAGCGTCTCCTGCCGCATGCGACTGCAGAGCGCGCGCCAGCGGAGCTGGCCAACCGAGTGGCGCGTCAAGAGCAAGCAACGTCGGTTCGGACCGCTTTTGGAGCCAATCAGCAACAACATCGATAGGTGCCCGCTTCGCCGAGCCGATCACCACCCTTTCGACAGCGCCTCCGCCGAGCCCAAATCCTCATAATGCCAGCCCGACATTCCCAGGATCCGACGCGCAATCAATTCCAACAATATTGGCAATCATCGCTTTCCAACCGGCGGCATTGCCCAACGATAACCATCACCGGCGCGCGCCTTTGGCGCGCCCGGTGAATGGTTATATTAGGTTCTTTTGCTTGCGCAGACGCTTACACAATGTGGATCATTTCTATTGCTTGATTGTGTTAACATCCAATGATATTTGTCCATTATCCTCAACTGATAGATTGTGGCTAACTATTAAATAGTTTATATCTGGATAAAGCTCTTTCTTCCTCTCAATTAAGATATCTGTTTGTTCTATTATTGAAGCAATATCCGTCGCATTGAATGCATCTGGCATTTGGTCAATTAACTTTCTCTCTATTTCTTCTCTTTTGACTTCAGTCGTTAGTGATACATTCCAAGAAAAAATTGCTAAATCAATTATTACTACAATTCGTTCACGTTTAGGGTATCTTCTAATCAATGGCTCTGCCATACGTAAAATGGCGTCAGAGATTTTTATAGGTGGAGATTTTTTGTATTTATTTATCATCTTGATCATCTTGCTTTGATATTACATATAGTAACTTGAATTCTTGCATTTTCCTTCCTCTTGTCTAGCCTAACAAGTAGTTCTCTGGTTTCCGGATAACTTCCCTGAACGGCATGTCATGCCACTAGTGTCCCAACGTTTAGTCGAATAAATTCAGCTGCTTAGAGTTATCCTGATCTGTGTATTTGCCGGGCGCATGGTCAAGTAGCTGATTTATAAGTACACGCTCGAACAGCGTCAGGCTCAAAACCTGTAGCAAACTATACAAACTTTCATTGATATTCAATCGTTTCTTTACAATTGCTACTAATACATCTGTCGCGATCGCTATCCAAATTTGCGATTTCACTGCATTTTCAGTCGTGCCATAGAAAGCTTTTATTCGAAGGTGTTGCTTGATCCATTTGAAAAATAGCTCTACGTACCAGCGATTCCGATAAAGCTCTGTGATCGTGAACGCTGGCAAAGCAAAGTTGTTCGTTAAGAAAACCAGTTCCTTATTCGTTGTGGGATCGATGAACTTGACGCGGCGAAGATGCTGAGGATAACGCAAGGCCGTATTGAGACCCGTTAGACAGACCGTTTGGTCACATCTCAATCCGGTTTTCTTATCGACCGGGCGAGAGTGCAATCGTCGCATTTTTGTATTTGATTTTGCGCGTATAACAAAAAAGGCACCGGCGAGTTGAAAACGATAAAGACGTTCAAAATCCAGATACGCCCGATCCATGACATAAAAAGCACCAGCCTCAATCGTCAGCAGATCTAGCGCCTTGACATCATTCAGCTTAGCATCAGAAATTGCGAGAAAAGTCGGTATGCTACCGCGCAGATCCAGTAATGTATGAAGTTTTATGCCAGCTTTGGTGCGGCGAAACGGCGCCCATGGAAAAACAGAAAGGCAAAGGTCGATTGTAGATGAATCAAAAGCGTAAACCGTTTGGCCAAGATCAAAGGCGAGAGCTTCGTTGATATAAAGATCACGAGCGACTTCAATTAATGCTCGAGTGAGGTCGGCATAAATTCGCCAATCGCGCACTTGGTTTGCATTAGCTAGAGTATTCCGCGATATACCTCCGCGAATACCCATGTGATAAAGCTTACTCAATTGCGCTCGCAGAGTCGTTTCAATATCTCGAAGACTTTCCCGATAGGTCAGTTGCGCAAACATCATGCATAGAAACTGATCGAGACAGGAGAATGATTTTATCTTATGGTTGCCACGATAACGCATAACGCACTGCCGAAAAACGGGCAATGGTAGATGCTCGGTTAACTGCGAGAAAACAAGTTTGCCGGTATACATTCGAAATTAGCCTCCAGTCGAAGATTCCGGACAGAGGCTGGGCGAAATTGGCCGGCGCGTTCAAGTCGATTTTTCTGAAAATCCCTAAAAGTTCTACATAAACAGTAAGAGAGAGCGTCCGTGTACGAAACGTTGGGACACTAGTGATGTCATGCAGAAGCACGAGACACCCGCCGACCGATGTGGATTGCCTGGATCGTCTTAGGGTGGTGGTGTCCCTTGAGACTTTAGCACAGGTCCCGTTGGGTCCGCTTGTGGCCGAGTCCTGCCGGATTGCCCGCAGAGTTGGGCGACAGCTGATGGGACAGAACGACCTCTGAGCCGAGCAGGCCGATTTTCCGCCTCCAGGATCGAAAAGTCATCGACCTGCAATCGACCGGTGGCCGCTTTAGAAGCCAGCAATCGACTTGCCTGACTCGGCGATCCTATTGGTCATGCTGACAAGTTGGCGTGCCGACGCAGCGCGACTCCCTTCGCTCACACCGGGAGTGCGATTTCTCGCCTCAGGATGCGCCGAGCCGCGCGACAGCGCGAGCAGGTCGATATCTGAGTGTCTCGGCCCGAGATCTGATGCCTACATCCTCGAATTGACGCGCCAGGCAGCTAGAACGTGATGACAGACGCACGGCTGAGACAGGTCTATGCCTATCGTTTCGACAGCAAGCACCGCCCCGAGCGCTATGCGCCCGGACCCGGAGGCCTGGACTGGGCGACTCAACCCCATCCCTTTCGCTCTTTTGAGGGCGCGCCACGCATTCCGTTGCCGCTCGCCAGCGACGGCGGACCTGCGTTCGCAGCCATCCGAGCGGACGAACGACCGGCACCGACGAGTGTCGATCTCCAGCGGCAATCGGCATCCGACCGCAGGCTATCTCATCACAGCGGGCTGTCCGGGACTGGCTGGCGGGGTCTACCACAGCCACGATCATTGTCTGGAACGGCGCGGCATCGACGTCGAAGGGTCCGGCGACACAAGGGAGGCGCGCGGTGTCATCCTCGCCATGACCAGCGTTCATTGGCGTGAAGCCTGGAAATACGGGCTGCGCGCCTATCGCTATTGTCAGCAGGTCGCGGCTGCTTGGTCGGACTTAACGGCGTGAGCGATGGGCTCTGGCTCTGTATCGCCTGAGCGGGACGTGCGACACGAGGTCGCACGCGTATCGATCAAAGGGCAGGATTCGGTGCTCTGCCACCGGTGGCCTATCGTTAGGACGACATCGGAACGTCCGAGAATCGCTTAATCGGTGCGGTTCTCCACGCGATCTCCAACCTCTTCCACCCGATCGCCGGCCTTCTCCAGCGCGTCCGACACCGAATTCTTGACAGCGTCGGCCTTGTCACCTGCGCGCTCGGCCGCACGGTCGATCTTTTGCCCCATCTGCTCGGCGGCGCCATCGTCGGAATCGCCGCATGCCGCCAGCGTCAGGGTCAGTAAGGCCGCAGCCGGGATTGCGAGTCGCTTCCTGTTCATCATCTTCATCAAGATCTCTCCGTCTCAGTTGATTCGTCTTCAAGGATCAAGATCCACGGGGCTCGCCTGCTGACGCCATTCCTCTGACACGCCGCGAGGGATGGTTCGAGACATGACGTCCGGCACCCGGGATGCGTCGATCATAATAAGGACCGGAGACCGCGCAAAGAGCAACGAGCGGTCAACGGCCGGATCCTGGGTTGCGTTCTCGCAATCGCTCAGACTGTGGGTGGTCTACGCCCGAGCACCAAAAACACCACGGTGACGACGAGGCCGACCACAAAAAGTATCCAGGCAATGTTGGACGCAGCTCCCGCGATACCGGTCAGACCGAGCGCACCGGCGATCAAGGCAACAATGAGAAACATTAGGGCTAGACCCCGGCAACGATCCAGCCGCGACGCTTCGCCTGTCGGCACTTTGGCTCGGGCATCGTGGATCGATGGGCGCGGTCTGCGCGCAACAATCGATTCAGCAATGGCCCTTGGACATCAGACATGCAGCCAGCGTGCCAGGTCTTCGTTTCGGGCGCGACGGCCTACTTGACGAAGTTGCTCTTCAGCAGATCCACCACCTCGTCGGTGCGGCCGTTGAGCACCGCCTTGAGGCCGAACAGCGCGGTCGAGGCGACCTGACCGGCCTCGATTTTAGGGGGCATGACCAGCTCGAAGCGGTTCACCGCCACATCGAGCAGGGCCGGCCCGTCGTGCGCCAGCCATGATGCCAATGCCTCCTCCAAACGATCCGCCCGGTCCACCCGCGCACCGTAGAGTCCGCACGCCTCGGCCACCTTGCCGAAGTCCGGATTCTTCAGCTCGGTGTAGGCATCGAGCAAACCCTCGACGCGCTGCTCCATCTCGACGAAGCCCAGCGAGCCGTTGTTGAACACCAGCAGTTTCACCGGCAGGCGCTCCTGCACCAGGGTCAACAGATCCCCCATCAGCATGGTCATACCGCCGTCGCCGCACAGGGCGATCACCTGTCGGTCCGGGTACGCCTTCTGAATGCCGATGGCTTGCGGGTAGGCATTGGCCATGGTGCCGTGCAACAGACTGGTCAGAAAGCGTCGGTGACCGTTGGCACTCAGATGGCGCAGCAGCCAGACCATCGGCGATCCGCCGTCGGCCGTGAAGATCGCGTCCGGCGCGGCCAGCCGATCCAGCACCTGGGTCAACTGCTGCGGATGGATGAGATCCGGATCCTGTTCGGCGCCGCGCGCGCGGTACTCTTCCTGGTCCCGCCGCCACTGATCCAGCGCCTGTTGCAGATGCGCGTCGTTGTCGCGCGGGGCGACCCTCTCGCTCAGGGCGTCGAGCGTCGCCCCCACATCGCCGACCACGCCGATCTCGACCGGAGTGCGCCGTCCCAACCGCGTCGGGTCGATGTCGACCTGGATGATGCGCGCCCCATCCGGATAGAACTGCGTGTAGGCGAAATCGGTGCCGAGCGCCAGCAGCAGGTCGCAATCGGCGACCGCCTCCATGCCTGCCCGATTGCCCAGGATACCGGTCATCCCGACGTTGTATGGGTTGTCGGGCTCGACAAATTCCTTCGAGCGCGTCGTATGGACGATGGGCGCCTTGATCCGGTCGGCGAACGCGATCAGCCGCTCGCGCGCGCCGCGCGCACCGATACCGACGTATAGCGTGATGCGAGCGGCGCCATCGATGGCCTCGGCGATCGCCTCCAGCTCATCCGTTGACGGGATGATCACCGGGGCCGCGCGATTCACCGTCCAGGGCAGACTGTCGGCACATTTTTCCTGCAACAGATCGCCATTGACGATCACCACCGCGACACCCCGCCGTGCTAACGCGGCCTGGGCCGCCTGCGCGGTGATGCGGCGCGCCTGGTCCGGGTGGGCGATCCGCTCGCAGAACACCGAACATTGTTCGTAGAGTCTCTTCTGATCGACCTCTTGGGGAAAGCCCAGCCCCTCCTCGTGTCGATCGACGTTCGAGGCGATCAGCACGACCGGTGCACCGTTGCGGTGGCTCTCGAAGATGCCGTTGAGAAAGTGCAGGCTGCCCGGACCGCAGGTGCCGGCGCAGGCAGACAGCTCCCCGGTCATATAGGATTCACCCCCGGCGGCCAAGCCGCCAACCTCCTCGTGGCGCACATGCACCCACTCCAAATCGGAGCGGCGGACCGCGTCGATGAAATGATTGATGGTGTCGCCAACGATGCCATAGCAGCGCCGCGTGCCGGCCTGGAACAAGGTGTCGATGATAACTTCGGATACGCTCGTACTCATGTGAACAATACCGTGTTGCGCGTGTCGATGGAGACGCGCCGTTCGGTCAGATCGATCCGGGGCGCGAAGGTGTCTGGGTCGGCCGCTTCCCAGAATTCGGCATACTGCGTGCTCTGCGGATCCTCGAGCAGAATCCCTTCCGGCAAAAAGTGCTGCAGCTCATCCAACGGCTTGGTCTTCGCAGCCCCGGTCCGTATCGCCAGGTGGTGGGGCTGCAGATCGGCGGGATGCGTCAGGCCACAGGCGGCCATTTAGGCATTGCCGCGTACCCGACGCACCTGCTCCGGTTCCGGCCCAGAAAATGCCTGGGGCGCCGTCAATGCCTCAATGACCTCGAAAGCGCCGATCATGCCAACCACATCACCGTCAGCGTTCGTCACACAGATCGCCGGCTGCCGATGACGGCAGATCAGACTCCGCACGTCCTCCAAGCTGGTTTCCATGCCGCAACTGAGCGGATTCTGCGTCATGGCGTCGGCAACTGTCTTGGCGCCGCGCTCGGTGTCATCAACACGGCAATAGATGGCTACATTGAGCAGAGAGAGACTGCCAACCAGACGTGTCCCGATACAGACCGGCAGGAGCCAGTGGCCGGACCGGCTCATCATCTCGGCGGCCTGCGACAGCTTGCACTCCGGATCCAGTGTCGTGAATTGCGTTCTCATGGTTTGGATCAAGGTCATATTCGATACCTCCTTCGTTAAGGCCGAAGATTCGTCCTGCACACGCGGCCTCTAGACATCCAGCCGGCTGCTCCCTAGCGCGCAACCGGCAGTGATTCCGCCTGCCAGCCGGTCATGCCTCCGAGCACATTGAAGACCGCTTTGTGGCCACGGTGCTTGAGGACACTCGCGGCGACCGAGGATCGGAAGCCACTGCCGCACACCACCGCGACCGGCTGATTCTTGGGGATCTCATCGGCACGCCGGGTAATCTCAGCGCCCGTGATATGGACGGCTTCCGGGATACGTCCCGCGCTCCATTCCGCCGGCTGACGGACGTCCAGCACCAGGAGGTCGCGCGTCTTCTCGATCTGCTCGCGCAGTTCCCAAACGGTCCATTGCGGCAGGATATCGATTGGCATCCCCGCCGTGCGCCAAGCAAACATGCCACCCGCGAGCCAGCCGACGGGGAGCTTGTAACCGATCCGCAGCAGCTGCCAGCAGACATCCCACAGATCGCTCGGCTGTTCGAGCACCAGAACGATCGGCCGGTCATCGGGCACCACACTCCCGGCCCAGGTCGCAAAGGAGGTCCCGATGCCGACGTTGAGCGCGCCTGGAATATGCGCGGTGAAGGCCTCGGGCGAACGGCAGTCGAGCACGGTGACGTCGTCGTGCCGCAGCCGATCGAACTCATCCACGCCGAGCGGGGGCGGATCAGCCAGCACTCCAAGGAGGGGCGGCCCCTCACTGTTGAGCTTGCGCATACGCGGCCAGTAGGGAGGAACCGAGGGCAGATCGGTCAGATTCATACACCGTTCAACAAAACCATCGACGTCCGAGAGTCGCGCTAGGAGCTGGTTCATGCGCCGCTCGTAGCCCACTGTGGTCGAGAGGCGGCTGCCGATGTTCCCACCGCAGAGCGAACCCGCAACATGGGTTGGATAGACCTCAACGAAGTCAGGCAAGGTCAACACCTTGCTCTGAAGCGTTTTGCAGAAGGTCTCCGCGCTGCGCCGCGCCTCCTCCGGGCCACCGAGCAAATCCGGTCTGGCTAGATCCCCAACCAGGAGCGCGCCGCCGGAGAAGAAGATGGCGGGTTCGTCACCGCGCGAACGATCGGTGAGGACAAGACTGATGTGCTCCGGTGTATGTCCAGGCGTATGCAGGAATTCGATCGACACCTCCCCCATCTCCAGACGTTGCCCGTCGTCCATCGGCGTCACCCTGTAACCGAGCTCCGCACGGGCACCCGCAAGAAGTTCGATGTCGCCCCGCTCGGGAAGCTCGCAGATTCCGGTCAGATAGTCGTTGTGCTGATGGGTATCACAGGCATAGCGAATCCGCATGCCCTGCTCGCGCGCGGTCTGAAAGTAGGTGCCAACGTCGCGGCGCACGTCGAGCGCGAAGGCCTCGCCGGTTTCCTCCGAGCCGACGAAATAGGATGCATGGCCGAGGCTTTCTAGATAGAACTGCTTGAAAAACATAGTAGTCTCCTAGACAACATCTGCTCAGTTCGCGGACGGGGTCGCTGCGATCAGCTCCGCACCACCACGGCGAGAACAACCAAGCGCCGGCTGGCCGCGAGCGAGCAAGTCACAGAACGCCAGCAAGTCATGGGCCAAGCGCGCTGATTCCGGCGGTTTGAAGGAACAGGTGGGACAGTACCTGAGCCACGGGCGATCGGACGGTTCTTTTGAGCCCCGGCCGGGGCAAATCCACCGACAAGGGGCGCCATCTGGTCCGAAGGTGGCGACAGTCATGAAGGTGGGCGTCTCGCTGCAAGGCTAATTAGTACAACCGAAAACCGATGTCCTTGCCGCCTTTTGCGCCAAACCAAGTTCCTGGAGCGAAATTTGCGTATTGCGATTCGGCGGGTCGTCTCCAGCAATCACCCTGCGGGTTCGCCCAAGCTTTCTGGAATCAAAGGATCGCACCCCACCGACACCTCACGAGGGAAAGACAATGAGCGCGTCATCTGTTGCGAACAAACAGGAAACACCCATCGCCGTTTACGGCGCCATGGCGGCAAACGGCGTGATCGCCCTCGCCAAGGGCATCGCGGCCCTATTCACCGGCAGCTCAGCGATGTTCTCGGAGTGCATCCATTCGCTGGTCGATACCGCCAACGAGGGGCTGCTCCTCTACGGCATGAAGCGTTCCGGACACCAGCCGGACCAGGCGCATCCCTTCGGCTATGGCAAGGAGCTCTACTTCTGGAGCCTGATCGTCGCCGTCGCGCTCTTTGGTATCGGCGGTGGACTGACCTTCTTCGAGGGGTTGACCCATATCACGGCCATGCCTCAGAGGAGCGCGGCAATGTCATGTGGAACTATGGAGTGATCGCCATCGCGCTGATTGCCGAGGGCACCTCTTGGACGATTGCGCTCCGGGAATTCCTACCCACGGTCAAGGACAAGCGTCTCTGGCAGGCGCTGCGCGCCGCCAAAGACCCCACCACGGTCACCGTGATCTTCGAGGACTCCGCCGCGCTGGCGGGACTGCTGTTCGCCCTGGCCGGCGTCTATCTCACCGAGATCACGGGCAATCCGGTCTGGGATGGCGTTGCCTCCATGCTGATTGGCGTGACCCTGTCCGGCGTCGCGCTCCTCCTTGCCTACGAGAGCCGCAGCCTGCTGATCGGCGAAGCGGCCGATCCAGAGGTGATCGAGAGCATTCGCCAGATCGCCCGCGCGGACGCGGACGTGGTCGAGGCTGGCCGGCCGCTGACCATGCATCTTGGCCCCGATGAGGTTCTGCTGAATCTCGATGTCCGGTTCCGTTCCGGCCTGCCGTCGGAGACGATCATGGGCGTGGTGGACCGGCTGGAACGCAGCATCCGAGAACACCACCCGGAGATCAAGCGCATCTTCATTGAGGCCGAGTCGTTGCGTCGCGACGAGGATGATCCCGCTGCTCGACCGAGCAGGTGAAATTCGCGCGATCGGCGTCTCGAGCATGTCATCGACCCCGTGGGACCGGAATTCATGGCGCCTCCGAGCCGTTGAAAAAAGGAGTATCTCGTGAAGAGAAAAACACCTTTCTATTGGGTATTGCTTGCTTTTGTCACCCTCGGCGGTCTGAGTTTGGGTTGCAGCACCGTCGCGCCCAACGGGAAGCCCGCGAGCACATTCACTGCCATTGATGTCATCAACGACCAAGTGGAGAAGGGCAACGTTGAGATCAAAGGAGACCCGGACGCGGCGCCTATCCCCTAAACATTTTGGTGAAGTAAATTTCTTCACGTGTGCGCACCCTTCCCTGGGTGCATTTCACCCGCCTCGGCTGTTTCACCGGGGCAAATACTCCTTCACTGAAAACACCCACAAGAAGGAAGGCAAAGCGACCGCATGCGTCCAGCGAGATCTCGACGACCGGCGTATCGAGGCACCCTTCGCCGGCGTCATCGGGCGTCGCCTGATCAGCATCGGGGCCCCTGCTGAAGCCCGGCGATGCTGGCTTGGTCTTTGCAAGACATTCACTGCTTTTTCCAACCATGACAACGGAGCATTCAAATGAATGAGCAAGAACGAGAAGCCTATGTGGAGCAGATGAAATCCAAGCTCGACCAATGGAGCGCCGAGATCGAAGAGCTTGAGGCCAAAGCGAAGATCGCCAGTGCCGATGCCAAGGTAAAGTACGACGAATACCTCTCGACGCTGAAGGAAAAACAGGCCGATGCATCGTCACGGCTCTCGGAGTTACGCGACTCGAGCGGAGACGCCTGGCAGGACATCCGTGACGGTGCCAGCCACGCTGCCGACGCCTTGGGCGAGGCACTGAAGTCCGCGAAGTCCAAATTCCATTAAACCCAGCGCGCTCCCGGTCCATCTGCAGCCGCCGCTAGCGGCGGGCCGGGCTGAGGGGATAATCACACCAGCATGCAATCGAGACCCGCGCGTGGGTGCTCGATTCGGTCGTCAAAACCGGTCGCACCCATCTGATGGATGCGGTACCCATCACCCTCGGGCAGGAGCTATCGGGCTGGGCGGCCCAAATTGCCGCCGACGCCGAGCGCTGGAACGACGTCGAGCGACGCCTGCTCAGGCTCGCGCAGGGCGGCACGGCCGTCGGCAGCGGACTCAACACCCACCCTGATTTCGCCGAGCGCTTTGCCTCACGGCTCGCGGCCGGCACCGGTCTGGCATTCCAGCCAGCGCCCAACGCCTTCAGGGTTACCGGTCTTCGCTTCGCTTTCCTTGGCCGGAGGCGGTCGATAGACTCGACGATCATTTCACCGCGCGCGTCGAGCACTTCACAGTGGCCGCGTTGCTTCGGAACAATCACCTACGGAGACGACGATGTTAGAGCGCACCGACGACACTCACTCGACGTTCATGGGGTATCTGCTGTGGATCTTCGGATTCCTCGGCGCCCATCGGTTCTACTTCGGCAAACCGGTGACGGGCACCCTCTGGTTCCTGACCTTGGGGCTGCTGTTCATCGGTTGGATCATCGACCTCTTCCTAATACCGAGCATGAACCGTCAAGCGGACCGACGCTTCGTCGGCGGCCCCAAAGGCTACAACCTGAGCTGGATCCTGCTGACCTTCCTCGGCCTGTTCGGCGTGCACCGCTTCTATCTCGGCAAATGGGTCACCGGACTCCTCTGGCTGCTCACCGGCGGACTCTTCCTGGTCGGCTACCTCTATGACTACTGGACCCTCAACGAGCAAATCGACGCCGTCAACACGCATGCCCGACCGTGATTGACGGCCCCTTCGATTCCGCGACACCGAGGCTTGCGCCATGCTGACCATCCTCGGCCTTCTGTTCCTGGCGGCCTTACTCGGCATGCTGCTCGCTTATCTGACGCGCACAACCGCCATCCGACGCATGCGCACGCTCGGCGGCGAGCAGGATGTCCTCGACGCGCGCGAGGACAAGTTCAACATCCACCTCGGCCTGCTGACGTCCGTCCAGGTCGTCGGGGGCAACGAGATCGAGGTGTTGTTCAACGGCGACCAGACCTTTCCGCGCATCTGGGACGCGATCAAGGACTCCAAACACGTCATCTGCGTGCACGTCTACGAGGTCAATCCCGGCCAGGTCGCCGACACGCTGCTGCGCGCCCTCAGCGAGCGCGCCCAGGCGGGCGTCCAGGTGTTGGTGCTGCTCGATGCTATCGGCGCCGTACAGATGCCTAGGAGCTATCGGAAACGCCTGATCGCCGCCGGCGCGGAGGTCGCCATCTACCGACCCCTGCGACTCAAGGAGGCGTACAAGTTCCAACAGCGCATGCACATGCGCGCCATCGTCATCGACGGCCGCATCGGCTTCACCGGCGGCTTCGGGATCGCCGATCAATGGCTCGGCAACGGACGCGCGCAAGACCAGTGGCGGGATACCAATGTGCGGATCGCCGGACCCGCGGCGATGCAGTTGCAGGTCGCCTTTTCCAACAACTGGGCGGAGGCAACCGGCGATCTTTTGATCGGCAACACTATCTCCCCTTTCGACCGCATGCCACCCGTGGACGAACCTCAGGCCGCAGGCATCATGGCCTGCTCACCGTCGCTGGGCAGCACCAACGCCGAACGCTTCTTCTTTCTGGCGATTACCTCAGCGCGCGAGCGCATCTACATCGCCAACGCCTATTTCGTACCGACCCACGGCATGCGCTGGCTCTTGATGAACGCGGTGGACAGAGGGGTCGACGTGCGTGTCCTGACGCCGGGGCGTAACACCAATCAACCCCTGGTCTGGCACGCTGGACGCGCCATCTATCGACAACTCATGGATGCCGGCGTGCGCATCTACGCCTACCAGCCGGGGATGATGCACGCCAAGACCTTCGTCGCCGACGCCTGCTGGGCGACCGTCGGCACCTTCAACATCGACAATCGCTCGATGACCCTCAATGACGAGGTTGCCCTGATCATCCGCGACGAAACCATTGCCCAGTGTCTCGAACAGCATTTCCTCGCCGATCTGGAAAACGCCACGGAACTACGGCCTCAGGATCTGCGACCAGAATCCAGACTGGACTGGATCAAAATCCGTGGATCCCGTCTGTTGACACCGTTCCTCTGAGACGTCAGGAGACGGAATGGAGACACGGATGGGTCGATCATGATCGTTGGCGCCCCGTATAGCCGACCCGATCAGTGGGTGAACTGAAAGGCCCCCAGCGCATGATCCTTCTTGAAGAGCGCGTGGTCGCGATAGACGCGGCGAGCGACCGTTTCGGCGAAGCGCACGCTATCGGCCACGAAGAGTTGCGGGACGATGGACGCGAGAATGCGCCGTTCCGCGTCGCCCTCCATGACTCCGTGTGCTCGTCTGAGCGCGCGTGCCGCTTCAGCCCCTTATGACCCAGGTCGTCGACGTCGATTTCGTCCTTGTAGGTTCCTCATCTTGTTTCCGCCCCGTCGTGCTCGGCATCCCTGCGCTCGGCGCCGGCAATGCGGCGCTGCTCGTCGACCGCCTCGGCGTGCGCCCAGTCGTCACCGGCACGCCGCGCCTCCAGTTTGCGAATCGTCTCCGTACGACCATAAACGATCAACTGGTCCCCACTCTGTGCCACGGTGTCGCCTCCCGGCGTGCCAAACCATTCGCCGTTGAACTTGGCGAGCCCGAGCACCAGTATGCCTTCCTCAGCCGGACGCAACGCGCGCAGCGGCTGGCCATCGAGCCAGCTACCATCCTCGACGGCAAGCTCGACGATCTTGTAGTCGCCGGCCAGATGCAACAGACCTTCGTAGTCGGAAACATCGATATGGGTGAAGCGCCTCAGCGCCCGATCGACGATACCTGACAACAGTCGATCGACCCACTGACTGGAGGCAAAAGCCCAGAGCAACACCAGACCAGTAACCAACAAGACCACCTTGATCCACAAGGCCATGCCCTCGGCATCTCCGCCCCCGACGAAAGCCAGCATCAAGGAAGACACGGCGGTGACGATCCCGGCGTTGCCGAGCAGCATGAGGGTCAGCACGATGCGGCGACGCACGGGATGGTTGACCACCTGTTCCGACTCGGTGGTGGTAAAGCCCGCCCCGGAAAAGGCCGACCGAGCCTGGAACCGGGCGCTCTGACGCGCAAGCCCGGTATGACGCAACGCGATGGCGGCAATGCGGGTGATGAGAATCGACAGGGTGACAACCAACAGCAGGGACAAGATGGCGATCAAGACGCACCTCCGAATCCTTCAGGCCGATGACAGCGCCAATTGACCCGTAGGTCGCGTTGTAGGTGCCGAATTGGGAGACATAAAACGAGAAGAGCGTGGATGCCGCCAACCAAAGCACGACGGCAAACACCGAACCGACCGAAACCCATCGCCAACGCGCGAGCGCTCGCCTGACCTCCATATTCAGATGAGGTTCGTTGTCCGCGACGAGCGTGACGGCGGACGCCGCAACGCCCGCCGACACATTCAGCTTTTTTCATATTCCTCGACTTGGCGCTCCGCCTCTTCCTTGGTCACGCCGTAACGGTGTTGGATCTTCCCGACGAGCTTGTCTCGCTCGCCCTCGACGGCCAAAAGGTCGTCGTCGGTCAGGTCGGCCCAGCGATCCTTCACATGCCCTTTCATTTCAGTCCATTTACCCTTGACTTCATCCCAATTCATGTTTCACCTCACTTGTTGAGTTACGACGCCATACGCCTTATAGGACCAAGGCCAAGGCCATGAATACGGACAAACAGGCGCGGCCCGCACTCGGCAATCAACTCAGTTTTGGCCCTTGGGCTTGGTCAAGCAAGCCGCATGCCAGCTCTTGATGTTCCCGGATAAGCACAGCGCCCGGCTTGCGAAGAAAACAATGCGTAACTAGGAAGCATGCCCTGCCCCAAGTGCTGGCTGAGCAGTTCACGCTCATGGGGACCAATTCCACCGCTGATCCAGGCATGTCCCTGAGACTGACCTTGGCTGAAGGTGTCCGGGTCGAATTGGGGCACCGAACAGGGATCGCAGCACTGGTGCATAAACCCCATTTTCGGTGCATGTGAACCGATCCGACCCAGTTGAGTGGGCCGCCCGTGAAGGGATCGCCGAACCTGACAACCGCAATCGGTTTCAGCGAAGCGAACGATTGACCCAAACGATTGGCCGCTCGGCTTCGGCTTTGGCCGCGAGGACATCTGACACCCCGAGAAAGGCACCTACTGGGGCGCGGAGCAGGAGTGGCTGGCACCGAGCGACAGCGAGGGCAGCCGCTACTCCGGTGAGCGTGAGCTGGAGAACCCGCTGGCTGCGGTGATGATGGGCCTCATCTACGTCAACCCGGAGGGCGTCGACGGCCAGCCCGATCCGCTCAAGACCGCCGTCGATGTGCGCGAGACCTTCGCGCGCATGGCGATGGATGACGAGGAGACCGTCGCCCTGACCGCCGGTGGCCATACCGTCGGCAAGTGCCATGGCAACGGCCAGGAGGCACTGCTCGGGACGGATCCGGAAGCGGCTGATGTCGAGGATCAGGGCCTCGGCTGGCTCAACAAGACCCAGCGCGGCATCGGCCGCGATACCATGGGCAGCGGCATCGAAGGCGCCTGGACCACCCGGCCCACGCAGTGGGATAACGGCTACTTCGCCATGCTACTCAATCACGAGTGGACGCTGAACAAGAGTACGGCCGGCGCTTGGCAGTGGGAGCCGGTCGACATCAAGGAAGAAGACAAGCCGGTCGATGTCGAGAACCCCTCGATCCGCTGCAACCCGATCATGACCGATGCCGACATGGCCATGAAGATGGACCCGGTCTATCGGGAAATCGCCGAGCGCTTCCACCAAGACCCCGAGTACCTTTCGGAAGTTTTCGCACGCGCCTGGTTCAAGCTGACCCATCGTGACATGGGACCCAAGACGCGCTATCTCGGCCCCTGGGTGCCGAAGGAAGACCTGATCTGGCAGGATCCCATCCCGGCGGGGCGCAGCGACTATGATGTCGAGGCCGTCAAGGCCCGAATTGCCGCCAGTGGACTGAGCATTGGCGAGCGGGTCGCCACCGCTTGGGATAGTGCCCGAACGTTCCGCGGCTCCGACATGCGCGGCGGAGCCAATGGCGCGCGCATTCGTCTGGCGCCGCAGAAGGACTGGGAAGGCAACGAACCCGCCCGTCTTGCCAAGGTGCTGGACGTGCTGGAACCCATCGCCGCCGAGGCGGGCGCCAGTCTGGCCGATGTCATCGTCCTGGCCGGCAATCTTGGCATCGAGCAGGCCGCCCAAGCGGCGGGCTGCCCGATCAATGTCCCCTTTGCCCCCGGACGCGGCGATGCCACCGAGGAGATGACCGATGCCGAGTCCTTTGAGCCGCTTGAACCCATCCACGACGGCTATCGCAATTGGCTGAAACAGGACTATGCCGTCAGTGCCGAGGAACTCATGCTCGACCGCACCCAGTTGATGGGACTGACAGCCCCGGAGATGACCGTGCTGGTCGGCGGACTGCGGGTGTTGGGGACCAATCATGGCGGTACCAAGGATGGCGTCTTCACCGAGCGGGAGGGCGCCTTAACCAACGACTTCTTCGTCAACCTGACCGACATGGCCTACCGCTGGGAGCCGGCGGACGACAACCTCTATGAGATCCGTGATCGCCAGACCGATGCGGTCCAATGGACGGCGACGCGGGTCGATCTGGTGTTTGGCTCCAATGCCATCCTGCGCGCCTATGCCGAGGTCTATGCCCAGGATGACAATCAGGAGAAGTTCGTGCGCGATTTCGTCGCCGCCTAGACCAAGGTCAGATGACCTGATCTCAGGGAATTTACATTGAACCCAATTTCAGCACCAAGCGCAGATTGGTGCGCGGAAAAACCGTCGCAGTCTCATTGAGCTCCTCGCAGAGTTTTGCGATCACCCGATCATTCGCCGCGTTGGCCGAATGATGCAGCCGTACTGTCAATGTGCCCGTCTCGGGATCGGGGAGCAGATCGGCTGCAGTGGTATAGAGCGCGCGCAGCAAGGCGCGCGCCTCATCGGGGCGCGTCAAATGCTCGCGTAGGCTATTGGCCATCGCCGTCTCAGCGCGGTAGGCAATCATCTTCACCGTATCGATGAGTTGCTTGCTGTGGGTGGAGAGCTGGCGAAAGCGCGCTTCTTCGGGTAACTCCTCGACAGTGATGTGCTGTGGGGTCTCCTTGCGCTGCGCCTTGAGCGTCTTGAGGTCCTGTTGCAGCGTTTCGATCTCCTCCTGCAGTGCCGCCTTCTTGCGCACAAAGGGCTCGACATGCTCAGGCTCGATGGTCTCATCGAGCGTCATCTCCCCGAAGCGCGCCAGACGCCGGGTGAGCTTGCCGGTGGCTGAGCGGACCTGGGCGTCGAGCTGGCGGTAGTCAGGGTTGACCACCCGTAGGGGGTCGGAAATGTCCTCGGTACGATAGTCCACCAGGCGATCCAGGGAGAAGTGTTGGCGGGCATACTTGAAGAAGTTTTCCTGCGACCAGCGCGCGAACATGGCTGCCGCCAGTGGAGCGCCGTCGCTGCGATAGTCGGTGCTGAGAATCGCGGTCTGATGGCCGCGTTCGGTCAGTTTGCGCAGCTCTCGCACCCACAGATCATTGCTCAGGCGCGTGCCCCGCTCGGCCAGATCCATGGTCACCCACTCACCGCTGGCCAAACGCACCCGAGTGGCGGCAAATTCATCCTCGGGCCAGGGGGCGCCGGGGAATTTGTGATAGGTCAAACAGGCAATGCGCAGCGCTTTCATCCGTTTGAAGAAGTCCGGTGAATAGCCTTCGCGGTCGAAGACCAGGGTGAAGCGATGGCGTAGCGGATCGGCGCCGGGCGGCGCGGCGGTGATCTGATCCGGCAGCGCCTGTTGCAGATGCGGGACAATCTCCTGCTCGATGACCTGGATTAGCCCCGGATCGACCACCTGATTGACGACAAAGAAGGGCTGGCCGTCCATGGCATTGACCCAATAGTCGGTGGTGGCACGCAGGCACAGCCGCTCGCGGGCGACATAGTGACGTGGCAGTTTCGTTTGGCCGCCATGGTAGACGCGCACATGGCCGTCGATATAGAGCACGCCGGCTTGATCCGGTGCGTCGGCCATCCATTGCTCGCACAGCGCCGCACTCCACTGAGCCGGGCCATCGCCCTGGGATAACAGCTGAATCTTGGTGCGCAGAGTGCGCACCTCCGGAATCCGATCCAATCCCAGCAGTTTGCCCCATTCACCCGGCGCGCTGTAGCGCAAGGATTCGATGAAGGGCAGCCGGGCCAAGGCCATGAAGCCAAGCAGCAGCAACAGGCTATCGAGGCCGTAGTAGCCTTTGGGCAACTCCAAATGGCCCTCGAGATGATCGAGCAGCCCCACCGCCAGAAAGGCCGGCAACGCACAGAGCAGCCCGCCATTGGGCACGTCGAGCGCCGGGGCAAAGTCCGGTGCTACCGCGTCGAGCTCGCCGAAGCTGGCGGCGAGGCGGCCCTCGACATCGCTTGCCCCCATGCCCATCGGGGCGGCTTGGTCAGCGCTGGAGCGCGCGCTTTTGCTGCATAGCGCTGTGGTTGTAGCAGTGTTTTTTTTTCTGCTCGGTGCAGGCGTCCCGCGCGGATGGCTTTGGAGAAGGTGTCGGGCTTGACGCCTAAGCGCTCAGCCACCTGCGAGGGTTCGAGACCTTCGTCGAGCAGCTGCTGGGCTTCGGCCAGTACCGCCGGTGTTAACACCGCCGGTCCGCGGCGCTTCTGCGGTTGGTAGAACCCCTTAGGCCCTTCGCTACGATAGCGCTTGACCGCCCGCTTGAGGCTGATCTTCGACACGCCAAAAGCACGTATGATCTGCGCTTGGGTGGCATTGCCATTGATGCAGAACTGCGCGGTGATCATGCGAAAGGAGGCGATGTCGTCTTCGTCATGGATAAAGACCGGCATGCTGCCATTGAAATAGGTCACCCGACCGTTGTCTTTGCTAAACGCTAACACGTCGGTGATGGGCGTCACCCCATGAGGAAACAACGGCAGCTGAATTGAGCGTAATCACGATAATTGCGGGACCCATTTCCAAGCCATTTGAAGGACATGGAATGCGTGTGGGATCACGGGGGCCGTTACTGGCCGACAGCGGGAAGCCGGAATCGTGAACCACGCTCCCCCCCTGAGGGGGGAGAGACGCAGCGGGTTCAGTTGCCTCTAGCGCTCTGGCGAATGGCGCGAGCGAGGGTGTAGCGGGCATAGCGCTCGGCATCGGCTCCGCGACGCGGGGACGCGCGCTCGAGCAAGCGCTGGTAGACCGTGGTCGGTGCAAGGCCCGCCTCAAGAGCGCCGCAGACCCAGCCCCATTCGCGGGCGGATTCGGACGGATCCCCGGTGGATAAGCGCGCCCGTGGAGCGCAGTTGACGACTGGCGGCGGAGCCGGAGCCATCGTTGGCAAGGCCGGAGTTGGATCCCAGACGCGCTCCTGCGGGCTTGGTCGCCGAAGGACATTGACCCACTCCCCGCCACGCTTGGCATTCTTCATCCCGGCGAGCCGACCGAGGTGCTCACCGGAGACCGAGCCCGGATCGGCGCCAACGCGCGGGATCAGCCAACGCTGCACATCACAGCGCTGCGCCTCATCGAGCGCGCGGGTCAGCCGTAGCCACAGGTGGCAGCCCCCGAGCGTCGAAGTCTGCACCACCAGGGCCGCATAGTGCCGAGCGATGCGCTGCGCCATCGGCCGTGCGACATCATCGAGAAACACCATTGGCCAGGGATAGCCGCGGGCTGGACGGATATAAATATCGGCCTGTTGGACATTGCGCGCTCTGGCCAGCCCCAACGGAAGCTGATCCAAAGAGCGATCATGGAACCACAGCATCGTCGCCTTGGCGGTGCGCACCGCCAAATCGGCACGCACGATGCCAGCGTCCTGCCATGCCTCAAGCATCACGGCGGTGTGTCTTGCCGCTGTCATTGCCTGGTGCGGGCGCTCAGCGCTCAAGCGGCTCATCAGGCGCCCGCCCTGGCACTCGGGCGTTGGCGGGCGTTGCCCGGCGCTGAACCAAACACCTCGAGGTAGAGTTGCTCATCGAGCTGCGCACGTTCGAGCCGAGCGGCATGAGCCAGCAATTCTGCCGCCATGGTCGTGAGCACGCGATAATTGCCCAACGCATGCTCAGCGAGCGTCTTCATCAGCCCTGCGCTCATCAGACTCGCATTGCCGGCACTGTGTTGCAAATGCTCCAGGCAGGCGACCAGCGCCTCGCGACTGGCATACTCCATACTCAAGCGCGTGCGGATACGACTGCCCAGCGGCAGCAGCTCCTCACGACGCAGCTTGGTCGCCAGACGGCCATCACCGGCCAGGATCACGCTCAACAACGTGCGCGAATCGAACTGCATGGAGGTCAGCAGACGCAGCTCATTGAGCACCGTCGGATGCATCTCCTGCGCCTCGTCGATGAGCAACACCGGGCGCAACAGCGTCGTCTCCAGATGCGCCAGCCAGCGCTCGCGCAGGATCTTGAAGCCACCCCAGCGGTTATGGGGCTTGAGGTCAACGGCGAACAGATCGCCCATCTCGCGGTAGAAGTCCGCCACCTTCGAGCTGGGATGCGTGAGCGCCCCAACGCTGATATCGGGCAGCTGGCGCAGACGCTCATCGAGCAGGCGCAGTACCGCACTCTTGCCGGTACCCGGATCACCTTGAATGAGCGCAAAACCGCCTTCGCGGATCAGGCTCTGCTCGATGCGCCAGCAAAACTGCTCCACCGGCGCGCTGCGATGCAGTGCCGCCGTCGGCAGCTCCGGGGAGAACGGATTGAACTTCAGTCCATAGAGGGCCAGCAGGGTCTTGTTCATCGACTGGATTCCAGGTCATCGTGTTTTGGCAGATAGGCCGGCGGCAGACCGGTGGCGGCATACTCGGCGAGCAAGTCGCGCAGCAACGGTGGCAGCGTCGTGGCGCGTTGTGATGGCGGTGGCGGTGCGCCGGCGGGCTCAAGGCGCCGACGCTGCCCGGAGGCATTGGCGGCTTTATCGAGGGGATAGAGGCGGCAGAGGATGGCGCCCGAGTGGGGATCAACCACGTCCACAGCACTCAGATCCCAGCGGGCATAAGCGATATGCAGTTGCTCAAGGTGACGCAAGCGCGCCGGCACCTCGAAGCGCTTGCCCGCCAGGCTGAGCGTCCCATCGCTGCGGCGCTGACGGCGTTGGACGCGACAACGAAAAGCGGCGCGGACCTGCTCGCTGTCCGGACAGGGGCGCCCCACGTTGGGCGCATCGAGAAGACGCGCAAGCGGCGTGGCGGCGGTCTCACTGTGGACCTTGCGGTGGTACTCCTGCTCCACCCACGCCTGAGTGAGGGTGTTGAGCCGCTGCAGGCTCAGCTCCTCCAGCCCCTTAAGCATCGCCATCAGGCGGCCTTCCAGCGTGGCCCAGAAGCGCTCCTGCTTGGCGTTCTGATACGGGCTGTACGGCAGGGTCGGCTCGTGGAGGATGCCCAGCGCATGCAATCCGGCGGTGAACTCCTCGGCCTGCATTGCCGCGCCGTTATCGCTCATCAGGGCGCGCGGCAGCCCGCGCTTGTGCAACGCCTGTCCCAGACCATGCACCAAGGTCTCGGTGGTCTCATCGAGGTACCACTGCAGATGGCAGATCAGGCGCGAGTGATCGTCGATGACCGCCAGCAGCAGGGGCTTGACCCAGACGCCACCCCGGGTGAGGACGTTGCGCGAGCCATGATGAAAGTCCAGATGCCACAAGGCATGGACATACTGGGCTTCATAGCTGCGCACCTCGCAGGCCTCCAGGCGCCGCGCGGCCTGCTCGGCCCCGGGTGTCTTGCGCGCCGGGACACGCCGGCGGTGCAGGCCCGCGCGCTTCATGAAGCGGCGCACGGTGGCATAGGAGGGCAGCGGCCCCAGGGTTTCATCGCCCGCGCACAAGGCGGCGAGGTTGTCGTAATGCAGCTGCACCGTCCAACCGGGGTAGTCGCGGTACTGGGCTTGCACCGCATCCATCAGGCGCGGACTCAGCGCGCGCTGCTCCCCGGCATCGCTGCGCCGGCGCGGGCGCAGTGCGGTCACCGGGTCTTGGGCATCGCGTGCGAGGTAATACCAGCGCTCCAAGGTCCCAAAGCTAAAACTGACCGCCCGCCCAGTCACCGGATGACGCCATGACTTGGCCGCCAGCGCCTTCAGCCGCGCGCCCAGCGCGTTCGCCGGCGCAGGATCAGCCAATAAAGGACCAATAATGGCAAAGCGCAACCGCGCCCAACCATCGGGATCACCGAGGCCGTTGTCATCGGACATTCGTCTTCACCTCCCAGTTGTTTCACACATCACCGGGAGTCTAGAAGGCGCCGCCCAGCGGCGCGATGAGGTCTTCTGCGGGTTGGCGTTGCCCTACAGCAAGCCTGTCGCTGTCGTGCTCGGGGCGATCAATATCAGCAGTTGCACGACGCGCTCGGACAACGCTTTTGCGCTCAATTTTTCCAGCAGGGATCCTGGCAGGTGCTCGGTGGCGATCGGCGGCATCAACAGACCAGCCAAGGATCGAAAGCAGCGGGTTTGCACAAACTGCTCACGCCACCAGTGCTGCCACCGCCGCAGGGTTTGGACGGTGACACCAAGCGTCTTGATCAAGCGCCGGCGACGCGATGCGCTCAGTCCGTCATGCAGGGCCGAAATCAGCACGACGATGACCCCGAGATAGACCTTGCGGCCCAGAAACCGAACGGAAGGCGGGGTGCTGCGCCGCCGGCACCCGTCCGCGGCGCAGCAGAAACTCAGACGGCTCTGGTAGCTCTCATCCAAGACGCCACGCACACCTCGGGGCTTACGCGGATAACGGGCGCTGTGCAACGCACCACCGCAGTCACAGCCGCCCGCGCGGACTTCCTCGGCAATCGACTCGTCGATCCGGGTGAGCAGTTGGTAAAAGTTCGTGTCGGCAAGAAAGGCGTGACACACTGGGACTGTCTCCTGGTTTTTGGCGAAATTCGGAGACAGCCCTCTCGGACAACTTGCGTCAAGTTGTTTGAGGGGGTTTTTTGTTTTCCCTCACTGAATTTGCTCAGAATCGCGGCCGATTCCCGCAAATAGTCTGCTCAGGCTCACTGAATCTGTGGCATCGGTTTGGACCTTGGCGAAGTGGAATCGGGGGGGGCGGCATACTCCGCTGCGCCGCGGGGGTATCTTCGCAAAATCCGGCGCCGCTGTGAGCTTTCGCCCGGAATGGCCCGTCCGCAGACTCCTACCCGGCTGATTCAGTGATATTTTTCACCAGCCAGGTCAAAAACTATCGGCAGGCCGAGATCAGGTCATCTGAAGGTAATGAACGCGGATCGGTTTGATCTGGCATAAAGCCAAAAGTCATGGATGCGTGAGGGCTGAGGACGCGGTGCTGTGCGTGGCACCGCGCGATCAGCCGGCTGGCATCAGGTCAAATGTTCTTTGTTCTAGGCGGGCGTGCTCAGGTTCGCGGCAGCCGTTCCTCCGCCGAACTGCTCAAGCGCAGATACAGCGCCAGGGCTGCCACCAGGGCGGCTGCGGTGGCCAGCAGGATAGACGGATAGATCAGCAGGCTCAGACTCTCATTCGCCGCGCCCAGGATAAACACCAAGGCTTCCAGACTGACCGCAATCACAATGATCACCAGAAACTTGGTCAGGGTCTCGCGTGCCTCCGAGGCTGAGCGCAGTTCGCGGTTGCGCAGGACTTCCTCTTCCATCAGATACTTCGCCACATCGAACACCGCTAGCGCGACCACCACCAGGCCGATGCCATCAAGCATTGAGGGCTTGAGGCTGCTGCCGGCGAGCAGTGCCTCCCAGACATCCACCGCCGCCACCGCGATCAAGGCCAGGCTGATGCTGGTCAGCGCCAGACTGGCAAAAGCATAGAGCACCCGCGAGAGAATCAGATAGGCTCGGCGCATGGCATCAGTCTGCGCGCAGTGCCGACTTGCTCGGAATCCCGCGTGCCGCCGCGTCCGCCCGCAGAGCACGCAACAGCCCCCAGGCCGTGACCAGCAGCAGCACCGTCATCGGCAGCCCCGAGGTCAGGGAGGCGGTGCGCAACGCTTGGAGACCGCCGGCCAGCAGCAGCGTGGCGGCGACCAGCCCTTCGGCCATCGCCCAAAACACCCGCTGCGCGCGTGGCGGATGCGGATCGCCACCCGAGGTGACCATGTCATCCACCAGCGAACCCGAATCCGAGGAGGTAACAAAAAACACCACCACCATCAGGGTCGCCAGCACAGAGGTGATGGCGCTCAAGGGCAGGGTGCCCAGCAAGGCATGCAACCCGGCGGCGGCATCCTCCACCACCACTTCAGCCAGTTCGGCACCGCCCTGCACCTGCTGATAAAGCGCCGTGCCGCCAAAGACCGCGAACCACAGAAAGGTCACCGCCACCGGTACCAGTAGCACCGCCAGTATGAACTCACCGATGGTGCGCCCGCGCGAAATGCGCGCCACGAATACCCCGACAAAGGGCGACCAGGAAATCCACCAGCTCCAATAGAACAGCGTCCAATCCGTCTGCCAGCGACTGTCCGGGTCGGTGTCCGGGCGCAGCTCCAGCCATAGGCTGGTGTCGATCAGCTCCTGCAAGTAGGCACCGGTGGAGGAAATGAGCAGCTTGATCTGAAACACGGTCGGGCCGAACACCAACACGAAGCCCATCAGCAAGCCGGCCAAGGCCAGGTTGAAGAGCGACAGCCAGCGAATGCCATGCTGCACGCCACTGACCACCGACAGCGTCGCGATGCCAGTGATCAAGGCAATCAGACCGACCTGTACCCCCGTGCTCGATGCGATGCCGGCGGCCTGCTCCAGGCCGGCATTGATCTGCATCGCCCCCAGCCCCAGCGAGGTGGCCACGCCGAACAGGGTGCCTACCGTTGCGAGGATATCCACCCCATGCCCAATGGGACCGTGAATGCGCGCGCCGATCAGCGGGTAAAGCAGCGAACGCGGTGCCAACGGTAGTTCATGGCGAAAATGAAAATAGGCCAGCGACAGCCCAAAAACAATGTAAATCGCCCAGGGATGCAGCCCCCAGTGGAAATAGGTCAGGCGCATCGCCTCGCGCAGCGCGCCTTCCGCCGGGTCGGGCGCAAACGGCGGCTGGCTCCAGTGGGTCAGCGGTTCGGCCACGCCCCAGAACACCAGCCCGGTGCCCATGCCGGCGCTAAACAGCATGGCGAACCAGGCAAGATAACCGAACTCCGGCTCGGTCTGGTCGCCGCCGAGGCGAATGTGGCGATAGGGACTGATCAACAGCCCCAGTACAAAGACCAACAACCCCGTGGCACCGAGAATATAGAGCCAGCCAAAGTTGGCGATGATCCCGCGCTGAACGGCGCCGAAGGCGCTTTGTGCCGCATCCGGCCAAGCGGTGCCGAAGCTGACAAAACCCAACACAAGTGCCGCCGAACCGAGGAAGACGGTCGGCTGCATGTGCGCGAGCAGGCGCGAGACGACATACGAGAAAGCGCGCATGTGAAAATCCCCTGGATGGCGACCGGCGGTGGGCCGGTCCATGCTCGGAGGACAAGCAAAGATCGCGCCAGGGCAGGCGAGTTTGTGTCGGAAGCCCGAAGCTTAAAGACAGCCGGACCCGGCAGCGCTGGATGGTGCAAATGCTCCGGCAGCGGGGCAAATGCCCCAGGTGCTTTCCGCCACGAATGGGATCTGCACCGGGGAGCCGAGCGACCTGTGCCGCACTTTTGCACGCGGATTCACTCGGATTCTGAACCCCCCAACCATTGTGAGCGCTTGATTCTCCGGGGACCGTGGGCGGGAAAGCCGACATTGAAGGACAGTCCATGGCATTGCGGTAGCGCGTTCGAAGCACGATCTCCCAGAGCCGCCCCACATGCGGCCCCGAATTTGCTGCTCTTGGGCCAGACTGACCTGAACCCAACCCGAGGGAGAAGCCTGATGCCCGTATTGCGCAACCTGAATGCCGAAGACTTCGATGAACGCGGCTTCGTCCGCGTCCCTGAACGCTGGAATGCGCCGCTTGCGCAGATGTTGGCGCGCGAGCATGGTGTCCAGCTCACCGATGAGCACTGGCGGGTCATCGCCAATTTGCGGAAAGACTATTTCGCCACGTCAAGCCTGCCAGTGGAACATTCTCTGTGCGCCGCACTGAACCTCAAGATCGACTGTCTGGCCCGGCTGTTCGGCGGACCGCTGACGGCCTGGATGATCGCCGGTTTACCGGATCCCGGCGTGGAAGCGCGCACCTATATGGAAAACCTCGAAGTTCCGGCGCCTGATCCGGTGGGGCAGGGTGCACCAGATGATCTAAGAACTTGATAGTCGCACTATGCGGGCGCAGGGGCTTTCGGACCGGTACATCGACAAGGTTCGCCTTTCCTGCTTTTGCAAACTGGAATCAAACCTGATCTACCGAGCATTCCTTGTCGCTTCGAAAGCCTGCAAACGGGCAAGCTGTGTCTCCACAGCAACCCGACTGATGCAGGTGTCCGATGTCCCTTTCATACCGATCCAGTGTTCCATTCCTCCTCGCCCTGAGCGGGCCGACCGCGCTGGCCGCGCCTGCGCTGCCATCTGACCTCTCCGATCTGTCCGCGCCGCTGGAGGCATCCATTCAGCTCCCTGGCAGCGGCGTGCAGATGCTTCAACTGCAAGACCGCGTCGCCTTCCTGAGCGCCAACGGCCGCTATGCCTTCACCGGCGATGCCTGGGACTTGTGGCATGGAGCGCGACTGGAGTCGGTGGCTCAAGCCCAGAAACTCGTCGGGCGGGTTGACCTGAAACGCCTTGGCCTGAATCCCAAAGACCTCGGCGCGATCCTGATTGGCGCGGCGCGGTCTGGGACAAACCCAGCTTGGGTGTTCATCGATCCACTTTGTCCCGCTTGCCAGGAACTGCTCGACCGTCTCGTGCAAACCGAGCACTCCGTCCATGTCATCCCACTGCCGCTCGGCGGTGCTGAGTCGGCCCAAGCGACCCGCAGCCTGCTCTGCGCGCCATCGCCCGAAGCGGCCCGATCCGCGCTGTTGGACCAGTCCTGGTCCGAGCTGCTCCCACCCCGAGCCGACTGCGACACCCAGCCCCTGATCCGGGCGCTCATCACCGCGCGCCTGCTGGGGATCGATTCCGCACCAACGCTGATCGCGCCGGATGGCCGCATCCAGCGCGGCATCCCCGACGAGCTGAGTGCCTGGCTGGCGGGAGAGCAGCCATGACGCGCCGTGCCGTTGTTCCGGTCTTCTTGCTCGTCCTGCCCCTCGGGCTTACCGGTTGCGCCGGCGGTCTCGGCACCAAAGAGTATGCCTGCGAGGGTTTGCCGAGCCGTCCCTTGTGTCTGTCCACCGCCGACATCTATGCCCTGACCGACGGCGATGGCCCACCACCGGCCGAGCGCCGCTTGCAACAGGAGAAATCCCAATGATCCGAGTTCGTCGAGCCCGTGATTCCGTTTTGGCCGTAGCCGTCGCAGCGACGTTGTCTGGCTGCATCACGCCCTCGCCGCGTCCGTCCGATGCGGCTGCGCCGGTGATCGTCGCCGGTCAGGGAGGCGTGATTGAAACCAGCCCAAGTACCCCCGGTTCAGATCGCGCGGCTCGTCCATCCGCCAAGAATCAGGAATCCAAAGAAAAGGCTGCCCCCACCTCCGCCGCGCAAACCAACCCAACCCCGAGCCGCACCCCAGCGCAAGTCCTGCGCATCTGGATCTCGCCCTGGGAAGACAGCGCGGGCAATCTGCATGGCGCCAGCCACGTCTTCACCGAAGTGGTCCCGCGCCGCTGGCATTTGGCCTCGGCCACCGGGACAGCGACAAGCACCGTCCTGACACCCCTGCAACTTGAACCGCGCCAGGTTTCGAGTCCCGAGCCCTCGCGCAAACCCTGACCCAACCCCTCCACCCCTCAACCTAACCAAGAAGGAGTCACACATGATCCGTGTCCCAACCCAAACCCAACCCCTGTCTTCGAGCCCACTGCTGCATGCCGCCCTGATCGGCACGCCGCTGCTGGTGCTCTTGTTACCGGACACCGCGCTGGCCGGCGCCGGCGGCACCGAGTTCCAGGCCACCTACGACATGCTGATCGGCTGGATGACCGGTCTGCTCGGCCGGATCATCGCGGTGTCCTTCATCATCGTCGGGCTGATCGCTGGCGTGGCGCGCCAGTCGATTATGTCTTTCGCCATCGGCATCGCCGCCGGGCTGGGCCTGTTCATGGCCCCCGACATCGTCGATGCGGTGGTTTCCGCCACCCTGCAGATTCTCTGAGCCTCCCTTGCTGACTGACCGGCCGCCTGACGGGATCCAATCTGCGATCAGACCCTTGTCCCGCACGACGTGCCGAGCCTGGGCGGGAAACCGCCTCTTAAGGAACTTCCAACCCATTCCACCCAGGCACACCCACCATGCGACGACGTTTCAAATCCCAGCCGTCCGCCGTGGCCGTCCTCGATGCCGACGGCCGCTTTCTCGCGCCCTGCAAGCCCGCCCGCGCCCGGCAGTTGATCACCCGCGGTCGCGCCTGGCTGCTGAGCGCGGAGCCGCCGCGGATTCAATTGACCGATCAGCCCCAGCAAGAGACCCCCGACCAGCCATGACCCATCCCGCCCGTCAGTTTCAGGGCGAGCGCGCGGCGAACCTATTCAGCCCGCTCGCCTTCGCCCCCGATTGCAATCTGTTCCAGCACGACGACCAGACGCTGGGGTACGGATTTCTCTGTACTCCGCTGGCCGGTGCCGATGCCTCTTATGCCGAGCGTCTCTCAGTCCTGCTCAACCAGGACTGGCCTGCCGGCACCCAGATGCAGGTCGCCCTCTGGT
Source organism: Thiorhodovibrio litoralis (assembly GCF_033954455.1). Lineage (NCBI taxonomy): Bacteria > Pseudomonadati > Pseudomonadota > Gammaproteobacteria > Chromatiales > Chromatiaceae > Thiorhodovibrio > Thiorhodovibrio litoralis. Next base: position 3,432,525 of record NZ_CP121473.1, on the reverse strand, counting down.
CGACCCCGGACATCGACCACTCCTTGGCTGTCATGCTCGGACTGCGCCTGGATCTGGACCCTGGCGTCCTGCGCGAAGCCACCCAGGAGCGTGCGCAGTTTCTGCGCAGCGGCGTGACCGACCCCATCATCCCCGGCACCGAGGTGCGGGTGCGCGATCTGCGCGTCTTCGTCGGGGTGAAAGTGCCCATCGCCGCCATGCTGCCCAACGCGGCCGAGATCGCCCATACCAACGAGCATCGCGCCGAGACCGAGCAGATGCTCAGCACTGCCGGGCTGCATCCGCAGCCGCTGACTGCGGAGGACTATGTTCGCTTGCTCGGAACCTTGCTCAACTGGGGCGAGGAAGCCTCCTGGCGCCATCGCATCGCCCCCGAGTGCGACCCGACTCGCATCCTGCGCGAGCAATTGCTCGATTACGACCATGCCCTGGAGGTCGACGCCGATGGACTGACTCTCGGGGAGACTCGCGTGCAGGTGCTCTCCTGTAAGCGCTACCCGGACCAGGTCCACTTCGGCCTGGCGGCGCGCTATCTGGGTGATCCCTTATCCGGCACCCGGGGCATTCGCCACAACGCCCTGGTCACGCTGAATCTGTATTTCCCCGACCAGGAACGCCTGCGCGCGCGCATGAAAGGCCAGCGCCAGTGGGCGACCAATACCGCCTATGGCCCGCTGGCGAAGTTCATGCCCGAGCTGGTCTCGCGCAAGCAGGGGTTCGATGCGCTCTTTGCCGCCCTGGACCAGGGCGACCGCCCGGTGCAGTGTTATCTGAGCCTGGTGCTGTTTTCCTCTCCGGCCGAGGCGGCGGCGGTCGCTTCCAATGCGATTACCTATTGGCGCGAGCTTGGCTTTCAGCTGATGCGCGATCGCTACTTCGTGCTGCCCTTATTCCTGCAGGCCTTGCCCTTTGGCATGGACCGCCGGGCGATCCGCGACATGATGCGCTACCGCACCCTGGCGGCACGCCATGCGGTGACTCTGTTGCCGGTCTTTGGTGACTGGAAAGGCACGCCAACTCCCGTCGTCAATCTGCTCTCGCGCAGCGGACAGCTGATGGGGCTGTCGCTGTTTGATTCCACCAGCAACTACAACGCGGTGGTGGCGGCCAGTTCCGGAGCAGGGAAGAGCTTTTTCACCAATGAGCTGATTGCCTCTTCCCTCAGCGCCGGGGCGCGCTGCTGGATTGTCGATGTCGGGCGCAGTTATCAGAAACTCTGCGAGGCGCTGGGCGGACAGTTCATCGCCTTCAATGCCGCATCAGACATCTGCATCAATCCCTTCGAGCTAGTGCAGCGCTGGGAGGAAGAAGCCGATGTGGTGCTGGCGATCATCACCGCCATGGCGGCACCGACCGAGCCGCTGGGCGACTATCGCACCGCTGGATTGAAACGGGTACTCAAGCAGGTCTGGGATGCCCTGGGTCAGAAGATGACGGTGGATGCCATTGCTGAGGCCTTGCTGCAGGAAGACGACCCCCGGGTGCAGGACATCGGCCGCCAGCAATGCATGCGCGCGCGTCACCTACTGATACTGAGAGACCAATCAGTGACGCCGTGCGTCACGAGCAGAAAATGCTCGCTTACCTATCTCAGTACGCGCGGTCATGTGCGTTCGGTTTTGGAAACTGCACGACCAAACTGGCCTGCTAGCCCGGGCAGGCATGCCTGACGAAAGGGATGCGATCGAGGTAACTCGCTGCGCTGAGATAAGACGGCAGCAGCCACCACTGCGGGCTGTTGAAATCCGAAACGGATGGAGACGAAAAGGGAAGAAGGAAATGCGAGTAAGACCGATGACCCGAAAAAAGCGGCAGATTGACCACAATTTGCCAATCCACAAGCTACCGCCGCTGCTGCGGCTCATCATGGATGCCGGCCAGAGTCAGGGGCTCGGGCGCGCGGAAATTTGCAAGAAGCTCGGGATCGCTCCGTCCTATCTGAGTGCGCTGATCCTCGGGCGGCGACCTATCGACGGGTTGTCGCTGGACATTTTGCGACGAGCGGCAGAGTTGATCGAGCGCTCTACCGCCGAGATGCTGATGCTCGCGGGGACGCTATCAGTCGAGGATTATTTCACGCCGGCAAAGGACAAGCTGGATGCTCAGCTCGACGCCGCGTGGCATCAGGTGCCTAGCGATGCGCTCGCCGGATTCGTGCCAGCCGAGGGTTGGAGCAGCTTAGATCGCCGCCAGCGGACTCATCTGATAATGCTCGCCGAGCGGCATCTTGGACAGGATCTGGTGGAAAAGGCGCGCAGCATCAGCAGCAGTGAAGATTAGGAGAGGGTGACGCACGCGTTACAGCAGCGTCTGGAGCGCCGCGGGACATTTTCGGGACAAAACGCAGGCGTACGCCGCTAGCCCGCATGGGACGCACCTAGACGCCGGGACAAATCCGGGACACCGAGAAACGCGAAAACCCGATTTTCTGTCACAAACGACGTACAATGTAGTCCGCGCCTTGGGCTACAGAAAGAAGAAAAAAGCCCGCTAGACGCTTGTTCTAGTGGGCTTTTTTTTGTGTGCTGGCGGAGAGAGAGGGATTCGAACCCTCGATGGGCTGTTAACCCATACTCCCTTAGCAGGGGAGCGCCTTCAGCCACTCGGCCATCTCTCCGGGGTGGGCGCAATTGTAGCAAAGACCAGGCGCTTTGTGGCGAGCTTTTCTCGTTGGCGCGCTGGTGGAAGAGGGCGCCCGGAGCCGCTTTTAGCCTTCGTTGCTATGTTGGGTGTCAGGTAAGAGGTCGGATGGCTCGGCGCCTAGGCCTGCGTCGGGCGGGGGTGGCTGTTCCCGCTTGATACGCTCGTAGATTTCCTCACGATGCACGGCGACATCCCGGGGGGCGTTGACACCGATGCGAACTTGATTGCCCTTTACTCCCAGCACGGTGACTGTTACCTCGTCCCCGATCATGAGCGTTTCCCCGACCCGGCGGGTCAATATTAGCATTTTCGTATCTCCCTGTTATTCCTTTTAATGCATTGCGATCCCTGTCTTCCAGAGTCCGAGCCCAACGCTGGTCGCAAATATTCGGCAACGTCGTGCGTGGAGATGGGGTCGCGTGACCTTGCGGATGGCGATCAATGTTCCGCCATAACGAGTGTATCAATTGTTACAGAAATGTAATAGCTCAAAACCGCAAATTTTGGACTTCGCTGGCCATAGGCAGGCTGATTCTTCTTGTGATATTCCGGGTCGCTTTGGCGGTATGCGATGCTGGTCTTTGCCCGCGCGTCAGGCCGCCGCGGCACCAACGACCTGATCAAGCCCAAAGGCCTTATGCAGCGAACGCACGCCGAGTTCGAGGTATTTCTCGTCGACCACCACGGAGATTTTGATCTCGGAGGTTGAGATCATGCGGATGTTGATACCCTCGACCGCCAGTGCCTCGAACATGCGACTGGCGATGCCGGCATGGGAGCGCATGCCCACGCCCACCAGCGAGATTTTGACGATGGCCGGGTCGCCAAGTACCTCGCGGGCGTTCAGGCCGGCGCAGGTCTCGCGCAGAATGGCCATGGCCTTGTCGTAGTCGTTGCGGTGCACGGTGAAGGTGAAGTCGGTCGTGCGCTGATCGGCGGCGACGTTCTGCACGATCATATCGACTTCGATGTTGGCGTTTGAGACGGGGCCGAGAATGCGATGGGCGATGCCGGGTTGATCCGGCACGCCAAGAATGGTGAGTTTGGCTTCGTCGCGGGCGAAGGCAATGCCGGCGATCTGGGCGTCTTCCACAGTGTCGTCCTCGAAAGTGATCAGGGTGCCTGCGCCTTCGGTAAAGCTTGAGAGCACACGCAGGGGCACGCGGTATTTTCCGGCAAACTCGACCGCGCGAATTTGCAACACCTTGGAGCCGAGGCTGGCCATTTCAAGCATTTCCTCGAAGGTGATGCGCTCGAGCTTGCGCGCATGGGGTTCGATGCGTGGGTCAGTGGTGTAGACCCCATCGACATCGGTATAAATTTGGCACTCGTCGGCCTTGAGCGCGGCAGCCATGGCCACCGCCGAGGTATCCGAGCCGCCGCGCCCGAGGGTGGTGATATCGCCCTGTTCGTCAACGCCTTGAAAGCCGGCGACCACCACCACACGCCCGGCATCGAGATCGGCGCGCACCCGGGCGGCGTCGATGTCGCGAATGCGGGCTTTGTTATGCGCGCTGTCGGTGAGCATGTGCACCTGGGCGCCGGTGTAGGAGCGCGCCGGGCAGCCGATGGCCTCCAGCGCCATGCTGAGCAGGGCGATGGTGACCTGCTCACCGGTGGACAGCAGCACGTCGAGTTCGCGCGGGGCGGGGATGGCCTGGATGGCTTTAGCCAGTCCGAGCAGGCGGTCGGTCTCGCCAGACATGGCGGAGACCACCACGACCAGGCTATGCCCCTGGTCCGTGGCTTGTTTGACGCGGGAGGCGACATGCTGGATGCGCTCGATACTGCCGACCGAGGTGCCGCCGTATTTTTGAACGATCAGTGACATTGAAGAAGTGGTTAGTCGTTAGTGGCTAATGGGCTATTGGCAAGTGGCTAGTGGACGCGTTCGCGCACCCAGGGCTCAACCAGCGCTAGGGATGCCGGGATGGCAGCGGGGTTGTTGCCGCCGGCCTGGGCCATGTCGGGGCGGCCGCCGCCTTTACCGTCAACAGCGGCGGCGACCACTTTAATGAGGTCGCCGGCTTTGAAGCGGTCGGTCAGGTCTTTGGTGACGCCGACGATCAAGCTCGCTTTGCCGGCGTTTTCAGTCGCCAGTACCAGCACGCCAGAGCCGAGCTTGTTCTTGAGCTGATCGAGCGTGTCGCGCAGGGATTTGGGGTCGACTCCATCAAGCTTGGCGGCCAGTACCTTGACCCCGTTGATGTCGATGGCCTGATCCGCCAGCTCGGAGCCGGCGGCGCTGGCGAGCTTGCCCTTGAGTTGTTCGAGCTCTTTCTCCAGTCGGCGCGCGCGCTCGGCGAGCTGGCTGACTTTTTCATCCACATCGGCGGGCGAGCCTTTGACCAACTCGGCGATGCGTTGCAGACGGCTTTCTTCGTCCTCAACCCAGCGCAGGGCTTGCTCGCCGGCGACCGCCTCAATGCGGCGCACGCCGGAGGAAATGCCGGTCTCGGAAAGGATTTTAAAGAGCCCGATGTCGCCGACTGCGCGCACATGGGTGCCACCACAGAGTTCAACCGAGAAATCCCCCATGCGCAGCACCCGCACCTGATCGCCGTATTTCTCGCCGAACAAGGCCACGGCGCCGGAGCGCTTGGCGTCTTCGATCTCCATGATGCGGGTCTCGACCATGTGGTTGTTGCGGATCTCGCGATTGACCAGATGCTCGATGGCACGCAGCTGCTCGCGCGTGACCGGCTCGAAGTGGGAGAAGTCGAAGCGCAGCCGCTCGGAGCCGACCTGGGAGCCGCGTTGCTGGACGTGATCGCCGAGGACTGTGCGCAGGGCCGCATGCAGCAGATGGGTGGCGGAGTGATGCAGGGCGGTGGCGCTGCGGCGCTCGCCATCGACTAGGGCGCTGACCTGGTCGCCCACTTGTAGCTCGCCGCTGACCACCCGGCCGTGATGACCAATGACGCCATCGCCGTGCTTCTGGGTGTCGAGTACCTCAAAGCGGGCGTTCTCGGTCTCGATTACGCCGGTGTCGCCCACTTGGCCGCCGGACTCGGCATAGAAGGGCGTGACGTCCAGAATCAGCAGGCCGCTTTCGCCTTCGCCCAGGCTGTCGCGCTCTTCGCCGTCGCGATAGAGCGCAACCAGGGTGCCCTGGTCATCAATGCCCTCGTAGCCGGTGAAGTCCGTCTTGCCCTCAAGCTCGATCTGAGCAAAAGCGCCGCCGCCGAATTGACTGGCCGCGCGCGCGCGCGCTTTTTGCTGCGCCATCTCGGCCTCGAATGCGGCCATGTCCAGGCTCAGCCCGCGCTCACGCGCCAGATCGGCAGTGAGATCGGCCGGAAATCCGTAGGTGTCATAGAGCTTGAACACGGCCTCGCCGGGAATTTGGCCATCGCGGGCCTGGGTGGCCAGATCCTCGAACAGGCGCAGGCCAAGCTCGAGCGTATCGGCGAAGCGTTCCTCTTCAGTCCGCAGAACGCGCTCAATGGTGGCCTGCTTCTTGGCCAGCTCGGGATAGGCCTCGCCCATCTCGGCCACCAGGTGTGCGACCAGGCGATGGAAGAAAGGCTCGCGCTGGCCGAGTTGATAACCGTGGCGAATGGCGCGGCGAATGATGCGCCGCTGCACATAGCCGCGTCCCTCGTTGCCGGGGGTGACGCCGTCGATGATTAAGAAGGCGGCGGAGCGGATATGGTCAGCAATCACTCGCAGGGATTTGCTGCTGTGATCCTGACAGCCGGTGACCTCGGCGGCGGCGCGGATCAGTTTGCGGAACAGGTCGATGTCATAGTTGCTATGCACGCCTTGCGCCACCGCGGCCAAGCGTTCCAGGCCCATGCCGGTGTCGACCGAGGGATGTGGCAGCGGGGTGAGCGTGCCGCTGGCGTCGCGGTCGAACTGCATGAACACCAGGTTCCAGATCTCCACATAGCGGTCGCCGTCGGCGTCAGCCGTTCCGGGCGGGCCGCCGGGGATCTCGGGGCCGTGGTCGTAGAAGATTTCCGAGCAGGGGCCGCAGGGGCCGGTGTCGCCCATGGACCAGAAGTTGTCCTTCTCTCCGCAGCGGGAGAATCGGGTTGGGTCGACCTTCAACTCTTTCAGCCAGATGTCGGCGGCTTCATCGTCTTCGGTAAAGACCGTAACCCAAAGGCGCTCGGGCGGCAGGTGCAGCACCTTGGTTAAAAAGTCCCAGGCGTAATTGATGGCTTCGCGCTTGAAGTAGTCGCCGAAGCTAAAGTTGCCTAGCATCTCAAAGAAGGTGTGGTGTCGGGCGGTGTAGCCGACGTTTTCCAGGTCGTTGTGCTTGCCGCCGGCACGCACGCACAGCTGCGAGCTGGCGGCGCGGCTGTAGGGGCGTTTTTCGCGACCGAGAAAGGTGTCCTTAAACTGCACCATGCCAGCGTTGGTGAACAGCAAGGTTGGGTCGTTACCGGGCACCAACGGGCTGCTGGGCACCGAGGTATGTTCGTGCTGGGCGAAGTAGTCGAGAAATGCTTGGCGAAGCTCGGCGCTGCTGTTCATGATGGGGGTCGTGTGCGACTCTCGTTCGGCTTTGGGGTTCGGCGAAAGGTTCGGTCGAGCGTCAGGGTCAGAAGACATCGTCCTGGCGCAGCAGGCGGGCGATCAGATGCGACGGGAAACCGCGATATTCCAGAAAACGGGCGCGCTTTGCCAGTTCCCGTCGCTGCGCCGCTGAATGCGCGTTTGGCTGATCGCTCGTGGACTGGGCTGCGTCCGCGCCGCTGCGCTTGCGGTTGGCGCGGCACAGCAGCTCGAAGCAGGCTTCGTCATCCATCTGCAGATGGCAGTCGATCAGCGCCTCGCCAACGCCTCGTTCGAGCAACTCCGCGCGCACGCGCAATGGGCCGAAGCCTTTGTTGAGACGCTCCGCGACATAGGTTTCGACAAAGCGCTCGTCCTGTAACAGGCCCTCTTGCTCAAGCTGGTCGAGCACCTGCTGGATTTGATCTGCAGGGACTTGAACTGCCGGCATTTGATTTGTTGGGACTTGCTCTGGCGATCCGGCGCGCGCGCCGAGCTTGCGCTCAAGCTCGCGCCGGCTGTGCTCGCGCCGTCCGAGCAGGCGCAGCGCGCGCTTGCGCAGCTCGGCTGCCGGGGCTGGGTCCTGGTCGCGTTCCATCGGGGTGATAGATACGGCGGATGCGAAAACAGCGGGGCTCACGGCCAGAGTGGAGCTAAGGGATGGCGACTGGCGCGCGGGCAATCAGCTCGCCGCCTGGTCTGCGCCCTTGGCGCTCTTCGCAGGTGGTGGTTCGGCGCCGGCGGCTGTCGGTGCCGCGTTGCCTGCTGAATCCTCGCCGGCGCTATCAGTGGTCGGTAGCAGATGGGCGCGAATTTTGGCCTCGATCTCTGCGGCCATGTCTTTATTATCTTTGAGAAAATTGCGCACATTATCCTTGCCCTGGCCGATGCGGTTGCCGCTGTAGCTATACCAGGCGCCGGACTTGTCGATGATGTTGCCGGCAACACCGAGGTCGATGATCTCGCCCTCGCGCGAGATGCCTTCGCCGTAGAGGATGTCGAAAGTCACCTGCTTGAAGGGTGGGGCGACTTTGTTCTTGACCACCTTGACCTTGGTCTCGTTGCCGATCACTTCCTCGCCTTTCTTCAACGAGCCGATACGGCGGATGTCGAGCCGCACGGACGAATAAAACTTGAGCGCATTGCCACCGGTGGTGGTCTCGGGGCTGCCGAACATCACGCCGATCTTCATGCGAATCTGGTTGATGAAGATGACGATGGCGTTGGAGCGCTTGATGTTGGCCGTGAGCTTGCGCAGCGCCTGGGACATGAGCCGCGCCTGCAGGCCGACGTGGGAGTCGCCCATCTCGCCCTCGATCTCGGCCTTGGGCGTCAGTGCCGCAACGGAGTCCACCACCACCAGATCGACAGCGCCGGAGCGCACCAGCATGTCGGTAATCTCCAACGCCTGCTCGCCGGTATCGGGCTGGGAGACCAACAGCTCTTCCATGTTCACGCCGAGCTTCTCGGCATATTGCGGATCGAGCGCATGCTCGGCATCGACGAAGGCCGCAGTGCCACCGGTTTTTTGCGTCTCGGCGACCACGTGTAGCGTCAGGGTCGTCTTGCCGGAGGACTCCGGGCCGTAGATCTCGACAACGCGGCCGCGCGGCAGACCGCCGATACCAAGGGCTACGTCCAGGCTCAGTGAACCGGTGGAGACGGTCTCGATATTGCGCACGGCACCGGCGTCGCCCATGCGCATAACCGAGCCCTTGCCGAATTGCTTTTCGATCTGGCCCAGCGCGGCGGCAAGGGCCTTCTTGCGGTTGTCGTCCATTGTCTCTCCGAGTCGGTGCGGTGCGCGCCTGAGTGTGCCAGTTTTAGTCTGCCAGCTGAGTGTGACAGTTGAATATGCCGGTGAAAATGCCGTTGGATATACTGGCGCCGCGGTCGGTTCGAGGCGGGGCGCGAGTCGATAGGGGCAAGATTATCACACAGGCCGGCGGAACTCGTCACCGCGCGCCCTGGCATTTAAGGGGAAACGGGGCGCTCGCTCAAATGATCGCAGATGTCGCACAGGCGCGAGAGGCTGTGCTGCACCGTCTGACGCCGGATATGGTCGCGGTCGCCGATAAAGTGGCAGGTCTCGACCTGCGGCGGCTGACCCCGTGCCAGGCGCTCGCGATCCATCCAGGCGCAGCAGACGGTGCCGACGGGCGTTGCCGGGCTGCCGCCGCCTGGCCCGGCCACTCCGGTCACGGCAATGCTGATCGCGGCCGGGCTGTGGCTCAGCACGGCGTTGGCCATGGCCGCAGCGACTGCCTCGCTGACGATGCCAGCATCATCGAGCAGCGCGCGTGGCAGGCCGAGCATTTCCTGCTTGGCCAGCGGGCTGTAGGTGACAAAGGCGCGGTCGAACCAGGCGCTGCTGCCCGGAATCTCGGTGCAGACCTTGGCGATATAGCCGCCGGTCAGGGACTCGGCCGTCGCGAGTGTCCAGCCGCGGGCGGTGAGTCGCTCGCCCGCCGCTGCCGCGAGCTGATTAAGCTGTGCATCGGTCACTGACATCTTGCCTGAGACTCCGCGCGCGCCCATTATGATTTGCAAGCTAGGTTTTTCTGGCGATCATAAGCCGAAATCCCATGCCGTTCAGGCAAAACGGAATGACGGAGGAACAACCCAACCATGTCCGATCAAGATATTCTGTGCGAGCGCAAGCCCTCACCGGCCAAGCTGGAGGTGCTCGGCATCGAGCAATGGCCCATCTGGCGCAAGGAGCCTTCCACCTTCGATTGGGAGTATGACCAGGCAGAGACCTGCTACATTCTTCGCGGTCGTTTTAAGGTGACGCCGGAAGGCGGCGAGCCGCAAGAGTTCGGCCGCGGCGACCTGATCACCTTTCCCGTCGGCATGCGCTGCACCTGGGAGATTACCGAGGCGGTCGAGAAGCATTATGACTTTGGTTAAGGCTCTGGTCCCGGGTACCCCTGAAGATCAATCCGCCTCTGTGAGCAGTGTCAAAATGTGACCGCTCTGCAACAGGGCTTCGATGTCCTCGACCGGCTGCGGTCTGGACAGCCCGAAGCCCTGGGCAAGATCGCAGCCGTGCTGGCGCAGAAAATCGAACTGAGCCTTGGTCTCGATGCCCTCTGCAATCACCTCAAGCTCCAGGCTTTTGCCGATTTGCACAATGGTCTTTAGCAAGGCCTCGGACTTGCGCGAGCCGCCGACCGTGCTGACAAAAGAGCGGTCGACCTTCATCGCATGGAAGGGGAAGGCCTGCAGATAGGTCAGGGCGCTGTATCCGGTGCCGAAGTCATCCAGCGCGATGCGCACGCCCATGGTATCGAGCTGGCTCAGCAACTGATGGGTGCCGGGAAAGTCCTCGATCAGCAGGCTTTCGGTCACTTCCAGCTCCAACTGATGCGGCGGAATGCGGTAGCGCTTGAGCGCGTTCTTGATCTGCTCGAGCAGATTGTTGCTCTGGAACTGCCGCGGCGACAGGTTGATGGCAATGCGCAGTGCCGATTGCTCGGGCAGGGTGTCGAGCCATCGGCGTGCCTGGGCGCAAGCCTGGTCGATGATCCATTCCCCGGCGGGGATGATGAGCCCGGTTTCCTCAAGCAGCGGGATGAACTGCACAGGCGGCACCACGCCACGGGTTGGATGATTCCAGCGCAGCAGTGCCTCAAGCCCCGCGATGCGCCCGTCGGTCAGGGCGACCTGGGGCTGGTAGACGAGGAAGAACTCCTCGCGCTCGAGCGCGCGATGGAGTTCCGTCTCCAGTTGGATTTGCTCGCGCACCTGGGCATCCGTGTTGGCGTCGGCAAAGGCGTAGGCCAAATCGGCCTGCACGCGGGCACGGGTCAGCGCCGAGTCGGCGCCGGCAAGCAGTTCGCGGGCGCTGCGGCCATCCTTCGGAAACAGGGATGCACCGATATGTGCCGTGGGTCGCAGCTCGGTATCGTCAATCTGCAGCGGAAGATGCAGGTCATCAAGCAGGTGCTGCAGACGATCTGCCAGGTTGCTGAGGTGACTGGTATCCAGGCCCAGCAGCACAATGAGAAAGCGGGCGCCTTCGATCCGGCCGACAATGGACTGGTTCTTCGGCAGCATCTTCAGGATGCGTTCCTTGAACTCGCGCAGAAAGCGGTCGCCCGCCTCGTGTCCCAGGCTCTGATTGATGCGGTCGAAGCGCTGCAGTGCCAGCAGCAGCACGGCGATGGGCTCGTCCTGGCTGCTGCCGAGCTGATCCTCAAGCAGGCGGATGCTGTAGTCGCGGTTGGGCAGGCCAGTCAGGTTGTCGTAATTGGAGTAAAAGCGCAGGCGTTCTTCCTCGGCCTGGCGCAGCGCCAGCATGTTCTCGATGCGCACCAGAAGCTCGGCACGGTCGAACGGCTTGGTGAGAAAGTCCCGCGCGCCGCCCTGCAAGGCCTGCAGCCGCGAGGGCTGGTCGCTCTGGGCGGTCAGTATCACCACCGGCGGGCACTCGTGCGCAAACTGCGTCTTGAGTTGCTCCAACACCCCAAAGCCGTCGATATGCGGCATGTTGAGGTCAAGCAGCACCACGCCCGGGCGATGGCGCTCGGCCAGTGGCAGGGCCTCGCGCGAGTCATTGGTGGTCACGACAGAGCTATACCCTGCTTTCGACAAAATCTTGTCCAGCACCTTGGTGTTGGTCGGTTCGTCGTCGACCACCAGAATGCAATGGGAAAGCAGGGGGTTGGATGCCATAGGCACGTTGGCTCCGTTAGAGTGTCCGCGCTGGAGTTTTCGCGTCTTGCCAGTATATCTAAAGCCGCCGAGTTTGCGAAGTCGCGGCCAGGGATGTCATGACGAGAGCGCTGTTTAAACTTCGGCCACCAAGTGGGTATGACCGTCTTCCTCAACCGCCTCGAGCCGCACGTCGAACCCCCATAGCCGGCGGATATGCCGCAGCACCTCGACTGCGCCGTCGTCCTCGAGCGGGCGGCGATTGTAGCGGTAATGGCGCAAGGTCAGGGAGCGGTCGCCGCGGGTTTCTACTTGGTAAACCTGGATATTGGGCTCGCGGCTGCCGAGATTGTACTGATCGGCCAGCGCCTTGCGCAGCGCGCGGTAGCCGGCTTCTTCGTGGATAGCGGTGATTTCCAGCTCATCGTCACGGTCATCGTCGCGCACTGCAAATAGGCGAAACTCGCGCATCAAGTGCGGAGACAGGTACTGGGCGATAAAGCTCTCATCCTTGAAATTGCGCATCGCGAAGTCTAGCACCTTAATCCAGTCCTGGCCGGCAAAATCCGGAAACCAGTAGCGGTCCTCGTCGGTCGGCTGCTCGCAGATGCGGCGAATGTCGCGCATCATTGCAAAGCCGAGTGCGTAGGGGTTGATGCCCGAATAATGGCGCGAGTCGAACGGCGGTTGGTAGATCACATTGGTGTGGGACTGCAGGATTTCGATCATGAAGCCGTCGTTGATCAGTCCTTTTTCGTACAGCCGGTTGAGCAATGTGTAGTGCCAGAAGGTGGCCCAGCCCTCGTTCATCACCTGGGTCTGGCGCTGGGGGTAGAAATACTGACCGATCTTGCGCACGATGCGCACCACCTCCCGTTGCCAGGGCTCAAGCAAGGGTGCGTTCTTTTCGATGAAATAGAGCAGATTCTCCTGCGGCTCAGAGGGGAAGCGACGTTCTTCCTCCTCAGTGACGGCATCTGGCGCCACCGGCAGGGTGCGCCACAGATCATTCACCTGGGCTTGCAGATAGGCCTCGCGCTCATGCTGGCGCTTTTTCTCTTCTGCCATAGAGAGTGGCGACGGGCGCTTGTAGCGGTCGACGCCGTAGTTCATCAGCGCATGGCAGGAATCCAATAGCAGCTCGACTTCTTCGTGGCCATGGCGCTCCTCGCACTCGGAGATATAGGCGCGGGCGAAGACCAGATAGTCGATGATGGCATCGGCATTGGTCCAGGTACGAAAAAGGTAGTTGCCCTTGAAGAAGCTATTGTGCCCATAGCTGGCATGAGCAATCACCAGCGCCTGCATCGGCAGGGTGTTTTCCTCCATCAGATAGGCGATGCACGGGTCGGAATTGATCACGATCTCGTAGGCTAGCCCCATCTGCCCGCGCCGGTAGGTCTGTTCGGTGGCGACGAACTGCTTGCCGAATGACCAATGGTTGTAGTTGATTGGCAGCCCGACCGATGAATAGGCGTCGATCATCTGCTCTGAGGAGATGACCTCGATCTGATTGGCATAGGTATCGAGGTTGAATTCGTTGTGCGCGATCTCGCCGATTTCCTTATCGAATCGCTCGAGCACCGTGAAGTTCCATTCTGAGGAGGTGGAGATGAAGCGGTTGGAGCCATCATCTGCGGTGGTTTTGGGCTTGCTGTCTTCTGCCCGGACAGCGGTGTGAGCTTCTGGCTGATCATCCGGGTGGGAATGCGTGCTCATGGCTCAGGCCTCCTGCTTTTTGAACAGCTCCCGGAAGACCGGAAAAATATCCTCGGCTCCGCCGATTTCTTCCATCGCGAAATGCGGATGGGCGGCTTTCACGTCCTGGTAGGCATACCACAGGCTTTGGTGCTGGCGTGGGGTGATTTCGACGTATGCGAAATAGCGCATCAGCGGCATGAGTCGGTCGGTCATCAGGTCGCGGCAGATGGTCGAGTCCGAATCCCAGTTATCCCCGTCTGAGGCTTGAGCGGCATAGATGTTCCATTGGTTGGAATCATAGCGTTCGGAAATAATGTCGTGCGCCAGGCTGAGCGCGCTGCTGACCACGGTGCCGCCGGTCTCACGCGAATAGAAAAACTCCTGTTCGTCGACTTCCTGCGCAATGGTATGGTGGCGAATAAAAACCACCTCAATCTTGTCGTAATTGCGCTGCAAAAACAGATATAACAGAATAAAAAACCGCTTGGCCAGATTCTTGCGCATCTGATCCATCGACCCTGACACATCCATGATGCAGACCATCACCGCCTTGCTGGTCGGCTGGGGCTCGCGGGTAAAGGCCTGATAGCGAAGATCGAAGGTATCGATGAAGGGCAGGGCGGCGATGCGCGCGCGCGCCCGTTCAATCTCCTCGCGCAGCGCGACCACGCGCGGGTCTTCCTCATCGGCGCCGGTGGCGAGCAGCGCCTCAAGCTCGCGCTCAAGCTCGCGAATGCGTCCGCGATAAGGGGCGCCGAGCGCGGTACGCCGCGCAATGGCCCCTCTCAGCGAGCGCACCACGTCGATGTTGCTGGGCGCACCGCTGGTGGTATAGCCGGCCCGCACGCTCTTGAACTCGGTGGTGCCGAGCAATTGGTTGCGCACCAGATTCGGCAACTCGAGATCGTCAAATAACAAGTCCATGAACTCTTCTCGCGAGAGCTCGAAGACAAAATCATCCTCGCCGCGCCCATCTCGGCTCGCGCGCCCCGAGCCCTGGCCGCCTCCGCCGCCTTCCGGTCGCGGCACCCGATCACCAGCGGCGAACTCCTTGTTACCCGGGTGAATCTGCTCGCGCTCCCCGCCGGAACCGTGATGGAACACCGGTTCCGAGAGATCCTTCGACGGGATGCCAACCTTCTCGCCAGCGTCGATGTCGGTGATACTGCGCCGGTTTACGGCATCCGAGACCGAGCGCTTGAGCTGCTCCTTATAGCGCTTAAGAAAGCGCTGGCGATTGACAGCGCTTTTGTTCTTCGACGAATGACGACGGTCGATAAAATGCGACATGCGCTTGCAGAAGTCGTTAGTGGTTAGTTGTCAGTGATCAGTTGTTAGTCAATGCGCAAAGCGAGGCTATTGCGCCTTGCGCACGCGCAGATACCATTCGGACAGCAGTCGTACCTGTTTGGGCGTGTAGCCTTTCTCCACCATGCGGTCGACAAATTGCTCGTGCTTTTTCTTTTCATCGGCGGATGCCTTGGTGTTGAAGGAGATTACCGGCAACAATTCCTCGGTGTTGGAGAACATCTTCTTCTCGATCACCACGCGCAGCTTTTCGTAGCTGGTCCAGCGCGGGTTGGAGCCCTTGTTGTTGGCCCGCGCGCGCAGCACAAAGTTGACGATCTCATTACGGAAGTCTTTCGGGTTGGAAATGCCCGCGGGTTTTTCGATCTTCTCGAGTTCCTCGTTCAGCGCGCCGCGGTTCATCATCTCGCCAGTGTCCGGGTCGCGGTATTCCTGATCCTGAATCCAGAAATCAGCATAGGTCACGTAGCGGTCGAAGATATTCTGACCATACTCGGCATAGGACTCCAGATAAGCTGTTTGCAATTCTTTGCCGATGAATTCCGCATAGCGCGGCGCCAGGTATTGCTTCAAAAAGCCAAGGTAGCGATCCTGAATCTCCGGCTGCAGATGCTCACGAATGATCTGGCGCTCCAGCACATAGAGCAGATGCACCGGGTTGGCGGCCACCTCGGTGTGGTCGAAGTTGAACACCTGTGACAGAATCTTGAAAGCAAAGCGGGTGGAAATACCCGACATGCCTTCATCGACGCCGGCATAGTCGCGATACTCCTGCACCGATTTGGCCTTAGGGTCGGTATCCTTCAGATTCTCGCCGTCGTAGACGCGCATTTTGGAGAAAATACTGGAGTTCTCCGGCTCCTTCATTCGCGTCAGCGCCGAGAACTGCGACATCATCTCAAGCGTACCAGGCGCGCAGGGCGCCTCGCTCAGTGAACTGTTGCGCAGCAGTTTCTGATAAATCTGCTTCTCTTCCGTTACCCGCAGGCAATAGGGCACCTTCACGATATAAACGCGATCAAGAAAGGCCTCGTTATTCTTGTTGTTACGGAACGTCTGCCATTCCGATTCATTACTGTGCGCGAGAATGATTCCCTGGAAGGGCAGGGCGGACAGGCCCTCGGTCGGATTGTAGTTGCCCTCCTGAGTGGCCGTGAGCAGCGGGTGCAGCACCTTGATCGGCGCCTTGAACATCTCGACGAATTCCATCACGCCTTGATTGGCCCGACAGAGCGCACCGGAGTAGGCATAGGCATCGGCATCGTTCTGCGCGAAATGCTCCAGCTTGCGGATGTCCACCTTGCCGACCAGCGAGGAGATGTCCTGATTGTTCTCATCACCCGGCTCGGTTTTGGCGATGGCCACCTGCTCAAGAATCGACGGATAGAGCTTGACCACCTTAAATTTGGTAATGTCGCCGTTGTATTCCTGCAGGCGTTTCACCGCCCAGGGCGACATGATGGTGCGCAGATAGCGCACGGGGATGCCGTAGTCTTCTTCGAGAATCGCCCCGTCCTCTTCCGGCGAGAACAGGCTCAATGGCGACTCGAATACTGGCGACCCTTTTATGGCATAAAAAGGCACCTGCTCCATCAACTCCTTGAGCTTTTCGGCCAGCGATGACTTGCCGCCGCCCACCGGGCCAAGCAGGTAGAGAATCTGCTTGCGCTCCTCAAGTCCCTGGGCTGCGTGCTTGAGGTAGGACACCAGCTGCTCGATGGCCTCCTCCATGCCAAAGAAATCGCCAAACGCCGGATAGCGCCGGATCACCTTGTTTTGAAAGATGCGGCTCAGGCGCAGATCGTCGTGGGTGTCGACCAGCTCCGGCTCGCCAATCGCGTTCAGCAGCCGCTCGGGCGCGCCGGCATAGGTCAGCGGATCGCGCTTGCACAGCTCCAGGTACTCGTTCAGCGTCATTTCCTCTTCGCGAGAGGATTCGTACCTTGCCTGGTAACGCTCGAAAATCGACATCGATAGAACCTCTTGGATCGATCAGCAGTTATCGACTCAAACAAATCTCAGTATAGTGGCGATGCCGGCACAGCGTGCATGGCGCCAGATGCCCGGCTGCAGACTGTGCGGCCGTTCTCAACAAATGACTTGGGGGCTCCGGCGCGGTCTCTCGACCCCGGCGGGCGGATTTGCTGTAGACCCTTTCTGACCGAGCCTAACAGCTTCGCGCCAGGATATCCGGATCGCCTCGCCTGACCAAGGCGTCCCGTCTTAGAGTGGAGGCGCCGGTCAGGGTTCAAAGAGGCAATCTCGACCGCCCCGCGAACCAAGCGACCGATTGAATTTATACCACCGCCGCTATCACTGCCGCCCCGCCAAGACGGAGATGCCCATGTTTGAGGTGCGCGTTCAGCAACAACCCCTGGTCCCCGAGACCGAGCAGCGCCAACTGCGCCGCCAGCAGCCAGGGCTCGGCGCACTGGTCAGCTTCACCGGCATCATGCGCGACTTCTCCGACGGCAACCCGGTCAGCGAAATGCTGCTCGAGCACTACCCCGGCATGACCGACAGCGTCCTGCGCCAACTCATGGACCAGGCCCGCACCCGCTGGCCGTTGCGCACCGGCCTCATCGTCCATCGCGTCGGCCGACTGCACCCCGAAGACCCCATCGTCCTCGTCGCTACGGGCAGCATGCACCGCACCGAAGCCTTCCGCGCCTGCGAATTCCTGATCGACGCCCTCAAAACCCAAGCCCCCCTGTGGAAGCGCGAAACCACCCAACAGGGCCCCCGATGGGTCGCCGCCCGCGAGCACGACACCCAAGCCGCTGATCGCTGGGATACTGAACACCGGGATGCTGAAAACCGGGATCAGGCCGAATGAGTTTCCCCGCTCATTGTGCCGAGGGCTATCGCACAATCAGTTTGCGCAAAGCGACACCGAAAGATATTCGCTGCTATGCACGTCCCGTCCGAATCCGGGCGAGCGGACCCGATCTTTAGTCGTCGCTTTTCGACCTGGACCTGGTGGCTTCTCATGCTGCCGATGATTTCACAAAGCGCGCCAGCTTGGCCTGGAGCTTGAGCCAGAGTTTGTGCTCCATCTGGGGGAAGCCGGCGTAGGTTTTGCCGGGCTCGGTGTTTTTGGTCAGCCCGCCGCGGGCGGCGACGGTGGTGAAGTCGGCGATAGTGATGTGGCCGACGGCGCCGCATTGGGCTGCCATTACGACGTTTTTCCCGATTGTCGTGGAGCCGGCGATGCCGGTCTGGCCGGCGATGATGGTCCGCTCTCCGACGACGACGTTGTGGGAGATATGGACCAGATTGTCGATCTTGGTTCCGGTTTTTATGATGGTGGAGTTAAAGGTCGCCCGGTCAATGGAGGTGTTGGAGCCGATCTCGACATCGTCCTCGATGATGACATTTCCCAGTTGTTCGATCTTGACGTGCTGCCCCCTGCTGGTGTGGGCGTAGCCGAAGCCGTCACTGCCGATCACGGTGTTGGCGTGGATGATGCAGTTGTTCCCGATGTGGCAGCTGTGGTAGACGACGACATTGGGGTGGATGATCGTATTCTCGCCGATAGTGACGCCATCGCCGAGGTAGGCGCCTGGCATGATGCGACTGTTCTTCCCGACGGTTACTGGGCAGCCGAGGTTGGCTCCTTGATGGATGATGGCGTCTGGGTGGATGGCATTGTCGCTGCTTTCCGGGTGGCCGAGTTCTTTTCTAAAAAGAACGCTGGCATAAGCCATGGTGAGCTCGGGGTCTTCGACGACGATGGGAATGCTCGCGTTGTTGAGCAGATCCTTTATCTTCTCGGTGACGAAAACGGCGCCGGCCTGCGTCGTCTGCAGGTGATTGGCGTATTTGTCACTCATGGCGTAGGAAAGGTGAGCCGGCGTGGCATCCGTGAGTGTCGTAATGCCGTCGATGTTGATATCGTCGGTCAGGGTCATGTCCAGCGACAGTGCGTTGAGGATTTGGCTGAGTTTCATGGGGTGACTTTACGGTGGGGATGCGCCTGCGGATGCCGGCATGGGAGATGTGTGATGGCGCTCGCTGACGGCAGCGCAGAGAACTGCTGGCTGTTTGGGTTGGTTGGCAGATTTCATCTCGCGAGGTCTCGCTTGCAAGTTCGCGGTGAGAGCGGAAACTGTGCATCATACCCGGCTGGTCTTCGCCGGGAACTGCCAGCTAACTTGCGTTTCGCAGTGGCTCAGGTTGCCCTGATCCGCGCTTTGCCTTAATTTGACTGCCCGAAGGCTCCCGCGAGGTTATGTTCCGGGCGCCGGGGATCGCACGGATTGGCAAATCGTTCATTACGAGTCTTTATGAAGTATCTCAGTACCAGAGGCGGCGTCGAGCCCGTTGGCTTCGCCGAAGCAGTGATGATGGGGCTGGCGACCGACGGTGGTCTGCTGGTTCCAGAATTGCTGCCGCGGATCGGAGCGGAGCAGTCGCGCGCATGGTCGCAGCTGGGTTTTCAAGACCTGGCCTGCGAGGTGATGCGGCCCTTTGTCGGGGATGACCTGTCTGCGGCGGAGCTTGGGGCGCTGGTGGAGCGCTCTTACGCGCGCTTCGACCATCCCGAGATTACACCGCTGGCGCAGGCGGGCGACAGGCACATTCTCGAACTCTTCCATGGGCCCACGGCCGCCTTCAAGGATGTGGCGCTGCAGTTTCTCGGCAATCTGTTCGAGCATTTTCTGGCGCGCAGCGGCGAGCAGCTCAATATCATCGGCGCCACCTCGGGCGATACCGGCTCCGCCGCCATCGCTGGGGTGCGCGGCAAGGAGCGCATCCAGATTTTCATCCTGCATCCCAAGGGCCGAGTGTCACCGGTGCAGGAACGCCAGATGACGACAGTGTTGGATGAGAACGTCCATAACCTGGCGGTGCGCGGCACCTTCGATGACGCTCAGCGCATCGTCAAGGCGTTGTTTAGCGATCTCGACTTCAAAACCCGCTACCGCCTCGGAGCGGTCAACTCCATCAACTGGGCGCGCATTCTGGCGCAGACGGTTTACTATTTTTACGCGTGGGGGCGGCTCAGCGGTGGCGATGTCAACCACCGCGTCAGTTTCGCGGTGCCGACGGGTAATTTCGGCGATGTGTTCGCCGGATATCTGGCCAAGCGCATGGGTTTGCCGGTGGAACGACTCATTCTGGCGACCAACCGCAACGATATCCTCACGCGTTTTGTAAATCATGGCATCTACTCGGTTACCCAGGTGCATCACACCCTAAGCCCGGCGATGGATATCCAATTTGCCTCGAACTTCGAGCGCTATCTCTACTATTTGCTCGATGAGGACGCCGACGCGGTCAGTGCCCGCGTGACCGCCATGCAGCGCGATGGGCGGATTGAGTTCAGTACCGCCGAGCATGCGCGCGCGGGCGCGGACTTTGCCGCGACGGCGGTCAGCGACGCTGACACCTTAGAGCAGATGCGCGCCACCTATCAGGAGGCGGACTACCTGCTCTGTCCCCACACAGCCGTTGGCGTGCGGGCAGCCGCAGCCTGGCCCGATGCGGTCTGTTTGGCAACCGCGCATCCGGCCAAGTTCAACGAGGCGGTGCACGAGGCTATCGGCATGGACGCACCGCCGCCGCCCTGCCTGCAAGGACTGCTGGAGCGCGAAGCGCGCTGCGAGGAGATCGCGGCCGAAACCGACGCCGTGCGCGAGCGGCTCAAGTCAACCTTGTCGCAGACGCGCTGATGTCCGACGCCATGCTGAAGCCCGAGGGCACACTGCCGCAGACCCCGGCTAGCCAATCCATCCAGATTCTCGACACCACCTTGCGCGACGGCGAGCAGACTCAGGGTGTGTCTTTTTCGCGCGACGAGAAAACCAATATCGCCAAGGTGCTGCTTGAGCAGGTGCGCGTTGATCGCATCGAGGTCGCCTCGGCGCGCGTATCCCAGGGCGAACAGGGCGCCGTGGCGGCCATGGTCGACTGGGCGCGCGCGAAAGACCTCGACCGGCGCATCGAGGTGCTAGGCTTTGTCGATCATGGCAAGAGCGTGGAATGGATTCGCGCCGCTGGCGGCTCGGTGATCAACCTACTGGCCAAGGGTAGCGAGAAACACTGCCGCACCCAACTGGGTAAGACACTGCAAGAGCACGCCGCCGATGTGCGCGAAACCGTCGGTATTGCTCGGGAGCAAGGGCTGCAGGTCAATCTGTATCTTGAGGACTGGTCCAACGGCTATGCCGATAATCCGGCCTATGTCTTTGAGCTCATGGAAAGATTGCAGGATGCCGGCATCTCCCACTTCATGCTGCCTGATACCTTGGGCGTGATGACACCAGAGGGCGTCTTCGCGGCCATGCGCGACATGATGGCGCGTTTTCCCGGCTGTTTGTTTGACTTTCACCCGCACAACGACTACGGGCTGGCGACCGCCAATGTGCTCGCCGCCGCGCGCGCCGGCGCCGCTGCGGTGCACTGCACGGTCAACTGCCTGGGCGAGCGTGCTGGCAATGCGTCTCTGGCGGAAGTCGTCGTCAACTTGCGCGATCAGCTCGGCCTGACGCTCGGCATCGACGAATCCCATCTGGTGCGGGCAAGTGAGCTGGTGCAGTATTTCGCCGGCAAACGGGTGTCGGATAACGCGCCCATCATCGGCAGCGATGTGTTTACCCAAACGGCTGGCATCCATGCTGACGGCGACAACAAGGGACGCCTCTATCACACCAAGCTCTCGCCCGAGCGCTTCAGCCGTCGGCGCACCTATGCACTGGGCAAGCTAAGCGGCAAGGCGTCGTTGAGCAAGAATCTCGAGCGGCTCGACATCACTCTGTCGGAAGAGAATCAGCGCAAGGTGCTCAAGCGCATCGTTGAGCTGGGGGATTCGAAAAAGACCATCACGGCTGAGGACTTGCCCTTCATCATCGCCGAGGTGCTCGAAAGCCGCGACTACGACCACGCCGAGCTGCTCGCCTGCCATGTGTCCGGTAGCTTGGGGCTTGAATCCACCGCCAGCATCAAGCTGTGCATCGACGGTGAGCTGATGACCGCAACCGGCAGCGGCAATGGCGGCTTCGATGCCTTCAATAATGCTCTTTCCCGCATCGTCAAGCGTCTGGGTGTGACGCTGCCGACCCTGGCCGACTATGAAGTGCGCATCCCCAAAGGCGGGCGCAGCGATGCGCTGACCGAATGCACCATCAGCTGGCTGGATGAAAGCGGCAGCGGGCGTGAGTTCAAAACCCGTGGCGTGCATGCCAACCAGGTGTTCGCCGCCATTGGCGCCACCGTGCGTATGCTGAACCTCGTGCTGCACTGGACCGCCCAAACGCGCGCGGAGTCCCCAAGCGCGGCCTGATGTCTTGAATCTTAAAAAGAGCTTGCGATGAATCTTGAAAAGGTCGTCTTCGGGTTTTTTATTTTCCTGGCGTTGACGCTGAACTTCGGCTTTTTTGTCGGGGAGATCGACAATCCAGCGCATCATCACGTGCGGGAATTCGTCCTGCTGTTCATTGTTAACGCCGTCGCCCTGATCATGAAGCTCGGCGACCGCAGCCAGGTGGATGCCATGCTGCTGGCCACCGGGCTGGTGGCCATGCTGCAGCTCATCGGCGCTGCCATCATCTGGATTCTGGCAGCCCATGTATGGGAGTCCGGCATGACTCCGGGCGTGATGTCCAGCATCGTCTCGCTCGCAGGGGGCGCCATGGTGGCCAATGTCATCTCCGTGGTGCTGCTGGTTGTGGAAACCGTGACCTTGCGGCGCTAGTCGCCTCGCCAGTCTCCTCACCGCGCCAGCAATCCGCGCTGCCTTTCCACGCTGCCTTTGCTTAAGGGGGCCGATGGATAACATCTACTTCCTGATCTTGCGCCGCATGCGCAAACCGCTGCTGGCACTGGTGGTGGTTTACAGCATCGCGGTCTTCGGTCTGGTCCTGATTCCCGGGCGAGATGCCGACGGCAATGTCTGGTATCTGGGATTTTTCCACGCCTTTTACTTCGTCAGCTACATGGCCACCACCATTGGCTTTGGCGAGCTGCCGCAAGAGTTCAGCGACGCACAGCGGCTATGGACGGTGTTTTGCATCTATGCCAGCGTAACCGTGTGGCTCTACTCCGTCGGCTCGCTGATTGCCCTGCTGCAGGACGAAAGCCTGCAGCGGGCGCTGGCCGAGGGACGGTTTGCCGCCAGTGTCAGGCGCATCTCCACGCCCTTTTTCCTCATTGTTGGCTACGGTCAGACCGGTCGCGATCTGGTGCGCGCACTCACTAGCGAGCGCCGGCGGGCGGTGGTGATTGATGCCGACCGCGAGCGCATCAATGGCCTGCAGCTTGAGAAGCTGCGCGAATTCGTGCCATCCCTGCAAGCGGATGCTCAGTCCCCGGATGTCTTGCTCAGCGGCGGCATGCGCCATCACAAGTGCCAGGCAGTGCTGGCCCTGACGTCATCCAACGAGGTGAATCTCAAGGTGGCGTTGGCGGCGAAATTGCTGCATCCCGAGGTCACCGTCATCTGCCGCTCGGACTCGAATGACATCTCCGCCAACATGTTGTCGTTCGACACCAACTATGTGCTTAACCCGTTTGAGATCTTCGCGGTCTATCTGCGCGCCGCCCTCACAGCACATTGCCTGACCATTCTCAACGACTGGCTCGGCGCCCTGCGCGATGCCCAGCTTAGTGAGCCGCGCAAGCCGCCGGCCGGCGGGCGCTGGGTGCTGTGCGGCTTCGGGCGTTTCGGCAAGGCGGTCTATCGCGAGCTTGAAGGGCTCGACTGCGAGCTGATGGTGATCGAATCCCGCCCCGATCGCACCGGCATGCCGCCGACCGCCTGGATTCACGGCCGCGGCACCGAGGCTGAAACCCTGGAGCAAGCCGGCATCCGCGATGCGGTCGGGCTGATTGCCGGCACCGACAGCGACGCCAATAATCTATCGATTATCATGACCGCGCGCGCAATGAATCCGGAACTCTATCTGGTAGTGCGGGAAAATAACATGGTCAATGAGGACCTCTTTCGCGCCGTCGATGCGGACATTCGCATGCACCCGAGCCTGATCGTGGCCAACCGCATTCGCACTCTGCTCAGACTGCCGCTGTTGAGCCAATTTTTTGACCTCGCCCGCAATCAGGACGAAGCCTGGGCCTGCGCGCTGGTCAGCAGGGTCGCGGCCCTCCTGCAAGACAGCGTGCCCGAAGTCTGGGAACATCGTATCGACGCAGAGGATGCCCCCGCGCTGCTAGACGCCGCCCGCGATGGGCTCAAACCACGGCTCGCCGATCTGTTGGCGGATCTGCGCGATCCCGGCGCCACGCTGCCCGCCATCGCGCTGCTGCATCAGCGCGAAGGGCGGCTCGACTTGCTGCCTGAGCCTGATACCCTTGTGCAGCCCGGCGATCGTCTGCTGTTTTGCGGTCGCACCTGGGCACGTTCGCGCATTCGCTGGAAGCTGGTTGATCCGGATATTCTAAGCAACGCCCTGGGCCAGCCCGAACGCGCCGGCTGGCTCTGGCGCCAACTGCAATCCCGTCTGCCGGGGTTGCGATGAGTGGTCAAGAAAGGGGAGGGTGGTGATGAGTGCGCTAATCAATCGGCTGACCCGTGATCATCGCCGCTTCGGGCGCATCATGACGCTGCTTGAGGGTCTGGTTGCGCGTTTTCATGGCGGCGAGGAGCCCGACTATGAGTTGATGTGCGAGCTGCTGGAATATGTCGTCGACTATGCCGACCAGGTCCACCATCGCAGCGAAGAACTCATTTTCGCTGCGATGGGGGAGGCGATCAGCAAGACGGCGCCCGGCGCCGGGTCCGGCACCGACAGTCCACCGCAGAGCGGGGAGCTTTCAGCAACCGCGCAGCCGACGGGAATCGATGCCGTTGCGTTGCAGCAGGCCCTCGACTCGCTGAGCGCGCAGCACCAGCAACTCGAGGACATGAACCGCGCCTTTCGCGACGCGATCGAGGGTATCGTCCATGAGGAAGTGCTGTCGCGCGATACCGTGGCGGAGCAGGGCCAAGCAATGATCTCACTGATGCGCACGCACATTGCCGATGAAGAAGCGCGGGTGTTTCCCGCCGCGCGCGAGTTGCTGTCCACCGACGACTGGGTGCGCCTCGAGGCGCAGGCGCCCAGCGCGGCCGATCCGGTCTTCGGCCAACTCGACCCGCTGCGCTTCCGTACCCTGTATGATTACCTCAAAGACGAGCTCGACGCAGAGGACGCCGAATGAAATACAAGAACGTTGTCGATTTTCAGCATGACATGCCGGAGAAGCTCGGCGTGCTAATGCTCAATCTCGGCACCCCGGACGCACCCACCCCGAATGCCGTGCGCCGCTATCTTGCCGAGTTTCTGAATGACCCGCGCGTGGTCGAGGTTCCGCGCCCGCTGTGGTGGTTTATTCTGCACGGCGTCATCCTGCGCGTGCGCCCAGCGCGCTCCGCCCGCGCCTATCAGGCGGTCTGGACTGATCGCGGCTCGCCGTTGCTCGACATCGCCCAGCGCCAGGCTGCGGGGCTGCAACAACGTCTCACCCAGCGCGTCGGATCAAGTGTGCGCGTTGAGCTCGCCATGCGCTACGGTAACCCATCGGTCTCGGGGGCACTCGAGCGGCTCAAGGCCGACCACGTGCGCCGCCTGCTGGTGCTGCCGCTCTATCCCCAGTACTCAGGCACTACCACGGCGTCTACATTCGATGCCGTGACCGAAGAGCTCAGCACCTGGCGTTGGCTGCCCGAGCTACGCTTCGTCAACCAATACCACGATGATCCCGCCTACATCGACGCCCTCGTCGCGAGCATCCGCACAGCATGGGCCGAGAAGGGCGAGCCCGAGCGGCTGTTATTCACCTTTCACGGTATTCCAAAGCGCTACTTCACCGCCGGTGACCCTTACCACTGCCACTGCCAGAAAACCGCGCGCATGGTCGCCGACAGCCTCGGGCTTGATGAAGACCGCTGGCTGGTCTCCTTCCAGTCGCGCGTCGGCCGCGACGAATGGTTGCAGCCATACACCGATGAGACCCTCAAGCTCTGGGGCAGCGATGGCGTCAAGAGCGTCCATGTTATCGCCCCCGGTTTCTCTGCCGACTGCCTGGAGACGCTTGAAGAAATCGACGTCGAAAACCGCCGCTATTTCCTCGAGGCCGGCGGCGGAGATTACTACTATATCCCCTGCCTCAACGACGCCCTCGCTCACCTCGACATGCTTGCAGGCCTGGTCGCCCGCCACACCTGCGGCTGGCCCGAAATGAGCACAACGGGCGCCGCCTGTCCGCATCAGGTTAAGTTGGCGGCAGCGGGTTGAGGCAGCGGATTGAGAAGGCAAAGCCGACCAAATCCCTAACAGCTGCTTGCTCCAGCCAAACGATTCCCTGACGGCAGGGAATCTCGGCTTTTCGATTGGATATTTGGCAAATCCCCTGATCGTCCGCATCTTGGCCGCATTGACCGATTGCCAGAGACCAAACCGATGGAGCAAAACCCACGCCCGACCGATATTCAGCTGCACAGCCAATCCCGCGTGCTCGAGATCATCTACGACGACGGCGCCCATTACCGCCTGCCGTGCGAATATCTGCGCGTCTACTCACCCTCGGCCGAGGTGCGCGGCCACACGCCGGATCAGGCCAAACTTCAGATTGGCAAAGAGGAGGTGAAGATCACCAATCTTGAGCCAATCGGCAACTATGCCGTGAAAATCTTCTTCGATGACGGGCACAAGTCCGGGCTGTTCGACTGGGCCTACCTGTACAAACTCGGCCGCGGCTGGCAACCGCTGTGGCAGGATTATCTGCAACGCCTGCGCGATGTCGGACGCAAGCGCATGGCAGAGGACCCATTCGACCAGCTCCAGGCCCGCGGCCAGCCGCCGTCGGACCTGCCGCGCGTGCATTAGCGCTTGGCCGGGCCGACGGCGGCGATCAAGCAAACCCAGCCGCGAGATCAGCTCTAAAGCCGCCCCTTGCGCCCAGCCACCCGCAGGCGCAGCGCATTCAGCCGGATAAAGCCGGTTGCGTCGCCCTGATCATAAGCGCCGGCGTCTTCCTCAAAGGTGGCGATGCTGGCATCGAACAGACTGTCGCTCGCTGAGCGCCGGCCGGTGACCAATACATTGCCCTTGTAGAGCTTTAGCCGTACTTCGCCATTGACTACCTGCTGGGTCTGGTCAATCGCGGCCTGGAGCATGTTCCGCTCCGGGCTGAACCAATAGCCGTTGTAGATCAGGCTGGCATAGCGGGGCATCAGCTCGTCTTTCAGGTGCGCCGCCTCGCGGTCGAGCGTGAGCGATTCCATCGCCCGATGCGCCTTCAGCATGATGGTGCCGCCGGGGGTCTCGTAACAGCCGCGCGATTTCATGCCGACATAGCGATTCTCAACAATGTCGGCGCGGCCGATGCCATGCTCGCCGCCGATGCGATTGAGTTCCGCGAGCACCTGCGCCGGGCTCATGGGGTTGCCGTCGATGGCGACGATGTCGCCGCGCTCAAAGCGCAGTTCGATCTCCTGCGGGGCATCCGGTGCCTGCTGCGGATCGCG
Source organism: Thiorhodovibrio litoralis (assembly GCF_033954455.1). NCBI lineage: Bacteria > Pseudomonadati > Pseudomonadota > Gammaproteobacteria > Chromatiales > Chromatiaceae > Thiorhodovibrio > Thiorhodovibrio litoralis. Next base: position 3,405,248 of record NZ_CP121473.1, on the reverse strand, counting down.
CGTCCAGCGCCACATATCAGCACCCGGCTCGACCCAGGGGTCTTCCAGATCATAGCCCTCGTAGGAGATGTGCAGCAGGTTGGCGTCCATGGAGTAGGGCGACTTGTTACCCTCGCGCTTCATTTCCACCGGAATGCCGTGCTGCTCGGCGTAGGCCAGCAGCTTCTCGCGCGAGAGCAGATCCCATTCGCGCCAGGGCGCGATGATCTGAATCTCCGGATTTAGCCCATAGGCGCCCAGCTCGAAACGCACCTGGTCGTTGCCTTTGCCGGTGGCGCCGTGAGAGATGGCATCGGCGCCCGTCTCCCGCGCGATCTCGACCAAACGCTTGGCGATCAGCGGACGTGCGATGGAGGTGCCGAGCAGATATTCGCCCTCATAAAGCGCATTGGCGCGGAACATGGGGTAGACGAAATCGCGCACGAACTCCTCGCGCAGATCGTCAATGTAGATTTCCTTCACCCCCGCCGCCTGAGCCTTGGCGCGCGCCGGCTCAAGCTCCTCGCCCTGGCCGATGTCAGCGGTGAAGGTGACCACCTCGCAGCCATATTCCTGCTGCAGCCATTTGAGAATTACCGAAGTGTCAAGCCCGCCGGAATAAGCGAGCACGACCTTTTTAACCTGTTGTGCAGGCATTCTGAGACGCTCCCTAGCATTTCAAACAAGGATTCAGCCAGCATTATCGCACGCCTGCCGGGCACAATGGCGCGATGACCATGGCGACGTCAGCATCTCTCACTGTCGTGCGCACCACAAAATACCGGCAGATCAGCCGTTAGCGCCTCCGGTCCGAAAACCGTCCCAAGATAGCGCTCCCAGTCGAAGCAAGGCCCAGGATCAGTCTTGCGACCGGGCGCGATATGCTCATGCCCGACCACCCGCCCAGGTCCAATGGCCGGGTAGGCGCGCAGAATCGTCCGCGTCAGAGCAACAAGGCGCCCGTACTGCGCATCGGTGAAAGGGCAGCTGTCCGTCCCCTCCAACTCGATTCCAATAGAAAAATCATTGCAATTCTCGCGGCCCTGAAAGCGTGAGGCCCCTGCATGCCAGGCGCGATCACCCAGATCGACAAACTGCAGCGCCTCGCCACTCCGACGGATCAGCAAATGCGCTGAAACGCGCAGCCCAGCGATGGTCTGAAAGTAGGGATGTCCCGCCGGATCGAGCTGATTCAAGAACAGCTGCTCGACCCAAGGACCACCAAAGTCCCCAGGCGGCAGACTGATGTTGTGGATTACCAGCAACTCGACCGCCATCCCCGGCGGCCGGCGGTTGCAATTAGGCGATGGACAACGCCGCGCCTGTGGGAGCCAACCCGATACTCGTGCAGGATTTTGCGCTCTGCTGGTCATCGCGTGGTATTGAGCTTCACATCCTATCGCTATAAAGAACCCGCTCAAATGTTCAGTAGGCTCCCCCCTCGACCTTCCAGATGGAATAACCAGGCAGGTTGACTAGCACGGAGTTGCTTGAGCATCGGGTTTCTGGTTACCGCACGCTGCCTGCAATCAATGCCTCATTCGGCTTCCGGCTCAGAACCAAGCGGCGGAAGGTCCTCGAAAATCTCCGTGAACGGCAACTCCAGCTCCAGCGACTCCAACCGGCAGGCGCCATCTCCCGGGCGGCAGTCGCGCAAGTGCCAATCGCCCTGATCGGTGCGATGGTAGACTTCCAGCCGGCGTGCGCCAATGTCCACCACCACGTATTCGCGCAGCGACGGCAACAGGCGATACGCCGAAGCCTTCGCACCACGGTCAAAGGCCTCGGTCCGCGCCGAGAGCACCTCAATAATCAAACGCGGATGCTCCAGACTAAGCGCTGCGGCATGATCACGGGCATCGCAAGAAACCATCACATCCGGATAAAAAAACGCATCCGCCGCCGCCACCCGCAGCTTCATGTCCGCGACATAGGTCCGGCAAGGGCCGCCACGCAAGCGCTGCTTGAGCGCAGCGGCAAAATTCAACGAAACCAAAACATGCTCCTGCCGCGCCCCTACCATGGCAAATGCCTCACCTTGAAAATACTCATGCTTCTCCGGCTGCTCCTCCTCCCAGGCAAGATACGCCTCAGCGTCGAAAGGTAACTGTTCAGCAATTGCGGACATGGAAGGGATCTCCACCAACAAAGATTCAAAAAGCGCATGCGGTCAGGGGCCAAACGAACCGGCCCAAGGGCTACCCATCTGCGGGGACTTGACAGGTATCGTAACCATTTTGCATCAGCGCATGCACCAGATTGCGCATTTAAGAGAAGAATTCTTTGGGGGGCAAGCGTAGCGCCGCGACGGCAGCCCTGACGCACGACTTTCCAGACCGAGGTGCTTAGCGAGGGATGGCGAGTGTTTTTGCGCCGACTCAGGTGAAAACCCAACATTGGTGCCCTTGTGACGGAATCTTCCGAAGCGGAAATAGCCGCTTGAGGACTGGTTGGCCATAGGAAGCCGCCGCCTGCGCGATGGGCAAGCGGTCGTCTCACTGCAGGCAGTGAGCTCAGAGCAGACTTAATCGAAACGGTCGCTGCAGGCGCTGCTCCACCACGGCGGGGTCGAGCCAAGGGCCGGTGAGGGTATTGCGGATGAAGCCGATGGTGGCCTGCACCCCAAGCTGCACGAATAGCGCCGCCAGCTGCTTGGAGAAGCGCGCCAGGGTGTTGATGAGGTGCGCCAGACGCATCAGGAAATGGTAGCCCTTCATCGCGTTCCACTGCTTGGCGAAGGCATGCTCATAGGGTGCGGCCTCGACAAGATGTTATTTCGAGGAGTATGCTTTAAGTCTCTGTAAATGATGAGGCGAGGAGCGATCATGGCCACGGTTGTCCGGCGTTCGGGGGAAGAGATCACCATCGAAGTGAGCCTGCCGTTGCATGGCAGCTTGCAGGAGATGGAACAGCAGATTCAGCAGGCGACCAACGCAGTTGGCTGCTGTGCGACAGTCGAGGCACTGGGGCGTTTTGATACCGACGGGAGCCCGATTCGCGTGGGCGACATCAAGCTGACTGCGCGCGCCCGCGATCCGAAGGAATACCAAACGCCTTATGGGCCTGTCAGCGTCGAGCGCTATGTCTATCAGACCTCGCGTGGCGGGCGGATTTATTGTCCGCTGGAGACCGCCGCGCGCATCGTGCGCGGGGCAACGCCGTTGTTCGCCCGCCAGATCAGTCACAAGTACGCCCAACTCAATGCGGGCTCGGTGCAACGCGATCTCGCGGACAATCACGGACGCTGCGTCGCGCGCTCTTATATCCAGCATGTCGGCGAATGGGTCGGCACCATCGCCATGGCGAAGGAAGAAACCTGGACGTATGAACTGCCCGCGTTGGCGCAGGCGATCACGACGGTGGCCGTGAGCTTGGATGGCGCCATGATTCCCATGGCCGACAGCAGCGGGTATCGCGAAGCCATGGTCGGTGCGCTGTCGTTCTACGACACGGCGGGGGAGCGTCAGCACACCATTTACCTGGCCGCCGCGCCCGAATACGGCAAACAGACCTTCACGGAACGGCTGACCCGCGAAATCACTGCCGCCAAACAGCATTACCCTGACGCGCGCTTCATCGGCATCGCTGACGGGGCCGCTGCCAATTGGTCATTTTTGACCCAACACACCGAGCAACAACTCATCGACTTCTATCATGCCAGCGAGTATCTGGCCCTGCTCGCTCAAGCCCGTTACCCGGCACGCAAAGATCAGGGCGCGCGGGAGCGATACCGCCACGACCAGGCCCATCGGCTCAAGCATGATCCGCACGCCGTTGATGCCCTCATCAATGAGGCCGAACGATTGGGGGAGAAACGCGGCTTATCCCAAGCGGTTCGCGAAGGCGTGCGCCGCGCTTGGACCTATTTCACCAACCATCGCCACCAGATGGACTACCCCGGTTTCCTCGCCGAGCATCTTCCCATCGGTTCAGGGGTGACTGAAGCCGCCTGCAAGACGCTGGTCAAGCAGCGACTTTGCGCATCGGGCATGCGCTGGAAAACCAAAGGCGCCGGGATTGTACTCAGCCCGCGGGCGCTGAGCCAAACGACCGGGCGCTGGCAGCAATTTTGGCAGCGAATTGATCAATTCGGTGCCGCCTGTTTCGGATAATCACATTATTAAAAGGCCGCACCCTGCTCATAGGCGTAGCCCGAGCGCGGCGAGATGGACGGCATGACGCCCCTCGCCATCGGCGACGACCAAAGCTCGCTGTCCGGGGCGCAGGCGCTCCGTCTGGGCCGCGAGAAACTGGCTCGGCTCGGTGCCGTAGAGATAGTCTTCACGGTCGAAGCGTTGGTCCCACATAGGGTCTCTCCGTGAGATGATTCTGCGTGATACGCTTGTTCAGATTTTCAGGAAACGCATGACATGACCACGCAGCCATCCGTTGGCACAATCGATTTGGCGCGGCCCGAGCCATCCGACGCGCCACCGGATGCACATTGGGGCGAGCCCCATCCGCTGCATGATCCCTGGATACTCGCCCATTTTCAGGCACGCCCGAGCGATGTGCTGATCACCACGGCACCCAAGGCCGGAACCACCTGGATGCAGCAGATTCTGCATCAACTGCGCACCGGCAGCGATGACACCTTCGAGGACATCGATACGGTGGTGCCCTGGCTGGAACGCCAGCGTCCGCCCCAAACCTGGCAACAGGTGTTGGCGGGCTTTGCAGCGCGCCCCGATCCGCGGCTGTTCAAGACCCATTGTACCTGGGAGCAGACCCCGGGCCGCGAGATCGCACGCCTGATTCTGACGGTGCGCGATCCGCGCGACTGCTGCGTCAGCTTCTACCATCACCTGATGGACATGACCGACAGCGCGCTCGCCGCTCACGGATTGGAGCGACCCGCGAGTCTGGAGGTCCATGTGGAGGACTGGCTCGCCTTCGGCGCCTGGTTTCGTAATCTGGGCAGCTGGTGGCCTCGGCGCGAGCGCGACAACCTGCTGATGCTGCGCTACAGCGATCTCAAGGCCGACCTGCCGGGCGCAATTGAACGGATCGCCACGTTTCTCGGCTGGCCCGTGACGCCACAGACGCTTGAGCAAACCGTGCAGCTGTCTTCCTTCGCCTGGATGAAGGCAAACAGCCAGCGCTTCGCCGGGCGCAACGCCGATGGCAGTCCGATGTTTCGCCCCGGCGGCTTCATCCGCAAAGGCCAGACCGGCGATCACACAACCCAGCTGACCGGCGATCAGGAGGCGCGGATTCTCAGTCGTTGTCGACAGGAGTTGTCCGCCGACTGTCTGGCCTATCTGGGGCTCGATTGATCCTTCGACGTCGTCATGGCGAGTCAGCCACCTCGGAATCGATGATCCCCTCGAACATCTCGATCCTGCCCTCACCGCTAAAGGCCTCTTTTGGCATCGGGTTGCCGTGGGCGACTTTAAAATCCTCCGAGCCGACCCACGCCTCGAACGCCTGGCGATCATGCCAGGTGGTTTGCACTAGATAGGGCGTGTCGGGCGTCTGGGGTTTGAGCACCTGCATGCGGATAAAACCCGGTTGTTTGTCGATCTGACCCGCGCGGTGGCGAAACCGGTCCTCGAACATCTCGGCGAAGTCCTCGACGACAGCGACGCGATTGATCACGATGAACATCAGCGAATCTCCTGTTGGCCTTGATGCGGATGGTTTGTTGTGTCTGTCAGAGCGATTACCGTGAATCAACAGGCTTCATCCTCCGGGGTGGCCGTGACCATGAGCGTTAGGAAGCGGCATCATACAGCGCGGCGCTCGCCTGAATGATGACGCTGCCCGTCGGGACACCGATATCCCCGGCAATCACCGAGCACTTGGCCTGCAGCAGGAAGCAAATGGGCGCATCTACCCCGCGCAGCGTCTCGTAATTGGCTTGGCCCTTGGCGATGATCAGCCGAGCGCGGTTGAAGCGATCGCGGAAGTCTGGCGAGCACAGACCCAAGGGCGCGCCCATGGCGTCGCAACCAGTGTCAATGATCTCCGCGACCTGGTCCAGGCCGGCGGCGACGGCTTCCTCGCGGGTGGCATCGTTTAGCACCGGGCCGGCCTTGACGGCATAGCGCACGGGCAGAGACAGCGTTTCGATCAGCACACGATCGAAGACCGTCTCGCCGGCGTTGTCGGCCAGATACAGCACGTCATCCACCCGTTCCAGCGCCTCGCGCAGCACCTGCAGATCGTCGATCGGCGGCGTGGCCTGAAGCACCCGTTCCAGTGTCGCCTCCAAGTCGAAGGTCTCGGCGACACCATGGTCGATGATGTTGCCGGCGATGGCGATGCGCACCGCTGTGTGGAGAGGATCATCGGACTCTTCAACCCTCTGCCGCAGCGTCGGCAGCAGGGCCAGAGCCTGTCCAGTGGCCTCGCGTTTCACCTCCAGGTAAGGGTCGGGTGCCCGCGCGCGTTCGCGCACCAGCCGATGAATGCGCTCGCCCATCTCCGGTGGGGTCGCATCGCTGCCAAGTTCGCGCAAGGCGGTCATGGTCTCTTCCAAGATCGCGCGCTGCAATTCAGCCGAGGCCCCAGCGCGGCGGGCCGCGCTCAGCGCCTGACGCAGGAAGCAGGGCCAGCAGTCCAGATAAACTTGCATGGTGGCCAGACCCTAGTGTTGGCGCTTCTGTTGCAGCAGTTGGTCGTGGTAAGAGCCCTCGCGCAGCAGCTTGGTGCCGCAATCGGGGCAGCGCTCGTCTTGGCAGGGGATGCCCGCACGATGCGCACTGCGATAGTCGCACTTCGGGCAGATGCAAGCGCCGCCCGCTCCCATATTGTGTCGTTGTTGCTTGGGCATGTTGGAACCTCCGCGTCACTGTTTCCGATCAATTTGCTCAGGATTATCCGGGGAGGTGGAAGTGGCCGCATTGATAAGTCGCGTTTCGGTGCGGGTTGGCTGACGGACCTTGGCCAAGCGGGATTTCGACCAACGGGAAAAGGCATTTGGACCACAATCAATGCAAGCGGCCAGCAGCAAAGTGCTCCCTGAAACTCTCTCTGGCCTCTGAGATCAACGGCTGCAGTTCGTCCTCCGACACTTCAATTACCTCGATGCCTAGGTTTTGTGCTTCCGCCCAAAGTTGGTTCAGTCTCTGCCCGCTAGATACCATGAGCTGCTGTGGGAAGTCTTGTTTGTGTGACCAGGCATCTTCAAGTGCGCGCAGCGCCTCGGCTTTCGTCATCTCGGACTGTCCAGTCGAGATAAAACCGGAGCTGAGCAGAAAGCAACTGGCCGCGTCCATGAGCGCGACGACATTGAAATCACCGTCGTGCTCGGTGTGAATCGGCGCTTCGTTCAAATTGAAAGCCACCCAGGCTTCCATGACGCGGAACTGATTGGGGTGAAGCATCTCCAGCACCTCTAATGATGGTGATTCGGCGGCAAACGCGGTGCTCTGTGCGCCAACATTGGGCGACGCGGCCCTTCGCAATGAGAAGACTCAGCTCGCCATTCTCGCCGATGAGTGAACGCAAGCACTGGGGCAGTGTGACAGCAATTCCCGCTGCTCCCCATTCGGTCGCGCGCCCGTCGATTGAGCGAGCGTTGCGAAACCCCTGGGCAGAGGAAAACCTCACGGGTAAGCCGTGATGGTGCAAGCTGGCTGTTGGTTATCCCCTGAACATCATCACACGAGCGCTCGGTCACGGCGGTCGTCTAGGAAGTATCCCAGGTCAGGACGAGTTTGGGCGGATCGAAGATGGAGCGATACAGGGCCTCCCAATTTGGGATCAGGCAGAGATTGAAGCGATGGCGTAGCTGATCCCACAACCGGATCTTGCTCTGCGCCGCTGTCATTGCGGTTTGAAACAGCCGACAACAGCGTTGTTGGATCTGGTCGATGAGAAACGCCAGCATCATCAGATGCATCAGCACGGTGCTTAAGTGTTGATCGCCGTGACCGAAGTTGTGCTCGAAGTGATAGCCTTGATTTTTCAGGGTGTTAAAGGTTTCGTTCTCGATTTTCCAGCGGGCGCGGGCTCCTCGCATCAAAGTCATCAGGTTGGTGTCGTCGATGGGAATGTCGGTGACCCAGGAGAAATGGGTCACCTTGCCATCCGGGGCGTGCTCCCAGTACTCGAGGAAATTGACCTCCAGGTCAAAATTGGACTCATTCAATGGGGCACCGTTGAGAGAGCGAAAGCGGTGGCGCGTGCCGTCTTCGTCCTTGTACTCGCGCACGATCGTCGTTGGGGTGTTGGCCACCCAGTCGAACAGAAAGCCATGGTCGCTTTCCTTGGCACCGAGGATGAAGCGCATGTTCAACGCCTGAAGATGGCGGATGTGCGGGGCGTTGGACGCCAAGGCATCCTCAATGACGATGAGTTTCAGGTGCGGATGCTCGCGACGCACATCGCTTAACAACCGCTTGCTGGCGTTGCGCTCGCAGTCGTTTTTCTTCGCCCCATCGGCGCGCATAATGGGCTCTGGTGCCAAGGGAAAGACCTCGCGCTGATCGGGGTGGACCAACACCGCCGCCAGCGCCTGATGGTAGTAGGTGATGGTGCCGTCGCGGTGGTGTTTCTCGGCGCAGTGCTGGCAATGGATGCTCTGTGAGGAGAAGTACCCGGTGCCGTCGAGCGAGAGCAGGTAGTGCCCGTGCAGATAGGCAAACCCTTCCAAGCCCTTGCCCCGCTGCAAGGCGGCCAACAACGCCTTGTACAAGGGGCGCAGATGCTTGGGGTCCATCACATCGAGACGTTGGCGAAACCAGGTATCGCTCGGGGCGCGCTCAATGCCGTAGAGCGTGCGCAGATTCGCTCGCTTGGTTGCATCCTTGCGGTCTTGGTCGAATTGCAGCAAGGAGGGGTATTTCAGTCCGAACAGCGCCAGACCGGACATCAGGTGATCGACCAGCGGGATGTCGCTCGCCGCTTCATCCGGGATTTTCCCGAAGACCGATCGCGCGGTGCGCAGCAGTCCGGCGGCACTCAGCGATTGACGACCAAAAGGCGCACTCATCAGTTCTTACCTCGCAACCTGAGCTTTGCGAGATAATACCCTGATTCTGTGAGAAAGTTTACGAAAACATTTTTCCCACAATCATGCAGTGCATTGTTTTTAAAGCAAATAATTCTTCAACGGGAATTGCTGGCAGTGTGACCCCATACCGATAAACAGTGTTTGCTAATCAGGCCGCAGGTAGACCCCGTCCTCGCCGATCTTGCCCGGGCCGTCGAGGACGTAGATGCCGGCGGAGTTGGCCTTGACCTCGAAATGCAGGGTGCCGTCGCTGTGCTGCTCGGCGCCGGTGACAGCATCGCGATACAGGCCGGGGCGGACGCCGTCGATGCCGATGCTCTGCTCACCGCCGATGGCGAGGCCGACCACCGCATAGCTGCCCTGGTCGCTCAGATCGCGGACGAAGGCCATGCCGCCGCCCCATTCGTTCACCTGGGTCATGGGCGCCTTCTGCAATGCCGGAATGGCCTGACGAATGCGGTTCAGGCGTTGGATGTGCCGGTAGATGGGATGCGCCTGGGTCTCGGCGATGCGGGCATCGCTCAGGTGGTCGCCGAAGTAGGCGCGGCCGGTGGACGAGAGGCAGTCCTTCTCGCACTCGACATCCTGGGGCGCCCCCTTCATGAATTCGATCTCTTCGCCGAAGTAGAGGCAGGGGATGCCGCGGGCCGTCCAGAGCAGGTTGTAGGCCGCGGCGGCCATCCATTGATCGCCCTTGAAGCGGTACTTGAAGTCGTTGTCGGGGCCGACGTCGTGGTTCTGCAGGAAGGTCACCAGTGAGGTGACGTCGCCATAGATCCAGTCCATGGACAGGATCTGGCCGGTGCCGGCGTAGGTGCCCTTGCTGACGGTGTCGCGGAAGGTGGAGAACAGGCCGAAGTCAAGCTGCGGAAAGCCTGAGTCGCCGCCGGCGTTCGGGTCGCGGGGATCGTCGCCGAGGCGGGTGTACCACCAGGGGCGGATTTCGCTCGGGCCATTGTCGCCGCCGCCCAGGTCGCCCCAGCCGTAGCCCTTGACCAGATTCTCGCCGAAGACGAAGAGCCCGGGTTTGTGCGCTTTCCAGGCGTTGACGTATTCGAGCAGATTATTGCGCTCGACATGCTTGACGGTGTCGATACGCAGGGCGTCGACGCCCATGTCCAGGTAGACCTTGACCGCGTCGATCAGGTAGCGCTTGACGTTCTCGCGCTCGGTGGCAAGGTCGATGCAGTCGCCGGCCAGGTGCTTGTTCTGGAGCGGATGCGCGCTCTCCCAGTCGCCGCCGCAGATGAAGCCGTCTTGATGGAACCAGTCCGGGTCAAGGGTTTGGGCGTCGACGCCGAAGAAGCGGCCCGGGTCGTACCCAGGCTTCGGCACCGTCTCGCCGGTCTTCGGATCAACCAGCGGCTCGGTGCCTGCCGGATCACGGTCGTGGCGTTCGCGCCACCAGTCCGGGGCCTTGGGGTTGTCGATATCGTCGCGGTTGGGCCAGGCGTAGTTGCCGAGGTGGCCTTGGTAGGGGCCATGGTCGACCTGGCCCTGCTCGCTGCCCTGCGGGACATAGTACTTGGTGGGCAGATGGTCGATATGGACCTGGTCGCGGATGCCGAACTGGCAGCAGTGGTTGACCACGACGTCCTGGATGATCTTGATACCCCGGGCGTGGGCCGCGTCGATCAGATCCTGGTAGGTCGCATCCGGGGATTCCAGGCGCGGGTCGATGCGGGTCCAGTCGTAGCCGTGGTAGCCGTGGTAGTCGAGTCCCGAGCGGTTCTCGATCGGCGGCGTGATCCAGATGGCCGTGAACCCCAAGTCGGCGATGTAGTCGAGCCGCTGGATCAGCCCCTTGAAGTCACCGCGCCAGTGAGGATCGGTCGGATTACCGGCGGCGTCGAACTCGATGCGGTCGCGACAGAAAAAGTTGTTGGACGGGTCGCTGTCGTGGAAGCGGGCCGTCAGCAGGAAGTAGATGGTCTCTTCGCGGAAGTCGGTGCGTTCCGCGATCGGGCGCGGGCCGGCATCCGCTGTTGTGCGTGTCGGTTGCGATGCTGGACGCGATTCTGGTCCCGGCTTCGATTTTGAGTTGGATTTCGGTGCGGTTGCTCCGCCTCTTGGGGATGATATCTTAGCTTCGGGCGGTACGGCGTCCTGCCAGTGATGGTTGAAGTCGAACCAACCGCTACGCTCGCAAACGAGGTCGCCGCTCTGCCGGCCCTGGCCGTCGTTGAAGACGAGGCGCACGCGGGTGGTGTCGGCAAAGCGGCAGAGATACCAGCCGTGGTGTCTGGGGTCCGGCGTCATCTCTACACCGGGCCATTCTGTGGCGCAGTCTGTGGCGTCATGATCCGGCCAACGGTCCCAGTAGTGGACGCGTGGCGGCCGAGACCAATCGGCGGGCGGGCTGAAACGAACTGTGAGGTCTGGCATCAGGGGCTCCTTGCAGGGCGCTGGGGCGAGCCTGGACGGGGTTCAGGTCCTAACCTCAACACCTCGGCGCATTGATGTTGGTACTCGGTCGCTGTGAGAGCACCTATCCCGCACCAATAGGCTTGCCAGTCAGCGGCCATCGCTGAATCGTCCGTCGAGGAGCCATAAAACAGCAGGTAGTTATCGCGCTGTGCCTCGTTTGTGGGCAAGCTGCGATAGAGTTCATCAAAACCTGTAGCCGATGGCAGGAGATCGAAGGCCGTTGCGAAGTCGTATTCGTGCGTATACCAAGCCGGTGCAGTCCTGCGTTCAAGGTCGAGATAGTAGGTGTCGAGGTCGATCACGTGCGCGCTTGCAGGATCATAGCCGTAGACCTGATAGGCGGGGTTATTGCCGAATAATGGACTGACGGCCGGTGTGATTTTGATCAGCTCTGGGCTTTCTTCCGGAAAATAACCGGTTTCGGCGTGACTGATCAGCCGGAAGTCGTCCATATGGGTGTGTCCACTTTGACCGAAGAGCACGAGCGGCGCGTAGGCCCGGATGAGATCCAAAAAACGCGCAAGGGGTGCTTCCCGCCATTGGGACACCACTGCGGGCGGGTTGCTGTTCAAGGTGGCATACACATCGACACTGGGCGGGATATGGCTTAGCAGCCACACGCGTTCATCAGCCGCCTGGGCGCGCACCAGCTCACCTTCTAGCCAGTCGAGTTGCGCGTCGGCTGACACTTCGACGCCGGAATCGGGATGCTGCGGCGAGAAAAACACCGAGCTCAAAGAAATCAGGCGGGTGCGGTCAAGACTGGGTAGCAGCAGACTGTAATGGCCATGGGCCGAGTAACTTGCCAGAAACTCTCCTGCATCCGCGATATCGCCAACCCATTCCTGGAGAAATAACTCGGCGGTGCGCGCAAGAAAATCGCCTTCGTCAACCAATGCATAGTCGCCCGCGAAGGCATCGACATTGCCGAGTGTGAACACCACGGGCACGCCTGGGAAGGTGTCGGCGATCTTTTTGGTCACGAAGGTGACTGTCTTCAGGATAAAGTCGTCTCTTTCCGCGGGCGTTGCATTCGCGAAGGCGGCATCAAACTTGTCCCAAATACCATGGCCGAGGAAGTCGCCGGAATAGATGATGAAATCCGGGGTCGGCACCCGGACTCGTGCATTGGCCAGCACGGCATTGAGCAAAGCGTAATTGGTCGGCTCACCCGTTGCGGGCAGCGCAGTCGATGCGCGGCGGGAGAGATAGGCATCCCAAGCCTCAGCCGGCATCATCGCCAGGTTTTCAATCAGGTCCGGTTCAGTGAATGGGTCGAAGTGAATATCGGTCAGAGACAGAATGCGGCTTGAGAGTGACGATGGCGTTGACCAGACGGCAAGCTCATACTGCCACTGGGGCAGTTCGGCAAAAATGCGTGCCACTTCCTCCGGGCTGGCCGTGTAGAGATGGGACTGCAGGCGCTTGTTCAGGAAGCGGAAAACCGGCTCGAAAGTCTGACTAGTTTCGGTCTCCCCTGCGAAAGCCTGCACCGGCGGCGAATACCAGGCAACGCCCTGATGCTGCCAGCCTGTCCCGGCCGCCTGCATCGCGGCAATCTCCTGTGCATCGGCGGTATAGAAAAACTGCTGAAGCTTGGGATTCCAGAATTGCTGCACGGCGATGGTTGCGGGAGCGGCCTTGGTGTAAGCCTGCCAGGCCGCGCCCTGAAAACGCCAGCCGTTTCCATCCGTCAGTATCAGCGCATCCGCCTCGGCATCATTGATGGTGCAGAAAAAGCTGTGCGCGTGAGGATGCCAAAACCGATAGACCGGACTGCTTGGCTCAGCGGTAGCATCCGACGCCAAGAGTAGGAGGGTCGCCCAAAGAATCCAAAGCCTTGATCGTCTGACAATCATAAAATCTAGCGCGAGAGACCTCGGCATCAGGCCGGGAAGGGGTAGCGCACTGCGCAAAGCGCGGTTAGGCAGCCCCTCTCGCTTCCTCCGTAGGGTTTTTGGCCGAAAGAAACAGCATGAACAGCAGCAAGTCCGTAGCGCCATTATTGCGCATCGTATCGGTCAATGGCACTGCAATGACGGCGGGGCCAGATCAAGCAGCTCGGTGGTTTGAGCTTGCTGTGGCTTGGCGTCGCGCTGCTGTTTGGCGAGGGTGGTTCTTTGGTTGTCGCCACGGCGGGCTGATGGATCCCTGTCTGGTCTGCTCGATACCCAGGCGCTGCTCGCACGGCGGGCAGGCCGCGCGACCTCAATCACCGCGCTGAAATCGCCATCCTTGAGTCGCTGACCTTCTGAAACCGCCACGGCATTGGGCTGAGCCACTCGCCGACTGGACATCACGGACCATGCGGATCGATCAGATCGCGCTCTTTGCCAGTGAACTCAAGCCGAGTGGCGCCGAGTACCGTTGTCTGTATCGAACAACCCGGACGGGCTGAAAACGGCATCCAAGTCACCACGGGAGACCCAAAGCATCACTTGCTCTTGCACGACTGCCCGGCTCAGGCGTTGCGCAGACGCAAGCCGATCTCAATCAGACGGCTTGTGGCGAGTTTGAACAGGTTGACCAGACACTCAATCGCGTTTACCAACAAATCCGCCGGCGCTATCAAGGCGACAGTCAATTCTTGGACAAGCTCAAGCGGTCCCAGCGCGCCTGGATCACCTTTCGCGATGCCGAGCTTGAAGCACTCTATCCCGATGACAACAAGCAAATGCACTACGGAAGTATCTACCCGATGTGTGTCTGCGGCGAGCAGGCGCGCCTGACCCAGGACCGCATCGAACAGCTTAGACGCTGGCTGGAGGTTGAAGAAGGCGATGGCTGTGCTGGCAGCCGACGGCCATGACGAAGATTTGAGCGGCGAGCCTGAGCGCTCGTCAGCGCTTGATCAACCTGGCATCGCTGGAACGGGCTTGGCAAGCGGCCGCAGCGCGACTAGGTCAATCAAGGCCGCCTGGCCGACATGGCCGGTGCCTTCGCGCGGTTCGTTCTGGTATTCCTCGAGCCGCGGAATCTCAAGCCCGGTTGATGATCGCCGCCCAGCCAAAGAAGGCCGTGATTTGGTCGATGGTCATGGGTTCTGTTAGCGTCTCGGGTCAGGTTGATCCATCCATTGAGGACGACGACATGAATGATAACGAAAGTGATCTGCGCACCATCACCCTGCATAACGGCGTGGCCATGCCGAGCTTGGCCTTTGGTTGCGCCTTCGGCGACTGGGTCGGGCGGACAGCCTTCCAGGGATTTCTGCCGGAGCAGGCATGGCGGGCCATCAGCTTGGCGCTGGACAACGGCTATCGCGCCTTTGATGGTGCCCGCGTCTATGGGACCGAACGGATTCTCGGCACCTTGCTTGGCCAACGCTTTGCCAGCGGCGAACTGAGCCGCGAGGAACTGTTCATCACCACCAAGCTGGCCCATCCCGCCGCGCCGCCGCATATCAACATCTCCCACCGTCGCACCTGGGATGCCGACAAAGTCGAAGACATCGCCCAGCAGGTCCGTGACGACATGGTCGATACCCTGGACGATCTTGGCCTTGGCTATGTTGATCTGCTGCTGATGCACTGGCCGGGCAGTTTTGGTGAGAACACCACCGGTGATCCGGACTTCCCGCGCAAGGTGCGCGCGACCATCTGGCGCACCTTCTGCGAACTGGCCGACAAGGGTGCGGCGCGGGCCATAGGCGTGTCCAACTTCACCATCGGGCATCTGCGCCAGCTGATGGAAGACGTGCCCGAGCCTGAGCGCCGGCCCACCATCAACCAGGTAGAGATCCATCCATACTGTCGCGAACCGCAGCTCGAGACCTTCTGCCGCGAGCAGGGCATCGTCGTCACCGCTTATGCGCCATTTGCCAGCGGTGCCTTTGATCTGTTAAGCGACCCGATCCTCACCGCCATCGCCGAGCGTCACGGCAAGACGACCGGACAGGTGGTGCTGCGTTGGCATGTGCAGAGTGGCCGCACCGCGCTGCCCAAGACATCCAAGGCCGCGCGCATGGCCGAGAATCGCGCGATCTTCGACTTCGCGCTCAGTGACGAGGAAATTCAAGCCATTGATGCGCTCGGCACTGGCGAGGCGCGCCGAACCTGCCCAGATCCCGCATTGGTCGTTTAACGCGCATGGTCACGGCCGCCCCGAAGAATGAAGCCTGTTGTTTCGCTAAGGACGGCCGTGGAGACGCTTCCCACGCTATTCGTTGCTTTGTTTCGGGTATCAAGAATCGACTGTCTGAACTGTCCGCGCACTTTAAGAAGCCTTCCTTGGAACAGCGGCACCTTATCTTGTTCGGTCCGCGAAAAGCCGTGCGCGAGTCGCGGACGCGCCAACGGCTGCTGGACCTCTCCATCAAGCCTCTGGCCGAGATCGCTGTCTACAAGTGCGCCACGACCGTCGAGAAGTTCGGTGCCCGTGTCGGCAAGGTCTTGGCCAAGTACAAGATGGGCAAATTCATTCAATGGGCCATCGAGGCCGATCCGCAACAGAAAAAATGCTGCCCGCATCGCCTGACTTGGTCGATCAGCACCGAGAAAGTGGAACGCGAGAAGCGCTTCGTTGGCTGCTAGGCGATCAGCAGCGATGTCGATAGAACGCAGACGAAGACCTTGGACGTGGTGCGCGCCTATAAAAGCCTGACTTTTTCGAGCAGGCCTTGCGCAATCTCAAGACAGTGCAGCTGGATATTCGCCCGGTTTATCACAAGACGGATGATCGCATTCGCAGCCACGTCGATCTCTGCATGCTGGCCGATGACCTGCAATGGCACATGGAACAACGTTTAGCCCCGCTCTTTGCCATCGATTCATCGAGGATTGCCCGGTCTGTTGATCTTCCGAGACGGGACATTATCCACCAGTTGCCAGATGATCGCGGCAATCATCCGGAAGGAGCCGCCGCCGCGGCGCGGAAGAAAGTCAGAACATCAAGCAGCTGCTGGGCATCGTCGCGCATTTGCCGGCCGATGTTGCCGATCTGCTCGACCGCGTCGCGGCTGCGCAGGCTGGAGTGATCCTGGCGTTGGGTGGCGCTTTCAATGGTGCTCATCATCTCAGCCATCGCGTTGACCGAGCGGGAGATATTGGCAAAGGACTCGGACAGCGCGCGGGCGGTGTTCTCGGCCATGTTCTTGCTGGAGGCATCGGTCTCCTGCGATGCGGCGATGGCCTCGCCCATGCTGCCGCGGATGCGGTGCAGCAGGGACTCGATCTCCTGAGCCGCCTTGGCCGATGAGCCGGACAGGGTCTTGACCTCGTCCGCCACCACGGCAAAGCCGCGGCCGTGCTCGCCGGCGCGCGCCGCCTCGACCGCCGCGTTCAGCGCCAGCAGGTTGGTCTGGTTGGCGATCTTGTGGATGCGACTGGTGAACTGGCTGATCTGCTCGGATTCCCCGTCCAGCGTCTGGATTTGGCCATTGAGCTTGAGCAGTACCTCGCGGATGGCGTCGAGATCGGCGCGGGTTTGCCGCACGCTGTCGGAGCCTTCCCCGGCATGCCCGCTCATGGTCTTGGCCAGCTCGATCGCCTGGGCGACGTTGCTGACCACCTCCTCGATACTGGCGGTCAAGTCCTGGTTGGCATCGTGCAGATCTTGGCTGGACGCGTCTAGGTTCGCCACCGAGCCGGACAGACCGCCGGAGACGGATTCGATCCGTTGGACAAAATCGCGCAGGCTGTTGACCATATCGTTGACTGAATGGCCAAGCACGTCATGCGCGCTTTTCGGCTCGACACTGCGCGACAGATCGCCGTGGGCGACATTGTTGGTGACCCGCACGACGTCCTCGATCTTGTCGAGCATGTCGTTGAAGGTCATGGCAACTTCGCCCATCTCGGTGCCGATCTCGATCTCCACCCGCTTGCTGAGATCGCCCGTCTTGCCGATGTAATGCATGGCCTCGATGGCGTCCAGGTGCGACATGCGGAAACCATGCTCGGCCACATTCAGGCCGCGAATCTCATCCTCGCGCGACACCCGCATGCCGCCGGTGGTGATGTCGATGCCCTTGATGACCAAAAAGGCGACGCCGAAAGTCCACAGGAAGCACACCAGCACGCCGAGGAACTGGACGCTGATCTGATCGAAACGGCTGAGCTCGCCGAGATGCTCGGGCAGAATGAGCAGGCCGAGCGCGAGGGTGCCCCAGGCGCCGCAGAAGCCATGCACCGACACGGCGCCGACCACGTCGTCGAGCTTGAACACCTTCTCCATCAGCTCGATGCCGATGTAGACCACCACGCCAGCGCCTAGCCCGATCCACATGGCGCCCATGGTGTCGACGAAGGCACAGCCGGCGGTGATGCCCACGAGCCCGCCGAGGAGCCCGTTGGTGACCATCTCCACCTCGGGGCGTTTCAGTGGGCTGAGCACCCAGCTAATGGCCGATGCCGCCAGACAGGCGAAGCAGGCCGCGATCAGCGTATTCATCGCAATAATGGCGATGTCGGGCGTGGCCTCCAGGGTGCTGCCGCAGTTGAACCCGAACCAGCCAAAGAACAGGATGAAGGCGCCCAGCACCGCCATGGTCATGCTATGCGGCGGCAGCCGCTGCGGGGTGCCGTCCTCCTTGAACTTGCCGATGCGCGGGCCGACCACCATCACGCCCACCAGCGCGGTCCAGCCGCCAACCGAGTGCACCACGGTGGAACCGGCAAAGTCCTTGAAACCGCGCGCCTCCAGCCAGCCGGCCTGATCGTGCAGCAGCCCACCCCAGGCCCAGTGGCCAAACACCGGGTAGATCACCGCCGAGATGAGCCCGGAGATAATCAGGTAAGTGCGAAATTTGGCCCGCCCGGCGATGGCGCCCGAGTCAATGGTGGCCGCGGTGCCGACGAAGACTGCCTGGAAAACGAAAAACGCCAGCCGCCAGGGATCATCGACATTGATGAAGAAATCCCCCCAGCCGAACCAGCCGCCCTGGGTGTCGCCAAACATAATCCCGAAGCCGACCATCCAGAACAGGATGGCGGCGATGACGAAGTCCGCCAGGTTTTTGATGGCGACATTGATCGAGTGCTTGGCCGCCGCCAGCCCCGCTTCCAGGCACATGAACCCGGCCTGCATCAGAAATACCAGCGCCGCGCAGACCATGACCCAGACGAAATTCAGATTGGTCGCGAGCGTGGCGGTTTCCATGGGGATTGCACCGCAAACCGAATGGCAGCCTGGGAATGACCCGAGCCGGAGCAAAACGGGCTGGTGAAAGCCCTGTTTCTTGGGAGGCTTTTTGCCTGGAAAGCGCTGTCCGCGTTTTTATGCGAATAGCGTTCAATCACGGCCTGCTGTTGAGTATAGCCTCTGTGCCGCGACGGTTATCATGATTGCGCCTATTCATTAGTGGGAATGATCGATGATTGGCAATCATTGTTCATTTGTAGTGCAAGGCCGCACGCTTTTGATGCATGTGATCAGTTATGGTGCGCATTGTCTGCGCAAGGGGCGGTAGGCTTGGATTTTATTGCTTGGGTGAGCCGATCGGAGAGCAACCTTGGAATAACCTTATATACTTTATGCACATGATCGCAGTGCCGTATTGGCGCGGTTCTTCATTCGCATCAAGGGTTGGTCATGCCGTCCATTAACGATATCCGTATGCGGCCGAAGCTGGTTGGCCTGTTTCTGCTGATCGGCGTCTCGGCGCTGGCGTTTGTCGGCTTGTGGGCCGGCTATCAGGCCGAGAAGGCGCTGCTGCACAAGTCCTATGCACAGCTTGAGTCGGTGCGCGAAATCAAGCGCCAGGCGGTGGAGCGCTACTTCATCCACATCCAGAACCAAATCCTCACCTTTTCGGAAAACGCCATGGTGGTGGACGCCATGCGCGAGCTGCGCGCGGTGTTTCCGCGCTTTCGCGCGGAAAACGGCTACGCGGCCGACGACATCCAGCGCCTGGGCGAGGAACTGGCCAGCTATTACAGCGATCAATTCTCGGCGGAATTCCGCGACCAGAACGACGGCCGCGACCCCGAGGCGCTGCGCTATTTCAAGCAGCTCGATGATGATTCCCTGGCTCTACAGCATGCCTATATCCAGGCCAATCCCAATCCGCTTGGCTCCAAGGAGGGACTCGACCGCGCGCCGGACCAGTCCAGCTACTCCGCGCTGCATGGCCGGATTCATCCGATCATCCGCAGCTATCTGCAAAAGTTCGGCTACTACGACATCTTTCTGGTGGACCCGGATACTGGCGATATTCTGTATTCGGTGTTCAAAGAGCTGGACTACTCCACCTCCCTGATTGACGGCCCCTATGCCGACACCAATTTCGGCGAGGTCTTCCGGCTGGCCAATGCCGCGACCACGCCCGAGGTCTTCTTCCTGGTCGACTATGCCCAATACGTCCCATCCTACGAGGCTCCGGCCAGCTTCATCGCCTCACCCATCTTCGACCGGGGCGAGAAAATCGGCGTGGCCATCTTCCAGATGCCGATCGACGCACTCAATTCCATCATGGCCGAGCGCGCCGGCCTCGGCCGCTCGGGCGAATCCTATTTGGTCGGCCCCGACCTGCTGATGCGCTCCGACTCCTACCTGGCCCCCGACAGCCACTCGGTCACCGCCTCCTTCCGTCATCCCGAGACAGGGCGGGTGGATACCCGCGCCGTGCACCAGGCGCTGGCCGGCGAGACGGGTTCCGAGATCGTCATCGATTACAACGGCAACCCGGTGCTTTCGGCCTATGCGCCGGTCAAGCTGGGCGCCTTCACCTGGGCGCTGATGGCCGAAATCGACGAGGCCGAGGTCATGGCGCCGGTTGACCGGCTGATCTTCTCCCTGGTTGTCGCCGGGCTGATCTTCGCCGCCATCATCGTGCTGCTCGCGCTGGTGGTGTCCAACGCCATTGCCAGACCGCTGCGCGCCGGCGTCGCCTTTGCCGAGCGCATCGCCGAGGGTGACCTGAGCGCGCGGCTTTCGGTGCGGCAGCGCGACGAAATCGGCCTGCTCGCCGACGCCCTGCGCGCCATGATGGACAAGCTGCGCCAAGTGGTGGCCGAGGTGCAAAGCTCCGCGCGCGAGGTCAGCCAAAGCAGCCAGCAATTGGCCGATTCCTCCAGCCGGCTGTCGCAGGGTTCCGAGCAGCAGGCGCGCTCGGCCGAGGACATCTCCACCTCCATGGAGGACATGACCGCAATCATTCAAAATAACAGCGACCGCGCCGCGCGTACCCAGGTTTCCGCGCAAAGCGCCGCCAATGACGCGCGCGAAGGCGGCGGCGCCGTGAAGCAGACCGTGGCCGCCATGCAGCAGATCACCGGCAAGCTCACGGTCATCGAGGAGATCGCGCGCAAGACCAACCTGCTCGCGCTAAACGCCGCTATCGAGGCCGCGCGTGCCGGCGAGGCCGGTCGTGGCTTCGCCGTGGTCGCCAGCGAGGTGCGCAAGCTTGCCGCCAGCAGTCAGGACGCGGCGCGCGAAATCACCGAGCTGGCCGCGCAAAGCCGCGAAGTGGCTGAGAGTGCTGGCGCCATGATCGAGAAAGTGGTCCCCGCCATCGAGGAAACCGCAGGCATGATCCAGGAGATCGCCCAGGCCGGCCAGCAGCAAAACCAGGGAGCCGAGCGCATCGCCGCAGCCGTCAAGCGGCTCGACGCAGTCATCCACTCCAACAGCGCCACCTTCCAGCAAACCTCGGAAATGGCCGAGCAGTTACTTCACAATGCCGAGGACATGCAGCGCGTCATCGGCTTTTTCGTCATCCATGGATAAGGGGATTGACCGCATGCGCCTGTTCACCGTTCTCATGGTCTTTTTTCTGGTTCCCGCCGCGAGCGGAGCACAGACTCAGGCCGACCTGAACCAGACCGCCTGTGGTGAGTTTGAACAAGCCGACCAGACACTCAATCGCGTCTACCAGCAAATCCGCCGGCGCTACTAAGGCGACAACGATTTTCTGGACAAGCTCAAGCGCTCCCAGCGCGCCTGGATTGCCTTTCGCGATGCCGAGTTGGAGGCGCTATACCCCGTTGAGAACAAACAAACGAGCTACGGCAGCATCTACCCGATGTGTGTCTGCGGCGAGAAGGCGCGACTGACCCAGGACCGCATCGAGCAGCTAAGACGCTGGTTGGAGGTTGAAGAAGGCGATGGCTGTGCTGGTAGCCGACGGCCTTGATGGGCGCGCTGCTGCAATGACGCGCAAAACTGTGAAACCTGATTCTGCAACCAAAGTGCTCACAGGCACGCGGAAAAGTTGGCAGGGCGTTCCAAAATCGCGGATAATAATAGCGATTACAGAAATAATGAAACAACCGCCGCATGTCCGCAACCCAAGACGCCATTCTCGCGCTCACCCGACAGCAGGGTCTTCTCCGCCCGATCGATCTGGATGCCCAGGGTCTGCCGCGGGTGTCTCTGACGCGACTTGTGCGCCAGGGTCGACTCGCGCGTGTTGGACGGGGGCTTTATGCCTTACCTGAGCGGCCGGTATCGGAACATGCGGCCTTGGCCGAAGTGGCGCGCCGTTCCCCCCATGCCGTGATATGCCTGCTCTCGGCGCTGCGCTTCCATGAACTGACGACTCAGAACCCATTCGACGTGTGGCTAGCCATTCCCGGCAAGGCCCATGCACCCGCCCTGTCGTATCCACCGCTGCGCGTCGTGCGGTTTTCCGAGGCAGGAATGACCGAGGGCGTCGATCAGCACGAGATCGACAGGGTCAGGGTGCGAGTGACCAATCTTGCGCGCACCGTGGCGGACTGTTTCAAATACCGCAACAAGATCGGCCTCGATGTCGCCCTGGAAGCACTGAAGGAGGCGCTCGGCCAGGATGGTGGACCCCGTCGGGTTAGCATCGATGCATTGTGGCGCTTCGCCGAGATGAATCGGGTGGGCAAGGTCATCCGGCCCTATCTGGACAGTCTCGCATGAATGGTCCGGATGTCGGTGCATCCGTGCCAGCCCGGCTGCTGAATATTGCCAAGGCGGACGAGCAGGACTTCAATTTTGTGTTGAGTCTCCGAGAAATTGCAGGCTCTGGTTGTGCTGGGTATCGCTAACAGCCGCATGAAGGACTCTTTCGACTTGTGGGTTCTGTCTTGGCACAGCACGTTTGACGGCGCGACCCTGACTGGGGCCATTGATGCGACCTTCGCGCGGCGCGCGACGCCAATTCCCGCCGATGTGCCTTTCGGATTGCGCACGGCCTTTGCTTTGGACAACCAAAAACAAACCCAATAGCGGGCGTTCCTGGCCAAGAATGCACTGAGACCTGTCGAGTTGAAGGCGGTGCTGTCCCGGCTGCGGCTGTTTCTCGAGCCTCCGATGCAGGCTGCGCGGTTGGAACAGCCTTGGGCCGCCCATTGGCATCCGGATGTTGGCTGGCGGTGAAGCCTGGTTTATACGGTCCTATTTGATGCAAAGGGTAGAAGGAAAAGGACGAGCATCATGACGACCTACGCGAGGCTCAGGCGTTGTCGTCAGAAATCATCGCGCGACGGTCGTTGTTTGACGCCTCATACTCGCACGGCAACCCGGTCCATCGTGACCCCCTTGCCCGGGGCTTGACGCAGATCCGGTAGAAACACCGCGAGCAGCCCGATCAGCGGCAGAAAGGCGCTGGTTGTGCCGAAAGCCGACAGCTTTGATGAGACAATTAGTAGGCATCCAGGGCGGAGGAATCGGGTCACCCAGAGGCGGTAGCCGACGCAAATGCCGGGGCGATGTCATCAAATCACCGCGCAACGATCGTCCTGGCAACGCTTCTTCCAGCGGCGCTGGGCAAACCAGGCATAGCCGAGTTCCATCACGGGGAGCAAGCGCAGCGTGCGCGCCAGAGTAGCCAGAAAATGCCAGCCGGGAAGCGCCGACCAGAGCACGACAAAGGCTTCAGCACCGGTGTGAATACGCGTTCCCTCAAGCACATGAAACCGCGCCATGGCGTCTTCGCGGGTGATGCCGAGCGATTCGCACGTGCGTGGGCCGCCATCAATGTCGATCCAGTCCACTGGCCTGCAGGGCCTGAGGCGTTGATAGTGGGCGATCTCGCGTCGGCAGAGCGGACAGCCGCCATCGTAGAGGACGCGCAATGGCGAGTTGGAATTCTGCATGGATGTGTCTTGGTTGGGCATTGGCGGAACGCCGCATCTGGTTTCAGCTTCACTTCAGGTTGGGCCAACCGGGCGCGCGCCCAAGTGGAATCGTTTGGGTCTGTCTTACGCTGACGTCGCATCGGCGAGTGGCTTGCGGGCCACCAAGTCGATCAATGCCGCCTGGCCGACATGGCCGGTGCCTTCACGTAACTCACTCTGGTATTCCCCGAGCCGCAGAATCTCAAGCTCGGCGAAGGCGGCGCGCAGGAGTTCTGGCGTGTAGAGCAGCTCGGCACAGGGCGGGCCGCCACTGTGAAAGGCCAGCTGCGCCGGAGTGAAGCCATGCAGCAGGAGCAGGCCACCCGGTGCCAGGGTGCGTTGAATCCCGGCGAAGATCGCGGCTCTGAGCGCGGGCTCGGCGAATTGAATGAAAATTGCCACCACAACATCATAGCGCGCGGGCGCCCATGTCCAATCGCGCAGGTCGGCCTGATGGAAATCCACCGCCACTCCACTCGCCGCCGCGAGCTTGCGTGCCTTGGTTAGGGCCACCCCGGAGCTGTCCATGGCGGTGACCTCGAGCCCGAGCGTAGCGAGATGCACCGCATGGCGCCCCTCGCCATCGGCAACGACCAAAGCTCGCTGTCCGGGGCGCAGGCGCTCCGTCTGGGCCGCGAGAAACTGGCTCGGCTCGGTGCCGTAGAGATAGTCTTCACGGTCGAAGCGTTGGTCCCACATAGATGGTTTCCGGTGGAGGATTTCAGTTCAGGCGAGACGGTGGATTCTTGAGTCGCGAAAGGCGCATCCATGGTGCGACCGGCCGCGATTAGAACACGATTCTCAGCGCCAGATAGGGTGCGATGGTGAATACAATGGTCGCGATCTTGAACTGCGCCAGATACTGGAAGTAAGCGCGGCCCAGGTCCTGTGCATCGAGGCCGAACAACCAGTTGTGAAGGCGCGCGATGGGCTCGCGCAGACTCAGCAATGCGATCGTGGACACCAGCAGAAAGACGATATTGATGATCGCCGCCCAACCGAAAAGCGCCGTGAGTTGTTCAGTGGTCATGGTCTCTGTTCTCCAATCCGAATGCCATGTGTCATTCCTGTCAGAAGGTGGCCCATCTGTCAATTGGCCGGTTCCGGCAGGAAGGACAGGTCCATGGCATACCGATTGGGACGCTCGGGATCGATCAACACCGTCACATGGCTGCGATTGAGGTAATCGGTTGGGTCGAACCAAACGGGCTCGCTGGTAAAGACATGAACCTTGCCAGTGCGCGGGTTCTGCCATTGGGTTGTGATGCGATAGGCATGCCGACCACGGGCGCTGAACCGGCTATCCTGATGGACGTCCGTGACGGTTGTCTGCACCGGCTTGCCGGTATGGTGCAGCCGCGCTCGCCGGCGCCGACTGAGCACCAAGGGTAAGCTGAAGCCGAGTCCGATCAGCAAGAAAAGGCTACCGAGGCCACCGAGCAGGATCTCCGTAAACCACAGCTGTAGCACACTGCGAAGCGTGGCTTTGTGCGGATCATCGGGCGGATACAGCACCTCGACTGTTTCGCCCGGGCGATGACTCGGCGGGTTGCTTCCCACCGATGCGACGAACTCAATGGTCGTCCCTTGGCGATCCTGAAAACGAACCACCGGGCGGTAGGTGCTGCCCCCGCCGGAACTTGAACCGGACTGGCTGGAACGGGTCAGCTCAACCACGGTGCCGGTCGTGGACAGTGCTGTGTCGATGAATCCCGTCGTGCGGTCATAGGCGAATGCCGCGATAGCCAGCAGTACCAAGCCGATGAGCGCAAATAGGATGCTGATCGATCCGAACATTTTCATGGTGGCATCGTCCTCTGGTGCTGATGGTCTAGAAGCGAGCTTGGCGGCGGCAAGATCCCGCAGTCTGGCAGCCCAAAACCCCAGCGCCACGGCAGACCGGTGCAGGGACCCCCGCCCAAGCGCACCGAGCGGTACATCAGATCAGCGATCAGCGCATACAGCTGCTCAACCTGCTCATGCCGCAACCCATAATGCGCCTCCAGTGCGGCTGCTCGCTGCGAGACCGTCTCGATCACACACTCGCGCAGCACCTGATCCGCGCGCAACCGCGCATCAAAACTCGCCTGCGCGCTGGGCTCCTCCAGCCCACCGGCATGATAGGCCCGATCATGCGCGATGCAGCAAGACTCCCATGGCGGGTGATCATCATGGATGGCGCGAAAGGCCGGCAACCACCGCGAGAGCTGTGTCCAAAGCGCGGAGAGGCCACCACTGCAGCCGTCACTGACAAAAGGCTGCAGGTGATCCTGGCGAAACGTCTCGTGCCGTCTGAGACGCTCGTGTTGGGCCAATTCCCAGGCTTGTTCCAGCTTGGACTGGGCGGCATCCAGATCCGAATCGGCCAGCACCCCGGTCGGCCCGTTGGAGGCAAGGACCAAACAGGTCAATAACGCTGCCGCGAGACGACCGCGAGCTGTGCCTCGGCCAGTTCGCATCGCGATCATGACTGAAGCGCCGGGACCTTCAGAACAGTGGTCGATGCGACCGGCGGATCATCAGCCCGCCGAGCAGGGCGCCGGCTGGAATGGTCACCCAGCCAAACAGGAACAAGCTCCAACCGCTGAAGACCGCCGCGCCCGCGAGTGCCTGGAAAGGGTTCATCGGCGGCTCGCCCAGGGAACTGGTGGTGCCGAACCACAGATAATCCAGATTTGCGCTCACGATCATCAGGTACCAGCACAGGTAATGCGCCAGAGTGCCAGCCAGTGCGCCGGTTAGAATGCCGGCGCGGCGGCGCAAGGCTTTCCGACGCTCGATCAGCCAGTACCACAAGCCAAACCCGGTCAGAAAGGCCGCCAAGGCCGCACAAATTGGCAGCCGCTGCCAGCCCTCGCCAATGGCGGAATGCACCGCGTAACCGCCGACTCCCAGACCAGCGAGCGCGCACAGCAGCCCGAAGCGCAGCGCAGCGCGGGCACAGGGGGTAACCGAGGTCATCGCGCTTCGGCTTCCAGTGTGCCGCGAGCCTCCGAGAAGGTCGCATCCCAGCAGGCATCAAGCGCGGCGTTGACGCCCCGGCAATTCCGCACCACCTGTTCGGCCCAGTCCAGGTATTCGAGCTTGCGGGTCAGCGGCCAGTCAGCCGGCGGATCGGCGAGAATATCGCGGAGATTGGCAATCTTGTCGGCGATCTTCAGTTGCTTGGCGGCGTCAGAGGCCAGTGCGGCATGCTCGATTTGCAGCGCCTTGCGCCGTTGTTTCGGCAGCGACTTGTCGTCCGTGACCTCCGCCACCAGTGCGCTGACCGTCGGCCCGAAGATCTGTTCCAGCTCGGCCAGGCTGGTATCCGTGTCTTCGACCGTGTCGTGCAGCAGGGCCGCGGCGAGCAGTTCAGGATGCGTCACCCCACCAACCGATGACAGCGTCCAGGCAACCGCCAGTGGGTGGTTGATATAGGGCGAGGCCGCCGCGTCCTTGCGCCGCTGGTGGCGGTGCTTGTCCGCCGCGAAGGTGGCGGCTTGCAGGAGAAGCGCCGACTCGCTGCCGCTGATGGTCATCCTGGTCCCCCGGGGTTAAGCTGCGCCATACGCTCGAAGATGAGCGGGATCATGCATGGTGGCGGGCCGTTCGCCCGGCCGCGATAGGCCTTCGGCGAGACGCGGTGCCACTTTTGGCTACCGGTGACGAGGGCAAGGTTCATGCCTCCCAGTCTATGCGACCGCAACACTGGCTGAAAGTCTCTGTTGAAGCAGGAAGATGCGTGGTATCACCGAGATCGGGCAAAGATTGATCGCTGAGCGCGGAGGAGGTCAGCCTTGGATCAACCTGTCATCGTTATCACGGGGCGAGACACCAGGGTAAGGCTGTCAAGGTGGCGATGGACCCTGCAATCGCAGGAGTCTTTGAATGGCGTCGCTCGTCGCCGCCGCTTTTTCCAATGGCGTTTCATCGAACTCGGAACGGATGTCAATGCGCGCGCCGGCGTCCAGCAGCATCCGAATGCTGGCTTCATCC
Organism: Thiorhodovibrio litoralis; assembly: GCF_033954455.1. Classification (NCBI taxonomy): domain Bacteria; kingdom Pseudomonadati; phylum Pseudomonadota; class Gammaproteobacteria; order Chromatiales; family Chromatiaceae; genus Thiorhodovibrio; species Thiorhodovibrio litoralis. The sequence goes on along the minus strand of NZ_CP121473.1, from coordinate 3,377,879 downwards.
TTTTGCGCAATCGCGACATGCAGCGGGGTTTCGCCCATGTCGCCGACGGCATTGACGTCCGCGCCGGCGCTGATCAACAACGCCATCGCCTCTGGGTCCTTGCGCCATGCCATGACATGCAAGGGCGTATCGCCGTCTGCGTTGGCGCTGGTCACGCGCACGCGTCGGTTGCCCAGTTCGGCGGGAAACAGCACGTCCGAGGTCGATTGCAGCACCTCGTCCAGGGTTCGCGATCGCGCCTTTGCCATCACGCGTCTCCGTCAAGGATCGCGAGCGATGCGCGCCACCAGAGGGCTTCAGCCTCAATCACCACGACAAGGTTTTCACCTTCGGGTCGAACAGCAGCCCCGTCACCAGGTCCGGGTTGCCCATCTGCACCCCCTCGATGAAGTCGGCTTCGGTCAGTCCGGCGGCCTTAGAGCAGGCCATGCAAGCAATCACCATCCCGCCATCGGCGATGAAGGCTTGCAGCATGTCCTGGATCGAGCGGCCTTGCTCCTTCATCAGGCCATGGACGTGGGAGGCGCGTTTCTTGTCGGCCAGATAAATGGCGCGCACATTCAGCCAGATGGCCACCGGCTTATAGCCGCGCTTGAGGACTTTCTCATGGGCAAACAGGATCGCTTTGGCCGCGGCCCAGGTATCATCGGTGGTCAGGTTGACGAACAAGCCGCCTTCGACCTCCTCCGCGCTTGCAACAGGCGCTGTGCCGATGACGAACAAGATCAAAAGAAGCGAAATCAAGCGGTTTTTTGACATTCAGATAGTCTCTTTATCAGGATTTGAGATTCAAGCCGGGCAAGCACCGGCGCAACCGCCGGACGCAACGAGGTTCATGATGCCAGGATTCCTGTCGACATGGCTCCAGACCGGGCCCTTCTATGTGACAATCTCCGCCAACAGACTGGCGGTGCGCGACATTGTGCAAGGTAAGACGGTTGAGCTCCAACCCCTGGTCTGCATCGACCGGCGGCAAAAACCCGAACGGATTCTCGCGGTCGGTGAAGCGGCGCAACAGGCCAATCGTGCCGAGGGATGTGAGATCGTCAATCCCTTCGCGCATCCGCGCACCCTGCTGGCCGACTTCACCGTCGCGGAGAAACTCTTGCAGCATGCCGTGCATCAGTTGGCCACCAACGCCTTGCTGCGACCTTCGCCGCTGATGATCCTGCATCCGTTGGAGAAGACAGAAGGCGGCTTGACCCAGGTCGAGGTGCGCGCCTGGCAGGAATTGGCTGCCGGTGCCGGGGCACGATCAGCGGCTGTCTGGGTCGGCGGGGAATTATCGGATGCCGACATCCTGGATTGTCGTTATCCGGGTGACGCCTGGCTTCCCGAACCGCCAAAATGGGCGCGTCGCCGCTGATGGCTTGGCTGGCGATTCTGCGCCGACCGCTGGCTGGTGATCGTGCAAGCGATGGCTGGTGGCTGATTGGCGGCGCGGCCTTTGGGTTACTCTCACCCTGGTTGTCGGCACCCTTGCACGCCAGTGCAGGGCAGTTCGCCTGGCTGCTGGATTTAATCACCCACGGGCAATGGCTTTATTTGATCTTGCTGGTGCTGGGCGTGGTGCTGCTGATCCGGCGCCGCCCAATTGCCTGGTTGGCGCTTTTCTTGTTTCCGCTGCCCTGGTTGAGCGCCTCCCCGTCCCTGAGCAACCAGCCCGAGTTTGGCGAGCCGGGTTTTCGGGTTGCGGTGGCCAATCTGAACATGGCCCAGCCACCGCTGCCCGCGCTGACCGATTGGCTGGAGTCCGAGCCACCGGATCTGCTGATCCTGCTGGAATGCACACCGGCAATGGCCCGCTGGTTGAATGACCGCGATGCGCTGCCGACGCATGTCGAGCAACCCGATGAATCTCCCTTCGGTATCTGCCTGCGCGCGGCCTGGCCGCTCAACGACGCGCGCACCCAACGGGATGCGGCCGGCATTGCGCGGCTGCATGCCGAGCTTGACTGGAACGGGCACGGCGTGGAGGTGATTGCCGTGCACCCGATGCCACCGGTCTCCGCGCATTTTCACCAGCTACGCAACCAGCAGTTGCGCGAACTGATCACCGATCTCGATCCGGCAAAGCTCGGCATTCTCGCCGGCGATCTGAATGCCAGCCCCTGGTCATCCGCCTTTGCTGGACTGCGCCAGACCGGCGTGCGCCGGGCAAGCGGGCTGCAACCCACCTGGCCGACGGTTGGCCAAGGTTGGTTTGGCATCCCCATCGACCAGGCCTTGGTAACCACCGCCTGGCGGGGTTTCAGGGCTGGGCCAACCCGGTCGCTTGGCTCTGATCACCGGGCAGTCAGTGTCTTGTTGTGGTGACGGTTCCCATCCTGTTGCTGTCACCGCTAGACGCTCTCTGGGGGCCTTGTGTTGTCGTCCGAAATCTGAGTAGAGAGAGCTCAGGCGGTTAAAGACGACGATAGCCTCATTGGTCCGTCAGCGCCGCCTCCATGTCCGCCTCGCCTACCGGCAAGGTCAGAACCGCATGCAGCGGAAAGCGCTCCGCGAGCAAGGGAACATACCCGGCCTGATCCTTGGTGACCAGCACAATCACCCGCGCCGCAGGCGCCTGCTTGCGCAATGTGGCGAGCAAGACATCCAGGTTGGAGACATTTGCCCCGGCGTAGTTGTTGCCGAAGCCATAGAAGAACTCCGCCACCACCCAGTCCGGGGTGACCTTCTTCAGCGCCTGCAGCGCCTTGCGCTGGGAGCTGAGTTTCACCTGCTCGATGCCAAGGCGCTGGTAGAGACCGTCGAGTCGCGGATGGCCGGGGGATTCGATGATGGAAAACAGGGAGGGCATGATGACGGCGTGAGCGAGGCTCAGAGGTTGTCGAGGGAATCCGGCGACCACAACGGGGTGATCAGGCCCGTCTCGCGGTAGCGCCGGTAATGATCGAGAATCCGCGCATGATCGAACGCGAGGGGTACGGGCAGTGCCTCTGGTGCGAAGACCGCCAAGTGGCGGGCATCATCCTGCGCTCGGGGCTCTCCGGTGGCCTCCGCCACATAGACCGCGCTGACCGTATGGCCTCGCGGGTCGCGTGCTGGATCGGAGTAAAGACCAAGGAGTGCGCGCAACTTCACCCGCAAGGCCGTTTCCTCCCGCGCCTCGCGCATGGCGGCGGCTTCGGCGCGCTCCCCGATGTCGACAAAGCCGCCGGGAATCGCCCAACCCAGCGGCGGATAGCGCCGTTCAATCAGCACGATGGGCCGGCCTGGCTGGTCATTGAGCTCGATGATGATGTCCGCGGCCAGCAGCGGTGTTTCGGGTTTCGTCATCGCGCACCTTCTTGCTCATTGCCGAAAACGCCCTATGTCTGCACACAGAAGCCAATCTGTCAAAGCCGAGGCCGCCCGGCACAGGGCGGAACCGTTCTAGACGGAATTAAACGGTCGTAGAAAAACTTACCCTCGATTCTGGACATTTCCTTCCGTCTGGTTCAAACTGCTGGCCATTGCTAACTGGCGAGGCGGCGCGATGAACCTGCACGAGATCACCCTGCGTCTGGTCGCCGCGGATGAAGAGCCGCGCTTCAACGCCCTGCTTGAGGAGCATCACTACCTGGGGGCTTCGGCAAAGATCGGTCACACCCTCTGGTATGTCGCCACCTGGCAGGAGCAGTGGCTGGCGTTGCTGGTGTTCAGCGCGGCCGCATGGAAGTGCGGCGCGCGCGATCGCTGGATCGGCTGGGATCGGCGCTATCAATTCGACCGGCTGCATCTGATCGCCAACAACGCCCGTTTTTTGATCCTGCCCGCGTGGCATGTGCCGAATCTCGCCTCGCGTGTGCTGGGGCTATGCGAGCGCCGGGTCAGCGCCGATTGGCCGGCGCGCTTCGGCTATCCGCTGTGGTTGCTGGAGACCTTCGTCGATCCGCGCCGGTTCGCCGGTACCTGCTATCGCGCCGCCAATTGGCTCGAGGTCGGGCAGACACGCGGGTATCGGCGCACCCGCGCCGGCTACAGCAACCGCGCCGATGGCGCCAAGCGGGTGTTTGTCCGCCCCTTGATCGCGCAGGCTCAAGCACGCTTGTCTCATCCAACACTTGATCCTGTCTATCACCATGGAGTCCCAAGACTGATGTTAAGTGCACAGCAGATGCGTTCGTTGCCCGAGTTCTTCGCCGATGTCCCGGATCCGCGCCGCAGCCAAGGCCGACGGCATCCGTTGCCGGTGGTGCTTGCCATCTCGGCCGCGGCGGTCTTGTGCGGGGCGCGCGGCTACAAGGCCATCGCTGAATGGGCGCAGGACCTCAGTCAGACCGCCCGTGCGCGTTTTGGCTGCCGCTATCGCAATGGCCGCTATGAGGTGCCCAGCCGCACCCGCATCCGCGATGTCCTCACGCGGGCGGACCCCAACGCCGTCGATCGAGCACTGCAGGGTTGGAACGCGCAGATGGCCACCGAGGACGAGGGCTTGGCCCTTGATGGCAAGACGATGTGCAACGCCATCGACGCCGAGGGAAACCAGACCCACATCCTCGGTGTCGTTGGACATGAGTCCAAGCGCTGTCACACCCAAAAAAAGTCGGCTCTCTGCCCGTCAATGGCAGCGATGAGCTGAAACGCACCCCAAAAAAACAGTGGGAGATCGGGATGGCGATCCCGGTGCTCGATTCCCTCGACCTTACCGGCAAAACCCTCACCGCCGACGCGCTCCTCACCTAACGCAAGCTCGCTGCCTACCTGGTCCAACGCGGCGCGCACTACGTTTTTATCGCCAAGGATAACCAACCGACCCTCGCGGCCGATATTCGGTTGAACTTCCAGGATCGTGGCGAACCGGACTTCCGCGAGCGCCCGGAACTCAAGCACGGGCGCATCGAAAGCCGCGCGATTTGGACCTCCACGAAGCTCAACGCGTATCTCGACTTCCCCGCTGTCGGTCAGGTCTTCGTCATTGAGCGGACCATCACGAACAAGAAGACCGGCAAGACGACCATCGAAACGGTCTACGGCCTCACTGATCACACCCCCGAGAGCGCCAGTCCCAAGCGCTTGCTGGCCTTTAACCGTAGCCACTGGGGCGTTGAAGCCCATCACTGGATCCTCGACTGGAACTGGGATGAGGATCGCTGCACGATCCGCACCGGCCATGGACCGGAAAACATGACCCGCCTGCGCCGGTTCGCCACTGGCCTGATCAAGGCGAAATCCACCGACTCCGTCTCGGCAACCATTGATAAACTCGCGCGCAAGGTTCGCCGTGTCTTCGACTATCTGGGGATGACGGCGAACTCAGTGCCACGTGCTGCTCGAGCAGCGCCTGTCGGCTAGAACGGATTTGCCGTGTGGAAATCGCAGTGGCACATGCCGCCGAGCGCTACCCCAGCCTCAATATGCGTCACATCTCACCTCACTCGGTGCGCCACTCCACCGCCATGCATATGCTGCAGTCCGGCGTCGCCTTCAGCGTCATCGCACTCTGGCTGGGGCATGAGAGCATGACGACCACCCATCGATACGTCGAGGCCGATCTGACAATGAAGCAAAACGCTCTGGCCCGCCTTCAGGAGCCCGCGATGGAGCCGACACGCTACCAACCAACCGACCGATGAGCTGATGCACTTTCTCCAAGACCTGTAACTATGTAGAGCCCCGATCGCGCCGATGCTCAGCAGCAAAGGCATCGGCGCGACAACTCAACATAAATGCAACCTCTACATAACTATTAAGCATTTATCCATCGGGCGCTAAGCCGTGAGTCCGATCATGCGCTGAACTCTCAGCGCCCGATGGATAAATGTCTGTTGGACTAATCCGATCCTGGCACGGGCTCTCCGGCGCAGAGGCTCGAGAGCTGGCTTCTTAGGGGATTGTATTGGTCAGACCCCGGGAGTGCGGGGGTGGTGTTGGCGCTGAAGCAGCGGCACGGGCGACAGCGGGAGGGGAAATACGTCATTTGGTGGCCTCCCTGGGGGAAGATGCGCTGTGTATTAGCGCTGAGTTTAGTCGATTTCCGAGCGCGAGGCGAGCGCGTGCACTGACCCGAGATCGGGCCGAAACATTTCTCATGGCAGGTGAAGGGAGGGGACGAGTGATCGGCGCGCACTATCCTCCATCACGGCGTTTGGGAGCCAGGGCGGTGCGCACCCGCAGTCGTCCGCCGCGACAGCTCTGGCAGGGAAAACCATCAAAGGTCTTGGAAGGTTGGGGATGCCCGGTGGTGCCCGGCTCAGTTGTCATGACTGCAACGGGACGCGCTTGCACCGCGCCGATCGCCGCGCGGATAGCCGGCAAGCGCTGAGCACGACAACGATTGGCCAGGAAGCCGAAATGGCGCACGCGCATGAAACCCTTTGGTAGCACATGGAGCAGGAAGCGGCGCAACAGTTCCTCACCGGAGAGGGTCATGACTTTGCGCTGGTCGCCATCGCGGTAGTCCTTGTAGCTGAGTTCAACGGACTCGCCATCAAAGCTGAGTAGGCGGCTGTCGCTCAGCGCGGTGCGGTGGCTGTAGCGTCCGAGGTAGTCGACGACGGTTTCGCTGCGCGCCAGGCAGGGCTTGGAAAAGACCACCCACTCGGTGCCCATCAGGGTATCGAGCAAGCGGTCGGTCTCGCGCGGATCGGTTAACCGGCACAGGTCTCCGGCCGCGACAGCCTGGCGCAGACGACTCACAAAGCCGCCGCGCACGTGACGCGAGAGCGCCCGCACCGGGAATAGGTAGTTGCTTTTCGCGGGATGCCACTGACCGGTAGCGGAGAATGCCCCGCCCGGCACCAGACAATGCAGATGCACATGCCGGGTCAACGTCTGTCCCCAGGTATGGAGCACTGCGGTCATCCCCAGTTGTCCGCCCAGGCGCTTGGGGTTGGCACCGAAGGCCGACAATGTGGCCCAGACCGTCTCGAACAGCAGATCATAGAGCTGTTTGGGATGGACCTCGATCCAGCCATTGAGGGCGGACGGCAGCGTGAAGACCAGATGGTGATAGGTCACCGGCAGCAAGGCCGCGCGCTGGCGCGCCCGGGCGATAGGCGCGCCAATACGCGCGCAGTTGCGCCAACAAGGTCGGCGAGAGCGGGACCATGCGGTCCTTGGCGCCCTTGCCCTGTTCAATGCGCAACAGCCGGCGTTCGCCGTCGATATCGCCAACGCGAACCGCCAGCACTTCGTTCAGGCGCAGCCCGCAGCCATAGCACAGGCTGAGCATTATGTGATGGCGCACATCCGCGCAGGCGCCCAGGATGGCCGCCACCTCTTCGCGCGTGAGCAACTTGTGTATGCGTTGCGGGCGCTTGGGCAGGGTGACGGCCAGGTCCACCGCCGGCCAGTTGAGCACCTGGAGGTAGAAAAAGCGGATGCCATGGTAGAACAGGCGCACGCTTGCCGGGGCGAGCCCACGCTCGCGCACCAAGTGCTCGAAGTAGCACTGCACATCATCCGGCATCAAGGTGTCAGGCGCGCGGCGAGTAAATTTGGCGAGATCGCGCACCGCGGCGAGGTAGCTCTGGTGGGTGCGCGGGGAGAAACCATGCATCTGCATGGCGGCAATCATACGTTGGCGTAATGCGGTCATCGTCAGACCCTCTGTCAACGACCCTGATTGGGTCGTCTTCAGTGTGGGCGACAATGCGCAAACGCGCTGTCAGCGGCAGGTCTGGGTCGCGGCCGGCGGGCTCGGAAGCTCCGCGGAGCGGATTAGTTCAACGGCCATTATGTTGAGCGCTACATAATCGCCGGAACCAGTCACTCGAGCAGGTCCAATTCATCTCGTCGCGGTACGGCATGATGCGCCTACCTGACCGACCAGCGAGCGCAACGGCTGGCGGAGGTGAAGGTCGGGCGGTTTATGCACTGATCAGAGCTGTCTGCTTAAAAAAGAAAGGCCCAAGGGTTCGGCAGAGTCCTGAACGGCGCAAAGAGGGTAGTCGTTGGCGACCCCCTTGAGCTGGTGCAGAGGGCAGACTGTTCCAGGGCGAAGCATGACCGGTCAAGGGGTAGGGTTCTAACGCGCATCTTTCCAAGGGCGAAACCCGAACCGGCTGGCAGCATGGTCAGGCTAGTGCCCCGGTGGATTCGTGGCTACCGAGAGAGAAGACTGGCAGGGCGAGTCGATCACCGCCTAATGCTTCAAAAATGTTACCCCAGCGTTACCCCGAAGCCTGAAAAAGCAAAACGGCCGAGCCTCGGTGGAGGCTAAGCCGCTGTTTTTCTTGGTGGGCCGTGAAGGATTCGAACCTTCGACCAAGGGATTAAGAGTCCCCTGCTCTACCAGCTGAGCTAACGGCCCTTGGGTTTTTGCCGGTATTGATGGGGCGAACGATGGGGATCGAACCCACGACCACCGAGGCCACAACCCGGTGCTCTACCAACTGAGCTACGTCCGCCATTGAAAAAGCGAGAATATGTGTAAAAGCGAGAATTTGGTTTCTGCCTTATGGCACGCCCGGCAGGATTCGAACCTGCGACCTACGGCTTAGAAGGCCGTTGCTCTATCCAGCTGAGCTACGGGCGCAATGGGAATCAAGCGGCCCGGGTGTGACTCAGCGACGTTTGGTCGGGGTAGAGGGATTCGAACCCCCGACATCCTGCTCCCAAAGCAGGCGCGCTACCAGACTGCGCTATACCCCGGCGGATGATGCATCGCCCGTCCGCAAGCTCAAAAGCTAAGAGCGAGAATGATACGTGCGCGGGCGAATGTCGTCAATACCCGCGCTCGCGTTGCCTCGGCTCCCGCTACTCGAGCCGGTTGCCGGGGCGGCGCGAGCGCTGTTTCGAGCCGAGCTTGTTCGGTCGATGCAAATCCTGGAGCGTGTTATCCGGCATTCTGTGTTTGAGGGGTATTGACCAGGGCACGGACCCAGGACTCCATGGCGTTGTTGGCGAGCGGCATGGGTGCCTCAAGAAAGCTGACGACGAATTCGTCGCCCTGATCGACGACGCCGATCGAGCGGGGTCTGACGGCCATGACTTGCGGATTGGGCAGGTGGGTGCCGAAGCAGAAGACGATGTGCTTGGCGGCCGTGATGTCTTGGGCGATTTCGCCGCCTGGCATGTCGCTCGTGTGTTGGTAGTGGTCGAAAATCGAGATAAAGCGCGCTTTCGGATGCTCATCGACGCAGCCTTTGAGGTAGTCAATGATCTCATCGACGCTGGTATAGCGCGTTTCGTTCTTTGGGGTCTCCAGGGTGTAGACCGGGTATTTTTCCTGCAGCAGGGTTTGCTTCATTGCGATGTCTCCAAATAGGGTGAGTTGTTGGTAATTCTGGGGGCAATCCTAGGTGCGACCTTGGGCGGCGATACATTGCGCGCTGTCATCGCGCAATGTATCCAAGCGGGTGGTCAATGTCCGGGAAGACAAATATTGTGCTTGCCGATGGCGATGATGGTGCGAATGACGAGAAAGCTGACCACGGCGGTAACGATCACTAACAGACCCGCGCCCAGGTATCCGAAAGCAGCCTTGCCGGTCATCTCAAAGAACACCAGGCTAGCGATGCAGATAGCGGCCAATGGGAATGAGTAGGCCCACCAGGAGAGAAAAAACTCCAGTTTGGCGAAGCGGGCGACTTGGGTGAACAGCAGCAGGGTCAAGAACAGCCCGCTGAAATAGAGCAGTCGCGCGATGGTGTCAATATCCCCAAGCAATCTTGTGTAGGCAATGAAGCCGACCGCGGGTGGCGCGATGAGAATGAAGAGTGTAGGCATCAGCCGGTCGTCGATCGGGTTATGAAACAGGATGCGATAAAACACGATGGTCATCAGCATGCCCCAGAACACCATGCCGGTGCTGAAGAAGAACCAGCTGATATCGCTATACCCAAGCGGCACGCCTGCAACCGGCACCAGCACATTGCCGACAGCCGGAATGAACCAGGCCGGATTCATGTGATGCACTTCAAAATGCTCATGATGCATCCAGACGCTGACCACATAGAGCGTGAATAGCAAGTGCAGTGAGGTGCCTGCTATCCACAGTGGCCGACTGACGGCGGGATTGATGGCGAGAAAGGCAATGGCGAGCAGGAGGAGGCTGATTGAAATGGTCGGAAAGAAATTCAGCTTGACCGGATGGCGCAGCTCGGCCAGCACCGCTTTGCGATGCAGCGCGAGCTTGGTGGCGTAAAACAGCCCGATGATCACGAATACCGTTGCGCTGAGCCCGACCATCCAGGCATTGATGCCCAGGTCGCGCTCAAAGACATGTTGTGCCTTCTCCCAAGCGATGGTGAGTCCGGTCATACCCATGACGATGGCGAAGAATGAAATCGGCATGAAAGGCAGACGCGGGGAGCCAGAATGCCCCGTTGTCTGGTGCGAAGTGGATGCTGAAACCGCAATGGCGGTCATGGCGAACCTCCATAGGCAAAGGTGTGAATAACTGAGCGCAATTCTAGGGATTGGCGGTCACAGCGCAATGAAGATTCGCAACCGGCATCTCCCTCTGGCCGCGAATGTGCCAAACTGGGCCGCTAGCCGTTCGATAAACCCCTATATTTACCAGAGGTTCGACCATGAGCTGGAAAACCGCGCACCGCTCTTTTTATTACCAGAACGCACCCGAGCCCGAGGACATGACGCTGCCCTGGCGCGAGACTGCGTTGCTGTGCATCGACGTGCAAAACTACGGCCTGGCCGAGCACCAGGACCCGGCCGAGCGTGCGCGCTGGGAGCCGTTTCATCAGCGCATGCGTGGGACCGTGATCCCGCGCTTGCAGGCCCTGCAACGCTCATTTCGCGAGCACGGCATCGATGTGATTCACGCGCGCATCGCCTGCCTGCTAAACGACGGGCGTGATCGCTCGCTCAGCCAGAAGATGCCGGGCTGGAACAATCTGCTCATGCCAAAGAGCAGTCCGGAGTCGCAGATCATTCCCGAGCTTGCGCCGGTCGAGGATGAAATTGTCATCACCAAAACCGGCGATAGCGCGATGACGGGCACCAACCTGCGCCTGGTGCTGGCCAATATGGGAATTCGCCATCTGGTGGTGGGCGGGATCTACACCGATCAGTGCGTTTCCTCGACCGTGCGCAGCCTCGCCGATGAAAGCTTCAATGTCATCGTGCTCGATGACTGCTGCGCCGCCGGCACCGATGAGCTGCATCGCGCCGAGCTTGCGATCATCAACCGCATTTACTGCCATGTGATGCAGAGTGACGAGCTGCTGGGGATGATGGGTCTTGGCTAATTCAGCAGGCTCGAAGTGCCTGAGCGGTCCGGTTGCTCCATTGTGCTAGCATGGCGAGGCCGAAGTGGCGGGAGTGTATTTGGAGTGGGCGGGGAATGACGGGCGATATCTTTGCTGGCGCGTTTGGAAATCGGATCGGGTGCGAGCTCATGCGGGGCTGGCATGAGCGCCGGGTTGGCGTGGCAGGCTTTCGCCTATGGGTGACAGGGCGTGGCTGGCGTGCGATTTCCGCTGCAGTGCTTGTCTGCCTGGCGTTCCTAGTCAGCGGCTGCGGATCAACTCCCACTAGCACTGGCAGTTTTATTTCGATCACCGGTGAGCCCAATACGCTCTTGCAAGGGGCCGCGGTCGAAGAGGCGCGCTCGGTCGCCATGGCTTCGGCGCGCAGCAAGGGCTGGGCGATCGTTTCGGGCGATAAGCTCCAGGCTCAATCGAGTTCCGTGACCGACGTACCGCCGGAACTGATCCTGGAGCGCAACCTCTCGGCCTCTTCCGCGCAGGCCGTCGCGCTTGGCGCCTTGCCGGGTGGACCTGCTCCCAAGGTACGGGTTTGGGTCACCCTGGTTCCACAAGAGCAGGGAACTGAGGTGGGGTTGCGCGCCTTTGTGATCGTGAACCCCGGCACAGAGAGCGAAAAGCAGCTCGAATACACCGATGATTATTCGGATGATCTGGCCATCTCCCTGAGCGCACTCCAGAGTGCCTGGCTGGCGACCGGGCATCGGCTGGCCGTGACGGCACCCGTGCCCGAAGCGCCGGCACCAGCGCCGGATAACATGTTCGATTCCAATCCTGAGGCTTCGACCGGGGCGGAATCGGACATGCCTGAATCAGACCGGTCGGGCTCCAATTTGGCGAACTCCAATTGGACGCAGGCACCTTGGGTAGAATCAACTCCCGCGGGCATCGATGAGATCCGATCCGCCGAGCCTGCGTTTGAGCCCGCCCAGGGCGAGGCGCGAGGCGCCGCCAGCGCATATGGGGACCAGGCAGCTCAGGTGACAAGCTCGCCGGACGACTTTGTTTCCGGCGACACGCTCGTCCGCGCGCCGACCAGCGCAGCCGACAGCAACAGTGCGCCGAATCGCATGCTGGTGCTCGATCCTGGTGCCCGCACCGGCACCTGGGCGTACTACGCGGAGCAGTTGGCGCGGCAGATGGGCTGCGAGGTGAGCGGAAATGGCGCCGTGCTGTTGCAGAAGACGCCCAACTTCGAGCTGCACGAGGTTAGCTGCCGTGACGGCGCAAACCGCTTGGTGAAGTGCGAAGGCGGCATCTGCCGCTCGATGCAATAACCGGGTTTTGGCATCTTGATGGCACCTGCGTTGGCGCGTCCGGCTTGTCTGCTGCTTGCCCTTGTCTGCGCCTTCGCGGCTGATCTGGCCCAAGCCGCAGGGCCAAGTGGTGGGGGCGGTGGGGGCGGTGGAGGCGATAGGGGCGATGGCGCGCCCGGCGTCTATCTCGAGCAGGCCAATGTGCCGCGGGCCAAGGCGCTGGCGCTGGACGCCGCGCTGATCAAGGGCTGGCAAGTCGCGGCGAGCGGGAGCGACTATTCCATCTTTGAGACCATGGTGCACGAATCTGGGGCGCGCGAATCGGGCGGCGGGCCCAAGTCAGTGCTGCTGCGGATTCGCGCGGATTTCTCGCGCGACGCCGGCGGCGTGCGCGTGTCCTTGGTGGCGACGGAGATTAGCGCGCCAGGCACCAGCCGCGAGAGCCAGCGCGATGTGACCGATGACTACCGCGTCAATTTGTACAACGCCTTGGCCTCGCTGCGTCAGCAATGGGACGATTTTGCCCTGGCAGGGCGCCCCAGCAGGCAGCCGCCAGATCGCAACCGCAGCGATGCCGACTCGCGCACAGCTCCGGCGGGTCAATCTGCAGGCTCAACCGCAGGTCAATCCACGCGCCCAGCCGCGCGTCCGGTTATCCCCGATCCACCCCCACCGCCGCCGCCAGCAGGCCAGTGGTCTTATGAGGCGGAAAAGCTCGCCGCCCGCCACGGCTGCAAGGTGGCCAGTAGTGGTGCGATCCTCCTTGGTGGCCGGGCGGATAGCCAGGAAACCGGGCACGAAGTCCATCGGGTCAGCTGCGACAATCGCTCGGCGCTGCTGGTGCGCTGCGATAGCGAGGGATGCAGCGTCGCGCGCTGAAGTGCATCCCTTGCTGTGCCCGACCCGTATCGGGTTGCCATGCGGCATCGGGTGCTGAAGGCGCCCTTGCGTTCCGTCATTGTTGGGCCTGGTCCAACACGGCACTCTAGGGCGCATGAAACGAAATACTTCTCGATTGCTAAAAGAGTCTGCGCTGGCGGTGCTTCTCGTCGGAGCCCTGGGTGGCTGTGGTGGCTCATCGCCCGAAACGGGTCCGCAACTGCTGGAGCTTGCCGAAAGCGGTGACACCCAGGCGCTGAATGCGCTGCTCGGGCGGCGCGCCGAGCCGAATTATCGCGACGCTTGCCAATGGACACCGCTGATGAAAGCGGCCGTCAATGGGCATCTGGAGGCCGTGCGCGCCTTGCTCGAGGCGGGGGCCGAGGTCGATGCCGCCGATACCGGCGATTACACCGCCCTGTTGCTGGCCGCTTCGAACAATCATGCCCAAGTGGTCGAGGCACTGCTGGCGAACGGGGCCATGATCGACCATCAGGAAAGCACCCAGGGCTTCACCGCCTTGATCTGGGCCGCCAAGCGCGGCCATGCCGAGACCGTCGCGGCCCTGGTGCGTGCCGGTGCCGATAAAACCCTGCCTGACCATCAGGGGCGCACTGCCGCCGACTGGGCGATGGCCGAGGGTCACGATCAGGTGATAGCGCTGCTATAGGCGGCACGCTGGGCGCTGCCGGTCTCCTCACGTCGATCTCCTCAAGCAGTGGCATGGGCTTAGCACCAGCCCCAGGGTGCCAGTCGCTTTGCGGATTTGATCAGCTGCTGGTCACTCGGGGGGGCGTGCTCAGAGCCATTGACTGAGACTAGCGACCTTTTTTGGCGCCGCAGGCCTTCACACAGGCGTCCATGGACTCGAATGGGCGCGACCCGCCGCAACCGCCGTAGGTAAATCGCTCACAGCGATCGCTCGGATAGTCGTAATAAAATCCGGGAAAGGCGCCTCTGCAGGGGCCGGGGTCTGGCGCTGTCATGCAATCCACATGCATCAGATCATCCTTGCGCATGCCGTCGATGCAGCCTGCGAGGATGAGCGCCGCAGCGGCGGCCGGAACCAGAAAACGGAGGTGGAAGGTGCGGATCATCGCCAACTGCCTCGATGCCTGAAAAGAGTTCAATCGTTGAGAAAACCTCTCGACGCTGAGCGCGCGCTTGCATTTGAACGCGGCTCGGCGCTAGGGTGCAACAGGCTACCACCCCCTATGCGATGACGGAAGGTCCAAGCATTGGCAGCAAAGACCAAACAATCCCCGCCGCTCACCGCCGAGATGCCCGTCGCCGCGGCCATCCGCGTTATTCTGCGGCACAATTTCGAGGCCATGCTCGCGCATGAAGCACTCGCGCGGGCTGGAACGGACATCGAAGGCGTGCACCAGATGCGCGTGTCGCTGCGGCGCATGCGCTCGGCGCTGTCGCTGTTTCGCAAGTTGCTCGACCCCGAGCAGGCGCGCGCCTGGCGAGAGCAGATGCGCGAGCTGGCCGGGCAACTCGGGCGCGCGCGCGACCTGGACGTCTTTATCGACGAGGGGCTGGCTGATACCGCGGGCAAGCTGCCCTTACCGGGTGAAGCTGCGCTGCGCGAGTTGGCTGCGCGCCGGCGTGCCGATGTCTATGCCGAGGAGGTTCAAGCGCTGCTCGACAGCGACAGCTACCGGCGTTTTCGCGAGGAGTTTCCGCTGTGGCTGGAGCAGGGGGGCGAGCCCGGTATGGATCAGCCCGACAGGCGCGCCCGCAAGCTGGCGCGGCCGATCATCGGTAGCGCGCGAAAACTGCTTGATAAACAGGCGCGCCGGGTGTTGGACGCCGGCAGCGCGGCCGACCGCCATGATGCCCCAGCCATGCATCAACTCCGTATCGAGTGCAAGAAGCTGCGCTACGCGGCCGAGTTCTTTCGGCCGCTGTTTTCAGACATGGGTCAGTTCATCGCCTGCATGAAGGGCATCCAGGACGTGCTGGGCGTGATGAACGATTTAGCACTGACCCAGAGCCTGCTCGATGACTTGCTCGCCCGCGACCCCGACAACCGCGAGCTGCGAACCTATGCCGGTGCCCTGATCGGCTGGCGCAGTTATCACTTTCATCAGTTGTTGGAGGACTTTGACAGCCGCTGGGAGGCGCTGGTCTCTGCCCGCCGCCCTTGGTGGGATTGAATGCGCTCCACCAGCGTGCGCATGGCGGGGTCATCGGGCAGACCGCGACCGATCAGCCAATGTTGCAGGACTTGGTCCTGGAATTCGAGTAGCCGCACGAAATCCGCTTGCTGCGCCTGCGACAGCTGCGCATAGCCCTGCTCGAGAAAGCCGCTGAGCAGCAGGTCGAGCTCAAGCATGCCGCGCCGGCACTGCCAGCGCAGGCGGTGCATTCGGGTCGCCGGCTCTTCATCGATAACGCTGCCTGGAGTGGCGCTCATGCTGGCTGTCCAGTTTGGTCGGGGTCGTTTTTGGTGCCGAAAACAAACTGCGCCGGCAGTGTTGGATTAGCGCCAACTAAACCGCTTTCTCGAGCATCAGCTCCTTGATTTTGCCGATGGCCTTGGTGGGGTTCAGACCCTTGGGGCAGACCTCGACACAGTTCATGATGCTGTGGCAGCGGAATAGCTTGTAGGGTCCCTCGAGTGCGTCCAGGCGCTCGTCGGTGGCCTGATCGCGGCTGTCGGCGAGGAAGCGCCAGGCCTGGAGCAGGGCGGCTGGGCCATGGAATTTGCCCGGATTCCACCAGAAGGACGGGCAGGCCGTGGAGCAGCACCCGCACAGGATGCACTCATAGAGCCCGTCGAGTCGATCACGCTCGGCCGGCACTTGCGGGATTTCCTGCTCCGGTAGCGGCTCGGTGCGCACCAGATAGGGTTTGACATCGCGATACTGGTCGTAGAACTGGCTCATATCGACGATCAGGTCGCGGATCACCGGCCGGCCGGGCAGGGGGCGCACTTCCACCGGCTCCTTCAGCTCCGCCAGTGGCGTGATACAGGCCAGGCAATTGACGCCGTTGACGTTCATGCCGTCTGAGCCGCACACGCCCTCACCGCAGGAGTGGCGGAAGCCGAAGCTCTCATCGAGCGCGCGGATCTCTAGCAGCGCATCGCGCAGCATCATTCCCGGCCGCGCTGCGACCTCAAAGCTTTGCATGCGCGGCTTGGTATCGCGCTCTGGGTTGAATCGATAGACCTTGATTTTCATGCCGCTTGCGTGCTCATCGTCCCGGCAATCGCGCCGGATGGAAATGCTGTTTCAGGTAAGTGTCCGTTCGCGGGCAGCTAATACACCCGGGCCTTTGGAGGAAAGCTGTCCACCGTCAGCGGCTTGGTGCGCACCGGCTTGGCGTCGACGCGGTCGCCCTCAAGCCAAAACAGGCTGTGCTGCATCCAGTGCACATCGTCGCGTTCGGGGAAGTCGACGCGCGAATGCGCCCCGCGGCTTTCCTCGCGCGCCAGCGCCGTGGCAAGGGTGGCCATGCCGACATCGACCAGATTGTCGAGCTCGAGTGCCTCGATGCGGGCGGTGTTGAAGGTCCGGCTATGATCTTGCAAGCGCGCGTTCTCGATCCGCGGGCGCAGGGCGCGGAGCTTCTCGAGGCCCGCTGCCATGGTGGCCCGGTCGCGAAACACCCCGCAGTGGTCTTCCATCAGCCGGCGCAGATCGGCCTTGACCACATGCACCGGCTCGCCGTCGCCCTGCCGCTCCCAGCGCTCGAGCCGCGTCAGCGCGGGCGCGAGATGGTCCGGCTTGAGCGGGCGATGATTGGGGTTCTCGCTGAGATAGCGCTCAATGTCCTGTCCGGCGGCGCGGCCGAACACCAGGATATCCAGCAGCGAATTGCCGCCAAGCCGATTGGCGCCATGCACCGACACGCAGGCGCATTCACCGGCGGCATAGAGCCCGGGGACGACTTCTTCCGGCCCGTGACGTGCCGGGCTGACCACCCGCGCAGCGCGGTCGGTGGGGATGCCGCCCATCGCATAGTGCGCGGTTGGGAAGACCGGAATCGGCTTTTCAGCCGGGTCGATGCCCAAAAAGACCCGGCAAATATCGACAATGCCGGGTAAGCGGTGATGGACCACATCGGCGCCGAGGTGGTCGAGCTTCAGCAGCACATGATCCTGATGCGGTCCGCAGCCGCGCCCTTCACGGATCTCGGTCACGATGGACCGGGCGACCACATCGCGGCTGGCCAGATCGAGCGCCTTCGGCGCATAGCGCTCCATGAAGCGCTCGCCGGAGGCGTTGATCAGATAACCGCCTTCGCCACGCGCGCCCTCGGTGATCAGCATGCCCTTGCCGGCAACGCCGGTCGGGTGGAACTGATAAAACTCCATGTCCTGCAGCGGCACCCCGGCGCGCAGTGCCATGGCCATGCCGTCGCCGGTGTTGATGAAGGCATTGGTGCAGGTGCGAAACACCTGGCCATAGCCGCCGGTGGCCAGCAGCGTGGCCTTGGCTTCAATGACCAGGGGCTCGCCGCTTTCGATGTCCAGCACCAGGGCGCCGAGCACCACGCCGTCGTCGTCGCGTAGCAGGTCGACCGCGAAGACTTCATCGAAAAAATGCGTGCGCGCGCGGATGTTCTGCTGATACAGGGTATGCAGAATCGCATGTCCGGTGCGGTCGGCCGCGGCACAGGTGCGCGCAGCCTGGTCGCCGCCAAAGTTCTGCGTCATGCCGCCAAAGGCGCGCTGGTAGATCTTGCCGTTGTCGAGTCGCGAGAAGGGCACGCCGGCATGCTCGAGCTCATAGACGGTCGGGATGGCCTCGCGGCACATGGTCTCGATCGCATCCTGATCGCCGAGATAATCCGAGCCCTTGACGGTATCGAACATGTGCCAGTGCCAGTTGTCCGGTGCCACGTTCGCCAGGGCCGCATTTACCCCGCCCTGGGCCGCCACCGTGTGGGAGCGGGTGGGAAAGACCTTGGACACCACGGCGACGCGGTAATCGGCGTTGGCCAGCCGCAGGGCGGCGTTCAGTCCGGCGCCGCCAGCGCCGATGATCAGGGCATCGAAATGTCGGTGTTGCAGTGCCATGATGCTATTCCGAACTCCCAGTTCCAAGCGCCAGCGCGCGCGCCAGCAGCACCGCCTGCGCGGCCCACAGGCCGGAGCCAAGCAGCACGAAGGCAAAGAAGCCGAGCAGGCCCAAGCGCAAGGATGACGGCTTGATGTAGTCGATCAGCACATCGCGCAGGCCGACCCAGGCATGCGCCAGCAGCAGCGGAATGTACAGCAGGATGCCAAGTGCAGCCGGCGGCGTGCTCAGCCAAGCGAGAAAGTCTGCGTAAGCGGGCGGCGGCGCCAGCACGATGCGGATGATCAGATAGCTGCCAAAGAGCGCAATATAAACTGCGCTCAAGCGCTGAATAAACCAGGCTTTGAGCCCCGATGCCTGGCGGCTCATAGCAGGCCTCCACCGAGCAGCAGAGTCGCCGCCAAGCCAGCGCCCAGGGCAAGCGCGGCCGTGCGCCGCGCGGGCGTGAGCTCAATGGCAAATCCCAGGTCCATCAGCAGAAAGCGCAGACCCGCGAAAAGATGATGCAAGAAGGACCACAACAGCAGCAGTAGTGCAATTTTGACCAGCGGAACGTTGAGCAAGCCGGTGACGCGGTCAAAGCCCTGTTCGCTTGCCACCGCAGCGCCGAGCGCCCAGGCGCCGATGGGAATGGCCAGTACCATCAGCACCCCGCTGACGCGGTGCAGAATGGAGACGAATCCCGGCAAGGGCAGGCGAATGCGCCAGGGCTCGAGAAAAACCGGCCGCGCCGGGGCATTGGTATGGCGGTGGGGGAGGCTCATCGAGAATCGGTCGGATTGCGTTTTTTGATGGGTGGTCTCGGTCAGTGACGCGCTAGTATATACCGGAACGACGCGGGCTTCCGGCTTGTTTTGGGTCGGAGAGCGTTCGCGCGGATGCGGCGGCCACCTTGCCCCGAGCTGGCAAATCTGGCATACCTGTGCGCTATGACAATGCCACCAAATATTTTTCTGGTCGGTCCCATGGGGGCCGGCAAAAGCACGGTCGGGCGCCAATTGGCCGAGGCGCTCGGTTACAGTTTTCTCGATAGCGATCAGGAAATCCAGCGCCGCACCGGCGTTGATATTCCGACGGTGTTTGAGTTTGAGGGCGAAGCCGGCTTTCGCGCGCGCGAGCGCCAGGTGATCGAGGACCTGACCGAGCAGGACGGCGTCGTGCTGGCCACCGGCGGCGGTGCCATCATGCTGGCCGAGAACCGACAGCGGCTTGCCGCGCGCGGTTTCGTGATTTACCTGCACTGCAGTGCCGAGCAGCAGCATTCGCGCACCGCGCGCGACCGCAACCGGCCCCTGCTCGACACCGAGGACCCGCTGGCCAAGCTCAAAGAACTGATGGCCGAGCGTGAGCCTGTCTATCGGCAGGTAGCGGACATGGTGGTCTCGACCGAGCGGCGCGGGACTTCCTCTGTGGTCAAGGAGATCGTCCGCCGGCTGGAAGAGGAATCGCTCTGATGCTCAAGCTTGGTGCGATGACCAAACAGCTGGAAATTGATCTGGGGGCGCGGGCGTATCCGATCTTCATCGGCCCGGGCCTGCTGCGCGAGCCAGACTGTCTGCGGCCCCATATCCGCGGCCATCAGGTCATGGTCGTCAGCAATACCACAGTGGCGCCGCTGTATCTTGACAGGCTGCGCGCGGCCCTGGGTGATTTTCAACTGGCTGAGCGGATTTTGCCCGATGGTGAGGCCTACAAGGAGGTCGACACCTGGCACGGGATTTTTGATGCCCTGCTCGAGCAGCGCTTCGCGCGCGACTGCACCCTGATCGCCCTCGGCGGCGGCGTGGTTGGCGATATCACCGGCTTTGCGGCGGCTTGCTACCAGCGTGGCGTGTCCTTTGTTCAGGTGCCGACCACCTTGCTGGCGCAAGTCGATTCCTCTGTCGGCGGCAAGACTGGCATCAACCATCCAGCCGGCAAGAACATGATCGGCGCCTTTCACCAGCCGGTGGCGGTGATCGCCGATACCGACACTCTGAGCACACTGCCTGAACGGGAGCTCGCGGCCGGCCTGGCCGAGGTAGTCAAATACGGGCTGATCCGCGATCCGGAATTTTTCGACTGGCTCGAGGCCCATGCCGAGGCGCTGTTGGCGCGCGAGCCCGCGGTGCTGGCGGAAGCCATTGAGCGCTCCTGTCGCAACAAGGCCGAGGTGGTCGAGGCCGACGAGCGCGAGCTCGGCCAGCGCGCGCTGCTCAATCTCGGCCACACCTTTGGTCATGCGATCGAGGCGGGCCTCGGCTATGGCGCATGGCTTCACGGCGAAGCGGTGGCTGCCGGTATGGTCATGGCGGCGGAGCTCTCGCGCCAGCTTGGCTGGCTCAACGCGGATGCTGTCGCGCGTACCCGCGCCCTGCTCGAGCGGTTCGCTTTGCCGGTTGCTCCGCCTCCAGCACTCAGCAGCCAGCGCATGCTCGAGCTGATGGCGGTGGATAAGAAGGTTCAGGCCGGGGCGCTGCGGCTGGTGCTGCTGAAGGCCATTGGCACCGCGCTGGTGACCAGTGATGTCTCAGCCGAGCAGATTGGCGCCAGTATCGATGCACTGCGCCCGCTGGAGCGACTCGCAAGCTAAGGATAGAAACCACGCGGCAATTCCGCGGAGCGGCCCCGTGGCAACTTACTCCGCGCGCTGCAGCGCTTCGTAACGGCTGGCGAAGACCCGCTCGCGTAGGCGCTCGGCCTCGTCCTGGGACTTGAGTAGCGGACCGTCCTGCCAGCCTTGACTGGCGTGGTCGAATACCGAGAAGCGATAGCCCTTGCCGACCTTGAACACCTTGGACACATCCTGCCCAGCTTGCGCCATGGCTTGCAGTTTACTGAGACCGCGAGGGGCACCCGCGCAATTGCGCGCCGTGGCGGTGAGCTGCTCGGCCGATGGACCGGTGTTGGCTTCGGCTGCGGTTTCGGGAGGCGCGCCGGCAGGGGGTTCGGCCGCGGTGGGTGGCTTGCTGGCAGCGGACAAGGGGCTGCTGTGCGCATCGACGCTCGGATGGAAATCGAACTGGTTGTTCTGAATCTCACCCTGGATGTCAAACTCGACCGACTTGAGCCCCGGTAGCCGGGAGAGCAGATAGCCAGCCATCAGCATGCCGAGCTTCTGGTTTTCGTTCTCCAGCGCGGTCAGCAGTTTGTCGGCGACAATCTGCCCGCGCTGCACCTGGTCGGGCGCGTCCACCCAGTCGCGGCTCATCTGCCAGCCGTTATCCATATCGCGGTCGAGCTGGTCGAAAAAATCACCGGCCTGCGTGAGCAGTGACTCGGGGACATTCAGGCTGTAGACCTGGTCTTCAACAATGGCTTCGAGGATCATGCGTCAGTCTCCAATGCGCCTGTGTTCCTATCTTGTCTGACTGATGATAAGGACGCCCGAGCGCCATGACCACCACCCAGACGAGGTACTTCGCCCGATGCTGCTGACCATCCCGGAACTGCTGAACCGGCCCCAGCTCGACAAAGTGCGCGAGGTGATCGAGGGCGCTGAGTTCGTCGACGGCAAGCTGAGCGCCGGATTTGCCGCTGCGCGCGTCAAGCACAATCAGGAACTCGCCGGTGAGCGAGCGCGCATGGAGCGGCTGGCACGCATCCTGATGCCGAGCCTCGGCCATCACCCGGCCTTTCGCTTTGGCGCGCTGCCGCACCGGGTGGCGGACTTCATCGTCGCCCGGTACGAGCCGGGCATGACCTATGGCGCGCACATCGATGATCCCATCATGGGAGCGAGCGGGCCGCGCTTTCGCACCGATGTGTCGCTGACGGTGTTTCTGAACGCACCAGAGGACTATGACGGGGGCGAGTTGACCATCCGCACCAGCTTTGGCGAGCGCGCGGTCAAGCTGCCCGCCGGCCATGCGGTGCTCTATCCCTCAGCCAGCCTGCACTGGGTCGCGCCCGTCACGCGCGGCCAGCGCCTGGTCGCCCTTACTTGGATTCAAAGCTACGTGCGCGACCCCGCTCAACGCGAGCTGCTCTCCGAATTGAACCTGGCGCGCGAGCATCTGCTCAAGGACGCGCCCGAGGCCGAGCACACTGCCTATGTGGATCGGTCCTACAACAACCTGCTGCGCATGTGGGCAGAGTTATAATTTCAGCGGATCTATCAATCGCCCTTGGTGCCCTGCTTGAGTAAATCGCCGAGGGCATCGAATGGCCGGTGGGTGGTGGTGCTGGTCTGGCTGCCCGCGGATGCTCCGCCCGGCGCGCGGCCGGAGGCGAGCGCGGCCAGGTGCTCTTCGAACTTCTGATGCTCGTTGTCATGGCAGTACAGGCAGAGTAATTCCCAGTTGCTGCCGTCGGGCGGGTTGTTGTCGTGGTCCATATCCTTGTGATGGACGGTCAGCTCGCGCAGGTTTTGCTGATTGAACTCCCGACTACAGCGCCCGCAAACCCAGGGGTAGAGCTTGAGCGCCTGGGCGCGATAGCCGGCGGCACGGTCGTCGCTGGCGCGCCGCGCGCTGGCGACGATCTGATCGAGCTTAGCTGTATCGATGGGCTTGCCGGTTTTGGGATGACGAGCTTGGGGCATGGGGCCCTCCGTGAAGATGCCGCGCCTGGGAACGAATATGCCACCGATTTTAGAATCTCTTGGCGCGGGTTGCCAGTAGCAGCGACTCGCTAGCCTCGGGAGGGCAGGGCACTGCGCGGATGGCGCTTGGCGAAGAGCGGATCGCCGGAAAAGGATTGTCTGAACGTGTCTCTTCGGTTAAAGTTCCCGGCTGCATTGAAACCGATTCCCCGCGGGCCGCTGGCATCAGCAATCGTCTATCGATCGCATCAGGAGAATCGATTTTCGTTTAAGTCAGCGGCCGGCTATCCTTGTTCCGATTCCCATCTCGGATTTGAGGCGTCGGCAGGCCGAAGCAGACGCAAACAGACCACAGGAGCTGAGCATGAGTAAAAAAGGTTACGACGCCGGTGTGAAAGAATACCGGGACATGTACTGGACGCCGGACTACGTCCCCCTCGACACCGACCTCCTCGCCTGCTTCAAGTGCACCGGGCAGCCTGGTGTACCCCGTGAGGAAGTAGCCGCCGCCGTCGCCGCCGAATCCTCCACCGGCACATGGAGCACCGTCTGGTCAGAGTTGCTGACCGACCTGGAGTACTACAAGGGCCGCTGCTACCGTATCGAGGAAGTACCCGGCGACAGTGAGTCCTTCTATGCCTTCATTGCCTATCCGATCGATCTGTTCGAAGAGGGCTCGGTCGTCAACGTGCTGACCTCGCTGGTCGGTAACGTATTCGGCTTCAAGGCCCTGCGTCACCTGCGCCTGGAAGACATCCGCTTCCCGATCGCCTACATCAAGACCTGCGGCGGTCCGCCGGCCGGCATCCAGCTCGAGCGCGATCGCCTGAACAAGTACGGCCGTCCGCTGCTGGGCGCCACCATCAAGCCGAAGCTCGGCCTGTCTGCGAAGAACTACGGTCGTGCCGTCTATGAGTGCCTGCGCGGCGGTCTGGACATGACCAAGGACGACGAGAACGTCAACTCCCAGCCCTTCATGCGCTGGCGTGACCGCTTCGAGTTCGTCGGCGAGGCCATCCAGAAGGCACAAGCCGAGACCGGCGAGCGCAAGGGCCACTACCTGAACGTCACCGCCGCGACGCCGGAAGACATGTACAAGCGCGCCGAGTTCGCCAAGGAGGTCGGCTCGCCGATCATGATGCACGACTTCCTGACCGGCGGCTTCACGGCCAACACCGGCCTGGCCAACTGGTGTCGCGAGAACGGCATGCTGCTGCACATCCACCGCGCGATGCACGCCGTCATCGACCGCCATCCCAAGCACGGAATCCACTTCCGCGTGCTGGCGAAATGCCTGCGTCTGTCTGGTGGTGACCACCTGCACACCGGCACCGTCGTCGGCAAGCTCGAAGGCGATCGCGCCTCCACCCTTGGATTCGTCGACCAGTTGCGCGAGTCCTTCGTGCCGGAAGATCGCTCCCGCGGCGTCTTCTTCGATCAGGACTGGGGCTCGATGCCCGGCGTCTTCGCCGTTGCCTCGGGCGGCATCCACGTCTGGCACATGCCGGCGTTGGTGACCATCTTCGGCGACGATTCCATGCTGCAGTTCGGTGGTGGTACCCAGGGTCACCCCTGGGGCAACGCCGCTGGCGCCGCCGCCAACCGTGTTGCGTTGGAGGCCTCGGTCAAGGCTCGCAACGAGGGCCGCGAGATCGAGAAGGAGGCCCGCGATATCCTCACCGAGGCGGCGCGCCACAGCCCAGAGCTGGCCATCGCTATGGAGACCTGGAAAGAGATCAAGTTCGAGTTCGACACTGTCGACAAGCTCGACGTGAACTAAGTCAATGGCGAGTGGCTGGTACCTCGTACCTAGCCACTTCCTCGGATCTCGGTCCAGACCTTCCTTCGACGCAGATTTCAGGAGAACCGCAACATGCCTTTTCAAAGCACCACAGGCGATTACCAGACCAAGCAGACGCTGGAGACCTTCGGCTTTCTGCCGCCCATGTCGCAGCAGGAGATATACGACCAGATCGCGTACATCATCGCTCAGGGCTGGACGCCGGCCATCGAGCACGTCCATCCTAGCAATGCCATGGATGACTACTGGACCATGTGGAAGCTCCCGTTCTTCGGCGAGACCGAGCTCGACAACGTCGCCGCTGAGCTGGAGGCCTGCCATCGCAGCTACCCGGATCATCACGTCCGCCTGACCGGCTACGACAACTACACCCAAAGCCAGGGCTCGTGCTTCGTGATATTCCAGGGGCGCGGTTGATCTTTTGCAGAGCAGGCCGCCTCAGGACTCGAAGGGCCCCTCAGGTGTACCTATCCAAAAGCACCTGTGCCGGAGGCGCGCCGTGCTCGGCGCTGGCCGCTGCCGGCGCGTGAATGCCGCCGATGTCGATCACCGCGTATCCGCTGTTCGAGCACCTCGCCGGAGGTGCTCTTGGTCTAGCGGATGATCGCCCGTCCGGGCCCCATTTGAGTTCCGACTTCAGCCCCGGCACGGAAAGCGGCACTGGCCCGCAAGCTGGTCCCGCGGCTGGCATCACCAGCAAAGGCCGCGCATCCGGCCCGCAATTGCAGAAACAGACAACGGATATCACGATGGCAAGCAAAGCGAACCTGAAAACCAGCGGTCGCGAGGCCGCGCTCGCCCGTCGCCGCGCACTTTCCACCGGCGGTAAGACGAAGGCGAATGCCACGACCGCCGAGCGCAGTCGCGGCGCCCCGGCGCGCCAGCGCGTGAGTTCCGACGGATCGTCTTCCCAGGGCGCTCAGCCTTCGAGCACGCCGGGCTCTTTGGCCCAGCCGTCTTCTAGCCGGCCGTCTCCTGGCCAGGCGCATTTGAGTCAGTCGTCCGCAAGTCAGGTCTCCCCTGGCCAACTTTCCCCCGGCCAACTTTCCTCAGGCCAACTTTCCTCAGGCCAGCTTCAGGCGCGATCAGCCAATCGTGCCAGCTCCACGAAACGGTCGGCGCAAACCAGTGCATCAGCCGCACGCGCCCGGCGTGAAGCCTTGTCACGGCAGGGCCGCCGCGCGGTCAAGGCGCAGGATCGGGTGCGCTCCAAGGAAACGGCACGCGTGTCCGCTTCGGCCACTGCATCGCCCGCGCCGGATGCCGGCCCCCCCCAGAACGGTCCTACGGCGCCAGTTGATCAGGTTCGGTCGTCGGCCAATGCATCGACTGTCGCCAATTCCGACACCGGACGCTCCCGCCTTGGAGCCAAATCGGGCACCAAATTTGGCACCAAATTGGGCGCAAGTCCCCGCGCGAGCCGTCGCGATGCGACCTTGGCCACCAAACCAACCGGGCGCATGGTGGCGCTGGCCCGTCGCACGGCCCAATCCGGACGCGGCAAGGCCGCCAGCAACCAACCAACCTCGGCGGCCGGTCTGGCGCGTCAGGCCAATCCGAAACTGTCCGGGCGCGAGCTGGCCCAGCGGGTGCGCGCGCAGCGCAGCCACAACGGCGGTGCCGGTGAGCCCAAATCCGCGCCGACGGGTCGGGTGCGGCGTAATGGCACGGCTGGCGGCGCCACTGACCAACATTGGAAGGTCGGCCTCAGCGAGACGGCGGCTGGCCAGTCCGTCACTGGCACCCGCGTTGGTCGCAGCATCAAGACCACGGGTGACGAGCCCAGCACCTGTCGCAATGTGACAGGTACCGAATACATGGGCGCCGATATTTTCCGCGAGTTCTGCCAGAGCGAGCCGCAGCGGGGTGTGCCGAAAGTCGGCGTCAGCCCGTCCGGTCATGGCAATCGCATCACAGGTAACGAGGTGGGCCGGTCCAATCGCGTGACCGGCGATGAGCCCGGCAGTTGCAAGCGTGTGACCGGAACCGATTATCTCTCGCCCGCCCATTTCGAGGCCTTCTGCGACACCCGGCCAGAGCCCGCGAGCGGGCGTCGCACCGGGCTGGCGGCAACCCAGGGCGGTCAGTCGGTGTCTGGCACCCAGGTTGATCGTTCGGTCAAGGTGACCGGAGACGAGCATGGCGCTGGGGTCAAGACCACCGGCACGCAATACACCAACGTCGAGAGCATTGCCGAGGGCATCCCGCCGCGTCAAGGCAGCGCGCGATCGGGGCAAGGTGCCGCGCCGGCCAGCAAGGTTCCGACTAAGGTTCCTGGCAAGGTCGGCGAGTCATCGACGCTTTCTGGTGGTCGCGTGACCGGCACATTGGTCGGACGCTCCACGCACGTGACTGGCGACGAGCCCGGCAGCTGCCGCGCTGTCACTGGCGATGAATACCTCTCGGGTGAGCAGTACGAGCACTTCTGCAACACACGTCCCGCCCCTGAGCCGGCCAAGGTCGGCGAATCCAGCACCGCGCACGGCCAGCTTGTCTCGGGCACCCAGACGGGGCGTTCAACGCGAGTCACCGGCGATGAGCCCGGCACCTGCAAAGCCGTTACGGGTACGCCTTATGCCGGTATGGAGCAGGTCGAGGAGTACTGTCCGCCCGCAGCGCAGCAGGCGGCGCGTGAGCGCATGATGCCGATGGCGCGTCGCTCCGCAAATGCCGGCATGACTGGTCAGGGGCCAGGCGTCGGCGGGCCGATTACCGGTGATGAGCGTGGTGCTTGCGAGCCTCTCACGGGTACCCCTTATGTCGGGGCCGATCAACAATCCGCTGTTTGCGCGGCGGATGCCGCAGTGCAACCGGGGGCGCGCAGCATGGCCGCAACGCCAGATGAGCCCGATTTTCCTCAGGCAATCGGTGGTGCACCTTGGCAGCAATTCAGCGTCAACTCCCCGGCGCGCCTGGCCGACCATGATCGCGCTGCGCGCAGCGGGCCTGTTACCGGGACTAGCAGCGAGATGGGCGGGCGGATTACCGGTCCCTTTGGGATGGCCAGTGGCAAGATCACAGGCACCGAGGATTTTCGTTTCGGCAAGTCCAAACCCGCCGCTGTGGCAGCTGCGCGGGCAGCAGCCAGCGAGGGTAAGCCAGCAACGGCGAGCGCTTCTCGGGTGACAGGCGAAGGGCAATCGGCAGGGTCAAAAATCACCGGTGATGACTGGGATCGTGGCGAACATGTGACCGGTACTGAGGGCGCCTGGGCCAAGCGGCGCAATCCGACGCGATCCGGTCCGATGTCCGTGATGCCGCCAATTGAGCGCAAGCGCAACGAAGAAACCCCGGCTCCGGTCAGCCGTGTGACGGGCAGCAGCGGCAATACCGAGCGCGGCTCGCTGATCACCTACTCCGGTGGGGCGCGCGGCTAACCGCCGCCGCGTATCGGTATCAGGCCCTCTGCAGCCATCATGTTAGGTCGCCAGCGACAATCGCCACGGGTGCGCAGTCTGCGGACCGCGCCAGCCGCTTCGGCACGTCCGCGCCCGGTTGCGAGCCCCGATGCTATGGCGTCGGCGGCTGATCCGGTGGGCACTCTAGCCTCGGCGACCGAGCAGTCGAGCAGAGCGCTGCCACGCGGTCGCGCTGCCGAGGATGCAGCGCGTCGTGCTGCCGCGGCTCGTGAGCGTTCAGCATCGGCTGAAAAGCGCTCGCGCAAGGCAGGCAAGACGGGGATGGTTCGTCCGCGGCGCCCGGTGACGACAAGTCGGTCGCCGGCTGCTGCGGTCACAGCGAAACAGCAGCGGTCATCCGCCGGGATAGGCGGGGCCGCCAGCACAACGGTCGGCACAAGAGCCAGTTCAAGAGGCAGCACAAAGTCGGGCGCAACAAGGGATACAGTTGGTCAGGCTTCAACGGTATCGGCATGGTCGGGCTTGACTCGCCGCTCAGCGAACCCCAGCCAGCGCTTGCATCCGCTGACGGATACGCGCGCCAACGACCGGCTATTCGACTACGAGTCGCGGGTCAAGGACGCCTTTGACCGCATCGTGCCGGTGCTCAAGCAGGTCGCGGCGCTGCAGTGCGAGGCGCGCTTCGAAGAGCGTGCGATCGACGTCATTCGCGCGGAGCTTGGCTACGAGCTGCCCGCCGAGGAAGTCGAACATGCCTGGGTGCAAGGCCTCGACATGCGCCGGTTGTTCGCGCTCTCGGTGTTCAAGACCTACCGTCGCATTAGTGATGAGTTTTACGCCGATGATCCGCTCGGCGGGCGCGACACGCGGGACTTCGATCAGTTTTTGCAGGACTGTGGCTTTCACCTGCTGGATGTCACGCCCTGCGCAGACGGGCGCCTGGCGCATGCCATCAGCTATGTGCTGCGCCTGCCCTATGCCGCAGTGCGGCGCAAGTCCTACGCGGGCTCGCTGTTCGACGTGGAAAATACGGTCCAGAAGTGGGCTGAGACGGAAATGTTGCGTTTTCGCGAAGGACGGCCGAACACCGCCGATGCGCCAACCCGCTATCTGAAGACGGTCATGTACCACTTCAGTTCGGTCGATCCGGCCCATCAGGGCTGCGCCGCGCACGGCTCGGATGATGAACTGGCTGCGCGTTCGGGCCTCGAGCGGCTGCAGGCCTTTCAGCAGGCCATCGAGAACACCTATTGCTGTGGTGCTTCGGTTGACCTGCTGCTGATCGGCTTGGACACCGACACCGATGCCATCCGGGTGCATGTGCCGGATCATGACAGTCACATCGATTTAACCCGTTGGGTCGATGCGCAAAAAGTTTATGAGATCACCCGCGGCATGGCGCCCGAGCAGGCGCGGCAGCACATTCTGGAGCTGGTGCGCGCTCATGCGGCAGAGCAAGCCCGGGTGAGCAATGCTGAAGCAACGACCGATGGAATGTTGCAGCTGATCGCGCGGCTGATTGAAAACAACATTTCGCAAATCGACTATGTGCGTGGCTACCACCAGGGTGGCTATGCGGATATCGGCCATGCCGAGCGCTTTATCGGTGCCGGCATTGGCTTTGAAGAAATTCAACTGCGCAATCTGACCTACTTCGCCTATCTGGCGACGGTCGAAGAAGGCGCGGCCGACATGGACGTGGGCATCAAGATTTTTTCCGGGCTCAATGTGAGTCGCGGGCTGCCGGTGCCGGTCATTGTGCGCTACGACTACCACGGAGGCGTGCCGGGTGCGCGCGAGCGCGCGGTGGAGCATTGCGAGCGCATCGCGCAGGCGCTGAAGGCGCGCTATCCAAAGCTGTGCGCCGATGGTCTGCTGCACTGCCTCCGCGCGGTGCGCGACTGCGACGCCGGTGCGCCCATCGAGGTGGTCGGCTGCTCGCTGCAAGCGCCCGCTGCGGCGGCGCACTGAGCGCACTCAGGACGCGCGGAGCAAACGGATATGAAAATTTGCAAGGTGCTCAAGCCACTGGTGTCGACTAACCGCATCGCCGGGTTTGAGCACAAGCATCTGCAGGTGGTGCTGGACGGCAGCAGCAAAATGGTGGCGGTCGATGCCGTTGGGGCGAAACCGGACGATTGGGTGATCTGCGTGGGCAGCTCGGCGGCGCGCGAGGCCGCTGGCAGCAAGGAGTACCCGAGCGATCTGACCATCGTCGGCATTATCGACGACTGGAATCCGGAGAGCTGAGCGGCTCTTCGCTGATGCTGCACTGGCGCTGGCACCGAGATGGATATTTTTCAAGTCGTCGACACCCTGGTTTGCACGCTGCGGGTGTCAGGACTGGATCATTGCAGTCTGCGGGTGCTGCGGGATGCGAAGGGTAAATTGCAGGTTGCGACCGACCCCGTCGGGGTGCGGCCTGGCAACTGGGTTTTTACGGTGAACGGATCGGCCGGGCGTTATGCGATGGGAGATCCGAAAGTTCTGACCGATCTGACCATCGGCGGAATCATTGATGATTGGGAGAGCGAAGCGATCGCAACAGCAGCGGCCGCGGCCGCAGCGCCCCAAACGCGCTAATCCGGGCGACCGGATCTGTTTGAGAGAGCCCGTTCGAGCGGATCTGGTCGAGCGAATTCGGAACAGTTAACTCAGACGAGTTGCAACGAGGAGACACGAAAATGGCAGGCGAGAACTACGGTATCGCGCTGGGTATGATCGAGACCCGTGGTCTCGTGCCAGCGATCGAAGCGGCCGATGCAATGACCAAGGCCGCCGAGGTGCGGTTGGTCGGGCGTGAGTTTGTGGGTGGCGGCTATGTCACTGTGTTGGTGCGCGGCGAGACAGGTGCCGTGAACGCTGCCGTACGTGCCGGGGCCGATGCCTGCGAGCGCGTGGGCGATGGTCTGGTGGCCGCGCATATCATCGCGCGTCCGCACCCCGAGGTGGAGTCAGTTCTGGAGGCCAGCGGTCAGCAAAGGCGCTAACGCCTGACTGACGCGCGCAACTGGCCGCAATTTTTCAGCTTTTCTTTTGAGCGTAGATAGACGGAGAAACACAATGGCGAACGAAACCATGGGTATTGCTCTTGGCATGATCGAAACGCGCGGTCTGGTACCGGCAATCGAGGCGGCGGATGCGATGACGAAAGCGGCGGAAGTGCGTCTGATCGGTCGCGAATTCGTCGGCGGCGGCTATGTTACCGTCCTGGTGCGGGGCGAGACCGGTGCCGTCAACGCAGCCGTGCGTGCCGGCGCTGATGCCTGCGAGCGAGTCGGTGACGGCTTGGTTGCCGCGCACATCATCGCGCGTCCGCATCGCGAGGTTGAGCCTGTGCTGCCGACTGGCGGTCCTGCTGCCTAAATCCCTTCCGGAGTCCAATGCCAGATTGGTTTCGGCCGCTGTGCCGGCGGGCTTGTCAGCACGATGAGCCCGTCAGCGCAGATGAGCCCGGCACCGCAATGGCACTGCCACTGGATTTGCTCACAGCAGCCTTGAAATGATGCAACAGCAACGGGTTCACCCCCGCACTCTCGGGTATCTCGGGCGCGCACTCAGCCTGGAATACTCGGCCGTGCAACAATACATGACTCAGGCTGCGATGGCGGAAGCCTGGGGCCTGCGTGAGGCGGCGGATCGGTTTCGCACCGAGACGGTTGAGGAAATGCGCCATGCCGAACGTATCGTCAAGCGCATGCTCGGCGTTGGCGTTGTTCCCAATGCGTCGCAATTGCGCCCGGTGGCCGTGGCGGATAGCCTGGTCGGGCTGCTGCGGCAGGATGCCGTGCTCGAAGCGGAGATTGTCGCACTCTATGATGAGGCCACCCGGTTTTGTCACAGCATCGGCGAAGTCGAGAATGCCGAGTTCTTCCAGGGACTGCTAAACGACGAGGTTGCACACGCCGATGAGGTCAATAGCTGGCTGAAAGACCTGGGCACGGGGCAGGCAAAGGGATGGGATGAGCGCGCCTACTTCTGAGACTACATCCGGTGACAATGCATCCGGTGAGAATGAAACGGGGGCCGCATTGCAGGGCGCATCAGCCGAGGCACCTGGCCGCCAAGCATGGACCCGGCAGGAACGCCCGCTGCGACTGGAGCGGCGTCTGGAGTTTCCGGACTACGAAGTTACCCGGGTCTTTCTGGAACGCTCGGGAGCCTTGTCTGAGGAGATGGACATCTTCCCAAATCTCAGCTTTGGCCGTACCTACGTTAATCTGACGCTGTTCGCGGATGATGAGTCAGGCGAGCTCACCGAGCAAGCGCTGACCTTTGCCGAACGTGTGGATCGACTGCTTGATGCCGAGCCGATCGCTCCGAGTTGAACGGTCATCTACCTGACTGTGAAACAGCAGCTTCAACCTCCGGGGCGGTGCCGCACCATGAGCCTGAGTTGCGGCTGGTTTTGCTGGGCATCATTCTGACGCATCGACAGCTGTCCTGACTGTCACCGCTGTTGTGAATTCCATCGCAATTTCTCATTTTCACGCGCGCAAGCCGCGCTTTTCGAGGCATTTGCCATGTCCGAGACGACCGCGTCCACCTCTACTGAGACCGCTGCGACCGCTAAGCCGCAGTCGAGCACTGCAAGCACGCGACGCAAATCTGCGGCATCGGCTCGCAGTGGCGGCGCGACCCCTGGTCCGGCACTCGACCCAAAGCGCACCGATGCCTTCAGCACCAGTGCGCGCGTTTGGCCGGACTGACACCGGCTTGACGTGCCCAAGCGGCTTTTAAGAGCTTCCTGGTCGATGCGCGTCTGGCGTCACTGATGCCGCGAAAAATCGTGATCAAGGGCGCGCTGTCCGATCAAGGTCTGGGCAGCTCGGGCGCGGATTATCTGGTCCGTCACTGCACGCTGCGCCAGCTCCAGCTGCTGGAAGCCATTGTGCGGCTCGGCAGTTTTACCCGCGCGGCCGAGGAGCTCTTCCTGACCCAGCCGACGGTCTCAATGCAGATCAAGAAGCTATCGGAGTCTATCGGCACACCGCTGTTTCATCATGTCGGGCGCAACGTTGAGCCCACCGATGCCGGGCGCGAGGTGTATGCCGCCTGTCGAGGAATACTCAATGGTCTCGCCAATCTTGAGACCAAGCTCGCCGACCTGAAGGGCCTGCGCCGCGGGCGCCTGCGTCTTGGCGTGATTACCACGGCCACCTATGTCGCACCGGAAATTCTTGGCGCCTTCTGTCAGCGTTACACCGGCATTGATGTGTCGTTGAATGTGACCAATCGCGACCAGCTGCTCGAGCGGCTGTCGGCGCAGGATGATGACCTCTATGTGATGGGGCAGCATCACGACCTTGGCCATGAGGTCGATGCCGTGCCCTTTGCCCCCAATCCGCTGGTGATGATCGCGCGCAGCGACCATCCGCTGGTCGGACAGTCGAACATTCCGATGAGCCGCCTGGCCGATGAGAATATCCTGTTGCGCGAGCCAGGTTCCGGTGTGCGCGACGCGGTGCTCAGGCATTTCGCCGCCGCCGGAGTCGAGCCCCGGGTGCGAATGCAGCTTGGCAGCAGCGAGACCATCAAGCATGCGATCCTCGGCGGTTTGGGGATCTCGGCGCTGTCCCTGCACTCGGTGCGGCTCGAAAGCGGCGGCGGGCGCTTCGCGGTGCTTGATGTTGAGGGCTTTCCCATTCGCAGGCGCTGGCACATCGTCTACTCCAGCGCGCGCGAATTATCTCTGGTAGCGCGCACCTTCCTTGATTTTGCCATTGCCAGCGAGCCCGACATCCGTGCTCAGCTCAATGAGGCAATGAACGCACTGATATCGGTTTCGGGCTTGGCCAATGACGATGCGTGAGGAACAGGACTGCTTTCCCTACCCGGTTGCGCGCATCGGTATCATCGGTGGCGGGCAGCTCGGGCGCATGATGGTGAAGGCGGCCAAGCAGATTGGCTGCACCTGCACGGTGCTCGATCCAACACCCAATTCTCCCGCCGGTCAGGTCTCCGGCCATCAGATTGTCGCTAATTATCAGGATGCGGCCGCGCTGCGGGAGCTGGCCGAGTCCAGTGATTTCACCACCTTCGATCTCGAGGACATCGACAGCGCCATTCTGGACGAACTCAGCCGCGAAGGGCGGCCGATTTTTCCGCATCCGCGGCTGCTTGCCGTGGTGCAGGACAAGCTGCGGCAGAAAGAGGCGCTGGCGGGCGCTGGCGTGCCGGTGGCCGAGTTTCGCGCCATGCCGGAGCCAGATGCCAATCTGTGCGCGGCCTTCGGTTATCCGCTGGTGCAAAAGGCCAGACGCGGCGGCTATGACGGGCGCGGCGTGGCGGTGCTGCGTGGGCCTGAGGATTTCAGCCACCATCTGCCGGTGCCATCGCTGATCGAGCGCTTTGTGCGGGCGGCCAAGGAGCTCGCTGTCATGGTCGCGCGCGGTCGCGATGGCGACTGCCGCTGCTACCCGGTGGTGGAAATGCGGGTGTGCCCGGAGCAGAATATCCTCGATTGGTTGCTGGCCCCAGCGCGCATCGATGCCGAGACAGCCGCAGCGGCCGAGCGACTCGCAGTCAAGACCGTCGAGGCGCTCGACGGCGTGGGCATTTTCGGCATCGAGATGTTTCTGACAACGCACGGGGAGCTTTTGGTCAACGAGGTGGCACCCCGTACCCATAACTCCGGACATTACACCATCGAGGCTTGCGTAACCGATCAATTCGAGCAGCATCTGCGCGCCATCGCCGGTTTGCCACTCGGCGCAACCGACCTGATGCGCCCGGCTGCCATGGTGAATCTGCTCGGCGCGCCCGGTCACCACGGGCGCCCGGTTATTAAGGGACTGCGCGCGGCGCTGGCCATTCCTGGCGTGTCGGTGCATATTTACGGCAAAGCGGCAACGCGCCCCTATCGCAAGATGGGCCATGTGACCGTACTTGATGCCGATCTCGACCAGGCGCGGATCAAGGCCGAGCAGGTGCGCGAGTTGATCGAGATTACCGGGGAGGATCATCCATGAGCGCCGGCAACAGAAATCCCAAAGCCCGAGTCGGAATCATTATGGGCAGTGACTCGGACCTGCCCGTCATGCAGGCCGCCGCGGACCTGCTTGATGAATTCGCCATTGCATTTGAGCTAACGATTGTCTCCGCGCACCGCACGCCTAAGCGCTTGTTCGACTACGCCACCACGGCCAGCGCGCGCGGGCTTGAGGTGATCATCGCCGGTGCCGGCGGCGCGGCCCACCTGCCGGGTATGACGGCGGCCATGACAGCGCTGCCAGTCATCGGCGTGCCAGTCAAAACCTCGGCCCTCAGCGGGCAGGACTCGCTTTTGTCCATTGTGCAAATGCCCGCCGGCGTGCCAGTGGCCACTGTCGCCATCAATGGCGCGCGCAATGCCGGTCTGTTGGCGGCGAAAATGCTTGGTATCGCTGATCTTGGAATACGTGCGCAGGTGGAACAGTTCGCCGCACGCATGGAGCAGCAAGTGCTCGCCAAGGCAGCCGCGCTTGAGGAAGGCAGGCCCAATATCGCAAGCTGATTTGCGCAATGCATGTCAGCATTTCCAGCAGAGTTGGAGCGGGCAGGCTAGAATCCAAAAGCAGGCGGGTTGTCTGAGCGCGGGCTCTTTGGTTTCAGCCGACAAGATGGCTTGCACCAGGGCGCGTCGTTTTGATTCGGACCGCCGGGCCGTAAAATGACTTGCCCTGACTTTTTTGTGATTCAGCAGCGGAGTTCCTGATGGACATTGCCGAGCTTCTGGCCTTTAGCGTAAAAAACAAAGCTTCAGACTTACACTTGTCCGCCGGTCTCCCGCCGATGATCCGCGTCGATGGCGACATGCGCCGCATCAATGTGGCGCCGCTTGAGCATCGTGCCGTGCATGCGCTGGTCTACGACATCATGAACGACAAGCAGCGCAAGGACTACGAGGAGTTCTTGGAGACAGACTTTTCGTTCGAGATTCCTGGCGTGGCGCGCTTCCGTGTCAATGCCTACAACCAAAAGCGCGGCGCGGCAGCCGTTTTCCGTACCATCCCGTCCGAGGTGCTCACGCTTGAGCAACTCGACGCGCCGCAGATTTTCAGGGATATCGTCGAAGTGCCGCGCGGCCTGGTGCTGGTGACGGGCCCCACCGGCTCGGGCAAGTCCACCACGCTGGCGGCGATGATCGACTTCCTGAACAAAAACCGCTACGAGCATATCCTCACCATTGAGGACCCGATCGAGTTCGTGCATACCAGCAAACGCTGCCTGATCAACCAGCGCGAGGTGCATCGCGATACCCTGGGCTTCAGCGAGGCGCTGCGCTCGGCCTTGCGTCAGGACCCGGATATCATTCTGGTCGGTGAGATGCGCGACCTGGAAACCATCCGCCTAGCGCTGACCGCCGCCGAGACCGGCCATCTGGTGTTCGGTACACTGCACACCAGCTCAGCCGCCAAGACCATCGACCGTATCGTCGATGTGTTCCCCGCCGCCGAGAAGACCATGGTGCGGTCCATGCTGTCTGAGTCCCTGCGCTCGGTCATCTCCCAGACCCTGCTTAAAAGACCAAACGGCGGGCGGATTGCCGCGCATGAGATCATGATCGGCACCCCGGCCATTCGCAATCTGATCCGCGAGGATAAGGTCGCGCAGATGTATTCGTCCATTCAGACCGGCCAGGCCCATGGCATGCAGACGCTCGATCAATGCCTGCAAGAGCTCGTGCGCAAGGGCTTGATCAAAAAGCACGATGCGCGCGCCAAGGCGATGAACAAGGAGACCTTCAACTAACAGTTGGCGGTTCCCTCAGCGTCATGGTCTCGACCACCCTCCATCCGCGGTGCGGTGTTCCGAGACCAACCCGTCAGCGAGTCGCTAATCGCTGCTGGCGGACCCGGCAGGCTCAAAGCGCAGAGACACCGAATTGATGCAGTAACGCAGTCCGGTCGGTTTTGGGCCGTCCGGAAACAAATGGCCGAGATGTGAGCCACATTGGCGGCAATGCACCTCGGTGCGAACCATCCCATGGCGATGGTCTTCCTCGCAGGCGACAGCATCCGCATCAATGGCGTCAAAATAGCTCGGCCAGCCGGTGCCGGAGTCGAACTTGTGCGCGGAGTCGAACAGGGGCGCGCCACAGGCCACGCAGGCATAGCGCCCGGCGCCCTTATGGTCCCAGTAGGCACCGGTAAAGGCCGGTTCCGTCCCCTGCTGTCGGCATACCCGGAATTGCTCTGGCGTGAGTTCCTGCTGCCATTGCTCCTCGGATTTTTCAATTCGCTCAGTCATCGTTCTAGCCTCCGCTCGTTGCTCATGCGCCCTCGTTTACCCCTGACACCAGTACCCCTGACACCAGCGCCTTGGCAAGGTTGCCCGGTATTGGCGTGGGTTTGTGACGCTCAGGGTCAATACAGCAGTGTCGTGTCAGTGCTGTGGCGGCCAAGGTGTTGTCTTGGTTTAGACATCGATAGGTGAGGGTGAAACGGGTGGCCGCAAGCTGATCGAGCCCAAGTTGGATGCGAATCCGCGCTCCATGGCGCATTGGGGCGCGGTAGTCGGCCTCGGCATGGATGAGCGGCAGCAGGATCTCGCCCTGGCGGATAAGCGCGTCGATCGGGAAGCCGAGCGTTTCCATCCAACATTCGTAGGCGTCGTGCAGGTGGCGAAACAGATTGCCGAAGAAAATCAGCCCGGCGGCATCGACATCGTGCAGGGCGATGCGAAAACTGTATTCGAACAGCGCGGGTGATTGCCCCTGGGTGAAATGGGTTGCCTTGGATGTCTCCGACGCGCCGAGTGGCGTGGTTGGATTGTCCCTGGATGCCGGCATCAGGCGACGCTTTCAGTGGGTTGGATGCGGTCGACATCGACGGAAACCTTGAGTTCGTGCTCACCGCCGCCGTAGAAGACGCCGCGCACCGGGGTGACGTCCTGGTAGTCGCGGCCGATGGCGGTGGTGATGTGCTGCTCACCAATCAGGCAGTTGTTTGTTGGGTCGAAGTCGATCCACCCGTGGCCTGGGGCGAAGATCGCAAACCAGGCATGGGAGGCATCGGCACCGCGCAGCTTGGGTTTGTCGGGCGGCGGCAGGGTTTCGAGGTAGCCGCTGACGTAGCGCGCGGCCAGACCCAACCCGCGCAGGGCGGCGATGCCGAGATGCGCGAAGTCCTGACAAACACCGCGGCGATGTTCGAGCACCTCGCTGATCGGGGTGGCAACCGTGGTAAAGCTCGGGTCGTATTCGAACTCGTCATCGATGCGCTGCATCAGGTCGCGCGCGGCCTCAATCAGCGGGCGCCCGGGCGAGAAGCTGCTTTGCGCGAACTCTACCGCCTCTGAAATCGGTGGGATGGCCGGGGAGGGCAGGGCAAAGGCGCGCGCGGCGAGATGATCTGCATCGGTGCCGGCACGCAACTGCTCGCGGGCGCTCTCCCAGGGTGGGTCGGCATCGGGCGCGGGCACTTGCGGGACCTCAACCTCCACCTCGCTGATGGCGCTGATCTCGAGCATGGAATGCGACTGCTGCAGCGAGAAATAGCTCACCCGGTTGCCGAAGAAGTCCTGATGCTCGCGCGTGACCGATGGCCATGGGGTTACCCGCAGGCTGGCGTTGATGACACGCTGATGCGGCATGGGTCGGGGTTTGAGGTGCGCCACGCTGTGACAGAGCGAGACGGGGCCGGCGTAGGCATAACGGGTGACATGGCTGACGCGATATTTCATGCGTGGCTCCCGGCATCGCGTGGCTCGAGACCGCCGCTGCGGGCGTCGAGCAGATAATGCGGTTGTTCTTCGTGGCGGAAGTATTGGGCGGTCAGGGCGTCGGACAGATTGGCGAGTCCATCCTCGATGCCGCTTAGCATGGTGTCGAGCGCCTCGCGCCGGGGCGGCTCGCCTTCCTCGGTAACGCTGGACTGACTGAGTAGATCGAGCTCGGCGAGCCGCAGATCGGTGACGATGCGCATGATGAACTTTTCCGCCTGGCTGCGCTGTGGCTGGTTCTGCGTGCGCGGCATTTCGTAGACCAGTCGCTGCAGCTTTGCGAGCTGAAAGGCTAGCGAGCGCGGATTGGTTTCGTCCTGAAAGACAAGGTCCAGCAGGGCGCCAACGCGGGTGCCGGAGCGGTAGCGGCGGCGGTAGGTGATCAGGCTGTCGGTGACGCCGAGCACGGCTTCAATCGTCAGGGTCTCATCGGGCTCGCCGGCGACCGGCACCAGGGTGGCGCGCAGCAGGGCGGCGATGTCGCTGCCGCGCTCAATGCGGCGCCCGGCCTCGAGGAAATGCCAGCCCTCGTTGTGATTCATGTTCTCGTTTGTCAGCGCGGCAAAGGCAACGAGCGAAGTCACCAAGGGGTCCAGCACATCCAGCACCCCGCTCAGTCCCTGGGGCTGATGCTTGGTCAGCGCGGTGCGGCTTTTCTCAACGGCGTTCACCACCCGCCAGGTGTCGTTCGAGAGCCGGTCGCGTACCGACCAGGCGGCGGTGCCAAGCGCCTGCAAGGTTTGCGGCAGACCCCCGGCGCGCTCGGCGTCGGTGATCAGCGAGATCATTTCTTCGGTTGGCTCGGCCAGTCGCTCCTCGGCACCTTCGCCGACAAAGCCGGGATAGGTTTGGCTCTGGCAGGTCAGCGCTTGCAGCAGCAGCCTCAGGCAGGTGGATTGATTGGGTTCGGGCTGGAAGATGAATCGGTCGCCGAGTTTAATCAGGGTGACGCGCAGCAGGCGCACCAGCCCTTCGGCACGTTCGGCGTAGCGGCCGATCCAAAACAGATTGTCGGCGACGCGGCTTGAGACTTCGCTTTCGTGCACGATCGCCGGCGACGCACGCTCGCCGGCGATGATCAGGGTTTCCTGGCGTTCCGGCTCGGTCGCCAGTACCCAGGTGTCCTTGCCGAGGCCGCCGAGTTGGTGGGAGACGATGGGCGTGCTCTGGTTGAGCGCGACCCGGCTCAGGCCCCCGGGCATGACGACATAGCCTTCTTGATCGGCCACCAGGAAGCTGCGCAGCACAAAAGGCCGCGGCTGCAGGCGCCCGTCGATGTAGGCCGGCGTGGTTGATGGCTTGACCATGTCCTGGGCAACGAACAAGGCCGGAGTGGCGCGCATGGCGGCGATCAGCGCATCGCGCTCGGGCGCTGCGAGTTGCTGCGGCAGCCAGGTCTTGGTGCCGCCGATGTTCCCGGTGGCGCCGCCGATGGGGCCGCCGGTCTGCTTGATGGTGAACCGGTCGAGATCAGCAATGGCGCGCTCGAGATTGTCCGGCTCGCCACACCACCAGGTGCCCGTTTGCGGTAGCAGCAATTCCTCACCGAGGAGATGCTGACACAGGCCCGGCAGCAGTCCGAACAGACCGGGATGCTCCAGCACGCCGCTGCCGAGCGCGTTGGCAACCGTCAGGTTGCCGGCACGCACCGCCGCCAACAAACCAGGCACGCCGAGCAGGGAGTCCTCGCGCAGTTCGAGCGAGTCGCACCAGACGTCATCGACACGCCGGATGAGTGCATCAATGCGCTCGAGCCGCCCTAATGTGCGTAGCCAAAGCGCGCCATCACGCACCGAAAGATCGCCGCCCTGCACCAGGCTATAGCCAAGATAATTGGCCAGATAAGCGTGCTCGAAGTAGGCCTCGTTGCTCGGTCCCGGGGTCATCAGCGCGATGCGCGCCTCGTCCGGCTCGCGCGGGGCGAGCCGGGCGAGGGCGCGCCGCACCGCGCGGAAAAAGCCGGCGAGGCGATGGACATGGGAGTCGCGGAACAAGCTCGGCAGCACCCGCGAGAGCACCACGCGGTTCTCAAGTGCGTAGCCGGCACCGGACGGGCTCTGGGCGCGGTCGCCCAGCACATGCCAACGCCCTTCGCCGTCGCGGGTCAGATCGGCGCCATAGAGCACCAGCGGCTGGTTTTCGGCCACCTGGGTGCCGACACAGGGCAGCAGATAGCCGCTGAAACCGTCGATCAACTCCGGCGGCACCAGACCTTTGCGCACCAGTTGGCGCGGGCCGTGCAGGTCGAGCAGGATCAGGTTGAGCAGTTCGGCGCGCTGAATCAGTCCGCGTTCGAGCTCGGCCCACTCCTCGCCCCGCACCAGCAGCGGGATCGGGTCGAGCTCCCACGGGCGTGACATGCCGCGCGGGTCGCCATAAATGTTGTAGGTGACGCCGTTATCGCGCACCAAGCGGCGTGCCTCGCGCGAGCGCGCAGCAATGTTGTCAGGCCCGAGCGTGCGCAGGGATTCCAGCAAATATTGCCAATGCGGGCGCAGGCTGCCGTCGCCCGCGCGCATCTCATCGAAGCTGCTCGGCAGCGGCAGATAATGGTCGAGCAACGCTGGCGGCTCGTTCTCGTCCGATGGCACCAGCGCGAAAGGCGGCGCCGGGGCCAGCGTGGTCACCGGATCAATGGCGGACATCTGCGGGTCTCTAGCCTCTGGGGTGGGATGTTGGGGCTGGAGAGCAGGCGGCGCGCCCTTGCCAGCGATGGCGATGCGAGACGGGGATGGTCGGTCTCAATAGACCCAGGGGATGAACTTGCGCACCCGCCGGGCATAGTCCGGATAATCCGGGTGGCGTTCGGTCAGCCAGGCTTCTTCCTTGTTGGCTTTGTGGTCGAAAAAGGCAAAGCCTAGCACCAGCACCAACAGATGCGTGAGGCTCAGATTGTAGAGCGTCCAGGCAAAGGCCGCAAAGAGCTGGCTCGCATACAACGGATGACGCACGATGCCATAAACTCCCGTCTGCACCAGCTGGCTGTGATCGACCGGGTAGGGCAGGGGCGTGAGATATTCGCGGATATGCAGGGAGCCGAAACCGGCAAAGGCAATGGCCACCAGGGCCGCCGGAATCACCAGTGGGAGCAGCCAGGGACGCACGGCCGCGAGCGCCGCGCTGTCGACGCCCGGGTGCCAGGCTGGCATGATCGCGAAGATCAGAATCAGCGCGAATTGAATCGCCACCAGATGCTCGCCACGGCTGCCCATGAGGCTGAGGCGGCTGAGGCGGCTGAGTAAGGATGAAGGGTCGGAGTTTTCAGGCATGGTTGAAAAGCGGATCATACTCGGCATCGG
Source organism: Thiorhodovibrio litoralis (assembly GCF_033954455.1). NCBI lineage: Bacteria > Pseudomonadati > Pseudomonadota > Gammaproteobacteria > Chromatiales > Chromatiaceae > Thiorhodovibrio > Thiorhodovibrio litoralis. The sequence continues at coordinate 3,335,873 of NZ_CP121473.1, read as the reverse complement.
AATGGGGCTCATTGTAACCTTCTCAGCGCCGGAGATTGGTATGGCGAATGATCATTTTACAGACGCGCAGGTCTCGGGCGGATCGGGACAACGACCAGAAACGCTGTGGCTGATCGACGATTTCAGCAATCCTGGCGCGTCCAAGCTCGGAACTCCATGGCGCGCGGTCAGCGATCAGGTCATGGGCGGGGTCTCGACGGCTAGTTTGCGCCGGCTGCAAAGTGCTGATCTCAACGTGATCTGCCTGGAAGGCGACGTCAGTCTTGAGAACAACGGCGGTTTTGCGCAGATCAATCTCGATCTGAGCGCCGATGGGCCGCTCGATGCCAGCGGTTACACCGGCGTCTGGCTGATCCAGCGCGGCAACGGGGCGGACTACAGCCTGCATCTGAAAACCACAGCGACCCGGCTGCCCTGGCAATCCTATCGTGCCGGATTTTCGAGCACGGCTGATTGGGTCGCGCTGAAACTGCCGTTCGCGGACTTTGTGCCTCACCGCATCGACCAGCCGCTCGACCCAGCGCGGCTCAAGCGGCTTGGTCTGGTTGCCATCGGTCGCGAGATGACCGCCGAGCTCTGCGTCGCCGAGGTCGGTTTCTATCGCGACGGGCCTGTGCGCGCCGCACCAAACCCCGATTAGACCAAGCGCGATCAAACCGAACACGATCAAGCCAACAACGATTTGACCCGGATGCGAGATAACCGGAAAAGTCGATATGCCGGAGAAACCTGATGACTGTTTTGATGCCTCCTTCGTCCAGATCCGCGATCGGTTGGCGTGCGCTCTTGTTATCGCTTTTGCTCCCAACAGCACCTGTGATAGCGCAGGATGACTGCGGCGGGCCTTTCGCTGAGTGGCGCCAGGGCGTCGTCGCCGAGGCGCGCGCGCAGGGCCGCAGTGAGCAGGCCATCGCGCGGCTTGCGCGCCTGTCGCCTGATTCCAAGGTGCTGGCGCATGACCGCTCCCAGGCCGTCTTCAGCCAGGATTGGCTCACCTTCGCCGGGCGCATGGTCAACGCCTATCGCCTGCGCCTGGGGCGCGAGCATCTGCGCGACTGGGCCAGCACCTTTGCGCTGGCCGAGCAGCGCTACGGGGTTCCGGGGCCGGTCATTACGGCATTCTGGGGGCTTGAAACCGACTACGGCCAGGTGCTTGGCGATTTCGACACCCTGCGCGCCCTGGCGACCCTGGCGCACGACTGCCGCCGGTCGGATTTATTTCGCGAGCAGCTGCTGGCGGCGCTGGCGCTGCTGGACCACGGCGATCTCGCGCCGGGTGACTTCAAAGGCGCCTGGGCCGGGGAGATTGGCCAGATTCAGCTGTTGCCGTCCGACTATCTGCGCCTCGGCACCGACGGCAACGGCGATGGGCGCGTCGATCTGCGCGCCACCAAGGCCGATGTGATCCTAACCGCCGCCCGTCTGTTGCAAGACCTCGGCTGGCACGCCGGCGAGCCCTGGCTGGAAGAAGTGCAAATCCCCGAGCAACTACCCTGGGCCGAGGTTGGCCTCTACAGCCGCTTGCCGCGCTCCCGCTGGGTCGAACTCGGCGTGCGCGCCGCCAACGGCTCCCCGCTGCTCGATGATGGCTATGCCAGACCCGAGTTGCCCGCCGCCCTGCTGCTGCCCATGGGCCGCCACGGCCCGGCTTTCCTGGCCTACCCGAACATGGATGTGTTTCTGGAATGGAACCAGTCCCTGGTCTACGCCACCACCGCTGCTTACTTCGCCACCCGCCTGGCCGGAGCCGACAAGGTCAACCCGCGCAAGCCCGACCCCGGCCTGTCAGGTGAGCAGATGAAGCAATTGCAACGAAAGCTCACAAACCTCGGCCACGACGTCGGCAAGATCGACGGCATTCTCGGCGCCAAAACCCGCGCCGCCGTGCGCGCCGAGCAACTCAGTCGCGGCCTGCCCGCCGACGCCTGGCCGACCCCTTCGCTGCTGGCTGCCCTTTAGGTCGAGGTGCTATAACTATGGGAGCCCACCCATTGATGCGGCCCTAGGCGACTATGCCCGCCGCCAGGCGAGCGAACGAATCAGGTCACAGCGCCAATTCGGGCAGCGGATATATTCGGCCTTTAAATAATGGCTTGCCCAAAGATAAGGCTTGGATATCTGCCTGATCCGAAGCTGGGAGGCGCTGGATCGCTACATCTTCGATCCGCCCAAGCTCGCTCTGGCCTGGGATACCTCCTAGAGGAACGCTGTGACCGAGCGCTCGCGTGATGATTTTCAGGGTACATCCAACAGCCAGCTTGCACCATCATGGCTCACCCCCGAGGTTGCCCTCCGCCCCGGCGTTTCGCAACACTCGCTCAAACGGCGGGCGTGCGACCGAATGGGAAACAGGGGAATTGCTGAAAACCAAGCTTGACGCTCGGGTTGGGAGGAGCTAAACTCAGCTTGTTAGGGATTTTAGCCGCTTGTCGGGGCGTCCCACAATGTCCCCCTCGGGTTACAATCTGTTAATTATCGCAGTAGTGCCTCGTCGAAGGGGGGGAACACTGAAAAAGAACCTTGCCTCAAACAGCAAATTCGATCACTGAATACGCATAATCACAAATCCCAGTTTCGCAAGACGGGAGTGCCATAATTATGAAAATATTGACACGAGTCGGACGTAGTCTAGCTCTTCCGGTCGCACTCTTATCGGGGGCTGCCGTTTCTATGGATGCGATGAGCGCAACGTGCGTCGGTACGTACGAAGGTGGCAGCGACTGTTTTAAGAGCGACAACTTCAACAATGACACTGGGAACCAAGGTGTTCTGTCGGAAGATTCTCAGCCTTTCTTAGCTAACGGTGGAAGTTGGGAGTTGCTCGATAAAACCGACGAAAACAGCTCGGTCTTTGAGATCACTGCTAACGTAAAAGAGGATTCCGGCGACTGGAATATCATAACCCCTGAAGGTAAGAACATCTGGAATGAGTACTCCGCTGTAATGGTGACATTCAAAGGCGGAAATGGTAACTTCGGAAATTACGAAGGGATTCTTTTGATGCAGGGAAAGACGTCTGGGACATTCGATTGGCCTAGAGGTTCTCTGTCCCACGCAAGCCTGTGGGGAACCAATGACATATCTTCTGTTCCTATTCCCGCCGCGGCATGGCTCTTCGGTTCAGCGCTTCTTGGGTTGGTGGGGTTTGGTGCCCGTAGCAAAAAAGTTTCCAAGAAGATTTAAGAGTCTGGGTTCGGTTTGTTTCAGGCGTATCTGATTAAACCCAGTAGAAACAAGGTGCCAGTTTCGGTCAATTTCCAGAAAAAGATTCTGGGTCTGTTTCTTTTAAGAAAAGGAAGAAAACCAGGCTTAATTGATTTTGAAAACTGATCGGCACCCAAAAGCGGATATGTGCACAAACCCTGGACCGAAAGTCCGGGGTTTTTTGTGCCTATCACCGCATCATGCCTGTTCGATCTGCACCGAACGGTGCAACCTGAAATCATAACGGATATCTGGCTAGCTCCCGGGAGGGGAAGCGGGTTGCTGGTCTTTCTTCTCGGGCATGCGGCCGATCTCCCCTGTGGTGCCTCTGAAGATGAGCGTGGTTGCCGATGGGGTTGCTCTGGTTCTGTCGCGCTCAAGATGGCCGCGCCGGCCCGGGATTTTTGTCGCCGTCGCGCAGGGAAGGCGGTAGCCAGGACCAATCGTCGTCTTTCAGATCCTTGATCATCTTGTCCTCGTCCTTGACGATGTGCTCGACTTTGTCCAAATCCGACCAGGATGCACCGGCTTCCCTGATGCGACCCCTTTCCGCGCCAATCTTGTTATTGATTCCAAGCAGATAGTCATACCATTTTTGAAAGGCCGCGCTGTCGCCGTCATCCCACTCAGCAATTGGGTAGTACAATTTCTCGCGCGTATCGAGCAGGTACAAGCGGTCTTTTTTCAATCCGCGATTGCAATAGATCACACAGTAAGGCGTGCCGCTTAACCCATGGTATTCAAACTCAGCTGGCGTTTTGACCGCGAGGTCACCTTGTATCAGCTGTGCCATGATGCTCTCCTGAAGTGGGTTTTTTTCCCATTGCTGCGTCATCCAACACGCGCCACACCAAACGCTCCACCCCCAGCGCCACCACCGCGAAGGCGCGCAGATCGGCGAGGCCATGACGCGTGATCAGCGTGCCGCCGTAGTCGCGCGCCTGGGCCTCGGCCTCGTCAAGCTTGTCGGCGACCGCCGGGTATTGCATCAGCGCCTCGCGCGGTTGCGCCCGCACCTGTGCGCCGCTCAGGCCCAGCGCTTTCAAGCTCAGGTATTTGAATTCCAGCAACAGGTCGCGCGCCTGGAAGCGGCGCATATCCGGGCGCACGATCAGTGCCAGATCGACATAGCCGCGCCCGGTTTCGAGCTCTGACACCGCCATATAGAGGCGGTTGTCGAAGAGCAGGGTTAGAAAGGCGAATTTCACCAGCAGCTCATTGCTCCAGCGATAATCGCGGTTGGACAGCACGGCGAAATACTGGTGCTCGATCAGGTCGCACAGCGCGGTGGGATCTGCCTGCTGACCGAGGGCGCGCACCGCGCTTGGCAACTCCGAGGCGCGCGCATTGGGCGGCAGCCAGCGTTCGCGCAAGCGTTCGACATAGAGCCCACGCGCCACCAGATTGGGAATACGCAGCTGGCACTCATTGAAGGAATTCAAACCCGCCAGGGTGAGAATGCCGAAGAAATACAGCAAGGATGCCATGAATGGCTGATCCTTCACCGCCGCCAGCACATCGGCGACGCCGAAACGCTGCACCAGCTCGGGCACCAGCACCCGGTCATCGCCGCTCAGGGCCTCGATCAGCAGGTCCTCGCCATGGGGTAGGGCGGCGATATAGGCCAGCTTGTTGCGATCCATCGCCATGTTTTCATCGAGCAATTGCCGTGGGTACTTGCCTTGAGTGGCGAGTGCCTTGAAGAAATACAGACTCAAGGTCGGGTTGTAGAGACTGTCCCCGGCCTCTTCAGTGAAGCGATAGCCGTTATAGAAAGTGCGCATGGTGGCCAGCGCCTGCTCGGCCGACCAGTCTCCGCCTTCGGCGGCGAGCTGATGCAAGACGGCGGCGACCTCCTGCTCGTTGAAGCCGCACAGATCATTGAACTGGGGCAGCAGAAACAGATCCTCGCCGACGTTATAGCCGCTGGTCATATCGCTCAGCACGACAGGGGAAACGCCAACGATAAAAACCCGATCCAGCCCCTGGCCCCCGGCAGCGGCCTTGATGTGCTTGAAGACGGTTTTCATCAGCCCCTCGCCCTGCAGCAGGGTCTCATAGCGCGCCTGGCTGTCGGGCCGCCCGGCGGTGAGTATCTCGTTGGCGAAGTTGTCGTATTCGTCGATCAGCAGGTAGAGCTTGTGTGGGGTCGCGCGCACCGCGCCGAGCACTGATTGCAAAGAGGCCAATGCGTCCTCGGGGTGGATTTCGATTGTGCGCGTCCAATGCGCCTGATAATCCGCCGCAAACTGGGCAAGACGCCCATTGAGGTGGCGGTGCAGCGAGGCTTCGATGTCACCTAGTTCGCCATGCGCCGCTACCAGGGAGAAATCCCATCGCAGCACGAAGTATTGATTGTGCAGCTGGGTGGGGTTTTGCCCAATGGCGAGCGAACCGAAGAGCGCATCGAATTGATCGGCCCGGTTCAGATCGTAATAGTGCTCCAGCAGCGACAACAGCAGGCTCTTGCCAAAGCGGCGCGGGCGCAGGAAGACGAGCTGTCGCCCGGCGGCTTCCAGTGCCGGAATCCGATCGGTGCGATCCTGGTACCAGTAGCCCTCATACCGCAGGGTGGCAAAGTTGCTTAGACCGTAGGGAAAGCGCATGGGGGAAGTTGTCCGTTTTGGTTTTTGGCCCGCAGGGGTGGATTCATTTGCCCAGAAACCTTTTCTAACCTGCGAAGTGGGCATGCTGGTGCACGCCAATTACCTCAATGGCCATCGCTTGCTTCTGCGTGTCGGCAGATCTCGCGTGCGGTGCCGCTGAAGATGATTTTGTGCGCGGGCTCAAAACCATACCAATACAACAACCCCCAGACGCCGGCGGGGTGCCAATAGGCGGTGAGGTTGAGCTTGGTGCCGCCATCAGCGCGCGGCTCGAGCTCGAATTCCAGCATGCCGGCGCCGGGCGCTTTCATGCCGAAGGCGAGGCTCAGGCGGCGTTCTGGCTCGAGGCCGAGCACCTTCCAGGAGTCGATGCGGTCGCCGACACGCAGCTCTGTTGGATGCCGCCGCCCGCCGCGATGGCCGGGACCCCCGGCGAGCCAGTCGAGCCGCTCGCGCAATTGCCACAGTGGGTTGAGATAGTAATAGCCGGTCTCGCCGCCGATGGCGGTGACCACGCGCCAGACGGCGGCCGGCGAGGCGCTGGTCTCGGCTGAGCCGCCGGCGCGTTTGGCGTAGTAGGCATAGTCGATACGATGGTTGCGCACGGCAAAGGCTCCTTCCACCCAGCGGGTGACAATGCGATGTTCGCGCTCGGCGGCAAAGGCGGCGTCGACGGACTCGCGGAAATTAAGCAGGCGTTGCGGGATCAGACGGCGCAGCGCGGCATCATCGGCGGTGAAATCATGCTTCAGGCCCTCGATGAGCGCGCGTGCGATGTTGGTCGGCACCGCGGTGATCAGCCGCAGCCAATAGGACGATAGCTTGGGCGAGAGCACCGGCACCGGGATGATCAGCGGCGGGCGACGGCCGCCGGCCTCGGCGAGGATGCGCATCATTGACTGGTAGGTCAGGGTCTCGGGGCCGGCGGCGTCATAGATGTGGCCGCCGGAGTCGGGGTGGCGCGAGAGCTCGACCAGATAGGTGAGCAGATTCTCAAGCGCGACGGGCGGCGACTTGGCCCGCACCCAGCGCGGGGTGACCATGACCGGCAGGTGGTAGACCAGATCGCGCATCACCTCGAAAGCGGCTGAGCCTGGGCCGACGATGATGCCGGCGCGCAGCTCGGTGACCGGCACCGAACCACGCCGCAGCATGTCGCCGGTGTCGCGGCGCGAGACGATGTGCTCGCTGGAGGCATCTTCCGGCACCAGACCGCCCAGGTAGATGATGCGCTCGACGCCGGCATCGGCGGCGGCCTCGGCGAAATTGCTTGCCGCTTCCAGGTCGAGCTGACCGAAGGATTTCCCCGCGCTCATGGAATGAACCAGATAATAGGCCACGCGCACGCCGGCGAGTGCCGCGGGGAGCGTTGATGGCTTGAGCGCATCGGCGCTGACCAACTCCACCGGTTGCCAGCAGTGTGCCGCCAGACTGGCCTGATTGCGCGCGCTCGCCCGCACCCGGATGCCCTCGGCGAGCAGGCGCGGCACCAGATGGCTGCCAATGTAGCCGCTCGCGCCAAATACCAGGCACAGGCCGGGGTCGGATGGAGCGGCATGAGTCGCCACAGCGGCAGACGGGTTGTCCGCGCTCTTCGCTTGTGATGGATTGTCCTCACTGATCATGATCGGCTCTCTCTTGGCATTGCGAGCTGGTCAGGCGTGGCCCGACCAAGTACCTTGCCACGGGTTAGGTCGATTGGGTAGTCCGGGGTTATCCGGATTTTTTCAAGGATCGGACCTGTTGCTTGATGGAATACAGGACTTGTGTATAGTCTTGGTAGTCTCATATCATCGGGGATATGAAAGACTGGCGCTGCGTTTTGGATACCAGTGTTCTGGTTGCTGCGTCCCGCAGCCGGTTGGGAGCGTCTTTCGCCTTGCTCGAGGCGCTGCGCGCGGGTCGCTACCAGGCGCTGGCATCGGTACCTCTGATGCTGGAGTACGAAGCAGTTTTGTGTCGCGAGGGTCAGTTGGAGGCGAGCGGACGGGATCTTGCAACCACGGGTGCGTTTCTCGATGCCTTGAGTCTTTGCATGGAACCTGTCCACCTGTATTACCTGTGGCGCCCGCAATTGCGGGACGCGGCGGACGAGATGGTTCTCGAAACAGCCCTGAATGGTCGCGCCGATGTTCTGGTGACCTTGAATGTCAGTGATTTCGAGCCTGCCAAGGCTTTTCGGCTGAAGGTGCTGACTCCCGGGCATTTTTTCCGCGAACTAAACCAGGAGTTCGAATAATGGCGAATTATGCCCTGCGTGTGCCAGAGTCCCTTTACTCCTATGCCCGGCAGGTGGCCGAGGAGGAGCATGTGTCAATGAACCAGTTTTTCGTCACCGCCATTGCTGAGAAGGTCTCGGCACTCAAGACTGAGGCCTATTTTCGCGAGCGGCAAGCGCGGGGCGATTTAGGCGCCTTCGATGCCTGGCTGGCGGCTAGTCCGTCGGCGCCTCCGATGGCGGGTGATGAGCGGGTTTGAGAAAAAGCCCAACTTGACTCCCTCGGTCTTTTCAATTGTTAGTCACACCGGTGACGAATCCCCATAGGAGGGGTTTGCTGCCTGGAGCTTATTGATGACATCGGGAGACACAATGCCTGAGTCGCGGTTGTGCTACCAGGGGTGCGTTGTTGACGTGTTCAGCGAGAGCGTTCGCTTGCCCAATCAAGCGCTGGTGAAGCTCGATATCATCCGGCATCCAGGTGGCGCGGCGGCGGTGGCGTTGGATGGGGAAGGTCGGGTGTGCCTGTTGCGGCAATATCGCCATGCCGCCGGTGGCTGGCTGTGGGAGCTGCCGGCGGGCAAGCTGGACCCGGGCGAGTCGCCGCGCGTCACGGTGGAACGGGAACTGGTCGAGGAGGCGGGCATGGCGGCGGCGGACTGGGCGTCGCTTGGGCGCATGCACAGCTCGCCAGGGGTTTTTACCGAGGTGATTCATCTGTTCCTGGCGCGCGAGCTGACCCCAGGCGAGACGGCGCATGAGCATGGCGAGCTGATTGAGGTGCATTGGGTACCCTTTGCAACAGCGCTGGAACGCTGCCAATCTGGTGAGATCACCGATGCCAAGACGCTTATCGGCCTGTTTCGCGCCGCGGCATTCCTCGGGCAGCCGAGTGTCGAATCGACGACGGGCGGGGCGGATTTGAACCTTGCAGCTGCAAGTGGTGGGGATTCGAACCTTGGGAGGGCGCAATGATCTTGTGCATATCTGATTCTTCGGTTCGCTGCGCGGTGGCTGCCGATCAAGTGGTCCAGTCTAACGATCGAGGATCTCGCGCTGGCGGCGCCTTTTTTGATCATCGAGCCGGGGAAACCGGGTTGCGACCAGCCATTGCCCGACCAGCCATTGCCAGACCTGGGCTTGGACTGAATCCTGTGCTTGGCCTGTGGCTGATGCTGCTCGGGCTGGCCGTCGCCTGGCCGGTTGCTGCGGCGGATCAGCGCGAGTTCGCCTACCTGCCGGTCTATTCGCAGCCGGCGGAGGATCTCGTCGATGTGCTGCGTCCGATGGCTGGTGGCGGCTCGGTTGTCGCACATCGCAGCCAAATCATCGTGAACGGCACTCCGGCGGAGATCGCGGCGGTGAGCGAGGCGCTGGAGCGGCTCGACCGCCCGGCGCGACGGCTGATGATCGAGGTGCGCCTGGCCGACCGCTCGGTCGGCCACCAGTCGGGACGGCGAATCGCCGGCACCTGGGATCGCAGTGACGGGCGCGATCAGATCAGCATCAGTGCCGCGGGGCGGGAGATTCGCACCCGGCGTCAAGATGATCGGGTGCAGCGGGTGCAGACGCTCGACGGCAGTCCGGCACTGATTCGCACCGGCGAATCGCGGCCGGTCACGACCTTTGCTGGGGTTGATCCTTACGGCGGCGGCGTGGCGCTCGGCCAGGATTATCAGTCAATCGACACCGGCTTCTATGCCCTGCCGCGCACCCATGGCGATGAAGTCACCATTGAGCTCTATCAGCAAGACCAACAGGCACTGCCGAATGGCCGCGTGCGCGGGGGCTCGGCGCAGACCGTGATGCGCGGCCATCTGGGGGAGTGGCTGGACCTCGGCGGCCAGCAGCAGTTGGAAGAATCCAATGTCAGAAGCTGGACAACGGAAGACTCCGGTGAGCGGCGCCTGCAATTGCGGGTGATGCCGCTCGATTGACCGCTGGCACTGCGCCGGGCCTGCTGACAGTCAATCAACCTATGCGTGCCGGTGACTCGCACCGACAGGCATGGCACTTTAAGCGCAAGATAGTTCGCCAGCTTTCGGATCAGTGCTGGCGCGCCACCTCAGCCATGGCGTCCTCATAGCGCTTTCTGAGTGAGTCGCGCAGCCCGGCCGCCTTGGCCCCTTCGCAGCCGCCGAGATCGCGCAGTTGCTCGAGGAAATCGGCCTGCATGCGCGCCTGGGCATCGCGGTAATAGCCCTCGGGGAAGTAATCGTCCTGCACGTCGAGCACTGTCATGCGGTAGCTGCTGACCAGTTCCTTGTTGAGATTCTCGCTGCGCCGTCCGGATTGGTCGCTGCGGCAGCGGCGGTTGTAGAAATCGAGCTCGAAGGCCGCTTCGACGGCATTAACCAGCATGCTCTCGGTTGCTTCGTCCAGCGGTGCGGCGAGTGCGATAGACCCCTGAGCGAGCGTCCACAGCAGCCCTGCCGCAAGCAATAGGCGCGGGCTGGCGGGCCGTGGCTGGATGGGCTGCAAGGTAGGCGTCATGGCGAAACAGGCTCCTGGGTGACGAGTGGCTCATGTTGGGCGCGGCTGGCGCAAGCGGAAGCTGCCCCTTCAGGGTGACTATACCCGAAGCCAGAGGTCCTTCGGCAGTCGAATCCGCGCACAAAGCGACTCACAGGAAAAACGACCAGAGAAAGAACCCGCTACCGACCAGGGCAATGATCAGAAAGACCTGTCGGGTGGACACCAGGTATGTCGCGCGGCAAGGGCCAGAATCCGAGCGGCTGACGCCCTGTGGCGCCCTGACAAACCCTGGGCAGTCCAGGGGGCAGCAGAGGAGCGCGGTTATCCTTGGTAGATGTCGACCTTTGTTTCCAGGCAGCGTCTTAAGCTTAAATCGGTTGATCCAATGCCATACCAGCTATCTGGCTTTTGGTAGAAGTCCAAGCCTCGGCCAATCTTGATGATCCAGCCATTGTCGATGCGGATTTCCCGATCATGTAAATTTTCGTTGACTTTAATTTCAAGTTGAATATCAATTTCCAACAGGCTTTGTTTGAGTTCATCGAGCCGGCTTGCCATTTCCTTCAGGTCTGTTTTGTCATCATAGGACGTGACCAAGGTGATTGTTCTGATGGTCGCTTGCTTGACCATGGTCTCGCAGAAGCGAACGAAATTTTGGATCTGATGATTGGCGCGGATATAGGGATCTTCGATCAATACGGCTTTCGCATTAACCAAATAGGGACTCATGAGCGATTCATAGCTGAACCCCGTGGCGCCGTAGTGGATGGTGAAATGTTGTTCCTTCAGGGCGGGGATGACGGGTTCAGCGGGTTCATAAGGTTGGGGCAAGGCGAGCGCGGATGGCATCGATGGCGCCGCTGATTCAGCAACTGGTCGATCGGCTTCCGGTTGCGCGCCGGCGGCCGCTGGGCGGGTTTTCGCTGTATTCCGCTCCTCGGTTGCGTGGTGGATGTTCTTCCGCGCGGGTTCCTGGGTGGCCGGGGCTGATTTGGACTCGGGGCAGAAGACGATGGTGTCTTGCCCCTGGCTGTTGATGAAGGACAGATTGATCAGCGCGAATTCATCATCGGACTTGCGCTTGTTCATCTGCTCCTTGACGCGGCGCCGGCTCTCGGTGGCATAAGCGACGTATTCATCGAATTCGTCATCATCGGGTGGACCCGACGGATGTAATATCTTGAGCAAGGCCGCTACGGTCTTCTTGATGCCCTTCTCATCACGGCCTTCAACGGCTTGGCCGAGCTTGATCCGCTGGCTGACTTCCTCATAGCGGTTGGTATGCTTTAATTGGTGGTGGAAGGCTTCGGCCAGGTAATCGGTGATGAATCCATAATTGCCGGTGAGAAATTCGCTGCTGTTCTTGGGCATCTCCCAGCCGGGCAGATAGGCGGCGAAGCGGTCCATGATCGCCAGGTCGAATTCCTTCGGCAGGGGTTGAAACAGATCATAAACCTCGGAATTGACGATCTGCGACACGGACAGATCAAGATTGCCGACAAAGGCCATGGAGGCATCGGCGATCACCTCAACGCCGCGTGAGAAGCGTCCATTGGCCATGAAGTCTTTCATGATCTGAATGGTGTCCGGGTCTTTGATCTTAATCCCGCCGACCTCATCAAAGGCCACGGTGTCCCAAAAGCCGACCAGGCCGATCTTCTTGCGCTGGTTGTTATAAAAGAGTGTCGCCTTGGTCGCCTGGCCGCCACTGATCAGGGTGGAATAAGGGGAAAATTCACTAAAGAAATAGGACTTGCCGGTTCCCCGTGGCCCCAGTTCAATAAAGTTGTAGTTGGGCTCGACCAGGGGCAGCAGGCGGGCGATGAAGTGCAGCTTCACGCGATGGCTGAGTTTGGCTGGTTCCAGACCCATGGAGCGCAGAATGACATCCAGCCAGTCTTCGCGGCTGAACTGAGCGCGGCCCTCGCAATAGGCGGCATAATCGAAGCGGCTCAGCTGGATGGGGCGCAGGTCTTCGATGTAGAAGGTGTAATCATCGTCTTCAATCTCGTTGTAGGCGATGGTGATTTCCGCCCACAGGCCGCCTTGCAGCAGGCGATCATTATCGCGGTAAAACTTCTCGCCGATGGCCACCCGGCGCGAGTCGAAGTTCTCGAGCGCCGCCCAATGGCGTTTGTCTTTCTCGACATAGTTCACATGCACCTTGTCGATGAAGCGATACTTCCCCTTGGTCGCCACCTTGGATTGCGCCATGTTCGCTTCATTCGGGCGCACATAATTATCCTGCAGGGTGTCGAGCACCGCCTCCAGACCGGCCTGGATTTCCTCATCGGTATCACTGGCACAGAAGCGCGCGAGCAAAAACTCGAGCACAAAGGTCGGCACATTGGTGCCTTTCTTGATGCGATGGAGCAGATCCTTGCGCACCACCTTGCCGTCAAAGACCGCGGTCAATTGTTGATCCAATGCATCCATCTGGTTAAACCGTGTAATCCGTTTCCAGTTCGAGTTGGGCAAAAATGCCCATGGTGTTGGGGTTCAAGGCCAACACCTTAATCTTGCCTTCATATTCCAGGCTCATCTTCAGGGTAATCTTTGCCTGATCGCCGGGTTTCAAAGTGATGGTGCCCGAGGCGGGATCGACCAGTCCACCGGGTTTGGCCTCGCCCACCACATTGCCTTTTTTGTCCTGGGCTTCGAGCAGGATCTCAAACTCGCCTTCCTGGGAGAAAAGATCCTGGGATTCCACCGCCACCTCGAACACAGGCACCCGGGTGGTAATGCGGCGGCTCAGGCCTTGCTTGTAGCTCAGGCTGACCTTGGCCTGCTGCACGCGGGGCTGATCGGCGGCTTTCAATCGCAGACGGATGACCGGCACCACCAACTCCTGCAAGGATGCGCCGCCATGAAAATAGGCCAAGCCGCCGCGATAGGCCGCCAGGCTCAAAGGACCGGCGAGGCGCGCGAAGTCTCCGCGCGCGCCGAGCTTTTCCGCCGGCAGGTTGAAATGCTGGCTGTCTTGCGCGCCCTGTCCGAGCAGGCAGCGATCATGCACGCACAGCCAGTCACCTGCTGGCTTGGCGCAGGTGTCCCCCGGGCCGGCATGGGTGTTGATGAAAAAACCATGGTCGGTGGCGATGATGACCTCGCGGAAGCCGTGCGCCTTGAGCATGGTGACGGCAACGCGGATGCGCTTAAGCGCATTGGTCAATTCGCCCGGCGCGCTGTCCGGGTGATTTTCGAATTGACTGTCGATCTCGACCGAACGCAAGACCAGTAGGTCGACATCCGCGTCGAGCGTAAAGGTCTTGCGTACAAAATCATCCAGCCGCCCCTGCTGAAAGCGTTGCCCGTAGCGCTTGCGCATCACCTCCATGCGTTGGTTTACGTTGGTCACTGCCTGACCATGCAGATGGGGCGTGACGTCGCCATCGGCTTTTACCAGGCGCAAGCCGGCCTGCGCATCGGGCAACAGGCTGGCCATGCCGACCGAGGTGATACTGGGCAAGGGGGCCATGGCCGCGTGCAGCGTCACCTGGCCGTCTTCCGCCAGCTGGCGCTCCAGGGCGACGCCGAGCTCGTAGCGCAGCGCATCCACCAGGATGTAGGCCACCCGCTGGCCGCTGGCGGCGAGCAACGGCGCCACCTGGGTATCGAAGACCTCGGTGTTGCAGAGTTTTCCGTTCAAGGGCCAGCCAGTCTGTTGCAGATGCTTAATGAACACTTGCTGGACCTTGCTGGCCAGTTGGCCATAGACCTGACGCCCCCGGTCGATCAGCGGTTGCATCAGTCCTTCAGTGTCTTGCCAGGCATAACCACTGACGGCTTGCTCGAACTCGCGCTGCAAGCGGTCCATCTCGCGCAACTGGCGCACATAAAAGTCCACCAGCTGGTCCAATCCGCCGCAGTGATCGCCGAGCACCCGATCGAGATCGGCACAGGTTTCCACCAGGGTCGCGGTGGCTTGTAGCAGATCCCACTGCGCCTGGCTCTCCCCCTTGCCGGTCCAAACCGACCCCCGATGCTGGGCCAGAATGGCGCGTGCCTGATCCGTGTCTTCCCCCAGCACGGCCCCCATGGCCCGGCGCAGAAAGGTGCGTTCTTCAAAGGCAAAGGTGTCGCGCGTGCCCAGATCGGTGAGATTGGCGCAAATGTCGGCAAGATTGAGCTCCTGCTCGACGCGCTCGGCCTGTTCGACGTAGCGAGCCTGGGTGCGCAGGTCGCTGCGCAGCCGATCACAAAGATCCTCAACCAGCGGGCGAGATGGCAGACTTGCCCGAGGAATGCTTTCCAACCCGGCGGGCAAGGACACCGGCAGGTCGAAGACGAATTCGCTGAACAACAAAAAGCGCCAGAACTCATCGGCGATGCTCGACCAGGTCTTGCCCTTGGTCTTCAGGTGCAAGCCGAGACTGTTCCTCAGCAGGTCGCGCGCCTCCTTCACCCAGGCCTCGTTGCCTTTCAGTTCGTCTTGCTGTCGCTGGTTCGGCACCAAGAGGGCGAATAGAAGATCGCGGCTCGAGTCTCGGCCGAGCAGCGCGCGAAGAGTCGGCCAGCCGAGACCGCCGGCGCCGATGGCATCGATGACCGCGAAGCTCGGGTTGGGCTCCTCGGCAAAGACGGCGCGTACCTGAGTGGCATCATCCGGCTTGGCCTTGAGGCAGAGCGCCAGGAAATCATCGCCATCGCCTTCCGGGAAGACAGCGCCGCAAGCGGCATGGATGGCAAAGGGATCTTTCTGCTGGTCTTCCTCGTTGATGGGTTTGGGCGCGGGCACATAAACCAGCAGCTCGTGGATCTCCTGATTGCCGATGCGTGCGAGCGCGTCCAGCGCCGCCAGGCGGCTGTCGATACTGGAATCCGTCGCATCCACCACCATGCGCTGCTCACTCGCCAAGGCCAGACAGAGCTCGCGGTAACGCCGGTCGGGGTCATAGACGGCCAGCACCTGATGCTTGGCCAGGCGGGGGAGAAGGATTTCCTGGCTGATGAATTCGGTGATGGAGTCGCTCATTCCTGAACCGGTGCACAAATCACTGTGGAAAAGTTAGCATCAATCAAAACCTGTCTGCTGATAATGACAAACACCCGGGATTTTTCCTAGGAAATAAAACGCCCGCGGTTGTTTGCTCGAGCGGCGCGAGGGCGCCTTCCACACCGAAGCGCGCCATGCAGGCGTATCGATCACCGATGCGCGCTATAATGATCGATAAACAGATGGGTTATCGATCATGCGCTGGAACTGGCAGCATCCAAACTGGCCGAACTTTACCTGGTCGCCGGACCGCCTAGCCCCGGCCGAGCGCCTATTTGCCCAGGAATCGGGAATCCTCATTGGAACATCGCGGCACATCGATGACGCAGACCGCGAGACCCTTCTTGTCGAGCAGCTCTGCCTCGAGGCGACCGACACGTCCGCCATCGAGGGCGAAATGCTTGATCGCGACAGCGTCCAGTCCTCCATTCGGCGGCAACTCGGCCTTGTCGCTGACCGGCGCCAGGTCGGCGCCGCGGAGGCCGGCATCGCCGAGTTGATGAGCCACTTGTATCAGACCCTGTCATCTCCGCTCGATCATGCTGACATCCAAAACTGGCATCGAATGCTGATGAACGGGCGGCGCGATCTTGATGGGATCGGTCGATACCGCACCCACCAGAAACCCATGCAGATTGTTTCTGGCGCCATTTATGCGCCAACAGTGTATTACGAGGCACCCCCGTCTGAGCGGGTTCCCGCCGAGATGGCGCGTTTTCTCACCTGGTTTGCCGACACGGCCGCTGAAGCCGGGCAGCCCTTGCCGCCAATGACCCGCGCCGGTATCGCCCACCTTTGGTTCGAGAGCATCCATCCGTTCGAGGACGGGAATGGCCGGCTTGGGCGCGCCATCGCTGAAAAGGCGCTCGCCCAGGGGGTTCGCCCGCCAATCCTGACCGGCCTGTCCACCACCCTCCTCAAACACCGAAAGACCTATTACGCCGCGCTCCACGCGGCCAGCAAGACGCTGGAAATCACGCAATGGCTGGAGTGGTTTGCGAATAAAGCCATTGAGGCTCGGCGTCGCAGTATCGCCCTGCTGGAATTTACCCTTGCAAAAGCGCGGCTGTTTGACCGGATTGGCGACCAGCTGAACGAACGTCAACGAAAAGCCGTGTTGCGGCTATTCGCGGCCGGCCCGGACGGTTTTGTTGGTGGATTGAGCGCCGGGAAATACCGCAGCATCACCGGCGCAACACCGCCGACAGCGACGCGCGATCTTGCTGACCTCGTCGCGCTTGGCGTGTTGCGGCGAACCGGCGAGCGAAAATCGACGCGCTACTCGCTCAATTTGCCAAACGATTCGTCGATCCGTGTTAGCGGCTGAACAAATGTGCGTTTACAGGCCTATTCACCACCGAAAGTTGCCACATCGAATACTTTCACAGTCTCTTTGGGTGGGAGTGCGGCGCTGGCGATTTGCAGGGCTTGGTGTTGGAGGCGGGTGAAGGGCTCGAGATAGTCGGCCGCGGGGAGGCGGTTGGATTTGGCGGAGTTGACCGAGGGCGGCACTGGGATGAGGTTCCAGAGTTGGTCGTGGACTACGAAGGACCAGGGGAGGTGGTGTGCGAAAGTCGTCCGCGAGCTTGCTGACGCTGAGGCATCGCTCGCCCTCGAGCGGGGTCGCCAACCGCATGCAAACGCAACCGCGTAAGTCCCTGTCTTGGTATTGTTTCCATTGGAAAGTAAGAGTAACATTTTCTGTGATTGCTTAATTTGACAGTTTAAGAGTTGCAGCCCGCATCTATGGCATCACAGCTGGATATCCCCATCCAAGAGGTTCAGCGTCGGCTTGGTGCTGATAACCCTTGGTGGCGCGCCGGCGCTGGCATCGATCAGGTGGAGGCGGCGTGGCCGCGGCGGGCGTATTTCCCGCACTTCTGCCAGCTGGCGCTGAGCCTGGATGTGCGTCGGGCGGTGGTGCTGATCGGCCCTCGCCGCGTTGGCAAGACGGTGATGTTGAAACATCTGGTGCAGCGGCTGCTCGATGATGGCGTCGCTGGGACCGATATCCTCTACGCCTCACTGGATACACCGCTGTACTCGGGGCGCAGCCTCGAGAGCATGGTGCGCTTGTTTACCACCGCCCAGGGGCATGCAGACGATCGGCAGCTGTGGGTGCTGTTCGATGAGGTGCAGTATCACAAGGATTGGGAGGTGCATCTTAAGTCGTTGGTCGACAGCTATCCGCGGATGCGTTTCATCGCCAGCGGCTCCGCGGCAGCGGCGTTGCGAATGAAGAGCCGCGAGTCAGGCGCTGGCCGCTTCACGGAGTTTCTGCTGCCACCGCTGACCTTTGCCGAGTATTTGAACTTTGCCGGGGTCGAAGATGGTCTGATTCGATCGGGGGCGAGCGATGACGGCCCATCGCGTTATCTTGCCAGCGATATCGATGCGCTGAATGCGGAATTTTTGAATTACCTCAATTACGGCGGTTTCCCCGAGGCGGTGATGAACGAGGCCGTGCGCGCGAATCCGTCACGGTTTTTGCGCCAGGATATCATCGATAAGGTGTTGTTGAAGGATTTGCCGAGCCTTTATGGTATTTCCAATACCCAGGAGCTGAATCGTTTCTTTAATGTCTTGGCCTTTAATACCGGCGATGAGCTGGGACTGGAGGCGCTGTCGAAGCATTCCGGCATCTCCAAGCAGCGCCTTGGCGACTATCTGGAATATCTGGAGGCGGCGTTCTTGATTCGGCGTGTGCATCGTATTGATGCCAATGCCTTGCGCATGAAGCGGGCGCGGACATTTAAGGTCTATTTGACCAATCCGTCTGTTCGCGCGGCGCTGTTTGGTTTTGTCCGCGACGATGATGGTGCGATGGGCCATTTGGCGGAAACTGCTGTTTGGGGGCAGTGGCTGCATGATATTGGTATCAGTGGCTCCTTGCATTACGCTCGCTGGAAAGAGGGCCGACAGGATCTCGAGGTTGATATTGTATCTTTGGATCCGCGCACGCAGAAACCGCGGTTTGCCATCGAGATCAAGTGGTCGGACGCCATCGTCACTCAACCCCGGGAGCTCCGCGGCTTGATCGAGCTTGCCAGTCGGCACCACCTCTCGCGGCGACCTCTGGTGACGACGCGCACGCTGTCGCAACATCTACAGATCAACGAAACCTTGATCGACGTGGTTCCCGTCGCATTGCATTGCTATACGATCGCAAAGAACCTGCTTCGCTCAAGGAAATAATCCCCAGCTTGGGGGAAACAGGGTGGGAAACCGGGACAGACCACGTTTAATATCGAAGGGCTCCCCCGAGCAATGTTGTCAGCGAGCTAAAAAATTCTCTTAACATGGCGTTATGAATGCCGCGATCCAACTTAGCCCCAACCAGGCGTTTGATCTACCGCGCTTGGCGGGACGCGGCTGAGATGCCCAAGGCGAAGGCCAAGTCCCGTCCCCATCCGACCCAGGAGGCGCAACAGGCGGGGATCGGCCTGCTCCAGACTCAGCCCGTGCTCTTGCCCTTGCTCAATGCCTGTCATATCCATCGCGATACCGATCATCAACATCTGGGGCGGGTGGGTTGGCTGGTGTTGAGC
The DNA here is from genome assembly GCF_033954455.1 of Thiorhodovibrio litoralis. Classification (NCBI taxonomy): domain Bacteria; kingdom Pseudomonadati; phylum Pseudomonadota; class Gammaproteobacteria; order Chromatiales; family Chromatiaceae; genus Thiorhodovibrio; species Thiorhodovibrio litoralis. Next base: position 3,316,826 of record NZ_CP121473.1, on the reverse strand, counting down.
GCGCATGGCGAGATCTGGCTGCATCCCAGCCGCCGCGCTCAACCCGCCGAATGGGCGCGGCTGATCGCCACCGCCCTGGTGTGTTTGGGATTGGGGTCGGTGCAACGCCGGGAGCCGCAAACGCTTTGGGAGTTGGCGTGCCTGCTGGCGGCGGAACACTTTTGTGACGGGCTCAAAATCGGGCCGCTGCCGGAGGCGTTGTGGCATCCACCGCTATCCCTTCCCGCCGGTGGCGAAGCGGCGCTGTTTCAGCACTTCAGGGCGAATCCTCCCGAACCGACATTGATCGCCTGGCGCGATGCCTGGAGCGGCGTGGACCATCCGCTGTTCATCGAGCTGGAGGCGACCCGACCCCGTTGGCGTCGATGCCGGACGCGGGACGATTGGCGCGCTGATTTCGCGGCAGGCATTGCCCGTGGCGTGGGGGTGGCTTTCCAGGTCGTGGCAGGACACCAGGAGCCAGGGGATGCGCTGCACCGGGATACCGAGGCGCAGCGGGCCAAACGCCGCCTGATGGATGCCTATCCCTTGCTCGGGGCTTTGGCCGCTGGGTTCGATTTGGAGCAAGACCCACGCCAGTGTCAACACTATGGGATTCAAGTTGCCGCCATCGATGTGGCCGCTCGGCGCATCTGGATCAACCCCGCGGCCCATCTCAGCGATGCCGAGGCGCTCTTTGTCATGGCCCACGAGCTGTTGCACGCGGGCTTGAATCACAGCTCCCGACGTCGTGGGCGTGATCCCTTTCTCTGGAACGCGGCCTGCGACTACGTCATCAACGCCTGGCTGATGGAGATGCGCGTTGGCACCCCGCCTGTGCTCGGGCTGTTACACGATCCGGCGCTTACGGACCTGTCGGCGGAGGAGATCTACGACCGTCTGGCCCGGGATATCCGCCGCGCCCGCAAGCTGGCAACACTGCGCGGCACGGGTCAACCCGATCTGCTCGGTGATGAGCAGGGGCCGCCCTTCGTCGATGCCGAAGCCTACTGTCGCCGCGCCCTCGCACAAGGCATGGAGCGCCTGTTTACCAGTGGTCGCGGCACCCTGCCGGCGGGATTGATCGAAGCCATCCGTAGTCTCAGCCAGCCTCCCATTCCCTGGGATGTGCGCCTCGCGGAGTGGTTCGACGCCCAGTTTCCGCCACCCGAGCGACAGCGCAGTTATGCCAAACCTTCCCGCCGCCAATCGGCCACGCCCGATATCCCCCGGCCATCTCCCCGGCTGCCACCCGAGGAGACCCGCAAGGCACGGGTCTTTGGCGTGGTGCTCGATACCTCGGGATCCATGGCCCCCAAGCTCCTCGGGCAGGCCCTAGGCGCCATCGCCAGCTACAGCCTGGCCCGCGAGGTCGAGGCGGTGCGCTTGGTGAGCTGCGATGCCGCCGCCTTCGATCATGGCTGGGTGCCGCCGGAAGCCCTGCTGGAACGCTATCAGGTGCGCGGACGTGGCGGGACTGTGTTGCAACCCGGCCTGGATCGACTGCGCGATCTGGCCAAACAGAGCGAATTTCCGGCCGCCGGCCCAATTTTGTTAATCACCGATGGCTTCTGTGAGGCGCGGCTCGACATCCCGTTCGAGCACGCCTTTTTGCTCCCGGAGGGGCGGCGCTTGCCTTTTACGCCCAGAGCGCCGATCTTTGAAATTCGCTGATGACGGTAGCGGTGAGCGGCTTATGGCTCCAGGGTCGGTTTATTTTAAAAACAATGGTGCCGGCGGGTGTGACAGTCGCGCGAAGGGTATTCAACATGGTTTGCGGCTCCTGTATGAATTCATGATGATGACCCAGATGATGGGGTTGATGCCGCCCTGGGGTAAAGCGAACCAGATGTTTCTTGCGCCTGAGCAGATTCCTGAGTGCGCAAAACAACAATCTCGACCTCCTGCCCCCAAAATTGCTCGGGCAATTGGAGACAGATTTGACCATTCTCAACGGTTTGAATCGTGCGGATTGCTTCCATCGGTTTCGCTCCTCAGTCGCGCGAATTTGGCGGTGATTGCGCTGGCATCGCTCATGCGCCATTCGCCATTGTTTGGTTGTTCGCCTGTGCATCGGTCGGTTGGGGGAATGGCTTGCCGTCCATTTTCCACATTGCCAGCCATTCATCGACGATTTCGCAGAGTTCGGCATAGACTGCCTTCTCATTGCCGCCATGGCAGCAGGGGCCAATCACGCCTGGACTATGTCCGATAAAACATTGGTCTTCATCCGACCAGGCGACAATTTTAGTAAAGTTGGCGCTTTCTTTCATTGAACTGCTTTTCCTTCCACGGTTCATGCTATGCGCCGCCACGGCGTTCGCGCACCTCGGCGTTGATTTCATCGCAATCCAATAGCCGCATGCCTTCTTAGAAATCCTATGTTGGCCGGTTGCCACAGTGGTTGAAAGGCGCAGCACCCAATTTGTGCGTGGCGTCAATTTCACAATCGAAAACGAAGGATTGCATATCAGAGTTTCGCTGTTCAACGCAGCGGAGCGGGTTGGCCGAGCTGCTCCAGGCTTTCCAGGCAGAGATCCAAGGCTTCACAGGCGTTCGCGAATGCCTCGGTCAGGGTCTCGCCGCTGGGAATGATTTGCGGAATATCAGGGAAGTTGACGCTGTAGATCGGATCCTTGGCTAGATACTGGATAGTAAACGGATAATCGCGATAGACGTGCGCGCTGATGGTCATGGCTGCAAGACAAACATGGCTATTCATCCGAATGCGAGACGATTGTTTTGCCACTCTGTGCGACTCTGGCCAGCCTGGCTTAGTCATGATAATCACCGCAACGACGCCGATTGACTTCAGCAAGAATCTCATCCTGCGTCAGCAATTTGCCGCCGGATTCGAGGTAAGCCCTGCGAGCAGCCAGGGCCAGACGGCCAATTTCGGTGCGCGGTTGATAGTGATCGAGGAGATCATCGCCGGTGAATGCGCGCTTGTGCTGCTGATCCTCATCAGAGCATGCGGCGGCTTCTGGCTGGGGTTCGGCTTGGACCCGAACACGCATGCCGAGGGGCCAATCGTCGGGGAGCCGGACGAGATGGTCTGGGGTGACGGTTGCTTCGACGATCAAGGTGTTCATCATTGGTATCCTCTTGCGCGCGGCGGAGTCAGCGAGCGCGGCTGGCTGGCTGCGTCGGGATTAGCTATTCATCAGGCGCTGGATCAATCGCGCCAGCTCGGCGTCTGACAGCGGTTTGGGGCGCCATTCCAGCTTGGCGCCCCCCTTGGCCTTGCCGCGGCCTTTGCCTTTGGGCTTTTCGGTCACTTCCACTTCCTCCCAGAAATCCTGCTCCACGCCGTGGGCGATGGCGAGGCTGCGGTCTTGGTGGCATTTGCGCAGCACTCGCTCGGGCCAGTAGCTCAGCGCCAGGTGCGCCCAGTCGTAGTCGCCTTGTTCGAGCTTGGTCCAGGTGTCCTTGAGCGTCTTTTGCCACTTCGGCAGCTTGAACAGCGGCCACAGGGGCGCGGCGGTGATCTGCACGCCGTCGTTGAGGTTGGGTTGCCAGTCGCGGGCGATGCGCAGCAGCTGGTCGCGGAACGCGGTCAATTCCGTGTCGAGGTCGGCGACGGTGGCGAAGTCCTTTTCTTCCTTGGGGGTACGGGTGGTTTTGTTGGCCAAGGCGGCGCGGCTGGCGCGCACCTGGGCTAATTTCCCCTGGGGGCCATCGAGAAAATCGTTGACGCAGCTGTAGAGGGTCTGGGGTGTGAGGCGGTGGTAGTACAGCCAGAGCGTATAGCGGCCGGATGGGGTGGACAGCGGCCAGTAGATGGGCGCCTGGCGGCGGCTTTTGCTGTAGCGTTTCAGGTGATCGGCGAAGAAAGCGGCAGGGCGGCGGAAGTAGTCACGCAGGGATTTGACACCGAGGATTTCGCAGGCTTCCTGTTCGATGGCTCCGGCGCGGTCTTTCCAGACGACTTCAATGGCTTCGCGGACGCGGGCGACGATGTCCTCGGGGTAACTTTCGTCATCGACCAGGATGCCGGGCCAGGAGATGCGCAGCGGGTAATCGGTGGGCAGGTCCTTGGGTTCGGCGGGCAGACCGTCGGCGTTCTGGAGCATGCCGGGCGGGCAGACCGGTAGCGGGTCGAAAGGGTCGGGCAACTCGGGTGGTTGGCGTTCGCCGGTGGCGTAGCGGATGTCCCAGCGGCCAAAAACCGTTCCAACGAAAAAAAACGTGTGATTTTCCGTAAGCATTCTGACTGGTTCAGCCGTTGTCGCACCTCCTGTTTTTGGTTCGCGTTGAATATATGGGTTGATGAATGATTCGGCTGCTTCCCTGCCACCATATGCATCAAGGATTGCTCCATTCAACCTTGCTTCGTTAACACTAATGTCCTCTGCGATAATTCGAAATCGCTCCGTTGCCTTGTTATTCCAAGGAAGTAGTGATTCAGAGTTCAAAAAACGCGGATTAGTTTCATCTCCTGTTTCAAGCCTTTCTTTGGCGCGAAATGCCTGGAAAGCCGATTCGCCTGCGACTATAAGGTCGTCGTTTGACCAATCCGGACAAGGAAATAAATGAACATAACCAGGGTACTTGTGCTGACCGCAGTAAAGGTTGATTACTGCTTGAAACAAAGTGCTATTTAAAATTGCGAGCGTTGCTTTAACGTTAGCATTTGCACGAATGACTACTGCCTGCCCTTCAACTGATGAGATAAACCCTTTGGGAAGGACGTGAGCATCGATAAATTCCCCGCGTTTACCAAACCCAATAACTCCTTTTTGTTGTAGCCGAAGATTTCTTAGAATGGTGGATGTGTTTTCCGAGATTAGAGACCCGTCTTTACCATAAAAAACTGCATCACAGAGTGGAGAATTAAACCGAGAATATTCCCCTCCATTATAAAGACGTTGCCAGCTTGCTTCAGGGTGGAATGCATCATAAAGAGGAATTTCCCACCAGCTTCGAAAATATCTATCAGAAAGAATTGTGTGACCAGCGATAACCTGCACTCCTTGATCTTCAAAACTTGGTAAAGTCGCAAACCATTGCTTTACGATGTCTGGAAAGTCGTACCCAAGAACTGCATTTGGAAAACGTGAAAATAAACTTCCAAAAGAGACACAAAATCCGGAACCTGATTCTTTACGAACAGATTGGATGTGCTGAAGCAATTGTGGACCCTTTTGATCGGGCGTTGAGAGTCGAACGTCAAAAAACGTAGCTGCATGAGGTGGTTGCGCTTCACCAAGTATTGATGATGTGGCTTCGACATTCGCGTCAAGAACATCCCAACCGAGATCGCAGTGAGCATGTAAGCGATCATCTGCAACAAAAAATGCAAGCCGAAATTTCTCGTACGTATTTTTAATGACGGCAGTGCGATCATAAATTGAACCAACTTTTCCGCCAGGGGTGCGTATTTTATACGCTTGGAAAAGGAATGCACAAAGAATATTTTTATTGAAGTCAGTGAATCTTTTTTCAAGCCATGGAGCGAGGGCTTCAGAAGGCTCACCAAACGGCGGATTCATCACCACCACGTCATAGCGCTTCCGACACAAATCAATGAAAGCAAATCCCCTTGCCGCATCCTCAGCAAACAACCGCCGTTGGTAGGCATGGACATCCGCCTGCTCGGCATAGGCGCGCAGCGCATCCATGACCTGTTGCTCGGCGGTGTCGAAGAAGTCTGCCTCGGATGCATCCTGACGGGTAAACAAATCGTCCTGTTGGGTGCGCCACTGCTCCCGTGCCGCTTCGATGGCGATGCGGATCTCGTCCTCGATCTTCAGCAGTGCCCCGGCTTCGCCGGCCAGTTGCATTTTGTCGAAGACGATCCGGACCAGGTCGCCGAGCAGCGGCGAGCCGAGGGTGGCGATGAAGGCTTCCAATTGTTCGGCGCTGCCGGGCATGGGTTCGGCGCAGACGACGTTGGAGCGGCGAATCCGGGGGCGATTCTCGGTTTTGACGCCCTGATTGAGCCAACTGCGTTGGGCACGAAGCCACAGCGACAGTCCGGCGATCTGCACCGCGCGCGGGTCGATGTCGATGCCGTGGATGTTGTGCTCGATGATCAGGCGCGGAACGTCTTTGAGAAAGTCTTCTTTCGAGGCATAGGCCTGTTGCAGTGCTGGACAAAGCCCTTGGTCCCAGGCTTCCTCGTAGATGGTCTCGAAGAGGTCAAAGCCATAGAGGCCGAAGTGCATGGAGCCACAGGCCGGGTCGAGCAAGCGTATGTCGCGCGGGTCTTTCAGCGGGCGGTGGGGAATGTAGACCGGTTGCCGGAGCAATTCCTCCTGGCTCAGTCCTTCGGTCTCGGGCAGCTCGGGTGCGGCCTCGCCTGGGTTCAGGAAGATTTCGGTTGGGCGGCGCACCAGGTAGCGGCATTGGTCGACCAGCCGCGTTTGGCCCTGGGTCATTTCGTACCAAATGCGCCCCAGGGTGTTGTCGGTGAGGAATTCGACCACATACCGCGGGGTGAAGAATTGGTTGCGCACCGCCAGTTCGCGCGCGTTGCGCGGGGCGGCGGATGCGGCGCGCATTTTCTTGCGCTCGTCCGGGTCGTTGTAATACTGGTAGATCCAGCCGATGGTTTCGTCTTCGGCCCAGAGGTGGACGATGTCGGGGTGGTTGATGGCGTCGATGAGTTCGAGCAGGACCGAGTCCTTGGGGAACAGCAGGCCCTGGGGGCTGTAGCGGTCGAAGAGGACGGGGAGATCCTGGCCGAGTTCGTCGAACAGGCTGAGGAGATACTGGCGATAGACGTCGCCGACCTCGCCCAGGGCAGTGCCGGCGACCATCTGGTAGAGCTGAAAGCCTTGCGAGGCTTGGCCCTTGGTGAGGGACTCGAATAGCACGCCACGGGACTCGGCCATGCGCAGGGCGGCGAGCCGGTTGAGCAGGGTGAAGGCTTGTTCGCGCACCATGCGCTGCAGGACCTGTTGACCGCGCTCCTGGGCGCTCTTGCCGGGGGTGACGGCCAGGTAGTGGTGCAGGGTCTCGCGCAGAATGGCGGCGGTTTGCAGTTGCTGGTTGTCGAGGTGGCTCAGGGCGGCCATGTCGGCGACGACGCCGGAGGTGGGGTCCATGCCATGGCTGGCCTGCAGTTGGCGAGTGAATTCGTCGCTGAGCAGCCGCCGGGCGCGGGCGACGAATTTCTGCAGGGCGTTGCGGGTGGCTTTGTCGAAGGCCATGGGGGGGTGTTCCTGAGTCTTTTGGCGCGTCAATCAAGATTTACGGTAAATTTTGCTGCGATATCCAATGAATACGACAACTTGGCTGGCTCGGTGTACTCAATCGTCCAGGTTACAGACTAGGACGCCTAGGAAATTGTGAAAATGCGGCTCTTAGCGTGGAGAAAACGTCGATGACACCTTTTCCAGTGGCAACCCACGAAGGCGTATTGAGCGCTTTGTGATTGTGACCATCACACCGCTCTGGATTCGATCAGCGAATTGTCCCGCAACACGTTGAACCAGCTTGGCGACATCAGAGCCGCGAAGTCCTTCCCGTCTAAGGCGGATCACCGAAGGGCCGTTGTCGCCACTCATCGCGAGCAGTCGGTGAAAATCCGAGTCAAGGGTGACAATCACGCGATCTTGCTCTTGCGCCAAGTTGGAGATTTCCGCGTCTGAGGCGCGGCTGTAACCAATATCGGCAACATGGCAGACGTTAAAGCCACAGGCTGCCAAGTGTTGAACGGTGCTGCGAGGCAAGCCTTGATCCAACAAAAAACGAATCATGCCGCATCCAGATAGATCACCTGATCATCCAGGCTCGCGGCTGCGTACTCAAGCGCTTGGCGGATATCCTCGTCCTCGAGCTCGGGATACTCCTGTTTGAGCTCGGCACGATCGGGATAAAGAGCCGCTGCTTCGACGACCCGTTTGACAGTCAGTCGCATGCTCCTGATGCATGGCTGCCCGTTCATTTGCTCAGGATCGATGGTGATGCGATCAAATGTGGTGCTCATCGTTTTTTCCATGGCGTCTTGCTGTTCTTAAGAGAGGCGATGATAGGCTTTTGCGGTTGCGGTCTGCTGATGCTTGCGGCCAAAACGGAATGCGCCATTTGGCGCGAAACTTAGCGAAGGGTGCCTGGTTCCAAGTCAATCTTCAATTCAAATTCAGCCGCATACTGCAACTCACCGCGCAGTTGTTGTAAGTCGCGGATTAGCCGGTCCAGGTCCTGAATGCTGGTGATGCGCGCTTTCAGGGCCTGTTGGCGGCAGATGGTGGCTTGGCCGTCCTTGACGGCTTGTTCCTGTTCCGCGCGCAGGCGCTCTTGCAGGATCTGTTGGCCGCGCAGGTGGATGCGGTTTTTGATGTCTTGGACTTCGTTCTGGATGCTGTATTCCTGGTTGATCAGGTCGCGCAGGCCGGTGAGGTCCTCGCTGGCCTGGGAGGCGAGGTTGTGCAGATCGGCCAGGGCGTTGTTGCGATCTTGGTGGCTGAGCTCGGGCCATTCGGGTAGGCGGCCTAGGTCGTCCTCGGCATCGCGCAGGCGCTGGGCCTGATCGTGTTGCATTTGCTTGACGGCGTCGCGTACCTGGGTTTGCAACTCGGTGAGACTGCTGGCGAAGTCGGTGGCGTATTTATAAAAGTCTGGGTGTTGCAGACGTTGCTCGAGGTCCGCCATCGGCTCGCCAAGGGCTTGGCGCAGGTGCCCGGGGGTGCCGTGGCTTGGCAGGGCGTGGATGTCGCGCAGGTGGCGGCGCAGGTCGTCCAGGGTGGTCTCCAGCCCCTGGGTCATCGCCTGCTTGAGGCTTCTGGCCCATTCCAGGCTGTCGAACAGTTCGGAGGTTTCCGCGCCCAGACGCTGCACCGCGTCGGAGGCATCGGTGGCGAGAATGGCCTTGATGTCGCTCGCGAGTTGATCGAGCCGCTCGGCGCCGGGCAGATCGAGGCTGCGCAGGGTGGCGGCCAGAGGCGCGAACTGGTGCTGGAGGTCAGAGAACAGCTTGGCGGTGGTTTTGCTGATGATGTCTTCGAGCGGGACGATGCTGTCGCCCGCCAAGCTGGTGAGGCGCTGAGCCGCGCGGGCGAGCATCTCCATCGAGGGTTTGTTGTCGCGCAGGCTGATCCCAACGGATTTGAAACTGGTGTTGGTCTTGAGCGCGTCGATGGCCTGCTGGCCGTTGACGGTGATCTCGCGCCCAGCCAGTTTGAGCTTGATCTCCCCAGCCACCAGCAGGGCGGCCACCAGGTAGCGCAGGGTATCGGGTGACCAGCCGAAGGGGGCGTCGGCAAAGAGGTCGCTCAGGCGCTTGCCCTCGAGGCTACCCTGGCGTTCGATTTGGTCCCTGATGCTGGTCAGGGCCTTGTGTTGGGTGTCGATGCTGCCCTGGCCGCCCTGGAGTTTGACCAGGCCCAGGGGGTCGATCTGGGCGGTCATGCCGGCCAGGTTGCCCTGTCGCAGGAACTTCTCGGCCAGATCGGTGCTGGCGCGCACCGGTGCCTCGGCATGACGGTCGAACACCTGGGCGGCGACCTTGGCCAGGTGCTTGCGCGCGGCCTCGATCAGGTCTTGGTTGAAGCTGTCCACCGCGCTCAGCTCGCCGCGGAAGATGAAGGACCCCTTGGTGAGACTGGCGCCAATCTGGCGCCCGAGTTGATTCAGCAGTCGGGCGGCGCGGTCGCTTTGCGCGTTGCAGTAGTCCTTGACTTCCTGATCCGGGTCGTTGCGGTATTTGTTGACGATTTCGCGGCCGCGGACTATCTCGCTGACCAGCTCGTTCATCTCCGGCGCGTCGCGGCCGAGCAGAAAGATGGTTTGCTTGGCGCTTGGCTGGCGGCTTTCGTCGCTCAGGCGGATTTTGGCGGTCTCGTACTCGCTGGGCTCGACCAGTTCAACCAGGGTTTGAATGGGGTTGCGGTCTCCCGTCAGGCTGGCGGGGATGCCGCTCGCCGACTGCGCCTTCAGGCCGGTGGTCACCGAGAAGGTGTTGTTGAGCTGGGTGGCTGGCAGCGGGGTGTAGGTGTCTTGCAGGGCCTCGTTGCGGACGCGCCGCAGTTCGATGGCGCGCAGGGGAATCTTGGCGCGTTCCTGCTCGATTTCGTTGAGTTTTTCGCTGTGAAAGGCCAACACGCCGTCTTTCTCGCCCAAGGGGACGATGGTGTCCTTGAGCAGATCCTCAATGGCGGGCTCGATGCGGTCGTTGAGCGCGGGTGAGGCCACGCTCGGGTGCATCAGGCTGGCGACATTGTGGCGCGAGATGGGCAGATTGCCGAGGATCTGCAAGACGCAGATGCTTTTGCCGATTTGCTGATGGAGTTCGGCGTCCGGAAAGCGGATCTTGACCTTGCCAACCGCTTGGTGCCAGGAGGGGAAGGCGCGGCGGATGTCGCGCTCCAGAGCGTCGAACAGGGTCACGGTGGTGGCCAGCCAGCCCAGGGGTTGGTTGGCGATAGGGGTTTTGCCGTCCGGCCCTTCGACCAGAATGTCCTGGATCACCTTGATGGCCGAGCGCAGACCGATGCCGCCGGTGGACTTGGCCAGGGCACCTAACAGGTGGAGCAAGATGTCGAAATGGGCGGGCAGGAAGGGATAGAGGTCGATGAAGGTCTGGCGATCAAAGTCGGCCCCGTAGGCGCGCGCGTCTTCGAGCTTGGTGTGGTGGCGCAGGCTCTGGCCGTGTTGGTCGAACAGCCGGCCCACTTCTGCCTCGCCGGTGGGTGACTTGCCGAGCAGGCGGTTGGTGCAGATCTCTTTGATGTCGCTGGCTTCCAGGTCGATCTGGATGGGAAAGCGATCCTTCAGCTTGAACAGTTGCTGGGAGTTGAGCGCGGCGCTGGCATCGTCCTCGGTCAGGCGCTGCTGGGCGGTGCCGATGAACAACACCTTGCCGTTGCCGATGGCCTTGAGGTTCTTGCCCAGGCCGTCGAGGTTGAGGATGAGGTTTTGCCGCGAGCCTACATACTGCCCGACCTCGTCGACCACAAAGATGATGTAGTCGCGGCCGCTGGCCTCGCGGGCAATCTCGATCATTTCCGCCACGCGGTCGTTCTCGAAGCGGATGATCTCGCTGGTTTCAGTGCTGAAAGCGCCGGGGGTGCGGAACAGATGGGGATACATCCGGTGGGCGAGCTCGGGCATGACGCTGTCCACCACCAAGTCATCGTTGCGATAATCGGCCCAGGCTTGACCCTGGGTGAGCTCACCGAAGAGGTTTAGGAATTCATCGTGGCGGCCGTCTTGTTTGGCGCGGCGCTCGAAGGCGGCCACCTTGAGATTGCGCGAATAGCCACCCCATTGCAGCACCTTGTAGTAGAGGACGGTGGAGACTTCTTCCATGGTGGCGCCGGCGACCTGCTCGCTGGCCAGGTCCAGCATCAGCACGGCGGCGGGGTATTTCTTGGCCACAGCCGCTATGCGCGCCTTGGTGGTGCTTTTCTTGAGCCGATTTTGCAGGTGATGCAGAAAGGGAAGACCGTCGATGGTGACGCGATCATCAAAGGCCAGGCCCAGATACTTGGTGAAGGAGCTCTTGCCCGACCCATAGAAGCCCGACACCCAGATCCCGACCTCGTTCTCGCCGCCGGCCTCCATGGCGGCTTCCATCTTGTCGAGCAGTTTCTCGAGCTGTTCCTCGATGCTGTCGGTGACGACGTATTCGGAAATCTCCGCCTTCAGGCGCGTCTCTTGCGCGACACCATAGGTGATGACCTTCTCGATGGTGCGGTAGATGTCTTTGCTGCTGTCGAAGAGTTGTTTGATGTCCATGCCGAGCTTCCCTTAATGAAATTAGCCGCCAACGTGCACTGAGCGATAGTTGCCGTCTTCTGGATAAAAGCCGAGGAATTTCAGCCGCGTCTTGCCGGTGCGCACGCCGGGATAGAAAAAAATGGTCGGGACGTTGAAGCGGCCGAGCAGATGTCCCTCGATGGAGCCAATGCGCAGATAGGGGTGCAGGGCTTCGAGGTCCGTGACCAGCAAAATGGCGTTGGTGTTGCCTTCCATGCGCTCGAGCTGTTGTTCCAGCCGGGATGCCAGAGCGGCATTCTTGGTGATGGCGCCGGTCAATGCGTTGTTGGTCTTGGTCCAGTCCAAGGGCGCCTTGGCATCCTGGCGTTGCCACAGGTCGCGGATGAATTCCGGTTGTTCGTCCAGAATCGCTCGAATGGCCTCGGCGATGGAAAAGCGCTGGACCTCCCAGCCATCATTGGCGAGCCGGGCCTCCCAGGCCGGCGTCTGCCGCTTGACTTCAAGCAGGGCCTGGGGCGAGAACACCAGGTAGAAGATCGGCTCGAAGCTCGCATGGGCAAAGTCGCGGCCGGCTTTGATGCGATGCATGAGTTCATCGAAATCAGCCTTGATTGCTGACAGGGGCGGCGATGACACGCGTTACCTCCTCCATGTTTGGCAGTGGCCAGGTCAAGCGCGTGCTGCCGGCGGCGGACTGAATAATCCACCAGCCGTTGCTGGCCAGGCGCTTGAATTCTTCCCGGACATCAGCGGGCTCAAGCCCGAATAAACCCCAAAGATCATGGCTCAGCACGGCATGGTCGCTCAGCGCCGAAAAGTGCAGATGATAGGCAAAAAACAGCACAGTCATCGGTTGAATGCGCACCGCTTGGATGTGCCTGGTTGACGAACGTCCAGCGGAGACCAGACCAAAATCTGCGCAACAGCCGAGCAAGTAGCCCGAGACCCGGCGCACGGTGGATTCCGACCAGGGTGTTCGGGTTTTGCCGTCGCGGACGGCGTTCTTTACAAAATCCGTGGCCTCGGTTTTGTTGATGCCAGGTCGGCCCGCGCTGTAGCTGGGCCAGTAGATGTCGCGAATAAAGTCGGCCAGAATCCGATTGGCCTGGGCGGTAAACACCAGCAGAAATTGCACCAGTTCGCGGGTGGGCAGCACCTCGGCAAGCGGCTTGAGGTGAACCGCGGCCTCATGTTTCAGATACCTCGGGGCGAAACATTCGGCCACGATGTTTCTTAATCGTCGGGCTGACACCAGCGGAAATTGGCCGGAACCGAGCGCCGCGTCGCAGAGCTGCGCGCTGTTCATGCCGGGCTGATAGAGGCCTAGCAATAATCGGGTCTCCTCCACCATGCCCAGGCCAGCCTGGAGTTGGGTGGTATAAAAGCCTGGGGTCTCGGGCATCAACTGGCTTTTAGATAGGGAAAGCACTGATAACCGGCGACTAATGCGTCTTGGTAGTGTCCCGCGCAGCGCTGCATCAGCGCGGTGAGTTGGTCGCTATCGAAGTGGCCCAGCAGGACCGGGCCTTCAGAGCGTTCCGAGTTTGGCTTGGCAGTCTTTGGCGCGGCGTCCGCTGGCGTGGCAGCCGCTGATTTCGCCCATTCAGCCAGTCGCGCAAGGGCGGAGTCGACTGATGTCAGCCGTGGCTTAACGCGAGAGGCGAAGTCGGGGGCGGCGACCGCCTCGGCCATTGATTGCTCCAGCGCTTCTGGCAGACGGTAAAGATGGTAATGACGACCGATGCCGACGTGCTCGTCGTGGCGGAGACGGGCGGCCTCGCAAGCCCCGTGATACTGAGCCAGCAAGGTGGTGCGTGGGAAAACCGGCAGCAGGAATGCCTCGCTGGTGGGTGCCAGAAAACTGCTAGGCCACCAGTGATGCTGGGATTTCTCGCCAAGAAAGCCGACAAGAAGGCGGAGTTCGGCGATTGCCGACGGGAGGCTGCTGGTCATTGGTCGAGATCCTTATTTGACGCCCTGATTCGATGGATGTCAGTGTTCGGCGTTCATCGAAGGTTGCCTTTTGCGGCTCAATCTTGACGCCTAACGGGGCGACTGCCAGCATACCTCAAGATGTTTATTGGGGGAGCACCAAGATGCGAACCATCCTGGCGCTATTTTGACTTTATTGTGTGTGTTAATCCGCGGATGAAGACCTGACGAGTCGCCGGGCGCCGTTCCATCAGGGCAGAACGGTGTCTTCTGATGGACAGTCTCTTGCCCGCACTGGAGCTTGAACATGGGTCGCTTATTTCGCATTGGTGGCTTTTTTTCTTATGTGGTGATGATCTTCCTGAATGCCTTTGTCGATCTCGGGCATAAGATCATCATTCAAAACACCCTGTTCAAGACCTACGACGGGGATACGCAGATTGCGCTGACGGCCATTGTCAATGCGCTTATTCTGCTGCCTTTTGTGCTGTTATTTACGCCCTCTGGCTTCATCGCGGACCGCTTCGCGAAGCAGAAGGTGATGCGCATCAGTGCCTGGGTGGCGGTGGGCTGCACCCTGGCGATCACGCTGTTTTATTACATGGGCTGGTTTGTCGCCGCTTTTGCGATGACCTTTCTGCTCGCGGCCCAGAGTGCTTTTTACTCGCCGGCCAAGTACGGTTATATCAAAGAGTTGGTGGGCAAGGAGGCGCTGGCCGAGGCCAATGGCTGGGTGCAGGCGACCACCACCACGGCGATTCTTGCCGGTATTTTTTTCTTTTCCATCCTGTTTGAGGGGCGGCTCGCTGGGCAGACGCATGCCGATCCCGGCGCGGTGATGCATCTGATCGCACCGCTCGGCTGGGTGCTTGTGGCCTGCTCACTGGCCGAGCTCTTCATGGCCTACCGGTTGCCGCAAAAGGCCACGGGCAATGCGCTTGGGTTCGACTGGGGTGCCTATCTCGGCGGGCGCTATCTGCGCGACAATCTGGGCGCGGCCTGGGGCAATCAGGTCATCTGGCTGTCGATTGTCGGCCTGGCGGTGTTTTGGTCGATCTCCCAGGTGGTGTTGGCGGTGTTTCCGGCCTTTGCCAAGGAGACGCTGGGGGAGACCAATACGGTGGTGATCCAGGGGCTGCTGGCTTGCTCCGGGATTGGCATTATCCTCGGCTCCTATCTGGCCGGGCGGGTATCGCGCCATCATATCGAGACCGCGCTCATCCCCATCGGCGCCATTGGCATCGCAGTGTCGCTCTATCTGCTGCCGGGGCTGAACTCGGCGCTGGCCCATGGGCTGAATTTCTTCGCGCTCGGTTTTCTTGGCGGGCTTTTCCTGGTGCCGCTCAATGCGCTCATTCAGTTCAACGCCGGCGAGCACGGGCTTGGGCGGGTGCTGGCGGCGAATAATTTCGTGCAGAACCTGGCGATGCTCGCGTTTCTCGGCCTCACGGTCGCCGCGGCTTATCTGCAACTCGGCAGTCTGGTGCTTCTGCTGGGGCTGGCCGTGGTCGCGACCCTTGGCGCCGTCTACACCATTTATCAGCTGCCGCAGTCTCTGGTGCGCTTCCTGATCGCGCGTGTGATCGAGACCCGCTACCGGCTCCATGTGATCGGCCTGAAGAATCTCCCGGCGCAGGGCGGGGTGCTGTTGCTAGGCAACCATGTGAGCTGGATCGACTGGGCCATGGTGCAGATGGCCAGTCCGCGCCCGGTGCATTTCGTGATGGAGCGCAACCTCTATGAGCGCTGGTATCTGCGCCGGTTTCTGGATTTCTTCGGCGTGGTGCCGATCTCGCGCGGGGCCAGCCGCCAGGCGATCGCGGCGGTGAGCGATCTGCTCGACGCGGGCGAGGTGGTCTGCCTGTTCCCGGAGGGGACACTGAGCAAGACCGGGCAACTCAATGAGTTCAAGCGCGGCTTTGAGCGCGCGGCTGGGGCCGCGCAGCATGGGGTCATCCTGCCGTTCTATCAGCGCGGGCTCTGGGGCAGTGCGTTCTCCTATGCCAGCACTAAGCTGAAGTCCGATCGCCGCGAGGGACGCACGCACGAGGTTGTTGTCGCCTTCGGCACACCGTTGCCGCTGACCGCCACGGCGGAGCAGGTGAAGCAGGCGGTGTTTGAGCTGTCGGTGACCTCCTGGCGCAGTTATGTCGAGAGCTTCGAACCGCTTCCGATGACATGGCTGCGGGCGGCAAAGCGCGAGCTGGGCGCGACGGCCATCATCGACTCGACCGATGCGCGTCTGTCCAACCGGCGGGTGATCACCGCGGTGATGCTTTTTGCGGCGCGCATCCGGCGCTTGGGATCGGAGCCCGCGCTGGGGATTCTGCTGCCGGCGAGCAGTGCCGGGGCCATCGCGAATCTGGCCGCGCTGGTGGCGGGCAGAACTGTCGTCAATCTCAACTACACCGCGAGCCAGGAGGCGCTGCGGGCAGCCGCCGAGCAGGCCGGCATCGCGGATGTGATCACCGCGGAGCGCTTCCTGCGCAAGCTCGGGCAGCGCGGCATTGACCCGCGCGCGGCCATGCCGGGTGTGCGTTTCCATGCGCTTGAGGACATGCGCGCCGGGATTGGCAAGCTCTCGGCACTCGGCATGCTGGTGCTTGCCAGTCTGCTGCCGGCGCGGGCGTTGCTCGCGCTCTTTGGCCGCGTGACCTCTGCGGACAGCACTGCGGCGATTCTCTTTTCAAGTGGCAGTGAGGGGCGGCCGAAAGGCATTGAACTCACCCACCGGAACATTCGCGCCAACGCGCGCCAGATTGCCGATGTGCTCAACACCGAGCGCAGCGATGTGGTGCTGTCCAATCTGCCGCTGTTCCACGCCTTCGGGCTGACCGCGACCACCTTCATGCCGCTGCTTGAGGGCGTGCCCATGGTCTGCCATCCCGACCCGACCGATGCGGTCGGCAGTGCCAAGGCCATCGCGCGCTACCGGGTCACCGTGCTGTGCAGCACCTCGACCTTTCTGCGGCTATACACCCGCAACAAGCGCATTCATCCGCTGATGCTCCAATCCCTGCGCGTGGTGGTCGCCGGTGCCGAGCGGCTGAGCCCGGATGTGCGCGATGCCTTCGAGCTCAAATTCCACCGATCCATCTACGAGGGCTATGGCGCCACCGAGACCACCCCGGTAGCCAGCGTGAATGTGCCGGATGCGATCGACACCGGCAGTTGGAAGATTCAGACCGGCGCGCGCCCGGGGACCGTTGGTCTGCCGTTGCCCGGCACCAGCTTCCGGGTGGTTGATCCGCAGACACTCGAGCCGCTGCCGCCGGGCGAGGACGGTCTGATTCTGATCGGCGGCGTGCAGGTGATGAAGGGCTATCTCGCCGATCCGGAGAAAACCGCCGCGGCTGTGGTTGAGCTTGACGGCTTGCGCTGGTACAAGACCGGCGACAAAGGCCACCTGGATACCGACGGCTTCCTGACCATTGTCGATCGCTACTCGCGCTTTGCGAAACTGGGCGGGGAGATGATCAGCCTGAGCGCGGTGGAGGAGCAGGTGCGCCGCGCGCTCGGACAGGCCGAGCTCGAACTGGTGGCCATCAATCTGCCCGATGAGCGCAAGGGCGAGCGCATTCTGCTGCTGGTAGCTGAGGACATCGACACTGAGGCCCTGCGCGGCGAGCTGCTCAAGGCGGGTGTGAATCCGCTGGCGATCCCGTCCGAGATCCTGCGGGTTGAGGCCATCCCCAAGCTGGGCAGCGGCAAGACAGATTTCGGTGCCGCACGGCGGCTGGCGCTGGCCGCCTGAGGTTTTGGACCGACCGGTCTGGCTGCACGATCTGCCAGGTTGCGGATTTGGGATAAGATGGCGATGGCACGATAGCGTGCGCTGGTCGAGTGGGCTTAAGCCGGCCAGCGAGCGAGCCTACCCGAGCCAGCAAGTGAAAGTGACATGGGCGCAAAGCCCAGGTATGGTTTTTCCAAGATGAGTGAGGTTAGACATATGAACACACGAACCCTTTTACACGCCGACCGCTCAGGCGGTCGCGGGCTTTCCGCAGCGCGCATTTTGGCCTTCATGGTCGGCGCCGCAATGGTGTTTAGTGCTTTCATCGCGAGCGCCGCGGACGACCCCATCGTGATCAAGTTTGCCCATGTGGTGGCGGAGAATACGCCCAAGGGAAAAATGGCCAATAAGTTCAAGGCGCTGGTGGAGGAAAAGCTCGGCGATCAAGTGGTGGTTGAGGTCTATCCGAACTCCCAGTTGTTCGGTGATGACAAGGTGCTCGAGGCGATGTTGCTCGGAGACGTGCAGATGGCCGCTCCGGCGCTGTCGAAGTTCAGCCGCTACACCGACGTGCTGGCGCTCTATGATCTGCCTTTCTTGTTCCAGGATCTGGACGCGGTTGATCGCTTTCAGCAGAGCGAGGATGGCCAAGCCATGCTCTCGGCGATGTCAGACAAGGGGCTGCTCGGCCTTGGCTATCTGCACAATGGTATGAAGCAACTCTCGGCCAGCACGCCGTTGCGGGTGCCGGAGGATGCGTCGGGGCTGAAGTTCCGCATCATGGCCTCCGAAGTGCTCGAAATGCAGTTCAAGGCCGTTGATGCCGCGCCCATTAAAAAGCCCTTCTCTGAGGTCTTTACCCTGTTGCAGACCAAGGCCATCGACGGACAGGAAAATACCTGGTCGAACATCTACTCCAAGAAATTCTACGAGGTTCAACCCTATATCACCGAGTCCAACCACGGGCTGCTTGACTATATGGTGGTGACTTCCGATGAGTTCTGGAGTGGCTTGCCGGATGATGTGCGCGAGCAGGTCAAGGCTGCGCTCGACGAGGCCCTGGTCTACGGCAACCAGATCGCGCGTGACAAGGCGGTGGAAGACAAGCAGAAAATCGCCGAGTCTGGTCGCTCCGAGATCATCGAGCTGACACCAAAGGAACGTGCTCAGTGGGTGGAGGTGATGAAGCCCGTCTGGGGCCAGTTTGAGGAAGAAATTGGTGCCGAGTTGATCGAAGAGGCTTATAGCGCGAATCAGGCTGACTGATTCCTGCGTGACCGGGGCCGCGTGCGCGGCCCCGAGGTTTCCTGTCGGCGCACTGACAAGGTGATCCAAATTGCGTGCACTTCTTCGTCTCCTGAATCAACTCGAGGAAGCGGTCATCGCCCTGTTGCTGGTGACCATGACGTTGCTGGTGTTCTTCGAGGTGGTGCTGCGCTACGGCTTCAGTACCGGCTTGACTTGGGGCCAGGAGGGCACGCTCTATCTCTCGGCTTGGTTCGTGCTTTTTGGGGTGTCCTATGGGCTCAAGGTGGGTGCGCATATTGCAGTAGATTTTTTTGTGCGTCTGCTGCCGCCGCTGGCGCAACGCCTCTTGAGCCTGGTTGCCGTGACTCTGGCACTGGTTTACTGCGGACTGTTCATCTACGGTGGCTGGATCTATCTGGCCAAGATGCAAAAAATAGGCATTGAGCTCGAAGACATCCCGGTACCAACCTGGGTGGCGGATGGCATTCTGGTGGTCGGATTTGGCATGTTGTCCGTGCGGCTGCTGATACTGTTCTGGAAGATCGCGCGCGGCGAGACAACTGGTTTTGGTCATCATGACGAGGCCGAGGACAGCCTGGAACTGGCTGCGGCGATCCGGAATCAGGTGAGCCAGAAACAAGCGGGCCAGCATCAAGCAGGCCAGAATCAAGTGGCAGGGCAGGGCGCATGACCACGGTTGCACTTTTTCTGCTGCTGTTCGGTTGCCTGCTGATCGGCATGCCGATCGCCTTGGCGCTGGGCTTCTCGAGCATTGTCACCATCCTTCTGTTCTCGAGCGATTCGCTGGCGTCGATTGCGCTCAAGCTGTTGGAGTCCCTGTCGGCGCACTACACCCTGCTGGCTATCCCGTTTTTTATTCTCTCCTCGCAGTTTCTGTCCACTGGTGGCGTGGCCAAGCGGTTGATCCGCTTTGCCGTGGCGGCGGTCGGGCATATTCGCGGGGGCCTGGCGATGGCCTCGGTGCTGGCCTGCATGCTCTTTGCCGCAGTGTCGGGCTCTTCTCCAGCCACGGTCGCTGCCATTGGCAGCATTGTGATCGTCGGCATGGTGAAATCCGGTTATCCCAAGAGCTTTGCTGCGGGGGTCATCACCAATGCCGGCACGCTGGGGATTCTGATCCCGCCCTCCATCGTGATGCTGGTTTATGCGGCGGCGACTGAAGTCTCTGCCGCGCGCATGTTCATGGCCGGCTTTGTCCCTGGTCTGATGATGGGCCTTATTTTGATGATTGCGATTTACATTGTCGCGCGCATCAAAGACTTGCCGGCGCAGCCATGGCCTGGGTTCAGAGAGGCATTGTCCTCCGGCTTTAGCGCCTCGGGCGGTATTTTGCTGATTGTGATTGTGCTCGGGTCGATCTACGGCGGCATCGCGAGCCCGACCGAAGCCGCCGCGGTTTCTGCGGTCTATGCTTTTTGGGTGGCGGTGATTGGCTATCGCGATATGGGGCCGCTCAAGGGTATCCCTTGGCGGCAGGCGGGCGAAGGTGTGGGCCGCATGCTGTGGCGCAACAGCTATCAGGTCACGTTAGCCTTCCCGCGCTGCGTGCGCGATCCGGAAGTGCGCAAGGTGGTGATGGACGCCGCCCGCGTCAGCATCATGCTGCTGTTCATCATTGCCAATGCCATGCTGTTTGCCCATGTGCTGACAACTGAGCGCATTCCGCATCAGATCGCCGAGACCATCGTCGCCTGGGGGCTGGCACCCTGGATGTTCCTGATCGTGGTGAACATTCTGTTGCTGATGGCGGGCAACTTCATGGAACCATCCGCTATTTTGCTGATCATGGCGCCCATTTTGTTCCCCATCGCGGTGGAACTGGGCATTGACCCCATTCATCTCGGCATCATCATGGTGGTGAACATGGAGATTGGCATGCTGACCCCGCCAGTCGGGCTCAATCTGTTCGTCACCGCCGGCATCACCGGCGAGTCCATCGGCTGGGTGATCCGCTCGGTGCTGCCCTGGATGCTGCTCCTGCTCGGCTTCCTGCTGCTGATCACCTATGTGCCGCAGATTTCGCTGTTCCTTCCCGAGTACCTCGACCAGTTGCAGGGGTATCGATGAGAGGTTTGCAGCGATGGTTTCTGTTTTGCCATTGTGCGTAGCTGATGCGGTGAAGCTTCAGCGCCGTCTGCGCGCGCGAGTCGCGCAAGACAGCATGGCGCGACTGTGGCACGATAGGCGCCAGATATTCGGCTTGGGCTCGGATCGAGATCCGCGGCCATCCTCGGCTTGATGCGGGGGACGCGTATTTCGGCGCAGGCCACCAACCCAACCGGTTGAATCCCATCATGGTACATCTCGATAACTGGCTGTTTGGGCTGGCGTTAGTTGTAGCGCTGGTCGTCTTCTTATACTCGGTGTTTGATCTCTCGCGTCGCCTGATGGCGCGTTTTGCGGTGCGCGTCTGCCGGATGCGTGCCGAGCGCGAAGGCAGCTTTATCTGCGAGCTCAAGCATAAACTGCACCGCTTCGCGAGCAAGTCGCTGGTGCCGCAGATTGTGATGCTGGTCGTCTCGCTGGCTGCGCTGGCTTTCATTATGGTCGAGCACTCTTCAAAGCTCTGATGGCTGCGTAGATGGCTGCATAGATGACTGTGAAGCACCCATCACTGTTGCAGATTCTTGCCTTAAAACAATCCTAAGATCACGGCCCATGTCCATCACGATGGCTCAATTTCTGAAGTCCCATGGGCTTCAGCGCAATCCTTTCATCGAGGAGGAAGCGCAAAACGACAAGGTGTTTGAGGACCTTGTCAACGAGGCGGGTTACGCGTTCAATCATCAGGCGTGGGACAAGTTCTTTGGCGACCCACCAGGGCGCGGCACCTCGATGATTTTCGGGGTGAAAGGCAGCGGAAAGTCCGCGCTGCGTCTGGCGCTCGAGAAGAACATCGCCCACTTCAATCGGGAACATCCCGAGCGCATCCTGCTGATCAATTACGACGATTTTAACGGCTTTCTGGAAGCCTTTAAGCGCAAGTCCGACCAGGATCGCAAGCGCGAAACCGCCGTCACTCTGAAGGACTTCGGCCTCGCCCAGCATCTCGACGCCATTCTGGTCTGCGGTATGGAAGCGCTGCTGTCCGAGCTCAAGGAGGCAGGGCTCCCTCTGGATAAGCTTGAGGATTATCAGCGCCACGATCTGATGATGCTAATGGCGCTCTATGTTAGCGGTCCGCCGGATCGCTACAACCGTATCATGGCCGAGATGAACCGCCGGTTGCTGCCGCGGGGCCTATTCCGGCGCATGGGGCGCGGCATCAAAGGGACCTTGGTCGGGCTCCTGACGCTCGGCGTCGTTCCTCTTGTCTGTCAGTCCTTTTATGGTGCCGTTGGGCGCGCCGCAGAGCGCGAAATTCTGGTGCGCTCCCGGGGTGCCCAGGATGTGAAGCGTGCGCTGCGTCCGATCCCGACCGGCTATCTGAAAGACCAGGACTTGAAGCGCCGAGGCTGGCGCGACGATGCTGATCGCCGGCGCCTGTTCATGACCAAGTTCATCGACGTGGTGTTGAGTCTGGACTTCCAGCAGATCGTGGTCGTCATGGATAAGATCGACGAGCCGTCGCTGATCAATGGCGACAGGGATCGCATGGAGGCCTTTGTCTGGCCGCTGTGGAACAACCGCATCCTACAGTTGCACCCAAATCTCAGCTTCAAAATGCTGCTGCCACGTCAGCTCTACGAGGCCGTGCGCAAGGCCGGCTCCGAGAAGGCGAACGAGGCGCGCTTCGACAAGCAGAAGATCATCTATCCCTTCCGCTGGGGCGACAAGCAACTCTACGACATGATGTCAGGCCGCCTGCGCATCTGCCGGGATGACCCAAGCCAGCCTTATTCGCTGGATAACCTGTTTGACGATGCCATGCCAAGGCGCGAAATTCTGGCTGCACTCGACAGGCTACGCCAACCGCGCTTTGTGCTGAATTATCTGTACCGGCTGATCGCCGAGACTTGCGCGCATACCGACCGCGCGGACGATAGCCCAGTGCGCATCCAGCACGACGTTTTTTACCAGGTCACCGCCACCATCGGCGAGGACATCAAGCAGTACTACCAGACGTTAGGCGAGAGCCCGGAGTAGGGCGTTGCCGTTTGAGTGAGGTGCGTTGTGTCTGGATGATGTCGCATTATCGATCAGTCGGGGCCATGAACCACTAACGGAGGCAACGAATGAAAGAAGGCGTGATCCTCTCGATTGACCAGGGCACCACCGGCTCGACGGTGCTGCTGTTCGACCACGCCGGCCAGATTCGCGGCCGCGCCTATTCGGAATTCACTCAGCATTACCCGAAGCCGGGCTGGGTGGAGCACGATGCCGAGGAGATCGTCCTGGTCACCATGAAGGTGATTGCCGAGGCGCTGAAGGTCGGCGGCATCGCCGCGAACGACATCCAGGGCATCGGCATCACCAATCAACGCGAGACGGCGGTGCTTTGGGAGCGCGCCAGCGGGAAGCCCGTCGGGCGGGCCATCGTCTGGCAAGATCGCCGCACCGCCGATTACTGCGCCGAACTCAAGGAGCAGGGCCACACCGAGATGGTCCAGCAGAAGACCGGCTTGGTGATCGACCCCTACTTTTCCGGCACCAAGGTTAAGTGGATGCTGGACAACACCCCCGGCCTGCGCAAGCGTGCTGAGCGCGGCGAGATCTGCTTCGGCACCATCGATTCGTGGCTGGTTTATAACCTCACCGGTGGCAAGCGCCACATCACTGACTATTCCAACGCCTCGCGCACCCTGCTCTACAACATCCGCGAACTGCAATGGGATGAGGAGCTGCTGCAGCTACTCGACATCCCCGGTGAGATGCTACCGGAGGTCAGGCCCTCATCCGAGGTCTACGGCGAGACCGATCCGCAGATGTTCTTCGGCACCCGCGGCATCCCGATCGCTGGCATCGCCGGTGATCAGCAGGCTGCGCTTTTCGGCCAGGCCTGCTACAAGCGCGGCATGGCCAAGAACACCTATGGCACCGGCTCTTTCGTGCTGATGAACACCGGCACCGAGGCGGTCCCAAGCAACGAGAAATTGCTGACCACCATCGCCTGGGGCGTCGGAGACGAGCCGGTCGAATATGCCCTCGAAGGCGCCATCTTCGTCACGGGCTCGGCGGTGCAATGGCTGCGCGATGGGTTGCAGATGATTGGCCACGCCAAGGAAACCCGCGAGTTGGCGCGCTCGGTCCCGGAGAACGAGGACGTCTACTTTGTGCCGGCGCTAGTAGGGCTTGGCGCGCCGCATTGGGACCCCTATGCGCGCGGATTGCTGATCGGCATCACCCGCGGGACCAGTCGCGGCCATGTGGCGCGCGCGGTGCTCGAGAGTATGGCCTATCAGACGCGCGATGTGATCGAGGCGATGGAGCGCGACTCCGGCATCCGTCTTAAAGAACTCCGCTGCGACGGCGGCGCCTCGGTGAACAGTGTGCTGATGCAGTTCCAGTCCGACATCCTGGGCGTGAATGTCGTGGTGCCGAGCATCGTCGAGACCACCGCGCTCGGCTCAGCCTATCTCGCGGGCCTGGCGGTTGGTTTCTGGGAAAGCCGCGATGAGATTGCCAAGAAGTGGGCGCTGGACGTGCGCTATCGACCGCGCATCGAACAGGCCAAGCGCGAGAAGCTGTTCAAACGCTGGCACCGGGCGGTGGAACTGGCGAAGGGTTGGGCGAAGGAGGATGACTGATGCACTTGCGCGACAGCAATATCGCCAAGCTCCCAAACCGAGTCTTTGACGCGCTGATCATCGGCGGCGGCATTAACGGCGCCGTCGCCGCAGCAGCCCTGTCAGGAAAGGGCGCGAGCGTGGCCCTCATCGATCAGCGTGACTTCGCCGGCTTCACCAGTCAGCAGTCGTCCAACCTCGCCTGGGGCGGGATCAAGTACCTGGAGAGCGGCGACTATGGCCTGGTGCGCAAATTGTGCCTGAGCCGCAATCACCTGATCGATAGCTATCCGAGCCGGGTGCAGGAGATCCGTTTCTTCACCACCATCGATAAGGGCTTTCGGTTCTCGCCTTGGTTCCTTTGGATCGGCACCTGGGTGTACTGGCTGTTCGGCAACGGCTATACGCGCATCCCGCGTTTGCTGAGCAAGGCGGGCATCAAGCGCGAGGAGTCGGTGGTGAACACCAGTAAGGCGGTCGGCGGCTTCGAGTACTCGGACGCCTACCTGCACGACAACGACTCGCGCTTCGTCTTCCAGTTTGTGCGCGCGGCCATGGATCGCGGCGCCATCGCCGCTAACTATGTCGAGTCCGTGGGCTCGCGGCGCGAGGGCCAGGGCAAAGACGCAGTCTGGATCACCGAGGCGCGCGATACCCAGACCGGCCAGTCCTTCCAGATCCGCTCGAAAATCCTGGTGAATGCCGCTGGACCCTTCGTCGATGAGCTGAATCAGCGCAGCGGCGAGCAGACCGAGCATCAGCATCTGTTCTCCAAAGGCATCCATCTGATCGTGCCGCAGGTCACCCCGCAGCCACACATCCTGACCTTCTTCGCCGACGACGGACGGCTGTTCTTTGTCATCCCGATGGGCGTGCGCACCTGTATTGGCACCACCGACACCCGGGTCGACAGCCCGTTCACCGAAGTGACCGATGAAGACCGGGACTTCGTGCTCGAGAATATCAACAAGCGGCTCGAGCTTGAGCGGCCACTGACCCGCGCCGACATCATCGCCGAGCGCTGCGGTGTGCGCCCACTGGTGGTCAAGCGCAAGAGCGATAACGAGGCTGAAGGTGAACGTGACTGGATGCAGCTGTCGCGCAAACATGAGATCGACGTCGACCAGGCACATGCGCATGTCTCGATCTACGGCGGCAAACTGACCGACTGTGTCAATGTCGGCAACGAGGTCTCGGAGATCGCGGTCAAGCTCGGTATCGAGCTGCCGCACGCAGACTATCGCTGGTATGGCGAACCGCATCGCTCAGTGTATGAGGAGTACATGCACCAGGCGCGGCTGATGGATCTCGACAGCTACACCTCGTCGGATTCGATCGAGCAGCTCTCCAGCCGACTCTGGCGCCGCTATGACCAACAGGCGTTCGAACTGCTGGCGCAGATCCGCGAGGACCCGCGTCAGGCCGAAGTGCTGATCAAAGGTACCGACTATCTGCGCTGCGAGATCCAGCTCGCCAAGCGCCAGGAGATGATCGTCAAGCTTGAGGACTTCCTGCGCCGACGCTCGAAGATCGCGCTCGTGGTATCGCGCCAGACCATCCAGCAGGCCGAGGGCCTGATGGAGGCCTGCAAGATCCTGTTTGGCGATCAGGCTCAGGCACGCTATGACGAGTATTTCTGCCAGGATTGCCAGGTGACGCCAGCGCAATCCCATCAGATGCTCAATGCAGATGAGACCGATGCCGCCTAGACCCATGCCGCTGCCCCGTTGCCGCTGAGCCAGCGCAACAAGATGCCAGCCGCTCCGAGCCAGAGATAACCAAAAAATATCGACACCACTGAGGAGTCGCCCATGACCCCGTTTCTCGCCGAATTCATCGGCACCGCACTGCTGATCCTGCTCGGCAACGGCGTGGTCGGCAACGTCGTGCTCGCTGGCACCAAAGGCAATGGTTCCGGCTGGATCGTGATCACCTGGGGCTGGGGCATGGCCGTATTCGTCGCCGTGTTCACCATGGCGGCCTTTAGCGGCGCGCATATCAATCCCGCGGTCTCGATCGGGCTTGCCATCGCCAACAAGTTTGACTGGGCGCTGGTGCCGATCTATGTCGCCGCTCAGTTCCTCGGCGCCATGCTCGGGGCGGCTCTGGTCTGGCTGGTCTACCGGCCGCACTTCGCCTGTACCGATGATCCGGATCTGAAGCTGGCTTGCTTCTGCACAGCGCCGGCGATCCGGGACCCGATCTCGAACCTGACCTCAGAGATCATCGGCACCTTCGTGCTGGTGTTCGCGGTGCTCTTTCTCGCTGTGTCGGTGTTCGGCCTCGGCGCGCTCGACGCCTTGCCGGTCGGGCTGCTGGTGCTCGCCATCGGCCTCAGTCTGGGCGGCACTACCGGATACGCAATCAATCCAGCGCGCGATCTGGGGCCACGCATCATCCATGCCCTGCTGCCGATGCCCGGCGGCAAAGGCGACAGCGATTGGGGCTATGCCTGGATACCCGTCGTCGGGCCACTGATCGGTGCGGCGCTCGCCGCCGGGCTCTATCTGTTGCTGCAAGACCCGAACAGCGTGCAGTTTCGATGAACGGCCCGGATCGCCAGCGCCGGCAACTGCTCTCCGCTGCTGCCGTCGGTCTCGCCACCTGGCCAGCGCTTCGCGCGCTAGCCGCTGCAGACCAAGCGTCAGCCACGCCAGCAACCTCAAACCAAACGCAAGCGCGTGCCCGCGACGCCCATCTCGGCGAGATCGAGCCTCAGCGCCTCGCCGCAGCGCGGCGCTGGGTCCGCGGTGAGTTCCAACCCTCGACCCTGCGCGAACCCGAGCAGATGGCCGAGATGGCCTTTTTCATCGATGCCGCCAAGTCGTTCAGCGGTCAGCGCATCCATATCGCCTCGGAGACCATCCCCACCCACGTCTACGAGCAGCGCTTCCTCGCACGCGCCTTCTTCGAGATCACCGGTATCCGCGTCCAGCACGATTTGCTGCACGAGGGCGAGCTCGTCGAGCGTTTGCGCCAGCAGACCCGCTCAGGCCGCAACCTCTACGACGCCTATATCAACGACTCTGATTTCATCGGCACCCACAGCCGCAATGATGCGGTGGTGCCGATCTCAGACTGGATCAGCGGCGAAGGTGCTGCAGTCACCTTACCGACGCTGGACCTGCCAGACTTCATCGGCCTGTCCTTTACCACCGGCCCGAATGGCAAGGTCTACCAACTGCCCGACCAACAATTCGCGAACCTCTACTGGTTCCGACTCGACTGGTTCGAGCGCGACGATCTGAAACAGGCTTTCCAGCAGCGCTATGGCTACCCGCTTGGCGTGCCGCTCAATTGGTCCGCCTACGAGGATATCGCCGACTTCTTCAGCAATCAGGTCAAGACTCTCGATGGCCAGCGTGTCTATGGCCACATGGACTATGCCAAGGTCGACCCCTCGCTCGGCTGGCGCTTTACCGATGCCTGGTTGTCGATGGCGGGAGTCGGCGACAAAGGTCTGCCCAACGGCAGCCCGGTCGATGACTGGGGCATCCGCGCCGAAGACTGCCATCCGGTCGGCTCCTCGGTCAGCCGTGGCGGTGCCACCAACAGCCCGGCTGCGATCTATGCCTTGCGCACCTACCTCGACTGGCTCGAACGCTTCGCCCCGCCGGAAGCGCGCAGCATGACATTTACCGATGCCGGGCCAGTCCCCGCGCGCGGCGATATCGCCCAGCAGGTGTTCTGGTATACCGCGTTCACCCCCGATATGGTGCGTGCCGACTCGCGGGTGATGAATGCTGACGGATCGCCGAAGTGGCGCGTCGCGCCCTCACCGCATGGCGCCTACTGGGAGCCTGGCATGAAGCTGGGCTATCAGGACTGCGGCGCCTGGACCTTGCCTGCTGGCACTCCGCTCGAGCGCCGCCGCGCGGCCTGGCTCTATGCGCAGTTCTGTGTCTGCAAGACGGTGTCATTGAAGAAGACGCTGGTGGGACTCACCCCGATTCGTGAGAGCGATCTGCAATCCCAGGCCATGAGCGATGCGGCGCCAAGCCTGGGCGGACTGGTCGAGTTCTACCGCAGCCCCGCGCGCATGGCCTGGACGCCGACCGGCCTCAATGTGCCGGACTACGCCTTGCTCGCGCAGCTGTGGTGGACACGGATCGGCCAAGCGGTGAGCGGCCGTGCCAGCCCGCGCGAGACCATGGATGCCTTGGCCCAAGCTCAAGATGAGACGCTCGAGCGCCTGGCACATGCCAACGCCGATGTGCGCTGCGGACCCGCCATCGGGCCAGCCGAGAATCCCAAGGTCTGGCTGGCGCGACCAGGCGCCCCCAAGCCAGCTCTGTCGAACGAGAAACCGCCCGGTCGCACCATCGCCTATGCGGACCTGCTCGCGAGCTGGCAAGAGGGGCTGTCATGAACTGGCCAGGGACCGCGCCCGCAACCCTGGCTTTGAGCGACTGAGGAATCTTCCTAATCAGGCTGTCGCATGTCATACCGGAAGCGGTTGAGAACGGCCTCTGAGTCAAATCGAACAATGCACATGCACCGCCACTCCAGGCGCCCCCTCTGTCTTCTAGCCGTCGCCGCGCTTCTTTGCGCGGCGCTCATGCTGCCCCCGCAGCTGCTCTTGGCCGACTCTGCAGAGCCTAACACCAAGGTGGTTCTGACGGACGCGGAACAGGCTTTTCTCCGCCAGCATCCGAGCATTCGGTTGGGCACCGACGCGAGCTGGGAACCTTATGTCATCGCGGCGGCGGATGGCAGCATTCGTGGCTACGATGCCGATATTCTGGAGCACGTCAATGCTCTGACCGGTGCCAACTTCGAGTTGGTACTGGGGCGCTGGAGCGACATGCTGGAGGCAGCACAGGAGCGACGCATCGATGGTCTCAGCAGCAGCGTCGTTCATGATGAGCGCAGAGACTATCTGAGCTTCTCCACCCCCTATATCTCCTCGCGCAAGATGCTGCTGGTCGCCGGTGGCAACCCGGCAAACATCCGTTCGACTCAGGATCTGGCCGGCAAGACCCTGGTGATTCAGCGTGGCAATCTTGCTGATGAAAAGCTGGCGCGGAGTGTCGCCGGAGCTAAGCTCATGTTTGGCGACGGCATTGAAGACACCATCCTCGCGGTGGACCGCGGCGAGGCCGATGCAACCTTCGGCAACGGTGCGACACTCTTTGCCGCCAACCGTCTCGATCTACCCTCCCTGGAGGTCGCGACGGGGCTTGGCGAACCGATGGATCAGGTGTTCTCCGTGCGCAACGACTGGCCAGAGGCGCTCAGCATTCTCAACAAAGGCCTGGCCGCTATTGCGCAAGATGAGCGCTTGTCGATCCAGAGACGCTGGTTTCTCAATACGCGTAATGACCCCGAACCACTGGTGGCGCTGAACGCGGAGGAACGAAGCTATCTCCTCAACAGGGACCATCTGCGGCTGTGCGTCGACCCGCAATGGATGCCCTACGAGCAGTTAGACGATGACGGCCACTACTGGGGGATCATTGCGGACATCCATGACGCGCTCGCCAAGCGGCTCAATATCCGGCTTGAGATCCTGCCGACCGCGACCTGGGCTCAGTCGCTGCAAGCCGCCCGCGAGCATCGCTGCGATCTTCTCTCAGCGGCGGTTGAGACGCCCAAGCGCCTGTCCTTTCTCAGTTTTACCCCCGCCTTTCTGGATGTGCCCCTGGTTGTCGCCACCCGTCAAGAACAACCCTTTATCGATAGCATCCTGGATGTTTCCGATAAAACCTTTGCGATGATTCGCCATCACGCACTCGAAGAGATTTTTCGCCGTCGCTACCCTGGCATCCAACTGATTGAGGTGGAGAATCCACGCACCGGGCTTGCGGCTGTGCGCGAGGGGCGGGTATTCGGTTTCATCGACACCAGCGTGACCATCGGCTATGCGATGCGCAAATACCAGCTCATCGACGTCAAGATTGCCGGCAAGCTTGAGGAGCGCTATGCGCTAACAGTCGGTGTGCGCGGCGATGATCCCCTGTTGCTGTCGATCTACCGTAAAGCCGTGGAGTCCTTGTCTACGCAAGAGGTCGACCAGGCCGTATCGCGCTGGACCTCAATGGAGACCGTCAAGGAGCTTGATCGCCCGCTGCTGTTCAAGATATTCGGCGCGCTTGGCGTAATCGGCTTGCTGTTGTTTTATCGTGATCGCGTCATGTCCGGCTACAACCGCCGCCTGCAGGAGGCCAATCGGCAGCTTGAGGTGCTCTCGACCACCGACCAACTGACCGGAGTCGCCAACCGGCACAAGTTTGTTGAGATCATGACCCAAGAGATTGTCCGCGCGGAGCGTTACAAGAGTGCGCTGTCGTTGATCATTGCCGATGTCGACCATTTCAAGACCATCAACGATAGTCTGGGCCATGATGCTGGCGATCGCGTGCTCATCGCCTTCGCGCAATTGTTTGTTCACAAAAGCCGGAGTTGCGATCTGGTCGTGCGCTGGGGTGGTGAGGAGTTTCTGATGCTCTGTCCACAAACCGATCTGGAATCCGCCACCCAATTGGCCGAGCTACTGCGACAGCGCGTTGCCGAAAGCGACTTCGGGATTGGCAGACCCATTACCTCGAGTTTCGGCGTCGCCCAGTACCGCGCATCCGAAGGCATCAACGCCCTCGTCACACGCGCAGACAGCGCCCTTTATCGGGCCAAAGCGGAAGGAAGAGACCGAGTCTGCACCGCCTGAGGCCAAGTGGAAATCAAGCTTGATCGAGGCACTGCGCGCCCAGAGCTTGAACCAGAGACACGCACGGATGATGCTGGCGCGGAAACCAATCGGTCTCGGCGTCACTCATCCGCAACCTTGCCGATCGCGTCGAAACGGACTCCCGCAACGGCCACGCCGAGCTTCGTTTGCTGTTTGAGCATTAAATTGGAGCCGGCGTTGGGGTGAAAGCTGGCGCGTCAGGCGAGTGCTTAAGACGGCTCGCGGTGAAATTCCGTACCACCGCACTCCGCACAGTCCGAAATCCGGGTCGCACGCTGAAAATGCGCTCGGGCGCCGCAGTTGGCGCACACTAGGGTTCCTGGGCCAGTAATCTCGCCGCTTTGGTAACGCCGCTCGCCACGGGCTTGCTCGGCGCGTTCGGCCCAGGCTTGCAGTTGCACTCTGGTCTGATCCGCGACGCTGGTGAAGGCGTCGAGCAGGCGATCTTCGATCAACTCCAGATCAAAACGCCACCAGGTTTTCAGCTCCTCGCCGGTATCGACGAGATAGTGGGCGGCGTCTTCAATGTCGCGCTCGATGTATTCGGCGACGCGGTTGGCTTCCTCGCGCGTCAGTTCGCCGAGCTCGACCATGTGGTCGCGGGTTTTTTCGAGCCAGTCGCGCAATTTCGGGGCGCTCTCCTCGGCGGCATCAAGTCGCTCGCGGGTGCGCTCGAGCATCCGCTCATAGGCATCGACCAGGCGATCGACGGATTCGGGCTTGCGCGGGTCAGAGCGGTCGTCGGACATTGTGATTCTCCTGCGCGCGTTGGCGCGCGGTTCGCGGGGGTTTTGCGTTATCCTTTGCGGTCAATTCAATCTTAGGCGAGTTTCGCTCGTCCTGTTTCACTGTCGGCCAGTTTATGCACAGCGATTATGATCCTCGCGCCATTGAGGTCGAGGCACAAGCCTTTTGGGAAGACCGCCAGTCCTTTCGCGCCATCGAAGACCCGGCACGTGAGAAGTTTTACTGCCTGTCGATGTTTCCCTATCCATCCGGGCGGTTGCACATGGGGCATGTGCGCAATTACACCATCGGCGATGTCATTTCGCGCTATCAGCGCATGCTTGGCAAGAATGTCTTGCAGCCGATGGGCTGGGATGCGTTTGGCCTGCCGGCGGAGAACGCGGCCATCAAGCACGGCATTCCGCCCTCGCAATGGACGCGATCGAATGTCGAGTACATGAAGGCCCAGCTCAAGCAGCTTGGCTTCGGCTACGACTGGGCGCGCGAGCTGGCCACCTGCGACCCAGACTACTACCGCTGGGAGCAGTGGCTGTTCGGGCGCCTGGTGGACAAGGGCCTCGCCTATCGGGCCACCGCCATGGTGAACTGGGACCCGGTTGATCAGACCGTGCTCGCCAATGAGCAAGTCATCGACGGGCGCGGCTGGCGCTCAGGCGCCCCGGTCGAGAAGCGCGAGATCGAACAATGGTCTGTGCGCATCACCGATTATGCCCAGGAACTGCTCGACGCACTGGATACACTCGATGGCTGGCCTGAGCAGGTGCGCACCATGCAGCGCAACTGGATCGGGCGCTCCGAGGGGGTCGCCATGACCTTCGGCATTGAGGGTTCCGACGCGACGCCCGCTGAGACCTTGGGCATCTACACCACCCGCGCCGACACTCTGATGGGCGTGACCTATGTGGCGGTTGCCGCCGAGCATCCGCTGGCGCGGCGCATGGCTGAGCAGGATGCTGGACTCACCGCTTTCATCGAGGACTGCCGCCAGGGCGGTATTTCCGAGGCCGAGATCGAGACGATGGAGAAAAAAGGCCATCCGCTCGGGCTCAATGCCCTGCATCCGGTCACCGGGGAGCCGGTGCCCATCTATGCCGCCAACTTCGTGCTCATGGGCTATGGCACCGGTGCTGTCATGGCAGTGCCGGGGCACGACCAGCGCGACTGGGAGTTTGCCGAGCGCTATGGCATCCCGAAAAAGCAGGTCATCATCCCGGTCGATGGCGCGCCCTGCGGCATCGATAAGGCTGCCTTTGTCGAAAAAGGTATTCTGACCGACTCCGGCCCCTTCGACGGCCTGGCGTCGGACGATGCGATCGAGGCCATCGCCGACTGGCTGGCCGAGCACGGCCGTGGTGAGAAGCGCGTCAACTATCGCGTGCGCGACTGGGGTGTGTCGCGCCAGCGCTACTGGGGGTGTCCCTTGCCCATCGTGCGCGGCGCCGATGGTGGGGTGCGTGTCGAGACCGAGCTGCCGGTGCGCCTGCCCGAGGACGTCGTCGTGGACGGCTCGGGCTCGCCGCTCAAGAAGATGCCGGCATTCTATGAGTTACCGAATGGCGAGACACGCGAGACCGACACCTTCGATACCTTCGTCGAGTCGAGCTGGTACTACGCGCGTTACTGCTCTGCCGACTGTGACTCAGCCATGCTTGATGAACGCGCCAACTACTGGCTGCCGGTCGATCAATACGTCGGCGGCATCGAGCATGCCGTCCTGCATCTGCTCTATGCGCGGTTTTTTCACAAGCTGATGCGTGACGAGGGCCTGGTCGACTGCGACGAGCCCTTCGCTAGACTGCTCACTCAGGGCATGGTGGTGGCCGAGACCTGGTATCGCGAGGGCGCCGACGGGCGCAAGCACTGGTTCAATCCGGCAGAGATCAAGGTCACCCGGGACGACAAAGGCCAGGTGGTCGGCGCGGTGCTGGAGGCCGATGGGGAGCCGGTGTTCTTCGGTGGCATCGAGAAGATGTCGAAGTCCAAGAACAACGGCGTCGACCCCGAGCAGCTGATCGATCGCTATGGCGCTGACACCGTGCGGCTCTATACCATGTTCACCGCGCCGCCGGATCAGTCGCTTGAGTGGAACGACGAGGGCGTCGAGGGCGCTGCACGCTTCCTGAAACGACTGTGGCATCTCGCCGCAACCCAGGCCAAGACCGCGCAGGTGGCAGCGCCAGACCCATCAGCGGCCCCATCGGCTGATCAGCCGCCATTGGCCGATCTCCCCGAGCCGCTCGCCACCGCCCGCCGCGAGCTGCATCTGGCGCTGAAAAAGGCGCTGTTCGACTATGAACGCCAGCAGTTCAACACCGTGGTCTCGGGCTGCATGACCATGGTGAATGTGCTGCACAAGCTGCCGGCTGAAGCGCCGCCTTCGCCACCAAAAGGGGCGCAGGCGGTCTTCCGCGAGGGACTGACCCTGGTGCTTCAGCTGCTCGCACCCATCGCGCCCCATGTCAGCCACTATTTGTGGCGCGAGCTCGGCTTCGGCGAGGATATCTTGCAGGCTGGCTGGCCGGCGGTGGACGAGGCGGCGTTGGAGCAGGACAGCATCGAATATGTCGTGCAGGTCAATGGCAAGGTGCGTGGCAAGATTCAGGTGCCGGCCACTGCCGAGCGTGCCGAGATCGAGGCTGCGGCCCTGGGGAACGAGAACGTCGCCCGGCACCTTGAGGACAAGAGGCTGCGCAAGGTGATTCTGGTGCCGGCGAAACTGGTCAATCTGGTGGTTGCCTGACGCGATCTGCCTGAGGCGATCTGCCTGACGCGATCTGGAGGAACGGATGATGACTCGCAAACTGGCTGTCAGGGGTTTTGCTCAGCTCGGTCATGTCCGCGGTAACTCGCGGATGCTTAGCTGGATGCCTGCCTGGATGTCTGCCTGGATGCTGACGATCGCCCTGCTGAGTGCAGGCGGCTGCGGCTTTCAGTTGCGCGGCACCGTGGATCTTCCAAGTGAATACAGCCCGGTATTTATCCAATCTGGCGGGGCGGTTGGGGAGGCGATGCAAAATCGGCTTGAGGGCGGCGGTCTCAGCCTGACCCAGGTAGCCGCTCAGGCGGGACTGATCGTGCGGGTGTTGGGGCAGCAGCGTAGCTCGCGCATCGTGGCAGTGGACAGCAATGGCAAGGCCCTCGCTTACGAACTGACCTACGCGGTCAGTTTCGATGCGCTTGGTCGCGACGGGCAAATTTTGATCTCGCCGCAGTGGCTGAGCGCGGTGCGCACCTTCGATGACAACCCGAATGCCGCCGTGCTGGGTGAGCAGCTCGAGTCGGAAATCATCTATCAGGACCTGGTCGCCGATGTGGCCGACCGCATTCTGATGCGCCTACGTGCCGCGCTGGCTTCAGATGCCCCATGAAGCTGCGCCCTGACCAACTCCAGGGCCAATTCCGCAAGGGATTGGCGCCCGTTTATCTGGTCTGCGGCGAAGAGCCTCTGCAGTTCAAGGAGACTGTTGACGCGATTCGCGCCCAGGCGCGTGAGCAGGGTTTCAGCGAACGGCAGGTGCTAGAGCACTCCAAGGATTTCGACTGGTCGTCCCTGGCCGCCGAGGCGGGTAATCTGTCGCTCTTTGCCGATCGGCGCATGATCGAGTTGCGAGTCAATGACAAGCTTGGCCGCGAGGGCGCCGATGCGATCCGCGCCTATTGCCAGAAGCCCGGCGAGGATGTGCTGCTGCTGATCCAGGCACCGGCGCTTGGCTGGAAAGATCTGAAGACCAAATGGGCGCAGGCACTGGATAAAGTCGGTGTGATACTTGAAGTGCGCCGCCTGCAAGGACCGGCCTTGGTGCAATGGCTTGACCGACGCTTGCGCGCCAAAGGCTTTGTGCCCACGCCAGAATTGGCTGCGCTGCTGGCCGAGCGGGTCGAAGGCAATCTGCTCGCCGCTGATCAGGAAGTCAGCAAGCTCGCGTTGCTGCTCGAGCCGGGTCCCATCGACCCAGAAGCCATGCGCGCCGCCGTGGGCAACAGTGCGCGCTATGACTTGTTCGACCTGACCGGAGCGGCACTCGCCGGAGACCGCGCCCGCACGCAGCGCATCGTCCGCGGCCTGGCCGGGGAGGGCACCGCCGAACCCCTGGTGCTCTGGGTGCTGGCGCGCGAGCTGCGCATGCTCGCTGCGGTCGCTTTCGCGAAACGGACGCGCCAGGACGTCAATGCGGCGTTTCAGGCCCATCAAGTCTGGGACAGCCGTCGTGATGGCGTGCTCAAGGCGCTGGAGCGATACTCGGTGCCCTACCTGTGGCGCCTGCTGCTCGAATGCGCCGCCGTCGACCTCGCCATCAAAGGCCGCGGCGACGGTGACCCCTGGACCATGCTCGCGCGCATCGCCGACGGGCTCGCGCAGGGCGCGAGAGCACGCGGTTAGCAAGAGAGCATGCGCCCAGAGAGCATGCGCCCAGAGATCATTTGCTCAGAGATAATTCGCCCAGCGATCAGGAGATGTCGGAGATAACACAGATGCAGGACTCAAACATCCAGGACATTCAGGCTTACATCGATCAGGTCGGCGCCGCTGCGCGCGCGGCGGCGCGCAGCCTGGCGCGGGCGACCACCGAGCAAAAAAACCAGGCCTTGCTGGCCATGGCCTCAGAACTCGATCACGCACGCGAGCGGCTCGCCGAGGCCAATCGCGCGGATCTGGACGCTGGTGCCGCCAAGGGACTGGACGCGGCGCTGCTCGACCGCCTCGAACTGACCAAGGGCCGCATCGACGCCATGATCGAAGGCCTGCAGCAGATCGCCGCCTTGCCCGATCCGGTCGGCGCCATCACCGATCTCAACTATCGCCCCTCCGGCATTCAGGTCGGGCGCATGCGGGTGCCGCTTGGCGTGGTCGGCATCATCTACGAGTCCCGCCCCAATGTGACTGCCGATGCCGCTGCCCTGTGCCTCAAATCCGGCAACGCTAGCCTGTTGCGCGGCGGCTCCGAGGCCTTCCATTCCAATCAGGCCATCGCCGCCTGCATTCGCTCGGGGCTGGAGCAGGCCGGCTTGCCGCTCAATGCCGTGCAGGTCATTGCCACCACCGACCGCGCTGCCGTCGGCGCCATGCTGAGCCGGCCGGAATACGTCGATGTCATCATCCCGCGCGGCGGCAAGGGCTTGATCGAGCGCATCAGTCGCGAGGCGCGCATGCCGGTGATCAAGCACCTCGATGGCATCTGCCATGTCTATATCGACGACAAGGCCGATCTCGACAAGGCCTTTGCGATTGCGATGAATGCCAAAACCCAGCGCTATGGGACCTGCAACACCCTGGAAACCCTGCTGGTTGCCGAAGGGGTCGCCGAGGCCATCCTGCCAAAACTGGGTGTGGAAATGACGGAAAAGGGCGTCGAGTTGCGCGGCTGTGCCGAAAGCTGCCGCCTGATCCCAAACGCCAAAGCCGCCAGCGAGGAAGACTGGGACACCGAATACCTCGCGCCCATCCTGTCGATTCGCGTAGTCGCCGACATGGATGCGGCGATTGATCATATCGAGCGCCACGGCTCTCACCACACCGACACCATCGTGACCGAAGACTACAGCCGCGCCCGCCGCTTTCTGCGCGAGGTTGATTCCAGCTCGGTCATGGTCAATGCCTCCACCCGCTTCGCTGATGGCTTCGAGTACGGATTAGGCGCCGAGATCGGCATCAGCACCGACAAATTTCACGCCCGCGGCCCGGTTGGCCTGGAGGGGCTGACTAGCCAGAAGTTCATCGTGCTCGGCGACGGGCAGATTCGCACCTAACGGCAACGGAGGAATGCATTTTTCTCGCTCCTCATCACGCATTGCTTCTTCATGATCGGCATCTTCGGCGGCACCTTCGACCCGGTCCACTTCGGCCATCTGCGCCCGGCGCTCGAGGTGTTTCAGGCACTTGCACTTGATGAGCTGCGGCTGATCCCGCTAAATCAGGCCGTGCATCGCGCGCAGCCGGTGGCTTGGGGGGAATTGCGCCTGCGCTTGCTCGAAGCGGCCGTCGCCGACCAACCGGGTTTCGTGATTGATCGGCGCGAACTCGCGCGTGAAGGTCCCTCGCGCACGCTCGACACCCTCATCTCCCTGCGTGCCGAGCTCGGTTCAGACCGGCCCCTGTGCCTGCTGGTCGGCGGTGATGCCTTCGAGAGTTTCGCCGACTGGTATCGCCCGGATGAGATTCTAAAGCTTTCCCATCTGATCGTGATGCGTCGCCCCGATGCGAATGCGCCGAGCGATTTGCGCCTTCGCACCATGCTCTCTAGCCACCAGAGTCCGGAGCCCGCGCAGCTGCGCCAGTCGCCCGGTGGCGTCATTCTTTATCAGGATGTCACCCAGCTCGCCATTTCTGCGACCGCCATCCGCGCTGCCCTGGCCCAGGGGCAGAGCCCGCGCTATCTGCTGCCCGATGCCGTGCTGGCCATCATTCATGCAACCGGGCTTTATGTTTCCCCAAGAGATTCGGTTGCCTTCTAGGCGGAGCCCGCAGGGTTCCTAAGGTTCATCGGGCACATCGCAGGGCGGTGAAAGCCCATCATGTCGGTGAACATGCGCGCTTGCGTCATTATGACCAGCAGTCATAAAATGACCGCTAGTCACATTTTTAGGAACGCTTGGCCCAAATGCCAACCATCGAGCGCAAACAACGCCAGTTCAATCGGCGCGAGCGGGATATCCTGGCCGCGGCACTCGAGCTTTGCTCGACGCCTGCATGGGAGGCGGTGAGCGTCAGTCAGATCGCCGAGCGTGCGGAGGTGGGGAAGGGCACTGTTTATATGCACTTCGCGAGCAAGGACGAGCTGCTCTTTCGTTTGATGGTGGATTTCTATCGTGGCCTGCTCGAGTTGTTGCGCGCGCAAATTCCGCAGGGGTCGCCGACAGACCAGATTCGCTTGTCAATGGAACGTGCGCTGCGCTATCACATTGAGCACAAGGCTTATCGTTACGTCGTCGAGTATTGCGAGCGCTGCGACTTCAAGGAGCGTGCCGACCCCCGCTGGCGGGAGGATTTGCTGCTGCTCGATCAGGCATTTCAGGACTGGGTGGAGCCGATCCTGACTGCCGGCATCGAGCAGGGGCTGATCGCGCCGCGATCACCGGCGCGGCTGATGCTGGGCATCGGCGCCGCTTTCAGGGGTGCGGTGTCGATGATTTGGGCTGGCGCTGACTGGTGTCTGCTCGGTGATGAGGAGTCAGTTGCCGAAGCCGTGAGCGAATTTGTCGTCTGCGCGCTGGTTGGACAAGCATCGGCCGCGCCGGCGGGCCAGCGAAACGAGCAGGGCCAGCAAAACAACCAGGGTAAGAGAATCGATCAGGGCGATGCCGTGGAGCAAGGCTCCAACGGGAGCAGCCAATGCTAGGTCGGATCATCTCGGTGCTCAAGCGACCGCTTGTGCTGTCGCTCGCTCTGGCAGTGGCGGTGACCCTGTGGATGCTCTCCGGCGGCCTGGTTGGCAGCGCCTCGCCTGAGCGCGAGTCAGTCACTGCCAACCAGGCCGCCGGCGAGCAGTCAACCGCGCCGACGCCCAAGCGCATGCGGGTGCAGGTCACCGACAGCCTGGCCCAGACGATCCCCAAAGAGGTGGTGGTTCAGGGCCAGCTCGAGCCCTGGCGCCGGGTGACCCTGCGCGCGGAGGCCGAGGGGCGGGTGGTCGCGCTGCCGGTGGAGAAGGGCGCCTGGGTCGAGGCTGGGACCCTGCTGGTTGAGCTGGCTGAGGACGACCGGCCGGCCCAACTCGCCCGCGCTGAGGCCGAGGTGGCCGCGCGCGCGCTGGAGCTGTCGGCGTCCGAGACGCTGGGCCAGCAGGGCATGCAGGCACGCACCCAGATCAAGAACGCCCAAGCTGGTCTGGCCACGGCACAGGCCGAGCTTGAGCGGCTGCGTCTGGAGATCGAGCGCTTGTCCATTCGCGCGCCCTTCGCCGGGGTCGTGCAAAGTCGCGAGGTGGAAATCGGCAGTCTGTTGCAGCGTGGCGACGCCATTCTGGAGTTGGTCGACAATGCTCGCCTCAAAGCCACTGCACAGGTGCCGCAGCAGCGCGCCGGCGCGCTCGAGCCCGGCGCGCCAGTGCAGGTCGAGCTGCTTGATGGCCAGGAGACTCAGGGGCTGCTGAGTTACATTTCGCGCGTTGCCGATGCGCAAACGCGCAGCTTTCGGGTCGAGGCCGAGGTGCCGAATCCGGACCGCCGCCTGGCCGGTGGTGTCAGTGTCGAGCTGCGCATCCGCACCGGTGAGGCCAGCGGTCATTTCCTCTCCCCGGCGGCCCTGACCTTAAACGATCAAGGCGAGATCGGCGTGCGCACCCTCGATGCGCAGGACCGGGTGCATTTTGTCCTGGTCAGGCTGTTGCGCACCGAGCTTGATGGTGTGTGGGTCGCCGGCTTGCCGGATTCGGCGCGCATCATCACCCGCGGTCAGGGCTTCGTCAGCGAGGGCGAAGTGGTCGCGCCGGTCGCGGCGAGTGATGGCTCATGAATACGCTGATTGAGCTGGCCTTTTCCCGCAGCCGCACGGTGCTGCTTGCGCTGGTGTTCATTCTGATTGCGGGCGCGGGTGCGTATCAAAGCATCCCCAAGGAGGCCGAGCCCGATGTCACTGTGCCCATTATCTATGTCTCCATGACGCATGAGGGCATCGCGCCTGAGGATGCCGAGCGCCTGCTGGTGCGCCCGATGGAAAAGGAGCTGCAGAGCATCGAGGGAATCAAGGAGATGACCAGCACCGCCCGGGAAGGTTCTGCCTCGGTGCAGCTCGAGTTCACCGCCGGCTTCGACAGCCGCAAGGCGCTCGCCGACGTGCGCGAGCGGGTTGATCTCGCCAAGGCGGAGCTGCCGGCATCAAGCGATGAGCCAACAGTGCATGAGGTCAATGTCGCGCTCTTTCCGGTGCTGACCATCGCCCTGTCCGGACCACTGCCCGAGCGCGGGCTGGTGCAGATCGCGCGCGATCTGAAAGACCGCATCGAAGCCCTGACCGGGGTGCTGGAGGTTGACATCGGCGGTGATCGCGATGCGCTGATGGAGATTCTTGTCGACCCGGCGGTGATGCAGACCTATGGCGTTAGTTACGCCGAGCTGTTCGACCTGATCAGCAGCAACAACCGTCTGGTGGCGGCCGGTGCGGTCGAGACCGGTGCTGGGCGGCTGGTGCTCAAGGTGCCGGGGGTGATCGAAGACCTCACCGACATGCTGGCGATGCCGGTTAAGGCCGCGGACGATCGGGTGGTGAACTTCAGCGATGTGGCCGAGATCCGACGCGGTTTCAAAGATCCGCAGGGTTTCGCTCGGGTGGGTGGACAGCCAGCGGTCACGCTAGAAGTCAAAAAGCGCGTCGGCGCCAACATCATCGAGACAATCGCTGCCGCGCGCGCCATTGTTGCCGAAGAGCGTGCGCACTGGCCGCCAACACTACAGGTTGCCTTCATGCAGGATAAGTCCGATCGCATCCGCGAAATGCTGGGCGATCTGCAGAACAACGTGCTCTCGGCCATCCTGCTGGTGATGATCGTCATCATCGCCGCTCTCGGTCCGCGCTCCGCGCTGCTGGTCGGCATGGCCATCCCGGCCTCTTTTCTGGCGACCATGCTGGTCCTGCAGAGCATGGGCTATACCATCAACATCGTGGTGCTGTTCAGCCTGATCCTGGTGGTCGGTATGCTGGTCGACGGCGCTATCGTGGTCACTGAGCTGGCCGATCGCCGTCTGGGGCAAGGGCAGTCGCCGCGGGATGCCTTTGCCGGCGCAGCCAAGCGCATGGCCTGGCCGGTAGCCGCATCGACGCTGACCACCTTGGCGGTCTTCTTTCCGCTGCTGTTCTGGCCCGGGATTGTCGGTGAGTTCATGAAATACCTGCCGATCACTGTACTGATCGCGCTCTCGGCATCGCTCGCAATGGCACTGATTTTTCTGCCGGTGCTCGGCTGGGCGCTGAGTGGGGGCAAGGGAAGGGAGGCGAGGGGCGATGAGCGAGAGGAGGGCGAGGCGAGGGAAGAGCTTGAAGAGCGGCAAGCCGATTCACCCACCTCCCGGCCCTTATCCCAGAACCCGGACAATTCTGGCCTGCGGGTCTATCTGGCCCTGCTCGAGCGGCTGCTGCACCATCCGGGCAAGACCCTGGCCGTCGCTGTGCTGGCGCTCATCGGCTCCTACCTGGCGTATTCTCAGTTGGGCAAAGGTGTGGAATTCTTCCCCGAGGTGGAGCCTGAATTCGCGCTGGTGCAGGTTCATGCACGCGGTGATCTGTCGATTCAGGAAAAGGACCTGTTTTTGCAACAGGTCGAGCAGCGTGTTCTCGACATGCCGGAGCTCAAGGCCATTTACGCGCGTTCATATCACAACAACAACAGTGGGATGAGCCAGACGGCCGAGGATGTGATCGGCACCATTCAGCTCGAATTCATCGACTGGTTTCGCCGCCGTCCGGCGGAAGACATTCTCGCCGACATCCGTGAGCGCACGGATGACATTCCCGGCATTCTGATCGAGACCCGCAAAGCCGAGGGCGGTCCTTCGGAGGGTAAGCCGATCCAGATCGAGCTCAGCGCGCGCGACACGGCGCTGATTGATGCGACCGTTGCGCAGGTGCGCGATGTCATGGACAGTCTCGGCGGCTTCGCCGATGTTCAGGACGACCGCCCGCTGCCGGGCATCGAATGGCGGCTGGAGGTCGACCGCGAGCGCGCCGCCCGCTATGGCGCCAATGTCGCCCTGCTCGGCAATGCGGTGCAGATGCTCACTCAGGGCATTCTGCTGTCAGAGTATCGCCCGGATGACAGTGACGACGAGGTCGACATTCGGGTGCGCTTTCCGGCAGCTGACCGCCATCTCGATCAGCTCAAGACGCTAACAGTCCCGACCGCGGGCGGCATGGTGCCCATCGGCAATTTCGTTACCCTGACACCGGCGCCCAAGGTCGGCACTCTACACCGGGTCGGCGGGCGCCGCGCCGTCACCATTCAGGCCGACGTCGCCGCTGATCGCTTGGCCGACAGCGAGCTCAAGCGGCTGCGCGATGCGTTGGATGCGGCCGAGTTGCCTGCTGGGGTGGAGATTCGCTTCAAGGGCGAGGATGCCGATCAGCGCGAGGCCGCGACCTTCCTGAGCCAGGCATTTATCAGCGCCATTTTCTTGATGGCGCTGATCCTGGTCACCCAGTTCAACAGCCTGTATCAGGCGCTGCTGGTGCTCTCGGCCATTGTGTTCTCGACTGCCGGCGTGCTGCTGGGATTGCTGGTCACCGGCCAGCCCTTCGGCATCGTGATGGTTGGCCTCGGCTTGATCTCGCTCGCCGGTATTGTGGTCAACAACAATATCGTACTCATCGATACCTACAATCGCCTGCGCCGGGAGTATCCGGACCCGGTCGCGACTGCACTGGAAACCGGCCGCCGTCGCTTGCGACCGGTATTCCTGACCGCGCTCACCACGGTGCTTGGGCTGATGCCCATGGTGCTGGCAATGAACATCGACCTGATCGGCCGCAGCATCCGTTTCGGCGCTCCATCAACGCAATGGTGGACGCAGTTGGCCAGCGCCATCGTGGGCGGGCTGAGCATCGCGACACTGCTCACGCTCATTTTGACGCCATGTCTGCTGGTGCTGGGCGAGCAGATTGCTGGGCGAATGGCGCACTGGCTGCAGCGCTTTGGCGGAAGGTCCATGGATGAGGGCAAGCCGGCTTAAATTGCTGACGCTCATGGGCGCCTCATTAGCTCAAGAGCAGGATGCATGGGGTTGTCCTCGGGTGATCCGATTTTGATGTGTACCGCATGTTTCGGTGTTTTCCGCCGCGATATAACGCGGCTGAATCACCTCGGCCCGGCTTTGTCGAGAATCCGCCGCGGCACCTGTTCGCGGAATTCGATGATCGTGTTGTCCTCAAATTGGAGATTGGTCGGATAAGTGATTCCGGCCTCAGTGAAGGGGCAGATGTCGAAAAACGAGAGACTGGC
This sequence comes from Thiorhodovibrio litoralis, assembly GCF_033954455.1. NCBI lineage: Bacteria > Pseudomonadati > Pseudomonadota > Gammaproteobacteria > Chromatiales > Chromatiaceae > Thiorhodovibrio > Thiorhodovibrio litoralis. The sequence continues at coordinate 3,273,224 of NZ_CP121473.1, read as the reverse complement.
GAGGTAATTCTGCCGGTAAAGGTTGTCGCCATAGGTGCGGCAGCCGCCGATGGACCCCCCATAGGGAAAGTCAGCGAGACTGATTAGTCCGAGAATTTCCTGAGTGGCGTTGGGCAGGAGCTGGGTCAGCGCACCGCCCGAACCAAAATCGACAGAGCCTGTTGAGTTGTCGAATTCCGCGTTGAACAGCAATTGGACATAGCGACTGCCGCCATCGGTGTAGAAGATGTTGGAGCCGGCCTCAGGTCGCTTGTTGCTAGCGACATTGCCAACCAGCATCAGGCCGTTGTCGAGGCTGGTGCCTTGCTGGCCAAGGGTGTATATCGCTCCGCCATCCCAGAGCTTTTCGAGAAAGTTTTCGATGCGATTGAAGATAATCCGGTTGCGGCTGTTGATGGTCGGAGTGTCGTATTGGCCCCAGTCACCCGAACAGGCATTGGACACGCCAGGATAGGACCCTGGATCGAGTAACCCCCAGCCCCATCCGAGCGCGATGCCGGACCATGGCACATGACTGATACTGTTGTGGGCGATCAGGGTCTCTGTCGAAAAGCCCACGAAAATGCCTGCGGCGTCGAAATAGTCCTGCCCGGTATAGAGAATCTGATTGTCGGTGATGCGGTTGTTGCGCACCGTGCGGGTATCGCTGTCCGGGCGGGCGTTGGCCTTCTGCACGCCGCCGAGCTGAATGGCGGCGGAGGAGATGTCTTCAAAACGGTTGTTGACGATGCGCAGCCGCTGACTGCCGGCGCCCGCATCCAGGCCAACACCGCCCATGTGCCACACTGTATTTCCGCTGAAACCGATATCCTGTGCGTAGAGAAAGCGCAGGTTTCCCGGCGTGCGCTGGACATTCTCGACATGGCCGCTGAAGTTGGTCAGATGGTCTTCACCAACGACATGAAAGCCGCTCTGGTCGCTGACATAGCCATCGGCGCTGCTGGGGTCAAGCCAGGTGGCGTAGGCAAAGGTCAGGTTCTCAAAGCGCAGATACCGCACCGGCGCATCGGCTGCGCCGCGCACGTCGATCAGGGCCTCAAGCACGGGCAGTTCGGCCTCTGCCGTGGTCAGATCCTCACCCGGTCGCGGGATGTAATACAGCAGCTGCTTCGCCTCATCGAGATACCACTCGCCGGGTTCGTCCAGGAACTCGAGCGCATTTTCGAAGTAGCTGACCTTCCAGAAGCTCCAGAGCGCGGGTTCTCCGTCGGCCGTCGGAAAGACATCGTCGCTGATGCCCGGAATCGACACCGGCGCGCTGCGGAACATGTTGGCGTTCCACCAGCCCGGCGTTTGCATCATGATGAGCCGACTCTCGGGATCCAGTAGGCCGGGGTCATCGGTTACCCGATCAACCCGCACGCGCATGGATTTCCATTGCGCCAGGATCACGGCCTCTATCTCGGACTGGTTGGTCCAACTGCTGGGGTCACGCCAGGCGGACGGATTGAGCGGATCAACGACATATTCGATACCACCACTGCCGGTGACCGGAACCTGGGTGGTGGGCGGGTTACAGGGGTCTTCGCGATTCTGCGGGATTGGCAAATCATCGGGAATAAAAAACGGAACGAAGCTGGCGGGATCGTCCGAGGTGCGGGCGCGCTGGGCGCGTTTGCCGTTCACAAAAAACTGCCGCGACCGCACCTGCGGTGTCGGTGCGACATAGAGATCCAGGGTTCCGGGCACGAGCTCCCAACCCTGAATAGGGATCGACCCCCGAATCTCAGGGGTATCGCCAGTCACGGCACGATAGATGATCGGCGCCGATGCTTCGCCTGAATCCCGCGCGTCCAAGATCAGCGGCTGTTCTAGCCGATACACACCGTCGGCAAGATTCACCGCCACTGGACCCGTCAGTGGGCGAGGCAACGCGCGCACCGCATCGCGCGCCCGTTCCAAGGTGCGAAAGGGCTGATCGGGCGTTCCGGGTGCAAGATCATCCCCATCCGGGGAGACCCAAAACTGCCGCGCGGCAAACGCCGAGGTCGCGAACGAAAATCCGGCGACAGCGACAATCGCTAGCAGCAAGAAACGTGGAAGGCGTCGAAAACCGTTGAGCATTAAATAAGGCTCCAAAGAATTGGCTGGCAAGAAAAAGCGCTGTCGGCAGAAATGACGGACATCGACTCATCTTCCGGTGGATTGTTGTAATCTGTTGGCTTGCGCCCGAGTGGGACCTGCTGATCGGTAGCGGGGTCTTCGGGCCAATGATGTTTCGGATAGCGCTCCCGCGTAGACCGCTCTATGCTTAAGTATACTTACGAATCTGATGTTTAGTCTGTCAACTCGAAGTAGGATTTTTCTGATTGCGGCTTTCCTCTTCGGCCTGGTGTCGGCTTTGCCTGGTTGCAGGGACGAGGGTTGGGGAAATAATCCTGAATTGAAGGTCGTCGAAACTCGGTCCGGAAGTGTGTCCGGCATCTTTGACGGTGATGTCGATGCTTACTTGGGTATCCCCTACGCCGCACCCCCAGTGGGAGATTTGCGCTGGCGGCTGCCCGAACGCGAGTCCGCTTGGGAGGGCCTTTACCAGGCGGAGAGTCTGGCGCCGGCTTGCCCTCAGGATCTGGGTGTCACCAATATCTACGGTTTGACGTCGGTTTCTGAAGACTGTCTTTATCTGAATGTCTGGATACCGCAGAACGCAGGGGCCGACCCCTTGCCAGTGATGTTTTTCATGCACGGCGGTCAATACATCGGCGGTTCTGCCAGTGAGGCATCCTACAACGGAGCAGCTCTGGCGCGACAAGGCGTCGTTGTGGTGACGGCCAACTACCGACTGGGGCCTTTGGGCTTTCTGGTGCATCCGGAACTCTACTCCGAGCAGGGCCAGGCTGGAAACTATGGTCTCTACGACCAGAAAGCCGCGCTGGAATGGGTGCAGGAGAATATTTCGGCCTTTGGCGGCGATCCGGGCAATGTGACTATTTTTGGTAATTCCGCCGGTGCCTGCAGCGTGACGCTGTTCCAAACCGCCGCCGCGACCCGGGGGCTTTTTCATCGGGCCATCGCCCAAAGCGGCACAGGGTCGTCAAACTGGTATGTTTTGAACCTCAGCGGGTCCTGGCTGGAGGCAGAGGCCAACGGGCTCGCGCTGCAAGCGGATCTGGGGGCTGCGGACATTGAGGAGATGCGGCGGCTCGACGCCGAGGACATTATCCAAGCCGCTGCATCGATCCAGCTTTTCTTTGGGCCGGTCATGGATGGTGCCTTCCTGGATCAGGACCCAAGACTGGCAGCCCTGGAGACCTATCACGCACCCATGATGATCGGCTCCAGCAGGGACGAAGGGAGCTTGTTCGTCTGGGAATACGGTATAGAGACGCTGGCCGATTATCAGTTGGCCTTGGAACAATGGTTTGGCCAGAACGCGGATGCGGTGTGGAGTGACTGGCCTGCCACGACTGACGATGAGGCGCAACGGCAAGCTAGCGCAGTCCTTGGTTTGGCCGGCGTTCAGGAGCCGGTTCGGCACACGGCTCGGGCGGCCTCTTTGTCTGTGCCAGTGTATCGCTATTTTTTTACCCGCGTGCCCCCGACGATCAGCGGTAAATATCTTGGCAGCTACCACGGTGCGGAACTGGCCTACGTGTTTGGTAACCTTGATACGCAGGAGGGTTACGGTCCAGAGGATTTCGAGCTATCAGCGCAAATGATGGATCTTTGGACCTCATTTGCTGCGACAGGTTTTCCCCAGGCGCAGTCAGCCCCGTACTGGCCTGAGTATTCCGTTGCGCAGGAATCCATCTTGGAAATCAATGGTCCCTCTGATTTTCAGCTCATCGATGGACTCGCCAATGAGCAATGTGACTTCTTCGAGGCGATCGCGCCCGCGGTGATGCGCGATTTTCCCTAACGATCGCCACAGCGACCAATATGACACATCGATTCAAAGCGGGAACGATAGAGCTGGTCGCAGATGACGTGTTTCTGTGCGCCCAAGAAACCCGGGATCCAAAGCCTGCGTTCGACCGGATCGCGGGACTGACCTTTGCGGCTGTGTTCTTCGCCGCCGGTGGATTTTTCTGGATCATGCCGGTGGCAAACGCCGATGAGGTCTTTTGGCTCCGCGTGATCCTCTGTGGCGGCCTCGCCGCAATTGGCCTGGTCCTGGGCTGGGGCGCTTTCGGAGACAAGACATCCTTTGAATTCGTCGAACTCGACCGGGAACAGGGTCTATTGATCTCGGGGCACGACACGCCGAAGGGCCGTAAAGTGCTCAACTGCATGCAGGTCCGCGCAATTGAGAACGTCTACCTCGGTTCAGAAGCCCAGAACTCGTGGACCGCAAAGTTCGGCGGCACGACAGCACTTTACGTCGAAGGCGCGGGGGCGCCACGCAAAAACGTCCTTCTGGTCGGCAGCGGCGTCGCGCTCAACGAAGTCAAAGGCCACATTCAGCGTTTGAGCACTGACTAGCGCTGATGCGAACAAAAGCTCGGGTGACATGGGGCTCTTCGGGTCTGCGATACACCGCCGTCGGCCAGGAGCAGACCTTAACGGGCGCGGCGTCGAGGGGCATGATCGGCTCTTGGCAGGCAAGACAGCTGTCTACCCCTGGCACATCAGCAAAATTTGCACTACGATCAAATTTGACTGAGTTCTCAACCATGTTTCTTGACCCAAGGTTAGTATCGACCTCCAAGGGCATGAGAAATCGAGGGCTCTGCCAAATCCTCTGTTGCTTAAGCCTGACTGATCCAGTCGGTCTTGGCCGATCTAATGATCAAGGTCCCCCATCATCCCCAATACCTATAGAAAGCGCCCGAGGAGCAGAGCGCCCATGCACTTTCCCTATGGTCTGAGCGATTTTGGCACCCTGAGGCAGGAGGGGTACTGGTATCTCGACCGCACCGACCGTCTGGACGCACTAGAGAACACTGGGCGGCAGCTCATCTTCCTGCGCCCGCGCCGCTTCGGCAAAAGCCTGCTGCTGTCCATGCTGGAGCACTATTACGATCTCAACCGTGCTGAGCAGTTCGAGGCGTTGTTCGCCACCCTGGCGGTGGGGCAGAACCCGACGCCTCTGCGCAATCAGTTTTTCGTGCTCAAATGGGATTTCTCGCTGGTCGCTGCGCATGGGGAGATTGGCGACATCGAGGCGGCGCTGCATCGGCATATCAACGGGCGCATTCGTGCCTTCGCCCGGCGTTATCGCGAGCGATTGCCAGAACCGATTCAGATCCATCCCGAGGATTCCCTCACCTCTTGGGAGACACTCTTGAGTGTCCTTTCCCAAACTCCCCACAAACTCTATCTGCTGATCGACGAATACGACAACTTCGCCAATGAAGTGCTGATGGCCGCGCATCCGGGCGGGCAGGATCGCTACCAGACCCTGCTCCAAGGCGAGGGCTTGATGAAAACCGTGTTCAAGTCGGTTAAGGCCGCCGCTGGCGGTATGGGGCTGGATCGGGTGTTCATCACCGGCGTCTCGCCGGTGGTCTTGAGCGACATGACCAGCGGCTACAACGTCGGCAAGGATCTGTTTCTGCTGCCCCAATTCAACGACCTGTGCGGCTTTGCCGAGCGCGAGGTGGCCGCCGTCCTCAATCAACTGGCCCAAGAAGGCGGCGACTGGTCAGCGGATAAGGCGCTGGCGACCATGCGCACCTTCTACAACGGCTATCGTTTCAGCGAGGAGGCCGAGGAAAGTCTCTACAACCCCACTCTGAGCCTGTACTTTTTCGACGCGCTGTTCACCCAAGGCAAATACCCCCGGCAGATGCTCGATGAAAACCTGGCTATGGATCGCAATAAGCTGATTTATATCGCCTCGCAACCCCATGGCGAGGAGCTATTGATCGAAGCGCTAAGCGGCGATGACCGAGTGCTGGTGCCGGAACTGGTGCAACGCTTTGGCGTGGCCGATGTGCTGGCGGCGGTGAAGGATCAGCCCTTCATGGTGTCCTTGCTGTATTTCTTTGGCATTCTCACCCTAGCGGGCTTGAACTCCTTCAACGAGTGCCAGATGCGCATTCCCAATCTGGTGGCGCGTGGGCTCTATGTGGAGCGTTTGCGCGAACGCTGGCTGCCGCCGAGCGGACGCGCACGCGAGCTGCCCGATGCGGTGCGCGCCCTCGGTCAGCAAGGCGATCTCGCACCTCTGTGCGCGCTGATCGAACAAAGCTACTTCGCCGTGCTGTCCAACCGCGACTACCGCTGGACCAACGAGCTGCTGGTGAAATTCGCCTTCCTGACGCTCTTGTTCGACGACCGTCTCTACATGGCCGTCTCCGAGCTGGAGACAGAGCGCGGCTATGCCGATCTGGCCCTGATCGTCCGCCCGGACATGCGTCGCTTTCAGGCACTTGATCTGCTGCTGGAATTCAAATATCTGCGTCTGAAGGAACTGGGCCTGAGCGGCGAGCAGGTGCGGGGCGAATCGCGCGAGGCATTGGTCAAACGGCCGGCGGTGGCAGCGAAACTCGACGAAGCCGAAGCCCAAGCAAGCGATTATGGTGCCACCCTGACCCGGCGACATGGCTTGACCGACCTGCGCGCCTTTGCCGTGGTCGCTTTGGGAGTGGAACGGCTGGTGTGGCGCGTGGCTGGCGGGTAGGACGCTGGCGATGACAAAGGGTAGTGTTACAGACTTGAGCATAACTGAATCACCACCTGGCTTGACCCCTGAACCTTGCGACAACCTCGGTCCAGCCGGCCGCACCGATCAGACCGCCGGCCCTGTCGAGCTTGACGCCCGCCAGTTCCTTGCCGATGAGGGCTTCGAGATCTGGCGCGAAAGCCTCCACCCGCTGTTCGACCTGGAGCCGGCCGCCGGAAAGCGCCCCCAAAACTTCGCCGCCCAGGTCCGCGCCTTCAGCCTCGGCGATCTGATGCTCAGCGACAGCGCCTCCCGCGGCCACTTCATCTGGCGCGGCGCCGCCAGTAGCGACCTGCTGTTGGTGCAGCTTCATACCCAGGGCGAGGGACAGGCCACCAATGGCGGACGCCCGATGCCGATCATGCCCGGTGCGCTTAGCATCATCGACCTCGCCTATCCCTACCTGGCCGAGGATCATGATTTTCGCTGCCTGACCCTGATCATGCCCCGCGCCCGTCTGGGCGAGCGGGCGGGCGCCGGCCGTCCTGGCGGACTGGTGCTACCACCCGAGCGACCGCTCACGCGCATTCTCACCGCCCACCTGTTCAGCGTCTGGGACAGTCTTCCCGACCTGACCGCAAGTGAGACGCCCGCCGTGGTGAACGGGCTGCTGCATACCCTGACCGAAGCCATCGCCTTCCAGACCCAGACAGACCCTCGGCGACCACCGGCGCTGCCGTTCAGCCAGGTCGCCTTGCTCGCCTACATCGACCGTCACCTGCAACAGCCGCTCGACGCGGCCCATCTGTGCCGGGTCTTTGGCTGCTCGCGCAGCGTGCTCTATCGGTTGCTGGCTCCCGAGGGCGGGGTGGGCGCCGTCATCATGCAGCGTCGTCTCGCCCGCGCCTATCGTCTCTTGGGCAATCCGGCGCTGCGCCATCTGAGCATCGCCGAGATCGCCATGCGCTGCGGCTTCTCCGATCAAAGCCACTTCTGCCGCGCCTTTCGCGCCACCTTTGCACTCAGCCCGAGCGATGCGCGCCAGCGCCTAGCCGCCGGGTCCGCCCCCTCCGTGCGCCCCTCCGATCTGCCCCGCTTTCGCGACTGGCTGCTCTCTGTGTGAGCCACCGGCGCGCTTTGCGCCGGCGATCGACCACTTCCCGTTTTTTCCGCTCTGACTGGGACGCTGAGTCAAACAACTCTGGGACGCTGGTACAAGAAATCGCCGTCGGGGCGGGTTAAATTTCGGGAGTCACTGTCATGACCGACGCCGTCATGTAGGTGCGGCTTCAGTCGCACAGACTCGATGCGTCTAAAGCCGTCCCTACAATGCGCAATGTCTGCCCCAATGCTGGCCCCGGTGATCAACCATGAACAACACCATGGCACCCCGTAAGGAAGTGGTCTTTCTTGATACCACCCTCGCCGATTGGCCGACCCTGGCGGATGGGGTTCGGGACGGGGTCGAGGTGGTATTGATCGAGGCCAGTCACGGCGGGCTGGCGCGCATGGCTGCCTGGGCCGCGAGACACTGCGGCTACGATGCGATGCATCTGTTGAGTCATGGCACGCCAGGCGGCTGCATCTTGGGTCGGACAAGCTGGTCGAAGCGACGCTAAACGAGGCCGATGTCCAGACCAAGCTCAAGCAACTCGGTCAGGCCTTGTCGGTCGATGGCGATCTGTTGCTCTATGGCTGCGAGCTGGCCGCCGGCCCGGTCGGGCAGCGTTTCATTCAGCGCCTTGCCGAGATCACCGACGCGGATGTCGCCGCCTCCATCAACCGCACCGGCCAGGGCGGCGACTGGCGCCTGGAAGCCACCGTGGGGACGATCACCACCCGCCCGCGTGCGCCGACCCTGGCGGCCCTGACCCTGCTGCTGCCTGCCCTTGGCACCCAGGCGGTCGATCCGCTCGACGCCCCCGCCGCGCCGAGCAACTCCGACAGTGCTATGTATACCCTGGAGGACATCTATCACGAACGACTTCACGTTTCTGCGCAGCACGTCTTTCCAAGACCAACCCCATACTCGCCTCAGCCATTAATATGCCCGTGCTGCGGTTAACCCAAGAGGATTCCACCATGGCCGCTTCTGATTATCTTGTCCAGGTTGACACAATGTTTATTGCGTATATGGGCCGTCCAGCTTCACCAAGCGGGCTCGAATACTACGCACAGAAGCTCGATGAATCAGGCGGTAACTACTTGATCCTTGTTGACGATTTCTACAAATCCGACGAGGGCAAGGCCTACTACGACGGCCTCAGTCCAGAGGATCAAGTCGACCAGGTGTTTCAAAACGTTTTTGGCCGCGAGGCCCCACCCGACGGGGAAGCCTACTGGGCTGACTTGGTCAGCAATAACGTAATCTCCGTCGCCGAGATGGCCTACACCATCGCCTACAATGCCAGCGCCGCAGACACCGCTGCGCTCGACGCCAAGCGTGAGGCATCAACTATTTTTAATGACGCCATGGCCGAAGATGGATTGTCCTTCGACACGCCCGAGTCCAAGGAAGCCGCGCGCTTCTTCCTCGCCAGCATAACGGCGATCGATACCGCCGAAGCAGTCCTCTCCGCGCAGATGGCGTCTCAATTCAACGCGGCTGATATCCAAGGTCTACTCGACTCTTGCATCCGGCTGGTCGAGATCGGTAACACCAATCCTACGGCCATCCAAGCCATGCTCGCGGATGGAGGGGCGGGATTTGCCGGCGCGCTGGCTAACGCTAACCTCTCGGCCGAGCAGGTCGGCGAGCTGCTTGTGGCGATGGCCGAAGCAGAGGTGGCAACCCCTGGCAGCTTCAAGGCAGCCCTAGCCGACTTCGATGATGATCTGGGGGCATTCTTTGATGCGATTGACTCTGATACAGAGATCACCGAGCTGGTCACAGTCTTCAATGATGCGGCTGATACTGGCAGTACCGCAGGGCTGGGTAGGGATATTGACGAGATTTTGAATCCGACTACTGATACTGGGACTACTGGTGGTGGTGATACCACGACCTTCACGGTCACTGAAAGCGACGGAGTCATCTCATTTAACAATCCAGGGGCCGCTGTCACCGCCACTCTTGGCGATGGCGTCATCACCTTTACCAGCGGGTCAGATACCGATGAGGCAAGTTCCGCTAATACCAACCACGAAATTCAGGTTCCGTCTGGTACGACCTTGACTGCCCCAGCTACGGTGGCGGACGGGAGGGATATTACCGGCGCTGGCAATACGATCATAACGGGTTCCGATGGATCGCAAGATGTTGTGGTTCAAACAACGGGCACCAACTCGATCGCCGGTGGCAAGGGCCAGGATTCAGTCATGGTAGGCGATGGCACGGATACGATTGTTGTGGCGGCGGGGTCGGCTGCGGTGGCTGAGGTTGACACCTACACGCTCGGGGGCACGATTGAGATTGGTGACACTTACACGCTGACGGTTGGTGGTGACACCTTCACCTACACGGTGCCGGATCCCGCGCCGGGCGATGCCAGCGCGCTTGCGACGGCCATCGTCGCTGCGTTGGACGCAGCGGCTGACGATGGAACCGATCCCCAGAATGCTGAGGCTGTGGCGGTAAAGGCTGCTGCTACAGTTGCAGCCAACTCCACGGATCCGGGCACGGTGGTGCTCACCGGCGCAGCCGATGGCACACCGCTTGAAGTTACAGTATCGGCAGCAAATTTGGTGCTTGGAACTGATGACCAAACAGCCACCAAAGCCGATACTCAGGCGGGTCAAACCGAAGTAACCGAAGGAGCTGATGACCAAACAGCCGTCAAGGCTGATACGACCGCGCCAGTCACTGCGGGAACTGATGACCAATCAGCCACCAAAGCCGATACTCAGGCGGGTCAAACCGAAGTAACCGTAGGAACTGATGACCAAGCAGCCGTCAAGGTTGATACGACCGCGCCAGTCACTGCGGGAACTGATGACCAAGAAGCCAACAAAGCCGATACTCAAGCGGGTCAAACCGAAGTAACCGTAGGAATTGATGACCAAGCAGCCGTCAAGGTTGATACGACCGCGCCAGTCACTGCGGGAACTGATGACCAAGCAGCCACCAAAGCCGATACTCAAGATCCAGATCCTGTCTGGAACGAAATTGACACCTACACGCTTGGGGGCACGATTGAGGCAGGTGACACCTACACCCTTACGGTTGGTGGTGAAACCTTCACCTACACGGTGCCGGATCCCGTGCCGGCCAATGCGACCGACCTTGCGACGGCCATCGTCAACGAGTTGAATGCAGCGGCTGTCGATGGAACCGATCCCCAGAATGCTGCGGCTGCGGCGGTAAAGGCTGCTGCTACAGTTGCAGCGGGTCCGGGCACGTTGGTGCTCGCCGGCGCATACGCTGACACACCTCTTGCCGTGACCATGGACGCCGGGAATAAGGCTGCGCAGGCTGAGGTTGACACCTACACGCTTGGGGGCACCATTGAGGCAGGTGACACCTACACCCTGACGGTTGGCGGTAACACCTTCACCTACACGGTGCCTGAGCCGGTGCCGGGCGATGCGAGCGCGCTTGCGACGGTGAGCGTAATCACGATAATTGCGGGACCCATTTCCAAGCCATTTGAAGGACATGGAATGCGTGTGGGATCACGGGGGCCGTTACTGGCCGACAGCGGGAAGCCGGAATCGTGAACCACGCTCCCCCCCTGAGGGGGGAGAGACGCAGCGGGTTCAGTTGCCTCTAGCGCTCTGGCGAATGGCGCGAGCGAGGGTGTAGCGGGCATAGCGCTCGGCATCGGCTCCGCGACGCGGGGACGCGCGCTCGAGCAAGCGCTGGTAGACCGTGGTCGGTGCAAGGCCCGCCTCAAGAGCGCCGCAGACCCAGCCCCATTCGCGGGCGGATTCGGACGGATCCCCGGTGGATAAGCGCGCCCGTGGAGCGCAGTTGACGACTGGCGGCGGAGCCGGAGCCATCGTTGGCAAGGCCGGAGTTGGATCCCAGACGCGCTCCTGCGGGCTTGGTCGCCGAAGGACATTGACCCACTCCCCGCCACGCTTGGCATTCTTCATCCCGGCGAGCCGACCGAGGTGCTCACCGGAGACCGAGCCCGGATCGGCGCCAACGCGCGGGATCAGCCAACGCTGCACATCACAGCGCTGCGCCTCATCGAGCGCGCGGGTCAGCCGTAGCCACAGGTGGCAGCCCCCGAGCGTCGAAGTCTGCACCACCAGGGCCGCATAGTGCCGAGCGATGCGCTGCGCCATCGGCCGTGCGACATCATCGAGAAACACCATTGGCCAGGGATAGCCGCGGGCTGGACGGATATAAATATCGGCCTGTTGGACATTGCGCGCTCTGGCCAGCCCCAACGGAAGCTGATCCAAAGAGCGATCATGGAACCACAGCATCGTCGCCTTGGCGGTGCGCACCGCCAAATCGGCACGCACGATGCCAGCGTCGTGCCATGCCTCAAGCATCACGGCGGTGTGTCTTGCCGCTGTCATGGCCTGGTGCGGGCGCTCAGCGCTCAAGCGGCTCATCAGGCGCCCGCCCTGGCACTCGGGCGTTGGCGGGCGTTGCCCGCCGCTGAACCAAACACCTCAAGGTAGAGTTGTTCATCGAGCTGCGCGCGTTCGAGCCGAGCAGCCTGCGCCAGCAATTCTGCCGCCATGGTCGTGAGCACGCGATAATTGCCCAACGCATGCTCAGCGAGCGTCTTCATCAGCCCTGCGCTCATCAGACTCGCATTGCCGGCACTGTGTTGTAAATGCTCCAGGCAGGCGACCAGCGCCTCGCGACTGGCATACTCCATACTCAGGCGCGTACGGATACGACTGCCCAGCGGCAGCAACTCCTCACGGCGCAGCTTGGTCGCCAGGCGGCCATCGCCGGCCAGGATCACGCTCAACAACGTGCGCGAATCGAACTGCATGGAGGTCAGCAGACGCAGCTCATTGAGCACCGTCGGATGCATCTCCTGCGCCTCGTCGATGAGCAACACCGGGCGCAACAGCGTCGTCTCCAGATGCGCCAGCCAGCGCTCGCGCAGGATCTTGAAGCCACCCCAGCGGTTATGGGGCTTGAGGTCAACGGCGAACAGATCGCCCATCTCGCGGTAGAAGTCCGCCACCTTCGAGCTGGGATGCGTGAGCGCCCCAACGCTGATATCGGGCAGCTGGCGCAGACGCTCATCGAGCAGGCGCAGTACCGCACTCTTGCCGGTACCCGGATCACCTTGAATGAGCGCAAAACCGCCTTCGCGGATCAGGCTCTGCTCGATGCGCCAGCAAAACTGCTCCACCGGCGCGCTGCGATGCAGTGCCGCCGTCGGCAGCTCCGGGGAGAACGGATTGAACTTCAGTCCATAGAGGGCCAGCAGGGTCTTGTTCATCGACTGGATTCCAGGTCATCGTGTTTTGGCAGATAGGCCGGCGGCAGACCGGTGGCGGCATACTCGGCGAGCAAGTCGCGCAGCAACGGTGGCAGCGTCGTGGCGCGTTGTGATGGCGGTGGCGGTGCGCCGGCGGGCTCAAGGCGCCGACGCTGCCCGGAGGCATTGGCGGCTTTATCGAGGGGATAGAGGCGGCAGAGGATGGCGCCCGAGTGGGGATCAACCACGTCCACAGCACTCAGATCCCAGCGGGCATAAGCGATATGCAGTTGCTCAAGGTGACGCAAGCGCGCCGGCACCTCGAAGCGCTTGCCCGCCAGGCTGAGCGTCCCATCGCTGCGGCGCTGACGGCGTTGGACGCGACAACGAAAAGCGGCGCGGACCTGCTCGCTGTCCGGACAGGGGCGCCCCACGTTGGGCGCATCGAGAAGACGCGCAAGCGGCGTGGCGGCGGTCTCACTGTGGACCTTGCGGTGGTACTCCTGCTCCACCCACGCCTGAGTGAGGGTGTTGAGCTGAGGCAGACTCAGCTCCGCGATGTCCTTGAGCATCGCCATCAGGCGGCCTTCCAGCGTGGCCCAGAAGCGCTCCTGCTTGGCGTTCTGATACGGGCTGTACGGCAGGGTCGGCTCATGGAGGATGCCCAGGGCGTGCAATCCGGCGGTGAACTCCTCGGCCTGCATTGCCGCGCCGTTATCGCTCATCAAGGCGCGCGGCAGCCCGCGCTTGTGCAACGCCTGCCCCAGGCCATGGACCAAGGTCTCGGTGGTCTCATCGAGGTACCACTGCAGATGGCAGATCAGGCGGGAGTGATCGTCAATGACCGCCAGCAGCAGGGGCTTGACCCAGACGCCACCCCGGGTGAGGACGTTGCGCGAGCCATGATGAAAGTCCAGATGCCACAAGGCATGGACATACTGGGCTTCATAGCTGCGCACCTCGCAGGCCTCCAGGCGCCGCGCGGCCTGTTCAGCGCCCGGCGTCTTGCGCGCCGGGACACGCCGGCGGTGCAAGCCCGCGCGCTTCATGAAGCGGCGCACGGTGGCATAGGAGGGCAGCGGCCCCAGGGTCTGATCGCCCGCGCACAAGGCGGCGAGGTTGTCGTAATGCAGCTGCACCGTCCAACCGGGGTAGTCGCGGTACTGGGCTTGCACCGCATCCATCAGGCGCGGACTCAGCGCGCGCTGCTCCCCGGCATCGCTGCGCCGGCGCGGGCGCAGTGCCGCCACCGGGTCTTGGGCATCGCGTGCGAGGTAATACCAACGCTCCAAGGTGCCAAAGCTAAAACTGACCGCCCGCCCAGTCACCGGATGGCGCCATGACTTGGCCGCTAGCGCCTTCAGCCGCGCGCCCAGCGCGTTCGCCGGCGCAGGATCAGCCAATAAAGGACCAATAATGGCAAAGCGCAACCGCGCCCAACCATCGGGATCACCGAGGCCGTTGTCATCGGACATTCGTCTTCACCTCCCAGTTGTTTCACACATCACCGGGAGTCTAGAAGGCGCCGCCCAGCGGCGCGATGAGGTCTTCTGCGGGTTGGCGTTGCCCTACAGCGAGCCTGTCGCTGTCGTGCTCGGGGCGATCAATATCAGCAGTTGCACGACGCGCTCGGACAACGCTTTTGCGCTCAATTTTTCCAGCAGGGATCCTGGCAGGTGCTCGGTGGCGATCGGCGGCATCAACAGACCAGCCAAGGATCGAAAGCAGCGGGTTTGCACAAACTGCTCACGCCACCAGTGCTGCCACCGCCGCAGGGTTTGGACGGTGACACCGAGCGTCTTGATCAAGCGCTGGCGACGCGATGCGCTCAGCCCGCAATGCAGGGCGGAAATCAGCACGACGATGACCCCGAGATAGACCTTGCGGCCCAGAAACCGAACGGAAGGCGGGGTGCTGCGCCGCCGGCACCCGTCCGCGGCACAGCAGAAACTCAGACGGCTCTGGTAGCTCTCATCCAAGACGCCACGCACAACACCTCGGGGCTTACGCGGATAACGGGCGCTGTGCAACGCACCACCGCAGTCACAGCCGCCCGCGCGGACTTCCTCGGCAATCGACTCGTCGATCCGGGTGAGCAGGTGGTAAAAGTTCGTGTCGGCAAGAAAGGCGTGACACACTGGGACTGTCTCCTGGTTTTTGGCGAAATTCGGAGACAGCCCTCTCGGGCAACTTGCGTCAAGTTGTTTGAGGGGGTTTTTTGTTTTCCCTCACTGAATTTGCTCAGAATCGCGGCCGATTCCCGCAAATAGTCTGCTCAGGCTCACGGACATCGTCGCCGAGTTGAATGCAGCGGCTGACGATGGAACCGATCCCCAGAATGCTGCGGCTGTGGCGGTAAAGGCTGCTGCTACAGTTGCAGCCAACTCCACGGATCCGGGCACGGTGGTGCTCACCGGCGCAGCCGATGGCACACCGCTCACGGTGACGGCTGCTGCGGGAAATCGTCAAGCGGCTGCTGCCCAGCCCGAAATTGACACCTACACGCTTGGGGGCACGATTGAGATTGGTGACACCTACACCCTGACGGTTGGTGGTGAAACCTTCACCTACACGGTGCCGGATCCCGCGCCGGCCAATGCGACCGACCTTGCGACGGCCATCGTCGCCGCGTTGGACGCAGCGGCTGCTGACAATGCCGATCCCCAGAATACTGCGGCTGTGGCGGTAAAGGCTGCTGCTACAGTTGAAGCCAACGCGGGCACGGTGGAGCTCACCGGCGCAGCCGAGGGCACAGCTCTTGCCGTGACCATGGACGCCGGGAATAAGGCTGCGCAGGCTGAGGTTGACACCTACACGCTTGGGGGCACCATTGAGGCAGGTGACACCTACACCCTGACGGTTGGTGGTAACACCTTCACCTACACGGTGCCTGATTCCGCGCCGGCCAATGCGACCGACCTTGCGACGGCCATCGTCGCCGCGTCGGACGCAGCGGCTGCTGACAATGCCGATCCCCAGAATACTGCGGCTGTGGCGGTAAAGGCTGCTGCTACAGTTGAAGCCACCGCAGGCACGGTGGTGCTCACCGGCGCAGCCGATGGCACACCGCTCACGGTGACGGCTGCTGCGGGAAATCGTCAAGCGGCTGCTGCCCAGCCCGAAATTGACACCTACACGCTTGGGGGCACGATTGAGATTGGTGACACCTACACCCTGACGGTTGGTGGTGAAACCTTCACCTACACGGTGCCGGATCCCGCGCCGGCCAATGCGACCGACCTTGCGACGGCCATCGTCGCCGCGTTGGACGCAGCGGCTGCTGACAATGCCGATCCCCAGAATACTGCGGCTGTGGCGGTAAAGGCTGCTGCTACAGTTGAAGCCAACGCGGACACGGTGGTGCTCACCGGCGCAGCCGAGGGCACACCGCTCGCGGTGACGGCTGCTGCGGCGAATATCACCGGGGGTACGGACGACCAAGGGGCAACGAAGGCCGATACTACCCCTGGAGCTACTGGCGTCGCCGCCGACTCTCCAGCCAACGTTGGAGATGCTGACACCATCATCAACTTCCAGGCGGGTACGGATAAGCTGGACCTGCCGACTGCGACCGTAGCCTCTAATGTCAGTGATAGCGGCAACGTCAGTCCCGCAGAAGACGTGACTCATGGCTCTGTCACAATTGGAGAGATGACCATCACAGACGGTGTTGTGACGTTTGATAATGAGACTGGTGCCCTTGCACCAATCAATAGCCTAGATGCTTTGACGGCTGCGTTGGCGTACCTAGGGAACGAGCTCGCTGAAGGTGATACGGTTGCCTTTAACTACGATATCGATGATGAAACTGGAACTTGGGTGTTCCAGGGGCATGCACAGGGCGACATCGCCGTCAGACTGGTGGGTGAGCCTGAGCAGACTATTTGCGGGAATCGGCCGCGATTCTGAGCAAATTCAGTGAGGGAAAACAAAAAACCCCCTCAAACAACTTGACGCAAGTTGCCCGAGAGGGCTGTCTCCGAATTTCGCCAAAAACCAGGAGACAGTCCCAGTGTGTCACGCCTTTCTTGCCGACACGAACTTTTACCACCTGCTCACCCGGATCGACGAGTCGATTGCCGAGGAAGTCCGCGCGGGCGGCTGTGACTGCGGTGGTGCGTTGCACAGCGCCCGTTATCCGCGTAAGCCCCGAGGTGTTGTGCGTGGCGTCTTGGATGAGAGCTACCAGAGCCGTCTGAGTTTCTGCTGTGCCGCGGACGGGTGCCGGCGGCGCAGCACCCCGCCTTCCGTTCGGTTTCTGGGCCGCAAGGTCTATCTCGGGGTCATCGTCGTGCTGATTTCCGCCCTGCATTGCGGGCTGAGCGCATCGCGTCGCCAGCGCTTGATCAAGACGCTCGGTGTCACCGTCCAAACCCTGCGGCGGTGGCAGCACTGGTGGCGTGAGCAGTTTGTGCAAACCCGCTGCTTTCGATCCTTGGCTGGTCTGTTGATGCCGCCGATCGCCACCGAGCACCTGCCAGGATCCCTGCTGGAAAAATTGAGCGCAAAAGCGTTGTCCGAGCGCGTCGTGCAACTGCTGATATTGATCGCCCCGAGCACGACAGCGACAGGCTCGCTGTAGGGCAACGCCAACCCGCAGAAGACCTCATCGCGCCGCTGGGCGGCGCCTTCTAGACTCCCGGTGATGTGTGAAACAACTGGGAGGTGAAGACGAATGTCCGATGACAACGGCCTCGGTGATCCCGATGGTTGGGCGCGGTTGCGCTTTGCCATTATTGGTCCTTTATTGGCTGATCCTGCGCCGGCGAACGCGCTGGGCGCGCGGCTGAAGGCGCTAGCGGCCAAGTCATGGCGCCATCCGGTGACTGGGCGGGCGGTCAGTTTTAGCTTTGGCACCTTGGAGCGTTGGTATTACCTCGCACGCGATGCCCAAGACCCGGTGGCGGCACTGCGCCCGCGCCGGCGCAGCGATGCCGGGGAGCAGCGCGCGCTGAGTCCGCGCCTGATGGATGCGGTGCAAGCCCAGTACCGCGACTACCCCGGTTGGACGGTGCAGCTGCATTACGACAACCTCGCCGCCTTGTGCGCGGGCGATCAGACCCTGGGGCCGCTGCCCTCCTATGCCACCGTGCGCCGCTTCATGAAGCGCGCGGGCTTGCACCGCCGGCGTGTCCCGGCGCGCAAGACGCCGGGCGCTGAACAGGCCGCGCGGCGCCTGGAGGCCTGCGAGGTGCGCAGCTATGAAGCCCAGTATGTCCATGCCTTGTGGCATCTGGACTTTCATCATGGCTCGCGCAACGTCCTCACCCGGGGTGGCGTCTGGGTCAAGCCCCTGCTGCTGGCGGTCATTGACGATCACTCCCGCCTGATCTGCCATCTGCAGTGGTACCTCGATGAGACCACCGAGACCTTGGTCCATGGCCTGGGGCAGGCGTTGCACAAGCGCGGGCTGCCGCGCGCCTTGATGAGCGATAACGGCGCGGCAATGCAGGCCGAGGAGTTCACCGCCGGATTGCACGCCCTGGGCATCCTCCATGAGCCGACCCTGCCGTACAGCCCGTATCAGAACGCCAAGCAGGAGCGCTTCTGGGCCACGCTGGAAGGCCGCCTGATGGCGATGCTCAAGGACATCGCGGAGCTGAGTCTGCCTCAGCTCAACACCCTCACTCAGGCGTGGGTGGAGCAGGAGTACCACCGCAAGGTCCACAGTGAGACCGCCGCCACGCCGCTTGCGCGTCTTCTCGATGCGCCCAACGTGGGGCGCCCCTGTCCGGACAGCGAGCAGGTCCGCGCCGCTTTTCGTTGTCGCGTCCAACGCCGTCAGCGCCGCAGCGATGGGACGCTCAGCCTGGCGGGCAAGCGCTTCGAGGTGCCGGCGCGCTTGCGTCACCTTGAGCAACTGCATATCGCTTATGCCCGCTGGGATCTGAGTGCTGTGGACGTGGTTGATCCCCACTCGGGCGCCATCCTCTGCCGCCTCTATCCCCTCGATAAAGCCGCCAATGCCTCCGGGCAGCGTCGGCGCCTTGAGCCCGCCGGCGCACCGCCACCGCCATCACAACGCGCCACGACGCTGCCACCGTTGCTGCGCGACTTGCTCGCCGAGTATGCCGCCACCGGTCTGCCGCCGGCCTATCTGCCAAAACACGATGACCTGGAATCCAGTCGATGAACAAGACCCTGCTGGCCCTCTATGGACTGAAGTTCAATCCGTTCTCCCCGGAGCTGCCGACGGCGGCACTGCATCGCAGCGCGCCGGTGGAGCAGTTTTGCTGGCGCATCGAGCAGAGCCTGATCCGCGAAGGCGGTTTTGCGCTCATTCAAGGTGATCCGGGTACCGGCAAGAGTGCGGTACTGCGCCTGCTCGATGAGCGTCTGCGCCAGCTGCCCGATATCAGCGTTGGGGCGCTCACGCATCCCAGCTCGAAGGTGGCGGACTTCTACCGCGAGATGGGCGATCTGTTCGCCGTTGACCTCAAGCCCCATAACCGCTGGGGTGGCTTCAAGATCCTGCGCGAGCGCTGGCTGGCGCATCTGGAGACGACGCTGTTGCGCCCGGTGTTGCTCATCGACGAGGCGCAGGAGATGCATCCGACGGTGCTCAATGAGCTGCGTCTGCTGACCTCCATGCAGTTCGATTCGCGCACGTTGTTGAGCGTGATCCTGGCCGGCGATGGCCGCCTGGCGACCAAGCTGCGCCGTGAGGAGTTGCTGCCGCTGGGCAGTCGTATCCGTACGCGCCTGAGTATGGAGTATGCCAGTCGCGAGGCGCTGGTCGCCTGCCTGGAGCATTTACAACACAGTGCCGGCAATGCGAGTCTGATGAGCGCAGGGCTGATGAAGACGCTCGCTGAGCATGCGTTGGGCAATTATCGCGTGCTCACGACCATGGCGGCAGAATTGCTGGCGCAGGCTGCTCGGCTCGAACGCGCGCAGCTCGATGAACAACTCTACCTTGAGGTGTTTGGTTCAGCGGCGGGCAACGCCCGCCAACGCCCGAGTGCCAGGGCGGGCGCCTGATGAGCCGCTTGAGCGCTGAGCGCCCGCACCAGGCCATGACAGCGGCAAGACACACCGCCGTGATGCTTGAGGCATGGCACGACGCTGGCATCGTGCGTGCCGATTTGGCGGTGCGCACCGCCAAGGCGACGATGCTGTGGTTCCATGATCGCTCTTTGGATCAGCTTCCGTTGGGGCTGGCCAGAGCGCGCAATGTCCAACAGGCCGATATTTATATCCGTCCAGCCCGCGGCTATCCCTGGCCAATGGTGTTTCTCGATGATGTCGCACGGCCGATGGCGCAGCGCATCGCTCGGCACTATGCGGCCCTGGTGGTGCAGACTTCGACGCTCGGGGGCTGCCACCTGTGGCTACGGCTGACCCGCGCGCTCGATGAGGCGCAGCGCTGTGATGTGCAGCGTTGGCTGATCCCGCGCGTTGGCGCCGATCCGGGCTCGGTCTCCGGTGAGCACCTCGGTCGGCTCGCCGGGATGAAGAATGCCAAGCGTGGCGGGGAGTGGGTCAATGTCCTTCGGCGACCAAGCCCGCAGGAGCGCGTCTGGGATCCAACTCCGGCCTTGCCAACGATGGCTCCGGCTCCGCCGCCGGTCGTCAACTGCGCTCCACGGGCGCGCTTATCCACCGGTGATCCGTCCGAATCTGCCCGCGAATGGGGCTGGGTCTGCGGCGCTCTTGAGGCCGGCCTTGCACCGACCACGGTCTACCAACGCTTGCTCGAGCGCGCGTCCCCGCGTCGCGGAGCCGATGCCGAGCGCTATGCCCGCTACACCCTCGCTCGCGCCATTCGCCAGAGCGCTAGAGGCAACTGAACCCGCTGCGTCTCTCCCCCCTCAGGGGGGGAGCGTGGTTCACGATTCCGGCTTCCCGCTGTCGGCCAGTAACGGCCCCCGTGATCCCACACGCATTCCATGTCCTTCAAATGGCTTGGAAATGGGTCCCGCAATTATCGTGATTACGCTCAGCTAAACGCGGACAAGTTCCCGGCTTACTCTCCGGCTCGAATTAATTTCCAGTCCAAGCCCTAACCTCCACAAGAGGTAACCCCATCGAACCCCGCCTCTCACAAGGAGGCGGGGTTTTTCTTTGGAGTTCCGAGGAGAGCTTACTGAATTGCTCTCCCGATCCTACCAGACCGCCGGCTTTCACTTTCCAGCCCCCGGGGTTCGCCCTCGGGGGCTTTTTTGTGTCGTGCCCGAGTGCGACGGGTGGCTGTGCCTGCATGCGCCCAATTGGATAAACCTGCGCCAAGAGCCAAGACTGCCGAGGCTCCCGCAGTCCCAGCCGAGCTCGAACTGTTTAAAACCGCCATTTTGGTGCGGGTTTGCGCGAAATGGCTAGGGCCTGGGGCGGGATGGAATGGAATGGGATCAGGTAGTCCTGGTAAGACGGGCTTGCCTTTGCGCTGATCCATGCAAGGGGCTTCTGCCACCGAGGGGCCTGCGTTCGCCCCGATGCCAGTTTTCGTAATTACCGACCACATTGGCAGCCCGACATCGCAGCTGGCGTTATGTCTGCTTTGGGATATCCTGCCACCGTCTGCTTTCACAGAGCCAATGACCGGTTCGGGTCGGCAACCGTCCCTAGCGGCAAAAGGCGGCGCTTGCGCTTTTTCTGGATGCGCGGCGACTCCTTCCCAGGGCGCTTGCCGGCCAGGTGCGGACTTTAAGTCACAGAAAATGTCGTTGCTGACTGCTATACTCAAGAAGAATGACACCTGCTCAATGTGACAAGCCGATGCCTAGCACATTGCGCCCCATAAATGTCGATACTGCTTGTGAATAGTCACATGATGGGATCAGAAAAAATTTTGAGGAGACCCGCTAGTGAAAGCTTTAATTCGCATGCTATTTGTAGTGATGGCAGTCCTTCTAATCGCGGCACCGCTCAACGTATGCGCTGAGGTTTCCTACGAGGAAGTAGATTCAGATGCAAAGCCTTACGACCTTATTATCGTATCCCCTAGCTTATTAAGGCGTTATAATGACGCGAAGCTAATCAAACTCTTTTCTGATGGGCAGTGGTGGGATTCAAGTGAAACGTATACCACTCTTGCCAAAGTAGAAACCGCCTATCATGATTCCTTGGAAGACCTCAGAACTGGCAACGCAAAGTTAACTCTGCATTTCACGAGTAACAGAGTAATTAGCGAGCTTGGCAGCGTGGACTTACTTGCATTAGAAACTCTTTTCAATGCCGGCGCCTTAGTTAGTGTCAAAACCACCGATGGTACAGTACTCCGCGATGTTCTTGGCATGGATGAAAGCATTATTGTATTCAATGCTTATGAGTATGAAGGCCCGATGTACTACCTCCTATATCGTCATACCATTACCCATAAGTCCGGCAGCTAAGGTTGCAATGCGGCGTAAGTGCTTGTTCCAGCTTAGCGCATCTTAGCGACACGGCCTGAAACGCGCCCTCGTAAACCTTTGATCTTGAAGACATCATCGACTTATGGGTAATCGTATGCCTATATCGTGGGGAGGAGCTACTTCTACCGGTAAATGGCCGACCCCTTGAACAGATCCTGCAGGCGACGATTGATTGGGCGGATGAGATTGACGTCGATGTAAAAGAGATGGGTGCTGTTGTAATTGGCCGCGCGGCAAGTGGAAGCGGATGGCAACAACTCGATCAAGACGACACCCGCTTCCCAACCGTTGAAGACAATGGAGGTCGCTGGAGTATTGAGCTTTATAAGCTCACCTCTGAAACACAAGTTAAAAAAGACTGGTATCGCTTTGATTTTCGCTTGACATCCACGCCGAAATATATAGGGTGCAAAAGCAAAGGCAGTGAATATCATTGTGGGTGGTGGACCGACCGTTATGACTTTGCGGCTCAACTTTCCGGTGCAACATTGGACGAATGGCTGCCTAGGGTCAAGAACCAAGAACATACCGCAACCTTTACGATCGGATTAAACCTGGGGGGGGCGAAGCCTCATACTCGAAGACTTATAAATACGAGGATGTAGCGTATGATCTCAGTAAAACGAATGATATCAAAAGTCATATGGAATGGGTTGCCGAGTTTATAAAACCGAATTTCTTCTGGACTATTTACCCAAAGTTTGCCGAAGCTGTAAAATCAGTCTTTTTATGGGAGCCGACGATGACCGCATGGGTTCCAAAATGCGAACAAGATCTATGCGATAGGCCGAAAATCTGCATAAATGCAGATATTTATTTCAAAAAACAGTGGCAGGATTTTCAGTATATGGAAATTAATCCTTTTTCGCATATTAAGGCAGCTGAAGACGTGTTCTCTAGTGAAAAATGTTACACCTTCGGCCCAGATGGATTGAAAGCTGTGACAAAATGACCTTGATCATCGTGGAGATGATCGTTCTAGCTCAAATTAATTGGTTTCATGAAGCTATTGAACTTAACAACCACCGGCTGAAAGCCGGTGGGTTAAAATAACGGACTGAAAGTCCGGATACGCGTCGACTGAACGACGCGTCGTTAGGGCTCAACCCGAAAATCCGGTGCTGGCTTTGGCTCAAAATGGTGCTCAAGATACTCCTTAATCATCTCCTCGGTCATCTCTCCAACCGTGGCACAAAAGTATCCATGCGCCCAAAAGTGACGGCCCCAATAGCGCTTCTTCAATGCCGGAAATTCCTCAAACAATTTGTTCGACGACCTGCCCTTGATCCGACGCATGATTTCGCTAGGCGCTAATTCCGGTGGCGCTGAGACCAAAATATGGACATGATCCTGACTCACCACACCTTTCATGATCCGAATCTCAAACGCCTCGCAGGTTTGACGAACAAGCTCGCGGACACGATGCCCAACGTCTCCACGCAGCACCTTGTAACGATATTTCGTCACCCAAACAAAATGGTACTCAATCTTGTAAACCGTGTGACTGCCATGACGGTAATCCATCGTCCCTCCCTCTGCGGCTGACTCCCTGCCAACCTACCAGCCAGAGGGCTTGAGATGAAATCTGCCCGCCTGAAAGGCGGGGGTTTAAACCTTGGATATGGAAATTCAGGGTCTAAATACTCTGATGCAGATCTAAATCGAGGGTTTTCGACCTATTGATGTTCAAGACTGTGATTGTTGATATCTCTGGCTAGAAAGGTTTCCTGATTCTGAAAACAGCATTAAGAAATGGCGCTTTAGTGTCAATTTTTCGCTGGCTCGGACTAGTGATCTCGTATGAAAGCCCTGATGCATCTTGTGAACTGTCAACGATACATTATCATCTGGTATTTCTTGCATGATGAAGCAAATCACCGAGGATGATACTCCGAACACTAGAGCCACTCTACATCACCGATCGAGAGGTTCACCAATTGCAGGCGCTGGTTCGTCTGCACAAAGCGCCGAAACAACTCGCCAACCAGGCGCGTCCCTCTGTGACGGTCTGCTATGGGTCGATAAGCGCACCCAGCCAGGAAAGTTAAGATACTGCTGTTTCCTCAACCCCCAGGAGGG
The DNA here is from genome assembly GCF_033954455.1 of Thiorhodovibrio litoralis. Lineage (NCBI taxonomy): Bacteria > Pseudomonadati > Pseudomonadota > Gammaproteobacteria > Chromatiales > Chromatiaceae > Thiorhodovibrio > Thiorhodovibrio litoralis. The sequence continues at coordinate 3,248,910 of NZ_CP121473.1, read as the reverse complement.
AACAGTCGATGTCGACAACCAAAAATGAAAGCACGCATCCTGCTGGCCACGTGCCTTGGAACAAAGGCAAACTGATCGGTCAAAAACCGCCACTGAAGCTCCAGGAAATCTGGGCGATCCGCATTCGCCTGCAGTTGGCCAAGCGGTTGCGCGACCTTGCCTTATTCGACTTGGCCATTGACAGCAAGCTGCGCGGGTGCGACCTAGTCAGCCTGCGCGTTCAAGATATCGCGCATGGAAACCAAATCCTGCCGCGCGCGAGTGTTATCCAACAAAAGACCGGCCGGCCAGTGCGGTTCGAGTTGACCGAGCAGACTCGCGAGGCAGTGCGCGCCTGGATCGACGCGAAGCACCTTGCTGCCGGGAGCTTCTTGTTCCCGAGTCGAAGTCGCAAATCCCAACATCTCTCGACACGCCAGTATGCTCGGATTGTGCAACGCTGGGTTGCGCTCATCGGACTCGAGCCCGCCTACTACGGCACCCATTCCTTGCGCCGAACCAAGGCGACGCTGATCTATCGCCGCACCAAGAACCTCCGCGCCGTTTAGCTCTTGCTTGGGCACACGAAGTTGGAAAGCACGGTTCGCTATCTTGGCATTGAGGTCGACGATGCTCTGGAGATCGCTGAGCATATCGAAGCCTGAGCGTCTCGGCCGGGAGCATTGACCGCTCTCCGGCCGAGCTAGTGGGCGGAGTTACCGGTCTGGTGTCGCCCTTTTCTCGGGCGCTTTCCGGCCATGAACAGACCTTGCCCCTTCGGCTCCCACCGGCAGCGATGAAAGCCTAATCGCCCATTATCCGCAGAAATGCGGCACTACTACTAACACAGTTCGATGATAAGCAGGAAACGCACCTCCTTATCAAAATTGGCCGACAACTCGGCAGCGTTTGGGAAGCCCGCGACCGGCAGGTCAATCCTTAGTGTGTTCGGTGTTGCGACCTCCAATCGGGTCTAAAAGGACATCACCTTCAGATTGCACTGACAGACTTCGACATGACGTCGCACCGACCATCGTTACCTCAGAGAACAGGATCAACTCGGGTCTATTACGCTCGGGTCATCCGCTGTTCAAGCTCGGAGTGACATGCACTCGCGCACGAACAGGATGCCATCGCGTTGGCTCTGTTCTGCGCCAATCAGCCGGAACCCATGAGGAGTCGTTGAAAAATTTCGTCCTGCAGTGCCTTCGCGATACGGGAAACCTCAACGCACTCCAAGCAAGCGCAGACCGAGAGTCAGTTGCTGGATGAACTGCCGAAAGCTGGCTTCGTCCGATGATTCGATCGGGCGATGCGAGTTAGCACGATCGGCATACAGAAAGCCAATGCATTTGTCGCCGAACAAGACGGGATGGATCACAAAATCTTCTTTGGCGACGAATTGAGCAAAAGGGCCGCGAACCAGTTTGCGCTCATCGGGCGGCGAGTCCTTGCGCACCCAGAACGCCTTGCGCTGCCCGATCACAGCGGCCAGCAAGGGGTTGACCTCGGGTCGCAGACTGAAGCGAAAGCTTGCCTGAAGACGCTCCTCAATTTCCGTGAGTACAAACTTGGCGGCAACCGCATCCTGCTTGCCGGTTAGGAGCGCAAAGACGGTCCGGTCCATGCCAATGCCGCGATGAACGCCCTCGACTGCGGTATGGACTAGGCGGTTCAGATCCGGCTTTCCGTTAAGGAGCTCCGCCATACGCCCGAGCATCTGCAGTTGCAGCAACGGGTCAGGGCGCAGGAATCGGCCGTCAGTCCCCGCATCCCCTTCCGTCTCCGCAGCATCGGTGTTAGCACTACCTGCGGTTCCCCTGCCATCGCGGGCAGCGGACTCAGCCTGTTTGCTCTTGGCTATCCCCTGCGCGGTTTGCGGAATTAGTGGGGCGACTTTGGTTGCGCCGAACTGCGCTGCCATTTCGCGTGCGACCTCGGAACTCTCGTGTACTTTCTCGCGAATGTCGCTGAGCTTGAGTCCGATTTTGCGCGCGACTCGCGACAGCAGCTCATTGGCTTCCTTCGACTCCCAGCCGCGGCGCATGGCTACTTCGGCGATGCGCCGACCCGCGGCTATGCGCTCGCCAGCCTGGCTTGGGTCGGGCGCCAGTGCTTCTTGCAGAACCTGACCGAGCGACCAGTGCTGCGCCAGGCGGCGCGAGAGTTGGGTCATATCACAGCCAAAGACGCGCTTCTCCATGCGCGCGATTTGGACCGCTTCGTTGGGATCAAAATCGGCTTTTTCAGCCAGGTAGTCCTCGACTCTCGGGTCCGGGCTGGAAAGCACCGCGAGAACGCCGATCCTGTAGAGAAGACCGGCCACGAAGATCTCTGCGGATTCCTTGTCCTGCGCCAAACGGGCAAGGGTCTGGGATTGTGTGGCGGTATGAAACGCCAGCGCCATTTCCTCAAGCAGGGCATCGCGGCTCTGTCCACGAATCACCTGCTCGATGACGCTGAGTGATACTGCAAGATCGCGCACCGCATCGAAGCCGAGCAGCACAACACCGCGGTCGACGGTCTGTATATTGCCGTGGCTGCTCGGAAACAGCGGACTGTTGGCCAGCTTGACAAGCCGGGCAGCCATGGCGGCATCCTTGGTGATGGCGCTGGCCAGCTTGTAGGCGCTGGCTTCCGGGTCGCCGGCTATCCGCGTGACTTCGCTGACCGTGCGCGCGAACGCCGGCAGCTCGGTGTCGGTGAGGAAATTCGTCCAGGCGTTAAGCGTTGCCGGAAGTGCGCGCCCGGAACTGCTCGAGCGATCTAATGGTGCCATGCTCAAAAAGCGATTTTCTCGATGCGGGCCTAGTGTTTTGGCTGTTTCTTGCCGCGACTGAGCTGGATGTATGATCCCGAAAGCCCTCCTGTCTCGATCAGGAAGCGCCCATGTCATTCCCCATAAGTCCTTCGTGTCCGACCGCTCAGAGGGTTACCAAGCTGCTGCGCTGGGCGTGTAATCATGGTGGGCCGTGCTGAAACAGCCACTTGGACCGTGTCGCAACCATGACCGCAGGACTTATAGGGAATGGGATGGGAAGCGCCTGGGAGACCTTGACCAACTCCAGCAGGTCTTGCTGCCAAGTAAGAGTGTCTGACGAGTGCATCAATCCGCAATAATACTGCGAAAAATGGATAAACAAAAGGTTGGAAAATGCTTTGTGCTGTCCGGATAGAGGGCTCTAAGTAGTGCCTGACCGAAAAGTGATTTTCACAAGGAAAGACAATGCGTTAGCATACGCGCTCATTGGTGAAGTTTGATGGTTTTCCTGCTCCTCCCACTAGGAAAAGTCCTGGCAAGGCCCAGGTGCAAAGAGGTAAGCTATTGATCGATTGAGAAAATCTGGCCTGACTTTGAATCAGTCAAGCCTCACCACCGGTTTTCTTCCACCAAACTTCGTTCATAGCAGCTTCTCCCATGCGTGACATCCTCCGTGCCCAGATGCAGCTTGGCGAAAGTGACATCGCCGCGATTGAGTTCGACTGCTCCTCCCGCGACGATATCCCGCGCTTGCAGCACATCTACACCAACGACGCTCTGCGCAATGAGGTCTTCGCCATCCTCGCCGATGTGCTTCCGGTGCGCGCCGACGGCGAGGAGTGCGTCAGCGACCAGACCGGGCTCCGGGCATGTCGCAATGGCGCATTCTGGTCCTTGGGACCTTGCGCCTGGGCCTGAATGCCGACTACGACCGGGTGCAAGAGCTGGCCAACCAGCACCGCCTGGTGCTCCAGATGCGCCGTCACAGCGACTGGGCCAATGATCATCGCTACAGCCTGCAAACCCTCAAAGACAACTGCGCATGGTCCCGAGTGGCTGGTTCGCACGCGGGTGCAATAGGCCTTGGTGGCCTCGGCAACGAGAGTTACGACTTTCGCAGCGTCGGCCACGGGTTTCATTGCCGCCGCAGTCAGCTGCGGAGCTGAAGTCAGCTCTGGGTCGGCCCCCGTCCCTTGAGGCAAGAGACAGCGCTCTGGATTTTTCCAGATTACCGGCGCCTACTACGCAGGGCGCTTACCGGCCAAGACCGGACCTAGGGACCTTGACCGGCGCGGTCGCTTGTAGACCATGAAGCGGTCATTGGCGTCGCCTCCAAGCGTTCTGCACAATACGCGTCATGACTGTTAGCTAACAGCGCCGCGAATCTTGGCTTCAAGCCCCCAACTTCATCGCGCAACTGGCGGCCCTGGTGCCGAAGCGGGGAGTGAATCAGACCCGTTTTGGCGGGGTCTTTTTGCCGAATAGCGACGACCGTGCGCGGTTGACACCGGTCAAGCAAGGCAGGGTTGGCCAGCCTGATACGAAGGAGGGTTCACAGGAGCCGACACCCGCCGAAGGGCGCGCATCAATGACCTGGGGGCTACATCTGAAATGGGTCTTCGGCATCGATATCGAGACCTGTCCGGCCTGTGATGGACCCGTGCGCATCAGCGCTTGAAATCGCGACATGTATTCCGTGTTGCTATAATTCGATAAGTATACTGCTCGATATACTCGGATGAGCCCACCCCAATCATTTTTTGTCTGCGACGCCTGCGGCGCGACCACGGTGGTGGCTGGCCAGAGGGTCGCCACAACGAGAAAAGCCTGTCTCCGTGCGGTTTACCAGGTTAGATTGAGGCAGCCAAATCTGGTCTCGTAGGCGGTCAAAGGCCAGAGCGGGGGGCGACAGCAGGTTCAGAGGGGCGCTAGGAAAGGGTGCTCTCGCAGAGATAGGATGTTTATAATTCTGCTACGCGCCTAAAACCCGTCGCGCATCAACGTCGGCTTGCTCGCCCGACTCGATGGCTGGGACGATGGCGTGCTAAGCTCGATGTACATCGTGTTCAGCGCGACAAGGACAAAGCCAAACTCGGACTACTTTTGTACTGGCTGAACTCCCATGAAGCCCGTCAGCGCATCAAGAACAGCGCATTGGGCAGCGTCCGCGAGACGGTATCCTTCTCCAAGTTCGCCGCGATCACGATTCCGTTCCGGGATACCAACACCCAGACCGCCACAGCCCGTTACCTCAATACCTTGCACCAGGAAATCGACCCGCTCGGCCAGTCCGTCGCGGCGCTGAAGACCCAGAAGCGAGCGCTGACGCAGAAGCTGCTCACCGGTCGGCGGCGGCTGCCCACTTAGGAGGATACTAGCTGATGGCGCTCGGCTTCCGGCAGCATGACCCAGAACGCGATGGCACCCTCGAGGTCGAGGAAGTCCATCCCAATTTCGTCGAGGTCTACTTCATACCTCCGGAACGGAGTCTGTTGGAGGCAAGGCTCGACCTAGCGCAAGCGGATAGCTACAGAACCAAGCTGCTGGCCATCAACGGCCAGCACAAATTTCTAACCATGCATCCGATCATCACATTCGGCAACCGATCCGATTTTCTCAAACCGAAGTATGGCCAGATCGAGCGTATCACGCTCGATGACACGGACATCATCTTTCCGCAGTTTGACGGCGCCGTACCGACGACACCCGAGGACTTGCACCAAGTCCTGGAGCATCTGCCCTCGGCGTTCACAAAGGACTACGCCTACGGGCTTGGCCTTGCGAAGTCGTACCGATTCATCATTGATGCGGTGGAAGAACTGACCGATTGCACTGAAATTGTCATCACAAGCAAACACGCCACAAGTCCCGACCCGGACGGCAATCGAATCTTCTACATTGCTGAGAAGGATTTCGAGCAGGCGCGCCTCGAACTGAACAAGATCGACCGACACGCGCAATCTGCCGTCCGCGCCGTGAAAGGGACTGCTGCTCTCAACATCCTGGCAGAACGGCTCGGAGCGCCGAAGCGGGCACCGAAAACGGGTCGGCACCCGTATCGCAAGCTCTTCACCGCCGCAGCAGCGGGCAAGGAGGAGTTGTCCGAGGAAGACCAGAACGCTGTCATCGGCGCCTTGACCAGCCATGCCGCCGATATCGCCGCAGATCAGCCGGAGAAGTTGGCGAGATTACGCGGCGACATCGAGCTTGTAACGCTGGAAGCCTTGATCAAACGCTATGAGGGGATGCTTGGCGAGAAACTGGTCGAGGAACGCTGGCAGGAATTCTTCAACGAGAACCCGTTCATCCTGAACATGGCTTTCGGCTACCCCGTGATCAAGGTTCGGGACCAGGCCTCGGTCGGTGGACGGAAGCTCTCAGGCGACGGGGAGAAGATCACTGATTTTCTGGTGAAGAACAGCCTGACCAACAATACGGCAATCTTTGAGATCAAGACACGACAGACGCCGATTCTCAACAAGACACCGTTCCGCAGTGGAGTCTTCACGCCGTCGGCCGAGCTGTCGGGGTCGATCAATCAGGCGCTGGATCAGAAGTACCAGTTTCAAAAGCAGATTGCTCAGATCAAGGATAACACGCGGGTCTACGACATCGAGTCCTACGCGGTACATTGCTGCCTCGTGATTGGCACGACGCCTGATGGTGATGATCAGAAGAAGTCTTTCGAGCTGTTCCGGCGCAATTCCAAGGACGTCGAGATCGTGACCTTCGATGAGCTACTGGAAAAACTTAAACAGCTCAGAGCCTTCCTGCGCGCAACCTAAGGGCATTTCTGATCATGGAGTTCACCTATACCGACGAGTCTGGCAGCACCGAGGATGGCGACGTGTTCGTCATAGCGAGTCTCCTGATCGATGCATACCGCCTGCGAAAGTGCACTCTAGCCCCTTCGACCAGCCGGTCAAGCGAAATGGTTTCGGATTCCTGCAATCCAGATCGGGTTCATCTCAGCTCATCGTGACGCATAGCATCCCATGCTAGGCTTGCTGCAGCACATTTCGATCCAATCACCGTTCTTGAAGCGCGGAATCGGGCTTTTAATCTTACTGCAGGGTGCAAACGTGAACCGTGACCAAACGCTGAAGATTCTAACCGAGCACAAGAAGGATCTTTCTCGATTATTTGGTGTTTCCGAACTGGCGCTCTTTGGGTCAACCGTTCGTGGCGATGAGCGAGTGGACAGCGACATCGACATCCTCGTGTCCTTCGATGGGTCCTCGACCTCGCAGCGCTACTTCGGCGTGCAGTTCTATCTCGAAGACCTCCTCGGTCGCCCGGTTGATCTAGTCACTCGCAAGGCACTGCGTCGAGAGCTAGCGCCTTATGTCGAACGCGAGGCGATTCATGTCTGAGCCATCCGACCGCAAGCGAGAGTGGACCTTCTACCTCGACGACATGGTCGCATTTGGAGAGAAGGTATCGGCCTATTCACAAGGGCTGGACCAACAGACATTCGTCGGCAACTCAATCGTCTACGACGCCACGATACGAAACCTTGAGCTGATTGGCGAGGCCGCGACGCGTATTCCCGATGATGTGCGTTTGGCCAACCCTCAAATCCCTTGGCGTCTCATCATTGCGACAAGGAATCGTTTGATCCATGGCTATTTGGGAATCGATGACGACACCGTCTGGAGCATCATCCGGGATGATCTGCCGTCGCTACTAAAGTCCTTGCGCGGCATGCGCGAGAATCTACCCTCGCCGCGTCCCTGATCCCTCGGCGCATGGAACGCGATCCAATCGATTCTGCCGGTCCAGCGCTACGCGGTTTTCGGTTGCAGATTCTCTATACCCTATCTCGACTGATCGAGCCGCAGACAGCCCTCTCGGGACGACACATCTGGCCGGAAGGAATCGAAGATCTTGCGATCCTCGACGCGGATGGAAAGACTCGTGAAGCAGTTCAGGTCAAAGGGTATGGAGCAAACCTCACCCTGACCGACCTGAAAGCGACCCTCAAACGGGCGGTGAGGATCGCGCAGGACCATCCCGATTGCACGATTCGCATCCTAAGTTTCGGTCCCTTCGGTCCGGAGCTTGCGGCGGCCTGGGCAGGTGAAGGCTCCGCGCGAAACAAGGTTGCGACCAAGCTCAAGCGCATGGGCCTTGGCCCGTCGGATATCGACCTTCTCTTCTCCCGGGTGACGCTGTGCGAGGACCAAGAGCAAAAAGTCACTGAGAAAGTCGAACGATTCCTCGGATTCTACCCTCCTCTTGGCGGAGAGGCCACGCACGCCAGCGCCATTCTCTGTCAGTGGCTTTATGAAGCAGCCGAGCACCGTGAGCGGATCACCCATGCGGACCTGATCAAACGACTCGCTCACGTCGGGCGCTATTTGAATGCTCGCGCCGGATATTGGCGCGATTGGGTCAGCGTCATCGAGCCGTTGGATCCAGATGGGGCACCGAAGATGCCGACGGAACGGCTGCATGACCAGTTCCAGCAAGGAATGTCGGCGCATTACGAGCACATCTTAGCGAACTGCGACATCCCACGCGATCGTTGGCTCAAAAACATCAGCACGGGGTTCGCGAAAGAGAGCGTCGTCATCGTCCATGGCGCATCCGGTCAGGGCAAGTCGGCACTCGCTTATCGCTGGCTGCACATGGAAACGCCATCCTCGTGGCGCCTGCACATCAAGCTCATCGAGAACCGGCGGGAGGCATTGCAGATCGCCGCGACCCTGTCCGCGCATGCTCAAGCGGTTGGCGCACCCATCGTCATCTATGTCGACGTTCGCCCCCACGACCAAGGCTGGACGCTGCTCGTCGAAGAGCTGGCGCGTATTCCCCAGATCCGCGTGTTGGTCACGGTTCGGGAAGAGGATTGGCGCCGGGCGACCCATTCCCGGGCGGATGTTGGATTCGAGGACATCTCACTGAGCTTGGATCGAGCTGAAGCTCAGGCCATCTATGGCCAACTCTCTCGACCGGAGACGCCAGGGCAGTTTCTCTCCTTCGATGAAGCCTGGGCTCGATTCCTCGGTGGTAATGATGGCGAAGGACCTCTGTTGGAATTCGTCTATCTGGTCAATCGATCCGAGTCCCTCCGCGAGAAGCTATTGGCTCAGGTCAAGCGAATCCGGACGGATATTCATCGCGGAGACGGCTCTCGCGTGGAGCTTCGCCTACTGGCACTCGTCGCTTTCGCGTCGGCACTCGGAGGACGACTTGAGGTGCTCGCCTTGCGGAAGCGCTTCCCAGATGCGGATCTCGGCTTCCTCGTCGAGCGATTGGAGCGTGAATACCTGATCCGCTCCCTGGAGCAGGGGCTTTTGCTGGATGGTTTGCATCCTGTTCGCTCCCGACTGCTCACGGACATCCTCCTCTGTGAGGGGATGAGCTTCGATGTGCTCGAACTCGCTCAAGATTGTCTTGAGTTGATCCCCGATACCGATGTCGAGGTCTTCCTGCTGCATCTGGCCTCTCGCCGGGCCCAAGCGATGCCAGGAATGACCCTGTACGTTGAGGGCTGGCAACCGCCAACCTGGCAGGTCTTCGGCGCCGTGCTGCGCGTCTTGCTCTGGTGGGGTGTCCAACAGTATGTCGAGCAGATCGCAGGCATGGTCGAGGAAATTCGGCGCCAGCACGGCTCGGCGTGGAACATGATGCTCGATCTGGATCTCGCCGACCTCAATCCTCCCCATGGAACGGCGGTCTGGAAAGACCTCGGTGCGATTCCCGCCGAGCGCAAGGCTCAGATGCAGTCGGTGCTCGATCGGCAGCCACCCAAGTCGTTGGCCACGGCACCGGCTCGGGAATGGTTGAGCAAACGGAGGGATTCTCCAAGACCGCCGACCACGCACCCGGATTGGGCCGCGATCGCGGAGGTGAGCGACTGGGTTGGACGTTGGGAGATCCATGACCATCTCCGCGACTGGCTCGCCGCAGTCGATCTGAATCTGGTGCCGCAAGACCTGGAGCTTCGAACGATTGCCGATCTGCTACGCGGATGCTGGGAGCTCGACAGCCGTCGGATGACACTTTGGCTCGAGCGATACCGGGAGGACATCGTCGAACGCTTTCGCCGAGAGACGGATACCCCTTGGATCGAGGATCGAAGCGGAATCGTCCGCGCGCATTTTCTGGTGTCATGGTCGGACGGCACTGAGGACGTCGAGCCAAGCTCCGATGGCGACGAGGAGCACAAGGACCGACTGCATACCGAAGCGATCAAACGGGTCGAACTCTTGCGTGGGATCTACCCCGATCATGCGGGTTATGGCAGTCAGGGCTATGGACATCGGATCCTTTTCTCCCTGGATCACGACAGCACCACGACCTCCATCAAACCATCCCGCATCCCGCCGCATTGGGCCGTGCGCCTCAACAGTATCTGCGGCGCCTTGATCGAGCAGCGCTTGCGCCCCGATGACTGGCAGCAGTACCTGTCCGAGCTCTGGGCTATTCGAGAAGCGATCGCTTCGACGATGCGGGAGCTGCGACGGGCCTTGGTCGCCCATTTCAAGGACAAGCACAAACGTAAACACCTGGCGGATAGACTGAATTTTGCCAATTGGACAAGCCTTCAGCAGTCTCTAAGCCAGGCTCCCTCGCTGCCTCGGCAAGCTGTCGATGAATGGGGGTTTGTGAGCGAGATGCGACAAGGAGACAGCCGACAGAAGAGCCCGTCGAATTTGCAGCTAGGATTCGCAATCAGTCCTTATCGTCGCTTCCTCCGCTATCGGTCGGAGCTGTTCAGAGGACTTGGGAATTTCCTGGGGCAGTCTCAGCCCTACTTCTGCATCCAGTGCGCGGAAGGGGAGTCAGACGCGCAGTTATTCCGCGCACTGATCGAGGCCAAACTCGGCGAGTTGGGTGGGAATCTCGCACCACCACACTTGACGCAGCTGAATCTGACCGATGCGGACTCCGCCTTAATGGGGTTTCAACGAGAGTTCCGCCGACTCTTCTCCGCGAGGATGCCAGCGGAAACACTCGATCATCAAGATCGGCTCGAAAGCCAGTCTTTTCGCGAGGTCACAGCCCTTTGGAGCGCCTATCTCGAACAACCGACGACACACTGGGACAACCCGAAGCACCGGGCAACGGCACGCTTCATAGCCTCGGTGCTCGCGATACCGACGCGCATCGAGCGTGAGCTGCGAGCCCTGGAAACCCAAGGCGTCCAATGTTCTCTCATGGCGAAGCCAGCAAGCTGGAACGAGGCTCCAGCGCTTTGGATCCGGATGGACAGTGCAACGCCCGAGCACATGCTGACGGCGATATCCCTTGCGCATCCGCTGTTGCGACAAGGGGTCCAAGAGGCTGGGCTCAGCGAGCCTCAAACCAGAACATTGGAACACCAATGGGAGCACATCGTCATCCTGTCGACGTTCAAAGGGCGCAGTCTGGATCGCCAGGTCCGGACGATGCCGATGTACCGTCTGACCCTGGATGGATCAAGCTCCGAGCTTCGATGGCTGGATCAGGTCTGGCGTCCCGTGTCCGAAAAGGAGTGGGGCGCCACTGGAATTTCATGCTGGGATACGGTCGAAATCGCTGCTGTCAAACGATTCACAGAGGCCATCAGCGCCTTCAAGGCCATGATCGATCATCTATCCGACTGGCTACAATTGACCGAAATCGAGGGGGTTGACGGCAGGGTGCTGCAAAGCTATGTCGAGCGAATTCAACCCCAATGGTCCAGCGCCGTTCAAGCATTTATCGACGGCTGTGTCTGGGTCGTTTCGTCTTTCAATACCTTGCCTGATGATGCTCGTGAGCGACGAGAGCACTTGGCCTATGCCGTCACGGCACTGCGCGATCACTACCATCAGCTCCTACCGCCTGGGCTCGGAGAAGAAGGGGGAACGGAGCTCTCAATCGAAACCTGCCGAGACTGGGTGAATGCCGTGCACGCACGCCACGATGTGTTCGACACCCTGTCTGCATCTGTTGTCATTGATGCCTTACGCGAAGCATAGCTGTCTATTTGATTGCACAGGCGTTCAAAGTCGCTGCCTAATCCGCCAGAATTTCTGAACTTCAGCGACCGCTTGCCACGACTTAAGAGTCTCACTTTGTGAGGTCAAGGGGGAACCGCTTACTGCCGAGTTCAGCCGGATAGCCGGCAGAACTCAGTGACCGCTCACCAGGACGAAGCGGCCTCTGGGCATAGAACGGCCACTGACAGCTCTGGGTCGGAAGCGGACAAGCGAAAGGTGCAAATGCCGGCTGATCTCGCCAGCGCTCGGCAAATCCGTTCTAGCCGACGGGAGCTGTTTGGCCAACGCGGGGGTTGGAGTTAGCTGTCATACGCAAGTAGTCGAAGACACGGCGGACCTTGCGGGCAAGCTTATCAATGGTTGCCGAGACGGAATCATTGGATTTTGCCTGGATCAAACCGGTCGCGAACCGGCGCAGGCGGGAGATGTTTTTCTGGACCGTGGCCGGGGTGGATCGACGAAGGTCTCCAGCAGCCACAGCGGATAGCGAAAGCGCGCCTGCCAATCCGCACTGACCCGGCGCTCGCACTGGCCTGTATCCACTTTGACTTAGCAGAGGGGTCCGCTAGCATGTCGGGTTTTACAACAGCCCGCCAAACAGCCAGCACCATGTCATTTCGCCTGCTCACTTACCGCGGCCTCGACACGCGCAAGATACCCGGCTACGAGAAACTCGCCGGCTACCTGCGCGACGGGGATTTCCGCTCCGCCGAGGTCAAGAAGGTGGGCGAGAATCTCTTCCGCGCCCGGCTCGACAAAGCCAATCGTCTGCTGTTCGCCCTGCATCGGCACGGGGATGAAGGCTGCATCCTGGTTCTTGAATACATCGCCGCCCATGCCTATGAAAAATCACGCTTCCTCAGCCGCGGAGCCGTGATCGACGAGGCGAAAATCCCGGATGCCGACCCGATTGCTCTGGCGGACGCACCTGAGCTGCGGTATTTGAATCCCGAGCTGCCGCGTTTCCATCTGCTCGACAAGGTACTGAGCTTCGACAACGACCAGGAAGCCATCTACCAGCAACCGCCGCCGCTGATCGTGATCGGCTCGGCCGGCAGCGGCAAGACGGCGCTGACGCTCGAGAAGATGAAGGACGCCGTCGGGACGGTGCTTTATGTGACCCGCTCCCCCTTCCTGGTGCAGAACGCCCGCGATCTCTACTACGCCAACGGCTACGAGAACGAGGACCAGGAGGTCGACTTCCTATCCTTTCGCGAGTATCTCGAGACCATCCGCGTGCCCGAGGGCCGTGAGATGACCCCGCGCGCCTTCGCCGCCTGGGCTGGGCGCCAGAAGCTCCCGCGCGAGTTGCGCGATACCCATCGCTTGTTCGAGGAATTCCAGGGCGCTCTCACCGGCACCGACGAGGAGCGGCCCTATCTGGATCGCGAGAGCTATCGCGGCCTCGGCGTGCGCCAGTCGATCTATGCGCCTGAGCTGCGCGATGCCGTCTACGACCTGTTCGAGCGCTATCTGCGTCTACTGAAAGAGGAGGGCTGGTTCGACGCCAACCTGGTCAGCCATGCCTGGCTGGAGCTGATCACGCCGCGCTATGACTTCATCGTCATCGATGAGGTGCAGGACCTCACAGCGGTCCAGCTGCTGCTCATTCTGCGCGCCTTGAATGACCCGACCGGCTTCCTCCTGTGCGGCGACTCCAACCAAATCGTCCACCCGAATTTTTTCTCCTGGGCCAAGGTCAAGACGCTGTTCTGGCATGAGCGCAACGAGGCAGGGAGCGGCTCCACCGAGCTGATACGCATCCTCAACGCCAACTTCCGCAACTCGCCGCAGATCACCGAGATGGCCAACCGCCTGCTGCACATCAAGCAGGCGCGCTTTGGTTCGGTCGACCGCGAGAGCAATTATCTGGTCCAAAGCCGTGGTCCCAAGATTGGCACGGTGGGACTGCTCGCCGACAGCGATGCCGTCAAAAGCGATCTCGATCGCCGCACCGCCGCCTCGGCGCGCTTCGCCATCCTGGTGCTGCATCCGGATCAGAAGGCGGAGGTGCGCAAGCATTTCCGCACCCCGCTGGTGTTTTCCATTCATGAGGCCAAGGGGCTCGAATACGACAACGTCCTGCTCTACAACTTCTTGTCGGCGGAGGAAAAACGCTACCGCGACATCGCCGGCGATCTGGCGCCCGAGGACTTACAGGGCGAACTGCGCTACGCGCGCGGACGCGACAAGAGCGACAAGTCGCTCGAGATTTATAAGTTCTACATCAATGCGCTCTATGTCGCCGTGACCCGGGCCGTGCGCAACCTCTATGTCTTGGAGGCCAAGCCCAAGCAGGGGTTGCTCGAACTGCTCGGCCTGACCGAGGTGCATCAGGACGTCAATGATGTCGAGGAACAACGCTCCAGCCTTGATGACTGGCGCCGCGAGGCCCACCGGCTCGAAATGCAAGGTAAGGAGGATCAGGCCGCCGAAATCCGCGAGCAGATCCTCAAGCAACGCGAGGTACCCTGGACGGTTCTGCACGGCGAGGCGTTGTCGGAGCTCGAGCAAAAGGCGCTCGCACAGGGCGAAAAGAAAGCCCGCGTCGCGCTGATGGAATACGCCCTGGTCTATCGCGACCAGCGCTGGCTGAATGCGCTGATCGACGCCGGCTTCAGCGCCGCCCAGCACCCCGGCAAGGCCATGGGCATGCTTGAAAAAAAGCACTACCTGGCCTATGGGCTCAAGCACACCAGCGGCGTCGTGCGGGAGGTCGAGCGCTATGGCGTGGATTTCCGCAACGTCTTCAACCAAACCCCGCTGATGATTGCCAGCCGCCAAGGGCACGCGGAGCTGATCGAAGAACTGCTCACGCGCGATGCCGACACCAGTCTGGTGGATGCCAATGGACTGAATGCGTTTCAGATCAGCCTGGAGCGCGCCTGTGTCGATCAGCGTTATGCACGCCAGAAATTACCGGCGGTATTTGAGCGCCTGGCGCCGCCCAGCCAGGACATTCAGGTCGACGGGCGCCTGATCAAGCTCGACCGCAAGATCATGGAATATCTGATGCTCTGCGTCGCCATGGTGCTGTTCTATCAGCGCCTGGGCCAGAATTATGCGCGCGGCGGCAAAGCATTTCTGGCGGCCACGGATTTCGAGCAGATCCTAGCGCACTTCCCGGACACCATCATCCCCGCCCGACGCAAGAAGCGACAGTACCTGTCATCCATCCTGTCCAAAAACGAAGTGGCGCGCGAAGGTCCGGGCAACCGCAAGCTGTTCCTGCGCGTGCGCCGCGGCCACTACCTGCTCAACCCCCATCTCTCCCTGCGCGTCGAGGGTCGTTGGCAACCCATTTACCAGCTCCTCGCGCCCGAACGCCTGGCGGCTGAGCTGATGGACGTGCCGGACTGGTACGCCCTCCATGGCATTGAGGATCCAAACCGCTTCTTGGAGCGGCAAGTCGGGGAGTTGCGAGTGATTTTGCAGCAAACCGACGCGGATGCCATGGCCGCGGGGCTGCGCTCGATCGCCTGAATATCCCGGTTAGGATGCCGAGTAAGGTCGCGATGTCACGCACTAATGATCCGAGCGACGGTCACCTATCGACTGGTGATGCCGGATTTCCTGGCCGCCGGTGGCGACGGCTATGCCGAGCTCAAGGATCTCTCGGATGCCACTGCGACCGGACTTCTTCTGTTGGATATGGTGACCGATTCCTTTCGCCAGCAAGACAGGTTGAATGCAGAGATCGACGGACGACTTCTGCGGCGCTGAGAAACTGCCTGCACGGTTGCTCGTCGACAGGCGAATGAATGGCATAGGAGCTCGTGCAGATGCTGGGCGGGGATTGGGAAAACCAGCTAGTCTGTCCCAGTTCGGACCACGGCGAGGCTTCGGCGATCAGAGCCTGTAACTGTATGGGCAGTCAGCGCTCACCCTGTTTACGGGTGACTGATGCTGTCATCGGAACTCCCGCTTTATCAACCGCCGGTCTCCCTGTTACGCAAGGATTCGCATGCCCAGCCTGAACCGTATCATCCTGATCAACACCCATCTCCAAGGTGTCGTGGAGCTCGTCGTCGATGCCCACACCAACATCTGCGGCACCAACGCCTCCGGCAAGACAACCCTGCAGCGTCTGGTGCCCGTGTTCTATGGCGAATATCCCAGCCGGGTCGTGCCATCGACCCGAGACAGTTTCGAGCGCTGGTACCTGCCGACCGAGCAGAGCTTTATCATCTATGAATATCAGCGCATGGATGGACAGGCCTGTCAGGCCGTGCTGGCCGCCTCCGCAGACGGCAAGGGCGTCGCCTACCGACTGGTGCAGAAGGCATTCGACCTGGCGGACTACACCCGCAGCCGTCACGGCGACACGCTGAGCTGTTTCGGCATGGCCGAGCTGGGTCGGCGACTGAAGCAGGCGGAGGTGAGCGCGACCCGATTGCTCAATACGCGCGAATACCGCGCGATCCTGCAAAACGACCGTGTCCAACTGGCCGCAGGCGCCAGCAGTGGTGAGCTGCGCGCCTTCGCCCGAGAGTTTTCTCTTTGCGAGCCCGGTCATGCGCTGCGCCATATCGAGAAACTGGCCCAGGCGGTGCACTCGCGCGAGGGCAAGATGGAGACCGTGCGCTCCATGATTGCCGCCATTTTGGAAGAGGACGGGGTCAGCCCACCGACGTCTGGCCTCAAGCTCCAGCGGGTGGATGACTGGATGCGCGAAAGCCGGCTGATCCAGGGATTCGACGCCATGCGCCCGGAGTTCGAGCAACTGGAGCGCGAGTACCAGGACCTGCTGGCTTGTGAGCGGCGCCTGAGTGGGTTGCGGCTCGGCTATCGCAGCGATGAGCCGCGCCAGCAACGCCTGATTGAAGAAGCCGACGCGGCTATCGCGCAAATGGAGTCAGCGCTGAATCAGCTGGAGGAGCGCTGGACGCAGCAGCGCGATGATCTCAACCAGCAGCGATCAGCCAGCAAGGGCGAGATCACCCGCGACGAGGGCGAGCTTGAGCAAATCGAGCAGCAGTACCAGAGCTTCCTGGAGGCCGACATCGAGCAGGCCAGGATCGATCTGGAGGCGGTCGGCACCTGGCGTGAGGACCTGGAGAACCTGCGCGGACGGTACCGCCTGCTCACTGATCAGCATCAGGATGTGGAGCGCGATTATCTGGAGCGAGGTCAGCGGATCAAGGATCAGCGCGAGCGCCAGCTCGACGAGCTACGCGAGCAACAGACGGTCTTGCAGGACCAAAGGACGGACCAGCTAGAACGGCAAACTGCCGAGCTCAGCGCCTTGCAACAACGCCAGCAGGCGGAAATGGAGACCGGCCAGGAAGACTTCCGCGAGCGGGACGTCCAGCTTGGCCTGGATCGCCAGCGCCTGGAGACCCAGATCGAGAGTGCCAGCTACACCGAGGACGAGCGCCAGTCTCTCGCCATTTTTGATCGGCGCCGCGAGCAGGCGGAGGCCGATTCCGACTCAGCCGATGCCGAGGTACGCAGACTGGAGGGCAGGGAGCAGCAGCAACTGCGCCAGCGCAATGAAGCCGACGCCGCTCTGCGAGCCGCGAGGCGCCAGGTCGACGGGCGCCAGCGCGAGCTGGATGCCGTGCAGCGTCTGCTTTTTCCCGGCCAGCACAGCCTGCTTGAGTTCCTGCGTCGCGAGCAGCCCGATTGGGAGACGCGCCTGGGCAAGCTGATCGACCCCGCGTTGCTGCAACGCAGCGATCTAAAGCCCGCACTGGCCGAGCCGGCGCAGGACGCTGCCTTTGGCCTGCGATTGGACCTGGCGGCCATCGACACCCCGGAGCATGCGGCCTCCGAGCAGACCCTGCGCCAACGCCTCCAACTGGCCGAGGATGCCAAGAAGGATGCCGACAATCAGCAGCAGGCCGCCGAGCGCCAGCTTGGCGAGCACTCCGAGGCATTGGAGACCTTGCAGCCTGAGCTGACGGTCGCGCGCACCGAGCGAGACAACCGTCGAGACGACTTGCGCCGCATCCGCGAGGAGCATTCTACTGAACAGAGCCGGATCAATGAGGCATTGAGCGAGCGCAAGCGCAAGGATCGTAAGGCGCTGACAGATCTGATGACGCGCATCCAGCAGCTGGCGAGCGAGCGCGAGCAGTGGCGCGAGGACATCCAGTCCAGACACACTGAAGTCGCAATGGAGCTCAAGGCCCACTGGCAGCAAGTGATCGGGCGGATCGACAGCGAGATCCAACGCCTGCGCACTGCGATTGACGAACGCAAGCAACAGGCCCAGACCGAGCTCGACGCCTGCGAGCAATGGTACCAGGGTGAATTGAAATCCCGTGGTGTCGATGAGCAGGCCATCATGACCTTGAAGCAGCAGATCAGCCAACTCGATGAGCGCATCGAGCGCACCGAGCGGCGCCGCCCCGAGGTGCTGCGCTATGACGACTGGTATCAGCGCAGCTGGCTCAAGCGCAAACCGGCCCTCCAACAAGCACTCGAAGACAGCCGTCGGCGCGCCGCCGAACTGGACCAGGAACTCAATGCGGCCACCAGCGCCTTCAAGACCGAGCGCGGCCGACTGGAAGCCGAGCGCGCCCAGGCTAAGCTGCGCAAGGACGAGGCGCAGGAGCAGCTCAATCGGCTCAAGATCCTGCTGCGCCGCATGGGCGAGCTGAGATTGTCCGGTGACGGGGCCCCGCCCGATGGCGCGCTGGACGAGCGTCTGCGCCAGGGCGAGAAGCAGCTTTATGTGCGCGAACAGGCGCTCGATGCGGTCAAGGTCTTGGTGGAACATTTCGACACACTGATCGCCAGCAACGCCGGCTCCAGCCTTGCGGAATTCTGGGAGCGCAGCCGCGCCGACTGCATGCTGGTTGGTGAGCGCGAGATCCCCGCGCTGGACCACCGCAAGCTGGTGCCGCACCTGGAGCAATTGCTCAAGGTTCTGCTGCCCCAAAGCCTGACCGCGCTGCGCGAGCAGGGCCGGCTGTTCGGAATCGACCTCAACAGCTATTACGACGTGCTGGCCGATATCGACCAACGCATCGCCACGCAGAGCGCGCGTATCACTCGCGAGGTGGCGGAAGACCTCTCCCTCGACGGGGTGTCGGACTCGGCGGTGCGTATCCGCTCACGCATCACCGAGCTTGAGTTCTGGCCCGAGCTGAAGGCATTCATCCATGCTTTCCGCGAATGGCGCGATGAGGACTTCAGCGGCCTCCCCGACGAGGACTATGTCAGCAGCATGCGCCGGGCGCTGGACATTATCGGCCGCTCGGCGCAGAGCGGCGGCGTCGCCGGACTGCTGGAGATCGAACTGCGGCTGCGCGAGGGACAGAGCGATCTGGTGATCCGCACCGACCGCCAGCTCAACGAATCATCCAGTCACGGCATGGCCTATATGATCCTGTGCAAGTTCCTGCTCGCCTTCACCCGGCTGCTGCGCGGCCGGGCGCCGGTGACCATCCACTGGCCCATCGATGAACTGGGCACCCTGCACAATCACAATGTGAAAAAGATATTCGATGCCTGCGCCGCCAACGATATTCGCGTGCTCGGTGCCTTTCCCAACCCCGACTCGGAGATCCTCGGGCTCTTCGCCAACCGCTATATCGTCGACAAACAGACCCGCCAACTGCAGATCGTCAAGCCTCGCATCGACGCCATCGCCGCCAAGCTGCGCCAACGCGGGGCTGGCGACCGGGGAGAGGTGGCCTCCAAGCCGGACCATGCAGCGGGCGCTTATCCAGAGGAGGGCCTGTAGATGCTATCGATCAAAGGCCATGTCATCGAGCGTCTGCTTCAGGGGGCCTTCATCTGTCGCACAACCGACGAGGACGGATGGCGCTTTCTGACGACCCCCGGCAATCGCGAGGAAGTGGACGCCTACTTAAGCCAGCTCAACCGGCAGATCGCCACGGTCGGGACCGGCGCCGACAGCGAAGTGTTTTTCTGCGGCTATCGCCAGTTTGACGACGACGAGCGCAAGGTGATCAGCCAGCAGTTCCGCGACATCTGCCAGGCGCTAACGCCGATCGCCGAATGGCTGGTGCTGGTGCAGGAGGCAGCGGCCCAGGACGCGCCGCTGACCGAGGGCGCGCCCTTGCGTCTGAATGAGCTGCAGACCGTTATTGAGGACACCCCGGCGCTGCGCGAGCAACTGGCCCGCATCAGCCACTATCGGCTGTTCGGCTCCACCAGCCTGGCGACTGATACCCAGGTCAAGCTGGTCTTCAAGCGATTGTGCGATCTAGGCTATCTGACCCGTCCCAACCCGGACAAACAGATCTATCTGGCCACGGGCAAGCTGGATTATCTCTACGAGGTCATCCGCTTTATCGATGAGGCCGAAGGACTCGGCCTGGAGGCTCAGGCCGAACTCGCCAGCCAGGGCCAGTTGCTGTGAGCAGCACGCTGCGACAATCGGGAGTGCGCTTTTTGCGCCAGCTCGGAGCCCAGGCCGAGCCCATCATGGACGCCTACCTGGCAGGCTCAGTGGCGGATGACGTGCTGGAGCCAGGCGTGCAGGGGCGCCTGGTCAAGCACGGCATCCTCTATCGCCCTGAGCCCGGCGCGGACCTGCACCTGCGCCGCGTCGTTCGGGCGCTGCTGGAAGAGGCCCTGCGCGATGAGCGCAATCGTCAGATTGACGCCAACACCGGCTCGGCCTTGGCCAGCTTCAAGACCTTGGCCGACCACTACAAAGAGGCCCACCATCAGGGCGACTACGCCGCCGCCGAGGTCTATCTGGCCGACCTGAGAGAACACGTCTACGCCTTCGGCGAGACCCTACAGCACAGCATCCGCGTGCTCTGGAGTCGCATCAACAACGAGTTCGGCTACGTCGGCACGCTCAACGCCAAGATCCGCGAAAACGAGCTGGCGCAGACTCAGGTCAGCGAGCTGCTCAGCGGGCTGGAACTGGTCAGTTTCCAGGCGCTGGCCGAGTCCGCCGGCGATCTCCGCGAACTGCGCCATCTGCTGGTGACCAACCTGCAACGCACGCTGAGCGCCTGCACCCAGGAGCTGAGCATCGTGCAAGGGCGGCTGCTCGAACAGCTAGGCCGCTTCCGCGAGATTCGCGGGCGTACCCGGCTGCTCAAGGGCTGGCTGCTGCACATGGAGCAGCATCCGGACTATGAGGTCGGACCCCATGCCGCCGCTCGGTTAGTACCACAGTTGTTCAATCAGGCCGCACCGGTGCTGGCTCCAGCGAGCCTGGACATCCACGATTCAACCCTGGAATTCGAGCTGCTGGCCCTGCTAGCCCCAATCCGCGCCAAGCAGACCCAAGACCGACCAGTCCAGTCCCTTGGCGACGCGCCCGATCTGACGCTGCACACACCGGACGCCTTCGAGGTAACATCCAGCCCGATCCGCGCAGCGGTGGACGCCTATTTCTGCCAGGTCATCGACAGCGGCCAGGCGATCTCGGCGCTCGACTACCATTGCCAGGAGACTCTGCCCTGGGATGCCGAAAGCTGGCTGTATCAGGTGATCGGCGGCTACGATGGCCTGCCCGAGGAACAGAAGCATCACTTCGAGCTGGACATGCTCGGCGAGTCGCATCCGCTCTACAGCGGCAACTTCATCATTCGCGACCTGCGGCTATGGCTGGCCTGAGCAAGCGGCACATGCAGCTCGTCCACCGCCTGCTGCGCGATGAACTGGACAGCGTGAAGTGCTCGTCGACCTGGAACGAGATTCAGCAGGCCTTTGAGATGGGCGAGACCCGCGGCCGGCGACTGCACTTCAATGCCGAGCAACGCCGCGAACTGCGCGCGCTGGCTCATCAGGCATGGGGTTTCGACCCGCGCGCCGGCGTGCCCGAGGGCAACCGCCGACAGGTCGCCGCCAGCGTGATCGACGAGAAGATCGCCCGCGAGCGACCGGACGATCAGCATGTGCTGGTGAAAGGCGAGTTGTCGGCACCTCTGCCAAGGTTGACGCCCGAGCTGAGCCTGCGTGTCCCCCTGGCAGCGCTAAATCTCGACGCGGTCAGCCAGTTAGTTGTCGTCGAAAACCTGGACAGCTTCGACGACTGGCACGCCTTCGCCGCACCCGCCGAACTCGCTGCCAGCCTGGTGCTCTATCGCGGCCACGGCGGACTCGCGCGTGGCACTCGCCAGCTGCTCAGCATCCTGCCTGAACAGATCCCCGTCACGGTATTCTCCGACTGGGACCCGGCCGGGCTGCGGATCGCCCACACCCTTCCGCGCGCTGATGCCCTGCTGCTGCCCGATCTCAACGAACACCTGCTCGCCAAGGGCAGCCGAGTGCACTTCACCCGGCAGCATCAGGCCGTTCAGTATCTCGACAATGCTGAGCTGGGCGAGTGGGGCGCGGTTTGGGATAGGATGAAAGCCGCGCAAGTCAGCATCAAACAGCAGCACATGCTTGCGCTTGGAGCGCGTTTGCGACAGGTTGCGCGGTATTGATCGGAGTGAGCAACGCATGACGGCAGCCCGCTTCGGCACGGACGGGGCCGCGCTAGTTTCGATTAAGATGCCGGGGTTCATTGCGATAATCCCGCACAACATGAATTGACATCAGCTTCGAACCTTCCTTGTATGCTTCCAAAACTGCGATCAATCGGCAATACCTGAATGAATAAATTCAAGAAATCACTTTTCCCCATTGCCCTTTGTACTTGTGCGGCCGCATTGCAGGCACATCCTTTGGCCAATACGCGCTTGGTGATGGAGGGGGCAAGCTGTGCCGGGTTTGAATTCATCGGCGAGGATCGGATGAAGCGTTACGATGAACTCACCTGTTCGCGCAATGGCGAGCCGACAGTCTCCGCGCGAGTCCGCTCTCTGTCGGAGAATACGCTCTTGGCGGTGGAGGAGGCGGGTCCGGATGGTCCTCAGGGGTGTCCGCCGCAGACCTGGGTTTTTCGTATCGAGGCACTGGGGGAAGGTTTGGTTACCCTCAATGAGGTCTGGACCGGCTGGAACACTTTCCCGGACGAGTCCGTTCGCTACCGGGTGCAGTCAAATAGCCAGGGCAGGGCAGGGGCAGGGACCGGAGCTGGACCGGTTTATCGGATTGAAGCCATGGAGGCGGGCGACATCGCCTGTTACATCACCTTTGTTGACGAGCAACAGATTCGCCAAGAAGGAATGGCCGATTTCTCGCTCTGCGCCCGCCCGCTTGTGGGTCAGCAGGTGCGCTTCTCCTATCAGCAAACCCGGGTTGCAGCCGCGTCTTGTCAGGGTGACCCGGAATGCACCGACTATGACAGTGTTCCGCTGATTGTAGATGCACAGCCGGTGCGCTGACTCAAGCTGAACCAGGTCGCGTTCTTCACCTGTCAACTTTTCCGATAATTTTAGGACCCTTATGACATTTCCCGACGCAATCAAAAACGCCGTAGATTTCTCCAAAGGCAGCGGGCTCATCACGGCCATTGCCCAGGACGCCACCAGTGGCGAGATACTCATGGTCGCCAACATGAACGAGGAGTCGCTGGCCAAGAGCATGGAACTCGGCGAGGCGGTCTACTGGAGCCGGTCACGACAAAAGCTCTGGCACAAGGGCGAGGAGAGCGGCAAAACAAAAAACGAACCAGATTCGATTTTTCCGATTTTTCAGATTTGGATCACTGCCCGATGAGCGCACGTTGGCGAAACGGTCTCAGAAGTGACGCTGGAGCATAATGGGAAAGAGAGGAAATATGAACACCTTAAGCATCGACTATCCTGAATCGCTTCCAGCGGTGTTGAATCTATCGCCGCTGGAGTTTGAGCGCGATGCGCGCATTGCGCTTGCGGCCAAGTTTTTGAGCAGAAGCGCCTTCTCAACCCGCAAACAGGCGAGTTGGAACGCGTCGCTGTGCGCAAGCGGGGTGTCGATAAGATTAATGTCTACGGCCGTGACATTCCCGTGAAGCGCTATACCATCGACACCGACGAGGTTGCAATCGACCTCTGGTATCACGACGAGCTCGGCTGGGTGCAGCTCGTCAGCGAAACTGGCAAGGGCGCTACCCTCATTTACCGGAGGATATGATCAACGGCCCCGATCCGAAGCCGACATTAGGCTTACGTTTCGTCCGGGATGAGCAGGTTGGGTGGTTTATCCTGTTCGTGCTATGTTGGCTTGGGCACAGCGTAGGGAGTTCAATTTGAGCTGTTTCACGCCATACCATTACCCATATCTCCCCGCCCCAGCGTCGTCCGGGGCTGGACACAGCTCCCGAGTTCTGCTGAGATGCCCTTTCATCTTCAGCAAGGGGACGGGAGACCATGGACCAAGCGATTCCAAGCCGTTTATGTGGGCGCCCTTTCAACGAGACCGACTTAGCGCGCATTCGCCAGGAGATCGCGCTGGCGCAGCCGCCGCTGCGCGCGGAGATCGCTCGGCGGGTGTGCCGCGCGCTGGAGTGGACCGATATCCAAGGCCGCCCCAAGCTCATGAGTGCCCGGGTGGGACTGCTGCGGTTGCATCGTGCCGGGCTCATTGTGCTGCCGCCACCGACCTGCGGCAATGGCAATGGGCGGCGCTTCGTCCCGCGCCCCGAGTCCCGGCCCGAACCGATCCCAGTGTCCGTCCCGCTGCGCGCGCTCAGCGGCTTGCGCCTGGCGCGCGTTGATGATCGAAGGGCCTCGCAATTATGGAACGGCCTGATCGAGCGCTACCACTACCTCGGCTACAGTCCCCTGCCTGGTGCGCAGCTGCGCTACCTGATCCAGTGGGATGGCGGTCTGCTCGGCGCCATCGGCTTTGGCGCGGCGGCCTGGAAAGTCGCTGCCCGCGACCGCTGGATTGGCTGGACGCCCGCGCAGCGCCAAGCACACCTGGGACGGGTGCTCAACAACGCCCGCTTCCTCATCCTGCCCTGGGTGCAGGTCAAACACCTCGCCTCCAAGGTGCTGTCCTTGGCCGCGCGGCAAGTCAGTGTCGACTTTCCCGCCCGCTATGGCGAGCGTCTGGTGCTGCTGGAGACCTTTGTCGAGACCCCACGCTTTGCCGGGACCTGTTACCGTGCCGCCAACTGGCACGACTTGGGCGAAACCACCGGGCGCGGCAAGTGCGACCGCACCCATCGGGCCGCGCTGCCGCGCAAGGCGATCTATGTCTACCCGCTGGCGGCGGACTTCCGCGCCGCCCTGGGGGTGGTGGCATGATCGCGCTGGCCTCTGAACTGCAGGACATCTCTCTGGGCGACAAGCGCCTGAATCATCGCGCCCAACAGGTGCTTGAAACCCTCGGCGCCAAGCCGACACAAAGTATTCCCGGGGCTTGCAACGGTTGGTATGAGACCCGGGCCGCCTATCGCTTTTTCGATCATCCCACGGTCACCGCCGAGCAGATCCTCGCACCCCATTTTGCTTGTACCGAAGAACGTCTGCGCGAGCATCCGCGGGTGCTGTGTATCCAAGATACCAGCGAGCTGGACTATACAACCAAAAAAGGCATTGTCGGTCTTGGGCCACTGAACTTTGAGAGCCGCTATGGGATGTACATCCATCCCACCTTGGCGGTCACGCCCGAGCGCCTCGCGCTGGGGCTGCTGGATTTGCACACTTTTGTGCGCGAGCCCGGTAGCCTGGGCCAGGACAAAGACTCGCGCCGCCCACTGGAGGAGAAAGAAAGCGTGCGCTGGGTCGATGGCTACGCGCGCGTCAATGCGCTGGCCGAGGAACTGAGCGACACGCGCTTGACCTATGTTGCCGATCGCGAGGGCGACATCTACGACCTGTTTGTTGAAGCGCCCATCCCCGAGAACAGCGCCGATTGGCTGGTACGGGTGCAGCATCGCGACCGCTGCTTGGCCGATGGCAGAAAGCTCAATGAGGCCCTGGACGCCGCCCCGGTGCTCACCGAGATCACCTTCGAGCGTCCCGCCACCAAGGGGGCCAAAGCACGCCAGGTCACGCAGGAGATCAAGGTGGTGCGCGTGACCCTGAAGGCACCCTGGCGCCCGGATCGCACCTTGCCCGATGTCACGGTCACGGCTTTGCTGGCCACCGAGGTCAATCCGCCCGCCGGCGAGGAGCCACTCAACTGGCTGTTGCTGACCAATCTGGCGGTGCAGAGCGCCCAAGAGGCCATCGAGACGCTCTCCTGGTATCTTTGCAGGTGGCAAGTGGAAATTTTTTTCCGGATCTTAAAAAGTGGCTGCCGCATCGAGGAGCTGCAGCTCGAGACGCGCGAGCGCCTGGAGCCGGCGCTCGCTTTGTACATGATCATCGCGTGGCGGGTGCTGTACCTGACCATGCTCGGGCGCGAGTGCCCGGAGTTGCCTTGCGATGCGGTCTTTGCCGAGGAGGAATGGAAGGCGGTCTATCTGGTCACCCAGAAACAAGCGCCACCCGAGCAGCCGCCCTCGCTCGATACCATGGTGCGCATGGTCGCCTCCCTGGGCGGCTTTCTCAACCGCAAATCCGATGGGTTCCCGGGACCGAAGACGCTCTGGATTGGGTTGCAGCGCATCCCCGATTTTGTCATGGCGCTGGAGGCTTACCGCAGCGTCAGGGATAGTTATGGGTAATGGTATGGTTTCACGCACATTGTAAGCTGGCAACTACCGTGCGGGCCTATGTTCTCAAGCTGCTGTTTTAGATGATTTAATTTTGTCTTCTAGGTGAAGGGAAGTTGCGTGAGCCAGAACATGGGAAATCTGGCCAAATTGAACTACCTAGGCACAGCGTACTTGTGGAGGATTGCTCAGTGTCGGATGAGAATGATACAAAGCAGCAAGATCTCAAGGCCCATAAGACACTCCGGCTGTTCGGTCTAGGAGTCGGTGCCTTAGGGGCGCTACTGATTGTCTTCGGGATCTATTTTCTCTTTATCGCGAATGAGACCCTCTCCTGGTCGTCTGCAGAAGGCTCGGTCCTCAACGCTGAGGTGAGCACTCACGTGTCCTTAACGAAAAACCCTGCCGGAGCTGCACGAAACACTTACGTCGAGTATTACGTGTCTGTTCAATACACCTACGATGTTGAGGGTGATTCCTACACATCTTCTCGCTATTCGCTTGGACAAGGCGAACGTGCGAGTCGCCTCTACGGAGCGCGCGCCGAGGCGGAAGCAGAAGCGGCATCACGCTTTCCACAAGGCGCCGCAGTCACTGTGTATTTCGATCCGAAAAACCCAACCGACGCCGTCCTCAAGACCGGCTGGAATTGGGGAACCTTTGTCCCAGTCTTGATGGGGCTCTTTCTGGGCGGCACCGGGTGGCTGTTCTATGCAGTTGGAAAATCAGCAAAGGTACCGTCAGAATCGAAAGCGTGACGTCGCTCCGCTCACAATACTTCCCGAACCGGTTTAACCGGGATTCCCACGCGGTATAGAGCTGCAACATCGTGGAAACGCGCTAAAAGAGCCTGCAACTTTGGAAGATAATCACCTGTCACCTCAAGCGCGACAGGCGCGCGATGAGATTGTTGACCTGTTGTTGCAGGGACCCATCCGCGCAAGAGGTTTGTCAGGGTACCGATACGCAACACCCATTTCCACAACGGCCGCCAAGGCGCCAATCTCCGGTGGCTAAGCGCGAATCCTTGCCGCGCGCTCCCGAAAACAACCCGAAGACCCCCTTTCGGATCGATTGGGAGGGTTTTATCACGCGCGGCGGCGCCCTGATGCTGGTCCTTTCGGTCATCTGTATCGGTGCAGCGGCCTACACTAGGTAGTTCAATTTGGCCAGATTTCCCATGTTCTGGCTCACGCAACTTCCCTTCACCTAGAAGACAAAATTAAATCATCTAAAACAGCAGCTTGAGAACATAGGCCCGCACGGTAGTTGCCAGCTTACAATGTGCGTGAAACAGCTCAAATTGAACTCCCTAGGCCTACACCCTGCTTCAGGGCTCTATCCAGGACTCATGGGCTGAGGTCCCGGGCACCATCACCCAGGCCCTCATGGCTCCACCCTCCACACCCGGGAAACCATGGCGAGAGATCTTCGCCTACGAATACCAGGTCGACGGCAAGACCTATTCGGCGGATCGCTACTCCTTCGAAAACGTCGGCGGAGACAGAAGCGTTGGGATCCAGCGCTATGACCCCGGTGATCGCGTCACCGTTTATTACAATCCTGAGAAGCCGTCGACTGCCGTTCTCGAGAAGAAGAACCCCGGCTTTTTCGTTGTCGTCGTTCTGGTCTTCGGGATTGCGTTCTTATTGGCATCCATCGGTAGCTTGCTGGCCAGGGATTCCATGGCGTTGTTAAGGTGGGGGGGTAGGGGAAAGGTCTGGAGACAGCTCGCTTCTCGTCGCGAGCAGCCGGCAAAACTTGCGGTTGATGAGTCTTTCGCCAGAAAGAGCCCTAACGCGCATGGCGCGTCGCCACTCTCGAGAATGAATCCGCTCTCTCGCGGCAATAGCAAGCATGATCGGCCGAATCATGAAACTGTCCCTTGGTATTCCTATCTGGCTGAGCCTGAGCAGACTATTTGCGGGAATCGGCCGCGATTCTGAGCAAATTCAGTGAGGGAAAACAAAAAACCCCCTCAAACAACTTGACGCAAGTTGCCCGAGAGGGCTGTCTCCGAATTTCGCCAAAAACCAGGAGACAGTCCCAGTGTGTCACGCCTTTCTTGCCGACACGAACTTTTACCACCTGCTCACCCGGATCGACGAGTCGATTGCCGAGGAAGTCCGCGCGGGCGGCTGTGACTGCGGTGGTGCGTTGCACAGCGCCCGTTATCCGCGTAAGCCCCGAGGTGTTGTGCGTGGCGTCTTGGATGAGAGCTACCAGAGCCGTCTGAGTTTCTGCTGTGCCGCGGACGGGTGCCGGCGGCGCAGCACCCCGCCTTCCGTTCGGTTTCTGGGCCGCAAGGTCTATCTCGGGGTCATCGTCGTGCTGATTTCCGCCCTGCATTGCGGGCTGAGCGCATCGCGTCGCCAGCGCTTGATCAAGACGCTCGGTGTCACCGTCCAAACCCTGCGGCGGTGGCAGCACTGGTGGCGTGAGCAGTTTGTGCAAACCCGCTGCTTTCGATCCTTGGCTGGTCTGTTGATGCCGCCGATCGCCACCGAGCACCTGCCAGGATCCCTGCTGGAAAAATTGAGCGCAAAAGCGTTGTCCGAGCGCGTCGTGCAACTGCTGATATTGATCGCCCCGAGCACGACAGCGACAGGCTCGCTGTAGGGCAACGCCAACCCGCAGAAGACCTCATCGCGCCGCTGGGCGGCGCCTTCTAGACTCCCGGTGATGTGTGAAACAACTGGGAGGTGAAGACGAATGTCCGATGACAACGGCCTCGGTGATCCCGATGGTTGGGCGCGGTTGCGCTTTGCCATTATTGGTCCTTTATTGGCTGATCCTGCGCCGGCGAACGCGCTGGGCGCGCGGCTGAAGGCGCTAGCGGCCAAGTCATGGCGTCATCCGGTGACTGGGCGGGCGGTCAGTTTTAGCTTTGGGACCTTGGAGCGCTGGTATTACCTCGCACGCGATGCCCAAGACCCGGTGACCGCACTGCGCCCGCGCCGGCGCAGCGATGCCGGGGAGCAGCGCGCGCTGAGCCCGCGCCTGATGGAGGCCGTACAGGCGCAATACCGCGACTACCCCGGTTGGACGGTGCAGCTGCATTACGACAACCTCGCCGCCTTGTGCGCGGGCGATGAAACCCTGGGGCCGCTGCCCTCCTATGCCACCGTGCGCCGCTTCATGAAGCGCGCGGGCCTGCACCGCCGGCGTGTCCCGGCGCGCAAGACACCCGGGGCCGAGCAGGCCGCGCGGCGCCTGGAGGCCTGCGAGGTGCGCAGCTATGAAGCCCAGTATGTCCATGCCTTGTGGCATCTGGACTTTCATCATGGCTCGCGCAACGTCCTCACCCGGGGTGGCGTCTGGGTCAAGCCCCTGCTGCTGGCGGTCATCGACGATCACTCGCGCCTGATCTGCCATCTGCAGTGGTACCTCGATGAGACCACCGAGACCTTGGTGCATGGTCTGGGACAGGCGTTGCACAAGCGCGGGCTGCCGCGCGCCCTGATGAGCGATAACGGCGCGGCAATGCAGGCCGAGGAATTCACCGCCGGATTGCATGCGCTGGGCATCCTCCACGAGCCGACCCTGCCGTACAGCCCGTATCAGAACGCCAAGCAGGAGCGCTTCTGGGCCACGCTGGAAGGCCGCCTGATGGCGATGCTTAAGGGGCTGGAGGAGCTGAGCCTGCAGCGGCTCAACACCCTCACTCAGGCGTGGGTGGAGCAGGAGTACCACCGCAAGGTCCACAGTGAGACCGCCGCCACGCCGCTTGCGCGTCTTCTCGATGCGCCCAACGTGGGGCGCCCCTGTCCGGACAGCGAGCAGGTCCGCGCCGCTTTTCGTTGTCGCGTCCAACGCCGTCAGCGCCGCAGCGATGGGACGCTCAGCCTGGCGGGCAAGCGCTTCGAGGTGCCGGCGCGCTTGCGTCACCTTGAGCAACTGCATATCGCTTATGCCCGCTGGGATCTGAGTGCTGTGGACGTGGTTGATCCCCACTCGGGCGCCATCCTCTGCCGCCTCTATCCCCTCGATAAAGCCGCCAATGCCTCCGGGCAGCGTCGGCGCCTTGAGCCCGCCGGCGCACCGCCACCGCCATCACAACGCGCCACGACGCTGCCACCGTTGCTGCGCGACTTGCTCGCCGAGTATGCCGCCACCGGTCTGCCGCCGGCCTATCTGCCAAAACACGATGACCTGGAATCCAGTCGATGAACAAGACCCTGCTGGCCCTCTATGGACTGAAGTTCAATCCGTTCTCCCCGGAGCTGCCGACGGCGGCACTGCATCGCAGCGCGCCGGTGGAGCAGTTTTGCTGGCGCATCGAGCAGAGCCTGATCCGCGAAGGCGGTTTTGCGCTCATTCAAGGTGATCCGGGTACCGGCAAGAGTGCGGTACTGCGCCTGCTCGATGAGCGTCTGCGCCAGCTGCCCGATATCAGCGTTGGGGCGCTCACGCATCCCAGCTCGAAGGTGGCGGACTTCTACCGCGAGATGGGCGATCTGTTCGCCGTTGACCTCAAGCCCCATAACCGCTGGGGTGGCTTCAAGATCCTGCGCGAGCGCTGGCTGGCGCATCTGGAGACGACGCTGTTGCGCCCGGTGTTGCTCATCGACGAGGCGCAGGAGATGCATCCGACGGTGCTCAATGAGCTGCGTCTGCTGACCTCCATGCAGTTCGATTCGCGCACGTTGTTGAGCGTGATCCTGGCCGGCGATGGCCGCCTGGCGACCAAGCTGCGCCGTGAGGAGTTGCTGCCGCTGGGCAGTCGTATCCGTACGCGCCTGAGTATGGAGTATGCCAGTCGCGAGGCGCTGGTCGCCTGCCTGGAGCATTTACAACACAGTGCCGGCAATGCGAGTCTGATGAGCGCAGGGCTGATGAAGACGCTCGCTGAGCATGCGTTGGGCAATTATCGCGTGCTCACGACCATGGCGGCAGAATTGCTGGCGCAGGCTGCTCGGCTCGAACGCGCGCAGCTCGATGAACAACTCTACCTTGAGGTGTTTGGTTCAGCGGCGGGCAACGCCCGCCAACGCCCGAGTGCCAGGGCGGGCGCCTGATGAGCCGCTTGAGCGCTGAGCGCCCGCACCAGGCCATGACAGCGGCAAGACACACCGCCGTGATGCTTGAGGCATGGCACGACGCTGGCATCGTGCGTGCCGATTTGGCGGTGCGCACCGCCAAGGCGACGATGCTGTGGTTCCATGATCGCTCTTTGGATCAGCTTCCGTTGGGGCTGGCCAGAGCGCGCAATGTCCAACAGGCCGATATTTATATCCGTCCAGCCCGCGGCTATCCCTGGCCAATGGTGTTTCTCGATGATGTCGCACGGCCGATGGCGCAGCGCATCGCTCGGCACTATGCGGCCCTGGTGGTGCAGACTTCGACGCTCGGGGGCTGCCACCTGTGGCTACGGCTGACCCGCGCGCTCGATGAGGCGCAGCGCTGTGATGTGCAGCGTTGGCTGATCCCGCGCGTTGGCGCCGATCCGGGCTCGGTCTCCGGTGAGCACCTCGGTCGGCTCGCCGGGATGAAGAATGCCAAGCGTGGCGGGGAGTGGGTCAATGTCCTTCGGCGACCAAGCCCGCAGGAGCGCGTCTGGGATCCAACTCCGGCCTTGCCAACGATGGCTCCGGCTCCGCCGCCGGTCGTCAACTGCGCTCCACGGGCGCGCTTATCCACCGGGGATCCGTCCGAATCCGCCCGCGAATGGGGCTGGGTCTGCGGCGCTCTTGAGGCGGGCCTTGCACCGACCACGGTCTACCAGCGCTTGCTCGAGCGCGCGTCCCCGCGTCGCGGAGCCGATGCCGAGCGCTATGCCCGCTACACCCTCGCTCGCGCCATTCGCCAGAGCGCTAGAGGCAACTGAACCCGCTGCGTCTCTCCCCCCTCAGGGGGGGAGCGTGGTTCACGATTCCGGCTTCCCGCTGTCGGCCAGTAACGGCCCCCGTGATCCCACACGCATTCCATGTCCTTCAAATGGCTTGGAAATGGGTCCCGCAATTATCGTGATTACGCTCAATCTGGCGGTCTTCGTCATCGGCGTGACACTTATCTGGCTTCCAGGTCGTTTGATTGAATTGTTGTCCTATGTGGGAGCAGGGTTTCTATCCGACGTGCTGGGTGCTGGGGTTGCCGGTGTTGGTTTTGGAAGCATCGCTTTCGGTTTACGTCCTGGCCGAGGCATGCTCGTCTTTGGGGGATAATGGTCAGCGTCCCGGCTTGCGCTGCGCTTTGGCTTGGCTGGCTGAGCCTGAGCAGACTATTTGCGGGAATCGGCCGCGATTCTGAGCAAATTCAGTGAGGGAAAACAAAAAACCCCCTCAAACAACTTGACGCAAGTTGCCCGAGAGGGCTGTCTCCGAATTTCGCCAAAAACCAGGAGACAGTCCCAGTGTGTCACGCCTTTCTTGCCGACACGAACTTTTACCACCTGCTCACCCGGATCGACGAGTCGATTGCCGAGGAAGTCCGCGCGGGCGGCTGTGACTGCGGTGGTGCGTTGCACAGCGCCCGTTATCCGCGTAAGCCCCGAGGTGTTGTGCGTGGCGTCTTGGATGAGAGCTACCAGAGCCGTCTGAGTTTCTGCTGTGCCGCGGACGGGTGCCGGCGGCGCAGCACCCCGCCTTCCGTTCGGTTTCTGGGCCGCAAGGTCTATCTCGGGGTCATCGTCGTGCTGATTTCCGCCCTGCATTGCGGGCTGAGCGCATCGCGTCGCCAGCGCTTGATCAAGACGCTCGGTGTCACCGTCCAAACCCTGCGGCGGTGGCAGCACTGGTGGCGTGAGCAGTTTGTGCAAACCCGCTGCTTTCGATCCTTGGCTGGTCTGTTGATGCCGCCGATCGCCACCGAGCACCTGCCAGGATCCCTGCTGGAAAAATTGAGCGCAAAAGCGTTGTCCGAGCGCGTCGTGCAACTGCTGATATTGATCGCCCCGAGCACGACAGCGACAGGCTCGCTGTAGGGCAACGCCAACCCGCAGAAGACCTCATCGCGCCGCTGGGCGGCGCCTTCTAGACTCCCGGTGATGTGTGAAACAACTGGGAGGTGAAGACGAATGTCCGATGACAACGGCCTCGGTGATCCCGATGGTTGGGCGCGGTTGCGCTTTGCCATTATTGGTCCTTTATTGGCTGATCCTGCGCCGGCGAACGCGCTGGGCGCGCGGCTGAAGGCGCTAGCGGCCAAGTCATGGCGCCATCCGGTGACTGGGCGGGCGGTCAGTTTTAGCTTTGGCACCTTGGAGCGTTGGTATTACCTCGCACGCGATGCCCAAGACCCGGTGGCGGCACTGCGCCCGCGCCGGCGCAGCGATGCCGGGGAGCAGCGCGCGCTGAGTCCGCGCCTGATGGATGCGGTGCAAGCCCAGTACCGCGACTACCCCGGTTGGACGGTGCAGCTGCATTACGACAACCTCGCCGCCTTGTGCGCGGGCGATCAGACCCTGGGGCCGCTGCCCTCCTATGCCACCGTGCGCCGCTTCATGAAGCGCGCGGGCTTGCACCGCCGGCGTGTCCCGGCGCGCAAGACGCCGGGCGCTGAACAGGCCGCGCGGCGCCTGGAGGCCTGCGAGGTGCGCAGCTATGAAGCCCAGTATGTCCATGCCTTGTGGCATCTGGACTTTCATCATGGCTCGCGCAAAGTCCTCACCCGGGGTGGCGTCTGGGTCAAGCCCCTGCTGCTGGCGGTCATTGACGATCACTCCCGCCTGATCTGCCATCTGCAGTGGTACCTCGATGAGACCACCGAGACCTTGGTCCATGGCCTGGGGCAGGCGTTGCACAAGCGCGGGCTGCCGCGCGCCTTGATGAGCGATAACGGCGCGGCAATGCAGGCCGAGGAGTTCACCGCCGGATTGCACGCCCTGGGCATCCTCCATGAGCCGACCCTGCCGTACAGCCCGTATCAGAACGCCAAGCAGGAGCGCTTCTGGGCCACGCTGGAAGGCCGCCTGATGGCGATGCTCAAGGACATCGCGGAGCTGAGTCTGCCTCAGCTCAACACCCTCACTCAGGCGTGGGTGGAGCAGGAGTACCACCGCAAGGTCCACAGCGAGACTGCCGCCACGCCGCTTGCGCGTCTTCTCGATGCGCCCAACGTGGGGCGCCCCTGTCCGGACAGCGAGCAGGTCCGCGGCGCTTTTCGTTGTCGCGTCCAACGCCGTCAGCGCCGCAGCGATGGGACGCTCAGCCTGGCGGGCAAGCGCTTCGAGGTGCCGGCGCGCTTGCGTCACCTTGAGCAACTGCATATCGCTTATGCCCGCTGGGATCTGAGTGCTGTGGACGTGGTTGATCCCCACTCGGGCGCCATCCTCTGCCGCCTCTATCCCCTCGATAAAGCCGCCAATGCCTCCGGGCAGCGTCGGCGCCTTGAGCCCGCCGGCGCACCGCCACCGCCATCACAACGCGCCACGACGCTGCCACCGTTGCTGCGCGACTTGCTCGCCGAGTATGCCGCCACCGGTCTGCCGCCGGCCTATCTGCCAAAACACGATGACCTGGAATCCAGTCGATGAACAAGACCCTGCTGGCCCTCTATGGACTGAAGTTCAATCCGTTCTCCCCGGAGCTGCCGACGGCGGCACTGCATCGCAGCGCGCCGGTGGAGCAGTTTTGCTGGCGCATCGAGCAGAGCCTGATCCGCGAAGGCGGTTTTGCGCTCATTCAAGGTGATCCGGGTACCGGCAAGAGTGCGGTACTGCGCCTGCTCGATGAGCGTCTGCGCCAGCTGCCCGATATCAGCGTTGGGGCGCTCACGCATCCCAGCTCGAAGGTGGCGGACTTCTACCGCGAGATGGGCGATCTGTTCGCCGTTGACCTCAAGCCCCATAACCGCTGGGGTGGCTTCAAGATCCTGCGCGAGCGCTGGCTGGCGCATCTGGAGACGACGCTGTTGCGCCCGGTGTTGCTCATCGACGAGGCGCAGGAGATGCATCCGACGGTGCTCAATGAGCTGCGTCTGCTGACCTCCATGCAGTTCGATTCGCGCACGTTGTTGAGCGTGATCCTGGCCGGCGATGGCCGCCTGGCGACCAAGCTGCGCCGTGAGGAGTTGCTGCCGCTGGGCAGTCGTATCCGTACGCGCCTGAGTATGGAGTATGCCAGTCGCGAGGCGCTGGTCGCCTGCCTGGAGCATTTACAACACAGTGCCGGCAATGCGAGTCTGATGAGCGCAGGGCTGATGAAGACGCTCGCTGAGCATGCGTTGGGCAATTATCGCGTGCTCACGACCATGGCGGCAGAATTGCTGGCGCAGGCTGCTCGGCTCGAACGCGCGCAGCTCGATGAACAACTCTACCTTGAGGTGTTTGGTTCAGCGGCGGGCAACGCCCGCCAACGCCCGAGTGCCAGGGCGGGCGCCTGATGAGCCGCTTGAGCGCTGAGCGCCCGCACCAGGCCATGACAGCGGCAAGACACACCGCCGTGATGCTTGAGGCATGGCACGACGCTGGCATCGTGCGTGCCGATTTGGCGGTGCGCACCGCCAAGGCGACGATGCTGTGGTTCCATGATCGCTCTTTGGATCAGCTTCCGTTGGGGCTGGCCAGAGCGCGCAATGTCCAACAGGCCGATATTTATATCCGTCCAGCCCGCGGCTATCCCTGGCCAATGGTGTTTCTCGATGATGTCGCACGGCCGATGGCGCAGCGCATCGCTCGGCACTATGCGGCCCTGGTGGTGCAGACTTCGACGCTCGGGGGCTGCCACCTGTGGCTACGGCTGACCCGCGCGCTCGATGAGGCGCAGCGCTGTGATGTGCAGCGTTGGCTGATCCCGCGCGTTGGCGCCGATCCGGGCTCGGTCTCCGGTGAGCACCTCGGTCGGCTCGCCGGGATGAAGAATGCCAAGCGTGGCGGGGAGTGGGTCAATGTCCTTCGGCGACCAAGCCCGCAGGAGCGCGTCTGGGATCCAACTCCGGCCTTGCCAACGATGGCTCCGGCTCCGCCGCCGGTCGTCAACTGCGCTCCACGGGCGCGCTTATCCACCGGTGATCCGTCCGAATCTGCCCGCGAATGGGGCTGGGTCTGCGGCGCTCTTGAGGCCGGCCTTGCACCGACCACGGTCTACCAACGCTTGCTCGAGCGCGCGTCCCCGCGTCGCGGAGCCGATGCCGAGCGCTATGCCCGCTACACCCTCGCTCGCGCCATTCGCCAGAGCGCTAGAGGCAACTGAACCCGCTGCGTCTCTCCCCCCTCAGGGGGGGAGCGTGGTTCACGATTCCGGCTTCCCGCTGTCGGCCAGTAACGGCCCCCGTGATCCCACACGCATTCCATGTCCTTCAAATGGCTTGGAAATGGGTCCCGCAATTATCGTGATTACGCTCAGCTGGCAAGCACGATGCTTTCAAACCCTTCTGTACCGTTCGGCCTTTTTTTCACCGTGGCGCTCACCGCGACGGTTTGTATGTGGGACTGTCAGTACTCGGCGGCCACCTCGGAGCAGTTCGTCATCATCGGAAAAAGCGCATGCAGTCGGGACACGTCATTGGAGACAGGGAGCTTTCCAACACGACTTTCGGCGCCCCAGTGTCTCCGCGCAGCCTTCAGAATGACCTAAGAAAGCGCTTCAGAGGCGAACGTGGCCCCTGGTTTGGCTGGATAACCCTGGTTTGGCTGGATAAAAATAGAGAAAACCACGAGCAACCGGTTGTACGGCTTGGTGGGTTTGTTGCTTTCTCTTGCAGGCCTCTTTTACGTTGGCAAGAACATCTTTCTTGCTTCAGGCCAGGACCATTGGGTACCAGTCCCGGCTGTCGTGGTGGAGTCATATGAGACAACAGGCTCCAAAGGTTCCGGAGGCAGAACCTACTCTACCTAGTGCCTGGCCGAAAAGTGATTTTCACAAGAAAAGACAATGCGTTAGAATGCGAAGCGATTGGTGAAGTTTAGTCAATTTCTTGCTCCCTTAACCCCGGCGTATCCTGTGGCGATGGCAGGAAGAAGCGCAAGCAATTGAATGTATTAAGAATACTGGCTTGGCCGGCGGGCAATCGAGCCGCGCTGCACTGTCCCAACAACCCAAACTTCGTTCATACCAGCTTCTCCCATGCGTGACATCCTTCGTGCCCAGATGCAACTTGGCGAATGCGACATCGCTGCCATCGAGTTCGACTGCTTCTCCCGCGATGACATCCCGCGCCTGCTACGGGGCTTGCAGCACATCTACACCACCGAGGCGCTGCGCAATGAGGTCTTCGCCATCCTCGCCGATGTACTGCCGGTGCGCGCCGACGGCGAGGAGTTCGTCAGTGCCCAGACCGGGCGTCCGGGCATGTCGCAATGGCGCATTCTGGTCTTGGGCACCTTGCGCTTGGGGTTGAATGCCGACTACGACCGGGTGCAAGAACTCGCCAACCAGCATCGCCTGGTGCGCCAGATGCTCGGCCACAGCGACTGGGCCGACGAGCATCGCTACAGCCTGCAAACTCTCAAAGACAACCTGCGCCTGTTCACTCCGGAGCTGCTCGCGCGCATCAATGCCGTGGTGGTCAAGGCTGGACATGACTTGGTGAAACCGCATCCGGACTCCCCGCTGGAAGCGCGCTGCGATTCCTTCGTCGTTGAAACCGATGTGCACTTCCCCACCGACATCAATCTGCTCCAGGACGCCGTGCGCAAGACCATCGAGACCTCGGCGGCTTTCTGCAGCGACCATGGCCTGAGCGACTGGCGCCAGAGCGCCTACAACATCCGTTGCTTGAAACGAGCCTATCGGCGCGTGCAGCAACTCAAGCGCTCCACCTCCAAGGATGAAGCCAAGCGTGCGGCACGCGAAGAGGAGATCGATGCCGCTTACGGCGCTTACCTCGACATTGCCGAGCAGTTCCTCACTCGCGCCCGGGACACCCGCTACAAGCTCGTGGTGTTCCATCATGTCCCAGCCGAACAGTTCACCGCGCTCAATGATTACATCGACTATGCCGAACTGTTCATCGAACAGATCGATCGCCGTGTCTTGCAAGGCGAGCGCATCCCGCATGCCGAGAAGGTCTTCTCCATCTTCGAGCCCCATACCGAGTGGGTCAGCAAAGGCAAGGCCGGCACCCCGGTCGAGCTTGGCGTGCGCGTGGCCATCAGCGAGGATCAGTTTGGTTTCATCCTCCAGCATCGGGTGATGTTCGGTGAAACCGATGACCAAGTTGCCGTGCCCATCGCCACCCACCTCAAAGCCTGCTACCCACGCATCAAAAGCCTCAGTTTCGACAAAGGCTTTCACAGCCCCAGCAACCAAAAGCAACTCGCCGAGGTGATCGACTTCCCCGTGCTGCCCAAGAAAGGCAAGTGCAACGCCGCCGAGCGTGAGCGCGAGCAAGATCCCGCATTCCGCCGGCGCAAACGCCGGCACTCGGCGGTTGAATCAGCCATCAATGCGCTCGAAGGCCATGGTCTCGACCGCTGTCCCGACCATGGCGCGGACGGCTTCGAGCGCTATGTTGCCCTCGCGGTGCTTGGGCGCAACATCCACCGCCTCGGCGCCATCCTCATCGCCGCTGATGCCGAGGCCGAACGCCGTCGGCGCCGACAACTCAAACGCGCCGCTTAAGGCGATTCCGCCGGGTGCCGTGAGACGGCCCGAGGGATCGGTTTGCCTTAATTTTGTCGCATTTAAGAATCATTATTAATACGCAGATTTCGGTGCCGCTCGCACCGAAAAAAGCCGTCGACATGACGTGTTTAACTCGGCCGCAGCCGCGTATGGCTTGCGAAAAAATCGACTTTTCGGCCAGGCACTACATACCACTTTGAGTACAATTATCAGGTTGATGGAAAACAGTACACCGGAGATCGTTACTCCTTCTGGTCTCTAGGAGGGGAACCTAGCACGGGCGTGAAACTCTACCGCGTTGGACATAGCCTGACGGTCTACCATCACCCGACATGGCCAGGCTATGCAGTGGTTGAGCGTATGTCGCCCTCCTTTTTTACCTTTTCGGCTGGGGTATTGCTGCTATTGGTCGCTGTCCCAGCAGGCTGGATGTTGTGGACTGGAAAGTCGAATGGATAGCGGAACCCTAACGGAGAAATTGCACAGGATTTGGCGCCTGCCCGAAGAGGCTGCGCAATGAAAACGGTGCGGCGAGGGGAATTGCCCGACTCGCTTCAGCCGTGGCTGGACCCAAGCCACTCGTTACCTGAGCCGTCGCGCTTCTGGCCAACAGGCTTCCGCCGCCCTTGGTGGACAGTTCCAATCGTTCTGCTCACCGTGGTCATGACCTATCCGGTTCTGCGGGCCTATCTCTTGGGTAAAGCAAGCCCCGCTTACACAGCCGCGATGCTCGTCATGCTTTCTCTGCCGCTGCTCGTTGGCAGCCTGATCGCACTTCGCCGTTGGCTGCCGGCGACACGCGCGAGATGGTTGAGAGAAAAGGGGCGCTGGCGAGACGGCGTTTATCTTCTCGAAGACCGCCTGCTGTATGTCCGTGGCGAGACCGCAACCATCATCAAGCGTAGTCGGTTGCGTGCTCTGCGCACCAAACAGGACGCTGATCGGTTCAACAAGGACGGGAAACGCGAAGGCAAGCATCGCCTGTTACCGGCCATCGGCTACCAGGATGATCGAGGCAAGCAGGCATATCTGGCGATTGATGAGAACCGAGATATTTGGTGGTCATCGATCGCCGAACGCTGGGACGATTGGCGACGCACCGGAAAGCCCCCAAGCGCGGTTGAGCCACAAACAACTCGCGCGGCAATCAAGCAGTGGTTGCCAAACATCATCTATCTGCAACTGCTCTACCTGACCGTGGTGCTTGCAGGCGTCATCCTGTTTATCTTCTTGGCAGACTGGATCGATCCCGATACCGCATTCATCGTGAATGGTGGTGTTGCTTTGATCATGATGCTTGGCTTCATTGGCATCGCATTTAAGCTTCACAAGCCCTTACGCCGCTGGTTTCCAAAGCTTAACCTTTCCTACGAACATGGCGGCGGTTACGGCGTTTTGCTTGGCTTCTTTACGATGGGAAGTGTACTGTTCGTCGGCGCTCAAGGCAATGTGTGGTGGCAAACCGCTTTTGCTGAGCGCCTACCTGAGGTCTTCTTGGCTGAGGCTATGCGCTACAAGGGTGAGAACGTCATGCTCGGTCTGCGCGATGCCAGGGTTGATCAAGGGAAATTCGGCGTCGAATACGGCGCATACCAACCTTGGATCTTCAGCGCTGCAGAACGCGAAAGCAACCGCGGCCCTTATCACTATGTTGCGAGACTCGTCTCTACCCGTTCACCAGAGACATGTTTGTACGTGGCCGCTGTCGAAGATGATCCTCTCATTAAGACTGAGCGACGCAGCAGCGCAGAGCGTCTGCTCACAACGGCACCCTATTATCGTGAACCACTTGGTTTGGGCCGCACCGAAAAGGCCAGGGCATGGCAACACGCACTCGACGACCTGGAAGGTAGCGAAACGCGGAGGTGCCAAAATATGATGGTTGAGCCAATTGCTGATCCAGATGCGCTTGCCGCCAAGGATTGGCGGCAGCTTTGGTGGGTAATCCTGCTCTTACAACTGCTCCCCTTGGTGATGTTGTCTATTTGGGCTGGATTCAAGCGAGAAAATCGCTGGCTCTGATAGATACATCCGGTGAAGGCGGTGGATTGTCTACTCATGGCCGCTACCTGAGGCTTCGCATCACGGCCATCATGGAGCACTCAACATAATGGCCGAATCTAGCGCGGTGCTGAGGTCCGGCTCGCGTCGCGGGAGAGACGATTGATCGCCACTTTTTTGCTTTTGTCTAAGGTGAGAACCCGGTGGCTAGTTTGGCGCATTGGATACTGAGGCTTCAGCATCGGCTGCGTCGCGGACGCAGTCGGGAGGGAAGACTGTCGGCGATTTTCGTCGCCGACCAAGCAGGCGCGCCGATGCGCTCCTGTGATCAGGCCTTGGCACTTGTTGACGCGGGACTCGCCGATGATCGCTACGCGCGCGGGGGCGGGTTTTGGCGGCTGACCGATGGGTGTCAGATCACGCTGATCTGCGCCGAGGATCTGATTCGGGCACAACTCCGGCATGGGCTAGCACTTGATGCCGGCCAGCATCGGCGAAACTTGGTCGTTTCCGGGTTGGCACGAACTGAACTGCGCAACCGGGAAATCCGCATCGGCGATGCCCTGTTTGAATGGCATCGGGTCCGCCCGCCGTGCGGTTATCTCGACCGAATCTCGGGGCATGGAACGGCGAAGGCTTTGGGACGGCATTCCGGTCACTGTCTTCGCGTGCGCAAAGCGGGCCTGATTAAGGTGGGTGACCGCGTTCATGTCTCACCACCGTTGAGTGGATCGCAATGCTGATCAGCGCGGCATGGGCCTCGGTCGCGCTAATCCGCCAACGGCATCTCAAGCCAGAATTCAACCCCAGGCTCGCGCCCGATCACCTCGACCCGCCCGTGCATGGCCTGCATCAGGCGCTGGACCAGTGCAAGCCCGATCCCCGTGCCGGAAACGGCGGCATGGCGCGCCTGATCGCCGCGATAGAACAGATCGAAGACGCGCTTGCGCTGATCCTGCGGAATGCCCGGACCAAAATCGCGGACCCGCAAACGCAAGCGCGCATCTTCTACTGGCTCGCAGGCGATGTCGATCCGGCGCTCAGACGCATCGGCGCCAAATTTCACCGCGTTATCGACCAGATTGAGCAAAATCTGCACGCAGGCATCGGGATCGGCGCGCATGACCATGTCCGACGCGCAATCGATCCGCAGTTCAAAACCAACCCGCTCGAGTTGGTGCGCCACGCGCTCGCGCACCATGGCCAGCAACTCGCCAACGGCCACGGGGCGCGGCTCAAGGGCCAGGCGTCCGCGACCAATGCGCGCGAGCTGCAACACATTATTGATGAGCCGCGACAGACGCTCGCTTTCCTCTTGGATGAACCGATAATAGGTTTCCTTGCGTTTCTCGGGTGCCAGACCCGCGCGCAACATCTCCGCATACATGCGGATAGAGGTCAGTGGGGTTTTCAGCTCATGGCTGACAGCGGAGACAAAATCCTGCTGCTGACGCAGCAGCGCCAGCTGGCGCGCGGCTAAGCGATACATCAACCAAGCCCCGACGAAGAGTACCAATGCCAGGGTGGCCGCCATCCAGCCGATTACCAGGGCACCGGGCGGTGGCGGCAAATGGCTGACGCTGAAAATCAGCTCGAAACCGCCGAAGGGCTCACGCAAGCGCGTGCGATACAGCAAAGCCCCGCTGAGCGGCTCGGCATAGCTAACGCCCGAGCGCACGCCCAAGCGACGGCTGCCTCCGGTTTCGGCGCGAAAGCTGCTCAGCAACTCGCCGCGATAGGCAAGGCTGAGATGGGTGTTTTGTGCCAGCACGGTAGCGGCCAGCGGCTCGCCGATCAGTGCCTGCAGGAAGGTGGCCTGCTCGATTAGGGCACCCTGAATGAGCGTCTCAGCCCCGCGCCTGACACTGCGAAACAGCAGCAGATGACCGGAATCGAGCAAGCCGACCTCGATCGGCCCAACACTGCGGTGAAACAGCTGCACCGCGGTCGAACTAGATGCCGGTTGTGGCTCCGGCTCAGCCATCGAATCGGCCCGCGGCCCGTCGCCAGACGCGGCTTTGCGCGCTTCAGCTTCTAGGCCAGCGCTCTTTGCGGGCGTCTCGGCAGCGCCAGTGGCTGCCTCCTCCTTGAGCTCGCGGCGACTGCGCTTGGCAAAGCTGTCGTCAAGCTGCGGAAGCGCGACTGGAGCCTTATCCCTTTGCACGAGCCCCTCGCGTCCGGAGCTGCCGTCCTTGGTCTTGAGTCGGGCGAAAGCCGCCTGGGACAGGCGCGGGCTGTCATCGGCCGACACCGTGGGGGCCGGCGTGGGAGCCGGCGCTGGTGCCAGATTCGGTACCTGACGCGCGCCTTCTATTGGCTCTAAGTCCAGGGACTCGTTTAACTCAGCCTCGGATTCCGAAACTGTCAATTGCGTCCCGTTCGCAGACAGTTCTGGTCGCAAGTCCGACGGCGCTTCGACTGCGCTCTGGCGCGCATCCAATCGTTCCTCCGAGACGGCCGTCTCGCTCGCACCAAGCGATGCAGCCCCAGCACCTTCGCGGTCAGTCTTTTCATCCGCAACCGCCACTGAAGCGCTGTCCGATTCCGCCCGCTCCACCAGCCGATTGCCGATCAGCACCTGCTGAATACGGCCCGCGCGCGCCTGTCGCTGCGCCAGCTCGGCGGGGTCGAGCCCGAGCTGCCCAGCATCCGCCAACATTCGTGGCACCAGAGGCGAGCTGAAGCGCCCGTCGTCGGCGACTTCGAAATAACCGATCAATCCGGGAATTCGGCCCGCGCCATCGAGAGCAGCCAGCGGGGAGCGATCCGCCGCGCCCGCTGCTGCGGGCTGCGACGCGCGCAAAAAGGAATAATCATCGATTGGGCGCGCCTCCTCGGTACGCACAATGGCGGCGAGGCGCTCGTCGATGCGCGCGGCCAGCTCCTCTGCCACCAGCTGCTGGGCGCGAAAGGACTCCCATTTCATCTGATCGTAGGCCTTGAGCACCAGAAGCGCGCTGGGGATGGCCAGGGCCAGCACGAAGAGCCCGATGCCGAGCTTCAGCCGCCGGCGGGCGCGGCGGTCATCGAGCGCGTGCATTGGCATTCGGTCAGGCAAAGGATGGCCTGCGCGGCGACATCAGGCGTCGAGGCGCAGGCGATAGCCCAGGCCGCGCACGGTTTGCAGCCATTGCGGATCGGCTGGGTCGGGTTCGATCTTGCGCCTGAGCTTGGCGATATGGATATCGACCGTGCGCGTCTCGATGCCGCAGTCGCGCGCATAGCCCCAG
Source organism: Thiorhodovibrio litoralis (assembly GCF_033954455.1). NCBI lineage: Bacteria > Pseudomonadati > Pseudomonadota > Gammaproteobacteria > Chromatiales > Chromatiaceae > Thiorhodovibrio > Thiorhodovibrio litoralis. Next base: position 3,205,051 of record NZ_CP121473.1, on the reverse strand, counting down.
ACCTTGTTCAGTAGCTCATCGCGGCTGACAGGGCGCCCGGCATGGTTGGCAAGATAATTGAGAATCTCCGCTTCGCGCTGGGTGAAGGGGATCTCGGCATCGCCACGCTGGCCGCTGAGATTAGCGAGATCGAGCGTCAGCTCGCCAAGCCGCAAGGATTCTCCGCCCGCCGGGGTTCCACCGCTGCGGCGCAGCACCGCCTGCACCCGCAGCACCAGCTCGGTCACGGAAAAGGGCTTGGCGACATAGTCATCGGCCCCCATCCGCAGGCCGGCAATAATGTCCTCATCGGCGGTGCGCGCCGTCAGCATGATGATGGGCTGCGCCCGATCGACCGCCCGCACCCGGTCGCAGATGGCAAAGCCGTCGAGCCCCGGCAGCATGATGTCGAGCAAAATGAGATCAAACCGGCCGCTCAGCGCCTTGGCTAGTCCGCCCGGTCCGTCTGCGGCGCTCTCGACCTGATAGCCATGAAAGACAAACAAATCCTCAAGCCCAATGCGGATGGGCTCTTCGTCCTCAATGATTAGCAACCGGGGTTTGTTGGGGTTCGAATCAGCCATAGTGTCGCTGGTGATCAGTCTTCAACTACCCGAGCCTAGCGCGGACCAGACTCCGCCAAGGTAAATTCCCGGTAAATTTGTGCATCCCATCTTTACCAAAGCCTGCCTACGCTTAGCGCGCGTCTGTTCCTAGACTGAAGCCGTCACTTCACTGCAACGACGGAGGTCAGGTTCATGGCCATTATCACCCGATTATCGCGCCTGCTGCGCGCCGATCTAAACGCTATGCTCGACCGCCTGGAAGCACCGGAGCTGGTGCTGGCCCAGGCGGTGCGTGACATGGAGCAAGCCCAGATGTTGGAAGGGGCGCGGCTCAAGCGCCTGGAGCACGAAGCCGCACGGCTTGAGAAACTCAGCACCGAGCTTGAACAGCGTCTGGAGCAGGATCAAGCCGCGCTTGATGACTGCCTGAGTGCCGGTCAGGACAATCTGGCCCGCGCGGTACTGCGCCGCCGCCTGGAAGCCGAGCGCACCATCGCGCGTCTCGGTCGTCAGCTCCAGGACAACCAGCGCGCCTGCGCACAGAGCCGTTCCCGACTTGCGGAGCAGGACAGCCGCCTGATGGATCTGTGCGCCCGTGCCGCCCTGTTCGATGCCGAGGCGGAGGGGGCGGATCGCCACGATGCCGACCCTGCCGCCGCGAAATACAGCGGCACAGTCAGCGATGCGGATATCGAAATTGCACTGCTGCAGGCCAAGCGCCAGCGGGAGGCGGCGGCATGAGCAGACCCGGATTTGCCGAAGGGGTCGGCCTCGCCTTGCTGGGGGCGGTTGTCACGCCGGTGCTCGCATATTCATTGCTCTGGCTGGTGCCGTCCCATCAGCAGCCTGGCGTGTTGTGCCTGCTTCTGGGCATGGGCTACGGACTCTATCTGCTTGCACGCAGCCCGGCCCCGGCCGGGCGCCTGTGGCTCGCGTTTGCCTGGGTGTTCGCCAGTCTCCTGAGCGCCAGACTGTTCACCGGGCTCTGGCCGCTGCTTGCCGTGCAGCTTGGAATGATATGGCTCACCCGCTCTTGGTGTTTTCACCGCACGCCCTTGGCAGCGCTGCTGGATCTGGGCCTGCTTGCCCTCGGCACCGCGGCCGCGGTCTGGGCACTGGCCCACAGCGGCAGCCTGCACCTCGCGGCATGGACTTGGCTGCTGACTCAGGCGCTGTTCGTGTTGATCCCGCAACCCGGTGGCGCAGAGTCTCCCACGCAACCTGACAGCGACGAACGCTTCACGGCTGCAGAACGGGCGGCCGAGCGAGCGCTGCAACGGCTGGCGGCGCGGACCTGATGGCGAACCGCCTCGGACTCCCTGCAAAAACCGTTGCCCATCCCTGACGCATCCACAGTCAATCAATCCAGCACACTCCGAAGACGACTGTTCGCCTGACACCTAAACACCAACCACTGCACTCCCTGCCAAAAGAGGATTCGACCATGCGCATGCAACGCAAAACTGCTGTTCCCTTCACCGCCGCGCTTTTCGGCGTCACTCTGCTAGCTATTCTTGGCTATCCGAGCATCCGAACCGCATTCTCGGCTCCCGCGACCAGCTCCCCGAACCTCCAGCCTGCGAATCCAACATCCACGGCACTTGTGGATACGCGCCAGCATCCGGTGATCGAAGCGGTATTCGTGCTGGACACCACAGGCAGCATGGGCGGGCTGATTCAGGCCGCCAAGGACAAGATCTGGTCCATTGCATCGACCATGGCCGCGGCCGAGCCGGCGCCGGAAATTCGCATCGGGCTGGTGGCCTATCGCGATCGCGGCGATGACTATGTCACCCGTGTGGTCACGCTCTCGCCCGACCTTGACGCCATCCATGCCGAGCTGATGCAGTTTCAGGCCAATGGCGGTGGCGATGGGCCGGAGAGCGTCAATCAGGCGCTGCACGATGCTCTGCACAGCATCCAATGGAGCCAGGACGGCAGTGCCTATCAGGTGATTTTTCTGGTCGGCGACGCGCCGGCGCACATGGACTATGACAATGACATCCCCTACCCACAGACGCTCACGCTGGCCAAGAAGCGCGGCATTCACGTCAACGCCATCCAGTGCGGCAGTCAGCAGAATACTACCAGCCAATGGCAGCGGATTGCCCAGCTTGGCGGGGGCGGTTACTTTCAGGTTGAACAGAACGGCAGCGCGGTCGCCGTCGCCACGCCTTATGACGGCGAGTTAGCCAAGCTGTCCGCCAAGCTCGACGATACCCGGCTCTATTACGGCAAAACCCAGGAACGCGCGGCCAAGCGCGACAAGCTAGCTGCCGAGAAGCGGGCCAAGGTCGCTTCCTCACCGGCCGCCATGGCCAGGCGCGCGGATTTCGTCACGTCCAAGAGCGGGAAAGCCAGCCTGATCGGTGAGCACGAACTGGTCGATGAAGTGGCCAGCGGACGCCTCGAGCTGGAGACCTTGCCCGCCGAGGAACTACCCGCCCCACTCGCCGGCCTCGACAAAACCGAGCAGCGCGCTCTGATCGAGAAAAAAGCCCAGGAGCGCGAGGAACTGAGCGCACAGATTCAGGCGCTGAGTCGCCAGCGCACTGAGTATCTGGAGTCAAAAGTGGCAGAGAACGGCGATGCCGAGGATTCGCTGGATCACAAAATCTTCACCGCCGTGCGTGAGCAGGCAGCCGGGAAAGGACTGAAATACGAGGGTAGCGGGCCGGCTTACTGACCAGGATTCCACCCCATCAGGATGTCCACCGAGCCCCCGGGAGCACCGGGGGCAGCCAAACCACCGCGGCCAACTGTCTGATAGCCAGCGACCGGATCAAGGTGGTTTATCGATTCGAGAACCGCAGCGGCCATCCGGTCGAGGCGCTGGTCGCCTTTCCTCTGCCCGACATCGCCCCCGGTGATCCGCACGAGGCCGCCGGCACGACGCCGTCGGAGCTCGCCGCTCTGTCGTTCCGCACCGAGGTTGATGGCCAGCCAGTGACCTATCAGAGCGAGCGCCGCGCCTTCGCCTGCCGGGGTGGTGGCTGGATCGACACCGGTGCCGCCGAGCAGCGCTGCTGCGCCGATTACGACTGGGACACCCAGAGCTGCACCCCTGCTCGGGGCACGCCCGAGATCACTGACACACTGGCACGTCTTGGGCTGCTCGACCTCCTTGAGGCCGAGCCTGTCCAGGCGCGCTTGAATAGCCTGTCGCCGTCCGCGCGCCAGGAATTGCTGGAACTGGGCACGGTGCGCCAGTTCGGCGGTGAGCTGTATGCAAACTGGGTCCAGCGCATCCGCCACTATCGGCGCCAGACCTTTCCGGCCGACCGCCCGTTGGAGGTCGGCCACCGTTACGAGCCCGTACCCGGCGGATCGGTCTGGGGACCGAGCGACATCGGCGGCTTGGGCACCGTCTGGGCGGTGCGCCATGTTCTGACCACAGCCAACACCTGGACCGGCGCCATCGAGCGCTTCTCCCTGACCATCACGCCGAGCACGGCCGCGCAGCGCGAGGTCATCGTGGTCGCAGGCCTGGATGACCTGCACATCCGGGTCTTTGATATCTTCGACCCGGCCCTGCGCGGGCTGAGTATCACCGTGATGGTTGAATCGAATGAACAAGTATCCGGTCGGATTCATTGTCAGAGTTTGACCTGTTGGGGGCGCTTGCCTTGCCATCGCTGGCAGTGAGGCTGGAGATCGGCTGATGATTTTTGGCTGCTAACCGGTTTTGCGGGCCTGACGCCTTGGTATCAGCACCGGGTCACCCGAATCGCCAAGTTGCTGCAGGGCCTTGCGATCAAGCACGCGAATGACCTGCCCATGGACCGCGATCACTTGCTGCTCGGACAGCCGGCGGGTAATGCGCGACCAGGTCTCAGGTTTGATCGTCAGGCGCGAGGCAAGCGTCGATTTTGGCCAGGCGAGCGTCAGCTGATCCGTGTCTATTGGCAATTCTGCAATCAACCAGCGCGCAAAGCGCACGCTCGCAGAATGCAGCGCCAGATTGTCGATCTCGGCGATCAGCGCGTGCAGGCGTTGGCTCAAGCTGCCGAGCAAGGCAAAGCAGGTCTCGGGCGACTCGCGCAGCATGGCGGTGAAGTCCGCCGCGTCAATGGCGACGAGCTCCGTCGGCACCAGCGCGGCCGCGCAGACAGGGTAGCGGCCGGTGCCCATGAACATCAGCGCCTCGGCAAAGGTCTGGCCGGCGCTGATCAGTTCGATGATCTTCTCTTCGCCCTCGGCCGAGAGGCGAAACAGTCGGATCTGGCCCGAATGAACAAAATAAAAGCATTCGGCCGGATCATCCTGGGTAAACAGCCACTGCCCGGCCTGCACCTGGACAATCTGCGCCTTCGCGCGCAGACGCTCGAGTTGTTGGTCGCTCAGTTGCGCGAGCAGCGGCGCCTGGCGCAGTGCCTCATCGGGTGGCATGACATCCTCCGTGCACCTTGATGCTCAATCTTCCGGCTCCGTGCGATCAATCGGTCGCCAGGAGTTCTCGTCGCGCTCGACCGCATGGACCGCCCAAGCGCGAAACGTCTCCAGACTGCATCCCCCCTCGCAGCGACGGCCTTGGCCCGCCAAGCGGCGGAAGCGCACCTGGGTGACGGGTTCGTTTGCAGCTTGCTCGAGCGCCAGGACTTCGCGGATTTCCCAGTCTTGGCCAAAGCTGCCATTACTGTAGGCTTGACCCACCCGAATCGGCGGCGTTGCGGCGCGGGTGTGGCGCGCTTCCTCAGTCGCCAAAGCAAAAATGCGCTGCAAATCCGGCTCCGAGACATCGATGAAGGAGTCCATCGCGCGCAGCGCGGCGGCAAGATGCCGATGTTCCAGCGGCATGGGCGCGGCCGGCTCTGCAACTGGGGCGCCGCTGTCCTGGTCTCGCCGCCAACGTGCGGGCCAGTTGGCTGGATAACGCCGCCAGTGCCAGGGCGCATTCCAGACCACGGCGAGCAACAGCAAGGTGAGTGCATTGACCGCAACAGGCATCAGCACAAAGCCAAAGCCGAGCGACGTGATGGACGGCCCGCCGATGACGGCCGTCAGCGCGGTGGCACCGCCGGGCGGATGAAGACAGCGCAGTGCATGCATGGCGCCGATGGAGAGTCCCGCCGCGGTGGCCGCGCTCCAGAGATCGGTGCCGAGCCAACGCGCACAGGCCACCCCGATCAGCGCCGAAACAAGATGGCCGCCAAGCAGCGGCCAGGGTTGGGAGAGTGGCCCGTGCGGAACCGCGAACAACAGCACCGCAGAGGAGCCCATGGAGGCAATCAGCCAGGGCAGGGCGGGGTCAACCGCCGGGAACAGCCAAAGCGCAAGCGCCGCCGTGGCCAAAATGCCAACACCACCGCCCAGTGCGGAAATGAGCTGTTCGCGCAGGCTGACGCTGTTCATGGGGCAACTCCTCGGCCTGGGTTCAGGCGGCGAGTGCGAGTTTGAGATCCGCGTGCGGATCGCCATTGGTCAAGCGCAGATCATAAGCGGCTTGCAGACGGGCAAATACGCCCGGGGTGATGAATGCCGGCGGCTGAGGGCCGAGGTTGATGCCTTTCACGCCCAGATGCAACAGCGTTAGCAGCACCGCCACGGCTTTTTGTTCAAACCAGCTGATGACCAGAGTCAGAGGCAGATCATTGACCGTGCACTTCAGCGCCTCGGCCAGGGCTACCGCCACCATGATGGCGCCATAGGCATCGTTGCACTGGCCCATGTCCAGTAACCGCGGTAGGCCGAGATGCTCGCCGTAGGCGTGATCGCGAATGCGATACTTGCCGCAGCCGAGTGTGAGAATGAAGGAGTCGGCTGGCGTGGCGGCGGCATAATCGGTGAAATAGTTGCGCCCCTTCTCGGCACCGTCACAGCCGCCGATGACGAAGAAATGGCTGATCTGTCCGGCTTTGATGGCGTCGAGAATCGTACCGGCCTGCTCGAGCAGCACCTGGCGATGGTAGCCCACCGGCTGCTCCACGCCGAGTCGCTGTTCGCATGGCGGGCAGGTACGCGCAGCGGCGATTACGGCGGAGAAATCGCCGTTTTTGATGTGCTGACCGTCCGGGACCGCCACCGCATTGGTGGTGAACAGCCGCTCGCGATAGCTCTCGGGGGGGATCAGCACGCAATTGGTGGTGCCGACGATGGGACCGGGAAAATCGGCGAATTCTTTTTTCTGATCCTGCCAGGCGCCACCATAGTGGCCGGCGAGATTGGGATGCGCCTGAAATTTGCTGTACATGTGCGCCGGCAGCATCTCGCCATGGGTGTAGACCTTGATGTCGGTGTCTTCGAGCTGTTCGAGCAGTTGCCACAGATCGAGCAGATCATGGCCGGTGATCAGGATGCCCGGGCCGGCTAAGGTGCCCTCGCGGACCCGGGTCGGGCGGGGCGCGCCGAAGGTGGCGATATGGCCCTCATCGAGCAGTTGCATGACACGCAGATTCTTTTCGCCGCATTCCAGACAATAGTGCAGCAGGGTGTCTTCATCGAAATTCACGTTGGTCATGGTCGCGAACAGGGCTTCTTCGATGAAGGCTGAGACCGTCTCATCGGACTGTCCAAGCCGGCGCGCATGGTGGGCATAGGCGGCCATGCCTTTGAGGCCGAAAATCAGCAGTTCCTGCAAGGACTGCACATCTTCGCTCTTGCCGCAGACGCCGGGGCTGGTCACACAGGCAGATTGACGAAAGGTTTGCTCGCATTGATTACAGAACATGGACGCACTCCGGTGGCAGTGAGGAGAGACAGGAACAATCGCGCGCGGCGCAGGCCAGCAATTGGCCTTCGCTGCGCGACAGCGGAGTACAGTCTGCAACCAGGCTCGGGGAGATGGCCTTGATCCGAGTCAAGCGGGTCAGGCGGCCAGGCTGATCGGTGCAAGCCTGCAACTGGACCGGGATCGGAATCAACGGCCTTCCCTACGTGGAAACAAGGTGCTGCACCGGACCCGGCGATCAGCGGCGCCGGTGACCATGGTGATGGCTTGTTGGTATACTTGATCGCTCAACCCCCTTGTCAAAGGACGTCTTAAAGACTGTCTAAATGCGCTATTTTCCGTGTTTTTGCCTAACCAAGGTGGGCGGCATGAATCTTAAGTCCTGCTGCTGGTGCTCGCGGCTTGCAGCGATCAACCGGCGCTGAGTCCATTGTCGCCCGACGCGGTGATCCTCGCCTTTGGCGATAGCTTGACCGAGGGCGTGGGGGCCAAGGAGGCGCAGAGTTACCCAGCGGTGCTGGCGACCTTGACCGGCCGGAAGGATGACCGGGGGACCGATCATCTGCAATGATCAGGATTTGCAGACGAAGGCTTGGAGTAATTACAGTCCCGGTCCATGTTCCTGGCAAAGTCACTGGAAATCTTAGCTGAAACGGGTCAATCTGTTGGCGTCACGCCTACAGCCCGACATGGCACCACCCAGGAGGTCAGAGTTGGATCAATCCGTCATCGTCATCACTGGCGGGACGCGTGGCATTGGTCGCGGGCTCGCGCGCGACTTTCTGCAACGCCAGTGTCGGGTGATGATCTGCGGTCGGGATGCCGGTCGCCTCGATCAGACCCTGGCCGAGTTCATGGCGTCCATCCCCGCAGCCGAAGGCCGGCTGCATGGACGGCTTTGTGATGTCGCCGATGCAACTATGGTCCAGGCGCTCTGGGACGCGGCCGTCGGTCATTTCGGACGCATCGATATCTGGATCAACAATGCCGCCATCGGCTCGCATGAAGTCGACTTCTGGCAGCACGACCCGGCCACCATCGAGACCCTGATCCGCATCAATTTGCTCGGCACCATGCAAGGCTGCCGCACCGCCGCGCGCGGCATGTTGGCGCAGGGCCATGGCCATATCTATACGCTTGAAGGCTGGGGGAGCAGCGGAGAGCGCCGCCACGGTAGCACCCTCTACGGCACCAGCAAGGCGGCGCTGCGGTATTTCACCAAGTCACTCGCCGCCGAACTGCGCGGCACACCGGTGAAGCTCAGCAGCCTCAACCCAGGCGTGGTGCCGACCGACCTGCTCGCGCTCAGCATGCGACCGGAACAAGCGAAGCAGATCCGGCGTTTCATCAATATCTTCGGCGACAGGGTCGAGACCGTCGCTCCCGGACTTGCCGAGCGGGTGCTCAAAAACCAATGCCATGGCGCCCGCATTCAGTGGCTGCCGCCGCGACGCATGCTTATGCGACTGCTGCAAGCACCCTTCCGCCAGCGGCAGGTCATCGATACCCGCGGGTAGAACCCGCGCTAATCCTTCTCACGTCCGCGCCGGCGTTGATCAGAAACACGATCGCCTGTTGGTCCTTGCGCCACACCATGACATGCAGAGGCGTATCACCATCGCTATTGGTGCTTGTTACGCTGATTTTCCGCTTGCCCAATTCCGCAGGAAATAACACGTCCGAAGCCGATTGCAACACGTCATCCAAAGTTCGCATGTGCGTTTTCGCCATCAAGCACCAGGCAACACTTGAACGTCCGGCGACCAAAGCGGTTTGATTTGGCCCGTCTCCCGGTAGCGCCGATAGTCCTCGAGAATCTGTGCATGATCGAATGCCAGCGGCGCGGGCAGCGCATCAGGTGGGAAGATTGCCAGATTGCGCGCATCATCTTGCGCCCGTGGTTCACCGCTCGCTTCTGCCACATAGACCGCGCTGGCGGTATGGCCGCGCGGGTCGCGTTGTGGGTCGGAGTAAAGCCCCAGCAGCGCTCGCAGTGTCACGCGCAACGCCGTTTCCTCAAAGGCTTCGCGCACCGCTGCGGCTTCGATGTGCTCGCCAATGTCGACAAAACCACCGGGTATGGCCCAGCCCGGCGGGGGGAAGCGCCTTTCAATCAGCACGATGGGCCGGAGGGGCCGGTCGGCCAGTTCGATGATAATGTCCGCTGTTAGGAGCGGTGTTTGTGGTTTAGCCATCGCGAACCTCAGCTTTGGTCAGGGTCGTGCAGTCTTCTCGCTCTCGGTGTTGCTCATTCAGAGAATCCCCCCCAATATCCGCAGGCAGTGGGCCACCAATTAGAGCAAACTCTCCGTAGCATGCCTAGCAACCGACCCAACCTCCAAGCGGCCCGAGAAGCCTGGCAGTACCGCGGCCAGACTCGACCACTCTTCGCACAGAGTCCGGGGCCAGATCAAGAATCCGTTTGGGATTACCCGCGCCCACCAACCTATCAGCACGATCATCGGCCAGTGGCTGTTGTTGCCGGCGATCTGCGCATTGCTGCCACCGAATCCGCCATTCGCGCCCTGGAGACCGGCAGCCCACCGAGTTTCTACCTGCCGCCAGAAGCCGTCGATCAGTCGTTGCTGGAGCCCTCTGATCGCCGCACCCTGTGCGAATGGAAAGGCGAGGCTGAGTATTTTCACATCAAAGGCCCCAAGGGCCTGATCCGCGATGCGCTCTGGCGCTATCCGCATGCCTGGGATGACGCGGCCGTCATCGCCGGCTACTTTTCCTGCTATCCCGCGCGGCTTGACTGCTTTGTTGGCAGTGAACGCGTGCGACCACAGGCTGGCGGCTATTACGGCGGCTGGATCACCGACGATGTTGTGGGTCCATTCAAAGGCGAGCCAGGCACCGGGCATTGGTAATGCCCTGGGAAACGGGCACTGGCGCGCAACGTCGTTCCAGTTGCCAGTCCAATGGTTTGCTCCGCAACGCAAGCAGGGCTGGCCAAACCAACTGAGCCAGCTCAGCGCGGCGGTTATTGGGGCGGTCGCAAATCGCGCCAGAGACGCAGCGTCCAGCCCAGCACATAGACCAAGAAGACCCCGAGCGCGATCAAGAACAATGACTCATCAAGTCGGACGGGATTGGAGAGATTGGCCTGAAGAGTCAAGAGTCCGACAACCAGCAGAAAAACAAAGAGTGCTGTTCCAAAACCCCAGAGCCGGTGACTCAAGCGGACAACGGTGGCCTCGCGCCGCTCCGGGCTCAACCAGTAGGCACGGTGGGGAAGATTCACCCATCGCATCGGTGTGTGTCTGAGTAGCGTGGGGGAGAACCAGAACAGCAAGAAGAGGAGGGTGTCCACTCCCAGCATCAGGGCGGTGCTGGCCGCGCGTGAAGCCCAACCGTCGGCGAGGCCGCCCAAGGAAAAATGGATGGCGACCCGCTCGGGTAGCAACGCGAACGAGATTACGGCCAAGATCAGATTGGCCAAGAAGCTCAGGAACAAAATCAGGCGCATGGATGCCTCCCGCAGGCGTGGCCAAATACCCGGCGATCTTCGTTACTCATCGTCCCTGCTCAGCCTACTCTCACAGTCCGGCCAATGGCGTAGTCCGAGCCGCAACCCCCGGTCGGGCTGATGTTCTTCGAGGGCGCCCCGCGGCGGCTGCGTGCAGGCGTAACCATTCCTGGAGTCCATGCCGGCGACCCCAAGCGCCTCTGCGTCGAAGCCTACCCCGGCATACTCGCCCGTCAGCTGATTGGACGGCGGCCCTACAAGCAGGATGATCCCAAGAAGCAAAGCTATGCGCACAAGCAGGCGCGCCCCGCCTTGCTGACCGCCGTCGTGGACGGGGCCGTCAGACCCGCTTATGGTCTGGAGGTCACAGCACCCGTGAGTCTGGCCGATGATCCCACCGGAGATACCCTCGATGCCTTGCTCTGTGCCATCCAGGCTGCCTGGGCCTGGACGCAACGGGAGGATGGCTATGGTCAGCCGGCCGCGCCAACCGTCATCGACCCGCTCGAAGGCTGGATCGCCGATCCGCACGCGCGGGACTGAGCAATACAGCCTTCCAAAGAAAACGCCTCCCCGTCGCCCAATGCGCCGCCAGAAACGCAAGGGAACCCAAACCATCGGTGCCAAACACCAGAGACCAACCGGCCGATGTCACGCCTGATCCTGCATGTCGATCTCGATGCCTTCTTCGCGGCCATCGAGCAACGCGATCATCCCGAGTGGCGCGCTCGCCCGGTGGTGGTTGGCGCCCAGCCCGGCGGTCGCGGCGTGGTCGCGACCTGCTCCTACGAAGCACGTCGGTTCGGCGTGCATTCCGCCATGCCCATCGCGCAAGCGGTGCGGCGCCTCGGTCGGCATCGGGCCGAACCGGCTCATCGCCAAGCTGGCTTCCGACTGTCGCAAGCCGGATGGCTTGACTGTAGTGCTCGATGATCAGGTGGACGCGTTTCTCGCCCCCATGCCCTTTGATGCCTTGCGTGGCATCGGCCCCAAGACCGCGCCCCGGCTGGCGCGTATGGGTGTCAGAACGATCGGCGATGTGCGCCAACTCTCGCTCGAGACCCTGCGCCGTCAGCTCGGCGCGCGTGCTGGCACTCAGTGCTAATGTCAGGCACGCGGAATCGCCGACGACCAGATTCATCCCGACCGGCCGCGCCAGTCTATTTCTAAGGAAACAACCTTTCCCGAGGATGTGACTGATCCCCAAGTGCTGGAAGCGACATTAGCACTGGGCCGCGCGCGAGGTCGCTTGGACAGCGCGGCAGACGGGTCACTTTGGGCGGGTGGTGACCTTGAAGATGCGTTTCTTCCCATTCGAGACCCATACCCGCTCGCATTCCCTGAAGGTGCCGACGGCGGACGAGCAGGGTGTGTTTTGCGTCGCCCGGTCAATGCTTGCCGCTGAAGCCACCTGGGCTGGCCGTCCCGTGCGCCTAATCGGCGTGGGACTGTCCGGCTGGTCGCAAACCAGCAGCTCTGCGCAGCTTGATCTGTTCGCGACCGCTCTACGCCCAGCATGGAATTGCGGAACTCTGGATACTCAATCTTCAGGATCGCGTGGTGGAGGTCAACCGCGACCCCGATGGCCGAGGCGGCTATCGGAGCACCTGGCTTGCCCACCCAGGGGCTCTATTGCAGCCGGAGCGAGTGCCAGACTGCACCATTGCCGTCGCCGATTTGCTGGAATAGGCCGTTCTGGCACGCAGACTCGTATCCGAGTCTGGCCGACCACCACACCCTGAACTTTGAGCCATGACTGACAGCTACCGTCTGTGCCTGCCGGTGGCGCTGCTTTGAAGTCCCGTCGAAACTCAACCTGGATTGACCTGGTTTCGACCGCCGGTTTTCGCCTGGTAGAGGCATTGATCGGTTTGTGAGATCAATGTTTCCGGGGCTTTATCAATCGTTGGGACGATGCTCACCGCGCCGATGCTGACGGTGACCCAGTCACTGACCGGTGATGCCGCGTGCTCAATGCGCAGGTCCAGAATTGCGCTGCGAATACTTTCAGCGATGCCTTTTGCGCCGCCCTGGTCGGCGTGCGGCAAAATACAGGCAAATTCTTCGCCGCCATAGCGACAGGCAAGGTCGTGCGCGCGCTGCATTTGACGGTTGATGGTAGTGGCCACTTGTTGCAGTGTCTGGTCACCAGCGAGGTGGCCGTAATGGTCGTTGAAGCCCTTGAAGAGATCAACATCAATCATGAGTAAACCGAGGGGTTCTTTAATCCCGGCGAGTCGTTGCCACTCTACGTTTAAGACCTGATCAAAACTTCTTCTATTTGCCACTCCCGTCAGCCCGTCACATTGAGCGAGACGTTCGAGTTGCATACGTTGTCGCTGGATCAGCAGATGGTTGCGAACCCGAGCCCTGAGAATGGCTGGACTGAATGGCTTGGCAATATAGTCGATGGCACCAAGGTTGAGACCCTGTTCTTCATCGGCTTCTTCATCCATGCAGGTCAGAAAAATGACTGGAATTTCGGCCGTTTGGCAGTTCTGTTTGAGCAGGCGGCAGGCTTCAAAACCCGTCATGCCGGGCATCTGTACGTCCAGCAAGATCAGATCTGGCTGTTCAATGCCGGCAAGCTTGAGAGCCTGCTCTCCGCTATAAGCCTGTATCGGGTCGCAGATGTCCTCAATCTCGGCCGCTGCAAAAGCAAGGTTTAACGGCTGGTCGTCGACGATCAGGACTTTTTGCTTAGCACGGCCAGCGGACTCGGTGAGCCGTCGATGGTTGGTCTCTTCAGCCATAAGATTGTATTCCCAGAATGTCCGTATGATCGCTTATTGGCTTTTGAAGCGCTTCTGTAATTCCTGAATGGCTTCACCAGTCGCCCTGTGAATCTCCGCGGCCAATCGACGCGCTGTTTGAACATCGTCATCCTTGGCAGCTTGTGTCATCGCCTTGCCTAAGTCTCGCAATTGATTGAGTCCGACATGGCCTGCCGATCCGATGAGATCGTGGGCATGCTGTCGAAACTGCTTTGGCTCGCCCTGCGGGGCCAGTGACTGAAATAATTCCCCACGTTGCTGGATGTCTGCAATGAGCATGTCCACCAATGAGTTGAAACGCTCAGGGGTGACGATCGTTCGCAGATGCTCAAGCGACTTCGGATCAAGCGTGTTGCTTGCGGGGTAGCTGGCCGGATGGCTTGCTGGATGGCTTGCCGGAGAGGCGCTGCCGACCATCGCGGTATTGTCGGCCTGCGTCTGCGCTTCCTCAAGGGTAGTGGCCTCAGAGCAAAGGCGATGTTCAGCGAGTGTTTTAAGGAGAATTTCCAACTCAATCGGTTTGGCAACATGCGCATTCATACCCGCTTCCATACACTTCATCACATCTTCCTTGCTTGCGTTGGCCGTCATGGCAATGATGGGGAGTTTGTCGAAGCGAGGGCTTCTGCGCAGTCGGCGGGTGGCGCTGAGACCATCAAGTTTCGGCATCATCATGTCCATCAGGACGATGGCGTATGTGTTGTCAGCTGCGGCTTCAATCAGATCAACAGCCTGTTGGCCATCACTGGCCTCGTCAACCACTATGCCCTCATCCATCAATAGCTCTTTTGCAACGAGTCGGTTGAGTTCATTGTCGTCCGCCAGCAGCAGGCGCAATCCGCGTAAACTCTGGGCGTTGCTTTTTTGTTCAGATGGCAACGGTGTCCGGTTCAAATTTCCACCATGACGCATAATTCCACCATACAGAAGCGCCATGCAGTCCTGTGCAAGCGTGTTGCAGTTGGAATGCGTTTTTTGTCTCGTTGGACGGGGCCGCTGTAGCGGTCCGCGAAATAGAAAACCGCTGGGAAAAACTGAAAAAAAGACTTGACAAGCACATTGAGCGTGCGAAAGACGTGGGTGTCTCAAAGATACCACACTGGAGTGCTTGTCATGATCCCCAACCGACTCGATGCCCTGATGAATGGCCTGCTTAATGACACTGTTTTCGCCGACCTGGTGGCGCCCGTGCAGCACGCACTGGCGTTTGTGCGCCGGGCAGCCTCGGTGGGGCGGGTGTTGAGCATGGAGCGCTTTATTGCCTTGGGCGTGTGGCGCCAGTTGCAGGGGATGGGGGTGCTGCGCGAGCAGGTGCAAGCGCTCGATCATCTGCGTGATCAGCTCGCCCCGCAGGCAGAGTCGGTGGTGCCCTTGGCGCGCTCGACCTGGTCCGATGCCTTGGCCTCCACTGAACGCCGCGCAGTGCTGCAAGCGATGATTCCGGTGCTGATGCGCGAGGTGGGGGCGGTGCTGCCTGATCGTCTGGCGGGAGTTCCTGGACTGGATGGCCGCCCGGTGCGGGCGATGGATGGCACCTATCAGGAAGAAAGTGCGCATTATCGCCGCTGCACGCCCAAGCAAGGCGGGGAGGATAATCCCAAGGGACATGGCGAACTGGTGTTCTACAACCTGCGCCTGGGGTTGGCCGAGGATGCGTTGGTGGAGACGCGTAGCCGCCATGAGATCAACCTATTGCGGGACTACGATGCGCGCCCGGGCGCGCTGACACAGGAGGCGCGAACGCTGTGGGTGGTTGATCGCGCCTTCATTGATGCCGCCTTCTGGGACCGGAAGAAACGCACCCAGGGCAGTACCCTGATCACGCGCATGAAGTCCAATCTGGTGGTGGGCTCGCGTGCCGCCATGCCCATTGCCAAGACGCCGGAGAACGCCGGGGTGCTGCGCGATGAGCGCATCACCTTGTTGAGTTCCTCCCAGGAGTGGCGGTTGATCACCTTGCGCACCCGCCAGGGCCGGCGCTTGGAGTTTCTGACCAATGATTTCGGTCTCTTGCCCGGTGTTGTCGCGTTTCTTTATGCCCGCAGATGGGATGAGGAAAAATGCTTTGACACCTGGAAAAATGATTTCGCCCATGCCAAAGCCTGGGGCAAAAGCCCGGTGGCCATCGACAATCAGGTCTGCCTGGCGATCATCACCCATGCGTTAGTGACGCTGTTGCTGCACCGCCAGTTCGGTGCCGAGAGCGCGCGTGATCACAAAGCCTTGCGCAAACAGGAGCAACGTCAGCGCAAAGCCCCCGGTGCGCCAGATGGCACCGAGCGACCAGACTGGACGGTCCCGCTGTTCCGCTATACGTCGAAAATCAGCCGTCAGGTGCTGAGGTTTTTCAAACACTCGCTTCTCTCGCCAGCGTCTCCTGCGCTCTATGAGGCCAAATTGCGGCCATTATTGGCGGCGTACCTATGAAAATGAGCCGGACACCGTTGTGCCTGGGTATTGCTGATACGCCCCATCAGATGGTCAGTGATCACCTGATAAAGGGCATTTTTCACCGGAGCCGGATGGGCATTACCCATTGCAATCGAGCCCATGATCGTCCGGCGCATGTTGTCGGTACGCATATCGTTGATCGCCTGCTGACCGCATGCATTGAACTGGTCTCGCGGCACGTCGACCCGCGCGGGAGCTGCGCCGCCTACGATATTGAGGTCGCGCTGCAAGTCAATGCTGATGAGTGTGCTCACGAACATGTCTCTTGTTTCCGGCTCGGCCGGATAGTCTTTGAATAAAATAAACTGGTCACTGTTCAGCAGCATCATTCCCTGAGTGTCAGGAAAGCGGAAACAATCATAGTCTTGCCCCGGAACAAGTCCGTGGGCGCTGAATTCACCGTTCACCCAGGTTCCCTGCACCTGCATCAGCGCCTCCCCGGAACGGGTGAGATCAGTGGCCTGGTTCCAGCTGCGTTCACTTAAACCCGTATCCAGGTAGTTCCGTAACTGGCTCATGCGCTCAAATACCAGCTGAAGCATCTCGATATCCTGGGCGTTGGGCGCAAGCTCCACAAAGGTCCGGCGATAGAACTCAACCCCGCCTGCCCCGGCGGCCACGGATTCAAACAGCAGGGTGTGCTCCCAAGCTTCATGACCCATCGCGATCGGGATCAGGCCAGCGGCTTTGGCGGTATCCAGCATGGCGATCAGATCAGGCCAGGTGTCCGGTTGTTTCAGACCAAGGCGCGCGAGTTGTGCGTGGTTGACCCACAGCCAGTTGGTGGAGTGGGCATTGACGGGGGTGGCAACCCAGTGATCCTGATACTTGGACAAATGTTGAATCGCAAACGGAATGACTTCATCCCATTGCTGTTCCCTGGCGATATCGTCAAGCATCACCAACTGTCCCTGGCGCGCCCAGTCTTGAATGTCATAACCAATGGCTTGGGCAGCCATCGGCGGTTTCCCGTCCGCCACCCGTTGGCGTAGTTCGTCGCTGAAGCGGTTGGTGCCGCTGCCGGCAACGGCTTCCTCATGCCAGACAAGGCCCTGGTGCTCGATATGCTGTCGCATGGCATTGATGCTGTTGCGCTCGCCAGCGGAGACCCACCAGTGCATGACATCAACACGACTTGCCGATGGCGCCTCTGCCGCCGCAAGCTCACAAAGCAGAAGACCGATGAGGATAAAACGCAATGAAAGGCGCATGACGGGGTCCAACGGTTAAGGATTCGCAGGCCAATGGTGATTCTGAAGCATTTATTTGAAGTGAACAAATCCGCGATTCGTTCTGCAAGCAAGTGCAAGGTTTCGGATTTTCGCTTTGGTAATGCAGAGGTTTGTTTTGGTAAGATCGGGGCTGGCTTCGCTGTGCCGACTACCATAGGTACGGCAAGGCCATTGGCCAGGCTCTGTAGACAGCAAAATTTTGAGATGAATAAGGGAATATTGAGCGATGGCTAGCGACAAACCCCGCCTGAAGGTGCTGGTGGTCGAGGATCTTGGCCCCCTGCGCGAAATCACCGTCGATACCCTGAACGCGCAAGGTTTCAGCGCCATCGGTGTCGATTGCGCCGAGTCGGTGTGCGAGCTACCCGATCAGTCCGACTTTGACGTTGCGGTGCTGGACCTGAACCTACCCGGTGAGGACGGTCTCAGCCTGGCGCTGCGTCTGCGCACGGTGCAACCGGATCTGGGTATCGTGATGGTCACATCACGCGATCAGTTGCCTGAAAAAATCAGCGGATACGAGCACGGCGCCGATATGTAACTGGCCAAGCCGGTGCCAGCCGAGGAGCTCGCTTTTGCCATCCGCGCCCTCGGGCGCCGACTCAAGCCCGCGCCGGCGGATGTCCAGATCAGCCTTCTGGACCGTTACACCAGAAACCTGGTGTTCCCCGGCGGCGAGCTGACCCTAACCCCAGACGAAGCCACCCTTCTAAAAGCCCTGGCCCTGGCTGAGAATCAGTGCATGGAAAGCTGGCAACTGCTCGAACTGCTCAGCCGCGAAGTCAGCGAACAGGGCAAAAAGCAGCTCGAAGTGCTGTTCTCGCGCCTGCGCAGCAAACTCAAGGCGCGCGGCATGGAGCAACCCATCATCCAGGCCGAGCGCGGCATCGGCTACCGCCTGTGTCTGCCGCTGCGGCTGGTTTAATATCCTATCGTATTAGCCGGAGACTTCCTCCGGCTCGCCGAAGGTTTCAATCCCCAAGCGACGGGCGACATCCTGGGCGCGGCTGTCGATCATCGGGGAGATGACAATCAGCCGATCAGCCTGGCGCTGATGGTGCCGCTCGTAAAACCGCGCCTTGCGCTCAAAAATATACATCCCGGCCTTGTCGATAGAGGACTTGAGTTCGCACAGGATCAGCAGCCCGTTTTTGATGATCACGTCGATCTCAATCTGATCGGGGCGACCGAAAACCTCGCCAGCGTCGTCGTACTCGCTGACATTGAGCACCTCAACGTCGAAGGTTTTTTCCAGAATTCCGGCGAGCGCATCGCGGAAAGCTTTCTCCGAGCGCAGGCCCCAGCGTGCGCCCAAGGCACCGATGCTGCGGTCGATGCGTTTGCCCAGCGCCAGACTTTCTTTATGCAAGGCAGCCAACTCCACTTGGTTGGCTTCCCATTTGCGGTTTTGCTCCTCGCGCAGGGCAGCCAGCTCTGCCTGATTGGCATCCCATTTGCGCTCGGACTCCTGGCGCTCGCGCTCCAGACGTTCGTCATTTTTGCGCCATAGCGCATCCTGGCGCTCGCGCTCACGGCGCATTTCATCCAGCGTTTGATGAAACCAGTCGTTGGTCTCGTCGCGCCGGCTGTACAGGTTGGCGGTCAGACCGAGAATGGCCTCGCGAAAAGCAGGGTCGGATTCCAGCCACGCCGGCAATTCGCGCTTGACGGTTTCTTTGAGCGATTCGAGCGTGGTCATCGGTGGCCCCGAAAGATTTAGAATCTTGTCTGATTAACTTAAGTGTATGCCAGTTCCAGCAGCAGAGCCATCCAGCATCGGATTTTACGGCGGCTCATTCCGCCACATCCTTGATGTGCGCAAGTGCCCGGCCCGATGTTTGTCGCTGTATTCCTCGCCCGCTTGGTTGGAGTCCGGACCTTGAGCCACTAGTGATCCGCAGCTGCAATTCACCAGCAACGTAGTTGACCGACTGCCAACTACAGTTTACATTTGCCTGATGTTCGAGATCATCGCATCCGAGACCTTCTCCCGCTGGTTGCGGGGTCTGGGCGATCGCCAAGCAGTGGCGCGGATTAACGCGCGCTTGCGCAACGCAGCGGCGGGCAACCTAGGCGATGTTGCACCGGTTGGCGAGGGTGTCTCGGAGATGCGTTTGTTTTACGGGCCGGGTTACCGGCTGTATTTCATCCGTCAGGGTGCGGCGATCATTGTGCTGCTGTGCGGTGGCGACAAGTCCACACAGGTGCGCGACATTGCGCGCGCGAAAGTGCTGGCCAAAGAATGGGAACCTGAGCCATGACTGAACGATTTACCCGCTGGGATAGTGCTGACTACCTGGAGACCGAGGAGGATATTCGGCTGTACCTGGAGGCGTGCATTGAGGAAGACCCTGGCGACGGCTCGCTGATCCGCAGCGCGCTGGGCGACATTGCCCGCGCGCGCAACTTCAGCGCCCTGGCCCGGGAGGTAGGCGTGACCCGCGAGGGGCTGCGCAAGGCGTTGTCCGCCGATGGCAATCCGTCGTTCGCGTTGGTGCTCAAGATGGCTCATGCGTTGGGACTCGGGTTGGAGCTGAAACCCCGGCCGGCTCAAGCATGGCAAAGGACTTAACGCTCTTGGTCCCGAGCGCTGCATAATCGCCGGGTGCTTTTCATCTCCCGCCGTGTTATCCGGAGACTTCCTCCGGCTCGCCGTAGGTTTCAATCCCCAAGCGTCGGGCGACATCCTGGGCGCGGCTGTCGATCATCGGGGAGATGACAATCAGCCGATTGGCCTGGCGCTGATGGTGCCGTTCGTAGAACCGGGCCTTGTGCTCAAAAATAGACATCCCGGCCTTGTCGATAGAGGACTTGAGTTCGCACAGGATCAGCAGCCCGTTTTTGATGATCACGTCGATCTCAATCTGATCGGGGCGACCGAAAACCTCGCCAGCGTCGTCGTACTCGCTGACATTGAGCACCTCAACGTCGAAGGTTTTTTCCAGAATTCCGGCGAGCGCATCGCGGAAAGCTTTCTCCGAGCGCAGCCCCCAGCGTGCGCCCAAGGCACCGATGCTGCGGTCGATGCGTTTGCCCAGCGCCAAGCTTTCTTCATGCAGGGCAGCCAGCTCCACTTGGTTAGCTACCCGCTCGCGCTCCAGGCGTTCGTCATTTTTGCGCCATAGTGCATCCTGGCGCTCGCGCTCACGGCGCATTTCATCCAGCGTTTGATGAAACCAGTCGTTGGTCTCCTCGCGTCGGCTATACAGGTTGGCGGTCAGCCCGAGAATCGCCTCGCGAAAAGCAGGGTCGGATTCCAGCCACGCGGGCAATTCGCGCTTGACGGTTTCTTTGATCGATTCGAGCGTAGTCATCGGCGGCCTCGAAAGATTCAGAATCTTGTCTGATTAACTTAAGTGTATGCCAGTTCCCGCAGCAGAGCCATCCAGCGCCGGATTTTATGGCGGCTCATTCCGCCACATCCTTGATGTGCGCAAGTGCCCGTTCTAATCGCCTGACCCACCCCGGGCCACGGGCTTCGAGCTGGGCGCGAGCTTTGGCGAGTTGCTCAGGCGCCTCCTCCTTCAGCACCCGAATCAACTGTGCCGCCTGTGCCCGGTCTTTCGCGCGCTTGGCCGCCATGGCAAGGCAGCGTTCTTCCGACACCAACAGCTTGTGCCAGGCAAAACGCGCCGGGTCGGGAACATTCACCAGCACCAGGTCGCGTTTGCCGAGCATGACCGCCGGCACGGGTGCTTCAATCAGATAGTCGAGAAAACGCAGGGGCTGCGCGGCCGCGCCTAATCCGGGCACAAAGACATCAGCAGCCCTTGGCTTGCCGATTAAGGGGGTCAACAAGTCAACCCGCAAACTCTGGCCGCGCACATGAAAGGATGTCGAGGCAGCCCGCGGATCGAGTGCCGGCACCGGCAGAAAGCCCATGTCGAGACGCTCCAGCACCGAACCGATGGGTGGCATCTCCGGTGGAATCGCGAGATCGACATCCATACCTGCGGCCAGATCCATGTCCTGCGTTTGCATCTGACTCGCCCAACGCACGCCGAGCATGTTACCCAGGGCGGCAAAGGCATGGGTACCGACCAAGACCGGATTCGCCGATCCGGGCCGCAACACGCCTGCATCCGCGAACGCCCGCAAGATGCGCATCGGCGCATGCTCGGTGTGATGGCCTCCGGCTGCGAGAAACGCCGCAGCCACCTCTTGCAGCCCCTGTCGATGTTCGGCTCGCTGAGCGGCGAGTGCCCGCAATCGCACTGCACGTTCGCGCGTCGGCTCGGTATCCGGGCCAAGGTAAATCTGGCGGGTCTGGCCGTTCAGCGTGCGGTGCTGGAAGTAGAGGTAGCTTGAGCCGCGAATCCGCTTCTGCACCACACTTCCGGGTAAGTGGGCAAAAAGCCCCTGATCCGCCTCAATCAGCGCCAAATCCAGCAGTTCCGCATACAGGGTGCGGGCGGTGAGTGAAAGTCGTCGCGGGTGCATACCGCGATTATACGCAAAGTCTGTTGTTCTTGCGTATAACGCCGCCGCAAAATCGTCGGGTGCTTTTTATCTCCCGCCGCCCTAGCCGGAGACTTCCTCCGGCTCCCCGTAGGTTTCAATCCCCAGGCATCGGGCAAGCGCTGCGCTTTCGCTTCACGGCGGCGGCTTTCGTCGTGCTAAGGGCGCCCCCTCGCGCACCTGCAAGCAAGTGCAAGGTTTCTCATTTTCACTGTGGTAGCTTGTGCCCCGCAATGGGAAAAAACTAGCAGTGCTGTGCAGTTAAGGAGTTTTTAAGGTGAGTCAGAAAAGGTCGCAAAGCTTCCGTGTTTTTGCACGGAAAGAAGCCAACCCCGCAGTCGATGTTCCTCTTCGGAAGGAGCTGCGCGCTCGATATCTCTTCGCGCGCAGTTCTGCAGATCTCAGGAGTCTTGTATGACAACCAATCACTTGGCCGTCACCAGAACGGCAATCGGCACGGCAACGGGCACGGCAACGGCCACTGGCCAGCCGCGCACTCGTCACCGCTCGACCTTCATCGGTCGCCTGGTACTCGGATTTTTGTTAACGAGCCTTTCGGCCGCCGCGCTGGCCGTCGATGTGCAGGTTTCTAAACTCGATGACGACCCCGATCCGGTCGGGCGCGGAGGGATCGTTACCTACACGATCGACGTTCGGAACAACGGGAGTGATACCGCCGCCGGCGTTGAACTGGTATTCCCTCTGCCGGCCGGAACGACATACAACTCGGATGACAATGCCGATTGTTCGCATGCCGGGGGCACTCCCGGGGAGGTCACCTGCAATTATGGCTCCGTGGTTGGCAATACAGCACCAGGTGGCGGGGACATAAAAACAGTCAATATCCAGGTCAATGTGCCCTCCACCATAGCTACCGGAACCATCAATGGCATCACGGCAACGGTTTCGACCACTGATTCCGATACAAATATAGCCAACAACACAGAGACCCAGAATACCACTGTTCAAAACGGCGCGGATCTGGTGCCGGTGTTTGTGAGTGCAAGCCCCGACCCGGTGACCGGCGGTGGTAACGTCACCTATGTCGCCAATGTCCTCAACAACGGCCCCGACGAAGCACTCAACCCGCAGGTGGTCTTTCAGCTCTCGCCTAATGCCACCTTTGTTTCGGTTTCAGACGATGACTGGACCTGCACCCACGACGGCACCACCCCGGGCGGTAAGCTGACATGCAACCGCACCAGCCTCGCCAGCGGCGCCACCTCGTCCCAGATCAGTTTCGTCACCCAGGTAACCGGCGCGGCGACCGGCACCCTGACGACCACGGCGACGACCAACCTCGGTAACAGTTCAACAGTGACAGACGCAAATCCGAACAATGATTTCGTCGACATCGATGTAACGGTCGGGGCTGGCACCGATATCGCGGTTACGGTCCAAAACCCGGGCGCCGTGATCGCGGGGGATACCTTCAACCTGATCATCCAGCCGCGCAATAACGGCCCCATTGCCGCGGTTAATCCGAAGGTCATCATCCCGATTCCTGCGGGTTTCACCATCAATAGTGCAACCGGCACCGGCTGGAATTGCACTATCAGCGGGCAGGAGGTCACCTGCAACGGCACCACGCTCACCGTCGGCGCTACTGACAATATCACCGTTTCGCTCACAGCACCGATCGTCACCGCTCAAGAAACCTATACCAACCCGCCGAGCGCCACAATATCGTCGGACACTTCGGATGCTGATGCGACCAACAACAGCCGTACCGGCACCATCGTGGTCAACCCGAACGGCCTGGATATCGAAATGCTCAAGACCAAGGGCCCGAATCCGGTCGCGCTGGGCAGTACGATTACCAGCAGCATCCGGGTGCGCAACAAGGGGCCCCTCAGTACCCTTAGCGGGACCATTACCATTACCGATACGCTCCTCGCCGGCGAGACTTTCGGAAGCGCCTCGGGAACGGGTTGGGACTGTTCGACCACTACGATCTCAGCAGGCGATGTAGGTGATATCGTCTGCACCTACGACGCAGCGCTGAACAACGGCAGTCTTAGCGAGCCGCTGACGATCACGACCACCGCAACCACCATCGGCGACCGCACCAACACAGCCTGCTCTGTTTACAGCGGAACGCCGGGCGACTACGACGACACCAACGACTGCGACAGCGAGACCGTCAAAGCCACAGGTCCCATCGCCGACCTACAGGTCAGCAAGAGCGCGGACCGAGCTATCTTGGCGGCTAATGATCCAACAGTGACCTACACCATCACGGTGACCAACGCGGCCCTCAACGCGGCCGGTTCCGCTTCCGCTCCCGTCGATGGCATTACTATCGAAGACGACTTGCCGGTATATGTCTCCTACAACGGTGGCTCTGGCGTAACTGCAGTCGTTGACACCACGGGCGTTGCCGCCACCTTCGATCCCTGCAGCATCACGGACGGCAAGATCAGTTGTAAGCAATCCACGGGCAGCGACCCGCTGGCAGCGGGGGAGTAGGTAACACTCACCATTAAAGCAACACGCCCGCTGCGCGATGGCTCGCGTACCAATACCGCCAGCGCGTACTCCTCCACCGTCGGCGACGATAACCGCGGCAACAACGAAGCTTCAAGCACCGTCCAGATTGAGCCCGTCGCGGATATCGAGTTGCAGACCAAGGTGGTCAGCCCAGAGTCTGTCGAGGCGGGTGTCAACGCAAACTACACGCTCACGGTGCGCAACAACGGGCCATCGACCGCAGCAGGGGTAGAGGTCAAGGATGTCTTCACCCTTCCAGCCGGAGACCCCGGCTTTACCGTCATCAGCGTTACCCCTCCGAGTGGCAACACCTGTACTGGCCTGAATGTGGGCGATATCTACACGGCTGGCACTCCGCCAACGTTGACCTGCAATCTTGGCTCCATGAACCGCGGTAACACCAAGAATATCAAGTTCACCATTCGCCCGAATTGGGACAGTGGCGAGGCAGTCCGGACGTTCACTAACACGGCGACCGCCACGACCACCACCTGGGAGAGCGATGGTGGCACCAGTGGCGACGGTGAGGCGGAGACTGGTAGCAATAATAGCGCATCCGAGACCCTCGAAATTATAGCCTCGCTCATCGACGTGAAGATCGAAAACAACGACTCTCCTGATCCGCTAGCCTGGGATCCTGCCGACGATGGCGCTGGCGTTGGCAATACTTCAGCAAACGATGTTGTGTATACGCTGGCGAATCAGAACCTCGGCCCGTCACTCGCCACCGGCACGCAGGCTGTATTTACCATGACGCCCAAGGCCGGCAAGCAAGTGGAGTTCTTATGCGACACGGTTGCGAGCAGCGACGACTGCACCACCAGCCCAGCGAATCAGTGCACCCAAAGCGGTTCCAACCCCGTGACCGGGTCGGACACCCTCACACTGACCTGCGATGTGGGTACTGATGTCGATGGGGTCTGGCAGATACCCGCAGGCGACACCATCCCTCACTACCTGCACTTCCGCTTTCTGAGCGAACCCGACTCCGGCGGCGATACCAATGAAACCAACGCCACCATCAGCGCCAATGAAATCGAGACCAATACGGGCAATAATTCAGAGGCGGAATTAACCTCCACTCAGGCCAAGGTCGATCTCGTGGTGACCAAATTCTCCGGCGACAACGCTGGCGAGGTGCGGACGGTGCAGTTGCACGAGCCCTTCAACTGGAACATCACCGTGACCAACAACGGGCCACTGGGGAGCGATGAAACCGTGTTGACCGACACTCTGTCTGATGACATGCGCTTTCACGGAGCCACGCCTAGCTGGAGCAACGCAACTGACAGCACCAGCGGCCCTTGCGTCATCAGCGGTCAGGACTTGACCTGCACCCTCGGCTCGGTCAGCGTCGGCAGTGAGGTCAAGATTACCGTACCGGTACTGATCGAGAGCTACACCAGCAGTACGGTGCAGAACTGCGCCTCAGCAGATACGAACGGCGTGGATCCCACTCCCGGCGACAGTACTAATGTCTGCGGAACCGTATCCGTAACTAACAGCTACTACCCCGCCGACTACGGCGATGCGCCCGACGCGAGTGATGGCACGGCGGCTGCCAATTACAACACCACCTTCAGCGATGGCGGTCCGAGACACCTTCAGCCCGGTGTGACGACCTGGCTGGGTGCCTGCGCAGACAGTGATGGTGATGGCACCCTGCAGAACCCCGATGCCAATGCAGACGACATTAACGCTGGCACCGTAACCGCAGGCACCTGCACCGACAATGACGATGAGGACGGCGTGGTTCTTCCACCGGCCTTTGTCGCCGGCGCCACGGTATCACTTGACGTCACCGTAACCAACGCTACCTGCGCCCTCGATGGTTGGGTGGACTACAACGCCGACGGTGATTTCATCGACGGCAGTGAGCGTATCTTCGACGCAGAATCGCTCACGGTAGGGACCCACACGCTGACGGTCAACGTCCCGGCAGGCATCACTCCCGGCACCTCTTATGCACGCTTCCGCTGCAGCGATGCCGGTGGCCTCTCCCCGGTAGAGGAAGTCACCAATGGTGAAGTGGAAGATTACCGGGTCTCCCTGCAGCCGGATCCTGACTCGGCACCCACGCCGACGGATTATGGCGATGCTCCGGACCCAGAGGCAGGCACAGCGCTCGGCAACTACAACACGCTGGGCCTCGATGATGGCCCGAGCCACGTTCTCGGTGTGGCCGGTGCTTCCTACTTGGGCGCCTGCGTCGATTCTGACACGGGCTCCCAGCAGGATGTCGCCGCCATGGCCGACGACGATACGGCTGCCGGCGGCGCGGCAACGCCATTGACCACGGGTACTTGCGCGACTGCCGGCGAAGACGAGGACGGCGTGCGTTTCCTTGATGCAATGCGCCGTGGGGGAAATGCGAATATTGAGGTGACCGTCGCTGATGTGGCGGACTGTACGCTCAACGCCTGGATCGACTTTAACGCCGATGGCGATTTCACTGATGCCAGTGAGCAGATTGCAACGGATCAGCTTCTGTCTGCGAGCAGCGTGACCACGCTCACAGTCGCGGTTCCTGCTGACGCCACGCTCGGCCCAGCTTACGCGCGCTTCCGTTGCGCAAGCATTGGCGGACTTGCACCGACTGGCGCGGCGCCGGATGGTGAAGTGGAGGACTATCTGGTTAACCTGAGCGCAAATCCGACTTCGACGGATCTGGACTTTGGTGATGCGCCGGATACTTACCAGACGACGGATGCTGCCGATGGCCCGAGCCATGCGCTAGTGAGTGGCACGCCCTATTTAGGCACCTGCGTCGATTCTGACACGGGCACCCAAGAGGGTGTTACTGCGCTGGCCGACGACGAGGATGCCAGCGGCACGACCACGGGTAGTTGCGCGACGGCCGGTGATGACGAGGACGGCGTTGAGCTCCCGACTTCGCTGACGCGTGGTAGCCCGTCGCAGATCGCAGTTACCGTAGGCGCCAGTGACGACTGCTACCTCAACGGATGGATCGATTTTAATGGCGACGGGCGGTTCTCAGGTGCGGAAGAGCAGATCGTTAGCGATCAGCTCCAGGGCGCGGGTGTTCGGACGGTCTACCCATTCACGGTTCCCAGCAATGCCGTGATCGGTGACAGTTACGCGCGCTTCCGCTGTAGTACGCGACAGGGACTGGGCGCGACGGGTTCGGCGCCAGATGGCGAGGTGGAAGATTATCGGATCACTCTGAATGCACCGGCCACTCCGCCCAACCCTGGTCCGGGACCATCGCCTGACCCTGGTCCGGGACCATCGCCTGACCCTGGTCCGGGACCCTCGCCTGATCCGGAGCCCTCGCCCGAGCCTGATCCGACCATCACGCCAACAGATTATGGTGATGCACCGGACTCGCAGACAGGCACATCGACCACCAACTACAACACGCTGGCCGTCGACGGTGGTCCGAGCCACGTTCTCGGTGTGGCCGGTGCTCCCTACCTGGGCGCCTGCGTCGACTCCGACCCCGGCACCCAGCAGGATGTGACCGCGCTGGCTGACGATGATGCAGCTGCCGGCGGCACGGAAACGCCGATGATCACGGGTACTTGCGCGACTCCCGGCAAAGACGAGGACGGCGTACGCTTCCTTGATCCAATGCTCCCTGGGGAAAATGCGCGGTTTCAAGTGACCGTACCGCCGAATGTGGCGGACTGCACGCTCAATGCCTGGATCGATTTCAACGCCGACGGCGACTTCCTTGACGCCAATGAGCAGATTGCAACGGATCGGGTGTTGACTGCGGGCAGCGGAACCCCGCTGACAGTCGCGGTTCCTGCGGACGCCGCGAACGGTTCCTCATATGCGCGCTTCCGCTGCGCCAGCGTCGGAGGACTTGCACCGACTGGCCCGGCACCGGATGGTGAAGTGGAGGACTATCGGGTTGACTTGGGTGCAGAGCCGATCACGACTGAGTTGGACTTTGGCGATGCGCCGGACTCGCAGTCAGGCACGTCGACCAGCAACTACAACACGCGGGCCGAAGACGGTGGTCCGAGCCACGTTCTCGGTGTCGATGGTGCTCCCTACCTTGGCGCCTGCGTCGACTCTGACCCGGGCACCCAGCAGGGTGTTACCGCGCTGGCCGATGACGATGCGGCTGGCAATGGCACGGCAATGCCGTTGACCACGGGCATTTGCGCAACTGCCGGCGATGACGAGGACGGCGTGCGTCTCCTTGATCCACTGCGCCGTGGGGAAGATGCGCAGCTTGAGATCACCGTTGCGGATTTGGCGGCCTGTACGCTCAACGCTTGGATCGATTTCAACGCCGACGGCGACTTCCTTGATGCCAATGAGCAGATTGCAACGGATCAGGTTCTGGCTGCGAGCAGCGTGACCCCGCTAACGGTCGCAGTTCCTGCGGACGCCACGCTCGGACCGGCTTATGCGCGCTTCCGTTGCGCTAGTGCCGGCGGGCTTGCACCGACGGGAGCGGCGCCGGATGGCGAAGTGGAGGACTCTCTGTTCGACCTGAGCCCAGAGCCGATCACGACGGAGCTGGACTTTGGCGATGCGCCTGATAGCTATCAGACGACGGAAGCCTCCGGTGGTCCGAGCCACGAGTTGGTGATCGGCACGCCCTATCTGGGCACCTGCGTCGATGCTGATACGGGCACCCAGCAGGGTGTAACCGCGCTGGCCGACGATGAGACGGCTGCCAGCGGCACCACCACGGGCAGTTGCGTGACCGCCGGCGATGACGAGGATGGGGTTGAGTTCCTGACTTCGCTCATGCTTGGCCGTCAGTCGCAGATCGCAGTTACCGTAGGAGACAGTGCGGGCTGCTACCTCAGCGGATGGATCGATTTTAATGGCGACGGGCGGTTCTCAGGTGCGGAAGAGCAGATCGTCAGCGACCAGCTCCAGGGCGCGGGTGTCCGGACGGTCTACCCATTTGACGTTCCCAGCAATGCCGTGCTTGGTGACAGTTACGCGCGCTTCCGCTGTAGTTCGCGACTGGGATTGGTTGCGACCGGATCGGCCCCGGATGGCGAAGTGGAGGACTATCTGCTCGAACTGAGCGCTGATCCGCTACCCCCAGCGGAGCTGGCGGTGCTCAAGACGGTCTATCAGGGACATGATGCCGGGGCCGGCTGTCCAGGCGTGAAGGAGCTGGCGGTGGTCGATAAGAGTCGGGCGCCCAAGCCGATTACCTGGTGCGTCGCACTCACCAATACTGGTACGACAGCATTGGCGGACCCGGTCTTCAATGACCCGCAGTTGCAGGTGGTACCAGGCGGCGATCAAAGCGCGATGATCATGCGTGCAGGGTCGTCCTTGCCATTGGCACCTGGCGCAACGGCGGTCTGGTATCTGGAGCAAATGCGCGATACCAGCCTGGTGAATCTTGTTCAAGTGAGCATGACGCCGGTCGATGAGAACGGTGATCCGCTCGAACTCCCGCCGGTTACGGGTGAGGATCCTGCTGAAACCATTTTTGGTTATGTGTTCGATCCGCCGTTTGGGGTGAAAATCGGTACGCAGAATGGATTGTCTCTGGTGCGCTGGACCATGGAGTGGGGCAACGATAACCCAATCGCTCTGAACGGTGTGGTGATCACCGATGAGCCTCCGGTAGGGATGACCGTGAGCGGCAATGCGAGCTGTGTTCCCTTCGGGATAACCTCTGTGGTTTCCTGCGCAGTTGATCAGCCAAGCCCGGCCTACCCACGCGGACTGGTGCGAGTGGTGGCGAATTTTGGCCCGGATTGGAATGCGACGGTCGCTACGGCGGTGAATAAGCTTCAGATCGCCTTCGATGTGACTGTCGCCTCAACGACGGTGACGACCTATGAAAATCAGGGAATCGCTGAATGGATGCCTCCGGACGGTGGTGATCCGCTGGTTGGGTTGACGTCTGATGACACGCTTAACCCGCAGACGAATCCGGAGCCGACCCCGTTTACGTTCTTGCCCGGCGGGCCCAACGTGGCACCTCAGAGCGTTCCGACCCTCTCGCAATGGGCGCTTGCGCTGCTGGTGCTGATGATGTTGGTCGCCGTCGGCGCTCGCGTCAGGCGCGAGCGTTAGGCTAAGCTGGGCGACAGGGCTCGACAATCAGGTCGAGCCCGTCGTCTTGCATGCGGATGCAGGCCATCTAGTCCTATGCGAGGCTTCTTTGTTCGCTTTTCCTTGCTTTTGACGGCCCTGTTCGTGCTCGAATGGCTGCCCTCGGTGCAGGCCGCAGTGGTGGTGCCTTTCACCAACAGTGTGGCAACGCTGAGCGGCTGGCTCATTCAGCTTTGGGACGCTCGGGTGTTGACCCAAGAGAATCTGATCTGGAACCGCGAAAACGGCTTTGCCGTGTCGATTGAGGCGGGCTGCAATGGGGTCGAGGAATCCATTGCGCTGGTGGCGGCCATGGTGGCTTATCCGGCGAGTTGGCGCGATCGATTGATTGGCCTGGCTGGCGGTGTGTTGACGGTGCAGGTGCTGAATCTGCTGCGCATCATCACGCTCTTTTACCTTGGGCAGTGGCACCAAACGTTCTTCGAGTGGGCGCATCTTTATGCTTGGCAGGCGCTGATTATGCTCGATGTGCTGCTGGTGTTTCTGTTCTGGCTGCACTGGATCAGGCCGCCGCGCACCCAGCCTGGCGGTGCGATCGCATGAACGGCGACAGACCGCTTTTTGTTGGCGCTAAACCTGGCGCCTGGCTGCGGCCCTTTGTGGTGGCCGTGATTATCTGGCTGCCGCTGTGTTTCGGCGCCTGGTACTACCTGTCGCCCTTGCTCTCACAGTGGCTGGCGATGCTGACGGAAGCGGTGCTGCCACGGCTGTTTCCGGCCGTGATTGCTGGCATCGAGACGATGGGACCGGGGCTGGATGTGGTCACCAAACTGGTGCCATCGGGCGCGCCCGGGCAGGGTGTCGGCGAGTTGTTGTTCGAGATCAACCCGCTGAAATACAGTTTCAGTCTGCCGCTTTACACGGCGCTGGTGCTGGCTGTGCCCATTGATGAGGACTGGAAGAAGCTGTTCGGCTGGCTGCTGGGGGTCATGGTGCTGAGTGCGGGGCAGGTGTTCGGCATCGGTGCGGAGATTCTGAAGGTCCTCTCTTTTAACCTCGGCGAGGAAGCGCGCCCACTGCTGGGTTTTTCACCCTGGCAGCACGAGGCGGTGGCGCTCTGCTACCACTTTGGTTCTTTGATTCTGCCCTCAGTGCTGCCGGTGATGCTCTGGCTGGGGCAGTTTGGCCTTGGGCTGATTGAGCCCGAAAGCCCGTCCTGACGAGCTGCTTGTGCTCGCTCGGCGCGCGGATAAAGGGTTCGCCCGGCTTATGGGGTGAGGTCTGTTATCCGTCGCTCGCGTTTATCGGTTTCCCACCGCTGTTAGGGATGCATTGGATTTCATGCGGGTCTCGACGATGGGAACATAGAGCGGTCGGTCGAGTGGCAGCACGGCGTTGGTTTCGACGTCCGGATTATATTGTCGCAGCAGCCAGAGCGGGATCTGGTAGGTCTTGACGGCGATGTCCCACAGGCTTTGGCCCTCACGAATCAGGTGCTCGGCGACGCCGGTGATGCGGTACTGCGCAAAATAGTCGAGCTGACGATTGCGATGGAAGGCGATGCGCTGCTGTTCGAACTGCTCCGCGGAAATGTGCGAAAAATCCAGCTTCAGACGCTGGCCGATCATCAGCGGCTTGTCATCGCCAAGCGCATTGTCGGCGCGCAGTTGTTTGGCATCGACCTTTAGCCACTGGGCATAGTGACCGAGCGTTTCTGCAACCTGGATTTCGATGCTGGCGTCGGCGGAGACGCTGTAGTCGGTCGGGTCGGCGGCGAGATCGGGCTGGGTCTCGGCCAGGGGCGTTGCGTTGGCTGGCTCGACAGAGGCTAGGAGGGCATCTGCTGGGCTATCTGGGAGGCCATCTGGGGGGGCATCTGGGGTGCCGGCGCTGGGGATGCTGGTCTGTGGCTGCGCGACATCCGCGGGTTGGTCGGCTGCCGTGGTGTTGGCCGCGATCGGCGGGGCCTCAGTCGGCGCGGTGGCTTGTGAGGCAAGCTCCGGCGGGCTTGGAGATGCTTGTGCGGGTGTTGGCGCGGGTGTTGGCTCCTGGTCGAGCGCGGCGGCGGCGATGGCCAGGGTGTCCTCTTCTGGTGTTTGCAGGGAGAGCAGTTCTGGCAGCAGGATTGCTGCACCGGGACCGAGTGGGATGGGAACTTCTCCGCGCGGGATGCGCAGGCGCTGGCCGGTTTGCAGCGCATGGGCGTCGTCGAGGCCGTTCATGGCGACCAGTTCGCTGATACTGGTGTCGAGCCGGTGGGCGACACCGGAAAGCGACTCCCCATAGCTGAGATCGTAATAGGTGAGCGGTAGCTGGCCATCGAACCCGAAGCGCGCGGAGAATTCGGCCAGTTTGCGCTCGGCCAGCGGCTGCTCGATGGGCGGGGGCAGGCGCAGGCGGTCATTGCGGGCGATCAGCTGCTTGCCGTTCCAGACATCGTGATGCATCTGCGGGTTGACGGCGCGCAGGTCGTGTAGGCTGATGCCGAGAAACTCAGCGAGTCGCGGCGCGGGGAGATAAGCCGGTGCCACGACCTCAAGCGCCTCGCTCGGGTCGAGTGGGCGGAAATAGCGATCCGGTGCGACCGACAGATCATGGGCGGCAATGAAGGCGACATAAAAATTGCGCGATGCGAAGCCGAAGCGGTTGCCCTGGTATTCATCAATGATGCGCACGATGTCATGGCTGCCGGTGGCGCGCACGGCACGGCGCACGCCGGCTAGACCATGGTTGTAGGCGCTGATGGCCAGCGGCCAGCGCTCGAGCACCGAGTAGTTGTGATGCAGCAGATTGGCCGCAGCCTGGGTCG
Source organism: Thiorhodovibrio litoralis (assembly GCF_033954455.1). Classification (NCBI taxonomy): domain Bacteria; kingdom Pseudomonadati; phylum Pseudomonadota; class Gammaproteobacteria; order Chromatiales; family Chromatiaceae; genus Thiorhodovibrio; species Thiorhodovibrio litoralis. Next base: position 3,172,150 of record NZ_CP121473.1, on the reverse strand, counting down.
ATTTAATGACATCGTAGCGCTCGTCAATTTCCTCATCCACCCGGATATAGCGCCGCGCCGTGGTGGGCATGAATTGCCACAGGCCGGCGGCGCCGACCTTGGAGATCGCCTTGGGGTTGTAGGATGACTCCACATGGGGCAGGGCGGCGAGACCGACAGGCAGCCCGCGCTCGCGGAAGATGGTCTCGACCTGGGGCTGCCAGGGCTGCGCGCGCTCCAGCCCTTCGCGAAAGCGATCCTCCTGTCCGCGCTGGAAGCGGATGCGTTCCGCCGCCTCGCGCAACTCATGCGGCTGACCGCCACGCCGGCGCCAGGGCTCGAGTGCGTGCTGCTCAAAGGCATTGAGGTCGGCTCTTTTGCCTTCGGCCAACGCCAGCATGGCCGCGCGATAGTGGGCGATGGTTTCTTCAATCACCCGGTTTTGCGAGGCAAGGGGGGCGCCCTGGTTCAGATACAGCGGGGTGTAGATGATCGACAGGTCGCGGCTGTCGTGGATTAAGCCGCTGGAAATATCGAATTCAGAATAGATCCTCATCCAGAAGCGCATCGCCGGCTGCAACGCCGGTGGGCGGGGGAATGGATCGGACGGGGCTGCGTATGCGCCAGGCGAGGAAGGCGTGAGAGTCCAGAAGGGTGTGAGTGTCAGCAGCAGCAGGCAGGTGAGGAGTTGCTGCCGGCGCGGTTTGAGCGCGCGCTGAGGGATCGGACCCTGGCTAAGACCTGGGGTCAGATGTGGCGTTCCATTGCGACGAAGTGACTGGGTGCTGCGGTGTCCTTGCTCTTTATCGGGCGTTTGGCTGGCGGGCATTAGTGTGCGTCGGCTCTCGTCGTACGTTGATTGTACCGGAGCCGGGAGCAACGAGCTCTTTGGCTAGGGTTCCCCAACGCGCAGCATATCGACAAAGGCGATGGCGGGATTATCGCCAAGATAGTGGACCGAGACCTGATAGATCAGCGACATCGGCAGCCCAAGAAGGACGAAGACCAAGACCGCGCTGAACAGGTCAATCCGTCGGCGCCTGCGAGGCGAGGCAAAGGCGGGTTTGGGTCGCAACATCATCATGGAGAGGCTATGCCTTGTGTAAGTTTGGGGTCTTGTAGAGTTTAGGGCCTTGGGGCAAGGGCGTTAATGTCTACGAAAACAGAGTGTTATATGGAGCCTGCGCGGGCTTGTCTGTAGGCGACAGTCATCGTCGCGGGTCTGCTCGTTTTATTGTAACTCAAAGTATTGATCATGTTGAACAAGTTGGCGAGAAAAGAATTGGAAATTTGCCAACTTTTCAGCATTTTGATTTCCCTAAAATTGGCTCGGACAATTTTGATTGGTTGCGCGAAGTCACTGACAAGTTTGCAATCTTCGACGATGCTGGATTTGTGGTCGTGGTGCGCCGGTAGCGGCTTGCTATCTGGTATCCGAAAACAATAGCCACACCAAACTGCCAAAGGAGTCGATTGTATGCGTCACTGTACCTGGTTTTCCTGTTCGCCGCCGGTTCAAGTTCCGCGGCCGCCAAGTCTGATCGGGCGAAGCTTGATCGGGCGAAGCTTGATCGCACGGATACTAGCTTTGCGGATACTGGCCTTGCGAATACTGGCCGTGCGGATTGTGGCGGCCTTAAGCTTGGGTGTCTTGATCCTGGGTGGGGCGCCGAGTGTTCTTGCCGAGGCGGCACACGACGGCTGGCCCACGCCCCCGGCCACGCCAGACAACCGCACGCAGGTGTCCGGTCCGCTGCAGGGCGGGACGGCGGACCACAGCAAGTTTGATCAGCTCAAAGGTCCCTTTGCCGATGGCTCGGAGGTGACCAAAGCCTGTCTTGGCTGCCACACCGAGACTGGCAAGCATTTCATGCAGAACATCCATTGGACCTGGTCCTATGTGAATCCTGATACCGGGCAGCAACTGGGTAAACGCTATTTAATCAATAATTTCTGCACCAATTCCCGAGGTAACGAGGGGATGTGTGCGCAGTGTCACGCCGGTTATGGCTGGAAGGACGAAAGCTTCGACTTCAGCGACGAGACCAAGATCGACTGCCTGGTCTGTCACGAGACCACCGGCACCTACTACAAAACCCCAAACAGCCCCGGAAACAGTGCCTGCTCGGTGATGTTTGAGGGCAAGCCGCCGATCGACTTCCCTGCCGTTGCGCAGAGTGTTGGCCTGCCCGAGCGCGCCAACTGCGGTACCTGTCACTTCTACGGCGGCGGCGGCGACAATGTGAAGCACGGCGATCTATCGAGCGCGCTGAAAGCGCCGCCGCGCCGGCTTGATGTGCACATGGGCGAGGACGGGCTCAACTTCGCCTGCACCGCCTGCCATATCACTAGCAGGCATATTTGGGCCGGCAGTCGCTATCAGGTGGTGTCGAAGGATCTTGAGGGCACCGGCCAGCCGGGCATGCGCACCGATGTCGCCACCTGTGAGTCCTGCCATGGGCTGGCGCCGCATCCGGTCGATTCACTGGCCAATTTCAAGCTCAATGATCATGTGCAGAGCGTTGCCTGCCAGACCTGCCATATTCCTGAGTTCGCGCGTGGTGGCGTGGCGACTATCGTTGACTGGGACTGGCGCACCTCTGGTAAGACCCGCGATGGCGAGGGCTACCACGAGGAAGGCTATATCCAGGGCAATGGTGAGCACCGTTATACCTATAAGTCGATCAAGGGCGACTTTACCTATGACGAGAATGTGATCCCGCAATATGCCTGGTTCGACGGGCAGATGCGCTATACCACCATCGATACCCAGTTCGACCCGAATGCGGAATTTATTGAGATCAACGGCTTTAGCGGCTCGCACGATGATCCGAGCTCGCGCATCTGGCCGTTCAAGCGCATGCATACCTGGCAACCCTATGACAAGGGGCGGGGGACGCTGGTCTATACCAAGCTCTGGGGCGAGGATAAGGCGGCCTATTGGGGCAACTACGACATGGGCGCGGCCATCGCCAAGGGCATGGCGGATTTCGGGCTGGAGTACTCAGGCGAGTTTGGCTTTATCGAGACGCTGTCATGGTGGCCCATCACCCACATGGTCGCGCCCAAAGAGAACGCGCTGGCCTGCCGCGACTGCCATCAGCCAAAGGCGAGCCGTCTGGCCTCGGTGGAGGGGATTTATCTTCCCGGGCGGGATCATAACCACTGGCTGGACATCATCGGCACCCTGCTGGTTGGTGGCACCCTGGCGGGCATCATCATTCACAGTCTCATCCGCATTTTCTCACCCAAGGGAGCGCGCCACTGATGACGATTCAACGGGTTAAAATCTTCAGTCTGTTTGAGCGCTTCTGGCACTGGGCGCAAATGCTGTTGATCCTGGTGCTGCTGGTTACGGGCTTTGGGCTGCACGGCTTTCATCAGCTACTGAGCTTCAGAACTGCGGTGACCTTGCATACAGGCGCGGCTCTGGCGCTGTTGCTGCTGTGGGCCTTTAGCGTGTTCTGGTTGTTCACCACCCGCACCTGGCGGCATTTTATCCCCACCTGGCAGGGCATGTGGGGGGTGCTAAGATTCTATGCTTATGGCATTTTCAAGGGGGAACGCCATCCTTACCGCAAGGCCTATTGGCGCAAGCACAATCCGCTACAGGCGCTGGCCTACCTGATGCTAAAGATTGTGCTCTTTCCGGCGATTTGGATCACCGGGCTTTTGTATTTGTTCTATTTTCTCTGGAGCGGCCTTCCAGGAGCGCCGGTATGGCTGAGCAATATCGCCCAGGTGCACACGGCAGCGGCATTTTTGATTCTGGCCTTCGTGCTTATCCATGTTTACATGCTGACCACCGGCCACTCCTTCCGCGAGCATGTTATGCCGATGATCAACGGCTTTGATGAGGTCGACCTGACACCCGAGGAAGAAGCCTACCTGCGCAATGATCAGCCGGGGGATATTCGCTAGCGCGGTGCGCGCTGCGCCAGCCGGCATAGCGCATCGACAAGGGCCGGGTCGCTCGATTCGGAGGCGACAGCCACGGTGCGAAAGCCCAACTCCATCGCGCTGGCGGCGGTGCGATTGCTGTAGACGGCCAGCGGCAGGGTGCGCAGCCAGGGGTGCTCGGACTCGGGCACCAGGCGGTGGAGATTGTGCAGCACCTCGTCGCTGGTGGCGGTCAGCAGCTTGAGTTTTTCATGCCAGAGCGGTAACTGATCCGTGGCATCGCGCTCGGGCAGGCCACGGCTGTAGACCTCAGCGTAGACAACATTGGCCTGGCGTTGCGCCAAGGTGTCACCGAGCATCGGTCGGCCGCCTTCTCCGCGCACGATCAGGATGCGCCGGCCCTGCACCTGCGTGAGCTCGGGCAGCTCAAGTAAGCCTTCACTGTCGAAATGCTGGCTGGGGATCAGGTCGGGCGTGCGTCCCGCGTCGCCCAGAGCTGCAGCCGTGGCCGCGCCAACGGCGGCGATCATCGGTCCCGCGGGCGGCGCGGCAGGAAGCTTCCCGCCGGGCAACAGCTTGAGCGCGAAATTGACCGCGTTGCGGCTGATGAAAATCAGGATGTCCCAGGGCTCTTGCAGGCGTTGCTGTGCTTCCCCCGCATGGTCCGATGGGCGAATGCTGACGGTGGGGAAGAGCAGCGGCTCGCCATTGGCCTGCTTGACCAGTGCGCACAGCGGCGCTGCCTGCTCCGCCGGGCGGGTGACTAGCACAGTCTGGCCGCCGAGATCGCACGGGGGGCCGGGGAGCGAGCCGTCCGGCAGGTCGCGCGCTATTGAGTTGCGGGCAGGGTTTGTCATTCTTCACTCAGCGCGCTGAGAATCTCATCGGCGCCCTGTGCAAGCAGCGCCTCGGCCACGCGCGTGCCCATGGCCTCGGCCTGATCGGGGGCGGCGCTTTCCTCGGCGCGCAGAAGGCGCAGGCCATTCGGGGTGCCGACCAGCCCGCGCAGGTAAAGCTGTCCGTCCTGGTGGATGGCATGGCCGGCGATGGGCACCTGGCAGCCGCCGTCGAGGCGCTCGTTCATGGCGCGCTCAGCAAGAACGCGCTCGGCGGTGCTGGCGTGGTGCAGCGGGGCGATCAAGGCATTGACGCGGGCATCGTCGCTGCGACACTCGATGCCGATGGCGCCCTGGCCGATCGCTGGCAGGCTCTGCTCCGGTGGCAAGGTGGCGCGGATGCGCTCGCCAAAGCCAAGGCGAATCAGCCCGGCGGCGGCCAGGATGATGGCGTCATAGGCGCCGTCGTCGAGCTTGGCCAGGCGGGTGTTGACATTGCCCCGCAGCGGCTCGATGCGCAGATCAGGGCGGCGGGCGGCGAGCTGGCATTGGCGCCTGAGGCTGGAGGTGCCGACGCAGGCGCCCTGGGGCAGCTCATCGATGCTTGCAAAGCGATTGGAGACGAAAGCATCGTGCGGATTCTCACGCTCTAGGATGGCGGCCAGATGCAGCCCATCGGGGAAGCCGACGGGGACGTCTTTCATTGAATGCACGGCAATGTCTGCGGTGCCCTCGAGCATGCCTTGTTCAAGCTCTTTGACGAACAATCCCTTGCCGCCGACCTTGGCCAAGGGGGCGTCGAGGATCTTATCGCCACGGGTGGTCATGCCGACGATCTCAACCTCCAACTCCGGGTGCAAGCGACCGAGAGCGGCGGCGACATGCTCGGCCTGCCACATGGCAAGGGGGGATTTGCGGGTAGCGATCTTGAGGGTATCGGTCATGACATGAGGTCCGGTGCAAAAGGGTCAAAAAAATTCAGACCGGGGAGTATAGCGATTTGCGCGGGGCTGCCGCATCGATAATGCGTATTTTGCCGGGAGCGAATTCAGCTGGCGCGCAAAAAGCGGCGCACGTTGGGCAGGTGGCGGCGGCTCACGGGCAGGCGTTGGTCACTGCCGTCAAGGACGGCGAGAATCCCACCATCCGGGCTTTTGTCGAGTCCGATCAGGCGTCGGGCGCAGACCAGGGTGCTGCGATGAATGCGCAAAAAGCGCCCGGGGAACTCCTGCTCCAGGGTCTTGAGTGATTCATCGATCAGCAGCTTGCCGCTGCCGTGATGGACGGTGACGTATTTCTGCTCGGCCTGCAAGAACAGGATATCTTCCACCGCCACCGTCTGCACCCCACCGCGATACTGGGCGCTCAGATAGCGCCGCGGGGAGGCCGATGGCGTGCTGCCATCCTCCGGCGGCTGTTGCTGCGGTCTGGTAACGACATGCAGCCGCTCGAGCGCCTCGCGCAGCCGCTCGCCGCGGACTGGCTTGACCAGATAATTCGCGACCTGATGCTCAAATGCTTCCAGCGCGTACTCGGGATAGGCGGTAATCAAGATAACCGCCGGCGGCGGATTGAGCCGCGCCAGCTGCTCGGCGGCGCTGAGCCCGTCGATGCCGGGCATGCGGATGTCGAGCAGCACCAGATCGGCGTTGGTCTCGACACAGCGGCGCAGCGCATCGGCACCATTGTCGGCCTCGGCGACCAGCTGATAATCGCCATCGAGCTCGCCAATCAGGCGGCGCAGGCGCTCGCGTGCATGAGCTTCATCATCGACGATGAGTATCTTCATGCCCGTCTCCTGGGGTGAGGAAAGGCGAATCGCACCAGGTATTCCTGGTCTTTGGCACCGTGGCGCAGGCTGGCGGTTCCGGGGAACATCGCATCGAGTCGCTGACTGACGTTATCGATCGCCATCCGGTGGCCGCGGGGGCTCGATCTAACGCGCTCCCCGTCCGCTGGCAGGCTGTTGACGATGGTTACATGAATTTGCCCGTGACGATAGCGCGCACTGATGCGGATATAGCCCGGATGCATGGAGGGATGAATGCCGTGGTAAACAGCGTTCTCGACTAGGGGCTGGAGAATTAATGGCGGTAGCAGAGCATCTTCTGGTACCTGCGCGATGTCCCACTCTACGCGCATACGCGCGCCAAGGCGTTGCTGTTCGATATTCAGATAACGGCGCGCCAGCTCGAATTCTTCGCTCAGGGTGGCGGTGTCGGTATCCGCAGCCAGCGAGGCACGAAACAAATCTGCCAAATCCAGCACTGTCTCCTCAGCGAGCTTGGGGTCGGTGCGCGTCAGGCTGGCAATGGTATTCATGCTATTGAACAGAAAATGCGGGCGAATCTTTGCCTGTAGGGTTTTGAAGCGGGCATTGGCGACCGCTTCCACCTGGGAACGCCATTGCTGATGTAAATAAAGGTAGCGCAACATGAGCGCGCCGACGATGGCGCTGATGCAAAGCGCGCGCAGTATGAGTCCACCAAGGCCGTCGCGCGGAAACAGGGCTTGAGTCATCTCCTGCGGAATCAGCAGAGCAGCGCCGAAGGTGACTGCGGCGCTCGCGCCGATAATCATGGCGAGCGCGCTGAGCGCGCCGAGACGGGCATCGACGCGTCCGAGCAACGGTCGCGCGCCGCACAGGAGCGCGGCGCTGAGCAGGGCGATCAGCTGGACGAAAACTGACAGCGGCCCCATTCTGGTCCAGAATGTCGTCAGCGGCTGCGGCGAGGTCAGAGTGATCAGAATCGCCAGCAGCTCGGCGTAAATAACCACGCCCAGCACCATCGGCAGGCTGCAGAAGTCAGGTAGCAGACTCGCCTTGGTGGGATCAGCCTTGGTGGGATCAGCTGGCGTTGGTTCAGCCTGGGGCGGGCGTCTCATTTGTTCTCTCACCACCGATTCGATCATATAACTTTAGGCATTAACGGCGATTTGCGATAGCCATTCACCGTTTGCGGCGGAACTCATGCAACAACCAGAGTCTAGTCAAAAGCCCTGGGCAGGGCGCTTTAACGAACCGACCGACGCCTTTGTCGAGGCCTTTACCGCCTCGGTAGGCTTTGATCGACGCTTGTATCGGCAGGATATTCAGGGCTCCCAGGCGCATGCGCGCATGCTCGCGCGTCAGGGAATTTTAAGCGACGGTGAGTGCCAGGCCATTGTCGAGGGTCTTGAGCGGATTGCAACACGTATCGAGCAGAATAACTTCCCCTGGTCGGTGCCGCTCGAAGATGTGCACATGAACATTGAAGCGGCGCTGACCGCCGACATTGGTGATGCCGGCAAGCGCCTGCATACCGGACGTTCGCGCAATGATCAGGTTGCGACTGATATTCGCCTATGGCTGCGCGAGGAAGTGGACCACATCAGCCGGGCTATTCGCGGGCTGCAGCAGGCGCTGGTCGATCTGGCTGAGCGCGAGGCCGCGACTGTTTTGCCGGGGTTTACCCACCTGCAGGCGGCGCAGCCGGTTACCTTCGGTCACCACATGATGGCCTGGTACGAAATGCTCGAGCGCGATCTTGAGCGCCTGCGCGACGCGCGCCGGCGTATTAATGTGATGCCGCTTGGTGCCGCCGCCCTGGCCGGAACTACCTACCCGATCGACCGCGACTACACCGCCGAACTGCTCGGTTTCGACCGCCCGGCGGCAAACTCGCTCGATGCCGTGTCCGACCGGGATTTCGCCATCGAATTTAGCGCTGCCGCGGCCATTATCGGTATGCATCTGTCGCGCTTTTCCGAGGAGCTGATCATCTGGTCTTCGGCGCAGTTCGGCTTTATTACGCTGTCTGATGCCTTCTGCACTGGTTCTTCGATCATGCCGCAGAAGAAAAACCCGGATGTGCCTGAGTTGCTGCGCGGCAAGAGCGCGCGCTTGTTCGGCCATCTTGTGGCTTTGCTGACGCTGATGAAAGCTCAGCCGCTGGCTTACAACAAGGATAATCAAGAGGACAAGGAACCGCTGTTCGACATCGCCGACACGCTGCGCGGTGGGCTGAAGGTGTTCACCGACATGATGGGCGCGCTGCGCTGCAATCGCGAGCGTATGCGCGCGGCGGCCTTGCAGGGTTTTACCACCGCGACTGATCTGGCCGACTATCTGGTGCGCAAGGGTGTGCCTTTTCGCGATGCGCACGAGATTGTCGGGCGCGCGGTGGCGCTTGGCGTGGAGCGCGGCTGCGATCTGGCGGACCTCAGTCTGGCGGAGCTGCGCCGGTTCTCGCCGGCAATCGGCGAGGATGTCTTTTCCATTCTGACGCTTGAGGGCTCGGTGGCGGCGCGTGATCACTTTGGCGGCACTGCTCCGAACCAGGTCCGCGCTGCTGTGGCGCGGGCGAGAGAGGCGCTGGCGGCTTGTGAGTTTGCTGCTGGCCGTTGATTGGTGCTTTAAGCCGAAAACGCATTTGTGATTGCTATATCGCCGATCCTTAGCGGAATGAGCCGTGAGTTTGCGGCTTGTTTCGGGTCGGATAACGGTCGCGGGGGACGCCGTGAATACATCCCTGTAGGCTTCCCAGCGGCGTCCTGCCGCTGGAGACCCCCGCGCCCGTTACCCGACCCGAAACCCAAAGTTCATCTGTCGTTTCTGCTATGACGAGCTGCGCTGCAGCCAGGGCAGGAGATGCTTGAGCGTTTGGTCGATGCCGGTTGGTGCGACGGGTTTGTGGTTGGACTGGCGGGTTTGCTCTAGCAGTGTCTCGAGGGGTTCGACGATGTCGCCGCGTGCGAGCCGTTCGGTCGCGATGACGTCGGTGGGTACCTGGTGGCGCAGCCAGTCGATCAGTGCTTGGGTTTCGGGCCAGTCATCGCGGGGGACATAGAGCACGGGTATGCCATGGCAGGCGGCCTCGGCGAAGCTGCCATAGCCGGGCTTGGTGATCATGGCGTCGCAGGAGGCGAGTACTTCGAGCATGCCGAGTCCTGGGCCGCCGATGCGGCTGACCGTGGAGCTTGCGGGAATGCCGGGGTCGGCGGTGAGAAGCTGCATGCGCGCGCGTGCGAGTGGTTCTGGGTCGAGTGCTAGGGTGCCGGTGCCGCCGAATTGCATCAGGATTAGGCGCTGATCCTGTGCCAATCCCAGCTGCTTGCGCAAACCCTTTGGATCGCGCGGGCGCTGTTCGGCGATGGGACCGACGGCGATGCTGTTTTCCAGCCAGGGCATGGCCATGGACGGGGCCGGGCGAATGAATAACTTGGCACCGGCATACGCCGATTGCAGGCGGGCCGTTACAGCCTTGGGGAGGCGTTCGCCGACTGGGCTCTGTTGCAGAATATCCAGCCAGTTTAAGGAGCACAGGCCCGCGGCTGGAATGCCGAGTTGGCGGGCGGCATCGAGTGGGAGCCAGGGGATGTCGGCCAGCAGCAGGTCCGGGCGGGCGTCTTCCAGGAGTGCGATCTGGTGCGCGAGATGGCGGTCGTAGTCGGCCTCGAACGCTTGGTAGAGCGCGAGCCCTTGCTCCCAGCGCACCTGTAGCGGGTTGTCCATCGGCAGGGCGACATCGGCGGCGTGCGCGACCTGCTCGACGCCCGCCGGCAGGCGGTAGCGGACGACTTCGGGATTCAGGTTTCCCTGCAGGGTGACGCGCAGCGCGGGAAGGCGCTGACGCAGCGCGTGAATGACGGGCGCGACCTGCGCTAGATGCCCGTAGCCGTGGGCGGTGACGGCAACATACAAATGAGCCATGGCTGACTGCGACGAAGGAGTGGCGGTTCTCAGTCGCTGGCGTATTGTTGCTCTGCGGCGGGCGCCGGGCGCTGCTGTTGCTCGGAGGCTGGCGCATTGGCGGGTGGCGGGCGCTGCTGCTCGGATGCTGGTGCATCGGCGGGTGCCGTCTGGCCACCAGAGTCAAGTGCATACTCGCGGCTGAACAAGAGCTCGCCGACGGGAATCACTACCTGCACACTGCGGCGGATGGTGCCGGCATTGCAGGTCTCGCAGGCGCAGCTGTGGATGAGTGCCTTGAGCTTGGCGCCCTCGGGGGCGGCGGCTTCGATCGCGCGGAAGCGCTCGAACTGCTCGGCGCTGAGATGCTTGGCTTCATCGGTGTCGCAATCCAGGCTCTGGCCTTCCAGACACAGATCGCCGTGGGTGATGTCGTCGAAGCGGATTTTGCGATAACGCTCAAGGCTGTCGAAGGGTTCGTAGGCGGCTGCGCGGATGGCGTCGAGGATTTCATCCTCTGGCAGCAGGTTGAGCTTGAATCTGGCCCTGGCGTTGTCATCCATGTGGTTCTCGACCCAGGTGGCGAGCTGCTGGGTGCGCCGCTGCTGGGACGCTTGCCGCCGGGCGGCGGCCTGGGCCTTTTGCTTTTCCATGTCGCGGTTGCGCTGCTCGGCGAGCTCGCGCGCTTCGTCGAGCTTTTCGGCCAGGACTTGCTCGATGCGTGCGAGCTCCTCGGTGGCATCGCGCTCCGGCAGGGGTGGGGCTTCGACGTCTCCGGCGGGCAGGGCGGCGCTGTAGTAAATGGCCGGCCAGTCCTTGCGGATAAAGCGCTCCGGGGGCTGTTGCGTCCAGTACCTGAGGTAGGCGTCGGCCTGGGCCTTCCATTCGGCCCGTTGCTGGATCAGGGCGAGCTCGTGGATGCGTGCGCATTTGATGCGCCAGCGCAGCCAGGCGCGGATATCTGGCGTGGCCGTTTCTGGTGGAGCCGGGTAGCTGCCGGGTGTCGGCAAAGGCGCGGTTAGGTCGGTGACGCCGTGCTGTTCCGGTGCGAAGGCGAGCGCGTTGCGCTCGTCAAGATTGAGCTCACGCGGGTCGACTTCGGCGATCAGATCACCATAGATGTCGCAGCCGGCAAGGACGGCGGCGACGCGGTCGACACGGATCATGACCTTCATTGGTGGCGGTAATCCTCTGGCGCTAGCGTGACCAGATTATAAATTCAGCAAGAGTCTGGTCGGGTCTTCGACGGCATTTTTGATCGCCACGAGAAAGCGCACTGCTTCGCGTCCATCGATCAGCCGATGATCATAGGATAACGCGAGATACATCATTGGGCGAATGGCAACTTGCCCGTCGATGGCCACCGGGCGCTCCTCGACCTTGTGCATGCCGAGAATGGCGCTCTGTGGCGGGTTGACGATAGGGGTCGAGAGCAGAGAGCCGAAAACGCCGCCGTTGGTGATGGAGAAGGTTCCGCCGGTGAGTTCGTCAAAGCTCAGGCTGCCGTCACGCGCTTTACTGCCAAAGGTGGTGATTCCGGCTTCGATCTCGGCCAGGCCGAGGCGGTCGCAGTCGCGCAGGATGGGGACCACCAAGCCGCGCTCGGTGCTGACCGCAATGCCGATGTCGTAATAGCCATGATAGAGAATGTCGTTGCCGTCGATGGTGGCGTTGACGATGGGGAATTGCTGGAGCGCAGCCACCGCGGCCTTGACGAAAAACGACATCATGCCAAGGCGCACGCCGTGCTGCTGCTCGAAGGCATCGCGGTAGCGGGCGCGCACCGCCAGCACGGCGCTCATGTCGACCTCATTGAAGGTGGTGAGCGCGGCGGTTTGCTGTTGTGCCGCGAGCAGGCGCTCGGCAATGCGCGCGCGCAGGCGGGTCATCGGAACCCGCTGCTGCGGTCGCGTCTCATCCGTTGCTGGCGCGCGGGCACTGGCTTGGGTGCTCGCCGACGCGTCGGCCTCGTGCAAGAAGGCTGCCTGGTCGCCGTCGGCCTCGGGCTCGGTCGCTTCGTGGCGGTCGAGCCAGGCAACCACATCGGCCTTGTGAATGCGCCCATCGCGGCCGCTGCCCGGTATTTGCGACGCATCCAGCCCCAACTCGGTGATCAGCAGCCGCGCGGCCGGTGCGACCGGGGTGTCGCGCTCGGCGCTCGGGTGAGGGGTTGGCGGCTGATCGGAAGGCCGCGCTTGAGCTTGGGTGCCCGCCTGGCTCTCGTCGATGCGCGCGAGCAGGGTCTCGGCGCTGACGGTGTCGCCGGCCTTGGCCAGAATCTCTTGCAGAACGCCATCGCAGGGGGCTGGGACTTCCAGTACCACCTTGTCGGTCTCGAGGTCGAGCAGGGTCTCGTTGGCGCGCACCGGGTCGCCGGGGTTTTTGTGCCACTCGAGTATCGTCGCATCGGCAACGGACTCAGGCAGGGCGGGGACATGAACCTCAGTTGTCATGGTGATGATTGGTTGTCATGGCGATGGAGAAATGCGATCGATGTTGTGATTCATGCTGGGGCTGACGCGACCGGTCAAGGCTTGGTCGATCAGCCGTTGCTGCTGTTCGAGATGTACCGAGCGATGCCCAACGGCAGGTGCCGCCGAGGCCGGTCGGCCAACATAATAGACCCGTTTGCCCTCGCGGATCAGCGCCTGAAAGCGGTGCTTGATCAGATCCCAGGCGCCCTGGTTCTGGGCCTCTTCCTGGCACCAGATGAATTCCTCCACCTCGGCGTAGTTGGCCAGTGTGGCGGCAAATTCCTCTTTCGGAAAGGGGTAGAGCTGTTCAATGCGCACCAGGGCGACATTTTCTAAGCCCCGGGTGTGGCGTTCTTCAAGCAGGTCGAAGTACAGCTTGCCACTGCAGAAAACAACGCGCTCGATGCCTTCGCTCGGCAGCGGGTCGCATTCGGGAATCAACGGCTGGAAGCCGCCGCGGCTGAGGTCCTCAAGCGCGGAGACCGCCAGGCGGTGGCGCAGCAGGCTCTTGGGCGTCATCACGATCAGCGGGCGCCGATAGGGGCGCAGCATCTGGCGGCGCAGCAGGTGGAAAATTTGCGCTGGCGTGGTGGGGACGCAAACCTGCATATTGTGCTCCGCGCACAGCTGCAGATAGCGCTCGAGTCGGGCGGAGGAATGTTCGGCGCCCTGGCCCTCGAGACCATGCGGCAGCAGCATGACCAGGCCGCATTGAAGTCCCCATTTGGTGCCGGCGGAGCTGATGAACTGATCAAACACCACCTGGGCGCCGTTGGCGAAGTCGCCAAACTGCGCCTCCCAGAGTGTCAGCGCGTCGGGCTCCGCGCTCGCGAAGCCGTATTCAAACCCCAGCACCGCTTCCTCTGAGAGGATGGAGTCAATCGCGACGAAAGCGCCTTGATCCGCGCTGAGATGCTGCAGCGGCGTGTATTCATCGCCGCTGGCCTGACAGTGGATTTTCGCATGGCGATGAAAAAATGTGCCCCGCCCGGCATCCTGACCGCATAGCCGCACCGGGGTGCCGGCCTCCAGCAGGCTGGCGTAGGCCATGTTCTCGGCAAAGCCCCAGTTGATCAGCTGCTCGCCGGCGGCCATCTGGCGGCGTTCGGACCAGATCTTGGTCACCCGCGGGTGCAGTTCGAAGCCGTCAGGCAGGCGCAACAGGCGCTCAGCCAGCGCACGTATGTCATTCAGGGGGAGGGCGGTGTCGTGGGGTGCGGTCCAGTGGCTGTCGGCAAAGCGGCGCCAGTCGGTGCGCCAGTTGGCGCGAGCACCCTGCTCATTTTCATGCAGCACCGGGCGGGTGACCACTAGGCCATGCTCGATGGCGTGGCGGTAGTCGGCCATCATGGCATCGGCGGCGTCCGCGGTCAGATCGTCGGCGGCGATCAGACGCTGGGCATAGATGGCGCGTGCACTCGGGTGCTGGCGAATCTTGCGATACATCAGCGGCTGGGTCACCGCCGGCTCGTCGGCCTCGTTGTGGCCGAGGCGGCGGTAGCAGACCAGATCGATAAAGACATCGCGGCGAAAGCGGTTGCGAAAATCGAGCGCCATGCGGGTGACAAAAATCACTGCCTCGGGATCATCCCCGTTAACATGAAACACGGGCCCCTGGACCATCTTGGCGACATCGGTGCAATAGAGCGTCGAGCGGGTGTCGAGTGGATTGCTGGTGGTGAAGCCAATCTGGTTGTTGATGATGATGTGCACCGTGCCACCGGTGCCATGGCTGCGCGTCTGCGACAGCTGCAGGGTCTCCATCACCACGCCCTGACCGGCGAAGGCTGAGTCGCCATGAATTAGCACCGGCAGCACCTGTTTGCCGGCGTGGTCGCCGCGACGGCGCTGGCGCGCGCGCACCGAGCCTTGAATGACCGGATTGATGATCTCGAGATGGGACGGATTGAAACCCAGTGCCAGGTGCACCGGTCCACCCGGGGTGTCGACATCGCTGGCGAAACCGAGATGGTATTTCACGTCGCCGGCGCGCTGGCCCGATTTGAGCGCGACCCGGCCCTCGAACTCGGCAAAGATATCCTGTGGTGGCTTGCCCAGTACATTGGTCAGCACGTTGAGGCGGCCGCGATGGGCCATGCCGATGACGATCTCGCGCGCGCCGTCGCGCCCCGCGCGCTGGATGAGCTCATCGAGCAGCGGGATCATCGCCTCGCCACCCTCGAGCGAGAAACGCTTTTGTCCGACATAGCGCCGGTGTAGATGCTGCTCGATGCCCTCGGCCGCGGTGAGCAACTGGAGCAGCCAGCGGCGGTCCTTGGCGGTCAGCTCCGGGCGCGCCTGGTAGCTCTCGACGCGTTTTTGCACCCACCGCTTCTCAGGCGTGGTGGTGATGTGCATATACTCGCAGCCGACGCTGCCGCGGTAGCTGCGCTCGAGCCGGGCGATGATTTCGCGCAGCGTCATATGCTCGGGGCCGTAGAGCGATCCGCTGTGAAAGACTTGATCCAGATCACTCTCGAGCAAGCCGTGGTAGCTTGGCTCCATATCCGCCACCTCGGGCGGCGGGCGCAGGCGCAAGGGGTCAAGGTCGGCAAGCTGATGGCCACGACAGCGGTAGGTGTTGATCAGCCGCAGCACGGCAGCTTGCTTGGCGATGTTGACATCCAAAGCGCCGTCCAGGGAGCCGCGTGCCTGAGGCGTCTGCTGAACCGACCAACCGGCATTGCTTAGGGCGTCTTTCGCGCGGGTGAAGTGCTCGCGCTCGCGCTGGTGAGATAGGTCTTCGTCGGCACGCTTGGGCAGAGCGTCGAAGCGCTCACGCCAGTCGCGTTCCACGCTGGCGGGATCGCGCAGGTAACGCTCGTAGAGTTGCTCGATGAAGGCTGCGTTGCCGCCGTGAAAAGCGGATGAGTCGTGAAAAAGCTCAAGGAGCGCGTTCATTGGGTGGGTCGCTGTCAGCGTGCGTGAGTAAGGATTGATGTTGCGGAGCGCCGAGCGTGGCGTTTTGTCCTTATGCAATCATGGCACGAGACCGCGGTGCGCGCATGGAATACAATTGCCAGAAGTGTTGAGAGCTAATCGCAGCGCAACGAGGACTGAATGACCGATAAAGCCCCGGCCAAGGCGCCACCCACGCCAAACATTGGTGAGAGCCCTGACGCGCGTGAGGAAATTATCCAGCGGCGCCTGGTTATGATCCAACTCCAGTCCGATCTGGCTTATTTTCAGGCACGGCTCGGGCTTATCGGTGAGCCCAAGACGACTAATCAGGAAGCCCAGCGGCGCACCTTTAAGCTGCTCCATCAGGCCGTTGGTCAGCAGATGATTAAAGCCCGCAAGAGCGGCGCCGGCAAGTAACGCGCGCTGTCAGTCTTCGAACTCGGCCAGCACCTGGCGCTGGATTTCCATCACCGCGCGGGTGATCGTGTGGGCGTCTTTTCTCGATAGGCACAGAAATTCCAGGCCAAGGACCAGGTCGCCGTCGCCGTTTCCGGGGCGGCAGTTGCGCACCTCGGCATCGACGGTCACATCAAGAATGTTCGGAACCCGGATGCGACTCTGGTAGAGACTGGTGCCCTCACTGATCAAAGAGGCGGTCTTTCCGCTTACGCACATGGCGGCGCCCGTGGCAGACAAATTGTGTAACATGGCGCGAAACGGATGTGCTTCTTCTCGGACCGGGCTTTCGATCTCGCCGGTCATGGTCGCCGTGAGGCGCGGGGGCAGCTGAATGCGAAAGGCGTTACGCCGCTGCAGCTGATAGAGCTTGTCGGGGTAAGGAATCTCGTAATAGCGCTCGCCATCTTCGATGACGACATCGAGTTGGTCAGTATGGAACCAGCTGTAGAGGGATTCGATCGAGCCGCGGATTTCGAGTTTTTCTTCGTTCTCGATGGTTTCGCCAATGGGGGGCGGCAAGGCGTCGAGCAGCATGTACTCAGCAAAGGGGTCGTTGTCGACAATTTTTGAGTTGGCCTTGCAATCGCCACCGATTGTTGACAGGCAGAGCTTCCCCCGCGCCTTGAAATGCTTGGTGAGAACCTTCGCGATGATCTCGGAATTTTCAATGCAGTTGATTTGATCGCTGTCCATGGGAGTGCTGCGCGGGCTAAAAATTTCGCCTGCATGAAGCGACCGGTGCTACCCGGTGACGGCTCATGATTAAGGCGACCGCAGAATATGATTGCATGGGCGCCATTTTAACCCCGATGGGGAAATGCTCAAGGCGAAACGCGCATGGTATCGATCGTCTCATGAAGACGAAAGCGGCTGCTTCAGCATAACCTTTATGACTCCGCGACGCAGACTGACCAATTCTGTGAAATACGCCAAAAAGCTCGGTGAACGGGAGACCGGCAGCCGGGACGGGGTATCTTCGACCGCGCAGGTTTGAGCCTACACTTTTCAAGCAGAGCCCACAAGATCGTGCATCTGGTGGTGTTGATCAAGGTCGCGTGCTAGGCCCGGCGACACCGGTTTGACTCTGTCCATTGACTCAGGGCGTGTGCGCTGGTCGGGGTGGATAGGCTATTCGACGGTGACGGATTTGGCAAGATTGCGTGGTTGGTCAACATCCGTGCCTTTCAGCACGGCCACATGATAGGCCAGCAGTTGCATCGGAATGCTGAACACCAGCGGATCGATCAGGTCATCGGTCTCCGGCAGCCGCCGCACATGTACGCCATCGGCTTGCTGCCAGGCCACTTTATCGTCTGCAAAGACGAATAATTCGCCTCCCCGAGCGCGCACTTCCTCGAGATTGGATTTGAGCTTCTCGAGCAGGGCATTGTTGGGCGCGACTGCCACCACTGGCATGTCTTCGTCAATCAAGGCCAAGGGGCCGTGCTTGAGCTCGCCGGCCGGATAGGCCTCGGCGTGAATGTAGGAAATTTCCTTAAGCTTGAGCGCGCCCTCCATCGCGATGGCGTGCTGCTCCCCGCGCCCGAGGAAAAGCGTGTGATGCTTCTCCACGAAATGCTGGGCTAGTTCCGCGACGGCCTCGTCGATGGTGAGCGCGCGCTCAATCTGGGTTGGGAGGTTGCGCAGGACTGCGACGGCATGGGCCTCGCGCTCAGCGCTCAGGTGACGCCGATGCCCAAGCGCGAGTGTCAGCAGCAGCAGGGCGGCCAACTGGGTGGTAAAGGCTTTGGTTGAGGCCACGCCGATCTCTGGGCCGGCGCGGGTCAGCAGTTGCAGTTCGGATTCGCGCACCAGCGAGCTCTCGGCCACATTGCAGATGGCGAGCGTGCCGAGGTAGCCGGCCTGCTTGGCCATCTGCAGTGCAGCGAGGGTGTCCGCGGTCTCGCCGGATTGGGAGATGGTGACAAACAGGGATGCTTCCGGCACCACGTGCTGGCGGTAGCGGTATTCGCTGGCCACCTCCACCTGGCAATGGATGCCGGCGAGTGATTCGATCCAGTGCTTGGCCACCAGACCGGCATGAAAGCTGGTTCCGCAGGCGACAATGGTGACCGCACGCACCTGTGCGAACAGCGCCTCGGCCTCGGTGCCGAAGGCCGCGGGGAGGACATGGTCGGCGCCAAGGCGTCCCTCCAGGGTTTCGGCGATGGCGCGCGGCTGCTCGTAGATCTCCTTTAGCATGAAATGCCGGTACTGGCCGCGCTCGGTGGCATCAACCGAAAGGGTGGAGGTGCGCACGAGCCGCTCGACTTCCTGCCCGTCGGCATTCCAGATGTGCAAGGAGGTGCGCGTCAGCTCGGCGAGGTCGCCGTCTTCAAGAAAGATAAACCGATTGGTCACCGGCAGCAGGGCCGGCACGTCGGAGGCGATGAAATACTCTTGAAAGCCCACGCCAATCACCAGCGGGCTGCCGCGACGGGCGGCGACCAGCCGCTCGGGGTCTTGACGGTCGATCACGCCAAGCGCATAGGCGCCTTGCAGGCGTTGGCAGCAGTCGCGCACGGCCTCGGTCAGGTCGAGCCCGGCCTCGAGCGCGTCGTGAATTGCGTGGACCGCGACCTCGGTGTCCGTCTCTGACGTGAACCTGTGCCCGGCATCGCGCTGCTGCTGCCGCAGCGTCTCATGGTTTTCGATGATGCCGTTGTGCACCAGGGCGCAGCGCTCGTGGCAAATGTGCGGGTGCGCATTGCGCTGCGCGGGCTCGCCATGGGTTGCCCAGCGGGTGTGGGCGATCCCCAGGGTCCCGGGCAGCGTGGTGTCCGCCAGGACCTCGGCCAAGGCCGCGACCTTGCCCAGGCAGCGCAAGCGTTTTAGCTCACCTGCCTCGGACAGCACTGCGATGCCGGCGGAGTCGTAGCCGCGGTATTCCAGCCGCCGCAAGCCTTCAATCAGGATGTCAGCAACGGGACGTTGGGCGATGGCACCGACAATGCCGCACATAATGAATCACCTAAGGTTTCTTCTGCTGTTTGCGCGGGCGCTCCCAGCCATCGATCGTCTTCTGGGGGGCGCGGGTCAGAGTCAGTCGGCCGGCCGGTGCGTCGCGGGCGATGACCGATCCGGCACCAATGGTAGCGTCCGCGCCGACCTCGACCGGGGCTACCAGCGCGGAGTTGGAGCCGATAAAGGCACCATCGCCGATCTTGGTCAGATGCTTGTTGGCGCCGTCGTAATTGCAGGTGATGGTGCCGGCGCCGATGTTGACCTGGCTGCCGAGTTCGGCATTGCCGATGTAGCTGAGGTGATTGACCTTGGTGCCTGCCGCAATGCTGGATTTCTTGACTTCGACAAAGTTGCCGATGTGGCAATGATCGCCGATGTCGGCCTCCGGCCGCAGACGCGCGAAGGGACCGATGCGCGCGCCGGCGCCGACGTGCGCGCCCTCGACAATGCTGTTGGCAAAGATTTCGCTGCCGGTGCCGATTTCGCAGTCTTTGAGCAGGCAGTTCGGCCCAATGCGCACGTTCGCGCCAAGTCTCACCCGGCCTTCGACGATCAGGTTCACATCGAGCGTCACATCGCGTTCGCAGATCAGGGTGCCGCGGATGTCGAGTCGCGCCGGGTCAAGTACCGTGGTGCCCTGGATCATCAGGGTCTCGGCCAGGCGGCGCTGATGGTAGCGTTCCAGCTCAGCGAGCTGGAGGCGGTCATTGACGCCGGCGATTTCCTGCGGCGCCTCGGGGTGGGTGGTGATGACCTCAATCCCCTGAGCAGTCGCCATGCCGATTACATCGGTCAGATAGTATTCGCCCTGTACATTGTCGTTGCCGATTTGCGTCAGCCATTCGCCCAGGCGACGCGCGTCGGCGACGATGATGCCAGTGTTGATTTCCTGAATGCCCAGCTCGGCTTCGCTGGCGTCTTTGTGCTCGACAATGCGCAGTACATGACCGCGTTTGTCGCGCACAATGCGACCATAGCCACTGGGGTCATCCATGTGCATGCTGATCAGCCCCAGCGCCTTTCCATTGCTGTCGGCCACCAGGCGATTCAGGGTCTCGGGCTCAATCAGCGGAACATCGCCATAGAGCACCAGGATGCGGTCCATGCCCGCCATGCTGGGCATGGCTTGGAGTACGGCATGGCCGGTGCCAAGACGCTCGCTCTGCTCGACCCAATCGCAGTTTGCGTCCGCCAGGGTCTTGGGCACCAGATCCCCGCCATGACCATAAACGCAGCAGATGCGCACCGCGCCAAGGGCTTCGGCCGCATCCAGAACATGGCGCAGCAAGGGACGACCGGCCAGCGGATGCAGGATCTTGGGCAACGCCGAGCGCATCCGGGTGCCTTTGCCGGCAGCGAGAATGACGACACCGAGTTTCATGGCAACGCTGTCTCCCGATGATGGATGCCGCGCGAATGATCGGGGCTAAATGGGGAAAGAGGACCGAAACCAGCGGACATGCAAAGATTTTTGCGCATAACGCAAAAACCCTCGCGAGTGGCGAGGGTTTGCGATAGGCAGTTGGTGCTGCGTGCCCTGGCCAGTTGAATCAACTCGCTCGCATCTTGCGCAATTTCTCGATCGCGCGCAACTGGGCGATGGCCTCGGCCAGCTCAGCCTGAGCCTTGGCGTATTCGAACTCGGCCGCCTTGCCAGCCAATGCGTCCTCGGCGCGGCGTTTGGCTTCGAGTGCCTTGGCCTCGTCGATGTTCTGGGCGCGGATGGCGGTGTCGGCCAGCACGGTGACCACGTCCGGCTGCACTTCGAGCATGCCACCGGAGACGTAGAAATGCTCCATGCCGCCCTTGTCGTCCTCTACCCGCACATCGCCTGGCTTCAGCCGCGTGATCAGCGGCGTGTGGCGCGGCGCGATGCCAAGTTCGCCCATTTCGCCGGGCGCATAGACCATGGCCGCCATACCGGAGTGGATGGCACCCTCGGCGCTGACGATATCGACATGTACGGTCATTGCCATTGTGTTGAGTCTCCCTGATAGGCCGGTTGATGCAAAGCGAACAGGCGAGTGCGGAGCGTTGCGGTCTCAAATGGATGCATGCGCCGACTCGCCGTGGGCCTTACATCTTCTCAGCCTTGGCGACGGCCTCGTCGATGGAACCGACCATGTAGAAGGCCTGCTCGGGCAGGGCGTCGTGGTCGCCGTTGACGATGGCCTGGAAGCCGGCGATGGTGTCTTTGAGCGACACGTACTTGCCGGTTGCGCCGGTGAAGACCTCGGCGACGAAGAAGGGCTGAGACAGGAAGCGCTGAATCTTACGTGCGCGCGAGACGGTCAGCTTGTCTTCTTCGGACAGCTCGTCCATGCCAAGGATGGCGATGATGTCCTTGAGTTCCTTATAGCGCTGCAGGGTGCCCTGCACGGCGCGGGCGGTCTCATAGTGCTCCTGGCCGACCACGTTCGGATCGAGGATGCGGCTGGTGGAGTCGAGCGGATCGACCGCGGGGTAGATGCCGAGCTCGGCGATCTGCCGCGACAATACCAGGGTGGCGTCCAAGTGGGCGAAGGTCGTCGCCGGGGAGGGGTCGGTGAGGTCGTCCGCCGGGACATAAACCGCCTGGAAGGAGGTGATGGAACCGGTCTTGGTGGAGGTGATGCGCTCCTGCAGGGCGCCCATCTCTGAGGCCAGGGTCGGCTGGTAACCCACCGCTGAAGGCATACGGCCAAGCAACGCTGAGACCTCGGTGCCGGCTAGGGTGTAGCGGTAGATGTTGTCGACGAACATCAGCACGTCGCGGCCTTCCTCGCGGAAGAACTCGGCCATGGTCAGGCCGGTCAGGGCGACCCGCAGGCGGTTGCCCGGGGGCTCGTTCATCTGGCCATAGACCAGTGCGACCTTGTCGAGAACGTTCGACTCCTTCATCTCGTGGTAGAAGTCGTTACCCTCGCGGGTACGCTCTCCAACACCAGCGAAGACCGAATAACCCGAGTGCTCGACGGCGATGTTGCGGATCAGCTCCATGAGCGTCACGGTCTTGCCCACGCCGGCGCCGCCGAACAGGCCAACCTTGCCGCCCTTGGCGATGGGCATGATCAGATCGACAACCTTGATGCCGGTTTCCAATACCTCGGTCGAGCTGGCCTGATCCTCGAACTTGGGCGCTGGACGGTGAATGGCCCAGGTCTCATCGGCGCCGACAGCGCCGAGTTCGTCGATCGGGTTGCCGAGTACGTCCATGATGCGCCCGAGGGTGGCCTTGCCAACCGGGACATTGATGGGCGCGCCCGTGCTGCTGACATCGACACCACGCTTCAGGCCATCGGTACTGCCCATCGCGATGGTGCGCACGACGCCGTCGCCGATTTGCTGTTCCACCTCGAGCGTCAGGCCAGTGGCGTCGATTGTGAGCGCGTCATAAACCTTAGGCATCTGATCGCGCGGAAATTGCACGTCTACGACGGCACCGATGATTTCCACCACCTTACCGGAGCTCATAATGCTTTCCTCTCTTCTGCCTTGCGGCGGGTTCGAAAATTAAATTCTGAAAAACGGTGACGCACGTCAGGGTTAGGGCAGCTAGACAGCCGCAGCTCCGCTGACGATCTCGGAAATTTCCTGGGTGATCGCGGCCTGGCGCGCCTTGTTGTAGACCAGTTGCAGTTCGTCGATCAGGCTGCCGGCGTTGTCGGAGGCGGATTTCATCGCCACCATACGGGCAGCCTGTTCGCAGGCGCCGTTCTCGACCACACCCTGATAGACCAGCGATTCGATATAGCGGGCGAGCAGGTTGTCGAGCACCAGGCGGGCGTCGGGCTCGTAGATGTAATCCCATACCGGGCCGGAGGCGGCCGGCTGATCATCCTCGGGGAGAATGGGTACCAGCTGGCGCAGCGTCGGCTTCTGGGTCATGGTGTTGACGAAGTCGTTATAGGCGATGTAGACCGCATCGACCTCGCCACTCTCGAAGGCGTCGAGCATGACCTTGACCGGGCCGATGATGTCGGCGATGCGGGGCTTGTCGCCAAGTTGCGATGCCTGCGCTTTCACTTCGCCGCCAAAACGTTTGAAAAAACCAAGCGCCTTGGTGCCGATGGTACAAAACGTAATGTCGATGCCGTCGCTGCGCTTTTGTTTGAATTCCTTGACCAGCATTCTGAACAGATTGGTGTTCAGGCCACCGCACAGACCGCGGTCGGATGAGACGACAATATAGCCGACTCGCTTTACCTCGCGTTCTTGCGACATGAAGCTGTGACGATACTCGGGCGAAGCCTTGGCCAGATGGCGGATAACTTGAATCATTTTTTCCGCATAGGGACGGGTTGCCTGCATCCGTTCCTGCGCCTTGCGCATCTTGGATGCGGCGACCATCTCCATCGCGCCCGTGATCTTCTGGGTGCTTTTGATGCTCGTGATCTTGGTGCGAATTTCTTTAGCGCCAGCCATGAGGAGTTCCTGATGCGTTCCTGGTTAATCGATGGCACCCCTGGGGTGCGCATGGGCTCGTGAGCGCTGGGCAAGCCGCAGCTGTTGCATCCCCCTAGGCGCTCGGCGCGCCTGAGGGAGAGCGAGGCCGCGCGCTACCCGCGCTTACCAGGTGTTGTTAGCCTTGAAGTCCTTGATGGCTTGGTGCAAGGCTTCCTTGATGTCGTCGCTGTAGTCGCCGGTTTCGTCGATCTTGTCGATCAGACTCTTGTGCGAGCTTTTCATGTAGCCCTGCAGCGCCTGCTCGAAGGCCACCACTTTGCCGACATCCACGTCATCGAGGTAGCCCTCGTTGGCCGCGAACAGCGACACCGCCATGGCGCCCGTGGTCATCGGTGAGTACTGCATCTGCTTCATCAGCTCGGTCACGCGCTCGCCGCGTTCAAGCTGCTTGCGGGTGGTCTCGTCGAGGTCGGAGGCGAACTGCGAGAAGGCCGCCAGCTCGCGATACTGGGCCAGTGCCAGACGAATACCGCCGCCGAGCTTTTTGATGATCTTAGTCTGGGCTGCGCCACCGACACGCGAAACCGACAGACCGGCGTTGATGGCCGGGCGGATACCCGCGTTGAACAGATCGGTTTCGAGGAAGATCTGCCCGTCGGTGATGGAAATGACGTTGGTCGGGACGAAGGCCGAGACGTCACCCGCCTGGGTCTCGATGATGGGCAGCGCGGTGAGCGAGCCAGTCTTGCCGCGCACCCGACCGCCGGTTTGCTTCTCGACATAGTCGGCGTTGACGCGCGCGGCGCGCTCAAGCAGACGCGAGTGCAGATAGAACACATCACCCGGATAGGCTTCGCGGCCCGGCGGGCGGCGCAGCAGCAGGGACACCTGACGATAGGCCCAGGCCTGTTTGGTCAGGTCATCGTAGATGATGAGCGCATCCTCGCCCTTGTCGCGGAAGTACTCGCCCATGGCGCAGCCCGCGTAGGGGGCAATGAACTGCATCGCAGCCGAGTCCGAGGCACCGGCATGCACGATGATGGTGTGGTCCATGGCGCCGAATTCCTCGAGCTTGCGCTGCACGCCTGCAACCGAGGAGTTCTTCTGGCCGACGGCCACATAGATACATTTAACGCCGGTGTTTTTCTGATTGATGATGGCATCAATGGCCACCGCGGTCTTGCCGGTCTGGCGGTCGCCGATGATTAGCTCGCGCTGGCCGCGACCCACCGGGACCATGGCGTCGATGGCCTTAAGACCGGTGGGCAGGGGTTGATCGACCGACTGGCGCTGGATGACGCCGGGGGCGATTTTCTCGATCGATGAGGTCTCGCTACAATCGACCGGCCCCTTGCCGTCGACCGGGGCGCCGAGGGAGTCGACCACACGGCCGAGCAGTCCTTCGCCGACCGGGACTTCCAGCACGCGTCCGGTGCAGCGTGCCCAGTCGCCTTCAGAGAGGTGGGTGTAGTCGCCCAAGATAACGGCGCCGACCGAGTCGCGCTCGAGGTTGAGCGCTAGTCCGAAGGTGTTGTTCGGGAACTCAATCATTTCGTAATACTGAGCGTCGGACAGTCCGTAAATGCGGACAATGCCGTCGGTCAGGCTCACGATGGTGCCTTCGGCGCGCGCCTCGGTCTTGAGGTCGAACTGCTCGATTTTCTGTTTGATCAGATCACTGATCTCGGCAGGATTCAGTTGCATGGCGGTGTTCCGTTCAGAATTGCAATTCGTTTGAGAGCTGCTGCAGCTTGCCCCGGATCGAGCTGTCGATGACCAGGTCGTCGGCGCGAATTTCCACGCCGCCGATCAGGTTCTCGTCTTGCTCGACGCTGAGCTCGACCTCGGCGCCGAAGTGGGCCTTCAATGAGGTGATCAGACCCTGCTGTTCCTGATCGTCGAGCGGGAAAGCGCTGCGGACCAGGACCTTGCGCACCCCTTGCTCGGCCGTCTTGCGTAGATCGAACATGCGCGCGATCTCCGGCAGGGCAGGGAGGCGATCATTGTTTGCCAGCAGACGCACCAGATTGGCTGGGCCGCTTGGCAGTGCGTTGGCGCCGGAGTCGCTAGTGGCGACGGCCAGTACCAAGTCGCAGAGCTGCTCGCGCGCGACATTCGGGTTGCCGATGACGGTATCGAGCTGCGGGTCAGCGGCAATGGCGCCCAAGGTCATCAGCGCCTGCGACCAGGGCTCGAGCGCATCCTCGGCCTTGGCCAACGCAAAGGCAGCCTCGGCATAGGGGCGGGCGATCGTCGTGAAGTCTCCGGCCATGGTCTCGCCTTAAATTTGCTTGGCGAAGGACTCGACCAGTTCGCGGTGTGCGCTGGCGTCGATTTCCTTCTGGAGGATTTTTTCAGCCGCGGCCATCGCGAGTGTGGCGACCTGTTCACGCAGTTCTTCGCGCGCGCGGTTGGTCTCCAGCTCGATTTCAGCCTCGGCCGCGTGCTTCAGCCGGCTGCCTTCGGCAACGGCGTCTTGCTTGGCCTGCTCAAGGATATCGTTGTAGCGGCGCTGTGCCTGGTTGACGATCTCGGCGGCATCGGTTTTGGCTTTGTGCATTACCTCAAGCGCGCGCTGTTGGCCGAGCTCCTGCTCTTTGGCACCACGCTCGGCGGCAGCCAGCCCTTCAGCGATGCGCTTTTTACGGTCGTCGAGCGCGTGAATGATGGGCGGCCAGACATAGGTCATACAAAACCAGACGAAAGCCGTGAAGGAGATCATCTGGAGGATCAGTGTGAGATTGATATTCATCCGTAAGCCTCTGGAGAGACGGGTGACAGGTATCCGGCGAGTGGTGCCGGAGGCGCGTCAGACAGCGAACATCAAGTACAGACCCATGGCGATCGAGATGACCGGCAGTGCGTCGGTCAGACCCATGACGATGAAGAACTGGGTGCGCAGCATTGGAATAAGCTCCGGCTGACGCGCCGCACCTTCGAGGAAACGGCCACCGAGTACGCCGATACCAATCGCGGCGCCGACAGCGCCCAGACCAAGCATCAGACCAGCGGCGATGAATTGAACGGCTTGTGCAAGTTCCATTGTGTCCCCCGTGGGTGTTGGAAATTAAAGAGTGAAACAGAAAGAAAAAGGCTGAGCGACGCGCATCAGAAACGAACTGGATCAGAAACGAGCCGAATCAGTGGTGCTCCTGATGTGCCATATCCAGATAGACGATGGTCAGCACCATGAAAATGAACGCCTGCAGGGTCACGATCAGAATATGGAAAATGGCCCAGGCCAGCTGCAGCGCGCCGCCGGAGACATCCATGATAATGTTTTGACCGTACATCATTGCGATCAAGATGAAGATCATCTCACCCGCGTAGAGGTTGCCGAACAGTCGCAGGGATAGCGAGACCGGCTTGGAGAGCAAGTTGATGCCCTCGAGCAACAGGTTGGCCGGCATGCCCCATTTGCCGAAGGGCTGCAGAGTGAGCTCGCCGACAAAACCGCCGACGCCCTTGACCTTGATGCTGTAGTAGATCACCAGGAAAAAGACCACCAGGGACATTGCGAAGGTGGTGTTGGGATCTGTCGTCGGCACCACCTTGAGGAAGACGTGATGCGGATCGGCGCCGAAGGTTCCGGTGAGATGCTGGAAGTAGAACGGCAGCAGGTCGACCGGAATCAGGTCCATGGTATTCATCAACAGGACCCAGATGAAAATAGTCAGCGCCAGCGGCGCGACCATGGGATTCTGGCCGCTGAAGGAGCCGCGTACGTTCTCATTGATGAAATCGATGATCCACTCGACAAAATTTTGAGCGCCACTGGGAACTCCAGCCGTGGCTTTCTCTCCAACCCGCTTGAAGAACCACAGGAAGAGGCCACCCAACAGCAGCGAGAAGAACATGGTGTCGACGTGAAAGGCCCAGAAGCCCATCTCGGCGGCTTCTGCGCTGTCGCGCGCAAAGCCCAGCCCATACTCCGGATGCCAGCCAAAGGTCAGGTTGGTCAGATGGTGCTGGATGTAATCCTGTGCGGTCATCGCGGCTTCTGAAGACATGGGATGGCCCGTGGGGTTCTTCTCGATTGCGTTTGTAATAGATAAAAATGATGCAGAACGTGCGGGTCTATGTGATCTCGCTAGCAGCGACGCTGCGCCGATCCATCGCCGGAGCGATCGGGAATCAGCGCCGGTACTGTCTGGACGATCAGATAGCTCCCCAGCACAATCGGCAAAATCAAACTCTCGAACGCCACATAGGCGATCGCAAAAAGTGTCAGAATCAAGGTGATCTTGACAATTTCAGCACCATAAAACCGAAGCACCAAGGCGCCCGGCTGTTGTGCACGATAGCGACGAAAGACCCAAAAGGCAGCAGCCAGATTCGCCAGCAGGCACGCGGCGCCTCCAACTGCGGCGGAGAGCAGGGCAGCAAAGCCAAAAGGTGCTGCCGCAAGCAACATGATTGCTGTCATGATCCCCTGCCAGCGCAGCAAATGCCGGATTTCGGCTCTGCCCTGGTGTGGCTGCGCCATCGTCCCGTCCATTTTCAGACCGTTTTCTGATCACCGGTTTTTCGCAACCGGTCGCTGTCGGTGGGGCGGGGCAACTCAGTAAAGCCCAAGCCCACGGTTGATCCCGGATGGCGCAAGCGAATGCGGGTCCGTCGTTACAGCCGCGCAGTATAAGCGGTTGCGAATACTCGGTCAAACCCGTCAACAGCGACTCAGACGATTGCCGCAACAAGAAATTTTATAACAGGAAGTTATCAACGATAGTTAAGGGATAATTAAGATTCTACTCTGGCGTTTGTGCGTTCCTGATCCGCGCCACAGCGATAGAGGCCCGCCTCGGTGATCACAGCATCGAGGGCGACATCCCAGGGTTTGGCGTGGATGGACTCCAGACGTTGGCACTCGTGAGCCAGACCGATCAGGCGCGGGCGCCGGTGCCAGTGCACGCGCGAACGAATATCCCCAAAACGGCGGTCGTAGAAACCAAGCCCCATGCCGATGCGTTGGCAGTGGGCATCGAATCCGACCAGTGGTAGCAAAACCACGTCGAGCGCCAACAGCTTCACCGCAGCCTGCCGGCGATGGGGAGGTTCCGGAATGCCAAAGGCATTGGGGCGTCGCCGCCGAGGCGTGCGATCGGCATGAAAGGCCAAGCGTGGCGGAGAACATGAGGTGATCACCGGCAGATACCAGTGGAGGCCGGCGCGCGCGAGGCGCTTGCGGATCGGGGTCGGATCGAGTTCACCATCGGCTGCGACATAGAGCGCGATGCGCCGAGCCCTCGCGATTCCAGGCAGGGACAGGATGCGCGCGGCAACCCGTTGCGCGTGCTGACGCTGAGTGCTTGGGCTGAGCGATCGCCGCCTGGAGCGCAGTTCGCGCCGAAGCGACGCGACGGAGGGAATCATTGCTGGCACAGGCTGCTGGCGCTCATGGTTGCGATCAGCCTGGAACAATGGCTAACTTAAGATCGACCGAGAGGGATTGGGGCGAGAGGGATTGGAGCGATAGGGGAATTAGCCGCAAGAGTGTCGGGCAAAAAAACGGCGCCCCCCGCGTGTGCCGGTACCGTCCTTTGTTCTTGAACCTGTTGGTTCAAGTGGGTGCGTCCGCTTGGGCATCAGGCTTTCCCCTCGGGGCGGACATGCACAACAGCCTTTGCATCATGCACCCTGGGTAATGATTAGGCTCAAGAAAATACCCAGGCGGTGATCGAGCATCGCAGGCGACGCCTTATTTGTTAGGCTATACCTGTTTCGGGAAAAGGTCCAGTAAAATCAAAAAAACTTTTGTTTTCTGAGGCCAGCCACGCGTTATTAAGAAAAGCGCTCAGGAGCTGCCGCCCGGAGCTTGTCTTGTTGATGCCAAGGCCTTGTCTGTGCCACTGGAGACCTGGCTCAGGTGTTGGCTCAGGCGCGAGGCCGCCTCGACCGGCACCAGCAGATAGGCGGTCTGTCCAGCGCGATTGCGGCCTTTCTTGAGCGCGGGGTTCAGCCTGGCCAGGGTCCTGGCGGAGATGCCGCTGGCGCGGGCTGCTTGTGCCAGGTCAACCGGCGCCTGGGTCGTGACGACGGCCAATGGCGAGCCCGCGGGTAATGCCGGCAGCCGCTGTCCGTAACGCTGGGGGCTTTGCACCAGGCTGGCGACGGCGAGGAGCTTGGGCACATATTCCTCGGTCTCGCCTGGCAGGTTGAGTGACCAGTAGTCAGTCGGCTTGCCGGCGCGCTCATTTGCTTTCTGGGCGGCGCGCACGCGCGCCGGGCCTGCATTGTAGGCGGCAAGGGTCAGCGCCCAGTCGCCGTCGAAGTCTTGGTTGAGCTCGCGCAGATAGCGCACGGCACCGCGAGTCGATGCCATCACGTCGTAACGGCCGTCGTACCAGGCATTCTGCTCCAGGCCCATTTCCTTGCCGGTGTAGGGCATGAACTGCCACATGCCGGCGGCGCGCATGGGTGAGACGGCGCGCGGGTTATAGCGGCTCTCGATCTCGGGCAGTAGTGCCAGCCCGGTCGGCAGACCGCTGCGCTCGAGCTCAGTCAGTATCAGGTGGAGGTAGGGGCGCGCGCGGGCGGCGAGCTCGTTTAGGTAGTTTTTGTTTCTGGCTAGCTGCTCCAGGCTTTTGGCTACGCGCGGATTCGCCGGGATATTCAGACTGCGGCCGCCGCTGATGCGCTGCCAGGGGTTGCCGGAGATGGCGAGGGATGCAACTGCATCACCTCGCGCGGCGCGTCCGCTGTGATTGCGCGCCAGGGATTGAGGATCGATGGCGGGGCGAACAAAGCCGTATTCGCGCGCCGATACTGAGCGCGGCTGGTCCGCGAGCATGTCGGTATTTCGCCCGGGCGTCGAGCCGCAGCCGCTGAGTGTCGCCATGGCCAGCGGCAGCGTGGCGAGCAGTGCGGAGCGGCGGATGCTTCCCGCGGCGCTTGGGCGGTGGGCGCCAATGTTGGACCGGTGGATAACAGGCCGCATGCCCGGCAGGATGCTAGGGTTCTTGCCGGGGCTCATGCGGGAGCTGATACCGGAGCGGGCGCTATTTGGCGCTTTTAACGTCGGAATCTTGATGGCTTGAGCCTTGCCAGTGAGTGGCTCTCGGGCAGAGTGTTCTGTCACGGTCACACACTGATCCTCCGGTGGGATAAGAACTAACGGGGTAAGAACTGAGTCAGGATAAGGACAAAGTTTGTCCACCATGCTTGCTAGGATGCGCCAAGCTGACCCGCAACGATTGAGCGAATAACACTATTACAAAGCTTACTGTACGGGATAACCCTGACGATTGCCAGTCTTATCCGAGTTTTTCGGTTCTGCGAACAAAGCTCGGGCGCGTTATCCTTGGCGGTCATTTCCGCCTTCGCTCCAAAGGAGCTTTCATGAAAGACTGCGATGCCATATCAGCGGACCCGCTGACCGCGCTCGATGCCTGGTACCGCAGCCCGCTCGGGCGCGGTGTCGCGGAGGCGGAGGCGGATTGTCTCGAGAGTCTGCTCGAGGATGCCTTTGGTTATTTTCTCCTTCAGGTCGGCGCTGCGGAGCCCTTTGTCAGTGCGCTGGATGCCTGTCGGATTCGTCATCGGCTATGGTTGCAGACCGAAGCCGGGGCGCTGACGGGTGCGACACCGGGCAGGGTGCTGCCGCTGAAAGGAGAGCTTGCGCGGCTGCCCTTTGCTGCCGACAGCGTGGATGCCGTGGTGCTGCCGCATAGTCTGGATTTCTCCCCCGACCCGCACCGGGTCTTGCGTGAGGTCGACCGGGTGCTGGTTGCCGAGGGGCGGGTGTTTTTGTTTGGCTTCAATCCTCTCAGTACCTGGGGTGTCCGGCGCGTGTGGCCGCGGCGGCGCGGTGTCGTGCCCTGGTGCGGCTCGCGCCTGACGCTGTTTCGCGTCTGCGACTGGCTTAAGTTGATCGGCTTTCATGTCGAGGTCAAACGCATGCTGGTGTTCCGCCCGCCGTGGCGGCGGGCGTTCTCGCCTCGGCTCGACTGGATGGATCACCTTGGCGGGCGCTATTGGCCGGTTTTTGGCGGTGTTTACGCGGTCCGCGCGGTCAAGCGGCTGTCGACATTGACCCCGTTGCGTTCAAGCTGGAAGCCGCGGCCATCGCTCTTGCCCGGTCGCGCGGTCAAGCCCACGGCGCGGGAGTCGAGCCGTGATTGAAGGCGCAGGGATGAGCAGTGAGGGGATGCGAGGAAGTCAAGTCGTGAACGAAGAGGCAGAGATTGAGGTATGACCCAAGCAGTCGAGATCTTCACCGATGGCGCCTGCAAGGGCAATCCGGGCCCAGGCGGCTGGGGTGCGCTGATGCGCTATGGCACGGTGGAGAAAGAGCTATTTGGTGGCGAGCCGGCCACCACCAACAACCGCATGGAGCTGATGGCGGTGATTCAGGCGCTGGAGGCGCTCAAACGCCCCACTGAGGTCATTCTCACCGTCGACTCGCGCTATGTACGCGATGGCGTGGAACGTTGGATGGCTAACTGGAAGCGCAACGGCTGGCTGACCAAGGCGCGCGCGCCGGTCAAGAATCAGGACCTGTGGCAGCGCTTGGACAGCGCTCTGTCTGGGCATCGCGTGCGCTGGCAGTGGGTGCGCGGGCACAGCGGCCATCGCGAAAATGAAATCGCCGACCAGCTCGCCAACCGCGGCATTGCAGGGCTAGCGAAAACCTCAGGATAAATCGCCATGCGACAGATTGTGCTGGACACCGAAACCACCGGGCTTGAGCCCAAGGAAGGCCACCGCATCATCGAAATCGGCTGTGTCGAGCTCGTGGACCGGCGCTTGACGCGCCGGAATTTCCACCAATACCTGCAGCCGGATCGCGCGGTGGAGGAGGGTGCGGTCGAAGTGCATGGCATTTCAAGCGACTTCCTCGCCGACAAGCCGCGCTTCGGCGAGGTCGCCGAAACCTTTCTCGACTACATTGGCGGTGCGCAACTCATCATTCACAACGCCGCCTTTGACCTGGGCTTTTTGAATCACGAGCTGCGGTTGTGGCGGAAGGACTCTCCCAAGGTCGAGAGCCAGTGCGAGGTGATCGATACCCTGGCTTTGGCCCGCAGCCGTCATCCGGGGCAGCGCAACAGCCTGGATGCGCTGTGCAAGCGCTACAACATTGACAACTCCAGGCGCGACCTGCATGGCGCGCTGCTCGATGCCGAGATTCTGGCCGAGGTCTATCTGGCCATGACCGGCGGTCAGGGCAGCCTGGCGCTGGATCAGGAGCCAGCATCGAGCCGTCCGGGGCAGGGGCCGCGGGCGGTTCGCACTCTATCGACAGATCGCCCGCCGTTAGCGGTCATCCGCGCTACCGAGGCAGAGCTCGAAGCCCATCGCGGCCGGCTGCAGGCCATCGACAAGGCAAGTGGTGGAGCCTGTGTCTGGCTAAAAAGTTAGGCTTTGCAGCGGCATCCTGTTGCTGCAAAACCCCGCGCCCGTCACCCGGCCTAGTACCTTATTTCGGCTTATGTTGCGAAAACAAGCCGCTAGTGGTATCTCTTAGAGCATTGCAGAAGGAGATACCGCTATGACAAAGAAATATGTAGTCCGTCTCAGCGATGAAGAGCGTGGTTTGTTGGAAGACCTGGTGAGCAAAGGGCAAGCGGCGGCGCAGAAGATCAAACATGCGAATGTATTGCTCAAGGTCGATGCCGAAGGGGCGAATTGGAGCGATGCACAAGCCGCTGAGGCGTTCGGTTGCGCGCCGCGCACTGTCTTCAGCATTCGCGAGCGGTTCGTCGAACAAGGATTTGAAGCGGCGCTTTCACGCAAGCAACGTGAGCACCCGAGCTGCGAGCCCCTGCTCGATGGGGAAAAGCAGGCGCGGTTGGTGCAAATTGCCTGTAGCGAGCCGCCTCCCGGATACGCGCGCTGGACGTTGAATTTACTCGCGGGGAAGTTGGTGGAACTGGATGTCGTTGAGAGCATCTCGGCACCCACGGTGATGCGCGCACTAAAAAAAACGCACTCCAACCGCATCGGCGCAAGTGCTGGGTGATTCCCCCCGGGGAAGACGCCGCCTTTGTGGCGCAAATGGAAGATGTCCTGGAGGTCTACCGCCGCCCCTACGACCCCAAGAAGCCAGTTGTCTGCATTGATGAACAACCGACCCAGTTGATTGCCGAGACACGCCAGCCCCTGCCGATGCAACCGGGCCAACCCGAACGCTACGATTATGAATATGAGCGCGCCGGTACGGCGGTGAACTTCATGATCACAGAACCCTTGGGGCAATGGCGCAAAGTCAGTGTGCGCGAAACCAAAACCGCGATCGATTTAGCCCAAGAAATCAAGACATTGCTGGACGTGGACTATCCCGACGCCGAGAAAGTCGTTATCGTCTGGGACAACCTCAATACGCATACGCCCGCCTCTCTGTACAAAGCCTTCCCACCTGAGGAAGCGCGGCGGTTGATCGAGCGCTTGGAAATCCACTACACACCAAAGCACGGCAGCTGGTTGGACATTGCCGAAATCGAACTCAGTGTCATGACCAAGCAGTGCCTAGACCGCCGCATCGGCGATATCGAAACGCTTCGCCGCGAAACCGCCGCCTGGGCAGAACAACGCAACGAGGCCCAAATCGGCGTCGACTGGCAATTCACCAACGACAAAGCGCGTGTGAAGTTGAAGCACTTATATCCGCAAGTTAAGCTGAAATGAGGTACTAGAACCAAAGGTCGTGCTTCAGCTCACCTTTTCAGCAAAGGTCCCGAAGTTGATAATGAAGTGGCTGGCAATGGCGGCGAAATAGCCGGCTGCGATATGGGGTGCCCATTTGAGGTGGCCAAAGAAGGTATACATCCCTTTCGACTGGCCCATCAGCGCCACGCCAGCGGCGGAGCCGATTGAGAGCAGGCTGCCGCCGATACCGGCGGTCAGGGTCACCAGCAGCCACTGCCCGTGGCTCATCTCGGGGTTCATGGTCAGTACCGCGAACATCACTGGAATATTGTCGACTACGGCTGAAAGAAGCCCGACCAAGGTGTTGGCGATGGTTGGCCCCATGCCGTCGTAGGCGAAATGGCTGACCAGCGACAGATAACCGATAAAGCCCAAGCCGCCAACGCACAGCACCACGCCGTAGAAAAACAGCAGAGTGTCCCATTCGGCGCGCGCCACTTTGTTAAAGAAGTTAAAGGGGATGCTGTCGACGATGTTTCCGGCACGCACGGTCGCGAGCTCACCGGTGCGATTGAGGTAGTAGCCGAAAAAGCCCAGGTAGGCCAGCCCGGTCATCATGCCCAGCACCGGCGGCAGATGGTAGTAGTTGTGGAAGCTCACCGCCGTGGCGATGGTTGCCATGAACAGCAGCACAACGCGGATGGCACCGCGTTTCATGCGCACGCGCTCGTCGCTGGCGGCGGGCTTGATGTTGGGAATTTCCTTGTGCATGAACCAGGCCGGCACCAAAAAGCTGATCAACGATGGAATGAACAAGCGGAAGAATTCGGCGAAGGGCACAAGGCCTTTCTGCCATACCATCAGGGTTGTGATGTCTCCGAACGGGCTAAAGGCACCGCCCGAGTTGGCGGCGATGACGATATTGATGCAAGCCAAGCCGACAAACTTCGGATTGTCCGCGCCGACCGCCATCACCACCGCGCACATCAGCAGTGCCGTGGTCAGATTGTCCGCCACCGGCGAGATGAGAAAGGCCATGAAGCCGGTCATCCAAAATAAAGTGCGGTAGCTAAAGCCCATGCGCAGCAGCCAGGAGCGCAAGGCGTCGAAGACGAGGCGCTCCTCCATGGTGTTGATATAGGTCATGGCGGCGAGCAGGAAGAGAAACAGCTCGCCATACTCCATGATGTTGTGCCGCACCGCTTCGGCCGGCGCATGTGACGAGCCATGGTGGGTGGAATAGTAGTAAGCCACCAGCAGCCAGATGAGGCCCGCCGCTAGCATGACCGGCTTGGATTTGGGGAGATGGGTGAACTCCTCGGTCATCACCAGGCCATAGGCGACGACAAAAATCAGCAGCGAGGTGAAGCCGACCCAGGTGGTGGTCAGATCCAGATGCGCGGCGCCAGACTCGGATGCCAGCAGAGCGCCGGAGAAGAACAACAGCAAGGTCGCCAACAGTGCAGTCGGGATGCTGATGGCCGGTCGCCCGATGCCGGGGAGGGCAGGTAGAAACCGCGAGGGCCGATTGCGAAGCTCGTGCATAACGAAAAACCCTGAGAAAAAACCGCAAATTTTAGCTGGTTTCGCGACAGCTTGTTTGGTTGCGCGCAATGCCGGCGAGATCCTCGAGCCTTGGCATGTTGCGAACTTGAACATGCTTGCGGTCGACATCCAGCAGGCGTTCGTCCTGAAAGCGGGTAAAGAGCCGGCTGACGGTCTCGACTGCCAGACCGAGGTAGTTGCCGATTTCATGGCGCGACATGCTCAGGTGGAAATCCGTTGTCGAAAGGCCCCGTTTCCCGAGTCGTTGCGACAGGCTCACCAGAAACGCAGCCAGGCGCTCCTCGGCATTGCGTTTGCCAAGCAGCATCAGCAGTTCGGATTCCTCGACGATCTCTTTGCTCAACAGCCGATAGAGCTGATGTTGCAGCGAGGGCAGGGTGGCGGCCAGTTCCTCAAGCCGCTTGAAGGGAACTTCGCAAATCGCCGAGGTCTCGAGAACCCGTGCCGAGCAAGAGTGAAAGTCCTGATCGATCGCATCCAGGCCGATTAGCTCGCCCGGCAGGTGGAAGCCGAGCACTTGTTCTCCGCCCTCAGGGCTTGGCGTATAGGTCTTGACCGATCCGGTCTTAACCACGAACAGCGACTGAAAACGTTCGCCGCCCTGAAAAATGTGTTCGCCACGATGCAGAGGGCGCGAGCGCTTGACCACGCTCTCCAGTCGTTCGACATCCTCGCTCGCCAGACCCATCGGCAAACAGAGCGCGTTGAGCGAGCAGTTGCGACAAGCCACCCGGATATTTTCAAACGAGATAATCTTTTCCTGACTCAAAGCGCTCCACTCCGTCTCGATTTTTTGCCATTGTGCAGCTGTCATTGACGGAGATCAAGAGACGCGAGCTGATCGACGCGCCGAATCAGCCGCCAGGGCATGCGCCAAACCATCCGGGTGCGCGCATTTGGCAGGTCAAAAATGGCGGGCAAAAAAAAAGCCGCGCCCACAGGGCGCGGCCTCATGCATCAAGCAAATGACTGCCTGAAGCGCCAGCTCGCGAGCGGTCTGCTCGCGAGAGGGCAGGTCAAGTCAACTTACTTGGACTCACCGCTGTTTGCCGGAGCGGCAGGAGCCGGCGCGCCATAGGGAGCACCGTAAGGAGCCGGAGGCGCATAGCCATAGCCCGGGCCGTAGCCGCCGCCGTAGGGTTGGCCATAGCCATAGGGGGCGTAGCCGTAGCCATAGTTGTCACGGCCATAGCCGTAACCGCGACCGCGACCATAACCGCGACCACCGCCACCGCCGGACATGCTGAAGTCCATGTTGCCATAACCGTCACCGAACATGTCACCGAGGCCATCGCCCCAGCCGTTGTTGTTGTAGCCGCCAGGGCCACCCCAACCGGGACCCCACCAAGCCTGCGCGGTACCCATCGAGAACGCAGCTGCGCCTACAATTGCTGCAGCGCCAAGCACTTTTGAAAACTTTCTCATTGTCTCTCTCCTGAATGGTTACGTCTTGCGGGATAAGCGGTTTATGTCACAACGAAACCGGGACTGCTTAAACGACCCAGGCTTTCTTGCCAAGGTTGGTCGCGTGGGCCGAGCCGTTGTCGTCAGTTGGCTCTTGCCCGTCCGACCGCTCCCGCGGCCCCGAGTTGCGTATTCGCCAAAGCGAATGGTCCCCGAGTATACGTGCAGGTTCCGAACTTGTGAAGTACCGTTCATGTCCCGTTGGCAAAAGTTTGCAATGCCAATTGTCACGAGGATGCCAAGGAGTGGCCGCGCGACATCGCTGCGCCCACGGGCGAAAACCCAGCACTAGCGGGCACTGCCGGGGCCCTTGCGCAGCGTGCGCGAAACGCGGGATTGAAATCGGGGCAGGCGAATATTGTGCTTGCTTTTCCGCGCTATTCGCGTATGGTGCACCCCAAGATGCAGCGCCCTCCGGTAGGTGCTGCCCGCTCTCACGGATGTCCGCCTTACCGCCCGCCCGTTGATCGCACACCTTAGGCACTACAAGTTCGCCAACGTTATTACCCCGACGCCTATACCGGCCCAGCCTGAATTCTGGGTAGGCCACCCAGATATCTTCAGGAGTTTCCATGTCATTTTCCGACCTCGGCCTGTCGGCCGAACTGCTGCGCGCTGTCGAAGCGCAAGGCTATACCCAGCCCACACCGATTCAACGTCAGGCCATCCCGGCTGTCCTCGACGGTCGCGATGTAATGGCCGGCGCCCAGACCGGCACCGGCAAGACGGCCGCCTTCACCTTGCCGCTGTTGCAACGCCTGAGCGAAAGCTCCCAGCCGACCACACAAGACTCCTCAGGCCGCGGCGCGCCCCGCTCACGCAGGCCGCGCGCGCTGGTGCTGACGCCCACGCGCGAACTGGCCGCTCAGGTTGGCGAGAGCGTGCGCGCCTACGGCCAGTTCCTGCCGCTGCGCGCCCTGCAGATTTTTGGCGGTGTCGGCATTGGACCACAAACCAACGAGTTGCGCCGTGGCGTTGATATTCTGGTCGCCACCCCCGGGCGCTTGCTCGACCACGCCGATCAGGGGAATCTGAGTCTGGCTGGAATCGAACTGCTGGTGCTCGACGAGGCCGACCGCATGCTCGACATGGGCTTCATGCCCGCCATCCGCCGCGTGCTCAAGCTGCTGCCGGCAAAGCGCCAGAACTTATTGTTCTCCGCCACCTATTCACGCGAGATCGAGCAGCTGGCCACCGGCCTGCTGACCCATCCTCTGCGCATCGAGGTCGCGCGCCGCAATACCGCGGCCGAGACCGTGCGCCAGCTGGCGCACCCAATCGCCCGCGGCCACAAACGCGCGCTGCTCTCGCACCTGATCGCCAGCGGCGGCTGGGATCAAACCCTGGTCTTCACCCGCACCAAGCATGGCGCCAACCGGCTCGCGCAGCAACTCGAGCGCGATGGCATCAGTGCAGCGGCCATTCATGGCAACAAGAGCCAGAGCGCCCGCACCCGCGCGCTGGCCGATTTCAAACGCGGCGCGGTGCGCACCCTGGTCGCCACCGACATCGCCGCGCGCGGGCTCGACATCGAACGTCTGCCGCATGTTGTGAATTACGAGCTGCCGAACGTGCCGGAGGACTATGTCCACCGCATCGGCCGCACCGGGCGAGCTGGGGAGAACGGCACCGCGGTCTCGCTGGTCAGCCCGGAGGAACGCTCACTGCTCGCCGGCATTGAGCGTTTGCTCGGTCGGCGGATCGACAATCAGCCAGTCGCGGGTTTTTCCGACCGCCCGGCGAGCAGCGGGGAGACGGAGGATTCCGCGGATGCCCGTCCGCGCTCTAGGCCACCGCGGGCACGTCGCCAGACACCGCCAGGTGCTGGCGGGCGCGGACGCAAGAGCCCCCGGTCTGCGAGCAGGGACGCACCAAGAGCCGCGCGTTAGCGAAATTTTTCAGGTAATCCCCCACTAGCGTCATCCCCAGGGATGATCTACTTTATATCGTGGTCCACTCCATAACGGATGGGGCCTGAGTATCTCCCGGCTGGTCGCGCATCGCTCGCCGGGAAACTTTTTATTCGATGCGCAATGTTCTTAGAGAGATAACGATTGATGAATATCTATGTTGGCAACCTGGCTTATGGCGTCACCCAAGACGAACTTCGCGACACCTTTGGTGCCTATGGCCAGGTGGAGAGCGCCAATTTAATCACCGACAAATTCACCGGTGACTCCAAAGGGTTTGGCTTCGTCGAGATGCCGAACAATTCCGAAGCCGATGCCGCCATCAAAGCCTTGAACGAAACCCCGCTCAAAGGCCGCCCGCTCCGGGTTAATCAGGCCAAGCCACGCAGCGATCGCCCCTCCCGCGGCGGCGGCGGTGGCTCGCGCTGGTAAGTACCAGCTAATGCCGCGGGTCATGCGCGCCAGTGCGTGACCCACGGCAGCATTCTGACTTCCCCACAGCAATATCCCCGCAGCAACATCCCCACAGCATATCTGGCGGGCTTCCTCTCCTGCGTCGTCGAAAATCAGAAACGACGATGGCTTAAGGTATGCAGGATCTTATAGCCGGTCGGAGGCAAAATCCGCCAGGCGCGAGCGTTCGCCGCGAATCAGGGTGATGTGGCCGCTGTGTTCCCAGTCCTTGAACCGATCGACCACATAGGTCAGCCCGGAGCTGGTTTCGGTCAGGTAGGGGGTGTCGATTTGCGCGATGTTGCCCAGGCAGACGATTTTGGTGCCAGGGCCGGCGCGGGTGATGAGAGTTTTCATCTGCTTGGCGGTGAGATTCTGCGCTTCGTCCAAAATGATGTATTTGTGCAGAAAGGTCCGCCCGCGCATGAAGTTGAGCGATGAAATGCGGATGCGGTTGCGCACCAGGTCGTTGGTGGCGGCACGGCCCCATTCTCCGCCCTCGGTCTGGGTGAGTACTTCCAAGTTGTCCATCAGTGCCCCCATCCAGGGAGTCATTTTTTCTTCCTCGGTGCCTGGCAGGAAGCCGATATCCTCGCCCACCGGCACCGTCACCCGGGTCATGATGATCTCGCGGTAGATGCTGCGATCGAGCACCTGGGCCAGTCCGGCGGCCAGCGCCAGCAGGGTTTTGCCGGTGCCAGCGGTGCCGAGCAGGGTGACGAAGTCGATCTCTGGATTCATCAGCATGTTGAGCGCGAAATTCTGCTCGGGATTGCGCGCGCGAATGCCCCAGACGTTGTGCCGCGGCAGGCTGTAGTCCTCGACCAGCTCGATGATGGCTTCCTGCTCGCCATGCTTTTCCCGCACCATGGCCTCGAACGGCGGGTTGTCTTCGAGTGACAGACATTCGCCCGGGTACCAGTCGGTCAGGTCTGGCCCGGTGATGCGGTAGAAGGTGCGGCCTTCCTCTTTCCAGGAGTCGAGCGTCTTGGCGTGCCTGTCCCAGAAATCGGCCGGGAGCGTGCGCAGGCCGGTGTAGAGCAGGTCGACATCATCGAGTACCTGGTCGTTGGAATAGTCCTCAGCGTCGATGCCGAGTACCGTCGCCTTGATGCGCAGGTTGATGTCTTTGGAGACGATGACAACCTGCAGCTCCGGGCGCTGCTCGCGCAGCGCCAGTGCGGTGGCGAGAATATTATTGTCGGCGTTTTTCCCGGGTAGATTGATCGCAGCGGTCGCCGACAGGGGCTGGGTCTGAAAGAACAGCCGCCCCGAAGGCGGCGCGGCGATGCTGCGGCTGTTCTCGCCAAGCATGTGTATTGTCAGGCCCGCGTCGATGTCTTCGCGGCTGGCGTCGCTGATCAGATCATCGAGAAAACGGCTGGTCTGACGGGCGTTGCGGGCGACCTCCGACATGCCTTTCTTGCCGGCGTCAAGCTCCTCGAGCACCACCATGGGCAAAAAGACGTGATGCTCGTGGAAGCGAAAAATGGCCGTCGGGTCGTGCATCAGCACATTGGTGTCGAGCACGAACAGGCAGGTCGAATCCTTTTGTCGCTTGATCATGGCGGTGTCTGGACAGCGTGCCCGGTCAGGGCGCGGTTAGCGGATGGCCGCTGGGGAAGCCGGCCCGGCGTTGTCTCAAGCGAGCTCGCGCGCGGCGGCAAGAACTTGTTCAACATGGCCTTTCACGGTGACTTTGCGCCACTCCCGGCGCAAGACGCCGTCGGCATCGATCAGGAAGGTGCTGCGCTCCACGCCGAGGGATTCCTTGCCGTACATTTTCTTGAGCTTGATCACGTCAAAGAGTTGGCACAGCGCCTCGTCCTTGTCAGATACGAGATCGAAGCTGAATTCCTGTTTGGCTTTGAAATTGTCTTGCGCTTTCAGCCCGTCCCGCGAGGCACCAAGAATGGCGGTGTTGGCGGTGGCGAAGTCGTCCGCGGCGGCGGTGAAGTCCAGCCCCTCCTGGGTGCAGCCAGGCGTGCTGGCCTTGGGGTAGAAGTAGAGCACCAAGTTGCGTCCGCGGAAATCGCTTAGGGCGATGTCTCGGTCGCCGGTGATTTTGACGGTCAGTTCTGGAATCTTGTCGCCGATGGCTGGAGGCATGCGTCCGTCCCCTTGTTGTTGAGAAACTCGGTTGTGTCGGCGCCCATCGTTCATACGGCCTGGACGATAGAATCCATGGGACTCAATAATCCGTCGGATTCACTGCGGCGCCTCTGGGAAGGTGGGTGCGATGGCCGGTCTTTCTCAAGTGGCGCTCAAACAGCGCTGGCTCAAACAGCACTGGCTCAAACAGCGCTGGCCCGTGGAGCGCACTTGGCGGGTGCCCTCAGGCTTTCAGGGGCTCGAGCACCGCGTCGAGATTCAGTCCGTCGCAGTAGTCCATGAACTCTTCGCGCAAGGTCGCGATGTGCGTGTCGGCAGGGATGCCAACGGTCATGTGCACCGCGAACATGGGCGTGCCGGTGTGGGCGGCGGCATAGGTGTTAGTTGCCATGTCCTCGATGTTGATGCCACGATCGGCAAAGAACCCGGCGAGATTATGGACAATGCCAGGATGATCCATGGCGACAACGTCCACCGCATAGGGAATCTCATTGCCGCCGCGATCGCGCTCGCCGGTGCGTTTGCTGGTGATGGTGAGCCCAAGTTGACGCTCGAGCTCCGGCAGAACATTCTCCACCTTCGCCAGGGTGTTCCATTTGCCCTCGATCAGCAAAATGGCGGCAAAGTCGCCGCCCAGCACAGTCATGCGGCTGTCTTCAATGCTGCAGCCCTGGTCGAGCACCGCCTTCGACAGCCGATCGACAATACCCGGATGGTCTTCGCCCAGGGCGGATAGAACAAGAAAGGTTTTCTGCGTAGACATGGCCTTGACGTTTCTAGCTCATTGCTTCGGTTTGGACGGGAGTTTAACCGGAGCTTAAGTGTATCATGCTCGCCCGGCATTCTTGCCAGGGATCGAGAGCAAGCGCTACCATCCCCGACCATCATTTCGCTGACGGAGCGACGCAATGACAAAAATGCGCGGCAGCATTGTCGCCCTGATAACGCCGATGACGCCATCGGGAGCCGTCGACCAGCAGGCCCTGCAGCGGCTGGTCGACTTCCATGTCGCGGCTGGCACGGTCGCGCTGGTGTCTGTCGGCACCACTGGCGAGTCAGCCACCTTAGGCGAGGCCGAGCACTGCGAGGTGATCGCCCGCACGGTGGAGATGGCCGCCGGGCGGATTCCGGTCATCGCCGGCACCGGCGCCAACTCGACCACTGAGGCCATCCGCTTGACCCGCTGCGCCAAGGATGCCGGTGCCGATGCGGCGCTGCTGGTGACACCTTATTACAACAAGCCGACGCAAGAAGGCCTGTATCAGCACCACAAGGCGGTGGCCGAGGCTGTCGAGCTGCCGCAGTTTCTGTATAACGTGCCCGGGCGTACCGCATGCGATCTGCAGCCTGAAACTGCCGCGCGCCTGTCGGAAGTGTCCAATATCGTCGGCCTCAAAGAAGCCACCGGTGATCTAAGCCGGGTAGGGCGGTTGCGCGCGCTCTGTGGCGCGGACTTTCTGCTCTATAGCGGTGATGACGGGACTTGCTGCGAATTCATGCTTGCCGGCGGCGACGGCGTGATTTCAGTCACCAGCAATCTGGTACCGGACAGGATGCAGGCCATGTGCGCCGCCGCCCTCGCTGGGGACGCAGGGCTTGCCCGCGCGCTCAATACCGCGCTCGACCCGCTGCACCAGGGCCTGTTTGTCGAATCCAACCCCATTCCGGTCAAATGGGCGCTGGCCGAGATGGGGCTCTGTCAGCCGGGTATCCGCCTGCCCTTGACCTGGCTGTCGGCATCGCATCACGACCGGCTGCGCGCGAGTCTGCGTGAGCTCAATTGCATCGCGGCCTGACCTCCGAGCGACTGAATCGGTGTCGTAACCGATGCGGTAACCGATGCCGAATTGGCGCTGATGCGGTAAACTCGCGCCTTTACCCGGACGGTGGTCGCAACTTCTACAGGTCGTTACCGCCTTTGATTCCAATTTCTCGGGGTGGCAAATCGCCATGAGCGTCGAACCGCAAGCCAATTTCTCCAAGTCGAGCCCGCGCATCACCGCGCCGCGTTTGAGCGTGTCCCCAACGGCGGGGCCAGTGATTATCTTGCCAACGCTTAAGTTGGTAACGGTCGCCGTGGTCGCGACATCGCTGCTGAGCGGTTGCGGCATTGGCGGCAAAATTGAAAAAGTCCTTCCCGATAAGAGCCTGGAATACAAGAAGCAGCGCGAGGCGTCGGAGAATCTCGAGCTACCACCAGACCTGACCGCTGCCACCTTCGACGACGCTCTCGACATTCCGCCTGCCAGCGGCATCACCACCTATTCTGAATACACCGGCACCCGCGCGCGCCGCCAGCGCGTCGCTGGCAGTGGCGAAGTCTTGCCTGCTGTAGCCGGCGTCGAAATGGAACGCTCAGGCGACAAGCGCTGGTTGCTGATCGACCAAACCCCACAACTGGTCTGGCCGCAAGTGGTCGCCTTCTGGCGTCAGCAGGGCATTCTGCTGGTTGAGCAAAACCCCGCCATCGGCGTGATGAAAACCGACTGGATTGAGAACCGTGCCGAAATTCGCCGGGACGTCGTCACCAAAATGTTCCGCAAAGTGGTCGACGGGCTCTATAGCACCTCCACGCGCGACCAGTACCGAGTGCGCATCGAAGCTGGCCCACGCCCAGGCACAACCGAAGTTTACTTAACCCACCGCGGGATGGAAGAACGCCTGGTGCGCAACACGCTGGGCGAAGAAGCCAACACCGTCTGGGAGCCCGCCCCAACCGACCCAGGCAAGGAGTCGGCCATGCTGCGCCGCATGATGCTCGCGCTCGGTGTCTCCGACCAGCAAGCGCAGCGCATGCTGGCCCAGCAGGGCTCGAACGCGCCCGCACGCAGCGCAAATCTGGTGCAGAGCAGTGGTGGTGCCTTGGTCGTCTCGGAACCTTACCGCCAGGCCTGGCGCCAGATCGGTCTGGCACTCGACCGCAGCGGCTTCGCGGTTGAAGACCGCAACCGCGAGGATGGCGTCTTCTACGTCCGCTACGATGATCCCAATCGCCAAGAGCGCAAGAAAAAGGGCCTGGGTTCGCGCCTTTCCTTCTGGAAAAAGAAAGACCTTGGCGTCGAGCAATACCAGGTCCGCCTGACCGAAGAACAGGGCAAAACCCGGGTCACCATCCACGACGCCAACGGCCAGCCCGATACATCCCCTACCGCGCAAAAGATACTGGGCTTGCTGAAGGACGAAATGCGCTAACCCTGGCAATGACAGGCTA
The DNA here is from genome assembly GCF_033954455.1 of Thiorhodovibrio litoralis. Lineage (NCBI taxonomy): Bacteria > Pseudomonadati > Pseudomonadota > Gammaproteobacteria > Chromatiales > Chromatiaceae > Thiorhodovibrio > Thiorhodovibrio litoralis. Next base: position 3,127,277 of record NZ_CP121473.1, on the reverse strand, counting down.
GTTGGCTACTGGGCAAACCCCAGCAGCTGCGGGTAGATGTTGCCTTGCAGCAGTTGCTGGTGGCTGCCACGCTCGACGATGCGGCCTTGGTCGAGCACCAGGATTTCGTCCATGCGGGCGAGGGCAATGGGTCTGTGGGTGATCAGCAAGGTGCTGCGGCCTTGCATGGCTTGGTCGATGGCGAGCATTAGGGCGTGCTCGGTGGGGGCGTCGAGCCCCTCGGTGGGCTCGTCAAGCAGTAGGATGGGAGCGTCTTTGAGCAGCGCGCGGGCGATGGCGATGCGTCGGCCCTGCCCGCCCGATAGGCGCACGCCGGTCTCGCCGGCCCAGGTGTCATAGCCCTCGGGCAGGGTGGCGATGAAATCATGAATTTGCGCGGTGCGGCAGGCGCGTTCCAGGGCTTCTTGGTCGGCGTCGGGGGCGGCGCTGAGCAGGTTGTCGCGGATGCTGGCGTTGAACAGGTGGGTGTGCTGTGAGACTAGCGCGACATGTCGGCGCAGTTCCTCGCCTTGGAGTCGGTCGAAGGGGATACCGCCGAGTTGGATGGTGCCGGCCTCTGGTAGCCAGAAACGCAGCAGCAGGTTGAAGACAGTCGTCTTGCCGCTGCCGGTGGGGCCGACGATGGCGATGCGCCGCCCGGCGGGGAGGTCGAGGTTAAAGTCGCTGAGCGCCGGCCGCTCGGCCTTCGGGTAGCGGAATTGGATACCTTGCGCGCTGAGGTCGAAATGTTGCGGCTGGACGGCCGGCCCCTCGGGCTCCGGCGCGGCCGGCTTGGTGTCGACAATGGCGAACAGACGGCGCGCGGCCGTTAGTGTGCTCTCAAGCTGCTGGAAGGCGAGCGGCAGCGGAGCGACGGCCTCGAAGCTCGCCAGGGCGAGCAGCGCCAGCATGGCCAGCTGCGGCGGCGCCAGGCTGCCGTCCTGCAGCAGCGGCAGGCCGAGCCAGATCGCGAGCCAGAGCGCCAGGTTGGCGCACAGGCCGACGCCGCCGGTGGCGATGCCGGCCAGCCGACTCATGCGGTCTTGGGAGTCGATCAGCTCAGCGCTCAGGGCATCCAGGCGTTGGGCATGGGCATCGGCGGCGCCGAAGACCAGCAGTTCCGACAGGCCCTGCGTGCCTTCGATGGCGGTTTGGCGCAGTGCGGCTTCAGTCTCCACCAGATGACGGCCGGGCGCGCGTCCGAGTTGACGGCTCGCGGCGGGCAGGGCGACGCCGGCGATCAGCAGCAGTGCCAGCAGGCTGAGAGCCAAGGTCAGGTGGTAGAAGGCGGTGAACAGAAAAAATCCCAGGCTGGCGCTGGCCGCGACCAGCACGGGGATGAGCACCCGCACGTAGAAGTTGTCGAGGGCGTCGACATCGGCGCGGATGCGGCTGAGCAGGTCGCCGCTGTGAAATTCCTGCAGGCGCGCCGGGGCGAGTGGTTCGAGGTGCTGGTAGAACCACACCCGCAGCCCGGAGAGCTGGCGCAGTGTGGCCTCGTGCGAGATCAAACGCTCCAGATAGCGCCCGGCGGTGCGGGCCATGGCGCTGGCGCGGATGATGGCCGCCGGGGTGAAGTAATTCATCATCACGCCAGCGGTGCCGGCCACCGCCATGGCGGTGATGAACCAGCCGGAAATTGCTAATAGGGTCACATTGGCCAGCAGGGTGACCAAGGCAATCAAATAGCCGCCCCAAATCCAGATGCGATAGGGTTTGAACAGTTGCCACAGGCGCAGCAGATCCTTCATGCGTCACCTCCGCTCTCGCCGGGGACATCGCTCTGCTGGCCCAGCGCCATGCGCGCGTAATGCCCCTGTTGGGCAATCAGCGCGTCATGGGTGCCCTGTTCGGCAATGCGCCCGTCGACAATGACCAGAATGCGGTCAACGTGGCGCACGGTGGCGAGCCGGTGGGCGATGATCAGCATGCCGCGATCGCGCGCTAACTCGTCGATGCCGGCTTGCACCAGGGCCTCGTTGGCTGGGTCCAGGCTGGCGGTGGCCTCGTCGAGAATGACCAGTCGCGCATCACGCACAAAGGCGCGCGCAAGGGCGATGCGCTGAATTTGCCCGCCTGACAGGCCCACGCCCTGCTCGCCGGCCTGAGTCTGGTAGCCGTCCGGCAGTTGCTCGATGAACTCAGCCGCGCGCGCGCGTGTTGCCGCGGCCCGCACCGTCTCCAGGCTCGCATCGGGCGCGCCCAGACGGATGTTATCGAGCAGAGTGCCCTGAAACAGCCGCGGGCGCTGCGGCAGCCAGGCCAGGCGCTTGCGCCAGTTGTCCAGATCCAGTTCGGCGAGCGGTTCGCCGTCGATCAGGATGCGCCCGCTGTCCGGCTCGCCGAAGCCGAGCAGCAGGCTGGCGATGGTGGTTTTGCCGGCACCGCTGGGGCCGACCAGAGCGACGCGCTCCCCGGGGGCGAGCGCAAACTTGGCGCCGGCGAGCGCCTGGCGGCCTGCTTCGTAGGAGAAATGGACATCCTCAAAGCGAATTGCCAGCGGGCTTTCATCGGCTAGCCGCCGGCCTGGGGAAGGGCGCTCGGGCAGCGGCGTGGCGAGAATATCGGCGATGCGCTCGGCCGCGGCGATGGCCTCCAGCCGCCCGTGATAATGGGTGCCCAGGTTGCGCAGCGGCAGAAAGAATTCAGGTGCAAGCAGCAGAATGAAAAAGCCGCTGAGGAAGCTCACCTCGGGTGCCGCGACCAGGTCGGGCAGCGGCAGGTCAAGCTGATAGAGCCGAAAGCCGATGAAGACCGCAATGATGGCGATGCCCACGGTGGCGAAGAACTCGAGCACCGCGGAGGACAAGAAGGCAACCCGCAGCACCTCCATGGTGCGGCGGCGGTAATCTTCGGAAATCTCGGCGATGACTTGTGCTTCGCGACGGCTGGCGTTGAACAGCTTGAGCGTGGTCAGCCCCTGGATGACATCGAGAAAATGCGCGCCCATGCGCGCCAGGGCCTTCCACTGATGCTGGTTGATTGCCTCCACTCGGGTGCCGATCAGGATCATGAAAATCGGGATAAGGGGTGCGACCAGCGCCATGATCAGGCTGGAGAGCCAGTCGATGGGCGCGACCACCACCAGAATGGCCAGCGGCAGCAGCATGGTCACCGTCATGGCGGGCAGGTAGCGGGCGAAGTAGGCCTCGAGTGCCTCGATGCCCTTGGTCAGATCCTCGGCCAGGGCGCCGCTGCGCTGCCCGGCCATCCAGCGCGGCCCGGCGGCCTGAATGTGCCGATAGACGCGATCACGCAGGCTGCGCTTAACCCCGGCTGCAGCGCGGAAAGCCGTCTGCTCGCCGGCCCAGCTCAGCACTGCCCGCAGCGCGAAGAGCCCCAACAGCGGCAGCAGCCAGGGCAGCAGGGCGGCGCGATCGGCGACCTGGTCGCCAGGAAGCGCAGCGGCGGGAAAGACGAAGGCGTTGACGATGTGCGCCAGAATCCATGCCTGCGCGATCAACAAGCCACCGCTGGCCAGATGCATGGCGATGGCAAGGCGCAGGTAACCGTCGGTCAGCGGTTTTTGCCGATCGAGAAAGCGCTTGGCTGCGAGCTTGCTTTCCCCGCTGCGCGCGCTGGCATCGTCTCCATCGCCGCTGCTCGGCTCGGGGGCGTTCGATGGGTTTGCGGACAGGTCGGTGGCCGCGTTGGCGTTGGAGGTGGCCGGAGTCGGCATGGGCTGAAATGTCGCGCGGCAGATGAGCCTTGTGATTAGCGGGGCGGCCAGCGGAATTGACGGGGTGTTCCGCCATCGCGCGACGGTCTCTCGAGACTAGCTGCCAGGACCGGCCGAAGCCTTCTTCGTCTGCTGCGGAACCCGCTGGAGTTCTGACGCATCGTAGCCGATACTGGCGATGAAGTCTCGCATGCGTTGCATTTCGGCGTCGCTAAAATCGGGCTGGCGTGCCATCACCCAGACGTAATCGCGCTTGGCGCGGCCAATCACCGTGAGCTGATAGTCGTCATCCAGATAGACGATGCGGTAGTCGGCTTTGATTGGCCAGATAAACTGCATGCCCCAGTACGCGTTGGTGCTGGTGTCCAGCACAAAGCCTTTGGGGTGATAAGTCTTCTGCGGGCCGTCGAAGCTGTCCTTGTTAAAAGTGAAGGTGGTCGCGATGGTGCCATCTGGGTTGAGCGCATAGGACTCCACCGCGTTATACGCGCCTTTTTCGACAAAGGTTGGAATGTTGGCGACCACATACCAGTCGCCCATGAAACGCTCGAGATCGACATGCTTGACAGTGTCCATGGGTTCGCCTCCAGATTCGACACAGGCTGACAAGATCACCGCGCTTGCTGCAAGCAGCAAGGTACGGGCGATGGATCGGAAAACTGATGCTCGGCTCATTGGCTCGATGCTCCTAAAATTGGACAACCGCGACTCAGGAGTCCGGTTATGCTTTGGGCTTGGGTGTTCCAGGAAAAAAGGCATTGGTGCGCCGGATATAGTCCGCATAAGCCGGTCGGCGCTCGCCGATATCCGATTCCAGCAGACGCACGCCCGAGACGCGCAGCAGCAGGAAGGTGACCAGCGCCGGGCCGATCAGGCTCCACCAGGCGCCGCCAGCGATTGCGATGAGCCCATAACCCCACCACAGGCACGCCTCGCCAAAGTAATTTGGATGACGGGTGTAGCGCCACAGGCCGCGGTCCATCACCTGCCCGGCGTTGCGCGGATCGGCCTTGAAGCTGGCCAGTTGTTGATCGCCAATGGCCTCGAAGCCAAAGCCGACGAGCCAGAGTGCGGCGCCGACCAGATCGAGCGCGTTGAATGGCGCGGTGCTGAGCGTGGCGCCGAGCAATGGCAGGGAAATCACCCAGGCCAGAATCGCTTGCAGCCCGAAAACAATGTACAGGCTTTTCAGCCAAAAGTTTGGCTCATTGTCGGCACGGATGGCCTGATAGCGCCGGTCCTCGGGCTCGCCCCAGTTGCGCAGGGTGATAAAGAGCGACAGCCGCACCGCCCAGAGCGCGACCAGGAACAGCAGCAGCGTGGCGCGCGCGCCAAGCGCCTCGGCCGAGCCCACGTAGACGATGGTCATGAGCAGGAAGAACAGCGACCACATCGAATCGACAATGCTGACATCCTGCTTGCGGATGCTCACCAGCCAGCCGAACATCGCCAGAAGCAAGGAAACCGCGAGGCCGGCGGTGTAGATGCCGAGGTCAAACATGGCGGGTGCCTCCAATGGGCATCTTTTCGGATGCTGGCTCCGGTTTGGACTCTCGGTCGGATGGGGCTTCAGACGCGGTCTTAGTTCCGGATTGCCGTTTAGATGCGCTCTGGGAATTCGGCTCGCTGCTCGTTGCGGAACCAGAGGCAAGCGGCAGCCGATAGCCGTCCAGTCTCTCGGCGAGCCAGACCAGGAAGGGAGCGGCGAAGAACCAGCCAACGGCAATGGCTGCGAAGGCGACCACCGGATCGGGGAAGCTCACGGCGCCCAAGCGCTCGCCGGCCAGAAACGCGAGCGGGCCGCCGATGGCGCCCAGCCCGGCGGCTAACCCATAGCGGCCCTTCAGCCAGCGCAGGGAGATGTTCAGCAGGGTGGCGAATAGTACCCACAGACCGATAATCCAGTGCGGCGCCAGCCAGGTCATGAACTGCCCAGACGGGTAGACCAGCCAGCCAAAGCCGGCGATGGCTCCATCCCAAAGTGCGCCGAACCAGCCGGTGAGCACGATCAGTACCAGCTCGGGCAGCGGCCTCGGTGCGCGCACCAGATGCACGCCAACCGCAGTCCCCACCGCCAGCGCGGCCAGCAGCGGTTGGCCATTGGCGCCGGCGATGACACACAGCAGCCATGCGGTCTGGAAAACGACAAAATTGATCGCGATTTCGCTTGGGCGCACCGATGGTTTCTCCAACTTCATGAGCTTGCTTGTCTGAACCTTCGCCCTGAAATGATGCCCAGTGAAGCGGATGCAACCCCAAGCCGCGCGGTTGCTGCAGGGCGTGCCGCTGCGCGAAACGCTGTCGGGCACGGGTCAGGTGATGTGTCGGGCCTGCAGCATGCGAGGGTTCGCCGTATTTGCTAAAGAGGTGCCAGAATAAGCCGGTCAAGAAAAACAATCACTCAAGAATGAGTCGGTCAAGGCACACTACCGGCGCGAAGTCGTCCGGTTGGGCGCAAAAGATTGTGACCCACTTCTACCCCACATCTTCCCTAAATCCACACCGCAAATTATTGAGAACCATCCTTATGTTCCACCCTAAGTTCGATGTTTTGCAAGCTACCCGAAAGATGAAGCTCATGATTGCGGCAGCCGCCGCGATTTCCCTTGTCGGCTGCGCCACGACGAATTCTTACGATCCCTACGGACAGCCGCAGCTAAGTGGCGCAGCGCAGGGCGCGGGGCTGGGTGGACTGGCCGGCGCAGCGAGCGGTGCCGCGATCGGCTCGCTGAGCGCCAATGCTGGACGTGGTGCCCTGATCGGTCTGGTTGGCGGCGCGCTGATCGGTGCCGCGGTGGGCGACTACATGGAACAGCAGCGGCTGGACTTTGAGCGCGCGCTGGCCGATGAGATCCGCCGCGGTGACATCAGGGTGCGCAAGCTCTCCGACAACCGCCTTATTGTCGGCATGACCAGCGTGACCACCTTCGACACTGACTCTGCCAGCATCAAGCCGGGCTTCTACAGCACCATGGACAAGATCGCGGGCATCGTCAACCGATACGGGAAGACTCAGCTCGCCGTGGCTGGCTTTACCGATGACACCGGTACCGCAGAATACAACATGGGCCTTTCCGAACGGCGCGCCGGTGCCGTGCGCGGTCGCCTGCTCGCCGACGGTGTGCTGCCGCAGCGTGTCAGTGCTTACGGGTATGGAGAGAGCAACCCCATCGCTTCCAACGGGACCGAGACCGGCCGCCGCCTGAACCGTCGGGTTGAGATCACCATCATCCCCATCGTGGCGAGCTGAGTCGGTCGGGAGCCTTGGTTAAAACTATTTACACGGAATTTCAGCTCATTCTGGGCCGGGTATCGTTCGCGGGGGACGCCGTGAATACATCCCTGTAGGCTTCCCAGCGGCGTCCTGCCGCTGGAGACCCCGCGCCCGTTACCCGACCCAGAACCTAAAGCTCATTTTGTAATGGCTATTTCTTGCGCTTCGCTCTCGGGTGCGCCTGGTCGTAGACGCGGGCGAGGTGCTGGAAGTCGAGGTGGGTGTAGATCTGGGTGGTGCTGATGTCGGCGTGCCCGAGCAGCTCCTGTACTGCGCGCAGGTCGCCGGATGATTCGAGCATGTGACTGGCGAAGGAGTGGCGCAGCATGTGCGGGTGCAGCGGGGTGTCCGAGGCGCGCGCGATGGCCCATAGGCGCAGGCGCTGCTGGACGGTGCGCGGGTGGATGCGCTGACCGCGGGAGCTGACGAAGAGCGCAGGCTCCCCTGTGCCAGCGAGCTGACCGCGCACTGCCAGCCAAGCTTTGATGGCTTGCAGTGCCTGGCGGCCGATGGGCACGCGGCGGGTCTTTGAGCCTTTGCCGGTGATGGTGAGCATGGGCTCGCGCGGGTTGATGTCGCGGGTGTCGATGGAGATCAGCTCGGCAAGACGCAGGCCGGAGGAGTAGAACAGCTCGACCATGGCGGTGTCGCGCAGGTCGAGCGGGCTGCTGTCAACTGGTTGGTCGGCTGGTGGATCAGCCGGCGGATGGCGGGGCGTGTCGGTCGATGGAGGGCTGGGTGGGTCGGCCGATGGCTTCAGAGCTGGACCATTGCCAGCGTCGAGCATGGCACTGAGGCGGTCGGCATCCAGGGTTTTCGGCAGTATCCGAGCCTGTTTCGGCGCACGCACGCCCTGGGCGGGATTGTGCTCGACGATTAGCTCGCGCATCAGGTAGACGTAGAGCCGCCGCAGGGCGGAGAGCTCGCGCGCCAGGGTATGGCCGACGTGGCCTTGGCGGTGGCGCGCAGCGAGGTAGGCGCGGACATCGCGCTCCTGCAATTGTGGCCAGTCGGCCTGCGGCTTCGCGCTCTGGTACCAGGTCAGAATGCGTTCAAGATCGCGGCGGTAGGCGTCGAGCGTATGCGGCGAGAGCCGGCGCTCGTTGCTCAGGTGACGCAGAAAGCGCTCGAGCAGCGCGCGGGCGGATTCAGGCTGGCCGGACATGATGCGCCTGGTTAATCACGGGAATCAATCATGGTGCAGCAGCGCGAGTTCGATCAGCTTGGCGCTGATGATGTCGGCCAGGCGCTCGAGTGCGTCCGTGCCCATGTCGGCGGTGAAATGGTCGGGGTCGCGACTGGCGATGGCCAGCAGGCCGCGCATCTTGGGGCCCTTGAGCGGAATGAGTGCGGCCGAGAGCAGCGCCTCCGCTTTGGACCCGAAGATTTCATCGTACTGGTCGGTCTTGAGTTGACCGCACTGGCAGTGGTCGAGCTCAGATAGCTTGGCCAGGGGCTCGGGCAGAGAGGGGCTGTCGGCTTCCTGGTCGGGCAAGGGAAACTGCAGCAGGGCAACGGCCTCGGCCTCGAACTCGATTTTGAGCTCTACGTCCAGGATGTCCTGCACGTGTTTGACGCTGCGCGCCAGGATGATCTTGGTGGTGAGCTCGTGCAGGTGGGCCGAGAGTGACTCGTACTCGCGCGCACGCTCCACCAGGCAGGCCAGGCGCTGGCGTTCCTGCGCGATCTGCTCGCGCAGCAGGTTGAGCTGGCGTTCGACCAGAGAAACGGTCCCGTCGCCACCATGCGGGATCTCAAGCTTGATCAGGAGCTGCGGGTGGCGCAGCAGCAAGTCCGGGTGCTCATCCAGATACGCGACAGCCATGGCCTCGGTGATGGCGTTATCTGGTGCGGAATGGCGCGTCATAAGTCAATCTCTCCGTCGAAAACCTCGCAAGCTGGGCCTGTCATGGTGACAGTTTCCTGGTTTCCAGGCCAGCGGACGATCAGATCGCCCCCGGGCAGGGTCACCCGGACCTCTTCGTCGAGCTCGCCCCACAGCCGCCCGACCACCATGGCCGCGCAGGCGCCGCTACCACAGGCCTGAGTCTCACCGGCACCGCGCTCCCAAACCCGCAGCCCGATGTGCTCGGCACTGAAGACCTGCATGAAGCCGACATTGGTGCGTTGCGGAAACACTGGTGAGCGCTCGATCTCCGGTCCCAGGCTGTCGACAGGCGCAGTGGCGAGATCGTCCACCGGAACCACGGCATGCGGGTTACCCATGGACAGGACGCCGATGCGCAGCACCTGGGAGCCCGTGCCGTAATTGTACGCGGGCGCACGCTGATCGGTCAGAAAAGGAACGGCGCGCGGCTCGAAACGGGGCATGCCCATGTCGACCCGCACCTGGCCGTCGTCGAGCAGGTTGAGCTCGAGCAGGCCGCTTTTGGTGCCGACCTGCAACTGGCGTTTGTCGGTCAGGCCCTTGGCATGGACAAACCGCGCGAAACAGCGCGCACCATTGCCACACTGGCCCACTTCGGAGCCATCGGCATTGAAAATGCGGTAATAAAAATTGGTGGTTGCGGTCTTGGAGTGCTCGACCAGCAGGAGCTGATCGCAGCCAACACCCCGGCGGCGGTCCGCCAGCATGCGGGTCAGCTCCGCGGTCATGGCGACCTGCTGGTTGATGGCGTCGATGACGACGAAATCATTACCCAGACCATGCATTTTTGTGAATTTTAGTCGCATGTCAGCGGTCCTTGATTGCGCGTCCTTAGCCGCCGGTTACGGGCGGAAAGAAGGCGACTTCATCGCCGGGCTGGATGACGCTGTCGGGGCCGGCGATGGTCTGGTTGACGGCGGCGAGGATGTTTTGCGCCGGCGCGAGTGCCTGCGACCAGGGCTCGCCGCGCGCGGCGAGCTGTGCACGCAGTTCGGCGACTGTCATGGGGTCGGCGAGCGCATAGTCCTCGCCCTCGCAGTCCAGCGCCTCGCGCAGGCTCGCGAAGTAGAGCAGGCGGATCATGTCAGAAGCTCGCTGAAGGGCAGGAAGTCGACCGGGTCGCCGCGGTTGATTTGAGTATTCTCAGGGATCACCACCAGACCGTCGGCCCAGGTCAGTGAGGTGATGGCAGCCGAGGAACGGCTCGGGAAGACCTGCACCCGGGGTTGCCCCTCGGCGTCATGGACCAGCCGGGCGCGTCGATATTCGCGCCGCTTGTCGGGCTTTTGGGTGGCGAAATCCGCGCTGGCGCGTCGCGGGCGAGGCAGGAAAGCGCCACCCATGTCATTTCTCTGTCCAGGACTCTGGCCCGGGGGCTGTTCCGGGGTCTGTTCAGGGATCTGGCCCTGCAGCTTGAGGATCAAGGGCCGGGCGAAGAGCGCGAAGGTCACAAAGAGCGACACCGGATTGCCCGGGCTGCCGATGAAAGCTGCGTGGCCGATGCGCCCGACGGCGACCGGCTTGCCGGGGCGCATCGCTACCCGCGCCACGTCCAGGGAGCCGAGTTGCTCGACGGCTGGGCGCACGTGGTCTTCCTCGCCGACCGAGACACCGCCGCTGGCGATAACCAGATCGGCCTGGTCAGCGGCGGCGCGCAGCGCTTGCAGGGTCGGCTCGAAGCGGTCCGGGATCATGCCCCGGTCGATGACTTCGCAGCCGAGGGCGCGCAGCAAGGCGGCGAGCATATAGCGGTTGGAGTTGTAGATCTGCCCCGGGCGCAGGGGTTGGCCTGGCATGACAAGCTCATCGCCACTGCTCAGAATGGCGACGCGCAGGGGGCGGTGGACTGCAAGCTCGGCCAAGCCGACCGAGGCGGCGAGCGCCAGATGCTGGGGCGCGAGCCTGGTGCCGGCGTGCAGGATTTGATCACCGCTGCGGATGTCCTCGCCGCGCTGGCGGATATTGGCACCCGGCTTGATGTGCGCGATGTCCTCGGGTGCCATACACAGCTGCTCACCATGGCGCCCCTTGTTTTCCAGTGTGCAGATTTCCTGCACGACAACGGTGTCGGCGCCCACGGGTACCGGAGCCCCGGTGAAGATGCGCGCGGCGGTGCCGGGCGCGAGCGGCTCGGGCTGATTGCCGGCCGGAATCCGCTGGCTGACAGGCCACTTTGGTGGGTCGCGGCTGAGATCGGCGTGGCGCAGGGCATAGCCGTCCATGGCGCTGTGGTCCCAGTTGGGCTGATCGATCGGGCTGGCGACGGTCTCCGCCAGAACGCGCCCGAGGGCCTGATCCAGCGGCAGCCGTTCCACCTCCAGTCGGGGGTGCTCGACGGCCAGAATGCGCGCGATGGCTTCTTCAACCGTCAGTGTCTTCTGGCTGGCGGCATCTGCGCAGGTGTTGGGGGCTGTTGTGGCGGTCATGGTTCCCATGAGACTCAGCACTGGTTGCCGGTCATGCTACCGCTATTGGAGTGAATTGCGGTAATGGCAGTTTGTGCGGCCGCTGCTTGACAGGCAATGCTTAGCGTTCGCTGAAGCGTTCGATCAGCTGCGCGAAGTTGCATGGGCGGGTGCGGCGGTCGAGCTGGGCGCCGAGAATGCCATCCCAGGCGGTGTGGCAGGCGCCGGTGGAGCCGGGCAGGCAGAACAATAGGGTCGTGTTGGCCAAGCCGGCCAGAGTGCGCGACTGAATGGTCGATGCGCCGATTTCGGCAAAGGAGATGGAACGGAACAGCTCGCCGAAGCCTTCGATGCGTTTGTCGAGCAGGGGCTCCAGCGCCTCTGGGGTGTTGTCGCGCCCGGTCACCCCGGTGCCGCCGGTGCTGATGACGACCTGTACCTCGGCATCTGCGATCCAGCGCGAGAACACGGCCCGCAGCAGATAGCGATCGTCGCTGCAGATTTCGCGCGCCACCACCCGATGGCCGGCGTCGGTCGCACGCTCGGCCAGCAGGTCGCCGGAGCTGTCGTTTTCCGCCGTGCGACTGTCGGAGACCGTGAGGATAGCGAGATTGAGCGGCAGGAAGTCGAGGTCTTGAGCGTGATGGGACATGGGATGATCCGCTAAAGCTTGGGCACCAGAATCAGCAGCCAGATGACCACCACAAAGGCGATGCTGGAGAACACCGCCGCCGAGGCGATGTCCTTGGCACGGGCGGAGAGTTCGTGGCGCTCGAGGCCGACGCGGTCGACATTGGCCTCAATCGCGGAGTTCAGCAGCTCGACGATGAGCACCAGCAGCAGGCTGCCGACCAGCAGGGCACGTTCCACCGGTGTTTCGCCCAGCCACAGGCCGAGCGGGACCAGCGCAATCAGCAGGATCACTTCCTGGCGAAAGGCTTCTTCGAGCTCGAAGCAGGCCTTGAAGCCTTTCATGGAGTAACCGAACGCACGCAGGATGCGTTTCAGGCCTTTTTGGTTTTGGTGGGCCATGCTGCTTAGCGTGAAGTGCGCCGGCGCATGGTGTGGCCAGATCGCGGCCGAAAATGGTCAAATCCCTTGGAGATCATGGCTTTATGATGTGCCTCACTCTTTGCCTAAGTTGCCGTTGCATCGCTGTTCTTACCTTTATACGCCAAGTCGAGATGGCGCGCTGCGCGCACGTCGTCAAGGCGTTTGACCGGTAGCGAGTGCGGCGCGGTGCGCAGCATATCGGGGTTTGTCGCCGCCTCTGCGCGAATAGCGATCATGGCCTCGACGAAGGCATCCAACGCCTCTTTGCTTTCGGTCTCGGTCGGCTCGATCAGTAGGCACTCGGGTACCAGCAGGGGAAAATAGGTCGTCGGTGCATGAAATCCATGGTCGAGCAGCCTTTTGGCGAAATCCATGGTGGTGATGCCGTATTCCTTGGCCTCACGCTTGAGGGTGATGATGAATTCATGACTCGCGCGCCGCTTGGGGTAGGCGGGTTGAAAGCCCGCGTCGCTCAGGCGCTTGAGCAGATAGTTGGCGTTCAGGGTGGCGTATTCGCCGACGCGCTGCATGCCTTCGATGCCGAGCAGGCGGGCGTAGATATAAGCGCGCAGCAGAATACCGATGTTGCCGCCGAAGGCGGTCAGGCGGCCGATAGACTCGGTGCGGCTGTGCTCGTCTTGCCAGATGAAGCGCCCGGCGGATGCTTCGTTTGCATTCGCCTCTTCGCGCGCGACCAGTGGAATGGGCAGGTAGGGCTCGAGGTGCTTGGCCACACCCACGGGACCCGCGCCCGGTCCGCCGCCGCCGTGCGGGGTGGAGAAGGTCTTGTGCAGGTTCATGTGGATGACGTCGAAGCCCATGTCGCCAGGGCGCACCTTGCCGAGAATGGCATTGAGGTTGGCGCCGTCGTAGTAGAGCAGACCGCCCGCGGCATGGACTTGCTTGGCGATTTCCTGGATGTTGCGGTCGAAGACGCCGACGGTGCTCGGGTTGGTGAGCATGATGCCGGCGGTCTGGGGGCCGAGCGCGCGCCCCAGGGCCTCAACATCCACGTCGCCGTCTGGGCCGGTGGGGATTTCGCGCACCTCGAAGCCGGCCATGATGGCCGAGGCGGGGTTGGTCCCATGGGCGGCGTCGGGGACTAGGATTTCCCGCCTGGCATGGTCGCCGCGCGCGTCATGGTAGGCGCGGATCATCAGCACGCCGGCTAGCTCGCCCTGCGCGCCGGCGGCAGGCGCGAGCGAGACTGCATGCATGCCGGTGATGGCCTTGAGCATTTCCTGCAGCTCGAATAGGCAGGCCATGATGCCTTGGCTATGGCTGGCCGGGGCTGCGGGGTGACGCGCCAGAAAGCCGGGCAGGGAGGCCAGGCTGTTACATGCGCGCGGGTTGTACTTCATGGTACAGGAGCCGAGCGGGTAGAAATGGGTGTCGATGGAGAAGTTCTTCTGCGACAGCCGGGTGTAGTGGCGCACCGCGTCGAGCTCGGAGACTTCTGGGAGGTCGGGGCGGGTCTTGCGGCGCAGCGCGGTAGGCAGGTCGTCGCAGTCGGCATAGTCGAGCGGTGCCTGGGCGGCGGCGCGGCGGCCGGGATGAGAATGGTCATGAATCAGCATGGTGCGATTTTCGATTTCGTTCAGGCTGGCGAGTTGGTTTGATTGTCTGTTCTGGCTGATTTGGTTCGGTTAGTTGTTCGTGCTGCCTGGTTTGGTGGATTGTTCCGGGCCGGGTGCCGGTCGCGGGGGACGCCGTGAATACATCCTTTTAGGCTTGCGACGGCGTCCTGCCGTCGAACACCCCCGCGCCCGGCACCCGGCCCGGAACCTCAGGCTCCTCTGGGAACGGCTAGGCGAGCTTCAGCAATTTAAAATTTCGTCACTAAGCGCTTGGTTTCGGTCTTGTTATCGAGTAGACGTGCGATGTTGGCGCGTGGTGGTTCGGTTGGAATCCACCTTCACAGCCTTACGGGCACCAAATTTGGAATCGCTAGGCGGAGCTTGCTGGTTCGCATGGTCGATCCCTTGGCAGCTAAAGTGCGTTCTCAAGGGCGTTGGCAAAGCGCTCGATATCGCCTTCGGTGCGCGTCTCGGTGGCGCACACTAAAAGGCTGCCGTCGAGTTCTGGGTAGCTGCGGCCGAGGTCGAAGCCGCCGAGGATATTTTCGGCTGCCAACGCCTTTAGCACTTGCGCGGTTGGCTTGGGCAGGCGCAATGCTTGCTCATGGAACACCGGGCGGTCGAAGATGGGCTCGACACCGGGTATCTTGCACAGGCGCGTGGTCAGGGCGCGGGTGTTGGCATGGCAGGCGGCGGCGACGCGCTCGAGGCCTTCGGCGCCGAGCAGGGACATGTGGATGGTCGCGGCGGTGACTAGCAGGCCCTGGTTGGTGCAGATGTTGGAGGTGGCCTTGGAGCGGCGGATATGCTGCTCGCGTGCTTGCAGGGTGAGCGTGTAGCCGGGATTGCCGTCGAGGTCGAGTGTCTTGCCGGCGATGCGCCCGGGCAGTTGGCGCACCAGCGCCTGGGTGCAGCACAGAAAACCCAGGTAGGGGCCGCCGGAGGCGAGTGGCATGCCGAGCGGCTGACCTTCGCCGCAGGCGATGTCGGCGCCGCCGGATTTCTCTCTTAGGGTTCCCCAATCGCCGGGCGGGCTGAGCAGGGCAAGGGCGATGGGATTGACCAGGCCGATGACCAAGGCGTTGCGTTCATGCGCCCAGTCGGTCAGGCTGTCGACCTCCTCGAGCACGCCAAAGACATTCGGTTGCGGGATGACCAAGGCGGCGAAGGGCGCGCCGGCGGCGGCTTGCTCAAGGGCATCGACCGTGGTGTGGCCGCCGCTCGGGTCAAAGGGGACCTCGACCAGCTCGATGCCCTGATGGCGCACGATGCTGCGCACCGTCTGGCGGTAGAAGGGATGCACGCTTGCCGGCATCAGTACCCGCTTGTCCTTCACCTTGCGGTTGGCGCGCACCGCCATCAGCACCGCCTCGGCCAGGGCGGAGGCGCCGTCGTAGAGCGAGGCGTTGGAGGCATCCAGTCCGGTCAGGGCAGTCATCATGGACTGGAATTCGTACAGGACCTGCAGGGTGCCCTGGCTAGCCTCGGCCTGATAGGGGGTGTAGGCGCTGTAAAACTCGCCGCGGGTGGCGATCTGCCACACGGCGGCGGGAATATGATGCTCATAGGCGCCAGCGCCGAGAAAGCACAGCGGCTCGCCGTCGGCACGCGCGCGCTCCTGCATCAGGCGTGCGACGGCCATTTCCGGCTCGGGACTCATCAGCTCCGCGGGCAGACCGGCAATGTCCCCAGCGCGCAGCGCGGCGGGGATTTCGTCGAAGAGCTCCTCAATGCTCGCGGCGCCGATGGCGCCGAGCATGTCGGTCGTGTCTTCTGGCGTGTGGGGGATAAAGGGCATTGGTTGGCTACTCTTCCTCGGCGATCAGCTCGCCGTAGGCCTCGGCAGTGAGCAGTTCTTCGATCTCGCTCGGCTCGCTGATCGTCAGGCGGAAGATCCAGCCCGCGCCGTAGGCGTCGCCATTGATCAGCTCAGGGCTGTCGCCGAGTTCCTCGTTAACTTCCACAACTTCGCCGCTGATGGGGCTGTAGATGTCGGAGGCGGCTTTGACCGACTCGACCACGGCGCAGGCCTCCTTGGCGCTGAGCGCGTCGCCGATCTTGGGCGGCTCGACGAAGACCAGATCGCCGAGGGCGTCCTGGGCGTGGTCGCTGATGCCGACGGTGGCGGTGCCGTCGCCGTTATCCATCAGCCACTCGTGGCTGTCGTTGTAAACTCGATCTGAGGGTACCTGACTCATGGGATTCTCCGAATGGGTGAGGCGTGACGATGAAAATAAAAAAGACGATTAGCGTGAATCGCACGGGAGCATTTTTCGGGCCAGTCGGGCGTTCCAGGCGGGCTCTGGGGTAATGGGAACAATTCGCCCTAGAGCGGGATCTTGATCTCCCCGTGCCGGACGAAGGGCGGTTTGACCAAACGGGCGGCAAGGCGCCTGCCTCGGATCTCAACCTGACAGTCGTCGGTGACCGCCGCGGCGACCCGGGCCAGGCCGATCGAGCGCTCGAGCGTTGGCGAGAAGCCGCCGGAGGTCAGTTCGCCCGCGACCTGATCGTTAAAGATGACCGGCTGTCCGTGTCGCAGCACGCCGCGCTCGAGCAGCAAGATCCCGACGAAGCGCTGCGCGAGTGGCTCCTTGCGCTGACGCTCGAGCGCTGCGCGGCCAATAAAATCCCGCTCGGGCGGTTCCCATGCGATGGTCCAGCCGAGCCCGCTGACCAGTGGCGAGACCTCCGGGCCCATGTCCTGACCGGACAGGTTCATGCCCGCCTCAAGCCTGAGTGTATCGCGCGCGCCGAGCCCGCAGGGGCGCGCGCCGGCATCGAGCAGGTGCTGCCAGAGATCGGCCACCTGATCATTCGGCAGAATGATCTCGAAGCCGTCCTCGCCGGTGTAGCCGGTGCGGGCGACGAACAATTCATCCTGCTCGCAGGCACTGAATGGCTTGAGCTGCTCGAGCGTGGCGCGCAGCCCCGCGGGCAGGAGCGGAATCGCCGTGGCGCGTGCCTCCGGCCCTTGCACCGCCAGCATGGCGAGATCGTCGCGGCGGGTGATGACGGGGGCAAAGGGTGCGGCCTGAGTTTGAATCCAGTCGAGATCGCTGTCGGTAGTGGCCGCATTGAGCACCAGCCGGTAGCTGTCCGTGCCGCGTTTGTAGAGGATGAGATCGTCGATCACACCGCCTTGCTCATTGAGCATGCAGCTGTAAAGTGCCTTGCCGGGCGCATTATCGGGCGCCTCACCGGGCGTAGGCAGGCGGGCGACATCATTGGCGAGCAGGTAGCGCAGAAAGTCGGTTGCGCGCGGGCCAGAGATATCGACCGCACGCATGTGGGAGACATCAAAGACGCCGACGGCGCGGCGCACGGCATGATGCTCTTCGATCTGGGAGCCGTAGTTAACCGGCATGTCCCAGCCGCCGAAGGGGACCATGCGGGCACCAGCGGCCTGGTGTGCGGCAAAGAGGGGCGTGCGATGAGCCATGGCGCTGCCTCTGGAAGTGGAGCAGGGGTGACGGAAAAGGAACCGGGGTTTTAGGTTGAAGCGGATCAGCAGGCAGAACTCACCAGCCCGAATCCACTGAAGCTCAAAATTGACTGAGCATCCAATGGCGCCTGATCGCCAAGGCGATCACCAATGCGCGTTAGCGCACGGGGTTGCAATGCCAAGTAAGCAACGCCCTTGGGACAATCGCTGAGTTGCAATCTTGGCTTGCAATGCTGGTTCGCACTGCCGGCAGCCTGCCGCTGCTTTTATCAACCGCCCCTCTGTCCTGAACCTGAGAGTTTGCCCTGTCCGACGGCCCGCGCATGCAAGCGTTAGAAAACAAGCGCGCGAGACCGAGTAGTATAAGCCTTGTCTAGTAAGCTGCAGTATTATGAAGCTTTGCTTATAGGCTTTCAGGGCTGCCCCTTCGGTGGGTTTGTTCCTCTCCCATAGGGAGGTCCCATAGGGAGGATGGTCCCATTGGGCGGATGGACAAACCGCTCTCCAGAGTCGGAGCTGTTTTCGCGGTCCTGGGTGCCTGAGCGATTCCGGGCGGAGTTGCGCCTTCGGCGTCGGTTCCGGGACGATAATTCCCGTGCGCCGATCTCTCCCGCGACAGCGTTCCGAAGCACAACTATAACCGCACTGCGGGGAGCTTGCAAAGTCAGGGCTTGCAGTTCACCCCCCCCCCGATTCGCTCAGCGTTCGCTCAGCGTTCGTTCGGACGAATACACGAATATCGCTTATGATTGGGACCGATGACGGGGCAGGAGGCATGAGTTTTCCTCTGAACCAAACAACAGCGGCTATTTTTTATTGCGCTAAGGCGCGAGACACGGAGATTGCATGCAGCTCGACCGACAACTCGTTCAACTAAAGGCTCTGGTGCTCGACACCCTTGATGACATGAAAGCGCACGACGTTGAGGTGATGGATGTGCGCGACAAGACCTCGGTGACGGATTTGATGATTGTGGCCTCGGGCACCTCGGACCGGCACGTCAAGGCGATCGCCGAGACCGTGGCCTACCGCGCAAAGGAGTCCGGCGAGCCTCCGCTCGGCAGCGAAGGGCTCAGCGAGGGCGAATGGGCGCTGGTGGACTTAAACGGCATTGTGCTGCACGTGATGCTGCCGAAGGTGCGGGATTTCTACAATCTCGAGCGGCTATGGTCGGCGCCGACCCTCGTCAGTTCCCAGGCTAGCGCCCAGACGAGCAACCAGACCAGCTCCCAGCCGATGTCGCGCATGGCCGCGGGTTGATATGGCACGTGTCAGTCTGATCGCGGCGCTCGCGCGTAATTTCGTTATCGGCCGCGACAATGACTTGCCCTGGCGCTTGCCGGCCGATCTGGCGCATTTCAAAGCGCTCACCCTGGATAAGCCTATCCTGATGGGGCGGCGGACTTTTCAGTCACTCCCCGGTCTGCTGCCGCGGCGCGAGCATCTGGTGGTCTCGCGCGATCCGGACTTCCGCCCGCGCGGCGCGACCCTTGCACGCAGTCCCGAGGCGGGTGTCGCGCTGGCCGCGGGTGCCGAGGAGCTAATGGTGATCGGTGGAGCCTCGCTCTATGCGGCACTGCTGCCGCAGGCGACGCGCATGTACCTCACCTGGGTGGAGGCGGACATTGACGGCGACGTGCGCTTTCCGCGCTGGGACCCTCGTGATTGGCAAGAGACCGCCTGCGAACGGCGCCCGGCTGATGCGCGCAATTCTTACGCTCTGCGCTTCGTGACCCTGGAGCGTTAAGCGGGCGACTCTCATTCGCCCGGCCTGGCCTGGCCGGGGCAGTCGATGGCGATGGGCTTGATGGCCTTCTTGCGCCGCACGCGCAGCGCGGTCAGCTCGCCTCCCCACAGGCAGCCGCTGTCGATGGCCCAGATGTTTTCCTCGGCGTGATAGCCGAGGGTCGACCAGTGGCCGAAGATAATGCGCTCGTCGCGGCTGCGGCGCCCGGGTACCTGAAACCAGGGCAGGGCAGCGTCCGATTGCGCACCAGGCGGGCCTTTCTCCTTCAGCAGCAGGGTGCCCTCGGCGTCGCAGTAGCGCAGGCGGGTCAGGCAGTTGACGATGAAGCGCAAGCGGTCCATGCCGCGCAGGTCGTCGCGCCAGCGACTCGGCTCGTTGCCGTAAAGGCCTTGCAGAAACTCGGCGTAACCTGGGTCGCACAGCGCCGCTTCGACCTCGCCCGCCAGCGCCTGCGCCTGGGTGCAGTCCCATTGCGGCGGCAGCCCGGCATGCACCAGGGCGACCTCTTTCTTTTTCGAACGATAGAACAGTGGGCGCCGGCGCAGCCAGTCCAGCAGCTCATCGCGATCGGGCGCCTGTAGGATGGCGTCGAGGGTGCTGTCGTTGGCATGGCGCTGGTTGCCGGCGGCTAGCGCGAGCAGGTGCAGGTCGTGGTTGCCCAGGACCATCACCGAGCAGGCGCCGAGACGCTTGAAAAACCGCAGGACCTCGAGTGATTTGGGGCCGCGGTTTACGAGATCGCCCACCGACCACAGGCGGTCGGTGGCGGGGTCGAAGGCGAGCTCGTCGAGCAGGCGCGCGAGCTCGTCGTAGCAGCCTTGGATGTCGCCGATTGCGTAAGTCGCCATGGGTGAAGAATGCTGCTCTTTGGCTGGCGGTGAAAAGGGGTGGCGGCGGTGTTCGCTGCCGGGTCAGTGGAGGGTTGAGCGGTCGCCGAGCGAAAAGGGCCGGATCTCGGCGTTAAAGCGGGTGCCGTCGGCGGCGAGCATCTGGTAGCTGCCGTGCATACTGCCGATGGGCGTTTGCAGTCGCGTGCCGCTGGTGTATTCAAAGACCTCGCCGGGGTGGATCAAGGGCTGCTCCCCAACCACGCCCTGACCGCGGACTTCCTGGACTTTGCCGTCGGCATCGGTCACGATCCAATGGCGGCTCAGCAGCTGTGCCGGCGTGCAACCGCGGTTTTGTATCTTGATGGTGTAGGCAAAGGTGTACATCTGTCGCGCCGGGTCGGACTGCTCGGGCAAAAAGCGCGTTTTGGCGACGACCTCAATATCATGTTCGGACTGCGCGTGTGGCTGCATCGTAAGACCTCGTGGCAGGGGCGGTAGCTGGCCATTCCAGGCAGCGACCGTTAGATCGAAATTTTTATGAATTTTGACCTTTCCTAAATTTCAGTCTGTTGTAAACTTGGGGTACGGAAAAATTTTAGCTTTACTGTCTAAGTCCATGTCATACAAGCGTCGACAGAAGATAGACCTCTTTTCGCTGCTGCTGGTCGTGGTGGCCATGGGGCTCTCCCTGACCGTGGCTTATCAGATCCATCTATTCTACGGCAATGACGATCTGCCAGTCGCCAGCGAGTTGTCTGCGCGCGCCGCGGAAGATGGTTGAGGCCCGGTGGTCCTGGGCCAAGCCCAGCAGTTATTCCAGACCCAGGCCCAGGCCCAACCCCAGCAAGAGCCGCGGAAATTGAACATGCTGCGAGTCGCAGTCATCGGAGTCGGTTATCTGGGGCGTTTCCATGCGCTGATCTCCTCCAGGTTGCCGCAGGTCACGCTGGTTGGCGTGGTGGATACCGACGCCGAGCGGGCAGCGGCCGTTGCCGCCGAGGCCGGCACCTCGGTCTGCGCCAGCACCGAGGCGCTGCTTGACCAGGTTGATGCGGTCAGCATTGTGGTGCCGACCAGCGCGCATCTTGAAGTCGCGCGGCCATTTCTGGCACGCGGTATCCATGTTCTGCTGGAGAAACCCATCGCCGTGACCACCGGCGAGGGCGCGGAGCTGGTCGCGCTGGCCGAGCGCAGCGGCGCCCTGCTGCAGATCGGCCATCTGGAACGCTTCAACGCCGGTGTTATGGCGCTGGCCGAGCGTATCAAGCAGCCGCGCTATCTGGAGGCGCAGCGTTTGGGGGCCTTCGTCGAACGCGCCACCGATGTTGATGTGGTCACCGACCTGATGATACACGATATCGACATCATTTTGGCGCTGGTTGACAGCGATCTGACTGAGGTCCGTGCGGTTGGCACGCCGGTGTTGACCGAGCATGTGGATATTGCCAGCGCGCGCCTGGAATTCGCCAATGGCACTGTTGCGAACGTGGTGGCCAGTCGCGTTTCGGACAAGAAAATCCGGCGTATCCGGGTGTTTCAGCGACGCAATTATCTGTCGCTCGACTTTGCCGAGCAGCGCCTCGATGTCGCCACCTGCGAGGAGTCCGAGGGGGATGCGCGCCCGCGCATTCTGCGCGAAAGCGTCGCGCTGGAAACCGTCAAGCCGCTTGATGCCGAGATCGCGGCCTTCGTCGATGCCGTGGTAGAGGGAAAACCTCCGCTAGTCGACGGACGCGTCGGCTTGAAGGCGCTCGATGTCGCCCTTCAGGTGCGTGAGCGCATGGCGGCGATGGAGCCGGAGACCTTGAGTCACCAGTGATGCACAGCCCCTGGGATGGTGCGGCGCGATGCGCGTCAGGGGGCGTTCCGGAAAAGACACTCATCCGCGCGAGCGGTCACCAGCCCTTTGCCGCGCCTTCACCATCATGATGGCAGTGACGATGGCCGCTTCCAGGCTGCCAGCGTCGGCCGCGCCGGTGCCGGCCAGATCGAGCGCGGTGCCGTGATCGACCGAGGTGCGGATGATTGGCAGGCCGAGCGTGATGTTCACCGCGTTGCCGAATCCCAGATGCTTCAGCACCGGCAAGCCCTGGTCGTGATAGAGGGCGAGCACGGCGTCGGCTTGCGCGAGTCGCTCGGGCACGAAGACGGTGTCGGCAGGCAGCGGGCCGTCCAGGTTTAAGCCTTTGTTTTGCAGGGCATGAATAACGGGGGCGATGATGGTCTGTTCCTCGTGCCCAAGGTGCCCGCCCTCGCCGGCGTGGGGGTTGAGGCCGCAGACCAGGATGCGCGGCTGCGACAGGCCGAAGTCGAGCCTGAGCGCGGCATCAAGGGTTCTGAGGATGCGCTCGAGCAGGTCCGCCGTGAGTGCGTCGGGGACCTGACGCAAGGGCAAATGGGTGGTGGCCAGCGCAACCCTCAGGCCGGGAGCCGCGAGCATCATGACCGGATCGCCGCCGCAGCGCTCGGCGAGAAATTCGGTATGACCGGAGAAGGGAAAGCCCGCGTCGTTGATGATGCCTTTGTGCACGGGGGCGGTCACCATGGCATCCACGCGCCCGTCACGGCAGGCGTCGCAGGCAAGCCTCAGGCTAGCGAGCACATGGTTGGCGTTGGCGGGGTCGAGGTGCCCCGCGCGCACCGCGACCGCCGGCGCTTGGCATGGCAGCAGCTTGAGTTGCCCGGCTTGCTGGGGCCGCGGCGGCAGTGCGGGGTCGAATGGGAGCAGTGTGAGCGGATAGCCGAGCGCGGCGGCGCGCTGCTGAAGCAGCGCCCCGTTGCCCACCACGACCAGTTCGGCCGGATGCTCATGCTGGGCGATGGCGGCGCATAGATCCGGGCCGATGCCCGCCGGCTCGCCCGCTGTGATGGCTAGGCGCGGGACAGACGCGGGGGCTGCGTCAGTTGGCATTGTCCGTGTCGGCGGGTTCGAGCTCTTCGAGGCGAACTTCCACGAATGCCTCGTCGCGCAGCCGCCGCAGCCAAATTTCGGTGGCATCCTCGGCCTTGTCCGCGCGGATGGCTTCCACAGCCTTCATGCGCAACAAGTCTTCGCGGGTGTCCTGATCGCGGCGCTCAAGCACCTGCACGATGTGCCAGCCAAAGGAGCTTTGGAAAGGCTGGCTAATTTCATTTGGCGGCAGGCTGTTCATCACTTTCTCGAATTTTGGCACCGTGTCGCCGGGGCTAATCCAGCCGAGGTCGCCGCCCTTGAGCGCCGAGCCGGTATCGTCGGAGTTGGCTCGCGCCAGCGTCTCGAAGGGGTCGCCGCCGATGATGCGCGTGCGCAGACGCGATAGCCGGCGTTTGGCGTCTTCGTCCGAGACCAGTTCATTGGTGCGGATGAGGATATGACGGGCATGGGTTTGGGTAATGGGCTTGGGATCATCGCCCTTGATGTCGGTGACCTTGATCAGATGAAAGCCGCTGGGACTGCGGATGGGGTCGGACACCTTGCCCTTGTCGAGCTGGCGGGCCGGGGCTGCGGCCAGGCTGGGCACATCGGCCATTTCGAACCAACCCAGGTCGCCGCCGTTGGCGGCGTTGCGCCCGTCGGAATTGGCCGCCGCGACGCGGCCGAAGTCCTCGCCGCCGCGCACCCGCTTGAGCAGGGACTGGGCTTTTTGCTCGGCCGCGCGGATGTCATCCGGGGTGGGCTCGTCGGGCAGGGCGACAAGTATATGCTGCAGGCGCACCTCGCGGCGCTCAAGCAGGGAGTCCGATTGGGTCTCGAGAAAACGGTCGATCTCGGGCTCGCTGACGCGAATGTCCTTGGCGACCTCCTGCGCCTGCAGGCGCGAGGTGAGGATCTGCATGCGGGTGTCTTCGCGGAAATCGTTGAAGTCGATGCCGCCGGACTCGAGCGTGAGCTGCAGCTCGTCGAGCGTCATACCGTTGCGCGCGGCGATGTTCTCCATGGCCTGGAGCAGGGTGGCGTCGTCGACTTCGATCCCGATCATCTTCGCGCGCTGAATCTGTAGCCGTTTGAGAATCAGACGATCGAGCACCTGTTGCTCGAGCTCTGCCCGCGGCGGGACGGCGGCACCGCTCTGCTGGAGCTGGGGCAGCAGCAGCTCGATTTCGTTCTCGAGCTCGCTTTGCACGATGACATCGTCATTGACCACGGCGACGATGGCGTCAAGCGGCTGGATGGTGGCGGCGAGGACCTGTGGCTGAACCAACGCGGCTGTTAGCAGCAGTGCAGGCAGCAGCCACGCCCTTGTCAGCCATGCCCGTGTCATCCATAAAGGGCACCGTCTTGTGGAAGCCAGCGAGTCTGGATTCGCTGAACTGAGAGAAGGCTGGACGATTAAGGCTGCGAATCTGTGGGGAAGGATGCAAGTTTGGCGCATGTCAGTTGACCTGGTAGCCGTAAATTTCACTCGACAGAAAGCTGTCGATCGAGTTGCCGATGCTGCCGAGCCCTGCTAGCTCGAGCTGAACCATGACTGAATTGCTGCCGGTGGAGTCCGGGCTGTTCTTGAAATGGCGCCCAACAAGGCGCAGTCGCCAGCAGCACTGACCAAATTCGACTCCCGCGATGGCCTCCATCGTGCGCTCATGCTGCACCGAGTAGAGCCAGCGACCGATAAATTCGGCGCGGCCGTGGTTGATCGGCCAGCGAAAGGAGATATCGGTGTCTTCATAGCTGTTGTCTTCGCTGGTGCCCAGATCGAAGCGATAGGCCAGGTTCACCAGACGGTCGTTGGCGGGATGGCGATACTCAAGTTGCAGCGCGCGCTTTTCCCAATTGGTGTCTCCTGCTACCGCGGCCGAATCCCACTGCACGCTCGCGCGCCCGGACCAGTGATCGATCAGCTTGGCGGCAACCTCCCCGGCAATGGGCGAGCCCGACCGGGTTTCTTCCGAGCCGTCAATCTGCACCTGGCGATCGGCAAAGTAGATGATATGCCCGAGACTGGCGCGAAAGAGCTCCTCTCCCGTGTCATGGCCTAGGGTGCGTGAGGTTAGGCCCAGGGTGAACTGGTTGGCGTCACCGATGCGGTCGCGCCCGGTAAAGCGATTGGTACGGAAGAGGTTGGAGAAGCTGAAATCGAGCTCCGAGCTGTCGAAGACCGGGGTTTCGCTTTGGTCTACATATGGCGTGTAAAGATAAAACAGCCGTGGCTCGAGCGTTTGCAATGCGCTGGCGCCAAGCCAGTTGATCGGGCGCTCGAACACCAGACGTCCGTCCAGGTCGAAGGTAGGGATGACATGGGACGGATCATCCGGCAACCCCTCCTCCTGGTCCTCAAGTTGATACTGGCTGAGCTGCACACCCAGGCTGGGAGTCAGGTGCCCGAAACTGCGTTGCAGCGGCAAGCTCAGGCGCGGCGAGAGCGTGAAACGCTGGCCATGAACCAGTTGGTTGTGGTCGAAGTAATCGTATTCCGCCTGGAATCCCCCCTTCAGGCCGGCACCAAGCTCGAAGTCTTTGGTGGTGAGCAGAATCTGCGGCAGGCGTCCGTAAGGGCGATCCTCGGGGGGGATCTCGGAGTCGACGGTCTGGTAGGCCTGCATGCTGCTAAGGAGTGTCCAGCCGTTGCCGGTGTAGCTCAGGTCCCCGCGCTGGATCAGATACCTGGTGCTGGTGACATCCAGGCTGTTGCCGAAGTCTTCCAGGTAGTTATCGTCCGAGACCAGGTTATAGTCGATGTAGGTTCCCCACCTTTGCTGGAATTGTCCGTTCTGTTCGACATGGATCGCGCCGCGGGTGTGCGAGCCCTGGTCGTAGGCGCCGTCATTGGGGATGATTTCACCGCTGATGGTGCCGTGATCCTGGCGCGTCAGATAGCGGAATTCCGCTCCGAACATGGCGCCGCGCTTACTCATGTAGCGCGGGTAGAGAGTGGCGTCCATGTTCGGGGCCAGGTTCAAGTAATAAGGCTGCGTAATGTCGAAACCGTTGTCATCCGAATTGCCGATGCTGGGCACCAGAAATCCGCTCTTGCGCCTGTCGTCGATCGGGAAAGTCGCCCAAGGCGTGTAGAGGATGGGGACATTGCCGAGGAACAGCTTCGCATGGCGCGCCTTGCCGCGTCCGCTGGCCTTGTCGAGGTCGAGCTCTTTTGCCTGCAATGACCAAGCCCGGTTGCCCGGCGGGCAGGCGGTATAGTGCACGTCTTTCAGGTGCATGAGCTCGGGCGAGGCGATCTCGACCTGATCCGCGCGGCCGCGCAGATTGGCCTTGCCGCTGAAGCGGTACCTGGCATGAGCAATGGAACCCTGGTTGCTGTGGAGGCTCACCTTGGCATCCTCGCCAAGCAGGCGAAGCCCGGGGTAAGCAAGGTAGGTCTCGCCGCGGGCGGTAATTTGTCCGGTTTGGCGCTCAAGCAGCAGCGAACTCGCATCGACCTCTTGCGATCCGCGTTTGAGATGGACGCCACCGAGCAGTTCGGCGACGTCGGTGTCCTGGTGATAGATGAGTCCGCCGGCTTCGACGTCGATCGGCGTGAGTGGGCCAGGGATGGGCGCCTCGGAGAAGGGGCCGAGCCGATCCGGTCTGGCACCACAGTATTCCCAGGGGAGTCCCTGATTCAGACGCGCGACCATGGCCGCCTCATCGGGCTGGGATGCAGGTCGGGGTGGTTGTGTTGTCTGGGGCGATGGCGCCTGAGCAGATGACGTTGGGACAGGTGCCGTTGGAACCGATGGCGCCGGAGTTGATCGTGCTGAGGTCGATGGTGCTGGAGTCGATTGCGCTGAGGTCGCGCCGGCCATTGCGCTCAGTGAGAACACAAAGAGGAATGCGGCTGAGCCGAACGCGCATGCACGACTGGGCAGTTGCGAAGCCGCGCCTAGCGCAAGAGGCAAAATTGAAAGCAGCGGCGTTTGCAATGGTCGGGTCCGGTCTGTCATTGGGGTTGGTATTCGGGCCATTGGCATCGCACAAGAGGGCAAAAATCGCACAAATGGGCATTTGCTTCAAATCGGCGTGCGTTTTTGCGGTTGGAGCGGGACTTCGCTTCCGGTATCTTATCGGTCCGTTGATCGCTTCGGTCTCATTCTCAACTCGAGAGAGCTTTCGCCGCCATGCCTGATATTGCCCCCATTCGCGCCGCTTATCCCGTCACCCGCATGCGCCGCATGCGCCGCGATGATTTCTCCCGCCGCATGATGCGAGAGACCGTGCTGACCCCCGATGACTTCATCTACCCCGTGTTCGTGCTCGAAGGGCGCGGCGAGCGCGAGCCGGTGCCATCCATGCCAGGTGTTGAGCGCCTCAGCATCGATCTGCTGGTCGAGGAGGCGCGCGCGATCGCCGCGCTAGGTATTCCGGCGATGGCGCTGTTTCCGGTCACGCCCATGGGGGCCAAGTCGCTCGATGCGCGCGAGGCCTTCAATCCGGACGGGCTTGCGCAGCGCGCGGTCAAGGCACTAAAAGACGCCGTGCCCGAGCTTGGCGTGGTGACGGACGTGGCGCTCGACCCCTTCACGACTCATGGTCAGGACGGACTGATCGACGACGCTGGCTATGTGATGAACGACGCCACCGTGGAGGTGCTGGTCAAGCAGGCCGTCTCCCACGCCCAGGCTGGTGCCGACATCGTCGCCCCGTCGGACATGATGGACGGGCGCATTGGCGAGGTGCGCCAGGCTTTGGAGTCGGCCGGCCACATTCACGCGCGCATCCTAGCCTATTCCGCCAAGTATGCCTCGAGTTTCTACGGTCCCTTCCGGGATGCAGTGGGTTCAGCAGCCAACCTTGGTGGGGGTGATAAGTATAGCTATCAGATGGACCCGGCCAATTCCGACGAGGCACTGCATGAGGTGGCGCTTGATCTCGCTGAGGGCGCCGACATGGTGATGATCAAACCCGGCATGCCATATCTCGATATCGTCCGCCGGGTGAAAGACAACTTCGGCGCGCCGACCTTCGTCTACCAGGTGAGCGGCGAGTACGCGATGCTCAAGGCCGCCAGTCAGAACGGCTGGCTCAATGAACAAGCCGTGGTGCTGGAGGCGCTGACCAGCATCAAACGCGCCGGCGCCGACGGCATTCTCACCTACTACGCCAAGCAGGCCGCGATCTGGCTGAATGGCTGACCCTGGCGAGCCCAATGGAGGGGACATGACAGACCGTTATGCCGTGATTGGCAATCCGATCGCGCACAGCAAATCGCCCGCCATTCACGCGGCGTTCGCCGAGCAGACCTGCCAGGATATGGAATACGCTCGGATTCTCGGTGACCCGGAGGACTTCGCCGGGGATGTGCGTGCCTTCGTGGCAGCCGGTGGTCGTGGTCTGAATGTCACGGTCCCCTTTAAGGAACTGGCCTGGGAGCTGCTTGACGATCTGAGCGAACGGGCGCGCGAGGCCCGTGCCGTCAATACCCTGAGCGTCTCCGACGGTGGTCTGCTGCACGGGGACAATACCGATGGGGTTGGGCTGGTGCGCGATCTGGCGGACAATCATGGCTTCTCCTTCGCCGGGCGTTCGGTGCTCCTGGTGGGCGCAGGTGGCGCTGCGCGCGGCGTTGTGCTGCCGCTGCTGGAGACCGGCATCGCCGTGCTGACCATTGCCAATCGCACCCCCGACAAGGCCGTGGCACTGGCGGATTCGGTCCGCAACCATGGGCGGGTCAACGGGTGTGGTTTGAACGCGCTCTGGGAGCAGCGGTTCGATTTGATCATCAACGCCACGTCCGCTGGTTTGGTAGGGACAGTGCCCGAGCTCCCGCCGCGCTGTCTGGCCGACCTAGGCTGGGTCTACGACATGTTCTACGGGCCAGAGCTCACACCTTTCTGCCGCTGGGGGCGAGAGCAGGGCGCAAAGCGTGCATTGGACGGTCTCGGCATGCTGGTTGAGCAGGCGGCGGAATCCTTCCTGATCTGGCGCGGCTTGCGACCGGATACTGCACAGGTAATCAGTGCGTTGCGCGCGGGCCAACTATAAGCCGGCCAGGTACGCGCATGTGCGAAATTCTTATTTATAGTGTGAGGTAACCATGAGCGCAGACACATCGCCACGCCTGGCCGTCCTCGGCCTGGGACTCCTGGGCGCGGAAATCGCGCTGCGGCTGAAGTCTCAGGGCTTTACCGTCACCGGCTGGAATCGCACCGCAGCAAAAGCCGAGGCGCTGGCCGAGCAGGGTATCGAGCCCGCCGCCAGCGCTGCAGCCGCCGTCGCAGCAGCTGACCTGACCCTGTTGCTGCTGAGCGATGCGGCGGCGATTGAGGCCAGCCTGCTCGATGCCGACCCAGTCCCTGAGCTCGCCGGCAAGTGCGTGGTGCAGATGGGGACCATCGGGCCGGAAGAAAGCCGGCGTCTGGCCGCTCGCGTGGCGGAACGCGGCGGGGACTATCTGGAAGCGCCCGTGCTCGGCAGCCTGCCCGAGGCGCGCAGCGGAAACCTGCTGCTGATGGCAGGCGGCGACCCTGCCTTATTCCACCGCTGCGAGCCGGTCTTCCATGCGCTCTGCGAGCAGCCGCGGCACATTGGCGAACTTGGCCAGGCCGCCGCCCTCAAGCTCGCCATGAATCAGCTCATCAGCGGATTGACAGCGACTTTCAGCCTCAGCCTGGGTCTGGTCAGACACGAGGGCGTCGATGTAGAACTGTTCATGTCGCTGCTGCGCGGCAGCGCGCTCTATGCCGCCACCTTCGATAAAAAGCTCGATAAATACCTCAGTCACGACTACAGCTCGCCCAATTTCCCCCTCAAGCACCTGCGCAAGGACATCGCGCTGTTCCGCTCCGTTGCCGGGCCCGCCGGCATCGACACCGCCCCAGCGCAAGCGCTTGAGAACGCCTGCGAACGCGGCATGGCCGCCGGATTGGCGGAGGCCGACTACGCGGCAATCTATGAAGCCCTGACGAAAGTATGAAGCGCTAACCCAAGGCACTGGCAGCCGGCAAACGCGACTCACCCTCAAACAGGTCGGCAATGCTCTCGCGCGCGCGAACAAGATGGAGCTGATCGCCGTCGACCATGACCTCGGGCGCGCGCGGGCGGCTGTTGTAGTTGGAGCTCATCACAAAACCATAGGCGCCACTGGAGCGCACGGCGAGCAGATCGCCCTCGGCCAGTGCCATCCGGCGCTGTTTGCCGAGGAAATCCCCAGTCTCGCACACCGGGCCGACCAGGTCGTATGCGTGTACGTCGCCTGGGCGCTCAACCACCGGCACGATGTCTTGCACGGCCTGATACAGCGCCGGGCGGATCAGATCGTTCATCGCCGCATCGACAATCGCAAAATGGCGCTCGCCGTTGCGCTTAATGTGCTCGACCCGGGTCAGCAGCACGCCGGCATTGGCGGCGATGGCGCGACCGGGCTCGAGCAGAATCCGATAGGGCCGGGTGCCGAGATGCTCAAGCAGTGCGGTCACATAATCCGCCGGCAGAGGCGGGCGCTCATCGGTGTAGCGCACGCCCAGGCCGCCGCCAAGATCAAGATGCTCAATGGGGATACCAAGGCGCTCCAGCTCATCGGCCAGGGCCAGCACCCGCTCGAGCGCGGCGACGAAAGGACCGAGCTCAGTGAGCTGGGAGCCAATGTGGCAGTCGATGCCGACCACGCGCACGCCTGGCAGCGCCGCAGCCTGCTGATACAGAGCCGCGGCATTATGGATGTCGATGCCGAATTTGTTCTCGGCTAAGCCGGTGGCGATGTAGGGATGGGTGCCTGCGTCGACATCCGGGTTGACGCGCAGGGACACGGGCGCGACCTGGCCTAGCCCGTGGGCGATATCAGCGATGCGCTCGAGCTCTGCAGGCGATTCCACATTGAAGCAATGGATGCCGACTTGCAGCGCGCGGGCGATTTCATCGGCTCTCTTGCCGACGCCGGAGAACACCACCTTGGCCGGATCGCCGCCGGCGGCCAGCACCCGCTCGAGCTCGCCGACCGAGACGATGTCGAAGCCTGAGCCCAGGCGGGCCAGCACGTCGAGCACCGCCAGGTTGGAGTTGGCCTTGACCGCGAAGCAGATCAGATGATCATGCGCGCCGAAGGCGGCGTCGAACGCGCGCCAGTGGCGCTCAAGTGTGGCGCGGGAGTAGACATAGCAGGGCGTGCCATGGCGCTCGGCGATTTGCTGCAGGGGCAGGTCTTCGGCATGGAGCTTGCCGTCGTGGCGGGCAAAAAAATCCATCGTGTGCGAATCAGTTGCCGGACATATCCGGCATGGGTGCGGGAATGACGCCGTCTGACGAGGCGTCTTCGATTGTGTCGATGTCCTGCAAGCTTTCGCCCGACTCAGTCGGTCCAACAGGGTCTAGCTGCGACTGCTGGGCTTGGTCGGAGGACTGGCCGTCGGTCACGGCTGCCCCGGGCTTAGCAGGTTTTGGGTCGGGCAGATAGAGATCGCCTTTTTGGCCGCAGGCCGCAAGAGAGAACGCAAACAACAGAAAAAGACCCGCGTGCATCGCCGCCTTGGATGGTGAAAAGCGATACGCGCGCGGTGGTGTGATGGTCTTCATGTGGCCAGGCGAGATTTGACTGAGCAAGCTGTGACTAAGCGAGAATCTGACGAGGCGAGCCGGCGGCTTGGGGCGATGCGGCGAATTTGGTTGCACCTGCAGGCTGGGATGATGAAAATCGCGCGAAACGGTTGGCGTCCGTCAGTGCGAGCCTGGCGGTGGCGGGCCATTGTGCTGGTCTTTTCCGGTAATCTGGGCAATCAGTTGCATCAGCTGATGTTGAGCCTGTTTGGCCCAGTCAGGCTGTGGGACATTCCAGCCGATGAACATGCCAACGGTGACCCAGAAAAGAATCATTATTAGTGCCGACATGGATTTTCCTCTTTTGGCGGCGTGCAGGCGCTCTTGGTCTTTAGGCTCTGTTGGTCTGCATGCGCCGGTGGTGGGCAGAATTTTGCGTGCAACTTGTCGCTACGAAGCGGGATTCTAACATTGCCAGCACGGGTTTCGAGGCGATTTCACCCGCGAGCGCGCGGTGCCTGCAATGGCCACGAAACAGCGGTTGCTCGGGAGGCTATTGCGACAATGCCGCGGCGGCCCGCTTGCGGAACACGCGCATTTCCTTGACGGCCTGGGCATCGCCTTTCTCTTCAGCCCGGGCAATGCCCTGGTCGAGTACCTCGATGGCACGCTGGTACTCACCAAGCGCGGCAAGCGCCTTGCCGTAGAGTTTCCAAGCGGCGGAGTAGCTTGGGTCTTGCGCGACGGCCTCGGCGAGATGCTCGGCGGCTTGTTCCGGCGCATCCATCTTGAGATATTCGTTGCCCAGGCTGAAGCGCAGCAGCGCGGAGTCCTGCCCGCGCTCAAGCATGGTGAGAAATTGATCGACAGCGGCCATGATGCGTTCCTGATGATATAGCGAGCTGATGAAGTAACGACCTGATCATATTGCGACCTGATCATGTTGCAATCAGCAACGATGCAGCGATTGTGTTGTTGTCCCACTCGTTAACGACTCTTTTGCTGATTTTGGGGAGATTTGGCGATGAACAAGACAAAAAACAGCCTGAGCCCGTCGCGGCGGCAGCTGATTCTGTGGTTGGCGCAGATCAACTCTGTCGTGGTGTTGACGGTGTTGGCCTGGGTGTTGCCCGGATTCGCTGCCGTCGAGCCAGTGCCTGGGGTGCAGCAACCCTTGCTGATCGCCGCACTGGTGTCGCTGCCGCTGGCGTTGCTGATCGGCCGCTGGTTGACGACCCGCGCGCGCTGGGATGGGGAGAATCGCGCTGACCCTATCGCGCGCGCCACGGCAGCGAAGAGATCAGCTGGCTCGTTGCATGCCGAGTCGGATGCGGGCCGTGAGATCGGACTTTCGGTCATCGCCTGGGCAGTGTGCGAGTTGCCTATGGTACTGGGCTTTGTTTATGCGCTCTTGGGTGGCGAACGGCTCTATGCTGTCGTTTTGGGTGCGGCGAGTCTGTTACTCTTGCTGCTGCTTCGCCCGGATTTCGCGAGTTGATGGATGATTTTGCACAGATGAACGACCTTCATACCTACCACATCGGCCCCATTCAGCTCGCTCCCGGTGTGCTGCCGCGTCACGGTTGGAGTTTTCTTGGCGTCGGCTTTCTGTCCATTGGGCTGATGACCTTCATCGCCATCGGCCAGACCTATATCCTCAATGAGCACCTGGGGATCCCCGAGTCGGAGCAGGGTGGCATCAGCGGCAATCTGGTGTTCCTGACCGAAATCGTCACCCTGCTGTGCTTCCTGCCGGCGGGCATTTTGATCGACCGCATCGGCCGGCGGTCGATCTACGCCGTCGGTTTTCTGCTGCTGGGGCTGACCTATGTGCTCTATCCACTGGCGCACTCGGTCGGGGAGCTTTACTACTATCGCGTCATCTACGGGCTTGGCGTCGTGGCTGTGGCGGGCGCCCTGTCGACGGTGCTGGTGGACTATCCTGCCGAGGCCTCGCGCGGCAAGCTGGTCGCGCTGATCGGCGTGCTGAGCGGACTGGGCATTGTCTTTACCAACCAGGGTTTTGGTGCTGTGCCGGAGGCGCTGATCGCCAAGGGCTTCAGCGGCGATCAAGCCGGGCAGCTGACGCATTTTATGGTCGCGGGGCTGTGCGTGCTGGCCGCGGTGCTGGTGATGCTGGGGCTAAAGCCCGGTATCCCGATTCTGCAGCAGGAACGCCCGACCGTTAGCACTCTGTTCAAGAGCGGCTTTGCGGCGGCACGCAGTCCGCGCGTGGCTGTGGCCTATCTGGCGGCCTTTATCGCTCGCGGGGATCAGTCGGTGAATGCGACCTTTCTCATTCTGTGGGGCACCCTGGCCGGCAAGGCAGCAGGCATGGATGCCGGCGAGGCGGTGAAGAACGGCACCCTGATTTTTGTCATCGCGCAGATCGCGGCGCTGGTCTGGGCACCCATTCTTGGTCCGCTGATGGACCGTATCGACCGCGTCAGCGCGCTGGCGCTTTGCATGGTACTGGCGGCCATCGGTAATCTGTCCCTATTGCTGCTTGATGATCCACTGGCCAGCCATGGACTGATTTTCTATATCCTGCTCGGCATCGGGCAGATCAGCGTGTTTCTGGGTGGTCAGTCGCTGATCGGTCAGGAGGCACCGCGCGAGAAACGTGGCTCAGTCCTCGCAGCCTTCAACATTTCCGGTGCCATTGGCATTCTGTTGATCACGCTTGCGGGCGGCTATCTGTTCGACGCCGTTGATCCGCGCGCGCCCTTCGTGGTGGTTGGCGTGATCAACATCCTGCTGTTTTTTGCCTGCCTGGGCGTGCGACTGCGCAGTGGCCCCATGCTGGTGCGGGCCTGAGCGCGCGGGAGTTCTCGCGGGCGCGGGGTGCGAGCACCGGCCGGCTTTACTGTGCCCGGGCGACGCTTTTTCATGCTATTGTCGCGGCCCGGAATGATCTCGACACAGGTGAAGGGGATGGGGCGAAATACCTCGGGGAAGGTGCTGGCGCCTGGCACGCAGTTGCGCGAGCTGACGATACGCGAGCATCTCGGTGGCGGTGGCTCTGGTGTGGTCTATCTGGCCGATCACAGCCTGTTGGGCGCCACCTATGTCGTCAAGGAGTTTGTGCCGCGCGATCTGGCCTCCCGCGCGGACGATGGGCAGGTGGCTCCGCTGCCAGGCAAGGAGGCACAGTTCGAGCATCTGCGCAAAAAGTTCCTGCAGGAAAGCCGCATGCTGCAGGAATTGGCGCGCCCGCGTCCGCACCCGAACCTGGTCATCATCGCTGATGCCTTCCAAGAAAATGGCACTGTCTACCTGTGCATGGTGTACGAGGCATCGAATACCCTCGGGGACTTTCTGGCGCGCAAGCCCAAGCTCGAGGAGGAGCGTGTCAGCGGCTGGCTGTTCCCGCTGCTCGACGGCTTGGCGCACGCCCATGCCCGCCAAATCTGGCATCGCGACATCAAGCCGAGCAACATCCTGCTGCGCGACGACGGCAGCCCATTGCTGATCGACTTCGGTGCCGCGCGCTGGGTGCATCCCGACAGCGAAAAGACCGTCATCCGCCAGATAACCCCCCAGTTTGCAGCACCCGAGCAGGTTCTGCATGGCGAGGTTGGTCCCTGGACCGATATCTATGGCATGGCCGCCACCTGGTATTACGCCCTGACCGGTCAACCGCCGATGCAACGTCCGTTGCCGGATGGCTGGCAGACGCCGCTGTTGGACCGCTGTAGCGAGCAATTTCTGAATGCACTCGGCGCCGGGCTCGAGCTGGAGACGGCAGAACGGCCGCAAAGCATTGCCGCCTGGCTGAAGCTTTTTGGTGTCACGCCAAGTACCCCCGCCGCCGCCGGTTTGCGCGCAGCTAAGCCCGTCGATATCAAACCGCGCTCCGGTTCAACCTGGGGCATGGATACTGAGGCGATTACTCAGTTGGATACGGCGATAGGTCTGGATGAAGGGGATGCGGAAATGGCCCCCGACATGTCTCAGGCCAAGGTCGGTGACCAGACTTTCGGCCCAGTATCAGTGCCTTGGGAACCACAGGATGAAAATCCACGATCCGGAGCAAATTCAACACACCAGCCAAGGCCGGCATGGCGAGGCCCCATCCTGCTTGCGTTGGCATTGGTGTTGCTCGTCGCGTCGGCATTGGGGCTGTTTTTCCTGCTGAAGTCCTGACCTCTGCCTGTCTCGAGCCCAGATGCCGCCGTTCACCGCTTTGACATCTCTCGGCACTTCCCGGTGTGGCGTCGCCAGGTAAGTTTTATCCTTTCTTGCGTGCGTCTCGGCAGACTTCAGTGCACCGCAGCCCGCCGCCACAGCAAATATATCGCCGGCAGCACGAACAGACTCAACAGCGGCGCGGTGACCATACCGCCGACCATGGGGGCGGCGATGGGGCGCATAACCTCTGAGCCGACGCCGCCCTGGAGCATGATGGGCAAGAGTCCTGCAAAGATGGTCGCGACCGTCATGGCTTTGGGGCGAATGCGAAGCACCGCGCCTTCCTCGATGGCGGCTTTCAGGTCTTGCTCGCTTGCCAGAGTTCCGGCGCGGCGGGCGTCGGCCAGGGCGTTGTCGAGGTAGACCAGCATGATGACGCCGAACTCCACCGCCACACCAGCGAGCGCGATGAAGCCGACGGCGACGGCAATCGACAGGTTGTAGTCGAGCAGATGGATCAACCACAGGCCACCGACCAGCGCGAAGGGCAGCGACAGCATCACCAGCAGCGCCTCTGATACGCGGCCAAAGGTCAGATACAGCAGCACGAAGATGATCAGCAGCGTCAGCGGCACCACCAGGGTCAGGCGCTCCTGGGCGCGCTGCATGTACTCATACTGGCCGGACCAGGTGAGCGAATAGCCGGGCGGCAGCGCAACCTGCTCGGCCACCACCTGCTTGGCCTCGCTGATCCAGCGCCCGAGGTCGCGGCCGCGGATATCGACGAAAGTCCAGCCGTTCAAGCGCGCGTTCTCGCTCTTCAGCATGGGCGCGCCGTCGGTGATCACCACCTCGGCGACCTGCTCGAGCGGAATCTGGGCGCCGCTAGGCGTGACGATGGGCAACTCGCGCAGCTTTTGCAGATCGTCGCGCTGCTCGCGCGGGAAGCGGATGTTGATCGGATAGCGCTCCAGTCCCTCCACACTGCGGCTGACATTGATGCCACCGATAGCGGCGGCAACCAGATCATTGATGTCGCTGACATTCAGCCCCACCCGCGCGGCGGCGAGCCGGTCCGGGCGAATCTCGATATAGCGCCCACCGGCGACTCGCTCCGAGAAGGCCGAGGTGGTGCCATCCACCTGCATCACCGCACGCTCGACCTGGGTGCCGATGCGTTCGATCTCGGACAGATCAGGACCGGCGATCTTGACGCCCACCGGGGTCTTGATGCCGGTCGCCAGCATGTCGATGCGGGTTTTGATCGGCATGACCCAGGCGTTGGTCACGCCGGGTAGGTCGACAGTCGCGTCCAGCTCGTCGATCAGCTTGTCCAACGTCATGCCGTCACGCCACTCGGACATGGGCTTGAGCTGAATCAGGGTCTCGATCATGGTCAGCGGTGCCGGGTCGGTGGCGGTATCGGCGCGACCGATCTTGCCGAAGACACGCTCGACCTCGGGCAGGCTGGCGATCAGCCGATCGGTCTGCTGCAACAGCTGCCGCGCCTTGCCGATGGAAATGCCCGGCAGGGTGGTCGGCATGTACATCAGGTCGCCTTCATAGAGATCGGGCATGAACTCGGTGCCGATGTGTTTCAGCGGCCAAGCGGCGCTTAAGACCGCCAGCAGTGCGACGCCGATGGTCAGCTTCGGCCAGCGCAGCACCGCGCGCAGGCCGGGGCGATAGAGCCAGATGAGCCCACGGTTGAGCGGATTGGCAGTCTCACTCGGGATGCGCCCGCGCACCAGATAGCCCATCAGCACCGGCACCAGGGTGACCGCAAGCCCGGCCGCAGCGGCCATGGCATAGGTCTTGGTGAAGGCGAGCGGGCTGAACAGCCGCCCTTCCTGAGCTTGCAGGGTAAAGACCGGCAGAAAGCTCAGGGTGATGATCAGCAGGCTGAAGAAGAGCGCCGGGCCGACCTCGGCCGCGGCTTCGCCGATCACCCGCCAATGGTCCTCGCCGCGCGGGCGCTCGCCATGCGCGACCTCCCAACGCTCAAGATGCTTGTGGGCGTTCTCGATCATCACAATGGCCGCGTCCACCATGGCGCCGATGGCAATGGCAATGCCGCCTAAGGACATGATGTTGGCGTTGATGCCCTGGTGTTGCATGATGACGAAGGCCGCCAGAATGCCGAGCGGCAGGCTGATGATGACCACCAGCGCCGAGCGCAGATGGAACAAAAAGGCGATGCACACCAGAGCGACGACAATGAATTCCTCAATCAGCTTGGTCTTGAGGTTGTCCACCGCACCCAGAATCAGCCCGGAGCGGTCGTAGGTCTCGACGATCTCGACCCCGTCGGGCAAGCTCGCGCGCAGGGCCTCGAGCCGATTCTTGACCGCCTCTATAGTGGCCAGCGCATTCTCGCCCGAGCGCATCACGATAATGCCGCCGGTGATCTCGCCCTTGCCGTCGAGGTCTGCCACCACCCGGCGCATCTCGGGGCCGATCTGCACTCGGGCGATGTCGCGCAGCAGCACCGGGGTGCCCTCGGGGCTGGTGCGCACTGGGATTAACTCGATATCCTCAAGCGAGCGCAGATAGCCGCGCGTGCGCACCATGTATTCGGCCTCGGCCAGTTCCAGCACCGAGCCGCCGACATCGCGGTTGGCGTTCTGCACCGCTGTGATGACCTGCCGCAGCGGGATGCCGAAGCCGCGCAGCTTCTCCGGGTCGACCACAATCTGATACTGGCGCACCATGCCACCGACGGTTGCGACCTCGGCCACGCCGGGCAGGGATTGCAGCTCGAACTTCAAAAACCAGTTTTGCAGGCTGGTCAGCTCGGCCAGATCATGCTGACCGGTGCGGTCGACCAGCGCATAGCTGTAGATCCAACCCACGCCGGTGGCATCCGGGCCGAGACGCGGTTGCACGCCGTCCGGCAGATCGGCCGCAGCCTGATTCAAATACTCGAGCACCCGGGCGCGCGCCCAGTAGAGGTCGGTGCCGTCCTCGAAGATCACATAGACATAGCTGTCGCCGAAAAAGCTGTAGCCGCGCACCGCCTTGGCACCCGGTACCGACAGCATGGTGGTGGTGATGGGGTAGGTGACCTGCTCCTCGACCACGCGCGGCGCCTGGCCGGGAAAGCTGGTCTTGACGATCACCTGCACGTCGGACAGATCGGGAATGGCATCCAGCGGCGTGCGCGCGAGTGAATATAAGCCCCAGGCCGTCAGCGCCAGGGCGGCGAGCAGGACCAGGAAGCGGTTGTTGAGCGACCAGGCGATGACCGCTTTCATCTAGTGGGCTCCATGTCCGCCGGCCGCTGCCGCGCCTTCGGCATCGGGCTCGGGCCCAGTCAGGCGCTGGAAGCTCGCCTGCAGGTTGGATTCTGAGTCGATCAGGAACTGCCCGGAGGTCACGACGCGATCGCCCGCCTCAAGGCCGGAGAGAATCTCCACCGCGCCATCACGCTGCATGCCGGTGACCACGTCGACCGGCTGGAAGCGTCCGTCGCCGAGCGCCAGCACCACGCTCTCGCGCTCGCCGGTCATGATCAACGCCTCGGCTGGGATCTTGAGCACCTCCTTCTTGGGCCCACCAAAGATCTCCACATCGGCGAACATATTCGGCTTCAGGCTCAGGTCCGGGTTGTCGAAGATTAAGCGCACGCGCAGGGTGCGGGTGTTTGGGTCCAGCTCTGGGTAGAGATAGTCGACCTTGCCTTTCCATGTCCGCCCAGGCCGCGCCGGCACGCGCATCTCCGCTGCGGCGCCCGGCTTGAGCCAGTCGATCTGGTGCTCGTAGACATCGACCATCACCCACACGCGGCTTAAGTCCGCCACCCGAAACATCTCGGTGGCCTCGGTGACATACATCCCCTCGCGCGCGGCGATGTGGGTGACGATCCCGTCCATGGGCGCGCGGATGGGAACTCGGTTGCGCGGTTCGCCGTCGCGCTCGATGGCGGCGATCACATCGTCCGGCACCGCCAGCAGCCGCAGCAGATTGCGCGCCTTGTCCGCGCTGATGCGGCGTTGGCCGCCGCCTTCGCGCGAGAGCAGAAAATCGACCTGGGCGGACAATATCTGCGGCGCATAGAGCTCCGCCAGCGTCTCTCCCTGTTTCACCGGCTCGCCCTCGGCGCGCAGGTCGAGCGCCTCGATCCAGCCCGGCGCGCGCGGATGCACATGCGCAAGGCGCGTCTCGTCATAGGTCACGCGCCCGAGGGTGCGGATATAGCGCCACAGGGTGCCGCGCTCAGCCGCCGCCGTGCGCACCCCGAGCGTTTGCACCACCGCAGAAGCCAGGCTTACCTCCGGATGCTTGCCGGTCATGGGGTCGAGCCATTTCTCGACCAGATCCATGCCGCAGATGGGGCAGGTGCCGGGTTCGTTCTTGATGATCTGCGGATGCATGGGGCAGACATATTTCGGATCGGCATGCTTGCGCGCATGCTCGATCAGGCTGTCGTCTTGCGCCTCGGCCCGAGATTCGCTTGGGGCAGTGCTGTCCGCTGGCGATTGGGCCGCGATTGCCACGCCGCCGGTGCCGCCCCAGAGAAGGGGAGTCCAAAGGATGAGGAACACCCTGGTCATGCGGGCTGATGAGGTCAGAACCAAGCCTGTAACGGGTTCGATTCGTGATAGGAACATGCTCAATCTCCGCGCTCAAAGGGCCTATCGGCCTTGTTGCCAACTGGGAGGCTGTCCCTGAGGTTCAATCGGTTCTTCTCAGGTCGATCACGAGGCCGAAAGCGCCGGACAAGCCGGGAAACATAGACTCGATAAGATGAGGGGGGCTGAGAGGATGGACAAGGGCGGGCGGTCAGACCGCCTCAGCGGTGGCCGATCACGACGAAGGGTGATTGAAGGTCTGCCATTCACGGACTGATTCAAGTAGAATTCTAGGACATGCTTTCTTACATAATTCGGTTATCAATAGGTTTCTGGTTATGACTGCCCATGATCGTCGCAACAGTAGTGCGATGCTTGAAAGTGCATCAGAGTCCGAGAAGGGAAATCAGGATTTCAAAGTGTCTTGTGGGATTCGCGCGACCATTCAGATTTCCAATGATTCAGAGCGCGTGATGGGCCGGATTATTGGCGTGAGTGAGGGCGAGGTGCTCATGGTGCGGGTGGCGCCGAGCGATATTTTTAAGGATATTCGCGACAATTGGCCCGATGTGGTCATGCGCTTTGCTGTCGAGGGCAATGTCTACGGCTTTAAGTCACCGATTTTGGGGACTTTGGAGAATCCCTCGGTAGTGTTTGTAAAGTGGCCACACGATGTTAAATCCGTACAATTGCGCGTGCACGAGCGGGTGCCGTGCTTCTTGAATGCGGGCGTCGCCTGCAATGATCAGCGCCGTGAGGTAGTGATTACAGACTTATCCGCTGGTGGCTGTCGTATGGCGTTCAGCAAGGGCGGGGATGCCGCCGAGCTTGGTATCGAGGCGGATGTGGAAATCTCGATGGATATCTCGACCGCTACTGCGGGCAAACAGTTGATTCGCGGCCGAATCAAGAGCATGACTAAGGAGAAGAGTCCCAAATGCGGTGTGATGTTTGAGCATCTCGATCAGGATCAGCAACTGATGATCGATCAACTCATGGATGACATCCGTTCGATTTGGTAAGGATGGATTGCTCGGCTGAACAGTTAGCTTTGGTCTTTCAGGCGGGAGCGCCTTGCATGCCGGACCATAACTCGTTCAAGTCCGAGAAGTCCCACTCGGCCGGGTCTTCGCGTCCGGCGATGGATTCGGTGGCGCCTGCCCCGGAGAGGTCGATGACTTTGGGTGCAATGCGGGCACGGGAGCGGGTGGAGTAGAACGCCTTGACCTTGGGCTTGAGCAGGGACCCGCGCGACTGCTCCAAGACCACGGCGAGCTTGCCGGATTCGAGCCTGACCAGGGAACCCACCGGATATATCCCTAAGCTTTTGACGAATGCCTGGAAGATGCGCTGATCGAAATGACCATCGGCCCATTCCGCCATTTTGCGCAGGGATTCTGCCGGGTCCCAGCCCTCTTTGTAGGGCCGGTTGGAGGTGATGGCATCGTAGACGTCGCAGACTGCGCCCATTTTGGCGAACAAACTGATCTTGGAGTCGTTTAAGCGCTCCGGGTAACCAGAGCCGTTGGTTTTTTCATGATGATGCAGACAGACATCCAGGGTGACCGCTCCGATTGATTTGGCCACCTTGAGCAGCATGCGATGGCCTTCAGCCGGGTGGCGTTTCATGATGGCGAATTCTTCGTCGGTCAGCTTGCCGGGTTTGTTGAGAACTTCGGACGGCATTTTCGCCTTGCCGAGATCGTGCAGCAGACCGGCCATTCCGGCTTGCCGGAGTTGATCCGTGTTCAAATTCAACTGCCGCCCCAGGGCCATCATCAAGGCGCAGACGGCAACCGAGTGCATGTAGGTGTAGTCATCAGCGGTTTTCAGTCGGGCGAGACTCAAAAGCGCGGCCGAGTTGCGGTTGACTGACTCGGAAATCTCCTCGACCAGAACCCGCGCTTGCGCTGAGTCCACGGCCTTGCCCATGCGCGCGTCCTCGAACATGGAGGTGACGGCTTCCTTGGAATGGGCGCAGATTTTTGCCGCGCGGCTCAGTTCATCGCTAATCGGCGTAGATTCTGGCTTTACGGGCTTGGCTGCAGCCTGCTGGATGCGCTGCTCGACCCTGGCCTTGTTCTCTGATGCGTTAACGACTTTGGTTCCGCTCGGGACATCACCGCCTTTGCTAGTGTCGATCCAGACCTCCTGAATGCTGCTGGTGCGCAGGGTATGGAGGTCTTTCTCATCGCTGAGCAGAAAATTGGATCGCCAGAACGGGTGTTCCATCCAGGACCCGCAGAGCTCATGGATGTGCATGCCCATGACGAGCTGATTGACACGGATTTTTTTGAGCATGGGTGTGAGAAGAGCGTGCAGGGAAATGTACGTGACTCAATGTGGGTGCTGCGGCGAAAGCCCAAACGGTCGGAGTTGCGCGAAACCCTGAAACGCGACAACTCAGCCATTCATCATCTGCCTTCTGTCACATCATTGCAATATTCGGGGCACTCGGCGAATGCGGATGTGGCGGGGCGATGTCCCTAAGGGGCCGCTCGGGTTAGAACTCATGAATTCATCCGGGGTGGGCGGGGCATGAACGGTGGGTGTTGTTAAAGTTCGTCGGTTCCCATGAGCGTCTGCTCTTTGCGGTCGGCGGTGGCTGAGACACTCTGCAAGGCATTGGCGAGTGTCTGCCAGTTGGCATCGGCGGGAATGCGGGTGCGGAAGATGCCCGCCGCCTTGCCGAGGAATTGCCCGAGCTCCCAGGCGCCTTGGTCGGTAGCGGCATTTTCCTTAAGGAGTTGCACGGTCGTGTCAACTGACAGCTCGTCGTCGTCTGACAGGTAGCCCACGGACCAGATTTCGCGCATCGCAAGCCCACCCACCGGCTTGGGCTCCGGGGCAATAAATGTCAGCTGAGTGCGGCTGTTGTCGACGGATTGGACGAGCGAGATGGTTCCGCTGGAATGAGTTTTGTAAGCGATTCCAGCGGCTTCAAGTTGTTGGCGAAGCCCTGCCGGCTGAGCCGGCGGCTCGGTTTCGGCGCTCGGTGCCGGGGCTTGTTGCGGCGGCACTGGCTGCTGGTCTATCTGATCCTTGCGCACTGCAAGCATCAGGTTATCGGTGCGCGCCGAGGCGTGATAGCCGAGCGGGAAGGGGAGTTCATGGACCTGCTCAGCGGTGGCGAAG
Organism: Thiorhodovibrio litoralis; assembly: GCF_033954455.1. Lineage (NCBI taxonomy): Bacteria > Pseudomonadati > Pseudomonadota > Gammaproteobacteria > Chromatiales > Chromatiaceae > Thiorhodovibrio > Thiorhodovibrio litoralis. Next base: position 3,084,180 of record NZ_CP121473.1, on the reverse strand, counting down.
GCGTTCCGCAACGCGTTGCCCTGGCGGTAGAGTTGGTCGGTGAAGACGGAAATGGGCTCGCGATATTGGCCGAAAAAGGTCTGATCCCAGACCTCCTCGGGGAAATAGCGCAGCGGCATGCCGGAGTCCTCCTGCAGGCTCAGTACCGCACGGTCGCGAAACAGAGAGCAGGCGTCTTCAAAGCCCCGGTGATGGCACAGATAGCTTGCGGCTTTCATGTACAGGTTCGATGGCGGCAGCCCCGCGACATAGTGTTTGAGGCCGGGCGTATTGGCGAAAGCCTGATTGCCGAGATCGCCGCGCCAGTACCAGACATGGCGCATGCGACCACTGCGCCCGTCCTGAAAGGCGATACGCGCGCCTGTGGCTTCAGGCAACGGGGCCTGATGCGGGATGCCGTCCTCATCGAGGCGCAGATAAGTGATGTCCTTGATGGTATGGCCACGATGGACGATGAAGTAGGACAGCAGCGGCACGGTGCCATTGTGGCGAAAGTCCTCGCGCATGGCCTTGGTGCGGAAAAAGGTCAGGCGCAGAAGATCCTCGGTTGAGCGAATCACGCCGTTGTAATAGGTGCTGTTGAGTCGCTCACGGCCGGGAATCTCCCCGAGTGGCTCGAGACCGAACATGTAAATGTTGGTGGCCCGCGGAAAGAACAGATCGGCATAGAGGAAATCGGCACCGGCAAAGGGATAAAGCAGGTCGCGCCCCTGGTTCACGTCAGGCGGCAACCACTGGTCGCGGAAGCTTTCCACCTTGTCATGCTGTTGGGTGTTGTAACGCTGCCAGGTCCGCTGGATTTGTTGATGGTAGTTTTGCCAGGCGGCGGAATCCATCAGGTCGGCATGGGGGGAGCTTTCGCTGACCTTAAGACCGGCCAGGATGCGGATCGAATCGTTCAGCGGGTTGGAGCGGACGCTAACGGCTTGTTTGGCCAGAGCCTCGGGATCGGCAGGGCTGACCATGGCCAGTCTGGGGTGAGTGCTTGAGTTAGAGCTGGCTGACGGGTTAGCTGGGGATTCTGGCTCTTGGGCGAATGACGGGCTGCATAACAGGAATGCCAGCGCGACGAGCAGCAAGGATTTTGATGACGTGTAGGACATGGATGCAGATTCTGAACGAAAGGTGCTCTGTTGACCAAGTTCTTATTCAGCCGCCGTCATTTGCATGTGCGCGGCCAGAGGGTCCGGGGTGACCCGGACCTGGGTTCCGACTGAGACGGATTGAAAGAGAAATTTTATCGCGTCGGCGTGCATGCGGTAGCAACCGGAGGATGCGGCGTGCCCGACGCTATGGGGTTTATTGGTGCCGTGAATGCGGATGTAGGGAAAGCCCAGGTTGAGCGCATAGGCACCGAGTGGATTGTGTGGTCCAGGGCCCATGCTGCGGGGGAGCTTCGGGTTGCGCTTGCGCATTTCTGGCGGCGGCGTCCATGTGGGGTGAGAGCGTTTCTGGGTGATCTCGGTTTCGCCAAAGACGTGGTAAGACCAATGGCGTCCGACGGCGACAGGCCAGACGTAAACGGTTCCATCTCTCGCTTGATAAAGAAGTTTGCGGTCGGAGACGGAAATGAGAATGGAATCCGGTCCCAGCGGGGAGGCGGCATAGTCGAAGGTGGGTCCGCCTTGTCCGAAATGCGGTGGCGGCTTGGGGGGAGTTGGTGGCGCCTGCGCGGCTGGTCGTTCGCCTTCGGGCGGCGCATTTTCCAGGCCTGATTGGGGGCTTTCGGGCGGGGTATCGGCAGCGGTGGCCGAATTGGCTGCTGCGGTCGAATCGGGGTTGGGGGCATTATTTGGTGCGATCTCGTCTGCCGCTGGGTCATCGGCGTCGGGCCAGGCTGACAGGCCCTCGGGGAGGGGTACGGTAGCCGGCAGACATTCGGCCCCGCGCTGGCGCAGGCTGGCGCACAGCGCATCGCGCTCGGCGGCATTGCCGGCGACGGCCTGCAGCGCGATATAGCCGTGGAGACTTCGGTAGACCGGAAGCGCGTCCGTCAGCAGATCCGGAAAACGCGCCAACAGCGACTGCCAGCCCTGCTCGGCGATGTTGCGCTGGTGGTAGAGCGCGAGTTGGATGCCAGGGCGGTCCCCTGTCGGAGGCCGGATTTGGGAGGGGCTTTGCGGCTGGCGTTGCGGCTGGCTTTGCTGCTGGGATTGGGGACGGGAGGGCGGCGGCGTGTCGCCTTGATCGGTTGTCGATGCGATCGGCTCCGGGTTCGGGCGTGCGGCTGAAGAGTCCGGGGCCCCGGTGAAATTCGCTTGAGTGACGAAACATTGATGGCCTGCCTCCCGCAGTCGCTGGCAGCCGCCTTGGGCGTCGCCATCGCCCGGGAGCCCGATCAGGGTGTAGACCCAGTCGCGCTCGACCACCTGGGGTTGCAGACCTGAGACGGCTTGCGAATAGTGTTTTTGGAGTGAACGCCAGGCGGACCAGGCTGCGGCTTCTTGAGGGTGGTCGTCAATGTGGACGACGGAATGGGGTTCCGCGAGCGCCGGGTGACTGGGCGCAAGGTAGGCCGCGGCGATGACAGGCAGCCACAGGCCGCGCTTCGGTACTCGAAACATCATGATTTTTTGCAGGTCTTGTCGGCGGGAAAGATTCTGACCGCGGACTATGATAAAACAACCAAAACGCCGGCGTGTTCTCAGGGCCGATCCAGGCTTTGGGGGAAGTGCTGGTGTTATCGATGGTCCGATCGATGTTATTTACGATCCGATGTTAAGTTTAGCAGCGCGTCGCGCGAATGCGACTGATCGGACGCGCTTTTTTTGGTCATGGTCTTGGCCCGAACCCCTGGGTGCTGCGATGGGGTGCTGCGATGAGGTGCTGCGATGAAAGGCATAGTCCTGCTGTCTTTGTTGTTTGGGGTTGTCATGCCGATTGCTGCGGTCGATGACAGAGTGCCGGTCACCGGCAAGGCGCGCGAGGGGTCTGTGCGCAAGATCGTGCTGCATGCCACCGGCGGGCCGGATTGCGATGCCTCGCGCAGTTTTCGCGGCGGCAGCCTGGATGGCATTGTGCAGCACTTCCTGCGCAATCGCTCACGCATTAGCATCCATTATGTGATTGGGCGCGATGGTCGCGTCGTTGCCATGGTGCCGGAGTCGCAGATCGCCTGGCATGTGCGCGGGCACAATCAGGACTCCATCGGTATCGAACTGGTCAACGACGGCGATGGGATCGATCAATACACCGACCCCCAGATCGATTCCCTGATCGAGCTGCTGCGCGGGCTGCTCGAGCGCCACGGGCTTGGTGTCGATGCGATCAAGACGCACGATGAGCTCGATGATTCGACGATCGTGTGCAACGGTGTCGTCATTAAGCGCAAACAAGACCCAGGGCGGGCCTTTCCGCGCGAATGGGTCATCGCGCGGGTCGCGGCGAGGGACTAACTATGGAATTGCCGCTGGAGGTATCGCAACGCGATTGCCTCGGCTGTTAGCCATGAAAAAGGGGCGCCTTGGCGCCCCTGTGAGTCAGCGTTCAGCTATCGCTGGTCGGCTCAGGTATCGTCATTGGCTGGGCTGAGGCATTGCTCAGACTCATACCACATGACATTGATGATACCGAAGGCGATGGCCAGCAGGACGCCAAGTATCCAGGCGAAATACCACATGATGGATCCTCCAAATCAGGTTGAACGTCTCAGTAGGCCAGGTTCTTCTGGGCGTCGATCTCCTCGGTGGTGATGCGTCGCCACATCTTCGCGTAGGTCCAGGTGGTGTAGGCGAGGATGATAGGGATGAAGATCATCGCGGCCCAGAACATCACCGTGAGTGTCAGATGGCTGGATGTCGCGTCCCAGGCGGTCAGACTGCTGTTAGGGTTGGTGCTCGAGGGCATGATGAAGGGGAACATGGCTGAGCCGGCGGTCATGATGATGCCGGTGATGCCAAGCCCGCTGAGGATCAGTCCCAGCCCCGCGCGATCGCGCATGGACATGACAATCGCCCCGCCGACTCCGGCAAAACCCAGGATCGGGAAGATCAGGGTCAGCGGCCAGTCCTTGTAGCTGTTCAACCAGCCCCAGCGGTCGGCGATCACCTCTTTGGTGAGCGGATTGGGAACGGCATCCGCCCCCGGCATATCGACTACCGAATAGCCATATCCGGCTATTGCTAGCCAGACGCCAGCGGCGGCGAAGGTGGCGATGGTAACGTAACCGAACACCTTGGCCGCTGCCTTGGCGCGCTCGGCCACGGGCTCGGCGGTGCGCAGTTGCAGCCAGATGGCCCCGTGCATGGTCAGCATGGCAAGACTGACGACGCCCACCAGCAGCGCGAAGGGGTTGAGCAAGCCGAAGAAACTGCCGGTGTAGTAGGGTCGCAGCAGTTCATCGAGATGGAAGGGCACCCCCTGCAACAGGTTGCCAAAGGCGATGCCGAACACCAGCGCCGGTACCGCACCGCCAATGAACAGGCCCCAATCCCAGGCGCTGCGCCAGACTTTGTTTTCGATCTTACTGCGGTAGTCGAAGCCGACTGGCCGGAAGAACAAGGCAAACAAGGCCAGCAGCATGGCGAAATAAAACCCGCTGAAGGCCGCTGCATAGACCAGCGGCCAGGCGGCAAAGATGGCGCCGCCGGCGGTTATCAGCCACACCTGGTTGCCGTCCCAGTGCGGGCCAACGGTGTTGATGATCACCCGGCGTTCCAGGTCATTCTTGCCCAGAAAGGGCAGCAAGGTGCCGACGCCCATGTCCATGCCGTCGGTGACGGCAAAGCCAATGAAGAGCACGCCGACCAGCACCCACCAGATGAGTTTTAGCACTTCGTAGTCGAGGATCATGGCATCAGTCTCCTGCGTTTTCCTTGCTCGGTGCGCTTGCGGGGATGGTACCGCCCCCTGTTTCGCCTCGGTGATCGCGCTCGTGATGATAGCGCCCGGTATGCAATGAGCTCGGACCCAGGCGGCTGAACTTGATCATCAGGAACATCTCGATCAAAAAGAGCGCGGTGTAGAAGACGATAAAGGCGGTCAGGCTGGTCATCACCTGATTGGCGGTCAGGCTGGAGGCCGCGATGCTGGTGGGTAACACCTCACCGATAGCCCAGGGCTGGCGGCCGAATTCCGCCACGAACCAGCCGGTTTCAGCCGCAATCCAGGGCACCGGAATGCTCCACAGGAAGGCGCGCAGCAGCCAGCGTTTCTGCTCGATGCGGCGCGCGGCGTTGTAGTAGAAGCCGAGCAGGATTAAGAACAGCATCCAGAAGCCGGCGCCAACCATGACGCGGAAGCTCCAGAACAGCGGCGCAACCTCGGGGATGGAGTCTTTAACCGCCAGGGCAATCTGCTCCTCAGTGGCTTCGGCCGGATTTTCGGTGTAGCGCTTGAGTAGCAGTCCATAGCCGAGGTCATCGACATGCTCCTCGAAGACCGCGCGATTGGCCTCGGTATCTTCGTCGCCGCGCAGTTTTTGCAGATAGTCGTAAGCAATCATGCCCGAGCGGATGCGTACTTCGTGATCGCGCATCAGGTCTTTGAGCCCGACGACTTCCTCATTCAGCGAGCGGGTGGCGATCAGCCCCAGTGCCCAGGGGACCTTGATGGCGTCGTGGGTTTCCTCGTCCTCGTTGCTTGGGCGACCGTAAAGGGTGAAGGCAGCCGGTGCCATTTCCGTGTCCCATTCGGCCTCCACCGCAGCGAGTTTGACCTTTTGTACGTCGCCCACTTCATAGCCAGATTCGTCACCGAGCAAGATGACCGACAGGATCGATGCCAGGGCAAAGCCAACGGCGACAGAGAATGAGCGTTTGGCAAAGGCTAGATCGCGCCCCTTGAGCATGTACCAGGCCGAGATGCCCATCACGAACATCGACGCGGTGACATAGCCGGCGGCGACCGTATGCACGAACTTGACCTGGGCGACCGGGTTCATTAGCAGATCCCAGAAGCTGGTCATTTCCATGCGCATGGTTTCGTAGCTGAACTCGGCCCCGACCGGATTCTGCATCCAGCCGTTGGCGATCAGAATCCAGAGCGCTGAGAGGTTGGACCCCAGCGCGGTCAGAAAGGTGACGGTGAGATGCTGACGCTTGGACAGACGCTCCCAGCCGAGGAAGAACAGGCCGATGAAGGTGGACTCGAGGAAGAAGGCCATCAGCCCCTCGATGGCCAGCGGGGCGCCGAACACATCGCCGACATAGTGCGAGTAGTAGGACCAGTTGGTGCCGAACTGGAACTCCATGGTGAGTCCGGTGGTGACCCCGAGCGCGAAGTTGATGCCGAACAACTTGCCCCAGAACTTGGTCATGTCGCGGTAGATTTCGCGCCCGGTCATGACATACACACTCTCCATGATGACCAGAATCCAGGAGAGTCCGAGTGTCAGGGGCACGAAGAGGAAGTGATACATCGCAGTGGCGGCGAACTGCCACCGCGATAGCTCGATCATCGTACTGTCAAGCATCGCGCTGTTTCCTCAGAGATGGTGAGAATTTGGGTGGCTCGGGGTCCAGGCGTGAGCGATCTGACCGCGCGGCGCTGACCCTTGTCCGACAGATTAAAGCAGGTTAGAGTCCGAGATGGTAGGTCGGATATTATTTTTACGGCCAGATGCCGCGCTGGCGCAATACGTGGGCCAGGCGTTCGAGTGATTCCACCAGCGCTGCGGTGCGCAGATCGCGGCGCTGGGAGTCGGGCGCCGCTTCATCCGCAGGCGGGGTAAATTGACGCCAGCGCGCTGCCACCCGGTCGGTGGCATCGTTCATGCGCACCCGCAGCTTGCTGTTAATTTCCTCCAGCGGCCAGGTGTGGTGCTCAATGTTCTGCACCCACTCGTAGTAGCTCACGGTGACGCCACCGGCATTGGCGAGAATGTCCGGCAGCACCAGAATACCCTTGTCGATCAGGATGTCATCGGCCTCCGGCGTGATGGGCCGATTGGCGCCTTCCACGATCAGCCGGGCCTTGACCTGCCCAGCGTTGCCGGAATGAATCTGCCCGCCGAGCGCGGCCGGAATCAGCAGATCGCACTCCAGTGCCAGCAGTTCCGCAGCACTGATGCTGCGGCTCTCGTCAAAGCCAAGCACGCTGCCGGTGTTGGCCTTGTGACGGGCGAGCGCGGACAGATCCAGTCCCTCGGGGTCGAGAACAGCTCCGCGCGAGTCGCTGACGGCGATGATGCGCGCCCCAAGTTCGTGCAGCAGATGCCCGGCAACCCGTCCGACCTCACCGTAGCCCTGGATGACCACGCTCGCGCCGTTCAGCTCACTCAAGCCCGGCACCGCGCCCAGGGAAACCAGCCGCTCGGCGCTGTAGACGCAGCCGCGTCCTGTGGCCTCGTCACGCCCCTCGGAGCCGCCGAGCTCCAGCGGCTTGCCAGTGACCACAGGCAGATTGTTTTTGCCCGGGTGCATGGCGTCGAAGGTGTCCAGAATCCAGGCCATGGTCTGGGAGCTGGTGTAGAGATCCGGCGCCGGGATGTCGGTATAAGGGCCGATATTGTCGCCAAGTTCAGAGATAAAGCGCCGGGTGATGTGGCGCAGTTCGCGCTCGCTCAAGTGCTTCGGGTCGCAGGTCACCCCACCCTTAGCACCGCCGAAGGGCACCCGCACCAGGGCGCATTTCCAGGTCATGAGCGCGGCCAAGGCGCCGACTTCGGGCAAGGATACGCGCGGGTGATAGCGAATGCCGCCCTTGCCAGGACCAAGCAGGCGGTTGTGCAGCACCCGGTAGCCAACGAAATTCGCCAGGCTGCCGTCATCGCGCTCAATGGGCACATTGACGGTGAGGGTGCGCCTTGGCCGCCGCAGCACCTGGATCAGGCCCGGGTCGATGTCGGTCAGGTGCGCGCAGGCACGCTCGAACTGCACATCAATGATGCGTTCGGGGTCGAGTTCGTGTGGGACCGGTTCCTTACCCGAAGGGGTGGGTTGCTGGGGACTGCTCATGGGATTTCCTGTCAACCTTTGCCGGGAGCGGGTGGCTTGACCGTCTCAAGCCGCCAGATATCGCGGTTGTAATCGGCAATGGTGCGGTCGGAGGAGAAAAAGCCGCTGTGTGCGGTATTCAGCATACTCATCCGCAACCAGCGCTCACGGTCTTGATAGGCTTCGGCTACCTGCTCTTGGGACAGGCGATAGCTGTCGAAGTCGGCGGCCGTCAGCCAGGGGTCGTTGGGGTCGCGAATGCTGTGGATGATGGGGTCAAAAATGCCTTGCTCGAACTGGCAGAAATGCCCGGACTCAAGCAGCGCCATGGTCTCGGCCAGCACCGGGGTGCGCTCGATGATGCCGTTGGGGTCGTAGTTGCCACGGGTGTGCTCGACTTCCTCGGCGGTCAGACCGAACAGGAAGAAGTTCTCATCGCCAACCTTCTCGCGGATCTCGATATTGGCGCCGTCGAGGGTGCCGATGGTGAGTGCACCGTTCATCATGAACTTCATGTTGCCGGTGCCCGAAGCTTCCTTGCCGGCGGTGGATATCTGCTCGGACAGGTCGGTCCCTGGGGCCAATACTTCCATCACCGAGACGCGGTAATTCGGAATGAACGCAATGCGCAGCTGCTGATTGACCTTGGGGTCAGCGTTGACCACAGAGGCGACGCTGTTGATCAGCTTGATGATGCGTTTGGCCATCTCATAGCCCGGTGCGGCCTTGCCGCCGATCAGCGCGCAGCGCGGGGTGCCGATATCCTCGCCGCGCTTGATGCGGGCGTAGAGGTAGATCAGATGCAGGGCATTGAGCAGCTGGCGCTTGTATTCATGGATGCGCTTCACCTGCACGTCGAAGATGGCATCGGTGGGGAAGTCAACATGGCAGGTCTTGGCAACCATGGCCGCAACCCGTTCCTTGTTGGCCTGCTTGATCTTGTGCCAACGCTCGCGCATGGCGGCGTCTTCGGCATGGGGGGCGAGGCGCTCGAGTTGTGAGAGATCATTGACCCAGTCGGTCCCGATGGTCTCCTCAAGCAGATCACGCAGACCGGGGTTGCACATGGCGAGCCAGCGGCGAGGTGTGACGCCATTGGTCTTGTTGTTGAACTTGTCCGGCCAGATTTCGTGAAAGTCGCGGAACAGGCCATGGATCAACAGATCAGAATGCAGCGCGGCCACGCCATTGACCGAGAAGCTGCCGACAATGGCCAGATAGGCCATGCGCACTTGCGGGTCATCGCCTTCCTCGATCAGCGACATGCGTCGCTGGCGATCCATATCGCCCGGCCAGCGCCCGGCGACCTCGGACAGGAAGCGTGCGTTGATCTCGTAGATGATCTCAAGCACCCGCGGCAGCAACTGCGCGAACAGGCGCACTGGCCAGCGCTCCAGCGCCTCCGGCAGCAGGGTATGGTTGGTATAGGCCATGGTCTGACTGGTAATGGCCCAGGCGTCCTTCCACTCCATGTGATGCTCGTCGATGAGCTGGCGCATCAGCTCCGGTACCGACACCGCGGGATGCGTGTCGTTGAGCTGGAAGCAGTTCTTCGCGGCAAACTGAGTAAAGTCCTTGCCGTAGAGTCTGATCCAGTCGCGCATCACGTCCTTGATGCTGGCGCTGGCGAGGAAATACTGCTGGCGCAGGCGCAATTCCTTACCGCATTCGTTTGCGTCGTTGGGATAGAGCACCATGGTGATGTGCTCGGCGTCGTTTTTCGCGGCGACGGACTCCGGGTAGCTGCCGGCGTTGAACTCACCGAGGTCGAACTCATCGGTCGCCGCGGAGGACCAGAGTCTTAGCGTGTTGACGGTGTTGTTCTGATAGCCGGGTATCAAAATGTCGTAGGGCACGGCCAGTACGTCGTGGGTGTCGACCCAGCGCTTGTGCGTGCGCCCGTTGTCATCGACGGTGTCCTCGGTGTGGCCGCCGAATTTGATCCGCTGAGTGTATTCCGGGCGTTCCAGCTCCCATGGCACGCCATCGCGCAGCCAGTGATCGGGCTCTTCGATCTGGTGACCATTTTCGATGAGCTGTCGGAACATGCCGTATTCGTAGCGCAGTCCGTAGCCCTTGACCGGCAGTTGCAGCGTCGCGCAGCTGTCAAGGAAGCAGGCCGCCAGTCGCCCGAGGCCGCCGTTGCCGAGACCGGCATCCATCTCTGCGGCTTCGATCTCCTCAAGCATCAGCCCAAGCTCGTGCAGGCTTTTCTCGGCCCCGTCGGTTAGACCGAGGTTCATCAGGGCGTTGCCCATGGCGCGGCCCATCAGAAACTCGAGCGACAGGTAATGGGTGCGCTTGCAGTTGGCGTCGTCCTGAGCGGCGCGGGTGTTCTTCCAGCGCTCCATCAGGCGGTCGCGCAGCGCCACGGCCAGCGCCTTGTACGGGTAGTAGGTGGAGCGGCAGTCGCGATCGCGCCCGAAGTTGTGCGCGTAATAGTGCTGAAAATCCCGCGCCAGTCCTGGACCATCCATCGCCAGTGGCGGCAGATCGAACAGGCTGTCGTTGGGTGAGCCTTCGCTGAGGTCTTTAAACGGCGACATGGAGGAACCTTAAAAAAGTGAAATCAAGAGAGAACAAGAGCTGTTTCGGCGGCCTTGGGGCCATGGCGCATGCGCACAGGGCATCAGTGAACGGGCGCTCCAGCTCTGGCAACGGATTCTGGGAACGGAGAAAGTGTAACAAAGGACCTGGGGTTGTTGTTGACCGATCGCACAGGCTTTCGGCAAGTGCGCTTGGCATCGATGGCGGGGATCCATGATCCGCGGCGGCCGGGATCATGCGCGTCAGTAATAGACTGCAGTAATGCGCCAGCGCAGGGGGGCTGGCTGCAGCAGCAGGAAGACCTGCTGACCTCCATGGTTCTCAAGCTTGATGAGAAAACCCTTGGGGAGGTCAAAAAAAGCATACTGGGTGCGATCGATCAGTGACCTCTGGCTGGCTTCATCGCGCAGCAGTGATGCAACCCATTCCAAGGTGACTATATGTTCGAGGGCGGCACCGTCGTTGCGCTGCAGACCCTGCTCGATCCAGTGAATAAAGGGGTCTGATACTTCGCCAATATGGCTGCTTAGGTTCTTGTTGAGACGGCGGCGAATCTGGTCGCGGACCGCGGCGAGATCGACGAAGGGGCCGAGCGCCTCCGGAGTGGCGGAGCCGGCCGCGCGGCTCATGCGCCAGATGGTCCAGTAGGGCGAGGCGAACAACAGGAGCATGCCAAGCAATGCGCCAGCCAGCCCGCGCCAGGCCCATTTCGGCAGGCGCAGGCGACGGTCGCGCAGCTCGTGCCATTCGTGCATCCACCACTGCCAGGGGTGCTTTGGCCGCAGGTGCATCATGCGGCAGCCTCCGCGTCCTCAAGGGCTTCGCTGACGCCGAGCCAGTCCTGTTCGACGGCGGCCAGGTCGGTATCGACCTGCTGTTTTTCGGCGATCAGCGACAGTAGCCGGGGTTTGGCGTCGTCCTGGTACAAGGCGACATCCCCGAGTGCGATTTCCAGCTCGGATTGGCGCGTGCTGAGGTGGTCCAGGCGTTTTTCCAGCTCGGTCAGGCGCCGGCGAAGAGGCAGGGTTCGGGCGCGGGCGTCGGCATCACGTCGGCGCTGATCGCGGCGGGCGTCGCGCTCGGTGGTTTTGGCGCTATTGGTCGCGCTACTCTGTCCTCCGCTTGGCGCTGTGGTGCCGGTGCTGTCAGCGGAGCCGGCGGCAGCGCGCGCCTGGGCGCGGGCAGCCAGCCAGGCGGGGTAGTCGTCGAGATCCCCATCGAAGCGGGTCACCTGGCCGTCATCGACCAGCCAGAGCTCGTCGCAGCTCAGCCGCAGCAGGTGGCGGTCATGCGACACCAGCACCAGCGCGCCGGAAAAGGCCTGCAAGGCGCGGCTGATGGCCAGGCGCATGTCGATGTCGAGATGATTGGTCGGCTCGTCGAGCAGCAACAGGTTGGGGCGCTGATAGACCAGCAACGCCAGACTCAGGCGCGCCTTCTCGCCGCCAGAAAAAGGAGCGATGGACTCGGTGACACGCTCGCCGCTAAAGCCGAAACCGCCGAGATAATCGCGCAGTTGCTGGTCGGGCCGGTTAGGGTCGAGCCGGCGCAGATGCTTCAACGCCGAGTCTTCCGGCACCAGTTGATCGAGCTGGTGCTGGGCGAAATAGCCGATGGCCAGGCCCTCTGATTCCAGCTTTTCGCCGCTGACTGGCTGCAGCTGGTTCGCCAGCAGCTTGATGAGGGTCGATTTGCCGGCGCCATTGGGGCCGAGCAGGCCGATCTGGGCGCCGGGCGTGAGGCTTAGGCACAGATCGCGCAAGACTGGGGTCTCTCCATAGCCGACGCTGACGCCGTCGAGCCGCAGCAGTGGGTTGGCGGCGCGCGCGGGCTCGGGGAAGGAGAAGCTGAACGGCGAGTCGATGTGGGCCGGCGCAATCAGTTCCATGCGCTCGAGCGCCTTGAGTCGGCTCTGCGCCTGGCGTGCCTTGGTGGCCTTGGCGCGGAAGCGGTCGACGAAGGCGCGCGCGTGGGCGATTTCGCGCTGCTGTTTGCCGTAGGCGGCTTGTTGCTGGGCGAGACGCTCGCCCCGCTGGCGCTCGTAGGCTGAATAACCGCCGTTGACCAGCCCCAGACGGCCCTGTTCGAAGTAGCACACGTGCGTGGCGATGGCATCGAGAAAGTCGCGGTCGTGTGAGATCAGCAGCAGGGTGCCGGGATAGTCGCGCAGCCAGCTCTCGAGCCAGATCACGGCATCAAGGTCGAGATGGTTGGTCGGTTCGTCGAGCAATAAAAGATCAGAGCGGCACATGAGCGCTTGCGCCAGCGCCAGGCGCATCCGCCAGCCTCCTGAGAAGCTGTCGACCGGACGCTCCTCGCTGTCGGAGACAAAGCCAAGACCTTGCAGCAGCCGCGCCGCGCGGCTCTCGGCGCGATAGCCGTCGATGGCCTCGAAGGCATCGTGCAGTTCGGCCAGGCGCAGGCCGTCGTCGGCTAGGCGAGCGGCTTCCATCTCAGTCTGCAGGCGACGCCATGCGTGATCGCCATCCAGCACAAAATCCAGCGCGCGCAGGCTGCCCGACGGGGTTTGCTGCGCGACTGCCGCCAGCTGCCAGGCCGGCGGCAGGCTGAGTTCGCCGCGATCTGGCGTGATCTCGCCTTGCAAGAGCGCGAACAGGCTGGACTTGCCGCAGCCATTGGGGCCCACCACGCCGATACGCTGTCCCGGGTGGACGCGCAACTCGGCCTGCTCAAACAAAACCTTGGTGCCGCGTCTGAGGCAAAGATCGCGCAGCTCGATCATGGCCGCTGCGTCCTGCTTAAGTGTTGATCCGCCAGGTCACCGCGATCGAGGCGGCGGTAGCCGATGGCCTCGCTCAGGTGGGCGGGGGTGATGGTCGCGCTGTCATCAAGGTCGGCAATGGTGCGCGCGAGTTTCAGAATCCGATGGTAGGCGCGCGCCGAGAGCGCGAGGCGCTGCATGGCGGTGCCGATCAGCTTGCGCCCGGTCGTGTCGAGTTGGCAGTGCTGGTCGATGTCTGCCGGTTGCAGGTGGCTGTTGGGGCCGCCGCTGCGCGCTTCGGCGCGGGCTCGCGCGGCACAGACGCGCTCGCGCACCGCAGTGCTGGATTCGCCCGGCGGGCACGACTCAGTCAGCTCGCTTGGGGCGAGTCTCGGGACATCCAACTGCATGTCGATGCGATCGAGCAGCGGGCCTGAAATCCGGCCGCGATAGCGCGCGACCTGCTCGGCAGTGCAATGGCAGCGCCCGCTGGGGTCTCCAAGGTGGCCGCAGGGGCAGGGATTCATCGCCGCCAGCAGCTGAAAGCGCGCCGGGAACTCCGCCTGGCGCGCGGCACGCGAGATATGGATGCGCCCGGTTTCCATAGGCTCGCGTAGTACCTCCAGCACCCGACGGTCGAACTCCGGCAACTCGTCAAGAAAAAGCACGCCGTGGTGGGCGAGGGAAATCTCTCCCGGGCGCGGGTGACTGCCACCACCGACCAGCGCCGGGCCCGATGCGGTGTGATGGGGCGCACGAAAAGGGCGCTCGCGCCAGCGACTGCGATCAGGCTGGTCGCGCCCTACCACCGAGCGCACCGCTGCAGTTTGCAGGGCTTCGTCTTCCGTCAATGGGGGCAGAATGCCTGGCAGGCGGCTGGCGAGCATCGACTTGCCGGTGCCGGGCGGGCCGATAAATAGCAGGCTGTGCGCGCCGGCGGCGGCAATTTCGAGCGCGCGCTTGGCTTGGGGCTGACCGCGAACTTCCGCCAAATCCGCCAGCGGGGACTTGTCTGTGGTCGAGACAGGTTGCGGCTGGTAAGGCGCGAGCGGCTCGAGCTGATTGAGATGATGGCAGATCTCGAGCAGATGGCGGGCAGGCAGGATGCGCAGGCCGCGGACCAGGCTGGCCTCATCGGCGTTCTCGGCGGGTAGCACCAGGGTGCGCCCGGCGTCGCGCGCGGCCAGCGCCGAGGGCAGCACGCCAGAAACCGGCCGCAGGGCGCCAGACAAGGCCAGTTCGCCGACGAACTCATGCTCAGCAATGGTCTCGGGCTGCAGCTGACCGGAGGCGCCGAGAATGCCGAGCGCGATGGGCAGATCGAAACGGCCACCCTCCTTGGGCAAATCCGCGGGTGCCAGATTGATGGTCACGCGACCGTCCGGAAACTGAAAGCTGCCACTACGCAGCGCGCCGCGCACGCGGTCCTTGCTCTCGCGCACAGCCATCTCCGGCAGCCCGACGATGGAAAGGGCAGGCAGCCCGCCGGCGGTCTGCACCTCGACAATCACCTCGAGTGCCTGAATGCCATAGGGCGCACGGCTATGGAGAATGCAGAGACCCACGTGCCGCTTGCTTGCCGATCAGTCGCGGTGTTTCGGCGATTTTGCTGAGGAGCGACGGGCCATTGCGCGGCGACGGCTCAGGTCCGGGCGGCGCGCGCCGCTTCCTCGAGTTCGGCCACGCGCGCCTCGAGCGCTTCGAGTTTGGCGCGAGAGCGCGCCAGCACCGCAGCCTGGATGTCGAACTCCTCACGGGTGACCAGGTCGAGCCGACTCAGGCCCGCCTCCAGCGTTGCGCGCATGCTGCGCTGTAGGTCTTCTTGCAACACCTGCACGCCTTTAGGCATCGCGGCGCTAAGACGGCGGGCGAGGTCATCGAGTTGTTTCGGGTCCAACATATCGCGTCTACCTGTTCTTGGTAAAGGAAATACCGTCCATTATAGAGCCTGATCAGGTGTCGCGTCGCCGGGGATTGGTGCACCTGATTGGTGCGCTAATAGCCTGCTTGCACGCATTTGATGCACGGTTGTGGTGCATTATGGTGATGTATTTTTGCAACAAATGCGTAAAACCGTTGTCTTTTCGTAACATTTGCGGCTGGCATGCGTCCTGCTAGTGAGGTGGTCGAGGTTCAACTGCTCCCGTTTTGCGGAGCTCAAAGCGGAGCCTAGTGCCCATTCAGTCTCACTCGCAAACAAATGAAGGATGAGAAGCGCATGAAGAACATTGCCATGACAAACACCAAAGCGACCAAGAGGTCGCAGCGTCAACTTAGCAGTCTGGCAGCCGCGGTCGCGCTGTCCCTGGCCGGAACCAGTGTCGCGCTCGCGCAAGGGCCTTGGTCGTTCAGTGCCAATATCGGTGCTGTTTCAAATTACATGTGGCGCGGTGTCACACAGACCAGTGACGGCGCAGCCGTGCAGGGTGGTGTGGACGCCGCCCATGAGAGCGGTTTTTATGCCGGCACCTGGGCGTCGAACATCGATTGGGATAATGGTGCCCAAGATGTGATCGGGACAATAGTACGCGACCCAGTCACGGGGCAGCCAACTGTTGTGGGCACAACATCCGGTGACAGTGCGCCGAACTATGAGCTGGATTTTTATGCGGGCTATGATTTTTCATTGCCCGACGAAAACGCCAGTCTGGGCATCAACACCATCTACTACGCCTACCCTGACAGCCCAGATGACGTTGATTTTTGGGAAATTGGCATTTCCGCTGGCTATGATTTCGGCGCAGCAGCGATATCAGCCGGAATTCAATACACTGCCTGGGGCGGTAAGGCCAATGAGGATGCCCTCTACGATTCCGGTGACCTCTACTACAGCGCCGGCCTGGATATTCCGCTTCCCCAAGATTTCAGTTTCGGGGTCTTCGGTGGCTACTATGACTTCAAGAATGACAAAGAGCTCTACAGAGAGAACGGGTTCATAAAGTCTGCCACTTACGACTATTGGCACTGGGGCGCGTCCATAAGCAAAGATGCCGGTGACTTCGGCAGCTTCAACTTGACTTACGAGCAAGTCGATGGTGATTCAACCAACGAGGGCGATCTTTATAACCAGGATCCGAAGGTCTGGGTCGGCTGGTCCAAAGAGTTCTGAGTCACTCGGATATCCTGACTTTCTGACAGGTTAATTGCGCGGGTGACTGCCAGCGGTAGTCTCCCGCAGTAAACAAACTACGGAGCTTATGCAATGAAGCTGGTTACAGCCATCATAAAACCATTCAAGCTCGATGACGTGCGGGAGGCGCTGGCCGATATTGGCGTGTCTGGCATCACCGTCATCGAGGTCAAGGGCTTCGGGCGCCAGAAAGGCCATACCGAGCTCTATCGCGGCGCTGAGTATGTCGTCGACTTTCTGCCTAAGATCAAGGTGGAAATCGCAGTGGACGACGGACTGGTCGACAAAGTGATCGAAGCTGTCTCCAATGCCGCGCGTACTGGCAAGATTGGCGACGGCAAGATCTTTGTCTTCGAGGTCGATCAGGTCATCCGCATCCGTACCGGCGAGACCGGTCCGGACGCGCTTTAAGCGGCCTTTGCAGGAGGAATTACCCGTGGAAGAACCAATTGCACATCTCGCCTACGCGCTGGATACCTTTTACTTTCTCGTTTCCGGCGCGCTTGTTATGTGGATGGCCGCCGGCTTCGCGATGCTCGAGGCGGGGCTGGTCCGCGCCAAGAATACCGCTGAAATTCTCACCAAGAATGTCGCGCTCTTTGCCATCAGCTGCATCATGTACATGCTGATTGGCTATGGCATCATGTATCCTGACGGTGGTAACGGCGTCATTCCGAACATTAAGTGGACCTTCATGTTCGGTGGTGACCATGAAGTCGCCGCTGTGCTCGCGAGTGAGGGCGAGACCTACTACTCCGGCATGTCGGACTTCTTCTTTCAGGTTGTCTTTGTCGCAACCGCCATGTCAATCGTCTCCGGTGCTGTGGCCGAGCGCATGAAGCTCTGGGCCTTTCTCGCCTTCGCGGTGGTCATGACCGGCTTTATTTATCCGGTGCAGGGATATTGGAAGTGGGGCGGCGGCTGGCTCGACGGCATCGGCTTCAATGACTTCGCAGGATCAGGCATCGTCCATCTGTGTGGTGCCTCGGCGGCTCTGGCCGGTGTGCTCCTGCTTGGTGCACGTAAAGGCAAGTACGGCAAGGACGGTAGCATTAACGCCATTCCTGGCTCCAATTTGCCGCTGGCGACCTTGGGCACCTTCATCCTGTGGTTGGGCTGGTTCGGCTTTAACGGTGGTTCGGAGCTGAAAATCTCTGACATCGGCGAGGCCAATGCGGTAGCCGCAGTCTTCGTTAACACCAACATGGCTGCGGCTGGTGGTCTGGTGCTGGCGTTGATCACCGCGCGCATTATGTTCGGTAAGGCCGATCTCACCATGGCCCTGAACGGCGCGCTGGCGGGGCTGGTCGCTATCACCGCGGAGCCTCTCACGCCGAGCCCGATCGCCGCGACCCTGATCGGCGGCGTTGGCGGCGTGATCGTGGTCTTTGCCATCGTCACCATGGATAAGATTCGCATCGATGATCCGGTCGGCGCCATTTCCGTCCATGGCGTGGTTGGCATGTGGGGCCTGATTGCTGTGGCTCTGACCAACAGTGAGGCGTCATTCGTCGCTCAGTTCATCGGTCTCTTCACCATTCTGGCCTGGGTGTTTGCCACCTCGCTGCTGGTATGGTTCCTGATCAAGCTGGCCATGGGCCTGCGCGTCAGCGAGGAAGAGGAGTACGAGGGCGTCGACATCGGCGAATGCGGACTGGAAGCCTATCCAGAGTTCGTGGGCGCTGGGAAGTGATCGTGCGCTAGGGATTGCGCCATGCTTGCACGGGGCCCTCTGGGCCCCGTTTTTGTTTGACTCTAGGACTCTAGCGTTCGGCGCCTTTCGGCGGCGTCCAGCCGTCGTTTAGCGTGCGCATGAAGGCCACGATGGCGGCTTCTTCCTCGGCGGTCAGTCCCAGGTCGCCCAGCTCCTCCGTGTTGAGATTGGCGCTGATTTCGGGCGCTGGCCAACAATTCTCTGCGGGCTTGGGATCATCGATCTCCTCGCACACCGGCTTGATATCCCGGGTGTTATAGAAGTGCGTGACTTCTTCCAGGCTCGCCTGGGCGCCATTGTGCATGAAGCGCTTCACGAACCCCGGGGCCGGGCGCTGATCGGCATTGCGCAGGCTCGGCACCTTGTACTTGCCGATGTTCTCCTCCACCCGATCAGCAAAGCGCGGGACGGTCTTCAGAAAGCCGCCCAAACCCGGGTCGACCCAGTCGGCGCCCTCGGGGTTGAAGTCTTTCATCCCGTACCAGGGGTTGTCCAGGTTGCGCCCAACGCCGAGGTTGTCGTAGGTGAAATCGGTAAAGAGCGGCGGCTCGCCATTGGGGCCTGGCTCATGCGGATGACAGGCGGCGCACATGCCCTTGTCGTCGCGCACAAACAATTCCAGACCGAGCGCTTCCTGCTCGGTCAGCGGATAGCGCTCCGGATCTTTTAGGTAGTAGTCGTATTTGGAGCTGAAGGCGTTCATCTCCGCAGACGATTCAAAGGCCGCGATGGCCCGGGCGATGGCGTTGAAGCCGGCCACAGGATTGTCGCACGCCTGCGTGCCAAAGTAGGCGAGGAAGGCCTCGCTATTGTCCCCATGGCAGACCCGATGGACCACATCGGCGCCATCGGACAGATTCTGCTCAACTGGATTCAAGAACGGCCCCTGTGCCTGATCGGCTGTGGCATGGCCAAGCAGCCAGCCGGAGGCGCGCCCGTCCCAGAAGTTGCCGCCGACGAAGTGATCCTCTTCCGGGTCCAGGTGCAGCGGCGGGCTGAAGGAGGCATAGGCTGCCATCGGCGGGCGGCGATTGCCGAAGCGCCCGCGCACCGCGCCCTCGACCACGGCCGATGCAGGATCGGAACCAGACTGCGGGCTGGTCCAGCCGCTGATTGGGCTGTGGCAGCTCGCGCAGGCCTGGCCCGGCGGCTGGGAAAGCTGGGTGTCGAAGAAGAGCGCCTTGCCGAGTTGCTCGAGCGCAGTGAGCTTGGTCTCGGCAAGGAGCGCCGTTGGGGTAAGGCCGGCTGTCAGGCCCGTTGTAAGGGCCAAAGCCGCAGTGCGAGGGGATAAAGCTTGCATGAGTCTGGGATCGCTCGAATTGAGAATGCAAAGAAAACCGGGTGCGGACAGGCCGCTGCGCAAGATCGCTCGCCCAGGGGCCCGCGAGCCCCAGGACAAGAATCTGATCGGGCGATTTTAATCGCCAATGCCCTCTCTGTGCGACCGTGGTTTTCAGTCTCAATTCAGCTGGGTGGCTAATTCCTCAGACAGCGCCCCCTAGTGCTCATCGTCGTCCCCGTGATCGTTTTCTCCATCATCATCGTCGTCATCGTCGCCGCTCACGACCGTAATCCGTCGCGTGGCGGGTTCGAGGCAGGACAGACCGGCGATGTCGGTGACCACGAAGGTGATCTGATAACGGCCCTCTTGGCTGAAGGTCACCACGCCGGGATCTTCGGCGCTGGAGCCTGAGGCGGCCCCGCCGAAATCCCAGGCGTAGGTCAAAGGCAGGTTCCCGTCGGGGTCGGTTCCTGTACCGGCGACGTTCAAGGTGGCTCGTTCGGCGATGGTCATATCCCCGGTCGGGATGTCGATGATGCAGGTCGGCGCCTGATTCTGGGAGAGTCCAGGATCGCCGGCGATGGTGCCGTTGGCCTGCACCGCACCGAGAATGGTGGCTTGATGCGGCTCGGCGCTACCGGGGGCGGGGACGGCGGTGCCGAGGGCTTGCGCCAGTGCGGTGTGATTGAGCGGGGTGCCCGCAGCGGGATTGTCCGGATCGCCGCCGAAAACATAGCTGTGGGCCTGCGGCAACCCAAGCAGCCTGAGGGTACCGCCGGGCAGGCTAAGCTCTAGCCCGTCGGCCAAGAGGCGCGCACCGGTAATCACCAATCCCTCCGGCAGATTAACGATGCTGGCCTGGTTGTCGACAAGCCGCACATTGCCGGTGAAGGCCGCAGTGAGGCTGTAGGTATCCTGCCCGCCGAAATCGAGGATGCGCGAGTAGGTTCCATCGATCAGAACACGGTCGTTGGTGTCTGGCAGGCGGAGAGTGGTATCAGGGGCGGTGGCCGGGAAGTTCGCGAGACAGTCCTGGCCATTGCATTCCTTGTCGCTCTCGTCCAGCTCCCAGTCACAGTCGTTGTCGATCCGATCTGTGCAAATCTCGACAACGCCGGGATTGACCGCCGCACTGTAATCGTCGCAATCCCAGGGTCCGCAGATCCCGCCGTCCGGACTGTAACCGTCGCCATCGGCATCGCTACAGGCGGCTGAACAGGAGGCATCATTGCCACTGCAATTGTTATCGATCCCATCGCCGCAAACCTCTGTGGCACCGGGATGGATGGCGGCATTGGTGTCGTCGCAGTCGGTCAGACCACAGTTTGCATCACCGACATAGTAGCCATCGCCATCGGCATCCGTGCCGGTGCATGGCGCCTGAACCGTAATGGTTCGGGTCGCCGGGGTCGGGTCGGCGAGCGTGCCGTCGGAAACCGTCAGGGTGGCGGTATAGCTTCCCGGGTTCGGGTAGGACACCACATGCGGACCGGGACCGGTCGCGCTGGAGACGCCGAAGTTCCAGGCATAGCTGATGGCATCCCCATCCGGGTCCGAGCCGGTGCCCTGGAAGGTCATAGTGCCGCCAACCGAAATTTGTTGGTCGGATGCTGGGGCAGTGATGGTGCCGTTGGGGGCGCGATTGGCGACGACGACGGGACCGGTGCAGAAATTGGTGTATTGCCGGCTACTCCACCAGCTTCCCGCCGTTGCGCTGACATCGGAGTTCGAGGGCGAGCTGCTGTTGTGACAGAGACGACACCCTTGATCCCGATAAGGCTGCGATCCGTCATAACTGAAGCAGGCCGTATCGACCGTTGTCCCAAAGCTCCCGCTGGCGAAAACGGCATTGTGGCCAAGGCACACCGTGAGCAAAACGATCAGACCCGCCCACAAAGGTTTGTTGATCGACTGAAGCATCTTTGAATGAGGCATAGCGATTCTCGCAACAAAGTGTTAGCTGACCGTCACCCGGATTTGCGACCCACCATCGAGATCCATCAGATGCACCGCACAGGCCAGACAGGGGTCGAAGCTGTGGATGGTGCGCAGGATCTCCAGCGGCTGCTGGGGGTCGTGGATACGATGGCCTTTGAGGGCGGCCTCATACGGCCCCTCCTGACCCTGGGCATCCCGCGGCCCGGCGTTCCAGGTGCTGGGAACCACGGCCTGGTAGTTGGCGATGCGCCGATCCTGGATCACGATCCAGTGGGCCAGCGCGCCGCGCGGGGCTTCGGTGTAACCGGCGCCCTGAGCACTGCTGGGCCAAGTGTCCGGATAGAACAGCTCGTCGTTATGGGTGCGGCTGTCGCCGCTCTGGAGGTTGCCGAGCAGTTGGTCGTACCAGACCGCCATCTGATCGCCAATCAGCTTGGTCTCCAGGGTGCGCGCAGCGACGCGCCCGAGCGTTGAGTAGAGCGCGCTCAGGGGAAGTTTGAGTTCCGTGAGCGTCTCATTGACCAGCGTTTGGGTGGTCTCGTGTCCGGAGGCATAGAGCATGAGCACCCGCGCCAGGGGGCCGACTTCCATCGGCTTGCCCTTCCAGCGCGGCGACTTGAGCCAGGAATAGGCCTGATCCATTGCGAGGTTATCGTAGGGCGGTTGGGGGCCGGTGTAATTGGGCCGCGTCTCACCCGCATAGGGATGCAGCGGCTGATCCTGGCCGCCGCTGTAGTTGTACCAGGAGTGACTGACGTACTCCTGGATTTGGGTTTCGTCGCTCAGATCGACCGGATGGATGGTGGAGAGATCCCGGTTGAGGATGACCCCACGCGGGATGAACAGCCGGCCCATCTCGTCGGCTCCGGACAAGGGGTCCGGGAACTCGCCGTAGGTCATGAAGTTACCAACGCCCTCGCCGCGCTGCGCCCAGTCCTTGTAATAGCGGGCGATGGCGAGGGTGTCCGGGATATAGACTTCGTCGACGAAGCGGCGCATGTCCGTGATGATCTCGCCAACCAGGGCCAGGCCTTGGTCATCCACGGCGGTGGCACCCGCTGTGCCACCCAGAGCGCAGGGGGCGCCGCCGACGATGAAGTTCGGATGCGGATTCTTGCCGCCAAAGAGCGCATGCAGGCGCGCGACCTTGCGCTGCCAGTCGAGCGCTTCGAGATAGTGCGCGAAAGCGATCAGGTTCAGCTCGGGCGGGAGCTTGTACTCAGGATGGCCCCAATAGCCATTGGCGAAAATACCGAGCTGGCCGCTGCCGATAAATCCGCTCAGGCGTTGTTTCACATCCGAAAAATAGGACGCCGACGAATTGGGCCAGGGGCTCAGGCACTGCTGGAGATCGGCGGCGGCCTGCGGGTCGGCCGACAGGGCGGAGACCACGTCGACCCAGTCCATGGCGTGCAGGTGATAGAAGTGCATGACATGATCATGGACGAACTGGGCGCTGATCATCAGATTGCGGATCAGCTCTGCGTTGGGCGGTATCGGATAAGCCAGGGCGTTTTCCACCGCCCGTACTGAGGCGATGCCATGAACCAGGGTGCAGACCCCGCAGATGCGCTGAGCGACGGCCCAGGCATCACGCGGGTCGCGACCGATCAGGACATTTTCGATGCCGCGCAGCATGGTGCCGGTGCTGGCGGCGCGGGAGATGATGCCGTTCTCGGTCTCCGCTTCGATACGCAGGTGCCCTTCAATGCGGGTGACCGGGTCGACGACGATGGTGCTCATGGGTTCTCTCCATTCGATGACGCCCTGTGGGCGCTTTAGATGCTAGACGGGCGCGGTTGGCATTCGGCTCCGGTTGGCTCAGGGGCGAACATCCGGGTAGAAGCAGCTGCCGGTGAAACCGCTGCCGTCCACCGCCAGGGCACGATCCCAAAAGGCGGCCTCGGAGCAACCCAAACAGCCGTGTCCCGAGTGCATCGGAAAGCTGGTGTTGAGGTTCCAGCGCACTCTTGGGCAGGCATTACGGGTTTCCGGTCCCTTGCAGCCGAGCAGATAGAGGCAATACCCCTGTTGCGCCCGCTCATCGTCGAAGGCGAAGGCAAACTCGCCGTTTCGGTAATGCCAGATCCGCGGACATTGCTCATGCACCGTCGTGCCGTAATAGGGGATCGGGCGGCGCTGATCATCCAGCTCGGGGGCTGTCCCGTAGGCGAGGAAGTAAGCGATGGTGCCGGAGATCACATCCGGTACCGGCGGGCAGCCTGGCACGTTGATGAGGGTGCGCGTCACGATCTCGCCGGCATCCATTAGTTCGCCGACGCTGCGTGCGCCGCTCTGATTGATATTGGGCGCGGTCACCGCCGCTGCGGCCGGGATGCCACCAAAGGCGGCGCAGGTGCCGACGGCGATCACCAAGGCGGCCCCTTCGATAGTCTCGCGCAGCATCTCCAGGTTGGTGACGCCGGCGATGGTGGACCAGACCCCGCCGTCTGCGGTGGGGATCGACCCATCGACCACTAGGACATAGCTGCCCCAGTTGGCCGCCATGGCATCGCGCCGGGCCTGCTCGGCCGCCTCACCGGAGGCCGCCTGCAGGGTGTGGTGGTAATCCAGCGACAGGTGATCCAGGATCAGCGCCTCCACGGTCGGCTCGCCGGAGCGCGTCAGGGATTCGGTGCATCCGGTGCATTCCTGAAACGACAGCCAAATGACGCTTGGTCGTCTGGCGACCGCAAGATTGGCGGCCAATTCTCTGGCCGCCGCGGCCGGCAAGGCGAGCGCTGCGGCGGTCGCTGTGCAGAAGGCCAGAAACGACCGGCGCGAGACACCCCGGCGGGTGAGGAATTCGGTAAAGGTTTCGTCGTGACTCATCTGGCATGCCCTCCCATTGCGCATGGTCCCAGCCATCCTGGAACATGACTCCACATGACTGACGGTAATCCAGCGGACCTTAAGAAAACCTTAAAGCGGTTAAGTTATTTGTGCGCCCCCAGCCTTGCCTGTCCGGTGTGAGCTTGTCCGCCGGCATCAGTCACCAGTTGCTGCGGTAACCCAAATCGGCGGGCGGTCATCGAATCAGCTATGCTTGTCAATGACCATGCGCATTCTCATTGTCGAAGACGATACCTTGCTCGGTCCGGGACTCAAGACCGGGCTTGCCCAAGACGGCTACGCTGCCGATTGGGTCCAGACCGCCGCGCTTGCGGAGCATGCCCTGCGGGTTGAGCCTTTCGATGTCGCCGTGCTCGACCTGGGGCTTCCCGGTCGCGACGGTCTCACGCTGCTGCGCGATTTGCGCGCCGCTGGCCTGACGCTTCCGATTCTCATCCTGACGGCGCGGGACACCGTGGCTGACAAAGTCGCCGGGCTGGATGCGGGGGCGGATGACTACCTGACCAAGCCTTTCGATCTGGATGAACTGACCGCCCGCATCCGCGCCCTGACCCGCCGGGGCAGCGGCCATGCCACTCCGATCCTGCGCGCGGGCACCCTGGCGCTGGATACCCAAAACCGGAGTCTCAGCCTGGACGGCGAGGTCTTGCCGCTGTCGCCAAAGGAATACGCCTTGGTTGAGACCCTGATCGCGCAGGCCGATCAAGTGGTTCCCCGAACGCGCCTGCTGGCCACCGGCTATAGCTGGGAGGATCAGCTTGAGAGCAACGCCCTGGAAGTACACATCCATCACTTGCGCGCCAAGCTCGGTAAAGAGCGCATCCTGACCGTGCGCGGCGTCGGCTACCGGCTGGTCTCGAACCCATCGCCATGAATTCCATTCGACACCGGCTTTTGCTCTCGCTGCTCGTGGTCTGGGCGACGACTTGGATCGCTGTCGCGGTCATCTCCGTCAATCGTTCCAACCACGAAGTCGGCGAGCTGATGGACGCCCAACTGGCCCAGACTGCGCATGTGTTACGACAGATCACGCGGGCCGGCAACCTGCCCGATGTCGTCACTGCCTCCCAGGCACTCTCGCCGATTGGTCACGCCTATGAGTCGATGATCAGTTTTCAGCTCTGGCGTGAAGAGACGCTCATCAGCAGCTTTGGTGCGGCGCCCGAAGTGCCGCTTGGCCATACGCCGGGGTTTTCCAACCACGACATCGCCGATACGCAGTGGCGCGTGTTCGGGCTGCCGACGGATCAGGCGGGCGAAATCCTTTATGTCGGCCAGAGCTACGCCATTCGCCAGGAGCTGATCGAGTACCTGACGCTCCATGCGCTGAGCCCGATACTGTGGTCGCTGCCGCTTTCCGTGCTGCTGATCTGGCTGGCGGTGACCGAGGGGCTGCGTCCGCTGCGGCGTCTGCGCAGCCAGATCACCCATCGCTCGGCCGAACAGCTCGACCCGATTGAAATGCGCAGCATCCCGGCCGAGATTCGCCCGCTGACCGCCGCGCTGAATGGACTCATGAAGCGGCTGGATCGGGCGCTGAGCGCCGAGCGGCATTTCGCCGCCGATGCCTCGCACGAGCTGCGCACCCCCTTCGCCGCGATTCGCACCCATGCGCAGATCGCCCAGCGTAGCCAGGATCGGCAAGAGCGCGACCAGGCCTTAGCGCAGCTCATCCGCGGCATTGACCGGGCGAGCCACTTGATCTCGCAGTTGCTGATTCTCTCGCGTCTGCACCAGCGGGTGAGCGATGGCGAGGCGCTCAACTGCTCGCTCATCGCGGTGGCCGCTCAGGTCGTGGAGGACAAGTCACCCGTCGCGCAAGCCAAAAAGATCACTCTAACGTTGAAGACGCCTCCCGGCGAAGACGCGCTTGCCGATATTCCGCCGTCACCGCTCGCGATCCTGCTCGGCAATCTGCTGGACAACGCCATCAAGTACAGCCCTGCGGGCGGGCAGGTGCAGGTTATGGTCCTGGCGAGACGCGATCATCTGCTGCTTCATGTCCTGGACTCCGGGCCTGGCATTCCAGCCGCGAACCGCGCGCGCGTTTTCGATCGCTTCTATCGACCGGTGGGTCAGAGCGAGCCTGGCGCCGGGCTGGGTCTCTCGATTGTGCGTCGGATCTGTGATCTCTACGACACCGACATCGAGCTGCTTGATGCCGACGCTGGCGCAGAAACTGGCACCGAGACTGGCTCCGACACTGGCGCGGGGCTGCTCGTCGAAGTCCGCTTCCGCCGCTTGGTATAAGCCCGCCGCCGCTCGCCAATCGCCAATTGCAAATCGCTCAATAGAACTGCGAACCCCGTCACCTTTATCGACTCCGCTCTCCGTTGCTCGGCAAAACGCCCCTGGTCTTAAGGTTTTCTTAAGGCAGCGCGGGTTAGCCTGTCAGCGTGGAGATAGGTTCTGACATTCCAGAGGAGAGCGTGATGA
The DNA here is from genome assembly GCF_033954455.1 of Thiorhodovibrio litoralis. Taxonomy (NCBI): domain Bacteria; kingdom Pseudomonadati; phylum Pseudomonadota; class Gammaproteobacteria; order Chromatiales; family Chromatiaceae; genus Thiorhodovibrio; species Thiorhodovibrio litoralis. Next base: position 3,057,684 of record NZ_CP121473.1, on the reverse strand, counting down.
AGACAGTCGAAAACTACCAGGTTCCCGAAGCCCCGCCACGGCACCAGCAGCGACTCAGCGCAAGAGCTTGGTTGGCGCTTATCGTGCTTGCAACCGTCGCATTCCTGTTGCCAGCGCTGGCTCTTGCCGATGATGACGATGACGACCACAGCGATCATGGCGACTCCAGCGGCCAGATCACCATCGAACGCGCATCTTGGGACAGCGAGGAGCGACGCCTTCGCGCCTCGGGAACCGCTGCCTCCCGATCACGCGTCACCTTGGTCAATGCCTATGATCCCGAACAGCGGCTCGGCAGCGACGAGGCCGAGAGCCGCGATGGCTCCTGGTCGATTAAGGAGGAACGCCCCAGCCCAGTGCCATGCCGCGTGCGTGCCATCCAGTCCGACGGCCAGACGGCCGAGCGTGATGTCGATCGCGCGCCTTCTGATTGCGCGCCCAAAGGCTCCGGAGATGGTGGCGGCGGCAATCCACCCCCAGGCGGCGACGGTAACGCCAACCCAAATGCCAACGGTCCCTACAGCGCCACACCGGGCGCAGCGATCAGCTTCAGCAGTGCCGGTTCGACGGCTCCCGACGGTAACATCACCGGCTACGCCTGGACGTTCGGCGATGGCGGAACCAGTTCGGAGGCCAATCCGAGCTATACCTACGGAGCGCCCGGAACCTACCAGGTTACCCTGACTGTCACCGACAACCAGGGCGCCGTTTCAGGCCCATCGATCACCACGGCAAGCGTCACCAACACCCCTGTGGGCTGCACGTCATCCATCTCCGAGCACTGCAACATCACCGCCTACTCAGGCCCCGAGGTCTGCGTCGCTTGCCACGAGGGTGCGGCGCGCGATATGCACGGCTCGGTGCACTATCAGCAAGGCGGTCGCTTTGATTACACCACCAACATTCCAGGCTACTTTGCCGCCGCCGGCGAGCGCCCAGCGAAGGCCGCCGGCGATCTGGTCGCCACGGGCATCAACACCTACTGCGGCACCCATGAGAACTCACCGCGCTTTACCTGCGCCGGCTGTCACGTCGGCAACGGCCGCTTCCCCATGGCGCAGTCCCAGTTCGAGCAGCTCGATCCCGCCTCCGCCGAGGCCCATGCTCAACTGGCCAACATTGACTGCCTCACCTGCCACCAGGAAGTCTACAAACGCTTCCCGGACTGGACCGCGAGTGGCTTGGGCTTCGAGAATTTCTCGCTGCTGAACATGACCGAGGATGCGGATGGAAACCTGGAGCGATTCGACGGTGCCGCGCTGTTACGCACTGGCTTCTCCGGCATTCCCCGGGTTGACCCCGTCAGTGGGGACTTCCAATTCCTGACTGCCGGTAGCGATACCCTTCCGGCTGAGGTGCCCATGACACCCATGGCTATCACCACGCTGCAAGCGGCCCAAAACGTCCATGCCACCACGCGGAAGTCATGCCTCAGTTGCCACGCCGGCGCTGGAGGCGGTGACGGAACCAAGCGCGGCGACATGGCCAAAGAGAACGCGAGCCCCAGCATCACGCTCGACATGCACATGAGCCCACAGGGTGAGGATATGACCTGTTCGGATTGCCACAACGCCGTTGGCGATGCAGGCGAGGGGCACCGGATGCGCGGCCGCGGTCTCGATCTCAGGCCCAATGACGTGGCAGAACGCTTCACCTGTGAGACGGGTGGCTGTCACGACAATCGCCCGCATGGCGACTTCAGCAACACCGATGGCGGCAGCCGTGACAAGCATGCCATGAAGGTCGCCTGTCAGACCTGCCACATCCCATCCTATGCCAAAGCCAATGTCGGCACCGAGGTGGCACGCGATTGGCAGGACCCGCATCCATCAGCGGCGGCTTGCAATGGGCGTGGCGGCTGGCTGCCGCGTGAGGACAAGGGCGGACTTGGCGCTGAGTCGCTGATCCCGACCTACGCCTGGTTCGATGGCACCAGCGAGGTGCTCTACCTGGAAGAGTCCCTGGACGGCGTGCCGACGGTTCCGCTGGATGCAACAGTCGCGGCGAGTTTCGCCGGCAACTTCAACGCCGGCGACCCGGCCTACGTCCTGGGCCAGCCCAACGGCGATGTGTCTAGCTCAGCTGCCAAGCTCTATCCGATGAAACCGCACTGGAGCAAGCTGGCCCGCAATGAAATCGACAACAAGCTGGTCGGTCACTCAACCTTCGAGTTCTTCCGCACTGGCAGCTTCTGTCGCGCCGTCGCGGTGGGGCTTGGTCTGGATGAGCCCAATGCCCTGGTCAGCAGCGTCTGCACCGGAATACCGGGCGATCTGGAAATGCCGCCGAACACCTCAATCGTGCCGGTGTTTACCTACCAGACCATCAACCACGGCGTTGAGCCTGAGGATAATGCCCTAGGTGGCGATGCGCGCGGCTGCGGCTCCTGTCACGGCGCACTGAGCGGCGGCCCCGAGCAACTCGACCTGGCCAGTATGGGCTATGGACTCAGAACCCTGCCAAGCGCGGTCATTGGGACGCGCGTTACCGACCTGAACGGGAATCTGGACGCCATCTGCACCCAGTGCCACGAGAACGAGCGCGAGGACCGCGACTTTAACGGGGTGCATGAGCGGCATGTGCGCAAAGAAGGCAAGGACTGCGCCGCCTGCCACAATTTCTCCCGCCCGGAGCGCAACTTGGTGCTCAGTCGTGGGGAGCAAGACGACTAGGGGGAGGAAACGACAGCGTTTGCTCAGGGTGCCTCGAATCACGGGTGCCCTGAGCGCATCGCACTCGGCCCTAATCGCCGGCTTTCACCACGCACGGCGTTTTTCCCCGCTTGCAGGCCGCCTATCAGCTAAGATTGACCAATGGCCGGATCCTCTGGAGGATCTGAAGCCTGCCTGCGCCGGCTTGGCGAGTTGGACGATGTGATTGAGCGTGATAATGAAAACCGGAGGCGGTGAATGTCGAGAGCTCGCCTGATTGCGCTCACAGCCTTCGCCATGATTCCGCTCGCGGCAAATTCCTGGTTATGTCGCGCCGCGTTGAGGGATACCGCGATCGACCCCGCCAGCTTCACCAGCCTGCGCCTGCTCTCCGGGGCGCTGATGCTCTGGGTGCTTTTGTGGTTTAGCGGGCGGCTGCGGAGCGCTGGCTCTGGTAATTGGCCTTCTGCGTTTGCGCTCTTTGGCTATGCCGCGCTCTTTTCCTTCGCCTACCTGAGCCTGACGGCCGCCACGGGGGCACTGCTGTTATTCGGGGCGGTGCAGGTCACCATGATCGCCATCGGCGTGCGCCAGGGCGAACGGCTCGACGCGGTTCAGCTGGTGGGTGTGCTGCTCGCGTTCAGCGGCCTGGCAATTTTGCTGCTGCCGGGGCTTTCGGCGCCTCCGCTGCTCGGCGCAATGATGATGATCGGCGCCGGCATCGGTTGGGGAGTCTACTCTGTGCGCGGCAAGGGTGCTGGTGATCCGACCCGGGTCACTGCCGGTAACTTCGCGCGCACTGTGCCGATTACCTTGTTACTGAGTCTGTTACTGTTCACTGAAAGATCGCTCGATCCCATTGGTGTTGGGTACGCGGTCACGTCTGGCGCTGTCACCTCCGCGCTTGGTTATGCGCTCTGGTACAGCATCATGCCGCACTTGCCCGCCTTCAGTGCCGCGACGGTTCAGCTCAGCGTGCCGGTCATTGTCGCCATCGGTGGGGTCGTCCTGCTCCGCGAGCCGATGACATTGCGCCTGCTGATTGCCTCTGCCGCCGTGCTCGGCGGCATTGGACTGGTAATGCTTGAACGCCGCCGCCGCGCGACCCGATAACCTGCCCGCATCCGGGGGCTGGATTGACGGCGATTGCGTCTTCAACCATGCGAACCGAGCTGCCACTTCTGGCCGCGGCCGGGTTCCCTAATGCCTGCATGGAACATGAGCGGCCCCGACCCGAGAGGCCGCGCGCTCTTGTCAGAACTTGGTGACGACAAGGTTGACACTGTCCTCGGCGCCAAGATCGTAGGTGTTTCCGCTGATCTGGGTCACTTGGCCGATGCGATCGACGATAAAGGCAGGATCAGCGGCGGCATTAACAACTAGCCCGTTACCCTGCCCGTCGTCGATGACCAGGGAGCCTTCCTGGGGGCGAGTGATGGTCAAACCATCGGCGGGCGAGACCACCGTGAGCTGGGCGTGCAGGAATTTCACCTCAAGCGCGGACGGATCACGGTTTGCCTCGACAAAGGTCTGGGCCGCGCCGATGGCGCCGGCCTTGGCCCGGTCGAGCAGGGAACTCGCCGTCGCTTTAGCCTGATCGGCAATCTGGCGCGCCCGGTCGCTTTCGGCCGCGTCCCTGACAGTGGCGACGGCCTTATCAAGTTGTTCTTTCCAATTCATTCCGACCTCCTATGATGGGTGATGCAAACCTATCTGAGGCTTGATGGAGCCGAGAAGATCAAATTCAACCTGCTAGCCTTATCGGCGATGAAAGACTGGCTGAGCAGCGGCGCTGGTCATCGCGCGCTGGCGACCGATTGATCACCCCAGATGACCCGCCACCAGCACTGGCACCATCCAGTAATGGATGTCGGCGCCCGGGAGTTCCTCGCGCAGGCGCTCGAGCACCCGCTCGGCGACGGATTGCTCCAGATGGGTGAAGAACATCACCCGCTGGCGGCGCCCGGCGACCTGTTCGGCAAGGGTCATGGAGGATTCCGAAGAGCCATGCCCGGCGATGGGGCTGCTGGAGAAGCCGGGGATGGTCTCGTCATCGAGCAGCCATTCGGCGACGGCGTCTTCGGCTTCGGGGGCGACGATCAGGGATAGGAGGCAATCGGACATCGCGGGTTGTGCCTGTGGATTAGGGGTAGGTCGGTTTCTGGTTTTGCAACGCTCAGCGCGCCCCAAAGCGCCGATACAGCATCGGCAGTACGATCAGCGTCAGCGTGGTGGCGGACACCAGCCCGCCGATCACCACTATGGCTAGCGGGCGCTGGATCTCCGAGCCCGGGCCGCTGGCGAACAGCAGCGGTACCAGGCCGAAGGTGGCGGTGGTGGCGGTCATCAGCACCGGGCGCAGACGGCGTTTGGCGCCTTCGACCACCACTTCAGCAATGGGGCGACCAAGGGTGCGCAGTTGATTGAAATAGGTCAGCATCACCACGCCATTGAGCACGGCGATGCCGAGCAGGGCGATAAATCCGACTGAGGCCGGCACCGACATGTACTCGCCGGTGACGAAGAGTCCGACGATGCCACCGATCATGGCGAAGGGCACCATGGCCAGGATGAGCACCGCCTGGGTCACCGAGCGGAAGGTGGAAAACAGGATCAGAAAAATCAGCCCGATGGCGATGGGCACCACCAAGGCTAGGCGTGCCGCAGCGCGCTGCTGATTCTCGAACTCGCCGCCCCACTCGAGCCAGTAGCCGGTCCGCAGCTCGACCTCGGCAGCCACTTGCGTGGGCGCTTCCTCAACAAAGCCGACTAATTCTTGCCCCAACCGTCGTACCAGACAAGGCTCGCTGTGGCGAATAGCCTGAATGCCATGTCATCGGTGTCAGTGCTACCCGGTGACGGATATGGGGCCGGCAAAGTTCCCACGAGGTCTGGCTTTGGAACATTGGCGGACTTGGATGCGGGCTCACCCTAACCTTGACCCCCGCTTGCTGGTCCACTAGGCTCCATAATCGACAATAATCCTAAGACGTGGATTGTGGTAGCCTTATTTGCTCAACCTCTGCGCCGATGTGTGGTATTGTTCCACGGGTACGGGGTCGTCCAAGCCTGATGGAACACGATTTCGTCGAGCGTGTCGCTGCTAATTGGGAGAACAATCGGTCGCCAATGGGCTGCTCATCGTTAATGAAGGAAAGCTCTGTTTCAACGGAAAGCTGCGCACAAGTTACGATGAGGAATCTTCGTGACCATTATCTCGCGGATCAGCGTCCTTGGGTTGTCGCTTACTCGGGCGGTAAAGACTCGACGCTGGTGCTTCAACTGGTCTACGAATTATTGCTTGAACTCGGTCGTGGGGCCAACAAGCCAATCCACGTCGTCGCCGCCGATACCCGCGTTGAAGCACCAAACGTCGAGGATTACCTCGCCGAACGGCTAACGCTGCTTGACGCCCACGCTAGCGCCCACGGAATATCTGTTACCGTGCACCGAGTGCAGCCGTTTCCCGAACAGAGTTTCTGGGGCAATCTGATCGGCAAGGGCTATCCGGCACCGACGCGCTGGTTCCGTTGGTGCACGACAAAAATGAAAATCAAGCCATCGCGCGCAGTGATCGACGATGTCGTAAGCGATCACGGCAGCGTCGTGTTGCTACTGGGCACAAGACTGGACGAGAGCAGCGGGCGGGCGCAACGCATGGAGGCGCGACAATCCAATGCGCGCGGCCTAAACCCACATCACGAGATACCCAACGCGCTGGTGATGACACCCATTGCGGACTGGAGTACTGATGCGGTTTGGGAGTATCTGTTTTCGCATAATCCTCCTCCCTGGGGCGGCAGCCACGACTTCATGCTCAACCTGTATCGCCAGGCGAGTGGCGGCGAATGCCCGGTCGTGTTGGACCTCGGTACGCCTTCTTGCGGCGGCAGCCGTTTCGGCTGCTGGACCTGCACCGTGGTAAAGGAAGACCGTTCCATGCGCGGCTTCATCGACTCGGGCGAGACCTGGATGGAACCGCTGAACGAGTTTCGCAACTGGCTGAAGTTGATCCGCGATGACCACGAACAACGCGACGGCCTTCGCCGCGATAACCGCGTCGGACCGGGCCCGTTTCGCTCGGAGACTCGTAAGACCATACTGCAACGCCTGCTGGAATTGGAAAGGCGCGTCGGGCGGCCGTTAATCAGCGACGCGGAGCTGGCCTACATCCAACAGCAGTGGACAAAAGACTTTGATGCCAACGAGAGCGCGCTGGGTCTCGCGCGCGCCGCTGGACGGGAGGTTGCCGCTTTGCCAACGACACCGGAAGACCATGCAACCGACCTAGCGCTGATCGAACAATTGGCACCCGTGTTCGGGGTGCAATCCATCTGGGCTACTGAGCTGTATCGGCTGGTCAGCGAGCGCTACCCGACCCTGGATACTCCCGCCAGCCGCCGGCAGTTGCTCGATGATGTGGAAAAGGTCATCGGCAACGCCGTCCGGCAGGCCGAGCGCGCGGACCCGACTGCATGATCATCGAGCGGATTCAGCTCACCAACCTGTTCTCCTACTGCGGTCCGCAGCGTTTCGAGCTCGGCCAACCGGGACCGGGGCGTAACATCTGCCTGATAATGGGCCAAAACGGATTCGGCAAGACCAGCCTGCTGAACGCGCTGAAGCTCTTGTTCACCGGCGCATGCAACGAACCCCTGCGGCGAGCAGTTCAGCGCAAGCGTATGCCCACCGTTCAGCAGTATGTACTTGGGGCAGGTGACGACTGGTGGGGAATCATGAACCGACGCGCCCGCATAGACGGAGAGACGCGCTGCGCTGTGGAACTGCGCTGGACGGAGAACGGGCAAATGGTCAGGGCGGAGCGCAGTTGGACCATCGAAGGCGACACCTGGCAAGAGCAGTTGGCGGTGCAGGCCGGCGAGGCCCGCTTCGACGACGAGGCGGCCCAGGAGTTTCTGGACCGCCGATTGCCTCCGGACTATGTCGACTTTTTCTTCTTCGACGGTGAGCAGATCCAGGCCCTGGCCGAGGCCAACCGCGACACGCAACAACGCGAGATGGAGCGCATCCTCGGTATCGGTGCGATCGACGCCCTGCGGGAGGCCCTGAAGCAATCCGTCAATGGCTGGCAACGCAACGAGTTGAAGCCCGAGGCCAAGGCCGAGCTGCAACGTCTGGAGGGCAGCGCACGAGCCCTCTCGGAGGAGCTGAGAGCGCTGGAAGACACCCAGGCCATACTGGAGCAAGAGGTCGAGGACGATCAGGAGGAGCTGCGTCGCGTCCGTCGGCGTATCGAGGGTGTCAGCGCCTACGTGCATCGTCATGACGAGAACGAGCTGAAGCAAGCCCTCAGACGGATTCAGGCCGAGTTTGCCGATGGGCGCGAGCGGCTCTCTGCGGAGCTGCCCCGCGATGTCGTGCTCTTGGCTAATCCCAGCCTGGTGCGCCGAGCGATCGACCGCCTGGATCAGGTGCTGCGCAGCGACGCCGGTGCCCGCAGCCGAGTGCTGGAGACGCTGACGCGGACGCTGCCCGAGCGTCTATTTGACGGCCCAGACCGGCCCGATCCCGATATCCGCGAAGGTCAGCGCGCCTTCTACCAATACAAACTCGTCCGCTTGCTGGAAAAGGACATGACCGACGCTGGTTCGGTGATGGACCCAAACTTCGCACCGGACCCGCAAGCCGGTGCGCGTGCACGCGATCAGCTCGCCCCCTACGCGGAAGCGGAAGGTCTGCGCACGTTGCGCGCCGAAGCCTTACGGAGGCTGCAACAGCAGACGGCCGAGCTGCGGAAACTGGAGACGGACCTGCTGAATGTCGGCTCACTATCGGACGAGGAACGTAAGCAATTTGAGCGCTACGTCGAAGAACGCGATCAGTTGGAGCGGGCATTGACCGACAAGCAACAGCGCATCGGCGCGCTGGAGAACGAATTCGGCCAAAAGCAGCGCAAGCTCGATGAGACCAAGAAAATGATCACGGAGATACAAAGCGTTGTCCAAGCAGGCGGAATTGCGAAAGACAAGATTTACCTGGCTCGGCGACTCGGGAGTCTGTTCAGCAAGCTGAAGGATCAGCGCAAGAAGGAGCAGCGGGAAGCACTGGAGAACGCCATCAACCGCCACTTCAGGCTCTTGATGACATCGCACCATCTGATCGATAAGATCGAAGTCGATGACGAATTCGGCCTGCATTACCTTGATCGCGATGGCCACCCAATCGCAATGGGCGCCCTTTCCGCTGGCATGAAGCAGCTGATGGCCACAGCCCTCCTCTGGGCGCTGAGCGAGGCATCCGGCAAGCAGGTTCCCGTGATCATCGATACCCCCTTGGCCCGTATTGATGCCGGGAATCAGAAGGCGATTCTCACGCAGTACTATCCGAATGCCGCCGACCAGGTCATCGTGTTACCGACCGATTCGGAATTGGATGCCCGCAAGCTTGGACTCGTAGCGGAGCATGTGTACGCTGCTTTTCGGCTGACCAACCCCGATGGGGAGCACACTGTTCCTGTGGCTGTTGACGTCGCCGAACTGGCTGCCGGGGTATAAGCGATGCCAGACATATATACCGACGCGGCCGACGAGCAGACCATCAATGATGTGCTGTCCCATGGGCTCGGCACGCCAAATGCCCCGAAGTTGCGTGTGCTCCGTATCGCGCTGGCACGCTCTCTGCAAATACCGACACCGCCGCCGGAGGATTTGGATGGCAGCACCCTCGGCCCCAGCGGTGGCGAATACTGGCTGACGCGTGTGACCGGCAGCGGTCTCGCTGCGGACGAGCGTGGCCGACAGGACTACGACCTCGCCATCCGCGCGCTGCTGAGTATCTACCACGGCGAGGATATGTTCCAGGACGAGGAGGCCGAACCACGCTACAAGCGCTATCTACAGCGTCATGTGCGCCGCGGTCTCCGCGAGATTAGAACCAGCTGGCGACCGGGGCACGATTTCGCCAGTTATTTGTATCAAGACCTGTTCGTGGCAGCGTCACCGGCTCCAGCACGGGTGGATCGAGCACAGGAGATACTTGCCGGACTGCGCGAGATCGGCGTCATCGCCCAGATTCGTGGTGTCGACGAAGGGCCGCGCATCAGCCGCTACCGTGTCTATCTGGACGACGTCAATCACTACGACCGGGTCAAGCGTGGACTCGAGAAACTCGGGCTTTACCTGGGCCTGTCGACGCGGCAGGGCATCTTGCTGCAAGAGGACGAAGAGCGCGAACGCGAGGCTCGGGTGCTGGCTCTGGATGTGCCCAGACCGCGCGAGACCTGGCAAAGCGTACCCGGTGCGCGCCTGCGTGACTGGGCGCGCACGGCAGAGGATCTACCGCTACTCACGGTCTGGCCGGGGGTGGACGTGCTGGGTGCCCCGGTGGCGTTCGATTTGGCCGAGGCGCCGCATCTGCTGCTGGGCGGGACCACCGGCAGCGGCAAGAGTGTGTGCTTGCATGCGCTGCTGTTGTCGCTGCTGTGGCGTCTGGAACCCAAAGACCTCCATTTGGTCATGATCGATCCAAAGCGCGTCGAACTCGGCCAGTACACCGGGCTGCCGCACCTGCGCGACGGGCATGTGCTGGAGGATATGGGGGAAGCATTGGACACCCTTGATGATTTGGTCGGCGAGATGGAGCGGCGCACCGGTCTGCTGCGTGAGCAAGGTGTCTCGAACCTGGCCCAAGGCCGGGCTCAAGGCCGAATGGACCTACCCTATATCGTCGTCGTGGTCGAGGAGTTGGCGGACTTGCTGTTCCAGTCGCGCGAGGCCGAAACGCCACTGGTGCGCTTGGCACAGAAGGCCCGTGCGGTCGGCATCCATCTGCTGCTCGCGACACAACGCCCAGACGCGGAGACCTTCACCGGTCTGCTCCGCAGCAACGTCCCGGCACGAATTGCGCTGTCCGTGCGCACTGCGGCCGAATCCAAGATCATCCTCGATGAGGTCGGTGCGGAAAAGCTCCTTGGAGCCGGCGACATGCTGTTGCGGCCGCGCGCTGGGGTGCCGCTGCGCCGTGCCCATGGGGTGCTTGTCACCGGCGATGACATCAAACAGTGCCTAAGGCACGTCCGCGGTGAACAGCGATGAGCGACATGACCGTCTACGAGTTCCAACCCCTTTGGCTGACGCTGGACCGCGTCGGTCCATTTCAGGGTTCGCCCTACGAGATCGATTTCACCGACGACCAAGACCGCCCATGCAATGTCTTTCTGCTGATGTCCGAGAACGGGCAGGGCAAGACAACGGTGCTGGAGTGCTTCGCCTTGCTGATGCGCCAGCTTGGAACGCTGAGTCCCCAGCACTTTGGTCACGAGGACCTGGACGACGGGAAGGGACGAGTCCAACTCGACGTGCTGACTCGGCTCTTTTGGCAGGGGCGAGACCACAGGATCGTGCTGTCCATGGTCGCCGGAAATCTCGGAGAAGAGACCTTTTTGAAGGTATGGGACGACGAGTTACTGAAGCAATACGGAGCGCAAGCATGGCATCGGACCGGCTTCCGCCAGCGGGCTCCAGGTCGACTGGTAGAGATCGATCGTCAGGACGACCTGGTGCAGGATCTCCGGCGCACCCTCGACGATTCCAGCGGCCTGACGCCCGGTGCCTTCGCCAACGCCACGCTCAGCCTGCCGACCGCTCTGTATTTCTCGGCCTATCGCGACATCCCACGTCTCCAAGATGCCACCGAACGGGCAATCATCCAGCCGGAGCATTGGGCCTATCGCACGGCACATGAGTTTGCCCCGCATGGCACGCACTGGACCGCGTCTCTGGATAACCTGCTCGTCTGGCTCGCCTGGTTAAGCGATGGCAGCTTTGAAGCCGCGGTGAAGACAGTCAACGAGACCGTCTTCGACAAGTCCCCGGATAGGTTTCTCGACACCAAGATCCGGCGGGTACCGCCCGAGGCTATCGTCCACAGCTCGGAACAGACCCATCGATTGGATCGGCTTTCCAGCGGGGAGAAAAACCTAGCCCAGCTATTCTTGCGCATTGGCGCTCATAGCACTCGCAACACTTGGGTGCTTGTGGACGAACTCGATGTCCATCTGCATGTCCGCTGGCAGCATAAGGCGCTCAATCTGATGAAGGCGCAGGTTCGTCGGCACCGGGGTACGACGGTCATCGCCGCAACCCATTCGGTGGAAATTCTGGAAGCCTTTCCGGTCGACATTGCCGAGCCGGATCTCATCAAGGGTGGCTGGATCATCGAGCCTGGCCTGCGTTCAGAAGAGATAGGAAGATGAGTGCATTCAAGAAGGTCAAGGCGCCGGAGCGCCTATTGTGGAAGCAGCGCGGCGGCGCGGTGGTCTTTCTTGAATCGGAAGACGATTACGAGATCATCGCCAAACGCTGGTTCTTTGATGAAGGTGCCGATGTACTGTTCGAGCCAGCCGACCGTCACGAGCCTGACACCGGCGGCGGAGGCTGCGAGGCCGTCATTGCTTTGGTCGCGGGAGCGCGGGCCGATGGGGTAGCGGCATTCGGCCTGGTCGATCGAGACCTGCTGCTCGGCATGCACAACTGGGTGCTCTGGTGGCAGGAAGCTGACGAGGCGTTTCTGGCGGCGCGGCCTCATGGAGACAGCATCAGGGTGCTGTTGCGCTGGGAGTTGGAAAACTATCTGCTTGATCCGGATGCGATGGCGGAAGTGGCGAACGACCATGAACTGAAATCAAGCCAAACCGGCGACGCCATGGTCAACGCCTGTCTCGCCTTTGCCGACGAACTCAAGGATAAATCGGCGGCAACAGTTGCTGCCACGACGGCGAACCAGCCCTCCCCGAAGCCCGGATTTGGCTGTACCCCGTTGAAGCGCGGAAGCCAGCTCAAGGCCGACCTCGTTGGGCACCTAACCAAGCTGAGGATACCCAATCCAGGACCAGCATTGGATCAGGAGCGTGTAAAGATCGATCGCTTTGATCGAACGAGCGTATCACCCCGAGAACGGTGGGAACGTCTGACCAGAATGCTCGACGGAAAGGCTGCGCTGAAGTATCTCTCTCATACCTGCCCGGTGCGCTTCGACGAACACATTGGCTTTCTTGCTCGACGCATCCGTGAAATGGGTAAGGTACCTGCGGAAATTCGCGACCGTATTGATGAGTTCAAGCTTGTTGCGCGCTCCACCTAACGGGGCAAGACGAAGTCGGCGATGCGCTGAGCTGAATGCTTCGCGGTCGCGACGAAGTAATCACCCCAAATGCCCCGCCACTAGCACTGGCACCATCCAGTAATGGATGTCGGCGCCCGGGAGTTCCTCGCGCAGGCGCTCGAGCACCCGCTCGGCGACGGATTGCTCCAGATGGGTGAAGAACATCACCCGCTGGCGGCGCCCGGCGACCTGTTCGGCAAGGGTCATGGAGGATTCCGAAGAGCCATGCCCGGCGATGGGGCTGCTGGAGAAGCCGGGGATGGTCTCGTCATCGAGCAGCCATTCGGCGACGGCGTCTTCGGCTTCGGGGGCGACGATCAGGGATAGGAGGCAATCGGACATCGCGGGTTGTGCCTGTGGATTAGGGGTAGGTCGGTTTCTGGTTTTGCAACGCTCAGCGCGCCCCAAAGCGCCGATACAGCATCGGCAGTACGATCAGCGTCAGCGTGGTGGCGGACACCAGCCCGCCGATCACCACTATGGCTAGCGGGCGCTGGATCTCCGAGCCCGGGCCGCTGGCGAACAGCAGCGGTACCAGGCCGAAGGTGGCGGTGGTGGCGGTCATCAGCACCGGGCGCAGACGGCGTTTGGCGCCTTCGACCACCACTTCAGCAATGGGGCGACCAAGGGTGCGCAGTTGATTGAAATAGGTCAGCATCACCACGCCATTGAGCACGGCGATGCCGAGCAGGGCGATAAATCCGACTGAGGCCGGCACCGACATGTACTCGCCGGTGACGAAGAGTCCGACGATGCCACCGATCATGGCGAAGGGCACCATGGCCAGGATGAGCACCGCCTGCGTCACCGAGCGGAAGGTGGAAAACAGGATCAGAAAAATCAGCCCGATGGCGATGGGCACCACCAAGGCTAGGCGTGCCGCGGCGCGCTGTTGATTCTCGAACTCGCCGCCCCACTCGAGCCAGTAGCCGGTCGGCAAATCGACCTGCTCGGCAACCTTCGCCCGGGCTTCCTCGACAAAGCCGACCAGGTCGCGCCCGGAGACATTGGCGATGGCCACCGCCAGGCGATTGCCGCGCTCGCGGGTGAGTGCGACCGGGCCTTCGCCGCGCTCCATGGTGACCAGGTTGGTCAGGGATACCGCGCGGCCATCGGGCAGGGCGATGCGCAGCGCCTCTAGCCGGCTGGGGTTCTCGCGCAGCGACTCTGGGCCGCGAATCACCAGCGGCCGGCGCTTGCCCTCACCATAGACGATACTGATCGGCAGGCCCTCAATCTCGGCGCGCAGCTGCGCGGCCAAGGCGTCGATGTCGAGTCCTAAACGACCAGCCTCGAGACGGTCGATCTGGAGATTCAGATACTGGGCGCCTTCGTTGCGTGGCGTGTAGACATCCTCGGCGCCTTCGAGGCCTTGCAGCACTGCGACGATCTCCTCAGCGGTCTTGTTGAGCTGATCCTGATTGGGACCGAAGAGCTTGACGGCGAGATCGCCGCGCACACCGGTCAGCATCTCCGAAACGCGCATTTCAATCGGCTGGGTGAAAGCGTAGTCGACGCCGGGGAAGTGGTCCATCACCGCACGGATGGCGTCCATCAGTTCTTCCTTGGTGTCCATGCGCCATGCGTCCATCGGCGCGAGCACCAGAAAGCTGTCGGTCTGGTTCAAGCCCATCGGGTCCAGGCCAAGTTCGTCGGAGCCGGTGCGGGCGATGATCGCTTTCACCTCCGGCACCTCGGCGAGAATCGCCCGCTGTACGCGCTGGTCGATGGCGAGGGATTCCTTGAGGTTGATTGACGGCAGTTTTTCCAGCTGCACGATCAGATCGCCCTCGTCCATGCTCGGCATGAAGGACTTACCGACCTGGGTATAAACCACCCCGGCCCCGAGCAGCATTGCAACGGCCACGCCGATGACCGGCAGCGGGTGGCGCAGGCTCCACTCCAGCGCTGGGGTGTAGAGCGCCAGCAGCTGGCGCACCAGCCATGGTTCGCCATGCTCGGCCGGTCCAAGCAGGAAGGAGGCAAGCACCGGGATCACCGTCAGCGACAGCAGCAGGGAGCTACTGAGTGCGAAGACGATGGTCAGGGCCACTGGGACGAACAGCTTGCCCTCCAGTCCCTCGAGCGTGAGTAGAGGCAGAAAGACGATGATGATGATCAGGATGCCGGAGGCGACCGGTAGCGCTACCTCGCGGGTGGCGCGGTAGATCAGGTGCAATCTTGGCAAGCGAGCGCCGCTGCGCCCCCCGTGTGCGCCTAGTTGGGTGACGATATTCTCGACCACCACCACGGCGGCATCGACCAGCATGCCGATGGCGATGGCCAGACCGCCGAGCGACATGAGGTTGGCCGAGAGCCCGAACCGGTTCATGAGGATGAAGGTCGCGAGCGCCGCTAGCGGTAGGATTAGCGCCACCGTCAGGGCTGCGCGCAGATCGCCGAGGAAGAGCACCAAGAGCACCAGCACCAGCACGATGGCCTCAATCAGCGCCTTTGACACGGTATGCACGGCTTTGTCGACCAGCACGCCGCGGTCGTAGAAGACCTGGATCTCGACCCCATCGGGCAGCCCGGGCTTGAGCTCATCGAGCTTGGCGCGCACGCCCTGAACCAGGGTGCGGGCATTGGCGCCGCGCAGGCCGAGCACCAGGCCCTCGACCGTCTCGCCACTGCCGTCCTTGGTGACCGCGCCATAGCGGGTCAGGGCGGACAAGCGCACATCGGCCACATCGGCGACCCGAACCGGTTGGGCGTTGTCGCCGCCGACAACGATGCCGCCGAGATCCTCCAGCGTCTGGATGGCGCCCTGACTGCGCACCAGCAGGGATTCCTCGCCCTCGTCGAGCCGGCCGGCGCCGTCGTTGCGATTGTTGGCGGTCACGGCCGTCTTCAGGTCATCCATGGACACGCCACGGCTGGCCATGCGGCCATTGTCCGGCACCACCTCAAAGGTGGTCACGAAGCCGCCGAGTGCATTCACATCGGCCACCCCGGAGACCGAGCGCAACGCCGGGCGTATGGTCCAGTCGAGCAGGTCGCGCCGCTCGGCCAGGCTCAGGCCGCCGCCGTCGATGCTGAACATGAACATCTCCCCAAGCGGCGTCGTCATGGGGGCGATGCCGCCCTCGGCGCCGTCCGGCAGCTCGCTCCAGACCGCGTTCAGCCGCTCGGCCACCTGCTGGCGCGCCCAGTAGATGTCAGTGCCCTCGGCGAAGTCGATGGTGATGTCGGTGAGGCCATATTTGGCGATGGCGCGCAGCATGGTCTGGTGGGGAATGCCGAGCATCTCCACCTCGATGCGGCTGGTGATGCGCGACTCGACTTCCTCCGGCGTCATACCGGGCGCCTTGACAATGATCTTGACCTGGGTGGTGGAGACATCCGGGAATGCGTCGATGGGCGTCTGGCGCATCGCTTGCCAGCCGAGGCCGATCAGCAACGCCACTGCGAGCAGCATTAACAGTCGCTGGGTGAGCGCGAATTGAATCAGGCGCGCGAGCATTATTCGCCTCCGCTGCTTTCAGCGCCAAGCCAGATGGCTTTGAGCGCCACGGTACCGCTGATGGCGACGCGGTCGTCGGCTGTCAGTTCGCCGGTGATCAGGGCCTTGCTGTCCTGTTCGTTCAGGACAGTGACAGGCAGCGGCGCGAAGCCGCCGGGACGGGCAGCGAACAGATAGGCCTGTCCGCTTTGGCGAATCAGCGCATCTGCCGGCACCTTCCAGCCGTCGCCGTTGGCGGTGAGCTGCACCTCAGCAAACTGACCGGGCCGCAGTTGGCCGGATTTGTCGCGAATTTCAGCGCGCACCAGCACGCCCTGATCGCGCTCATGCACCATGCGGCCGATGGTGATAATTTTCCCGTCGAGGTCCATCTCCGGCAGCCAGGCACGCCCACCGATGATAAGCCCGGCCAAGTCAGTGACGGGGACATGCACTTCCAGCCACAAGGGATCGAGCCGGGCAATGCGATACAGGGGCGTGGCGGCGGCGACCGACTCGCCAGTCGCCACCATTTGCTCCAGCACCACACCGGCGAGCGGCGCGCGGATCGGCAGGGCGCTGCTCAGCTGGCGGCTCTCGCGCAGGGCGGCGATGTCGGCGTCGGACAGCCCAGCGATGGCAAGGCGCTGGCGTTGCTGCTCGGCGCTGGTGGTCAGCTCGCGATGGCGGGACTTGGTCTCAAGCAGGCGGCGCTCGGCGATCAGCCCGTCGCGCGCCAGACGCTGGTCGCGCTCAAGCTCGCTCGTGGCCAGCTCCAGGCGGGTGGTGGCCTCAAGAAAGGCGCTTTGTAGATCGACCAGCCCGGGGCTGCGCAGTTCGGCGAGCAATTGGTCCTGTTCGACCCGCTCGCCCTCGGCTACCAGCAGCGCATCGAGAATGCCGTCCTGGGGCGCGCTGACCACCCGCAGCTGCGGGTTGGGCACCGTTACCCGCGCCGGATAGCGCCGCGAGCGTGCCTCGCCGGTCGCTTCGGGTATGGCCAGCTCAATGCCGAACGCGGCACGCTGGGTGGTGCTGAGCGGGATGAGGTCGGCGGCCGCGGCGAGGCTTGGGGTGAGTAGGGCGCAGAGCAGCGCGGTCATTGCCGCGCGAAGCCATTCCCGGTGCTTTCTGGCGTTATTTTTCATATCGTCTGCAACAGTTGGAGAAAACATCATGAATATGAGAGAGCGACGCCATAAGCGCATCGACGCTTATCTGGACCCCTATTTGGGCCCCGGCACCACACCCAGCGCCTGATTCAAGCGCGCGCTGGCCCGGCCGCGCTCCAGGCGGCGCAGGGCCAAGGTCAGATCGGCTAGGCGCGCTTGCTCGCGCGCGCGCAGCAGGCGGTTCAGATCCAGCTCTCCCAGGGCAAAGGCGCGTTTGGTCAGCGCGAGCGCCCGGGCGGCGGTTTGCTGTTGACGCTCGGCGAGATTCAAGGCCGCGCCGGCGCTGTGCCAGGCCAGCTCGGCCTCGGCCAGGGTTCGCTCAACCTCCCGCCGGGCTTGGAGTTGTTCGACCTCAGCCTCGGTCAGCGAGCGCTCGGCGGCGGCCAACTCAGGTGCATGCAAGCGTTTGAGCGACCACGGCAGGCTGACTTCCAGTTGCAGAGACTCAGTGGTGTCCATGCCGCGTTGGTCACGCGCCTGTTTGACACCCAGCCCCACCACCGGCTGACCATACCGATCCCGGCGCACGCGCTCGCGCCCGGCTCGCGCTTGGGCGCTCATGGCGTCTGCACGCTGCAAAGCCGGGTGGTCCTCGGCCAACTCGCGTGTGGCGGGCGGGGTCTCGAGCAGTGGCTTGGGCAGCGCATCCTGGCCGCTTAGCGATCGGAACCCTTGCATGGCCTGGGCCAGAGCGAGTCGCGCGTCCTCGCGGTCAAGCTCGCGCGCCATGGTGTCCTGCTCCGCGAGCGCGACCTCCATGCGTGCCAACTCGCCAGCCTCGGCGCGCTGAGCAATTTCGGATTCGAGCGCCCGGGCACTGGCCAGCGCCTGCTCGGACTGTTGCAGCCGCCCCTCGGCGAGGGCGGCGGTCCAGGCCATCTCGCGCACTTGCCCGGCCATCTCCCAGCGCCGCCAGGCGGCGTCCCGGTCGGCTTGCAGGTTCATCGCTTGGGCTTGGCCGCGGCGCGCTGCCGGCTGTCCTGGCAACCACAGCGGTAGATCGACCATGGCCTCGTTCTCGAAGGCGCCGTCGTTGCTGTTGAAGCGGTCGGTGAGCGTTTTCAGTCGCAAGGCCGGGTCTTCGGCCAACAAGCTGCCGGCCTGAGCCGCTAACGCCTGGCTCTCGGCGCGCGTTGCCGCAGTGAGACGCTCTTGCTTGGACAGGGCAAGCGCCGCCGTGACGGTCTCGCCCAGAGTCGCGCCGGTCGCAGGGGCCAGCCAGACGAGGACGAGCAGCCCGGCCAGGGATCTGATCATGAAATGGGGGTGCATGTGTGGACTCATGTTGACTAGCGTATCCCGTAAAGCTGAATCCAAACTGAACATCCGCTGGCGGAGGCTGCGCGGTGCAGGCAGGTTGCCGCGGATTTCCGGTTACGCGAGTGGCAGCGACAGCTCGGCACGCAGCCCGCCGAGGGACGCGCGCCCAAGCCGAAGCTCGCCGCGATACAGGCCGGTGATCTCGCGCACGATCGACAATCCTAACCCATGACCAGCGGTGCGTTCATCAAGGCGCGAGCCACGCGCGAGAATCTCGCTCAGCGCCGGTTCGGGACAGCCCGGCCCGTCGTCCTCGACCTCGATCCGGCAGGCGCCATCGGCCACGCGAATCGCAACCCGAATCCGCTGGCGACCCCATTTGCAGGCGTTATCGAGCAGATTGCCGAGCAGCTCGAGCATGTCCTCGCGATCGAACGGGAGCGGGTCGGGATACGGCGCGGTCCAGTCGATGCGCAGCGCCTTGTCGGCATAGATTTGTCGCAGCAGACGGATCAGCGGGCCGAGCTCGGCATCCGCGTCGAACCAGGCGCCGGCGGCTGGCGCGCCGGACAAACGGGCGCGACGCAATTCGCGCTCGATCAGCGCATTGACCTTGGCCAGCTGGGCGCGCGCACCGTCGCGTTCCTGGGCCGCCGGAGCCTCGGATTCCAGCGCACGCAGCACCACCGCCAGCGGTCCCTTGAGCGCATGGGCCAGATTGCCGGCCGCCTGGCGCGAACGCTCCAGACGCGCGGTCTGGACGGCGAGCAGCCCGTTGAGTTTGCGCACTAGAGGCAGGAACTCGCGCGGCACGGCCTCGGTCAGTCGCCCGGTGGCACCGGCCTCCAGCCGATCGATGTCCTGATACAGAGGTTCGAGTCGGGCGAAGGCGCGCCTGAGTATCCAATGGTGAATCAAAAGCATACCGGCAAAGCCGAGTAGCGCGAGCAAGGCGACGGTGTGCTCGAAACCGCGCGTCTCGCGCATGATTGGACGCACGTCCTCGGCCATCGAGAGGGTGAATTCAACGTCGCCGCGCCGATAACCCGCACTCCACACCAGGAGTTCCTGGCCGTCTGGACCGGGCTGATTCCAGCTGGACTGGGTGCCGGCAGGCAACAGCGGGGGTGCCAGGCTGAAATCCCACAGGGAACGGGAGTGCCACTCAGCCCCGCTTGCTGTGCGCAGCATCTGGTAGTGGCCGGAGTAAGGGCGCTCGGTCACAGGTGGCAGATGAGTTTCGGCCACGCGCGGTTCGCCGTTATCCTCGAAGCTCAGGTGCGCGAGCAAGGTTCCGGCATCGTGCTCGAGCCGGCTTAGCACCAGCGCATCGGCGCTGCGGTGCAGGGAGGAGTGCCCTAGCCACCAGGCACCAGCGATCAGCACCAGCAGACTGAGCGACAAGCCAAGACTCAGACGGCGTTGGAGCGAGCTCATGGGGTTTAACGGGCGACCGAGTTGCGTGCCGAATCGGCGGCAGGGTGGTCGGTTGGTGCGGCAGCCGGTTCACCAGCCGGTTCACCAGTCAGCGCCCCTGTCGAGCCGAACCGATAGCCCTGTCCGCGTTGGGTGCGAATCAGCTCGGCGCCGATTTTCTCCCGCAGCCGGCGCACATAGACCTCTATCAGATTGCTGCCACGCTCGTTGTGCTGATCATAAAGATGATCCGTGAGCTGTTCCTTGCCGAGCACCTTGCCGGGGTGGGACATGAAATAGCGCAGCAGGCGAAACTCCATGCCGGTCAGCGCAACGGCGCTGCCATCGGCTAGGCTGACCTCCTGGCGGTCTTCGTCCAGGCTCAGTCCGGCGACGCGCAGGCGCTCTTGCGGTTGGCCGGCCGCGCGCCGCAACAGCGCTTGCAGGCGGGCGAGCAGTTCCTCGGTGTGAAACGGCTTGCCGAGGTAGTCGTCCGCGCCGGCCTTGAGCCCATCGACCCGCTCGTGCCAGGCGTTGCGCGCGGTCAAAACCAGCACCGGGGTGGTCAACCCGCGCTTGCGCCAGTCGCGCAGCAGGTCGAGCCCGGGCAGGCCCGGCAGGCCGAGATCGAGCACGATGATGTCATACTCCGTGAACAAGGGTGCGGGCTGCGCCTCCAGCCCGTCGTGTAATCGATCGACCGCGAAGCCGGCGCGCGCGAGCGTCTCGGCGAGCGGGCCGGCGAGGGCGTCATCGTCTTCGGCCAACAACAGGCGCATGGTCTAATACAAGACGCGGGCCGATGTGCTAATCATGCTCGCGCTCCACTTCCAATAGTCTGCCGGTGCGGGCGTCGAGTTCCAGCTCCCACAATTCGCCGTCCTCCCCGAGCATCAGTAGCTCGTAGACGGCCACACCATGATCCGGCTCCCAGTCCAACTCGGCCTCGATCAGGGTGCCGGGCTTGTGCTCGCGTGCCTGCGCGATCAGCTGCTCCAGGGGCAGGATTTCCCCCCGCTCGGTCAGGATGCGGGCGCGTTCGGCGTCTTCCGATGCCCAGGTGGCTTGAGTGGACAGCACGAGCATGGCCGCTGCCATCCAGACAGCTGCGGTGCGCTTGGGCGTTTGTTGCAGTTTGAATTGAAGCACGCGTCTCAGTCTCTGCACTGACGTGTCAGCAATGAATTCGCTTCGGCGTATTTGGCCTTAAGGCCTCGGGTCACGCCTTGCTGGCGATACCAATCTGGTCAGTCAGGGTAGCGCGTTCAGCGCGTTGCCGCCATGCGATGATGCGGTGTTTTGTTCAGCTTGCCATCAGATTGGCCTTGCCAAAGCGCTTGTCACACGGCAGCATCTGGCGTTGATGCAGCGAAGGCGCCCTGAATTTGCGTCATCGCCGCGTCAGTCGTCCGGCGCTGGCAGACAGCGTGTTGCATCGACCGGAATGCAGCGTCGCCTGCTGGCGCATCACCATTGGAGGAGTAACACGATAATGAAACAAACCAAGACTGCATCATTGATCATCGGCGGCCTGTTTGGCCTGACTGCCCTGGGGGTGGAAGCCTCCGTGTTCATGGACCAGGAGTGGGCGAAACAAGCCTGCGAAGCCTGGAACCAGAACGCGACCCTGACTGGCGAGCTTGGAGACGGTTGGATCGATAACGACGAGGGCCGAGGTTTCAAGACCATTCAAATGTATCGCACGAAATGCGGCCTCGGCAGCAAGGTGGAGTTGAAGATCGAGTCTCAGAACGGCAAGGCGACCTGCACCTATGGCGGTGCGGTGACGAATACAGACCCTGACTATGGTGCCGACTACCTGATGTACGCCAGCGATGAGGACTGGACCTGCATGGGCGAGGGCAAATCCGGCTGCGGCGCTATGGGTGCCATGATGAGCGGCAAGCTCAAGTTCAGCGGCCCCAAGATGGAGGCCATGGGAGTAATGGGCCCCTTTAACGACTTCTTGGTCTTGACCGGAACCCTTGGCGGCGACAAGGCCAGCTGCCCCTGAGGTCGCAGCCTAAACCTTTCGCCATCGACCACCGCGAGGCGCCTGGCCTTGCGGTGGCGGCTTACTCGCTGCTGAGCTCGATATGCTCGGTGCCGAGATAGTCCCGCAGGGCATCAATCACTTGTTTTAGCTGTGGGGCGATGGCATCGCTGCGCAGGGCCTCGTGCGAGATCCCCTCGCAGCGCCCGAAGACCGAATGGCGCAAGTGGTCCTCGTCGGTGATGCGCAGTTGCAGATCATCGAGAATGCGCGCGAACTCTCCGCGGGTAGGCGCAGCTTTGAGCGCGCTAAACAGATCAATCAGGGCGCCGAGCACCGGCGCGGCGTCGGAGCCGAGGCCGAAATCCCGTGGGCGGAAGTCGATACGCCGCTCCGAGACGCGGCTGATCCAGACGCGAAAGCAATAGCGCTTGAGTGAATGATACAGCGGCTCGTCGCTGATTAAAAACAGCAGCAGATTGGCCGGTTTGGCATAAAAGGGCGCATCATTGATGGTCCAGCGCCGCTCCTTGACCAAGCGGTGAATGCGGATGTGCTCGCGAAAATCCGCCGCCTGGAGCTGATCGAGAATCAGCACGGCTTTTTCTGCTTCGCTGAGCGCGCAGGCTTTGCTGGCAATGTCATCGAGCGGATCAATCGGCGACTCCTCGCGGCCAAGCTCATCGCGGCTCGGTGGCAAAATGATCTCGGGCGGCGGCGGGTTCTGCTCGGTGAAGTCGTAGTAGAGCACATGCGGAAATTCAAGCGCCTGGGCAAGCGCATGGGCAAAGGCAGTCTTGCGCCTGTCGCTGTCGCCCTCAATGCTCAGGGTGCGAATGTGTCGGGCCGGTTCTTCGAGCAGGCAGCGGACTTGGAATTCGTAGTCGTCGTTGGACTCGAAGCCGTTGTCCGTCATCGCCTGGCGCAGTTTTGACATCCGGCGGCTCCTGTTGGCTGAAGTGCGCGACGCAATGGCGCTCTTTTATGAATGTTCTGAACTCTGGCGTCAACGGCTTTGTTGCATGCCGCCGGCCCAAAACACGCGGAAATCCCCTATGGTTCAGGTATAACGGATGCGCATCGGGCTTAAGGTTGACGTTGATACCCTGCGCGGCACGCTGGAAGGGGTGCCAAATCTGTTGCGGCTGTTTGAGCGCTTCGAGGTGCGGGCGACTTTTCTGTTCAGCCTCGGGCCGGACAATACCGGCCGTGCGCTGCGACGGATTTTTCAACCGGGCTTTTTGGCCAATCTGCAGCGTCCGTCCGTCGTGCGTCACTATGGGATGCGCACCCTGTTGAACGGCACGCTGCTGCCTGCGCCGGACATCGGCCGGCGCGGTGCCAAGATGATGCGCGAGGTTCGCGCGGCGGGCCATGAGGTCGGTATTCACGGCTATGACCATGTGCGCTGGCAAGACTTGGTCGCTCGCCGCGACCGCGCCTGGACCCGTGCCGAACTGACGCTGGCGAGCGAGGCCTTTCAGCGCATTTTCGCCGAGCCCGCGCGGGTGCATGGCGCCGCCGGTTGGCAGATAAACGACCAGCTACCCGCGCTGGAAGCCCAGCTCGGTTTCCACTATGCCAGCGACACCCGCGGGCACTGCCCTTTTCTGCCAGTTATTGATGGTGCAAAGGCGGCCTGTGCACAACTGCCAACCACTCTGCCCACACTCGAAGAAATCATGGGCCAGCCCGACGTGCAGGACTATGAGCTGCATCAGGTGCTGTATCAATGCGCCAGCGAGCTGTCGCCCACCGGTCATGTGCTGACAGTGCACGCCGAGCTCGAGGGCATGAAGCTGCAACCCGTGCTTGAACGCCTGCTGATCATGTGGCAAAGCGCCGGCGATGATGTCGTCCCATTGCGCGATATTGCCAACAGCCTCGACCTGACCCGTTTGCCACGCCACCGCATCGCGTGGGGCAAGGTGCCGGGGCGCTCCGGCCAGCTCGCGCTCCAGGGAGCGGCGGTTAGAGGATGAATTGGTTTGAGCTGAACTGGACTGGACTGGACTGGTGAAAAAGAGATGGTCGCTCGGCTGAAAAAATTCTCGGCTCGGCGTGTTCCTGCTCTATAAGGAGAACAACCATGAGACTACATGTGCTGCAACATGTCCCTTTTGAAGGCCCGGCCATGATTGCTGATTGGGCCGCGGATCGCGGGCATGGGATTGCCGTGAGCCACCTGTATGCGGGCGACCCGCCGCCGCTGCTGGATGAATTCGACGCCCTGGTGGTGATGGGCGGCCCGATGGGGGTGCATGACGAGGCGGAGCACAGCTGGCTGCGGGCGGAGAAAGCTTGCATCGAGAATGCCATCGCGGCCGGCCTCCCCATGGTTGGCGTCTGCCTTGGCGCGCAGTTGATCGCGCAGGTGCTCGGCGCGCGAGTCAGCCGCAATGCCGAGCGCGAAATTGGCTGGTTCCCCATTGAACTGACCGCCGAAGCGCTGGCTGATTCCGCCTGCGCCGGTCTGCCGCCGCGGCTTGATGCCTTTCATTGGCATGGCGATCGCTTCGACATCCCGGATGGCGCCCTGCATCTGGCGCGCAGCGAGGCGTGCGAGCAGCAGGGCTTTCTCTATCAGGGGCGGGTGCTGGGGCTGCAATGCCATCTGGAATCCACTCCCAGCAGCGTCGCCGCCTTGTGCCAGCATTGTGCCGATGAACTCAGCCCCGGTGCCTATGTCCAGACAGCGGCGCAGATGACCGCCGCGCCTGGGACAGTCTTCGCGGGCATCCATGCCGCGCTCGAGCGCTTGCTTGATGCTGCCATTGACCAGGGCGCCAAGACCTGATGATGACAGCGCCTTCGCGCTGCGGCTGGTGCGGTACCGATCCGCTCTATACCGCCTATCACGACCAGGAATGGGGCGTGCCCGAGCATAAGGAGCAGCGGCTGTTCGAGTTCCTGCTGCTTGAGGGCGCCCAGGCCGGCCTGAGCTGGATCACCATTCTGCGCAAGCGCGAGGGTTACCGGGAGGCCTTTGCCGAGTTCGACCCCGAGCGCATCGCGCGCTTCGGCGACCAAGACATCGCACGCCTGCTGTCCAATCCCGCCATCGTGCGCAATCGGCGCAAGATCGAAGCCGCCATCGGCAATGCGCGCGCCCTGGTGCGGCTTTGGGAAGCCGGCGATACCCTGCATGACCGCCTGTGGCAGCATGTCGATGGCCAGCCGCGACAAAACCATTGGCAAAGCCTTGAGCAGGTGCCCGCCAGCACGGCGGAGTCAGACGCCATGAGCCGTGATCTGCGCGCGCTCGGGTTCAAATTCGTCGGCCCGACCATCTGCTATGCACTGATGCAAGCGGTCGGGTTGGTCAACGACCACCTAGTCGACTGTTTTCGCCATGCTGAGCTCTATCAGGATGCGACAGGTTGACGCATTGGCCAGCCGGTATCACGACCCGTAGACCTCAACGGGATCAAACACTTGCACGCCCACATCGATCAGATCGCCGTTCTCGATCTGTCGGAAAAAGCAACTGCGCTTGCCGGTGTGGCAGGCCGCGCCACCGCGCTGCTCGACTTTCAGCAGGATGGCATCCCCGTCGCAATCAATGTAGAGCCCGCGAAGCTTTTGCGTGTTGCCACTCTCCTCACCCTTATGCCAAAGCTTTTGTCGCGAGCGGCTCCAGTACACCGCCTCGCCCAGCTCGAGGGTCCGCGCCAAGGATTCCTCGTTCATGTTGGCCACCATCAGGATCTCGCCGCTATCGGCATCCTGGGCAATGGCGGTAATAAGTCCATTCCCCTTAGAGAAATCCACGGCCTGCTTGATTTTGTCTGTCAGTTTCATCGTATTGGTCTGCTGTGCCGCCAAAATCTCTGGTTCAGGCCTGAAGCTGATGCACGCCAATATGCGTCAGCGGAATCTCCCAGCCCTGGGTGTTGCAGGTATCGATGAGAATGCGCTGGATGGCGGCCTCGATAATCGGGGTGGCAGCTGCCGCGTCGCCGCTCAGATCGAGGTGGACCAGATACTCCAGCGACGAGGCGCTGGCCTGGGCGAACAAAACATCAATAGCTTTGATGCTGTGGGCGTTGCTGCCGTGCTTGCTGGTGCCTTCGCTTACCTCGTTGGCGAGGGCCGTGGCCAGTTCCTGCTCCAAGGCTTCGCGCATCCGTGCCGGTACCTCGGTGGTGGCGATGGCCTGGTGGCGGTAGTCGATGCCAAAGCGAGTAGTGACGCGGAAACCCTGCGAGAGTTTGCGCGGGTTAAGCGCAACAAACCCATCGGTCGGGTAGGGCACCTCGGCGCCGCCGGGTTCCCTCACAATGACGTTGGCGGGACTTTGGTGGATGACCTGGCCTAAGCGACCATCGGCTAGCTCGACCCAATCGCCAGTCTGCGTGGGGAACCAAGGCTCCTCGTCACCGGGCGGACGTGAGATATGCCCGACCAGGTGCTTGACCGGCATTTGTTGCACGCCGCCGTCGAGCAGCGGATTAACCAGCCGGGCGGTGAAGGCAAGGGATTCCACCCGATAGGGCAGGCCGTTGAAGACCAGCCGCTCGCCCTCGCGCACCGGGCCGATATTGAGGATGAGCTTCACCGTCTCGATCTGGCTGGGCAGGGTGTTGATGCTGGCCCAGCCGATGCCGATCAGGAAGATCAGAATAATGCCGAGCATGAACCAGTCGCCAGCCATGTTGAACACGATCAGCATGGCAACCAGCCCGCCGAGCACGCTGAAGACGTGCAGCAGCAGGGTGGTCAGGCGGGTGCTGAAGCGGCTCTCCGCCGTCGGCGAGACCCGGCGCAGCGCTGTGGCCAGCCAGCGCACGCCAATAAACACCGCTGCGAAGGCGGCGATGGCGATGACCAGATTCAGCCCCCGGGTGCGCACGAAGCGCTTGGCATACCCCGTGGTTTCCTCCAGCACCGAGTCCCGCTCCGCCAGGCGCTTATTCAGCTGCAATTCCAGCGCGGCGTAACGGTTGCCCGCGTCGGTGGCTGTGCGCTCCCAGTCGACGAGCCGCTCCTGCAAACGCGCTTGCAGGGCCGGGATTGGGTCTTCAGCAAGCAGGGTCTGGAGTCTTTCAGTGGCCTCGGTTGCGAGCCTCTTGCGCTCCTCGACTTCATTCATTTGCGCGCGCAACTCGCCAATGGCGCGCGACTCCTTGGTCGCATTCTCAATCTCGGCGATGATCGGCTTGAGCAGCTTGCTCAGCTCATCCTGCCAGTTGAAAGGCTTTTCTTCCTCATCGATGAAGGGGCGCAGATCGATATTGACCGCAAATTTCTCAAACTGCAGGCGCTGTTCTTCAAACTCCGCCTTGAGCTCGCGTAACCGCTCGGTCAGCTCCTGCTGGGTCACACTGTCCTCGGCGGCGATCAGCTGCTGCTGCGCCTCACGCACCTGCGCCTCCTTGCTGGCCAGCGCGCGGTCAAGCGCTTCAAGGGAGCGCAGTTCGCTGGTCAGCGGGGCGTCGGTCGCGGACGCCAGCGGGCCATCAGCCGTCGGTTCGAGCTGGTCAGCAGATGGGGCCGATGCTGCAGTCGCGTCCGACGCGGCTTGCTCGGAATCCCCTTCAATCGATATGTCAATCGACTTGTCCGTGGGCGGTGTGGCAGCGGAATCGCTCGGCGATTCAGCCGCGGCTGGGCCGCAAAAGAGCGTCAGACAGAACGCAAAAAAGAGCGCCAGCATCGGCTGGTATCGGAAACAAATGTCAGGCATCGTTAGGATTCCAAAAAACTGCGGATGGCGTGACGGCCAATGCGGGCCAATGCCGGCCAATATCAAATAGCGCGCCGGGCAATGCAAGGCGCCAGAGTTGCAGGTTAAATGCTTGTTCTGCTGTTTTGCAATCTTAGCTCGGTCTGAGCGAGCGAGATCGGATATGCTCAAGCGGCCGAAACCTCGGAGAGAGATCATTGAACAACGACAACTGCTCGGCGCTGGTGACAGGCGCGAACTCGGGCTTGGGCAAGGCGGTCGCCGCGGCCTTAGCGGCTGAAGGAATGCGGGTTGGAATCGTGGCGCGCGATGCGGCACGGGGCGAGGCGGCTTGCGAGGAAATCCGCCAGCAAACAGGCAACCCGCGGGTGCAACTTTACGTTGCAGACCTCGCCTCCCAGAGCGATGTGCGCGCCCTAGCCGCCGCCGTGCTCAAGGACTTCGAGCAGCTCCAGCTGTTGATCAACAATGCCGGTACCGCGTTTCCGCAGCGCCGCTTGAGCCCTGAAGGTATCGAATGCGCGCTGGCCGTCAACCATCTCGCGCCGTTCCTATTGACGTCGTTGCTCTTGGAGCGGCTCAAGCGCAGCGCCCCGGCTCGCATCATCAATGTCGGTACGCGCATGGACACCGCGATGGACTTCAGCGACCTGAATTGGGAACGCCGGCGCTACAGCATGATGAAGGCCTACGGCCAGTCCAAGCTCGGCATGTTGCATTCCACCGTTGAGCTGGCCCGGCGGCTCGAAGGGACAGGGGTGACGGTCAACTGTGTCTTTCCCGGCGTGTTTAAGTCCAACCTCGGTGGCACAGATGGGGCGCAAGGGTTGTTTTGGAAAGCCATTGCGCTGTTTCTCGGCTGGGCACTGCCCAAGCCCGAGCAAGCCGCTCGGCGGGTGCTTCGCGCAGCGCGGGACCCGGAACTCGCGGACATGAATGGCCGCTATTTCGATGGCCAAAAGCCCCTCAAGCTTCCGCAGCAGGTGCGCGATCTGGAAGCCAACCGCCGCGCCTGGCAACTCAGCGAGGCGATGACCGGTTTGGTCTCGGGCCAACAGCCGCCAGCAAAGCCCCGGTGACGCGAAGTCCCGCGGCCGGGTAGCATAGGGTTTTCGGCGACGACGGCGGGTTAGGCGATGTCAGAGGTTTCAGAGCAAGATGGCAATGTGCCGGCGTTCAGCGGGGTGTTGCTGGATGTTGCCACCATCGATCAGGGCGATCTTGATCTGTCCGCGTTGGAACGGGTGTGCGGGCATTGGCGGCACTATCCGCACAGCAAACCGGCCGAGGTGCTGGAGCGGATCGGGCATGCGCAGATTGCGGTGACCAACAAGGTCGTATTCGACCGCCCGGTCCTGGAGCGTGTTAGCGACTTGCGGCTGATTTGCATCGCCGCCACCGGCACCAACAATGTCGATCTGGACGCGGCCCGTGAGCGGGGCATCGCGGTGGCCAATGTGGTGCGCTATGCCACCCCGTCGGTGGTGCAGCATGTCTTCGCCCTGATTCTGGCCCTGACGACTCGCCTGCCAGACTACCAGCGTGCAGTCGCCAGTGGCGCCTGGCAGCAGCATGAGCGCTTCTGCCTGATGGATTTTCCAATCCGTGAGCTGGCCGGACGTACTCTGGGCATTGTCGGCTACGGCGAGCTCGGGCAGGCGGTGGCGCGGGTGGCCGAGGCCTTTGGCATGCAGGTGCTAATTGCCCAGCGCCCAGGTGGCGCACCCGCCGAAGGCCGTTTGCCGCTTGAGACACTCTTACCCCTGGTGGATGTGCTGAGCCTGCATTGCCCGCTGACTGATGCAACCCGAGGTCTGATCGGAGCGCGCGAGCTCGGCCTGATGCGCTCTGATGCCTTGCTGATCAATACCGCGCGCGGCGGCATCGTCGATGAGCAAGCCCTGGCCAACGCCCTGCGTGCCGGGACCATCGGCGGCGCCGGCGTCGATGTACTGAGCGCCGAGCCACCGCGCCAGGGCAATCCGCTGCTGGCGCCGGACATCCCCAATCTGATCGTGACTCCGCATATCGCCTGGGCCAGCCGCGAGGCGCGCCAGCGGGTGATCGAGGAGATCGCGGCCAACATCCAGGCCTTTCTCGCTGGGCAGGTCCGTCATCGGGTGGAGATCGGCTAAGCGTCGGCTGCCTGAGATTCTGGAAGACGCCGACAATGGACTGAGCGAGCGCTTTCGCGCCGAGCTCCATGGATTGCTCGAGGAACTGCGTCACCTCGATGGACGCGCGACCCATTACGATGCCCACATCAAAACTGTCGCCGACACCAGCGAGCCGGCCCAGCTGTTGATGAGCATTCCCGGTATCGGCCCGCTGGTGGCCACCGTCTTGCTCGCCACCCTGGGCGATCAGTGGGGGCTGTTTAACAATGGCCGGGCGCTGGCGGCCTGGCTTGGGCTGGTGCCGCGACAGCATTCCACCGGCGGCAAACCGCGACTCCTTGGCATCAGCAAGCGTGGCGATGTCTATCTGCGCCAGCTGCTGATCCATGGCGCTCGCGCACCTGATCTGAACCTGATTGAGGACGGCGAGGTACGCGAATTCCATCAGGGCACGCGGATCACTTCGATAATGATTCCGCTGAAGATGCCGGATATATGGCCGCAACGTTTCCTTCTACCAAATCAGCGATTTTCCTCTTGCATCGCGGGGCAGACTATATGTGGTACCTTTGATTTCAGAATCATACCCTCCAGCTGCTGTCGCTGGTGGCGATGGAGCCGCCCTCTGGTGGCTCAGACCCAGACCGCCAGCGCTCACCGGGCCAGTGTTCGATGCCTTTGCCCCATGGCCAACCAGATTATTTACGACAGCATCGGCTGGGCGGACCCGCCGCGTGGCGTGCTGGCGATGACCCAATGGTCGAAGAACAATCGCACCGTGATCTTCAACCTGGCTTGGCGCCGCCTGAAACCCTGGCGGCGGATTCTGTCCCAAAGCCTGGCCCCGAGCGTGGTCCCCGGCGCGCTCCAGCGTATCGATTCGATCGAGCTGCACCACGGGCCCCACGCGCTGCCGCTGGCATGGCTACTCCTCGGCTGGCTGGCTTCACGCCTCGACTGGAAGCCGCAAAAGGGCGTAGCCACAGGCAAGCAGCTGGTCTGGCAGTTCGCGTCGTCCAGTGGGCCAATCCGGATCGAGGTGCATCGCCGTGACGAGGGGCGACCGAACATCGACCGAATGCGGATCGCCTGGCGGAGCGGCGATGGTCAGCCGGGCAGCCATGCGGACTATCGGCACGAAGGCCACCACATCCGCTACTGCCCGGGAGACGCCGAATTGTGGCCGTCGTCGATACCCACGGTCGAGCAGCGCCTTGAGCAGATGGTCGCGGCCCAGCTCGCACACCGCGCCGGCGATGCCCTCTTCACCGCGTCGATTGCCTTCTCCGAAGCCATGGCGAAGGTCTTTAAATCGGACAGCGTATGAACGACTCCCCAATGACAGAGATACTCCGGCATTAAAGCCCTCTGTTTATCATGGAAATGGCTCGAATAATGGAAACGAACGAGCGTCGGCAGTTTGAATCCGCCTTAGCCGCGACGGCGAATTTCGTCTCAGCCCCGAACCGCGGGCGCTTCTGCGAAGCCGTCGTCCGCCATGCCGCCGAGACACTGGGGCTCGACCATGTCCACGTCGCCCGACTGATTCCGGGGCAACCGCGTGTCGCGACCCAGGCCGCCTGGCGGGACGGACAGCCGATTCCAAACTGGTCCTACGATCTCGCCTTCACCCCGTGCGAGCAGGTGTTGAGCACGAGGCGCTGCATCATCGAATCCGAAGTCGACGTCAAGTTTCCCAAGGACCTTGATTTGAAGCGGCTCGGTGCCAAGGGCTACATCGGCGAGCCCATCCTCGACTCAGCGGGCGAGGTGCTGGGCCTCATCGTCGGGATGACCCGGGTGCCGCTGAGCGACAGCGATCTGGTCCATGCCAACCTGCGCATCCTTGCGGCGCGCGCGGGCGCTGAGTTCGAGCAGCGCGGGGCCATGGAAAGGCTGCGCCAGGAGCGCGACACCATCCACAACATCCTGCAGACGGTCGAGGCCATCATCGTCGCTCTGGATCGCGAAGGCCGCGTCACCTTGATCAACCGCAAGGGCCGCGAGTTGCTGGGCTATCGTGAAGCGGATCTGATCGGCCAGGACTGGTTCTCGATCTGCCTCCCCCACGACATCAATGTGGCTGAAATCCGCGATATCCATCGCAAGGTCTTGAGCGGAGAGTTGACGGGCTCGGAATATGTCGAGAACCCGGTTCGGACTCGCTCGGGCGAGGAACGCTTGATCGCCTGGCACAACAACAGCATCCGGGATGCCGAGGGGCAGGTGATCGGCAGTCTCAGCGCCGGCGAGGATATCACCGAGAGCCGCCGGGCGGAGCTCCAGCTTGCCGACAGCGAGGCCCGAGCCAATAGCATCCTGCGCGCTGCGCCCGTGGGCATCGGCGTAGTGGTCAACCGTCGCTTCATCGAAGTTAACGACACCCTGCTGCGCATGACGGGTTACAGCCAGGACGAGTTGATCGGCAAGTCCTCCCGCATACTCTATCCGTCCGACGCGGAATTCGAGTCTGTCG
Organism: Thiorhodovibrio litoralis; assembly: GCF_033954455.1. Classification (NCBI taxonomy): domain Bacteria; kingdom Pseudomonadati; phylum Pseudomonadota; class Gammaproteobacteria; order Chromatiales; family Chromatiaceae; genus Thiorhodovibrio; species Thiorhodovibrio litoralis. The sequence goes on along the minus strand of NZ_CP121473.1, from coordinate 3,025,349 downwards.
GGCACGAGAAATATCTCCAGATCCAGGAGCAAGGTATCGGCTCCGTGGAAACCCGCTGGCGGTGTAAGGATGGATCACTGCTCAACATCATCCTGTCCTCGTCGCCGATCGACTCAAAGAATCTCGACAAGGGCGTGACCTTCACAGCCCAGGACATTACCGCACGCAAGAAGCACGAGGAGCAGATTCGCAACCTTGCCTACTACGACCCGCTGACAGAGCTTCCCAACCGACGCTTGCTGTTCGATCGGCTGGGTCACGCACTGATGACCAGTCATCGCAGCCGCCAATATGGCGCCTTGATGATGCTCGACCTGGATCGTTTCAAAGCCATCAACGATACCCTAGGCCATGATGTCGGCGACCGACTGCTGATCGAAGCCGCGCAACGCATGGCGGCGAGCCTGCGCGAAGGCGACACCATCAGTCGTCTGGGAGGTGACGAATATGTCGTGCTTCTGGAAGATCTGGGAACGGATGAGCAGGCGGCGGCCAACATGACCGAGATGGCCGCAGAAAAGGTGCGGGTCGCGCTCAACGCACCTTACGCGCTCACCTCCGCCAAGCCGGCCTATTACTGCACGCCCAGCATCGGGCTGACCCTCTTTTACGGCCACGACATTTCGATTGAAGTGCTGCTTAAGCAAGCGGACGTGGCGCTTTATCAGGCCAAGGACGCGGGGCGCAATACGGCACGTTTCTTTAACCCTGCCATGCAGAAGACCATTGAGTCGCGCATGGCACTGGAAACCGCGCTGCGCCAGGCGCTGCTCAAGGGAGAATTGCAGCTCTACTATCAGCCGCAGTTCGACCAGAATGGCTGCTGTTTTGGCGCCGAAGCCCTATTGCGGTGGCACCGACCGGATCATGGCCTGGTCTCGCCGCTTGAGTTCATTCCGCTGGCCGAGGAGACCGGGCTCATCCTGCCGATTGGCCAATGGGTCATGGATACGGCTTGCGCTCAGATCAAAGCCTGGGAGTCCGATGAACACACCCGCCGTCTGAGCATGGCGGTCAATGTCAGCGCCCGCCAATTCCATCAGCCCGATTTCGTCGCGCAGACCCAGGCCAGCCTGGAGGTATCCGGAGCCAGCCCGCGACGGCTCAAGTTGGAGTTGACCGAAAGCGTGGTGCTGGAGAACGCCGAGGAAGTCGTCAGCCGAATGGAACAGCTCAAGGCACTGGGCGTGAGCTTCTCGATGGACGACTTCGGCACCGGATATTCCTCGCTCTCCTATCTCAAACGGCTGCCGCTGGATCAGTTGAAGATCGACAAGTCGTTTGTGCGCGATATCGCTACAGATCCCAGCGACGCCGCCATCGTCCGGGCTATCCTCGCCATGAGTCAGTCCCTCGGGCTGGAGGTCATCGCCGAGGGGGTGGAGACCGAGGAGCAGCGTATGTTCCTGCGCGACAACGGCTGTCATGTCTTTCAGGGGTACCTGCTTGGGAGACCCAAGCCGATCGATGAATGGGGGCACTGCGGTTAGGTCGTACCTGCCTGAAAAGCCGCACGTTACGGCCAACGCTTTACCCTGTTCGAGTCCGCGCGTTCTCGGGTATCTGTGGTCGTAGATGCAGAATGGACCTTGCAATTGTGAACAGCGGCTGTGGCCTCACCGCCAAATGCTTAATTGTCCTAAAAGTTATAACTATCTAATTCTAAATTCCTTCTAAGTTCTTTTTCGGCTCGTTAGCATGTGTTTGCACCGACGCCATCGACCGAAGCGTCGCCTCATCCTCCCCGCCAAGGAGGATGGGCGCGCCGCTGGCCCACCGCAAACGACGAGCACGAACCCATGTACCAATATAACGATGATGATCAACGACTCCTGGACGAGCGGGTCGCTGAGTTTCGCGACCACCCACACCCCCAGGCCCGCTATGCCCTGCCATCGGTGGAATCGCTGTGTCGCTGCACCGACTGGACATCCGATCCTGGAGGTGCAAGCGCTGACGCTGGAGGAGATCGCGCGTTGGCCGATCGTGACCTATGACCCCGCCTTCACCGGGCGAGCGCAGATCGATCACGCCTTCTCGACCTGCGGCGTCGAACCCAACGTCGTTTTGAGTGCGGTCGATTCCGATGTCATCAAGACCTATGTCGGCATGGGGCTCGGGATCGGCATCCTGGCCAGCATGGCCTAAGATCCAGCCCTGGACCCGGGGCTCGGTATGCGCGATCCGTCTCACCTGTTCGATGCCAGCATGACACGCCTCGGCATTCGGCGGCACGCCTGGCTGCGCGGCTATATCTTTAGCTTTATCGAGCTGTTCGCACCCTTGCTGACGCGCAAGGCCGTGGACCGCGCGATGGCCGGCGGTGGCAACGATTTTGCGATCTGAAACACTCCGGCCCGCCCTTGACCTGAAGTACGGGCAGTTCTCGACGCGTGCTTGCCTGAACCCGCCTGACCCCCGGCGAACCAGGTAGACACTCCCAGCTCGCGCAAGGCACGCTGCATGGTCTGCACCTTATTGATGCGGTTGTAGCGCTCGATGCCTTCCAGGCCCGACTCCCCACAGCCGCCCATGGCGCGCTTCCTGCCAGGCCGACGAATTGTCAGAGCGGTAGACGCGCAGACTCAGATCAAGGCGCGCGACAAGCTTGTCGATGAAGCGATAGGTCTCCGGAAACAGGTAACCGGTGTCGATTAGGTTTCGACCAGCCTATCGCTTTTCAGTGCCCGTATTCCGTGCGTCTTCCGTCACAGGAGGGTGCTGAGATGACTCGCTTTGCGTCTGTTCGCCAGGGCCTAAACTGGCAAAAAGGAGCGGCCGACCCAGTTGCTAACCGTGTCACAAGAACCGCGCGGTGGCGTTTTTGTGCATTGACGAAGTGTCTCGTGCCCGTTAACATCCCTTCTCAGAGCCCGTCTTTGCTCATCAGGTTGTGTAGTATTTCCGGTCCATATCCCTCGCCGCTCCCGGGAGCCGAATGCCATGTCTTCCGATCAGCACAAGACCAAGCAGGCGCTTATCGACGAGCTGAACCAAGCCCGGCGGCGTATCGCCGAGTTGGAGAGGGGCAGCGGTGTCAGTGATCGGGACGATGAGTGGTCGCGGCGGGAAGAATTGCGCTGGTGTTCCCCACTGGCACAAATCACCGAGGATGCACTGGGGGTGTTAGACACCGCCTACGTCTACCAGCAAGTCAACCCGACTTACGAGCGCCTCTGGGGCCTGCCCAAGGAAGAGATTATTGGCCACTCGGTGACCGATCTTTTTGGAGAAGCGTTGTTTTCCAGCCAACTCAAAGACCGCCTTGACCGCTGCTTGGCCGGGGAGGTGGTCAGGTATTCAGATTGGTTCGAATTTCCGGTCCTGGGCCGCCGACACATGGACGGCACCTATCAGCCGCTGCGTGACCCAGATGGCCGGGTCACCGGCTTGGTGAATCTGGCCCGCGACACGACCGGCCAAGCGCTGGCCGAGGAGCAACTGAATACCTTGCTCCAACAGACCAAGGAAGACCTGGAGCAAGCGGTTCGATTCGCCAATGTTGGCCTGTGGGACTGGGATTTCATCACCAACAAAGTCCGCTATTCCGCCGAATGGAAACGACAAATCGGCTACGCCGACGACGAGATCGGCGATGGCTTCGAGGAATGGCAAAGCCGCGTTCATCCGGATGATTTGGACAAGGCCCTCGCGCATTTCGATCAGGCGATCAACACAAAGGCCGACCGATATGAGCTCGTTTTCCGCTTTCGCCACAAGGACGGCCATTACATCTGGGTGCTGGCCCAAGCCTTCATCCATCGGGATCACGCGGGTAAGCCGATCCGGATCATCGGCTCGCATATCGATATCACCAACCAGAAACAACTCGAGCAAGAACGGCTCCGTCTGGAGGCGATCGCCGAGTGCTCGCCTGACTTTGTCGGAATCGCCGATCTCAACGGCCATGCGCTCTACGTCAATCCCGCCGGACGACAACTGGTGGGGTTGAGCGATCAGGCCGAGATCGGACAGACCCGCATCCCCGACTATCTTTGGCCCGACGATCGACGCGGCGGAGAGGCAAGCGTGGCCGAGGTGCTCAAGAACGGGCGCCTCTCGCGTGAAATCCGCTACCAGCACTTCCTCACCGGCCAAGTGATCGAGATGCAGTGGGATCTGTTCCGTGTCGATGATCCGTTGACGGGACAGCCGCTCTTTCTCGGGACGGTCAGCCGCGATATCACCGAGCGAAATAGAACGGAGCGTGAGCTGACCGAGGCCAAGGAACGAGCCGAGGCTGCCAGCCAGGCTAGGTCTGAGTTCCTGGCCAACATGAGCCATGAGATCCGCACGCCACTCAACGGGGTGATGGGCATGCTCCAGGTGCTCGATGATGCCGAGCTGGAGCCGCAGTTCAAAGAAGCCGTGAGCATCGCCATGGCCTCGTCCCAGACCCTGCTCACTGTGATTAGCGACATTCTCGACTTCTCGAAAATTGAAGCAGGTAAGTTGTCCATCGTCCACGAACCCTTCGACCTCGATGCCCTGCTGCGATCAGTCATCGCGGCTTTTCGCCAGCCGGCAACAAACAAGGGCTTGGCCCTGTACTCCGGCTTGGCCCCGGACCTGCCTGCGCGGGTGCTCGGCGATGCCGCCCGACTGCGCCAGGTACTGTTCAATCTGCTCGGCAATGCCATCAAGTTCACCGAGCGCGGCGAGGTCCGCCTGGACACCCGTGTTCTGCCCGGAAAGGATCCCGCGCAGATGCGCCTAGAGTTCGCGATCAGCGACACCGGCATCGGTATCCCCGCGGACTGGCTCGCCGACATCTTCGAGTCCTTCACCCAGGTGGACAGCTCCAACACCCGGCGCTTCCAGGGCACCGGCCTGGGACTAGCGATTGTCAAACGACTGGTCGGCCTGATGGACGGCCAGGTGACCATCGCGAGCACCCTGGGCCAGGGCACTGAGGTCCGGTTCGACATCAGGGTAGGAACCACTGCCGGCGATGAACCGGCTTCCCGCGAAACCGCCCGGGCGGGGCCGCAGGCTGGGCTGGCAACGACCGAGTCGTTGCAGGTGCTGGTGGTCGATGACGAACCAATGAACACCAAGGTCATGGGCATGATGCTCAAGAAGCTGGGTCACCGGGTGCAGACAGCCGCGAACGGCCGCCAGGCCCTGGACAGGCTCAGAAGCCAGGCGTTCGACCTGGTGTTCATGGATGCGTCGATGCCCGAGATGGACGGCATTGAGGCCACCCGCCGCATCCGGGACAACCAGGATGGCGACTTGGATCCGTCGGTTCCGATCGTCGCCTTAACCGCCCACGCCATGAAGGGGGACCGGGAAAAGTACCTCGCCGCCGGCATGGACGACTACCTGTCTAAGCCCATCGACATCCAAACCCTGCGAGACGTGCTCGACAGGGCAATGGCGAAAGGGAACTTGCGGAGCGAACAAGTTTAGGAGTGAGCGGCATCAAACGGCTTTGTGGAGCGTCGCCGCGGCGCGTCGGAACACGCAATTTCGCTGCTTTACTTGCCCGGCGCCTTACGCAGATCCGGCAGAAAGACTGCGAGCAGACCGATCAGCGGGAGAAAGGCACAAATCTGGTAGACCCGGACAATGCCCCAGAGATCGGCGAGCTGTCCCAGCAGCGCCGCACCGATGCCACCCAGTCCGAAGGCGAGCCCAAAGAAGAGCCCGGAGACGGTGCCGATGCGCCCTGGGATCAGCTCCTGGGCATAGACCACCATGGCCGGAAAGGCCGAGGCCAACAAGAAGCCGATGATCAGGGTCAGCCCCACCGAGGCGCCCAGCCCGACGTAGGGCAGCGCCAGAGTGAAGGGGGCGACCCCGAGGATCGAGATCCAGATCACCCGTTTGCGTCCGATGCGATCCCCGATCGGCCCACCCAGCAGGGTTCCGGCGGCGACCGCGAACAGGAAGAAAAAGAGGTGATATTGCGCCGTCTGGGTGTCGATCTTGTACTGGTGCATCAAGTAGAAGATCAGATAGCTGCTGATGCTGGCCAGGTAGAAGAACTTGGAGAACATGAGTGCGAGCAGAACGGCGAGCGTCCGCGCGACCCGTCCTCGCGGCAGCCCATGATGGTCAACTGGGGCGGTGCGTTTCGGGTTGCGGTGTTGGTGGCGATACCAGAAGCCCACGCCCGTGAGCACCAGCATGGCCAGGAGCGCGATCAGCGAAAAGAATGCGATGCTGCCCTGACCATTGGGTAGCACGATCCAGGCAGCGAGCAGGGGGCCGACCGCTGTGCCCGCATTGCCCCCGACCTGGAAGATCGATTGCGCCAGACCGTGGCGTCCACCCGAGGCCAGGCGTGCCACGCGCGAGGATTCGGGATGGAAGATCGAGGAGCCCGAGCCCACCAGGGCGGCGGCCATCAGCACCATCGGAAAGGTAGATGCCTGCGACAGCAGCAGCAGTCCGCTCAGGGTGCAGCCCATTCCGAACGCCAGCGAGAAAGGCTGGGGATGGCGGTCGGTGTAGTAGCCGACCAGGGGTTGCAGCAAGGAGGCGGTGAACTGAAAGGTCAGGGTGATGAGCCCGATCTGGCCAAAACTCAGGTGCAGTCCGGATTTGAACAGCGGATAAATGGCCAACATCAGCGACTGCATGGTGTCGTTGAGAAAATGCGCGAAGCTGATGGCGGCAAGCACCGGAAAGGCGGTGCGATCAGCCGAGTCGGCGGATTTGGTGCGGTCGTTCATGGCGTGGTCGAAGCCGGATTGAGGATGTTGTAAGGGCGACTGCCTGATTGCTGTGCCCGAGGCCCCAAGATCCCAAGGTTGGTGGCCACACACAGGAGGTCAAGCGGCAGGGATGCGCTTGGGGCGTCAGCCCAGCCAAGCCTGCAGTCGCGAGACGGCCTCCTGCAACTGATCGAGCGGCGCTGCATAGGAAAACCGCACATGCGCGTGATGGCGATAGGCACCAAAGTCGCGTCCGGGCGTGATTGCCACTGCGGTCTGATCCAAGATTTCTGCGGCAAAGCGCGCGCTATCGTCTGTCAGGTCGCTCACATCGGCATAGATGTAAAAGGCGCCAGCCGGAAGTATTGGGATCTTGAAGCCAAGCTCTTGCAGCGCGGGGACCAAGAAATCCCGTCGCTGCCGGAATGCCACGCATCGCTGCGCCAGTACCGCGCTAACCTCTGGATTGAACGCCGCCATTGCGCCTTGTTGGGAGATGGTCGGTGCCGAGATAAACAAGTTCTGGCACAGACGTGCCACCGCCTGCTCATAACGGGCGGGCGTAACCAACCAGCCAAGCCGCCAGCCTGTCATGCCGAAATACTTCGAGAAACCATTGACGATGAAGACGTCGTCGTCCTCCTCATAGAGGGCGGTGCGAACGACACCGTCGTAAACGAGCCCATGGTAGAGTTCATCGACCACCAGGGTACCACCCAATTTACGCACCATGGTGGAGACTTCGCGCAGACCCGCTGGCGTCATTGCGCTGCCGGTCGGATTGGCGGGCGAGCCGAGCAGCACCGCACGGGTGTGCTCGCTCCAGTGCGCGCGGATCAACTCTGGGGTCAACTGGTAATCCACCTCTGGTCCGCAGGGAACCCGACGTGGCACACCCCCCAGCAGGTGAATAAAATTGGTGTTACAGGGATAGCCCGGGTCAGCCAGTAAAACCTCATCGCCCGGGTCGATCAACAGCGAAAAGGCCACCAGCAATGCGGCCGAGGAGCCCGGGACCACCGCGATTCGCTCTGGCGCGGGGCGCACCTCAGGAGGATAGTGCGCGGCGATGAGCGCGCGCAACTCCGGTAAGCCTTCCGCTGGGGTATAGCGCGTGTTCCCAGTCGCCAAGGCGGCCTGGGCGCGTGCCACGATGGGCGCAGGCGTTGGGAAGTCGGGCTCACCCACCTCCAGATGAATGACGTCCCGTCCGGTGTGATCAAGCGCCCGCGCCTTGGCCATCACCTCCATCACATGAAACGGCTGGATGTGCTCCATCCGCGCCGCCAGTCGCTGCTGGCGCTTCGTCATTGCCTACCTCCAGATTTCTCGCGCTCGGTCGCTGCGTAAATCGCATGCGTGTGCATTGATCGAGGGAGTTTATCTCAAATCGGGGTAGGTACTTTATTCATCTGGGCATCGAAAGAGTTGAGAAAAACCTCCCCAATTAGCAATCTGAATATTGAGAAGATTAGGGCTCAGAATTTTCAATCGCGTGACGCCTGAATACTTTTCGTCTTCTTGCGCACATCTGGATTCTAACTTTATTTTGTTACCTTGTTGTTTGGCACTGGTAAAAACACAGTTGCCTTCATGAAATGCAACTCGGAAGCGTTCTCCCTCAGAAATGTAAGGACGGCCTGAATTGTCCCAGGCGATTCGCCCGATGAAGATTCGGGAATCGCCATCCACATCAGCACAGTTGAATACATTGTTGAGTGCCCACCAACCTTCCAGCGGTTTCAGTACGTCGGCTAACGCAACATCCGTGGCTGAGTTCGCTACTGTGTCGCCGCTGTGAATCGCCATGCAGTTATTGTAGGCTTGAGTAAAGGATGCCGAACTTCCCCTTAAACTGACTCGCAATGTACCGAGATTACTTTCCAAGATGAGTTTGTAGCCATGTTTTAGTGCTGCGAGGCCGCTTTTTGATAACGGAAATCCTGAAACGAAGCGATCTTCGAACTGAGATACTTCGGGCTCAACGTAGCCGAAATTGCGCCGATCAATCTTAAAACCGAGGGACGGTAATTTTTGACCAGCTTCTACAGCGAACAATGCTTCATCGCAGGAGGCGTCAGGAAGGAATATAACGGCAATATGGACCCCCAAGTCGGGAAAACGTGTGATCGCCGAGGCTCCGTCCCAACTCCAAGCACCTTGGGTTCCCTGTGCGCGGTTGAAGTTGAACTCAGAATCGGGTGTTCTTGATCCTGGACAACTTGCCTGGTAGACAGCGTTGGTCACGGTGCTGCGGGGGGTCATCGGCCAATGTCGTTAACTTAAGCGTCATCGCGCTGATTTTGCTAAAATTATCGCCTCGATTCCCGATGTTCACCCAATGGAGCACAACCAATGAAGCGCCACACACAAATTGAAATTAAGCCGTCTGAAGTTGCGCATACAAAGTGTATTCCAAAATGTGTACACTGGGATTAATGGTTCACTTTCCAGCGCCGATTTTGTCGCTGAACATCGCCTGAAAGCGGGCGCCTTCACCCGCCAACGCGATCTTCCCTTCGAACGCTTGGTGGCCTTCCTGATGAAACCCCGCGCGCGGAGCACCGAGACCGAACTGGCGAGTTTTTTCGCCGCGCTTGAGGGCGAAGCCGTGGCCTCGGAGGTGCCGACGCGCTCGGCGGTGAGTAAGGCGCGCAAGGGGCTGGCCGCGTCGGTGTTCGAGGCGCTCAACCGCCAAGCCGTGGCGGGGTTTTTCTCTGGTTTTGGTCGCCCAACCTGGCATGGGTTCCGCTTGCGGGCGGTGGATGGGACGACCTTTCGCCTGCCCGATGGCGAGGACATTGAACGGTTTTTTGGGGCTCAGTCCAGCGGACCGGTGCTGGCCCGCGGTTCGCTGCTCTATGACCTGGATCTGGAGATGGTTCTGGACTTCGCCGTGGCGGCCTACTGTGTCAGTGAACTTGAGCTGGCGGTCGATCATCTCAAGGCGACCGCGCCGGGGGATTTGGTCATTTATGATCGCGGGTATCCGGCGTTTTGGCTGTTTGCTCTGCACCGGACCTTGGGGGTCGACTGCGTGATGCGTTTGCCGCGCAAACAGTTCAAGGAAGCCGAGCCGTTTTGGCACAGTGATGCGCCCAGTGCGCTGATCACCTTGCATCCCTCCGCGGAACAAGCGCGCGCGTGCCGCGACCAGGGTGCCGAACCCGATCCGATCACCTTGCGCCTGGTGCGGGTGAAGCTCAAAGGCGGCGAAACCGAGGTGTTGGCCACCACGGTACTGGAGGAGACGCGACTGCCAGCACGGTTGTTCAAAGACCTCTACCACCGGCGTTGGGGACTGGAAGAAGGGGGCTATAAGGTCACCAAGGTGCGCGCAGAGATGGAGAATCTCTCCGGGCGCACGTCGCTGGCGGTGCGCCAGAATATGCACGCGAAGGTGCTGGCGATGAATCTGGCGGCCATGCTGCGCGCGGTGGCCCAGTTGGTGGCCAAACGCCTGTACAAGGCACGCCGGTTTGACTACAAGGTGCGCATGACCAGCGCCTTGTCCCACCTGAGCGATCAGTTGTTTCATCTCCTCTACGCCTCGCCAAGCGGCTGCGCGGAGCTGATCACACGGATCATCCAACGCTTGTCACAAACCACTGAGCAAGTGCGCCCGGGGCGGAGTTTCCCGCGCCACAATCCCGGGCAGCGCAAGGCGGGATACCATATCCCGCACAAGCGGGTCGTCTAAAGTTGACGGCATTGCACAGCGCCCCCGCCCGCGACTCGGTTCGAAAAAAGCCGAAAATTTATGTCCGCTCGGTATATTTTTGCAGCCTATTCACCGTAGAGATTTGTGATGAGGAGCTCGGCGAGCTCCACATTGGTTTCTTCTGGGGCTAGTTCTGGGAATACTTCAGGCACCCAAGAAATCATGAAGAACTGATCGCCCTTGAGAACCAGCATTCTCATCTGGGTTTTTTTTCCTGCCTTTACCTCCCCCATCAGGGCGGAATCCCACTTCGGGCCGTCTATTTCTTTTGTATCTGTAAGGTAGCCTGCAGCCGTATCGTATGCTTGCTGCCCACCGGCAACATTTGCATCGAACCTAACCCCGCTGTAGGGGGTGCCGGGCAAATTGTAACTGCCTACAGGTCTTCCGGATGACGGACTGTTGGCGCCTTGCGCGAATGAGCTGAAACCGGGTGTTTTCATAATAATTTCAACTTCCTCTGCGGAGACGGCGTCCGATATTTCCCATCCGTCGGGAAGCAGGATGCCGCCCTCAGCCTGAGGAGCTTCTTTTTCCTGCAGCGCGGAGGAGCTATCGGTTGTTTCAGTTACCGGGGCTGTTTCTTCTCCGCTAACGCCAAAGGCAAGAACCGGGATGATGGCAAGCAGTGCAATAAATAGTTTCATGATTTTCCGTCCACTTAGTGAAAAACACGGCGGATGTACTGCCGCAGTGCGCGACGATAAAAGAAAACGTAAAGAGTATCAAGTCCGCACCTGGCCCCCACCACCGCAAATCTGCGGCTTTCGATGCGCCCGTGCTTCAGGGCAGGTGGCTCGCGGGAATCCGGCTCGCTGCGCTCCTGAAAGTCCAGCTGAATAGGGCGGCCAGGGTCGGTTGGTTGTCCTTGGCGATGAAAGAGATAGTGCGCGCCGCGTTCGGTGAGATATTTGGCAAGCTTGCGCTGGGTCAGCAGGGCGTCGGCGGTGACGGTCTTGTCGGTGAGCTCGTGGGGTTGGAGCACCAGGATGGCCATACCTATGGCGTTGGTGCGTTTCAGCTCATCGCTTCAAGCGAACGGCAGGGATCGAGTCTTGGATGTGCCACATGCCGCTGAGGCAGGATCAGAAAGCGGGCATTGTTGGCGATCAGATGCAGCCGGTCGAACATGGGCTGGCAGCTTGAACCAGACCAGCGGGAATGTTCAGAACCGAGAGTAAGTTCTTCCACAGTCGGTCAATTAGGAGGAGAAAGGTTTTGCCCTGCGCAACGCTGTCGCAGCCCCATTGTCTCGCGCGGTACTCAAGGAATCAGAAACGATTATCCCCGTCGAGCAGATTGCCAAGACCGCCGAGCACCGAGCCCTCGCCCCGGCTGCCACCGCGCTGCGGTGCCGCCGCCAGCATGCGACCGGCAAGCCGCGAGAAGGGCAGGGACTGCAGCCAGACGCGACCGGGGCCGGTCAACACAGCGAAAAATACCCCTTCACCACCAAATAAAGCAGACTTGATGCCGCCGACCTGCTGTACCTCGAAGCCCACCTGCTGCTCGAAGCCGACAATACAGCCGGTATCCACATGCAGGGTTTCGCCCGCTTCCAGCACCCGCTCTTTCACACAACCACCGGCGTGGATGAATACCAGCCCGTCGCCATCAAGGCGCTGCATGATAAAACCCTCGCCGCCGAACAGGCCGGTGAGAATCTTGCGCTGAAAGAAAATCCCCATGGCCACGCCCTTGGCGCCGCAAAGAAAACTGTCCTTCTGGCAGATCAGCGTGCCGCCAAGGTCCGTTAGATGAACAGGGAGAATGCTGCCAGGGTAGGGCGCACCGAAGGCTACCCGCGCCTTGCCCTGGCCTGTGTGGGTAAAGACGGTCGTGAACAGACTCTCGCCGGTGACCAGCCGCTTGCCGGCGCCGAGCAGCTTATCCATCAAACCGCCGCCCTGTCCGCTGTGGGAGCCATCGCCAAAGACGGTGTCCATCTGAATGGCCGGGTGCTTGTACATCATGGCCCCGGCCTCGGCCACGGCGCTCTCGCCCGGGTCCAGCTCAACCTCAACGAACTGCATCTCGTGGCCGAAGATTTCGTAATCCACCTCATCCGCGCGCGGTCGGGCAGCGGGTGGTGGCGGGGCACCGGCCGGCATCGTGGTGTCGGCTCCGGTCAGCTCGCTGATCTGGGCAATCGGCAGCCAGTCCGCGAAGCCCTCTCGCCAGGCATGACCACTGGGATCGGTGCTGGCGCGAGCGCGCGCTTGGGGTGTGTCCAAGGGGCCAATCTGCTGACCGTTGTAGCTCAGATACCAGATCATCGGATGGTCCTCCTCTGACCATTTTGCGACATGGCAGAGCCGAGCAAACCGCCAAGTAATTTTTCCGCGTTGAACATCGTCTCCTCGTTATTAGTCGTGCTGGTCGGTAGGTCGCATCGCGGTGCCAAAGAAGGCTAGCGCGGTGATGCTTTCCTCGATCTCGAAGAATGCGTGGTCGCAGGATGCGCGCACATACATCAGGGTGCCGGGCTCGACCGGCTGCTCCTCGTCTTCCACGCGCAGCCGGCCGCGGCCTTTGATGATCAAGTAGACCTCGTCTTCCTCATGCGCGGAAGACAGGTCTTTCGAGCCCTTGGGGACGTGATAAAGCGAACAGCTCAACGAGGGAGTGCGCAGAAATTCGCGTATCGAGAGCACATCATCGGGGATGAGCTTCTCGATGTCGGCGAGTTGGAAGATTTCCCAGTCTCCGGTTTGCACGGATTGCATGGTGGCTGTCCTGATGTCGGATGTGAAACGAACGCTGGCGTTTCACGGTGATGCGTCAGCGGGTGTTGCCGATCCAGCCCAGGGTGGGATCGTAAGAGGGCAGGGCGCGCGCGCCAAGCTCCTGGTCGATCATCAACAGGCCCTGGCCCTCGCCCTTGACGATGCGCAGGCGGTCGAGAACGTCTTTGACGTTGGCCTCTTCCTCGACCTGCTCCTTGACGAACCAATCCAGAAAGGCCCCGGCGGCATGATCGCTATGCTCCCGGCACAGAGTGACCAGCTCGTTGATGCCCTTGGAAACCTCGACTTCATGCTGGTAGGTGTCCTCCATCAGCGCGGTGGCGCTCTCCCAGTCCTGCGGCGGCTTGGCGATGGCCGCCAAACGCGCGCGTCCGTCGCGATCGGTGAGGAAATCGAAAAAGCGCGAGACGTGGGTGAGTTCTTCCATCGCCTGCACGCGCATCCAGTGACTGAAACCGCGCAGTCCTTGATGATCGGCCCAGGCGGCCATCGACAGGTAAAGGTAGGAGGAGTAAATCTCCTTGTTGATGTGCTGGTTGAATTTCTCTTCCAGTACTTGCTCGATCATCGGCTGGCCTCGCATTCGGTTGGCATCGCGGAAAGGGGGAAGGGAGATCGCGCTGCGCGTCGGCGTTTTGCGACAGAGCAGCTAGATGAACCGTCAGGTCACCCCGCGATGGATTCAAGAGGCGATTGTATCAGCAGTCTGCCACCCGTGACTTCTGCCTTGCCAATCCTTCGCGACTGGTCTAGTCTGAGCTGTAATACAAACTTGTAGGACAGCCGGCGAAGTCATGAGCATTTCCATTCGCCTCGATCAGGAAACGGAAACAGCGCTGCACCAGCATTTGCGGCAAGCGGGTAAGACGCAGTCTGCCTTTGTGCGCGAGGCCATTCGCGAAAAGCTCGCGCGTTATTTGCCTGATGCGTCAACGCCGTATCAGCTGGGGGAGCCTTTGTTTGGTCGCTATGCGAGCGGTGAATCCGGCCGCAGCGCAGGTCGCAAGGCGCTGATTCGGGAGCGACTGGGTGAAAAGCATCAACGGCATCGTGGTTGACAGTGGCCCGCTGATCGCGCTGTTCGATGGTTCCGATCAATTCCACCAGGAGGCGGTGGATTTCGTAAAAACCCAGTACTGGCCACTGATCACCAACTTCCCGGTGGTCACAGAGGTGGTCTATATGCTGGATTTCTCAGGCCAAGCGCAGCGCGATTTCCTGTTTTGGGCCGAGTCCGCCTTGGTGCTGGACACCGACACACTGACCGATCTGCCGCGCATTCGCGCCTTGCTGGAAAAATACAGTGACCTGCCTGCGGATTTTGCCGATGCTTCCCTGGTTGCACTGTGCGAGCGACGGCGAATCACAACGGTTGCGAGTGTCGATTCCGATTTCACCGTCTATCGCATGCAGGACCGCCGCGGGTTTCGTAATCTCTTTTATTCCTTGTGATTATGTGTGCGCCCCGGTGTAAAACACAGAAAAGCACCTTCAGGCTCTAAGCAGCCGCGACGCGCTCCCGCCTGCTTCCGGTCGACTCATTCCCAGCGAGATTATTCCCAGCGAAACATGCGCGCGGCAATGGCCATGAGTACCGTGCCGATGCCGAGTAGGAGCGCAATCTGCGGTAGCACGTCGATGAGACTGGCGCCGTCGATCATCACCGCGCGGGCGCCTTCGACTAGATAGGTGAGCGGGATGATCTGTGAGGCGGCTTGCGCGGCAGCGCTGGTGCCCTCCATCGAGAACCAGACACCGGAGAGCAGCAGCATGGGCCAGGACAGGAGGTTGAGCAAGCCATCGGCGAGTTCCTCGGTGCGCAGGCGCGAGGCGACCGAAAGGCCGAGACTGATCATGCACAGGGCGCCGGCGGCATACAGGGCGATAAGCGCGAGGTAGGAGCCGCGCATGGGTGGGTCGAGCAGCAGGTAGGCACCAGCATAGACCAGAGCGCTGGCGCTGAGCACCACAATCATACGCGAGAGCACCTGGGCAACCAAGAACTCCATTGGCCGCAGCGGCGTGGCTTTCAGTCGCCGTAGCACGCCGTTTTTGCGGTAGCGCACCACCACCCAGCCGACACCCCACAGGCTCGAGAACATCACATTCATCGCCAGCACGCCGGGTAGCGCCCAGTCGGCGTAGCTGAGTGCCATGCCATCGGCCAGCTGGCGCTGGGGTAGGGCGATTTCCGCGCCGGCGGCGGACGTCGGGTTGCTGTCGGCGGATCGGTACTGGGCGATCAGCAAGTCCTCAAGCATCCGCGCCTGAGACGCTTGCGGGTTGATCCAGTAGCGGGGTAGGTCGCTATCACTCGGGGAGGATTGCGGCGCGGGGGCGACGGTGATCAGCAGATCGAGTTGATGGCGCTCTACCTTGTCGATGGCCACCCGCTGGTCGATGACCGGGATAACGCTGAATTCCGGCCGATCAAGAAAGACCGCCAGTGGACTGCCGGCGGCAGGCTCGCCAAGCACGCCGATTTTGAACAGTGGCTGCTGAGGTCCATCAAAGATAAAGGCAAAGGCTAGAATCATCATGACTGGCATGATGAGATTCCAGATCAGCCCAGCGGTGTCGCGATAGAACTCGCGATTGCGGGCGATGAAAATGGCGTAGATGCGTCCCCACATGGCGGTGGCTCTCTAGCTTTGCGGGCGGCGGTGGGTTGGTCCTTGCGGCCTGACAGCAAATCGCACGGATTCGCGCTCCCGGGTAGTCGCGACCATGCGCATCAGCTGCGCAGGCGGTGGCCGGTGAGTTTCAGAAACAAGTCTTCCAGATTGGGTGTTTCGACCCGCAGCGCGGTCAGTTCGGCGCCGGCGTGGTCCAGTTCCTCGAGCATGGGCGGCACATCGGCGGTTGGGATCTCAATCTCACCGTTGCGCACCAGGGCGCCCGATGGCAGCGCAGTGCCGCTTGGCCAAGCGGCTTCGGGCAGGCGAATCATGGCCCGGGGAAAATGCTCGTGCACCAGTGTCTGCGGCACGCCTTCGGCAATGATGCGGCCCTGATCGACAATGGCAATGTTGTCGCACAGGCGCTCGGCCTCTTCCATGTAGTGCGTGGTCAGCACAATGGTCTTGCCGCGGCGGCGCACGGTTTCGATCAGGCTCCAGAAATTGCGGCGTGATTGCGGATCGAGCCCGGTGGTCGGCTCGTCGAGGAATACCAGATCTGGGTCATTTACCAACGCAATCGCGAGCAGCAAGCGCTGGCGCTGGCCCCCCGAAAGCTTGCGGGTGTCGCGCTTGAGAATATCCTGCAAGTGGCAGAGTGCAATCAGCTCGTCGCGGTCGGCGCGGCGGTGGTAGAGGCTCTCGAACATCGCCAAGGACTCGCCAACGCTCTGGAAGTCCTGCAGCGCCGTAGCCTGGAATTGAATGCCGGTGCGCTCGCGATAGGAAGGGTCGAGTGGAAGGCCGTCGAACAGAATCTCGCCGGACGTCGGGGCCAGGATGCCCTCGAGCATTTCCAGCGTGGTGGTCTTGCCCGCGCCATTGGGGCCGAGCAGGCCAAAGCATTCGCCGCGACGCACGCAAAATGACAGTCCATCGACTGCTCGCACGCCTGGGTAGTCTTTGACCAGATGATGTGCTTCGAGCAGAGAGTCGCAGGTCATTCAGGCCGGGGATGCTGCATGCTGAGGTTGGATGAGGAACCGGTCGGATCGCGGCGCGCTGGGCCGCGGGTGCTCACCCGGTTGCGAGCGAATGCGAGAACTGGATAACTTAGCGCGATCTTGCTTCCTGGTTGTCGTGCGGGGTAGGCGCGTCCTTGCGCCTGCGCCAGAATGCGGCGATCGGCGGTTACTTGCCGTCGCCTGCCTTCATGGTGTTGATTTTCAGCGGCACGTAAGCCAGGCAGGTACGCAGGTAGGCGGTGCCTACGGCAACAAGACCCAGCACGGTAAGGATGATGTTGCCGGTGAAGATGCCAGCCAGCACGAGCAGGCCGCCAACGGCAAAACGGATGTTGCGGTCTTGATCACCAACGTTTTTTGGAAGATCCATAGTTCTCTCCTGAAGTTCAGTGGTTAGAGGTTGCACGGGGAAATGATGTGGGTGGCGCGCCGCCGATAACAAGGCTGTCCGTGCTGACGAGCGGCTCCCAGTCGGTCTGAGCAGTCGGTCTGAAACGACCAAAGATGTCACAGTATACTGTGCGGGCATCGCGGGCGTCCTTGCGTTCTGACAATCGGGATCGGCCACAACGCGACGTCTGACCAAGATAAAAAATACCCCTGAATTATGCACGGATTTTCTCTCTCTCGCGGCCTTTTCTGGGCCGTTATCGCCTTTCTGCTCTTCCTTGCTGGGCGCCCCTGGCTGGAACACTGGCTGATCGGTCTCAACGCCGAGCCGCGCGTGGTGACTGCGCGCGGCGACCTGGCCGCCGACGAGCTGGCCACCATTGAGATTTTCGAGCGGGTCAGCCAATCGGTGGTCTACATCTCGACCATCTCCGAGGTGGCGCTGCCCTGGACGCGCAATCTGGCTGAGGTGCGCCGTGGCACCGGTTCTGGCTTCGTGTGGGACGACCAGGGCCATGTGGTGACCAATTTCCATGTGATCGCGGGCGCGAGCCGGGCGCAGGTGAGGCTGGCGGATCAGCGCACCTATGCCGCCAATCTGATCGGCGCCAGTCAGGAGCATGACCTGGCCGTGCTGCGCATCGAGGTGCCCATTGCCGGCCCGCGCGCGGTCACCATCGGTGCCAGTAAGGACTTGCGCGTCGGTCAGAAGGTCTTCGCCATCGGCAACCCGTTTGGCCTCGATTACAGCCTGACCACGGGCGTGGTTTCGGCGCTCGACCGGACCATTGTCTCCGAGGATGGGACCGAAATTCGCCGGCTGATCCAAACCGACGCCGCCATCAACCCGGGCAACTCCGGCGGTCCGCTGATCGACAGTGCCGGGCGACTGATCGGGGTGAATACCGCCATTTTCAGCCCGACCGGGGGCTTCTCCGGCATCGGCTTTTCGGTGCCGGTTGATACCGTCAATCGAGTGGTGCCGCAGCTAATTGCCTACGGGCGCTATATCCGCCCGCGGCTTGGCATTTTTGCCGACGATGACGCGAGTCGCGCAGTGCTCAAGGAGCTCGGGGTTAGCGGTGTGCTGATTCTGCGCGTTGAGTCCGGCTCCCCGGCCGACCGCGCCGGGCTGCGTACCACCCGGCTGACGGCGGGCGGCGGGGTGATTCCCGGGGACATCATTCAGTCGGTCAACGGGCGTGAGGTAGAGGGAATGGGCGACCTGATCGAGATCCTGGAGGATTTCCAGATCGGCGATCAGGTGCGCCTTCGTATCTGGCGTAATGGCCAGGTCGCGGAGCTAACGGTCACGCTGGGCGGTCAGCTGCCGCAACTGGATTAGGTGCCCGGCTCAGTTGAGCCCGCACATGCCAGACGGGCAGCAGCCGCCGGTGCCACAGGCGGGCGCGGGCGCCATGCCGCTGCCCAGGCTGTTGCTCGAGATCAGGTTGCCGCCGTTGGCCATGCGATAAACCGGCGTGTCTTCGGGCGTGTCACCGCACGAAATCTTGGCCTGCGCGCACAGCTCACCCCAGGTGGCCAGGGACTCGCTCATGCGGTGGTTGACTTCCACCACCTGGCCGTTGGCATCGCAGCGATAGTCATAAGTGGGCATGGTCGTACCTCGTCTTCAAAATCGGGGTTATGGAATATCAGGGTTTCCTAATGGGCGAAATTATACCGAAAAACAGCCTGCTGCAAAGACCTCGCCGGCTCGCTGCATCGCTCGCAGCGCTGTCCTCAAGGTGGAGCCCGAATAGCTGACGCAATCGTTGACGGTGTCGATCCTCAACGCCTGCCCTCCCCGGATATGCGCTCGGGGGGTGAGACGGCAGCCCCGTCGGAACACAATGATCGCCACGTTCACGGCGTAGGCAACTGGGTACCGAAGAGCTTGCGGCGCACCCGGTTAATGTACGCCTGGGTGTCGAAGCTGGAGACAGCGAGTTTCAGGTCTTGGGGCGTGTAGCGGCCCATCAGCGCTAGAATTTGAGCCTGGGCGAGGAAGGCCTGGTATTGGAGCGAGACCTGGTTCTCGAGCGCTTCGTCGAGTTCGGTGCGTGCATCTAGCAGGTCTTTCATGGTGGAGGTGCCGTCGCGCAGCTGGCGCTCGAAACCGGCGAGGGTGTCGCGGTAGGCGCTGACCTCCCGGGCCGTGCTTTGGCTTTGTGCGCGCGCGGAGCTGTGTTGGGCCCAGGCGCTTTCGATGGCGTTGATCAGTGAATTCGATGCGCTGCGGGCCTGGCTTTTTGCCACGCTGAGATTGGCACGCGCCTGGCGCACCTGGGAGTGGTTCTCGCCGCCGTAAAAAAGCGGTACCTGAACTTGCAGGCTAAGTGTCAAGTCGTCCTCGCGCTCGAATTCCGAATAGTCTAGGGCGTTGGTATAGCGGGATTTATCCCAGCTGCGCGTTAGGGTGGTGTAGGCGGTGACGCTCGGTAGCAGCTGTCCGCGCACGACCTTGATGTCGCTCGCGGCCGTGTCGGCGCCAAGACGAGCGACACGCAATGCGGGGTTGGCCCGAAGGGCGGTGGTTTTGGTCTCGTTGAGACTGACAGGAAGGGCGGGGAGCAGGCTCCAGCGCGGCGGCAGCTGATCGGGCGCAGCGCCAGAGACGGCCAGATAGTCGCTTTCGGCCTGGGCCAGTTCGCCCTGGATCGCTGCTTTGTTGGCTTGAGTCGCAGCCAGACTGGCCTGCGTCTGAGCGCGGTCGGTCAGTGTGATCAGCCGGTTCTCGAACAGGTCGTCCGACTCAGCCGAGAGTTTAAGCAAGAATTTTTCGATGTCATCGTTCAGCCGCGTCAGTTCACGATAGAGCATCACGGTGGCATACGCCTGGGTGGCGGTGAACAGCGTTTGGGCGACGCTTTGGTCGAGCTCGGCGACAGTGGCTGCGACCTGGGACTCAGCCGAGGCGAGGTTGGCGGAGCGGGCACCGCCTTCGTAAAGGCTGAGCGATAGTTCGAGTTCGAGCGATCGGTCGGTTAGACGCTCGTTCATGTCCGCGACTGTGTTGCGGCCCTGGGTGTCGTCCTTGGTGACCTGCTGAATGCGAGAGCGGCCTTCGGTAGCAATGAGGTCGACCTGCGGCAGCCAGTCGGCGCGAGCCTGGGGAAGCAGTTCGGCACTGGCGCGGACCTCGCCGATGGCCGTCTGGATATCAGGGTTGGTGTCGTAAACCCGCGTTAGCATGGCGGCGAGAGTTTCGCCTCGCGCCGGCATTAGTGCCGAGCCGCCGCAGCAGAAAACAACAAACAACAGGTGTCGATGGCGTTTCATGGGGCCTGGGGGGATGGTTAGGACATGCGGGGCATGATAGACGTCATGGATTGCGAAAATTGGACTATGCTTCTAGGACGGTAGGGGAGTCGACCCCCGGGCGCGCTCGGCGAGGGTGATCGCCGCAGACGTGTTGCGAACCGGCCAGGGCGCGCGGCTTTCGTAACCCGATATCCATTTGGCGGCACCCATATCGGGTGCCCGCGTTCTGAGGAGGCGAGGACCGATATGGCAGCAAGTATGAAGGCAAAAACCGTCTATGGCGCAGCGATTGCCAAGAGTTGGAAAGATCCGTCCTATAAGCAGCGGCTGTTAAGCGACCCGGTCGCCACGCTGAAGGACGAAGGACTTGATATTCCGCCCGGGGTTCGGGTTGAGGTGCTTGAAGATACGGATCAGATCAAATATGTGGCTTTGCCACCTGACATGCATTCGGATCATCCCGACAAGGATAAGCTGTACAGTTTTCTTGGCAAGAATTTTCCGCTCGAATCCGGTCAGGAAATTCGCCTGCTGCAGAATACCGATTCGCTGCGCTATCTGACCATTCCTGTGGCTGCCGCAGTGCTTGGTGCCGCCGCAGTGAGTGACGCGGATCTCGATAAGGTGGCTGGTGGCGATGTCGAAGCGACCACGACCAACACCACCGAGGCAGTCGAAGCTGAGACAACCGAAGTGACGGTGACCGAGACCACCGAGTTGCAGGACACCGAAACCACGACCACAGCCGTGGCCGAGGTAGAGGTGGCGGTGGTGCCCGGTTTTATCACCTGAAAGATCGGTGCCAATGCGCACCTGCTTGTCGCCTCCTGCGACAGGCGGACTGCCGCGAGCCATGGAAGGCACCCGCGGGGCTCCCGGCGGGTGCTGATTCTTAGCGCTCTTCGCCCCGGTAGATTCGATCCGTGAGATCCTCGATACTTAATGACTGACCTATACCGGTCGGAAGCGCTGCAACGAATGCGCAGCCCGGAGCAGCTCGATGCAATGCTGCGGTTGACCCATCCCCGGGCATGGATGCTGCTTGGCATTCTCGGTGCGTTGATCCTGCTTGCCACTGCTTGGGGATTGTTCGGGCAGATTCCGATTCGCGTCAATGGCATGGGGGTGATCACCCTGGCTGACGTGAACACATATAGGCTTCAGGCGCAGGCGGCCGGGTCGGTGCGCTCGGTGGCGGTCAATGCCGGTGATCGGGTGGCTGCCGGAGCAACCATTGCCACCCTAGCATTGCCGGTCGACGAGGCCGAACTGGTCAGCGCGCAAGCCGCCTTGCGTTTGGCGCAGGAGCAGTACGCGACCCAGTCGAAATTCCTGCAGGAAGATACCAACCTGCGACGCAAGACCACCGCCGAGCTGGAAAAAACCCTGCAGTCGGTGATTGCCGACAGCGAGCAGCAGCTGAACTTCCTGCAGGATTTGCTCAACACTCAGACGGCGGCGCTGAAGAAGGGCTATTACACTCGCCAACAGGTTGAGTCGACTCGTTCGAGCCTGTTCTCCACCACCCAGGCGATTGCCAAGGCGCGCGACCAGATTGCGCAGAATCGCTTGTCGCTGAGCGAGGCCGAGAACCAGAACCGCCAGCAGGACCTGAGTCTGCGCACCGCTGTTGAGCAGGCCGAAGCGCCGGTTAAACGGTTGCTCGCGACCCTAGGCAGCGAGCAGATCGTCACCAGTCCGGTCGCCGGGGTGGTGACTGAGCTCGATCTGGCCCCAGGGGCGATGGTGGAGGTCGGGCAATTGGTGGCGGTGGTTGAGCAATGGGGCGAAACCCTTAATGCAGTCGGCTATTTCGCCGTGGGCCAGGGAAAG
Organism: Thiorhodovibrio litoralis; assembly: GCF_033954455.1. Lineage (NCBI taxonomy): Bacteria > Pseudomonadati > Pseudomonadota > Gammaproteobacteria > Chromatiales > Chromatiaceae > Thiorhodovibrio > Thiorhodovibrio litoralis. The sequence goes on along the minus strand of NZ_CP121473.1, from coordinate 3,003,089 downwards.
CAAATTCAGACCGGGATGGAGGCCGAAGTTTCACCGCTGTCGGTCGAGCGCGACCGCTATGGCAGCCTGCTCGCGCGGGTCGAGGCCGTTAGCCTGCTGCCGGTGACCGAGGACGCCCTGGTCGCGCGGCTGGGGAATCAGACGCTGGCACAGACTCTGCTCCAAGGTGGGGCGCCGATTAGCGTCACCCTGTCCCTGATCAAGGATGAAAAAACTCAAAGCGGTCTGCAATGGACCTCCTCGCAAGGACCGCCAGTGACCATTACACCAGGCGATACCGCCGCGGTCTCGGTGGTGGTTCGCGAGCAGCGCCCGATCGAATTCGTGATTCCGCTGTTCGCCGCTTGGACGCGCCCTTCCTGATGGCGTTCGCCACTCCAATGCGCGCTTGGGCCCTGCGATGATGCGCGCGCGTCGCCAGCTCCAACGCAAGCGCACCCCGACCATTTTACAGATGGAAGCGGTCGAATGCGGGGCGGCGGCGCTTGGGATCATGTTGGCCTATTTCGGCCGGTGGGAGCCGCTCGAGACGCTCAGGGTTGAGACCGGAGTGTCGCGCGATGGTGCCAAGGCAAGCAATATCGTCAAGGCCGCGCGTCATTACGGGCTCGACAGCAGTGGCATGAAGCTCGATCTCGCCGGGGCGCTCGCACTGCCGCCACCCTTCATCGTGTTCTGGAACTTCAATCACTTCGTGGTGTTTGAGGGTCAGGACCACCGCCACGTCTACCTCAACGATCCCGCCGTCGGTCCGCGCCGCATCACGCATCAAGAATTCAGCGACGGTTTCACCGGTATTGCGCTGCAGATGCAGCCGACAGCGGCTTTCGCGCCCGGTGGACAGCGTGCGAGCTTGTTCCACGCATTGAGCGCGCGCCTGCAGGGTGCACAGGGGTTGCTGTCGATTGCTTTGCTGGCAACCCTGATGCTGGTTGTGCCGGGCTTGCTGGTGCCGGCTCTGCTCAAGACCTTCATCGACGATGTTCTGGTACGCGGCGCCAACAGCTGGATTTTGCCGCTGCTGGTTGGATTGGCGCTGGTGGCGGTGTTCTCGGTGCTGATCACCTGGATGCAGCAGCGCTACCTGTTGCTGTTGCGTACCCGTCTCGCGATCACCTCGGCAAGCCAGTTTTTCTGGCATGTCCTGCGGGTTCCGGTGGTGTTCTATACCCAGCGTTATGTCGGGGATGTGGCGGCGCGGGTTCAGTCCTGTCACCGGCTGGCATCCCTGCTGTCTGGCCCGTTGTCATCGACCCTGGCCGATCTGCTGATGATTGGCTTTTATCTGCTGGTGATGCTGCTCTACAGCGTCGAGCTGACACTGGTGGTGGTGGCCTTTTCCCTCGCCGGGCTGGGCGTGGCTGCGCTGATGCGCGGTCAGCTCGCCGATATCAACAGTCGTCTGCTCAAACAGAGCGGCAAGCTGACCGGCGTGGCCATGGCCGGTCTGCAGGCAATGGATACCTTAAAGGCCAGCGGCAGCGAGCGCGACTTTTTCGCCTCATGGGCCGGACACCAAACGCTGATGATCAACTCACAGCAGTCCCTGGGGGTCAGCTCGCGGCTGCTCTCGGCCGCACCCTCCCTGCTGAATCAAGGATTGACCTCACTGGTGCTCGGCCTTGGGGGATTGTTGATCATCGACGGAAACCTGACTGTCGGGGCCTTGATTGCTTTCCAAAGCATGATGTCGCATGTCACGGGGCCGGTGTCCCACCTGATCGGCTTTACCGGCACCCTGCAGACAGCGCGCGGCGAGCTGCTGCGCATCAATGACGTGCTCGACTATCCGAGCGATCCGCTGTTGGCCGAAGGCGAGCGCTCATTGCGATCGGACGGTCCTAGCAGGGCGCAGCCCGACATCGAGACGGGCACCGGAACCATCAAGGAGCCGATGGCGCTGCTGAGCGGTCACATCAGCGTGCGCAATCTGACCTTCGGTTACAGCCATCTTGATCCGCCGCTGGTCGACGGGCTCAGCCTGGAGGTCAAACCCGGACAGCGCATCGCCTTTGTGGGAGCCTCGGGCAGCGGGAAGTCGACCCTCGGGCGCCTGCTGCTCGGGCTCTATCCGCCGAACAGCGGGGAGATTCTTTATGATGGACGCCCGTTTGCCGAGATTCCACGCGAGATCTTCACCGCCTCGGTCGCCGCGGTCGACCAGGACATCAAACTCTTTCCGGGCAGCGTGCTCGACAATCTCCGCCTCTGGGATACGAGCATCAGCGAGGCGGATGTCGTGCGCGCCGCGCAGGATGCTTGTATCCACGAGACCATCGCCGCACGCCCCGGTGGCTATGCCAGCGAGGTCGGCATCGCCGCGCCCGCCTTCAGCGGCGGACAGGCGCAGCGTATGGAAATCGCTCGGGCACTGACGCGCAACCCCAGCGTGATGATTCTCGACGAGGCCACTGCGGCACTCGAACCCCTGACCGAGCAGCAGATCGACAACAATCTGCGTCGTCGGGGCTGCACCTGCATCATCATCGCCCATCGGCTCAGCACGATTCGCGATAGTGACGAGATCATCGTGCTGAAGCGCGGCAAGGTCATCGAGCGTGGCGACCATGACAGCCTGGTGGCTGCGCGTGGAGCCTACTTCCGCCTGGTACAGGCGCAATGACCGAGAAGGACCCGGCAGCGAGCGCCGCGGTGCCCTCCACAAAGCCGGTGGATTGCGATGCGTTGGCTGCGGCCTTGGGTCTGAGCATCGAGGATCAGCTGCCGGTCGGTAGCCGCGAGGCTTTCGTGTTGGGCGCGCTGCAAGCACCCAGGCTGGTGCTTGCCGGCGCCCTCGAGTTGTTTCTGGTGCCTGGTGAAGCGGCGGATGCGGGGCGCCGCCACCATGTTTGTACTCTTCCAGCGGGCAGCCTGTGCCCGCAGCTGACACATCCGTGTGAACAACTGCATCTGCTCGCCGTGCCGCGACAGGGCACCCGGGTTGCCGAACTTTCCCGGTCAATCCTGGCGCGGGCGCCTGCCGATTCGGGCCAAGCCGCGGCGCTGAGCGAAGCCGTTGATACCATGCTCGGTGCACTGGCCCGTGCGGACTGGTTGTCGCGGCCGCCATCGCAAGCCCGCGCGCTGCTGGCGGGACCGCTGACGCTGGCTCAGGGTGAGAAGCTGGCCACCGCGCATAGTCGCGTCCTTTGGCTGCATTCTTCAGCGGATGCTCTGTTGGCATCGGGCCCGCGCGGGGTGGCGCGTCAGGTTCCGCTCTGGTTTCCGCTGTGCGGCCATCTCTGGCTCCATGCGCGGGCCGACTGCACCTGTGAGGTGGTGGATTCGGCGGAATTGCTGACCCGAGCAACCCTTGAGACCGCGCTGAGCGAGTTTCTGAACTGGCTGCTCGCGCTCGGCCCCGATGCGCTGGCAATGCAGGAGCAACAGGCTGGCACTCGCATCAGGCGCAGCCGGGCCGCGCTTGAGCGATCCGTCGAATCCTCTTTGTGGTCGCTCGCTGCCATTCTCGGCATGCGTCGCAGGCGTTTGCCGACACCCTCGCCGGAGCCAATGATCAATCTGCTCTGGCTGGTGACGGACGAATTCGGCATCAAGCGCCCGAATGAGGATGAGCTGCGTCAGGCGCTCGCCACAGATGATCCTATGCTGGCTCTGGCCCAGCGAGCCGGGCTTTTTCTGCGCGCGGTCGAGCTTGAGGGGGACTGGTGGAGGGATGCCCAGGAACCGCTGTTTGCAACCTTGACTGGGGAGGGTAAGCCACAGTTGTTGCTGCCCGGCCGGTGGCGCCGCTACGACGCGATCGACCCGGCAAGCGGTTTGCGACTGGGTGTGGACCGCGAACTGGCGGCCCGCTTCGACAGCAAGGCAAGGGTATTCTACCGGCCTTTTCCGGATGGGCCGCTGCGCGCCCCGGCGGTGCTGCGCTTTGGGCTGCGCGGCTTGAGGGCGGACGTCTGGCTGGTGGTACTGCTGATTCTGCTCAGCGGTATGCTGTCGCTTGCGATGCCGACATTGAGTCAGCGCGTGTTCGATCCGATTATTCCTTTGGCGGCCACCGGGCAGTTGCTGGTTGTGGTGCTGGCGATTCTGGTCGCCGGCTGGGCGCGTAATGGCTTTGGTCTTTTGCAGGGGCTCCATCTGCTGCGCATCGAGGGGCGCATGACAACCTCGGTGCAGACAGCGGTATGGGACCGACTGCTGAAACTGCCTGCGCGATTTTTCCATGACTTTGCCGCTGGCGACCTCGCCAATCGAGCCATGAGCGTCGATGCAATGCGCAAGGTGCTGTCTGACACGGCACTATCTGGCATCACCCACGGCATCATCGCCGTATTCAGCCTTGGTCTGCTGTTCTACTATGACTGGCGTGTGACCCTGGCGGTGCTGGTGGCGGTGCTCCTCTATGGGGCGATCGCCGTTTACGCCGGACGCAAAGTCGTGGGCAAGAACCGCGAGATCCTAAAGCGCGAAGGGCATTTGCAAGGCGTGGTTCTGCGCCTGCTCGATGGCTTGACCAAGCTGCGGGTGGCGGGAGCAGAGCCGGCCGCCTTTGCTCACTGGGGGCAGCTGTACGCCAAGCTGCAGCAGGTCAGCTACGACCAGCAGCGGCTGGAGAACATCCTGACGGTGTTCAAGTCAGGCTTCTCCCATTTCACCATGGTGGCGGTGATTCTGGCCATCAGTTGGCAGGGACATGAGCTGCTGGCCTTCTACGAGACGCCTGCAACTTGGGGGCAGCTCGACAGCCGACAGCTGCAGGAGATCATGCCAACAGCGCGCTTTGTCGCCTTCAATGTCGCGCTCGGGCAGTTCGTCGGCGGGGCTTTCGGGCTCATTTCCATGCTGGTGCGCCTGAGCATCCTGCCGGCCTACTATGAGCGAGTCGAGCCCATCCTGACCACGACAACAGAGCAGAGCGAAGGCGCGGCGGACCCGGGCGACATTCAGGGGGAGGTTGCTGTCGAAGGTGTGGTGTTCCGCTACCAGCCGGATGGTGCGGTAGTGCTCGATGGTGTCAGCCTGCATGCCGCGCCGCACGAGATGGTTGCGGTGGTGGGACCGTCCGGCGCTGGCAAGTCCTCTTTGGTGCGGCTTATTCTGGGATTCGAGACGCCGGAGGCCGGCTCTGTGTTTCTTGATGGCAAGGATATCGCCGGTCTGAACAAGCACGCCATGCGCCGCGGGTTTGGGGTCGTTCTGCAGAACGGGATGCTGTTGTCGGGCTCGATCTACCAGAACATTGCCGGCGGTGCCCAGTTGAGCCGAGACCAGGTGATGGAAGCGGCGCGCCTGGCCGGACTAGCCGATGACATCGAGGCTCTACCGATGGGGCTGGATACCCACCTGAGTGAGGGTGCAACCACCTTCTCTGGTGGGCAGCGGCAGCGGTTGATGATTGCGCGTGCGCTGGTGCATCGCCCGCGGGTACTGATCTTCGACGAGGCCACCAGCGCGCTGGATAATCGCAGTCAGCAAGCCGTCACCGAAGGGCTGGAGACCCTTAACAGCACGCGCATCGTCATTGCGCACCGTCTCAGCACCATCATGCATGCCGACCGCATCTATGTGCTCGACCGAGGTCGTGTCGTCGAGCACGGCGATTACCAGGCCCTGCTGGCGGCCGGTGGCCTGTTCGCGGCCATGGCCCGTCGCCAGATGCTATGAGCCTGCCCAACGGAGATCAGCCATGCTGGATTCGGCAATGACGGACTCACCGCTGACGATCGCGGGCAGCGCCTGGAGACGGGACGCTGAAACCTTCAAATGCGCGCCAGTGAGTCATACCATCGCGCGCATTCAGGCCGGGTTTGCCCGGCTGGGGCTGAAAATCGGCGAAACATCGGGCACCCTTGGCGGGAATCGCGAGCTGAGCTGGTTACGGGTGCGCTGTGATGAACTCGGCATGGAGGCTTCCGGCAAAGGCGTGTCGCCGGCGCTGGCGCGCGCCAGTGCGTTTGCCGAGTTGGCTGAGCGCTTTTCGGCCGGGCTGTATTTTCGCAGCCTGCGCTTTCGACAGCCGCTGCCGGAGGCTACCCGGGTGGCCGGTTACGACGCCTTTTGCCAGGGTGCCTACTTGACCGGCTACCGGCGTGGCACGGCGGCGGAGGTGAAACAGGCAATTCCTCTCACTTGGCTGGTTGCGCCTAAGACTACAGATGCGGCGAGCGAACGCCTGCTGGCTGCGGATGCGCTCAGTCAGCACTGGGTCAGTGGCTGGTCGCTGAGCCGCAAGGCCGCGGTGCGCCTGCCTTGGCCGCTGATCGAGCGGGTGTCCGGCACCAATGGACTGGCCTCGGGAAATACGCTGGAGGAAGCCACCATTCAGGGCATCTGTGAGGTGCTGGAGCGCTTTGCGGCGGTTAGCGCGATCATTGAGCAGCCCGAGTTGCCGACCATCGACCCGGACTCGTTGCCGGATGATCCCGCGGTCGCGGCTTTTCTTCGCTATTGCGCGGACCGCGGTATCGACTGGCAAATCAAGGATTTCTCGCTCGGCTTGGGCCTGCCCTGCATCGGCCTGATGATGACCGACCCGCGCATGAAGGATGCCGGGAATCCGCTCAAGACGGCTTATGCCTATCAGCGCTTTCGTGTCGCCGCATCACCGCGTCCGCGCGAGGCCCTGATCCGCTGCCTGACCGAAGAAAGCCAGAGCCGCTGGCGGGTGTTCGCGGCCGACGCCAGCAATCCCTACGACATTCTTTGGCATCAGCTGTTCAAGCATCTGCCGGAGGAATCGGGACGCCCGAATCCGCTCTATCCGCTGCTGCGCAGCTACGAGTATCCCGGCGAGCTCAGCTTTATGGCGCAAGGGCCTGTGGTGAGTTTCCCGCCTGCGGCGCCGGATCGCGACTGTGGTGCGGAGATCGCCGAGCTCGAGCGTTGCATCGCAAGGCTTGGAAGCGAGCTGATGATTGTCGATCTGACCCACCCGATACTGCAATTTCCAACTGTGCGTGTGGTGGCGCCGGGGGTGTCGAATATTCTCTGCCGGCTCGAGCGCGAGCCCGGTCTGGATATGGAGCGCCTGACGGCCATCAGCGACGACTTTTGTGCGGCCGGGCAGGACTTTTATTTGGACGACGGAAGGCTCAACGACCCTGCGGCCGGGCAGGATCTGGCGCGCCTGCTGGTCGATCACATGCGCCAGCACCATAGCCTGAAGCTGCATACCACGGGCTTACCGCGGCGGCCGCTGCGGATTCCGGAGCTGCTTGTACCGCTGCTGTTGCGCTTGCGGCATCTGCCCGGAGTTGCTGGCTGTTGCGAGACCCTGGCGCTGATGCACCCGGAGCAGGCGCGGCGCTACCGGCACCTGGCGGCTTTGGCGCGCGCGGGCGATGGGGACGCCCTCCAGGCGGAGCTGCGCAACCATGGCCCGCCTGGTGTCTTGCGGGCATTGACGGCGGCTGTCGCCAACCCGCTGCGAGGCGTCGAGGACCCCGCCGCTGCTGCGCGCATCTCAGATCTGATCGCGAGTTTCTACCGGTCATGAGCGCGTGTCTTTTTCGCTGCTGGTTCTTGCGGCCAGAGAAGGATCGGTTGCTGCCTGTATGCAGGGTAAGCCATGAGCATCTATGTGATACACCTAAGGCATTGGCGCGGGCGCTATGATGAGGTCCGCAAAACATGATTGCGAGACAGTTAAAGGAGACGCAGAGCTATGCGGTCCCCACCCATCGAGCTCGACAGTGTGTCTGGTGTCCATGCCCTTCGCGCCCTTGCCGCGGCCATTACCGGCGCTGGGCTTGCTGCAGGCGGCATTGGATCAGGCCGGCATCGCCGCGCAGAGCTGTTACTTCAATCTCTGGTTCGCCAAACGCCATGGCAGTCGCGCCCATGATCGGCCCTATCGCTATCTGAAGTTTTATTTTGGTGACTGGCTGTTTGGCGAAGCGGCTTTTGGTGCTCGCCCTGATACCGACCGGCGCTATCTGAATGCGCTGGCGCGCTACATGCTCGGCAAGCCGGAGCCGGACCCGGCGGCGGTGCAGGCGGTGGTCGAGGGCTGCACCAATTACCGCCGCCAGGCGAGCGAATTTGTTCGCCTCGCCGCGCGCTACCTGCTCGCCTCGCGCGCGCCCATTATCGGCTGCAGCTCGAATTTTCAGCAGCATGGTGCTTCGTTGGCGATTCTGCGCGAAGTCAGGCGGCTGGCCCCAGATGTCATCACCTTGCTTGGCGGTGCCAACTGCGAGGGGCCGATGGGGCTGGCGAGCCATCGCTGTTTTCCCTGGGTCGATTATGTCGTCTGCGGCGAGGGTGAGGGACTGATCGCGTCCCTGGTGCAGCAGATCCTGGAGCATGGGCGCGAGATACCGCTCGCGGCGCTCGCAGCGGGTGTTTGGGGGCCGGCAAACCGCGCGCGCGGCGAGGCCGGCTATCAGCGTCCGCACATGGAGCGTTTTGCTATTTGCACCGATCTCAACGCCAGCCCGGTGCCGAATTACCAGCCGTTTTTCGATTGGGTCCGCCGGCTTGGGCTCGAATCCAACATCCGCCCCGGTCTGCCGATTGAGGGCTCGCGCGGTTGCTGGTGGGGCCGCTGCAGCTTCTGCGGGTTAAACGGCGAGCGTCTGCGTCAGCGCGGTAAGCGCACCGAACGGCTCATCGCCGAGATGGACGCCCTTGAACTGCGGCACCAGTGTCGGGATTTCGAACTCGTCGACAACGTGCCGCCGCCGCGACTGCTGCGTGAGCTAACCATCCATCTGGCAAAGCGACTGGCTGATCCGTCCGCTGAGCAGGGGCCTTTACAACCGCGGACAAAGGGCCCGCCACGGCGTTTGTTCTGCGAGATCCGCGCGGGGTTGTCACGCGATCAGGTTCGTGCTTTGGCCGATGCCGGTATTCATTATGTGCAAGTCGGGCTGGAAGGGCTGCACAGCGAATTGCTGCAACTGATGAACAAGGGCGTCGAAGCCTGGCAGAATCTGCAGTTGCTCAAGTGGACGCGCGAATTCGGCATTTTGAGCACCTACAACTTACTCTGGGGGCTGCCAGGCGAGCGGGACGACTGGCATCGGCAGACTGCGGAATGGTTGCCAGCCATTGAACACCTCGCGCCTGGTGTCGTCTTGCGCTTGCGTTTTGACCGCTTCAGCGATTATCACCGCGATCCAGAGGCTTACGGCTTGCGATTGCGGCCCCATCCGGCGATGCCACTGGTGTATCCGCTCGGTGAGGCGGACCTGACCGAGCTGTCATATTTCTTCGAGCATGATCCAGTGCCCATTGGTCCGGACGGTCGCTACGCCATTGCCGGCCATTTCGATTTTCAGCTCCCGCCGGGTGTGGCGCGTCTTTGCGATGTCACCACCGCGTGGTTTGACACCTTTTTCCGCGCACCGCTGCAGCCAATACTCGCGCGGTCGGACGCGGGGGAGGGGCTCGATATTCTTGACACCCGTGGCTGCGCGGCGAGCCGCCACCATCGTCTCAAGGGGCCGCTGCGCGCGCTTTACGAGTTGGGCGATGCGGCCGTGCGTTTTGAGGATCTGCAGGCCGGCTTGGCCCGAGCGCCGACGCAAGGGCCGGTGATGCGGTTGACCGACCACCAAGTCAGTGCGCTTTGTGGCGAGTTGCTTGATGCGAGGCTGGCGCTTGCGCTGGACGATCGCCTGATCAGTCTCGCGATTCGTGGCGAACAGCCAGCTTTCCCTCGGCATCAGGATTTTCCCGGAGGGCGGATTAGCGCCCACTGGCGGGGCGCTGCGAGCCATACGTCTGCCGCAGGTCAAGTGTCTACATGAGGGTGCATGATAGATTTCATTGTCCGCCGGGGTGTTGTTCAAATGCCGACGGATGGGTTTGGGTCCGCTGTTCAAACAGAGAAAGAGGAGCGCTACATGTCCGTCAGTATCAAAGCCAATACCATTTTTGCTTCCGCCATTGCTAAGAGTTGGAAGGATTCCGCGTATCGCGAACGCCTGCTCGCCGATTCCAAGACCGTGCTGCGCGAGGAGGGCATTCATCTTGGCGATGAGACCGAGGTCATCGCGCTCGCGGACACCGATCTCATCCAACACGTGGTGCTGCCTGTCGACATGAACGACGCTCATCCGGATAAGGACCGCTTGATCGGCTTGCTCGAGAGTCGTTTCCCGCTCTCCGAGGGTCAGCAGATTCGGGTATTGCAGAATTCCCAGAAACGGCGCTACCTGGTCGTGCCCATGGCGCCTGCAACCGCGGTCGGCGGTGAGCTTAGCGATGACGAGCTTGACCGGGTGGCAGGTGGCGGGGATGCCAGTAGCAGCTCCAGTACCGAGGTCGTCACCGATCAAAGCGAGAGCGTGACTGTAGTGCTAGATGCCTGCGCGGTGGTGACCTGTGAGTTCGAAGAGCAGATTCAGGTGGTGACCGTGGTGGAGGTTGCGGCGACTGTCTCCGGTACCTAGTTCGGATCATTCAGGTCACCTCAAGGAACCCTTATGTCCCAGCATCCCGGCGACCAGCAACAGTCGCATTTTCCTGCCGAAGAAGCCGCGGCTGGCTTCATCTCGCTGCTTGGCGACCTCGACCAGGTCCCGCATGACTACAGGGTCGATGTCGCCGAGACCAAGCGCGCGCTCGAGCGCTGGGTCAGCGACGCGCGCATGCGCGAGGATTACGCGCGCGATCCGGCTGCGGCCTTGCGTCGGTTCGATCTCAAACTGTCACCGCGGCAGCTGCATCCGCTGATCGATCATGAAACCGCGTTGGCCCTGAACGACGCCATCGCGCGCGGGGACACTAGCACCTTCCCAAACTCGGTGTTGCGCTACCGGGCTTTTATCCGCGAGAAGATCCGCCATCGCCATGGCCACCGGCTGGAGAATGAGCCGCGGCATCCGCGGCTGGCGAAATGGTGGTGGCGCCAGGTTTATCGTCTGGGTGGTGAGGTCGGGGCGGTCAAGGCGGATCGCATTGTCCATGCACCACTGTCTATCGAGCTGACGCGCGGCTGCTCGGTACACTGCTGGTTCTGTGCCCTGCGGGCCGCTAAGCTCGAGGACATCTGGCCTTATAGCGACGCCAATGCGCGTCTCTGGCGCGAAGTGCTCGAGGTACTCGGTGCCGTGATCGGTCCGACCGCGGCGCGCCATGGGTTCCTCTATTGGGCGACTGAACCGCTCGATCATCCGGATTACGAGCGTTTTCTGGTTGACTTTCACGCCGCCTTTGGCGGTTGTCCGCAGACCACCACCGCGAAGCCGACCGCGGATGTCGAGCGCACCAGACGCCTGCTGCGCCTCTCCTTGTCGCTTGGTGGACATATCGACCGCTTCTCGATACTGAGCCTGTCGGTGCTTGACCAGGTGCATCGGGCATTCTCGGCCGAGGAGCTGCTGCGCGTGGAACTGCTTCCGCAAAACCGCGAGTCCGACGACCATCACAAGAAAGCGAACATCGGCCGCGCGCAGGACCACGCCGATCGGCGCGGCGGGGAATTGTCCTTGGGCTCCAATGCTTCAACCACGGCCTGCGTGTCGGGCTTTCTGCTCAATATGGTTGACCGCCGCGTTCAACTCATTACGCCTTGCGCTGCTAGCGAGCAGTGGCCCCTCGGGTTTCAGGTGCTCGAGGAGGCGCGGTTCGACAACGCGCAAGCGCTCTCCGACGCCATCGAGTTGATGATCGAGCGTCAGATGCCGGCGACTCTTGAGTTGCGCGATCTGGTGCGCCTGCGACCCAATCAGCGCATCAAGCTCGCTGACAATGGCGACCTACGCGTGATCTCACAGCTAGCCTTCCCAATATCCGGGCAACCACAGCCACAAAGGCTGCTCGACTTGTTAACTGATGGCACTCGCAGTGTCGCCGAGCTGGCCGAGACGCGCATGGCTGAGGCGGGAGTGGCGCCAGAACATACGCTGCTTTTGCTGCACGAGCTGTTCGAGAAAGGTACCCTGCTCGCGCCGAGCGAGATCGCTCCAGCGTCACGGGAAGCGGCCACTTCGGCATGACGCCGCCGCAGCCTTTGCCCGCGTCAGTGCATCTCTCCCAGCCCAATTCTCCGACCGCTTCTCACATTGGTGACGCTGGGGAGTCATTGGGGAATCGTTGTGCCGAGACCGATTCTGCTGCTGTGGCGACCTTCTGGCAGCGCGAGCGGGCTTGGGGGTTCCATCCATTGCTTGAGGCGCCACGCGATGCGCCGGCGGAGTACACTGAGGAGGTCGCGCTCGTCAAGCGCGTGCTTGAGTGCTGGAACATCGATCCCGCCTTTCGCGATGCCTGGGCGCAGAGCCCGCAGCATGCGCTGGATGAGCGGGGGATTGGGTTGCCTGCCGAGGACGTGGCGCCCTTGCTAGCATCTGGGCAGTCCGATGCGCTGCTGAAGGCGGTCCATCAGGGGTATGACCTGCCGGATCAGCCGCGGGCGGTGCGTCGCTATTGCGCGCATCTGCGCGAGAAACTTCACTGGCGCGACGCCCACAGGCGCAGCAACAGACCGATCGAGCCGCGCATGGCCGCCTGGTGGGATCGCCAAGTGGGCCGCTTGTCCGGGCAGATAACCGCGGACAAGGCCGACGCCATCGTGCATACACCGGTCAGCTTCGAGCTATGCGAAGGCTGCTCGGTCGGCTGCTGGTTTTGCGCGCTGGCTTCCGACTCTCTGCAGGGTCGCGTCTGGCGAGCGACTTCCGAGCATCTGGCCCTATGGCGCGCTGTGCTGGAGTCGCTCCTTGAGCGTATCGGCCCTGCCGTTGGCAATGCCTTTTGTTACTGGGCGACTGAACCGTTCGATAACCCGGACTACGAGGTCTTTCTGCGGCATTTTCATCAAGTGCTCGGCCGTTGGCCGCAGACCACTACCGCTCGGCCAATGGCCGACATTGCACGCACCCGCGCGCTGGTCAAGCTTGGTGAGGAAAGCGGGGTACTTAATCGCTTCTCGATATTGTCGCATGCCATTGCCACGCAGGTGCACACTGCCTTCAGTCCGAGCGAACTGTTGCTGACCGAACTGCTCCCGCAGAATCGCGGTGCCAACCCCAGGTTCCGCAAGGCACGCGCCGGGCGACTTCTCGCGTCCGCGAGTCCGACCTTGACGCAAACCCCAACAACCATTGCCTGCGTCTCCGGATTTCTGATCAATCTATGGGCACAGCGAATTCAACTGATCACCCCTTGTCCGGCCTCGGAGGCCAATCCGAAAGGATACCGGGTCCTGGGAGAGGCCTTTTTCTCGGATGCCAGGGGCTTCGACGCGGAGATTGAGGGCATGATTGACGCGCACATGCTCCGCTTTCCGCCGCTGGATGTCCCGCTGCGGCTGCGCCCGGACCTCCGCATCGATTGCCCTGACGATACCCATCTGCTGTTTCGCGCGCTGGCCAAGCGGGTGACCGTCGCCAACCAGCCTCGCAGCCGTCAGTTGGCGGAATTATTTGTGGATGGCCTTCATAGCCCAGCCGCCATCGCCGAGGCGCGTGAGCAAGCCGCCGGCGTCTCCTGCCAGAACAGCTTTTTTTTAATCAATCAGTTGTTCGATCTCGGGCTCTTTGTCGAGACTCCAGTTCGCGGCCAGATTCGCGGGCTTTGATAGCGTTTTCGGGGCTTGGAGGCTGCGCGTGCTGTCGGAATAAGTGGACAGACGCCAGACGCGCGCTTTAATGGTGCGCGGCGCCTGAGTGGACGCTCTTTTGGGGTGCGTTCTTGGCCATGGAGTTGGTTTCTGGCGTTGCGAATTATCAATGTGCTGCCTGTCCTTACCTCAATAACTGAAGCCTGGCATGCTCGATGCTTAATCCCTACGGTCGAGCAGTCTGCCTTGGGGCTAGGTCCCGCGACTGCGACATTTTCCCGTGAATGACGGCTCTGATTAAGGTACTCAAATCATGCCCATTGCGACATCTCTGAAAAACCTCCCGCTGGCCGCCGCGCTGGCCGCTGGGGTGACTTTGGCAACCCCGGTCCTGGCCGAGGACGACACCATCAAGGTCGGCATCCTGCATTCCCTGTCCGGCACCATGGCCATCAGCGAGACCACGCTGAAGGACACCATGCTGATGCTGATCGATGAACAGAACGAGAAGGGCGGGCTGCTCGGTAAGAAGCTTGAGGCCGTGGTGGTCGATCCGGCCTCTGACTGGCCGCTGTTTGCTGAGAAGGCGCGCGAGCTGATCGAAAAGGACAAGGTGGCCGCAGTCTTTGGTTGCTGGACCTCGGTGTCGCGCAAGTCCGTGCTGCCGGTGTTCGAGGAGCTCGACAGTCTGCTGTTCTATCCAGTGCAGTACGAGGGCGAGGAGTCCTCCGGCAATGTCTTCTACACCGGCGCGGCGCCCAATCAGCAGGCCATCCCGGCGGTGGATTATCTGATGAACAATCTCGGTGTCGAGCGCTGGGTGCTGGCCGGGACCGATTACGTCTATCCGCGTACCACCAACAAGATCCTTGAAGCCTACCTCAAGGACAATGGCGTAGCCGAGGAAGACATCATGATCAACTACACGCCATTCGGTCATTCCGACTGGCAGTCGATCGTCTCGGACATCAAGAAATTCGGCTCGGCCGGGAAGAAGACCGCAGTGGTCTCCACCATCAATGGCGATGCCAACGTGCCCTTCTATAAAGAGCTGGGCAACCAGGGAATTTCCGCGACCGACATCCCGGTGGTCGCCTTCTCAGTGGGCGAGGAAGAGCTCTCTGGCATCGACACCGCGCCGCTGGTCGGCCATCTGGCCGCCTGGAATTACTTTATGAGTGTCGAGAGCGAAGGGAACGATGAGTTCATCGAGGCCTGGCACAAGTTCATCAAGAACGAAGATCGTGTGACCAACGACCCGATGGAAGCCCACTATATCGGCTTTAACATGTGGGTCGACGCGGTCGAGAAGGCTGGTACCACCGACCCCGAGGCCGTGGCCGATGCCATTATTGGCGTCTCAGTGCCCAATCTTTCAGGCGGCTACTCGGCGATGATGCCTAATCATCACATCACCAAGCCAGTGCTGATCGGTGAGATTCAGGACGATGGTCAGTTCCAGGTCGTCTGGGAGACCTCAGGGCTGGTGGTTGGCGACGCCTGGTCGAACTTCCTGCCGGGCTCCAAGGACATCATCGCCGACTGGCGCGCCCCCCTGTCCTGCGGTAACTACAACGTCAAGACCGGCAAGTGCTCGGGCCAGAACTTCTGAAGCCGGTGCATTTTGGCCCCGGCGCTTAAGCGCCGGGGCTAGAGGCGCGAGCGGCCGTCATTACCCTCGACGGCGACCGCTCGCGACCAACCTCAGAGTTGAAGACGCATTGCCACGTGTTGGTTGCAAACGAGTATCCATCAGCCGCGATGGCGGTTCCCCAGGCGATCTTTAACGTTCCCCTTATGCAGCCACAGCCAACCACACCCCGTCTGACCTTCGCGCTGCTTGCGCTCATGCTGCTGCTGACAGCCACACAGGCATTGGCGGCGGAGGTCGAAACCGATGATCCCAAGCTGGACGCGGCCTTTGCGCTTATCCTCGACCGGGATTTCACGGTCAAGGCGAAGGGCATTGAAGCCATCGCGGATAGCGGACATCCGCAAGCGGCGGCCTTGCTGCGCGGTTTGCTCGAGGGGCACCTGCGTCGTCATCAGTCCAGCAGTCGTCTGGTGTTCGTGCGCGAGCAGGGCTCCAGGTTCGCGCTGACCGATGCCGTGACCGGGGAGGATCTGGGCCTGGAGACCAAGCGCAAGGCCAAGCGCCTGCCGATCAACAACCTGATGCGCGCGCGCATCGAAGCGCAATTGGCGCGTTTGGAACTCACTGATCCTGATCCTGGCGTGCGCCTGCGCGCGGCCGAAGCGATGTTGGAGAACCCAGGCGGGGAGAATCAGGCGTTGATTGCTGAGCGTCTGGAGCTTGAAGACAATAACCGCGTGCTTGCAGCCTTGAACGCCGCCCGATCCTTGGGCCTGCTCGAGAGCGGTGATCTGCAGCAGCGACTTGCCGCCATCGCGGAACTGAAGAAAAGTCTCGAGCCGCGGGTGCGCAACGCCCTGGCGCGCCTGGCGGAGAATGATCCCGACGACCAGGTGCGCGCGGCGGCAACCGATGCGCTAGTAGGCATCGATCAACGCATCGCGTTTTTTGGCCAGCTCGAGACGCTGTTTTTTGGCCTAAGTCTCGGCTCTGTGTTGGTGCTCGCGGCCATCGGCCTGGCCATCACCTTTGGTGTCATGGGCGTGATCAACATGGCGCATGGCGAGCTAATCATGCTCGGCGCCTACACCACCTATCTGTTGCAGGTCGCCCTGCCGGGCTATTCCGGGGTGGCGCTGCTGCTTTCGATTCCTACGGCCTTTGTTTTCTGCGGTTTGGTCGGCATCGCCATCGAGCGCGGCGTGATTCGGTTTCTTTATGGCCGACCGCTAGAGACGCTGCTGGCCACCTTCGGCATCAGCCTGATTTTGCAGCAGGCGGTGCGCACGCTGGTGTCGCCG
This sequence comes from Thiorhodovibrio litoralis, assembly GCF_033954455.1. NCBI lineage: Bacteria > Pseudomonadati > Pseudomonadota > Gammaproteobacteria > Chromatiales > Chromatiaceae > Thiorhodovibrio > Thiorhodovibrio litoralis. The sequence goes on along the minus strand of NZ_CP121473.1, from coordinate 2,986,720 downwards.
CAGAATGTGCCGGTGGCGAATCCGGACTGGATGAGCGGCTTCTGGCAGGTCAATAGCGTGCTGTCGCTCACCTATAACCGCCTGTTCATCCTGCTCTTTTGTCTGATTGTCTTTGCGCTGCTGTTTTTGCTGCTACGCCGCACCAGCCTGGGATTGCAGGTGCGCGCGGTGTCGCAAAATCGTGCCATGGCGCGCGCCATGGGCGTGCATTCCCAACGCGTCGATGCGCTCACCTTTGGCCTTGGCTCGGGCATTGCCGGGGTAGCCGGGGTGGCGCTGTCGCAGCTGACCAATGTCGGTCCCAACCTGGGGCAGGCCTATATTGTCGACAGCTTTATGGTGGTGGTCTTTGGTGGGGTCGGCAATCTCTGGGGCACGCTGGTTGGCGGCCTCAGTTTGGGCATTGCCAACAAGGTACTCGAGCCCTGGGCGGGCGCCGTGCTGGCCAAGATTCTGGTGCTGGTGTTCATCATTCTGTTCATCCAGCGGCGACCGCGAGGGCTGTTCCCGCAGAAAGGCCGCGCGGCGGAGTCCTGAGCCATGGCTCCCTCGCGTCTGTCACTCTCCCCGCTGCTCGCTGGTGACCGCTCCGCGCTCATCTTTCCGGCGGTGCTGCTGGCGGTCATTGTCATTGTGCCGATCCTGGCCAGCTTGCCCGAGAGCAGCCCGCTGCATCTGCCGACCTACACGGTCACGCTGCTTGGCAAGTATCTGACCTATGCGCTGCTGGCCATGGCGGTCGACCTGGTGTGGGGCTATCTCGGTATTCTCAGCCTCGGGCATGGTGCCTTTTTTGCGCTTGGCGGCTATGCCATGGGCATGTACCTGATGCGCCAGATCGGCGATCGCGGTGTCTATGGCAACCCGGTGCTGCCGGACTTCATGGTGTTCCTCAACTGGCAGGAGCTGCCCTGGTTCTGGCACGGCTTTGATATGTTCTGGTTCGCGATGCTGATGGCCATGCTGGTGCCGGGGCTGCTGGCCTTCATTTTCGGCTGGTTTGCCTTCCGCTCGCGCGTCACGGGCGTGTATCTGTCCATCATCACTCAGGCGCTGACCTATGCGCTGATGCTGGCCTTTTTCCGCAATGAAATGGGCTTCGGCGGCAACAACGGCATGACGGATTTCAAGGATCTCCTGGGCTTTGATCTGCAGTCCGACGCTACTCGCCTGGGGCTGTTCGTTGCCTCCGGGCTGGCGCTGCTAGGCGCTTACTTCGCCTGTCGCGCCATTGTCCGCTCGCGCCTCGGGCGCGTCGCGGTCGCAGTGCGCGACGCCGAAGACCGGGTGCGTTTTATCGGCTACCGTGTGGAGTCAGTCAAGGTGGCGCTCTTTACCTTCTCCGCCGTGCTCGCCGGCATCGGCGGGGCGCTCTATGTGCCGCAGGTTGGCATCATCAATCCGGGTGAATTCGCCCCACTCAACTCCATCGAAATCGTCATCTGGGTGGCCCTGGGTGGGCGCGCGACCCTTTATGGCGCGGTCATCGGCGCCGTGGTGGTGAACTTTGCCAAGAGTTGGTTTACCGCCGCCTTGCCGGATTTCTGGCTGTTCGCCCTGGGCGCGCTCTTCGTGCTGGTGACGCTCTTCTTGCCGCAGGGCATCGCCGGTCTGCTCGGCCGGCTGAAGTCGCGCGAGGCCGCGAAGTCATGACAGCGCTGCGCGAGATGTTCCGCCGCGATCAGGTCTATGACTTCCTGATGCCGCGGGTGGTCGAGGGGCTGGATCTGTCCCACGGTACCCTGCTGTACATGGAAGATGTCTCGGTCAGCTTCGACGGCTTTCGCGCCATCGACACGCTCAACTTTTATCTGGATGTTGGCGAACTGCGTGCGGTCATTGGCCCGAATGGCGCGGGCAAGACCACCATGATGGACATCATCACCGGCAAGACGCGACCGGACACCGGGCAGGTGTGGTTTGGCCAGCGCATGAATCTGCTGCGCATGAGTGAGCCGGAGATCGCCCAGGCCGGCATCGGGCGCAAGTTCCAGAAGCCGACTGTCTTTGAGCAGCACAGCGTGATGGAGAACCTCGAACTCGCCATGGCTGGCCCCAAGGGCGTCTTGCACACCCTGACCGCGCGCCTTGGTCCCGCCGAGCGCGAGCGCATCGATCAGGTGCTGGAGACTGTCGGCCTCACCGATCAGCGCCATGGGCGCGCTGGTGCTCTGTCCCATGGGCAGAAGCAATGGCTCGAGATCGGCATGCTGCTGATGCAAAACCCGCTGCTGCTGCTGGTTGACGAACCCGCCGCCGGCATGACGCATCAGGAAATGGATCGCACCGTGGAACTGCTCAAAACCCTTGCCGGGGATCACAGCGTCGTGGTGGTCGAGCATGATATGGACTTTGTGCGCGCGCTCGATGCCAAGGTCACGGTGCTGCATCAAGGACAAGTTCTGGCCGATGGGCGTATGGAGCGCGTGCAGAATGACCAGCGCGTGATGGAGGTCTACCTTGGCACCTGAATCTGTCCAGACCGACCCGCAAGCGGCCGTGGCCCCCGCCGTGCCCCCCATAACCCCGCCTGTTGCCACAGCAGCCGGCCCATCAGGGGCCGAATCAAACGCCCAGGCGGCCGAGAGTGCAGCCGCTGCGCCAGATGGGGTGAAAACACCGCTGCTGCGCGTCGCCGGACTCAACCAATTCTATGGCGAGAGCCACACCCTCTGGGATCTGGATCTGGACGTCCCGGAAGGGCAGTGCACCTGCCTGATGGGGCGCAACGGTGTTGGCAAAACCACGCTGCTCGGCTGCACCATGGGGCTCTTGCCCGTGCGCAGCGGGCAGATTCAGCTCGCCGGACAAGACCTGTTGCGCGAGTCGGTCGAGCGGCGTGCGCGCCTAGGCATCGGCTATGTGCCCCAGGGGCGGCAGATTTTCCCGCTGCTGACGGTTGAGGATAACCTGCGCATCGGGCTGCCTGTGCGCAGCGACCGAGCGCGAGACATCCCGCCCTTCATCTACGAGCTCTTCCCTGTGCTCAAAGACATGCGCGCCCGCCGCGGCGGCGATCTCTCCGGCGGCCAACAACAGCAGCTCGCCATCGGCCGTGCCCTGGTCATCGACCCCAAGCTGCTTATCCTCGACGAACCCACCGAAGGCATCCAGCCCAACATCGTGCACGAGATCGGCGACATCATTCGCCGCCTCAACCGCGACATCGGCCTCACCGTCCTGCTGGTCGAGCAAAAACTCCCCTTCGCCCGCCGCGTCGCCGACCGCTTCTGCATCCTCGACCGCGGCCGCGCCGTCGCCAGCGGGGGCATCGACCAGCTCAAGGACGAACTGGTGCATGAGTTCCTGACCGTTTAGGCCTGACCGTTACGATAAGGCCAGCTCGCATCGGCCCAGCTCGCATCGGCTAAGCCCCGCGCGAGAAAACGCGGGTTCTGCGCCACCCAGGCGAGCTTCGCTCAGACTGTTATGGTTGAAATTGGAATCGGGGTGCGGCTCCCCTCGACCACGACAATACCGCTGTCGCTCACATGGTAGTGCTTCCTGTCTTCCTCGTGATCGTAGCCAATGACGGAGCCATCTGGAATACGCACGTTTTTTTGCAGAATACAGCGGCGCAGCTTGGAGTGGCGTCCAATATCGCAGTTGTCGAAGATGACGGAGCCCTCGATCTGGCAGCCCGCATGGACAAAAACGTGCCGACCGAGAACGGAGTCCCTGACGAGACCGCCAGAGATGATGCAGCCCCCGGAGACGACCGAATCAATCGCCTGTCCGCGACGATTTTCGTCGTCAAACACAAACTTCGCCGGTGGGTCGGGATAGCTCGCGGTCCGCAGTGGCCATTCGCGGTTGAACAGATTGAGCTCGGGTGAAATGGCGCGGATATCCATATTGGCGTCATAAAAGGCATCGAGGGTGCCGACATCACGCCAGTAAGGAATCTTGTCGGGTTCCTCGCCGGGGATTTTGTTCCTGTTGAAATTGTAGGCAAACATCTCGGCCTGACCGATGGCCTTGGGTAGGATATCTTTCCCGAAATCAAGGGTGCTCGCGGGATCATCGTGGTCCTCCTGGATCATCTTCAAGAGCCTATCCGTGCTGAAGACATAGTTGCCCATGGAGGCATAGACGCGGTTCGGATCGCCGGGAATGGTCGGGGCATCGGCGTTCTTCTCGTGGAATCCGATGATGCGCCCGCTCTCATCAGCCTCGATGACGCCGAAGTCCTTGGCGAATTTCTTGTCCGTGGGCAAGGCCGCGATGGTGACATCGGCCTGCTTGCGCTGGTGATACTCGATCATTTCCCGAATGTTCATCCGGTAGATATGATCCGCACCAAAGACAACGACGATATCCGGGGCGGATTGCTCGATGAGGTTGAGGTTTTGGTGCATGGCATCAGCGGTGCCTCGGTACCACTCCTTGCCCTCGGCGCGCATTTGGGCCGGCACGGGTATCAAGAACTCATTTTTGAGAATGCCACCGAACTGCCAACCATCGGCCAGGTGCTGCAGCAGGGACTGGCTGCGAAACTGGGTCAGCACGAAAATGGAGTAAATCCCGGAATTGACCAGATTGCTGAGCACGAAGTCGACAATTCGGTACTTTCCACCAAAGGGGACGGCCGGTTTGGCACGGTCACGGGTCAGTGGATAGAGTCGCGTTCCCTCGCCGCCAGCGAGAACAAAGGCAAGAACCTTGAGCTGCATATCGCCTCCTATGTGTCAAGTCCATGAATGTAAGGCCGTTTTTCGATGATCTCGGAGAATATCGCGATGGCCTGCGGTCATTTTGCTAACCGAACCCGTTTGATTGAAACATTGATTGAACCAAGCCACCAAGTTTATCGCCCCCCTAGGGCTGCGGCAGTGCGGCTCGCTTGGATATTGATAGCAGACTTGATGTGGTTATGATCGCAGAGCCTTTGCATCCCGCTGGGCCTTCACATCCCAACGAACAGGTCGCCGGCTGGCAGGCCCACTTGGAGCTGGGCTTTTCGGCGCGCGCGCAACGCACCGAATTGACGCATCGGCGTAGCCTTGGCCCTCTGAAGGTGCAGCGGAGCTTTCATCCGGAGGGCGACGTCTGCCATGCCTATTTGCTGCATCCGCCGGGTGGGGTTGTGGGTGGCGACGGGCTGATGCTGGATGTGCAGGTGGAGGAGGGCGCCTCGGCGCTGCTGAGTGCGCCGGGGGCGACCAAGTGCTATCGTTCCGCGGGTGCTCGGTCTGAAATTTGCCAGCAATTCCGGGTGGCGGAGCAGGGGCGGCTGGAGTGGCTGCCGCATGAGACAATTTTTTTCTCCGGCTGCGAGATCGCGGTGCGCAATCGCGTCGAGCTGGCCGACGGGGCGCGCTTCCTCGGTTGGGAGCTCCTGTGCCTCGGGCGCCAGGCAGGGGATGCGCCCTTCGTGCAGGGGCGAGCGGATGTTGGACTGGAAGTGCTGCGCGCCGGTCGCCCGCTGCTGTGCGAGCGGTTGCGGCTCACGCCGGATCGGATCGCGCGACCCGGGCATCTGCGCGGTGCGCCGGTGCTGGCGACTCTGCTGGCGACGCCAGCCGATGCGGCGCTGCGCGATGCGTTGCGCGCCGCTTTGCAGCAGGGTAACAATCCAGCCGCGGCTGGCGGGATGTCTGGCGCGACACCGCACGCCCCGCATTGGGAACAGCCGGGCGACCTGCCGGGCGATCTAGAACAGCCGGGCGATCTATTGGAGGCGGTGACCCTGCTGGCCGAGGAACAATTGTTGGTCTTGCGGGTGCTTGGCCCATCAACCGAGCGGGTGCGCCAGCGCCTTGAGCTGGCCTGGCGCTGTCTGCGCGAGCCCGTCATGGGTCGGGTGGCAGTCGCTCCGCGCATTTGGGCAACCTGAAGGGTCAACTGGTAAGCTTCGGTTGGAATGCGGCATTGCCGACGGTGAGCCCTTTTCGCGATCCGCCTGCGAATGCAACACTGACCAAAGTTTAAGACACTCAATTCTGGTGACGCGGACGAGGATGCAGGCGTGGAACTGACACCCCGAGAGAAAGATAAGCTGCTGCTGATGACCGCAGCCTTTGTGGCCGAGCGCCGGCTGGCACGCGGCGTCAAGCTCAATTACCCCGAGGCCATGGCTTTGATCAGCGCAGCCATTCTGGAGGGCGCGCGCGATGGCCGCAGCGTCGCCGAGCTGATGGACGAAGGGCGCAAGGTGCTGACGCGCGATCAGGTCATGGACGGCGTGCCGGATATGCTGCGCGAGGTGCAGATCGAGGCCACCTTCCCGGACGGCACCAAACTGGTGACCGTGCATGAGCCCATCCTGTAACCGTTTCCCATCCTGTAACCGTTTCTGGACCCAGCTTGTTCAGAGTCCAGCCTGGAGACGACGCCGATGATCCCCGGAGAACTGCTGCCCGCCGCGGGCGAGATCGAGCTCAACCCCAACCGCACGACGCTCACAGTCGGGGTGGCGAACACCGGTGACCGACCAATCCAAGTCGGCTCCCATTACCATTTCTACGAGACCAACGCGGCGCTGGAGTTCGAGCGCGAGTCCACGCGCGGCTTTCGGCTGAACATTCCGGCGGGCACCGCGGTGCGCTTCGAGCCCGGGCAGACGCGCACGGTGGAGCTGGTAGCCTATGCCGGGAGTCGGCAGGTGTATGGCTTCAATGGCAAGGTGATGGGAGGGCTCGACTGATGGCGAAAATCACGCGCCAGGCCTATGCGGAGATGTTCGGCCCGACCACCGGGGACAGAGTGCGGCTGGCGGATACCGAGCTGATCATTCAAGTCGAGCGGGATCACACCCAATACGGCGATGAGGTGAAGTTCGGCGGCGGCAAGGTGATCCGCGACGGCATGGGGCAAAGTCAGCGCCCGGCCGCCGAAGTGGTGGATCTGGTCATCACCAATGCGCTGATTCTCGACTGGTGGGGCATCGTCAAGGCCGATGTCGGCGTGAAGAACGGGCGCATTGTTGGCATCGGAAAGGCCGGCAACCCGGATGTGCAGCCCGGCGTGGATATCATCATCGGCCCCGGCACCGAGGCCATCGCCGGGGAAGGGCAGATCCTGACCGCTGGCGGCATCGACGCCCATATTCATTTCATCTGCCCACAACAGGTCGAAGAAGCACTGACCTCCGGCATCACCACCATGCTCGGTGGCGGCACTGGTCCGGCGACCGGCACCAATGCGACCACCTGCACGCCAGGGCCCTGGTACATCCACCGCATGCTGCAGGCGAGCGATGAACTGCCGATGAACCTGGGCTATCTCGGCAAGGGCAATGCCTCGCGCCCGGCGCCGCTGACCGAGCAGATCGCGGCCGGGGCCATCGGGCTGAAATTGCACGAGGACTGGGGCACCACGCCGGCGGCCATCGACAACTGCCTGACGGTGGCCGAGAACTGCGACGTGCAAGTCGCCATCCATACCGACACCCTGAACGAATCCGGCTTTGTCGAAGACTCGCTCAAGGCCATCGGCGAGCGGACTATTCATACCTACCATACCGAGGGCGCCGGCGGCGGCCATGCGCCGGACATCATCAAGGCCTGCGGCGCGCCCAATGTGCTGCCGTCCTCGACCAACCCGACCCGGCCCTATACCGAGAACACCGTCGACGAGCATCTCGACATGCTGATGGTCTGCCATCACCTGTCGTCGGCTATTCCAGAGGATTTGGCCTTTGCCGAATCCCGCATTCGCCGCGAGACCATCGCCGCCGAGGATATTCTGCACGACTTGGGCGCCTTCTCGATGATCGCCTCGGACTCCCAAGCCATGGGCCGCGTCGGCGAGGTGATCTGCCGCACCTGGCAGACGGCGCACAAGATGAAGGTCCAGCGCGGCAGCCTGGCCGGCGACCCGGCCGAGCACGACAATGCCCGGGTGAAGCGCTATGTCGCTAAGTACACCATCAACCCGGCCATATCCCACGGCATCGCGCACGAGGTTGGCTCGATCGAGGTCGGCAAGCTGGCCGATCTGGTGTTGTGGAAGCCGGCTTTCTTCGGCACCAAGCCGAGCTTGATCATCAAGGGCGGCATGATCGCCTCGGCCGCCATGGGTGATCCCAACGCCTCGATTCCCACACCTCAGCCAGTCCATTACCGGCCGATGTTCGGTGCCCTCGGCGGCGCGCGCGGGGCCACCAGCATGACCTTCCTGTCGCAGGCGGCTCATGACGCCGGCGTGCATCGCCAACTCGGGCTCGAGTCCCTGATCGGCACGGTCAAGGGCTGCCGCACGGTGACCAAGGCGGACATGCGCCTGAACGACTATCTGCCCAAGATCGAGGTCGATCCGCAAACCTACCAGGTGCGCGCCGATGGCGAACTGCTGGTGTGCGAGCCGGCCAAGGTGCTGCCGATGGCGCAGCGGTATTTCATGTTCTGATGGCGGGTGCTGGTGATCCCCTGATTCGACTGACTCGTCTGATTCGTCTAACGCAGCGGGCCGACCCCATTGCCGCGGCTGATGTTGAACCGGCGGCCCATCTCACGCTCCCATTCGACTCCCGCACCCGGGCGCGGCTGCGTGCCGAGCTTGATGATGGCCGCGCTGTTGGGCTGTTTCTCGAGCGCGGGCTGGTGCTTCGCGACGGCGACCTGCTCGCTAGCGAGGATGGTGCGCTCATCGTGCGCGTCGGCGCCGCCCCAGAGACCGTCTCGACGGTGCGCGCGCCCGAGTCTGATCCCGATCCGCTAGGGCTACTGCGCGCGGCCTATCATCTCGGCAACCGCCATGTCGCGCTCGAAATCACCGCAGGCTGGCTGCGCTACCGCCATGATCATGTGCTTGATGACATGATCCGCGCCCTGGGTCTGAGCGTCCTGGTTGAGGAGGCCCCGTTCGAGCCGGAAGCGGGCGCCTATCACACCGCTGGTCACGGCCATCAGGCCGCGCATGGGCAGGGTCATCAAACCGCTGACGCGCACGACCAACACGGCGCCCACGCTCACAACCACCCGCATGCCCCCGCCGGTTGATGCCCCCTTGCCGCTGCTGCGGCTGCTTCAATTGGTCAGCCCCAGCCTGCCGGTGGGCGCCTTTGCCTATTCCCAAGGTATCGAATGGGCGGTCGAGGCCGGTTGGATTCGCACTGCCGATGACCTGAGCGCCTGGCTGCTGGACCAGATCGAGGAATCCCTGGTCTATCTGGAAATTCCGCTTCTCGCGCGCTTGCAAGCAGCCTGCGCGGCGCAAGATCGCGCGCGTGTGGATAACTTGGTCGCTACCGTGCTCGCCTGGCGCGAGACCGCCGAACTGCGCGCCGAGGAGCGCCAGCGCGGTCGCGCGATGGCGCAAGTGCTGATCGCGCTCGAGATCGAGCAAGCAGCGCAATGGCAGACTAGTCTGGCCCCGAGCGCGCTAGCCGGTTTCGCGCTGGCCAGTGTTCATTGGGGCCTGAGCGCCCGAGCCGCAGGATTGGGCTATGCCTGGAGCTGGCTCGAGAATCTGGTGCTCGCCGGCGTCAAGCTTGTCCCCTTGGGCCAGAGCGACGGCCAACGCCTGCTGTTGCGGCTGGCCGAGGCGCTGCCAGCGGCTGTGGATCAAGGTCTGACGGTGCCGGAGCGCGATATCGGCGCCTCGCTGCCCGCGCTGGCCCTGGCCAGCAGCCTGCACGAGACCCAATACAGTCGGCTGTTTCGCTCCTGATTGGTTCATTCCTCACCATGCATAACGCTATTTCCAAACGACCTTGAGACATCACGCGATGAGCACGTCCTCCCCTCTCAGAGTTGGCATCGGTGGCCCGGTCGGCTCCGGCAAAACGGCGCTGATCGATGCGCTGTGCAAAAGCATGCGCGAGCGCCACGAGCTGGCGGTGGTCACCAACGACATCTACACCCAGGAAGATGCCCAGTTCCTGATTCGCTCCCAGGCGCTGGCCGCCGAGCGTATCATCGGCGTGGAGACCGGCGGCTGCCCGCACACCGCAATTCGTGAAGACGCCTCGATGAACCTGGCCGCAGTGGCTGATCTGCAAGAACGCTTCCCGCAACTGAACCTGATCTTTGTCGAAAGCGGCGGTGATAATCTGTCCGCGACCTTCAGCCCCGAGCTGGCTGATCTCTCTATTTATGTCATCGATGTGGCCGAGGGGGAGAAAATTCCGCGCAAGGGCGGCCCCGGCATCACCCGCTCTGATCTGCTGGTGATCAACAAGACCGATCTTGCCCCCTACGTCGGCGCCTCCCTGGATGTCATGCAGCAGGACAGTCGGCGCATGCGCGGGGATCGGCCCTTTGTGCTGACTAACTTGCGCGAAGGGGAGGGTGTGGCCGCAGTGGTAGAATTTATCGAGCGCGAGGGAATGCTTGATGCGGCATCTTGAGCCGCGTCACAGATGCGATCGCGCAGTTCGCTGGGCGGTTGTTCCCGCCACACCTCATAGATAAGGTGGCAACCGAAACCAGAATGCAGGAGCAAGACGCGGGAATGAAAGCGGGTGTGTCGATCAGGACGAAGATGCTGGCGGTCACCGTCCTTTTGCTGGGGGCCTTGGTCGCAGTAGCCGCCCTGGTTCTTGTGGAGGTGATTGGCCCGAGCTTCCAGACGCTTGAACGCCAGATGGCTCGCAGTACCGTCGAGATTATTCGCAACACAGTGAGGCGTGACTTCGCTGCGCTTAACGTGTTGGTGAAGGACTGGTCCTACTGGGACGATACTTATCGCTATGTGGTGGGGCAGCAGGATGACTTTGCTTCCGCCAACCTCATCGAAGAAACCTTAGCCGGTGCTTCGCTCAATCTTCTGCTGATCGAGGATATCGCAGGGCAGGTGATTTGGGGTAAGACCTATAACCTTGAAGAAGAGGAGTTTTTTGAGCTGGCAGACTTCGCCGAGGGGTCTGAGCTCCTGGCGCGCTTGAAGGAACTGGCACTCTCATCAGAAAACGGGCTGCGTGGCCTGGTGGGCACTTCGGCCGGCCCGATGATGATCGCCGCACATCCGATTCTGACCAGCGCGGAAACGGGACCACCCAGAGGGGTCCTGATGATGGGGCGGTTGCTGAACGACGCGATTTTGGCGGATGTTGGCGACACCCTGGACCTTATCGTCCAGGCGAGCCCCGTGCAGGCTTCCGATACCCATGCCACGACAGACGAGTCCGGCCCCTGTGGCGCTGAGATTCGAATCCAGGAAGCCGGCGCTGACAGTCTGCGCGCGTGCATCACCTTGAAGGATGTGTTTGGTCAACCGCTGGTGGTGCTATCCACCTCAATCGACCGCACGGTTGCGGCGATTGGGCGCACAGCTCAGGCGACGGGGCTCGGGATCACCGGGGTGGCGGGTCTGATTCTGATCCTGGTGTTTCTGTTCAGCCAGCAGGTTCTGGTGCTAGGGCCGCTGCGACGTCTGACCTCAAGCGTGGAACAGGTTGGTCTGCAAGCCGAGCCGGACACCCCTTTGCCGGAGACCCGCAAGGATGAGTTTGGAATCCTGGCGCAATCCTTCAATCGGATGCTGGAGCGGGTCGCGCGCCTGACGAATTTCGACGCGGTGACGGGTTTGCCCAATCGCCGCTTGTTCCACGATCGTGCCAACCAAGTGCTGCGGATCGCGCGCCGCGCAGGCGGCAAGGCGGCTGTGTTGTTCATTGATCTTGATGACTTCAAGGCGATCAATGACACCCGTGGTCATTCCGTCGGAGACGCGCTGCTGCGGGTCATCGGCGAAGAGCTGTCGGATCTGATGCGCGAGACCGATACGGTCGCGCGCTTTGGTGGAGACGAGTTCGTGATCGTCATCCATCCGGTGGACGTGAGGAGCAGGATCAATGAACTTTCCGAGCGCATACAGCTAAGGTTTCAGCAGCCGTTTCGCGTCTCCGGTACGACTTTATTTACCAATGCCAGCATTGGCGTTGCTGTGTTTCCCGACGATGCGGAGGCGGTTGAAACCCTGATCAGCCTGGCTGATGCGGCCATGTATCAGGCGAAGGGCGACGGTGGTCGGCAGATCGCTTTCATTGATACCGATGCCTATGTGGCCGATGGCCATTTGCGCAGCCTGGAGTTGTCTTTCCGCGAGGCGCTGAGCGCCGATCAACTCCACCTGGTGTTTCAGTCGCAGGTGGATCTGCGCTCCGAAGAGGTTGTTGGCCACGAGGCGCTGGTGCGTTGGCGCCATCCCGAGCAAGGCGTTCTTGCCGCGGGTCGCTTTATTCATCTCGCAGAAAGCGCGGCAAATTTCGCCCGCTTCGACGCCTGGGTATTGCGTGCCGCCTGTTCGGCCCTGGCAAGTGGCCAGACTCATGGCGGTGCGAAGCTCAAGCACATCAGCGTCAACATTTGTGCCCGTCACGTCCAATCTCCGGCGCTGGTGGAGCTGGTGAAGGACACCCTGCAAGAAACCGGTGTGAAACCGGACCAGTTGACCTTGGAGATCACCGAAACCGTGATGGTCACCCGCCCGGAAGCCGCCATCGAAGTGCTTTCCGCGCTGCGCGGGATTGGCGTTCGCGTGGCCATTGACGATTTCGGCACCGGATATGCCTCTTTGGCAGCACTTCACCGTTTCCCGATCGACGAGCTCAAGATCGACCGCAGCTTTGTGGCCGGTCTGCCGGATGACCGCGCCGCCCTTGCCATCGCCCAAGCCACGCTGACGCTGGCGCGCACCTTCGCCCTGGATGTCGTCGCCGAGGGCGTGGAAACAGCGCAACAGCGCGATACCCTGATCGAAGCCGGCTGCACCATCGGGCAGGGCTTTCTCTGGAGTCCCCTATCATGAAGCTTTTGCCCGTATTCTTGCTTTTCGCCATCAGCGTTGCGTTCGCCGCAGTCGTCCAAGCCGAGCCCCAGCCTGCTCCCGCTCCCGTTCCCGTGGTCGTTCCGGAGATTTTGGGTGAGCTCCCGCATGGTATAGACATTTTCACGCAGGGGATTTTTCTACACCAGGGCAGGTTATACGAGAGTGCAGGGTTGCGGGGGCAGTCGCGGATGCTGGTGAGCGAGCTCAATTCCGGTAAGCGGCTTATGGTTCATCGGCTGGCGCCGTTCTTGTTTGCCGAAGGTGCGGACCTTTGCGGCGAGGAAGTCGTCCAGTTGACCTGGACAAGCGGCATTGCCTTCCGCTATGACCCGGAAAGTCTTCGCATACTCGGTACCTTTCGTTACCAGGGACAGGGCTGGGGCATCGCCTGCAATGGGAAACGCATGGTCACCAGCGATGGCAGCGCGACGCTGAGGTTTCGCGATCCCAAGACCTTTCAGACGCTGCGCGAGGTGACGGTTCAAGACGCCGGGCGCCCGATCGATCAAATCAACGAGCTTGAATGGGTGGGTAATCTGCTCTTGGCCAATGTGTGGAAAAGCGATCGCATTGCGGTGATCGACCCTGGCACAGGCGCGGTACGCTTGTGGCTGGATATGCAAGAAGTTGTTCGCCGCAGCGGCCAGACTGGCGAGCAGTTTGTGCTGAACGGCATCGCTTGGGATGCCGAACAGCGGAGATTGTACGTCACCGGCAAGGGCTGGGATCGCCTGTATCTGATCGCCTGGCCGGGGCCGCAGCTTCCTTAAGTCCCTGAACTAGAGCAGTTCAACTGGAGCAGTTGAGCTGGAGTGGTCCAACCGGGCACCTTGCTCACATGGACATTTCCAGGTCATCCTGAATTGTCTCAATGCCGGCGCGCGCGCATTCTTCATCGGTCTCGCCGCTCGGCGCACCGCTAACGCCCACGCCGCCGAGCAGAGTGCCGCCGGCCTCGATAGTCAGGCCACCAGCTGACATGACGAGAAAGTCCTGACGCCCAACGGCAGTGTTGGCGCGGCCCTCAAGCGCGGAGGTGGCAGCGTTGAAGTTCACCGCCGTGTAGGCCTTCTTGTAACTGATGGGAATCGTTATCGGCGCGGCAATGGTGTCGCGCAACTGCGTCTGGACAACGCCGTCGCGGTCGACCACTGTCACGCCGATCTGAATGCCTTTTTCACGACAAGCCGCGATCGTTCCCTCGGCGACCTGCTGAGCGCTGGCGAGAGACAGCCGCTTGACGCTGACCGTCATGGGTTCATCGGCAGCCAGGCCCGGCAGGCTGATGAGACCGGCGCAGACTCCGGCAGTCAGGTGGTGGGTAAGTTTCATTAGGATTCTCCTTGGCGGTGCAATGGGGCGTTGCAGCGGGATCGTTCAGTTGGCAACAAACAGGGGCCGGCAGAGCGTATCTGCCGGCCCCGGGAGCCGCAGCTATTGTCGTGTCCGGCTAGCTCTAGCCCGCGAAATTCTTGGCGACGAAGTCCCAGTTGATCTTGTCCCAGATGGCTTCCAGGTACTTTGGCCGCGCGTTGCGGTAGTCGACGTAATAGGCGTGCTCCCAGACGTCCACAGTCAGCAGGGCGCTCTTGCCGTCGGTCATCGGGGTGGCGGCGTTGGATGTGTTCACGATCTCTACACTGCCGTCCGCGTTCTTGACCAGCCAGGTCCAGCCGGAGCCGAAATTGCCGGCGGCCGAGGCAGAAAACTGCTTCTTGAACTCATCGAAACTGCCGAACTTGGCATTGATGGCGTCAGCCAAGGCGCCGCTGGGCGCGCCGCCGCCGTTGGGGCTCAGACAGTTCCAGTAAAACGTGTGATTCCAGACCTGAGCGGCGTTGTTGAAGATGCCGCCAGAGGCTTTTTTGATAATGTCCTCGAGCGCCAGGCTCTCGAACTCAGTCCCACCGATCAGATTGTTCAGATTGGTGACATAGGTCTGGTGGTGCTTGCCGTAGTGGTACTCGATGGTCTCAGCGGAGATAACCGGTTCCAGTGCGTTTTTCTCGTAGGGCAGGGCAGGGAGTTCGTGTGCCATGATGGACCTCCAAAGTCGTTTTCAGGCAGGGTTGATAAGCTGAGCTGAAAAGGTATGCATTGACTGGGGGAACTCAAGGGGTAGAGGCATTCTGAATGCCCAACGCCAAGCTGAGCCGGCTGCAGAAAGACGGCCGGCTTCTAGGCTTGCCAGCGGCGCCCTGCCGCTGGAAACCCCGCCCCCTTGCCCCGCCCGAAACCGAAAACGATTTGCGGTGGGTATAAGTGCAGATTAAGCATGTCGATACTGGAATGAACTGGTGCCCGTAATGCAGCAAGAAAAAGACCCGCACAGGGAGCAGGCGCTCGACCCCATCGCGCTCAGCCTGTTCAGCAGTCGGCTGTCAGCGGTGTGCGAGGAAATGGGCGCGGTGCTGCGCCAGGCGGCGCTGTCGCCGAATATCCGCGATCGGCTCGATTTCTCCTGCGCGGTCTTCGATGCCCAGGGTGCGCTCTGCGCCCAGGCCGCGCATATTCCCGTGCATCTGGGCAGCATGGCCTTCGCGATGGCGGACCTGGTCGCCGCGCACGCGTGGGCCGAGGGCGACATGCTAATCCTGAACGACCCCTTCCTCGGCGGCACCCATCTGCCGGATGTGACCTTGATCGCGCCCGTGTTTGCTTCCGATTGCGACGTAGAGTCCGCCCCGAACTCTGGCTCGGAGTCTGGCTCGGAGTCTGGCTCGGAGTCTGGCTCGGAGTCTGACTCGGAGTCTGACTCGGAGTCTGACTCCCTGTCCCATGTGACCAAGTCCGATGCGACCAAGGTGCCTGTTGAGGCAGACGGTTCCAAACAACCAGAACTGATCGCGTTCGTTGTCAATCGTGCTCATCATGCCGACATCGGCGCGACCTCGCCAGGCTCCATGCCCATCTCCACCCGTCTGGATCAGGAAGGTCTGGTCATACCGCCTTCACTGCTTCTGCGCGGTGGCGAACTGGACGCAGTCCGCTTTGCCGGCATCACCGGTGCGACCCGCGACTCGGGGGCCGCCGGCGGCGATTTTCTGGCCCAGATCAGTGCCAACCGCGCCGGTATCAAACGTCTTGGCGAGTTGATCGAACGCCTGGGTATGGCGCGTTTCAGAAAGTCGCTGGATGCGCTGAATGACTATGGCGAGCGCCTGGCGCGGGCGACGCTAAGTGAGGTACCAGATGGCGAGTACAGCTTTACCGACTACATGGACGACGACGGCCAAGGCCAGCGCGATATCCCCATTCGCGTTCGGTTGCGTATCTCAGGCAGCGAGGTCGAGATCGACTTTGCCGGCACCGCCGCGCAGGTGGCGGGCAACATCAACTGCCCGCTCGCCGTGGCCGCCGCGGCTGTCTTCTATGTGTTCCGCTGCCTGATGCCACCGCAAACTCCAGCATGCGCCGGCAGCTTCCGCCCGCTGCGCATTCAAGCCCCGGCCGGCTCCTTGGTCAACGCCAGCCGCCCGGCGGCGGTGGCGGCCGGCAATGTCGAGACCAGCATGCGCATTGTCGATACGGTGCTAGGCGCACTCTCGCAAGCGCTTCCCAAGCGTATCCCCGCGGCCAGCCAGGGCAGTATGAACAATCTCGCGATGGGCAGCCCCAACTCTCCTCGCGCCGCTGAGCAGGCCCCGGATCGAGCGATTACTGCCGCGGCGCGGCAAAGCTGGGATTACTACGAGACCATCGCTGGCGGTATTGGAGCCGGCGCCTTGCATCGCGGAGCCAGCGGTCGCCACAGCCACATGACCAATACGCTGAATACGCCGATCGAGGTGCTGGAATCACGCTTCCCACTGCGGGTGAGACGCTACGCCGTCAGAACAGGCTCCGGCGGTGACGGCAAGCATCCTGGCGGTGACGGTCTGATTCGGGAATATGAGTTTCTCGCTGCAACCGAAGCTACTCTGATCGGAGAGCGTCACACCCATGCACCCTGGGGACTGCAAGGTGGCAGTCCCGGCCAGCCGGGCCGTTACCGATGCAATGGCCAACAAGTCTCAGCGAAAGTCGCGCTGTCGCTGCAAGCCGGTGACCGGCTATGTATCGAAACGCCGGGCGGCGGCGGTTACGGCCTTGCCGGTTGATTAGTTTGGTTGGCCCATATGCTCAATCCAAGCGTAACCGACGTCCAGGCCATCAATCTCAACGCTTGCAGCGCTTTCGTAATACTGTGCTGTTTGCGATGTGAACATCGTGTTTTGTATTTCCGGAAACAGACTTGTGATCGTAATAATCAAGTCGCTTTCACCGGAATCCACCGGCTCATTCCATCTTCCTGACCTGAGATTCGCGTAACTGGCCAGTGCTAGACGCAGACGCGAGCGTGCTCGAATCGTAATGCGGAGCTTTGTTACCCAGGGATATGCGGGATCATATTTTTCGTCAACATACTCCAGAAAGCGGACTTCGAATGGATTCAACCATCCCGCTTCATGTGGGTCCTGCTCGGAGATCCTTGGAAGACCGGGCAACATCAACTCCGTGAATGAGTAGGCTGAGGTGACATTATCCGCGAGGATACCCGTGAAGATGCCGCCGAACCCGGCTCTCGACCAAGCGAAGCTGTCGGTAGTTTGATCTGGTGATCGCTGAATGTACTGGTTCCAGTAAACATTGAACACAATGGAGGTGCCGGCGTATTTCCCCTGGGTAAATTGGATGGGGAGCCAATTTCCATGATAGAGTGACTTATGTGCAGCCACTTTGGATTTCACGGTCGGCAAGAAACGTCTTGCCAGCTGCTGAGGCTGCAGCGATTGGGAAACGGATGGTGCTTGGTCCTTGACCATCAGCTGCATGTCTGGCGTCAAGGAGGTTTCTTTCACTGGGCCTAGATCGTTCCAAAGCATACCGTCGGTGCCGGCGAATTCGTATAAGCGCCGAAAGCCCATGACTGTCTGGTCAGCGGCCTGCATTGACACCCGCCAGGCTGAGACCTTCAGTCGTGGCTGTGCGATTTCATATTCGGAAATTCCGCTCTCTGCGGGAAGCGGCTCACCGTCCTGCACTAGAGCTGGGCCGACATATCCGCCACCGTAACCTTGTGCAACGATACCGCGCTCATCCGTAAAGTCGATCTCCAGGGAATAATCGTACAGGGCAACGCTTTTCCTCCCGTCCGATTCGATCTTCCACAAGAAGCCCTGTCCTTCACCCCGCATGGCAAGCGATTGACCTGGCTGCCCGGTCAAACCGATGTACAGTGGAGAAATCGGAGTCGTTCCAGTTGTTGTAATGCTCCACTGCTTATTTCCATCCTCTGGGAGCATGAGGCTTGTCTCCAGCTCGAATTTCTCCAAGCTTGATGAAGAATAGACCCAATCAAGGCTGTTGAGAAGTGCTGTTAGCGCAGTGGAGGAGCTATCTCCGCCAAAGGTACTGTTGAGATAATAAGTGCTTACCGCATCCTTAAACGCAAACTGGAGCCCATGAATTCCCACGCTGTAAGCGCCACAATTCCCGTCATTGCAGTTCTCCTCGAACCTTTCTAGCTGCATGATTTCAGCCATGAAGGAATACTTGCTCTCGCCATCGACCAGCGTGCCGGCATAGTCCCATGTGAACTCAGCGCTGCCGCCGCACATGCCACCGGGCACGGCGACGAAGCCGATGTTGCCAGTTGGGGTCGGAATGGACCTTCCGTAAAAATCAGAGGGCGTACCGCACGAGAATTGATCGGTTGATGCCGCAACAAGCGCCGTTTGACCGAGCATCAAAGCCAAGAGCGGGATAAAAATGGGTCTGATAGCTTGCATTTCCCTGGATGACCTGGGAATGAGTCGCGGAATTCTGGACATGTCTCGGATGCCTGCTGTGTTATCGGAGGTTTTTGTTAGGCCAGCGTTCCCGAAGCATCCAATGCGCGGGAGACTAGGCCTACAATATCAGGGGAAACCCTAAGAGACCTTTCTAAGATCTAATTGTTACCAATTGTTGGCAAAGGATATTTAACATTATTCTTTTCGGGACAATAAGTCACTGTATATCCTCTGGTGACCGTCGCGTCGCATGCGCACTGCTTAGTGTCCATCGGATACTGGTAGGCATCTGTGCAGGAGACTTCGGTACAGGTTAACTCTTTGCGCAGGCCGAGGCTTCCACAGGAGCACTCCTGTCCCATGGCGATGTCGATCGGAACATTGAAAAAAATGTTCGCGTTTGCGCTTACGCAATTATTCGGGTCAACGCCGGGCCCACAGAGGTCAGGCGGGCTGCTTGGACCGCTTCCGTAGTTGGTGCTGATGTCGACGTAGTCCTGGCCGCCAGCATTGGGTGTGATCTCGAACAAGGTGCCGAAGGTTCGATCAAGATTCATGTTCGGACCGCAGCAGGGGGTGTTTATGTTATTGCTGGGGTTTTGTTTATCGTCGATACATTGGGATACTGCGGCGTTGGTGGCCTGACAATAGGCCGCGTAGGTGAGGTTAGGGGCTTCCCACATGGACCCCTCGCGCTGACCGGCGGCCTGAATCGCTGTCCAGTTGGAGCAGTCGATCGTAGAACACTGCGCGGATGAGGTTATTGGAGCAACATAAATCGTGTTCGGGCCAGCCTGGTTCAGGCTGGACAGGTCGACGCTGTGGGTGCCACCATTTTTCTTCAGCACTACGCCGTTAACCATACCCTGATTCGACATCAGTTTTAACTCGAGCGCGCAGTTATTGAAGAAGACGACGCTGTCATTGGGCGGGGTCGGCGTGGTGCCAGAGATCAATAGGGATGAGGAACTCACCGCTTGGTGGCCAACATTCTTGAGCTGATCGGACTGCCCCTGGCCAGCGCCCTCAGTGGCTGCAGCACTTCGGATTCCCTCTCCACTGGCAGTTGCGCTCGATAGGTCGCTTTGAGCATCTGCCGCAAGGAATTCCTCATAGCCAGGACAAGCCTGATTCCAGCGCCGCATGGCTTGCGCATAGGCGTTGTTGAATTGCAATTCACACGCCTGAATCAAAGCAGCGTAGGCCGCATCGGTCCTCAAGCTGCGGGCGGCAGAGTCGTGCAGGCAAGTGATGAAATTGCCGTTGATCTGAATAAGCGTCGCTTGGCAGCTTTCCGTGCCAGTAGCCGCGGTTGATATCGACAAGAATGCGCAGAGGCCAAGGCTTGCGAGCAAAGAACGCTGGGTTCGATTGAGTGGAGAATGCATGGATTTATCCTCGGTTGTACTAATTACCTTAATCTTACTGATTCATCGCTTTTTTAACCGCGATACATGGCAGCTGATCTACTATCTATTGAATGGCACACTCGGACACGTAGGCGTCGGAGGTTTTGCAGGCGTTGGCGTAACCCTGAATAGGGGGAGAGCAACAGTTCTTTGTAACGCAACTGGTGTAGTCGTTGGTCGCGACTGTTATCATGCATGTGCTGCCTGCCCACTGTGTGGAAACGTCTGCGATGACGCTTGTACGTTGGCCTTTTCCATAAAATGCCGGTTCAACCTTGGTGATTTCGCACTCCTGACTTATCAGAAAGTTATCACCAGAGTTGTCGGGATTTTGTGGCTGTTGACTAGATCCAGACTGAATGGGAATTCCACTCACTCGATCCCAATACCAAAAGTTCACCTGGATACCAAGTCCGCCTCCGTCGCTTAGATCAGCATTGTATGTGCGGCTTATTCCATATGGCACGCCTATCGCGTTATTTGATCCAGGTATCCAAATTGTAATGCTCGGGCCACCGTACAACGGACACTGACTTGCGGTATCATCAATCATGTTATTGATACTAAATTTGAATTCCGTTTCGGTAGAGCCAAACGTCTGCGGGGGATTCGATACATAGCAGTAGTTAGCTAGTGTAGAGCCGCACCCGGACCCGGAATCTGGCAATGCGGCGCACCACTGGGATTTTTCTTGGCAAAGGCATTCATGGGATGAACCCCAAGATTGTTCGGGACAACAATAAATCATGTCCCCAGTGCAATCTGCGCAGATTTTGCGCTCTGAGGAATTACAAGCACGAATGCCGCCATGTTCTCCTGCACAGCTCTGAGTCGGGCAGAACTCAATTGTCAAATTGCGTGATGCTGGGCAATTGGCTTGCTTCGAGTTGTCCGTGGGATAGAGAAATGCGGCTGCACAATCTGGAGTATCACAATATAGACAGCTGCATTTCCCTGTCTGGTAAATTCTTAGCGGTTGGTTGAAACGGGTCTGGCAACAGGCCGAATCCTTACAAGTATTAGGGCACGAGCCCCCCATTGTGATCAGGCTAATGTCGTAGCTGAGTTCAGGTGGGCCGTTGCCTGCGGGTTTGAGAACATAACTGACTTCAGCCTTTGTGGCCTCGTCTGGGCTTTCGCCAATGTGAAAATCTAAACCGTCGTGAGACGCATCGTAGCCATAGCTTCCCGGTGGGATTTTACAGGTTGTACCCTTCTTGCATATGGTTCTGCCGCCGCTTGTCCAATCGGATTTGGCATTTACAGTCACATATAGATCTTCACCCTGGCAATTGTTTTTCAAGTTCAAAGTAGCTTTGTATCGCGGACGGCAACCGCTCAGGGAAGCACAGCTTTGATCTTGGCAGTCAGTGGCGCCATCTCCATCATTGTCAATGCCGTCATTGCAAAGCTCACCGGCAGCTGTCAAGTTTATGGCAGCTAGGAAAGCGCAGATAGCTAACGCGCTATGGAAAAAGTAACGTCGATAATTGGTCATGGCAGCCTACTTGCGGTCTTGAGGTTGGAGCAATGAGCATTGGTTGGAATGTCAGGCCAGTCCGGTCATCTAGCTGTGATGTCCTGGAAAAATCTTATTGGCATAAAAATATCGCAGCAGTCCTATTTCGAAGCGCTAGCGGACACGGTTCAAGGTGCGTTCGATCAGCGCCATGTCGGCGGGATTGCGTTTGGGCTTTCTGGCTTGGTAAAGCTCCAAGAAGGAGACGAGTCCCGCGTCGGTCATGACAGGGCCCTGGTTGATCCAAACATAGAGTTTTACGGGTTTGTTTGCGAGCTCATTCAAGTCGCTCTGCATCCGAAGGAGGTCGTCCTTCTCAAATACTCCCGAGCCGCTGATATTGGCCAGAATGACGTACCGCTGCTGTTCAATGCTCTGGTGCAATGAGCCGAGGAGAAAATTCGGGTTTCGCTTCCAGGAGGACTGCAAGGCCGACACTAGGGTATCCATAATGCGGCGCTCTTCTGGGGTCGGCGTGATCGACGTTTCCCAGCCGGGCAGGATGGCGCCGCTGCTATTGTAGAGGGCGATGTGCTCAAAGCGTAGGATGAGCTCGAGTTCTGCCTCCTTGACTTGCTTGCGGATCTTGGTCTGCAGTTGGTCGATCTCGGCGGGAGCCAGCTTGCGGAAGCCGGCGATCTTGGCCAGGATCACGGTTTTGCCTTGGTGCGCGAAAGAGTCCGCCGTGACCAAATGCAGATCGGTGTGGTTCTGGAGGTAGGTTTTAATGAGTGTCTCGGCGGTCTGCAGGGAGCGGACCTCCGGGCGGACTGCTTTGTCGATGAAGAAACCGTCGAGGGACTGATTCACCACAGCCACATTGGAGCCTTTGGCGGAGACGTCGTTCGTGTTCACTTCTCGCACGACCAGGCTAACGGGCATCTGTAGCTTCTCCGCCAGCTGGTCCTCGAGTCGCTGAACGATGTCAGGGTCAACCTTAACGGGGGCGTGAATTTGGGCCAGTGCGTGCACCCTTCCGTCGCGGATATTGGTAAGGAGTTTGTCGACGCCTGAAACGGTGTAGCCAGCAAGCTCGACGGTGAGGCGCTTCTTGATTTCATGCTCGGTGATGCGGTTGCGGGTAATGCTGAACAGGGAATGGGTCAGCACACCGACGATCAACAGGAAACCTATGGCGGTCACCCCCACCTTGCGGATGATGTTGTTGGAGCGCGTTACGCCGGCGATGCGGTGGACGCCAGCGCGATAAAACAGAATGGAAGAAATCAGCAGAATCGAGACAACATTGGTGACGAACAAAAGAAAGGACCCGATGGCGCCGCTATAGGCGCCAAAGGCGAGGCAGAGGCCGGCGTTTGCCAGGGGCGGGACGATGGCCGTTGCAATGGCCACACCGGGCAGTGCGGGGCTGATCTTTTCGTCAAGCAGCGCGTAGGCACCTGCGAGCCCAGCCAGCACGGCCACGATCAGATCGGCCAGGTTGGGTTTGGTGCGTGAGAGCATCTCCGGAGTGATGGACAGATATGGGTCCACGGAGATCAGGGTCGCTCCCACGACAAAGCCCATGCCGACAGCCAATGCCATGCCGAGCAGCTCTGCCAGCATGGCGCGGTGAATCAGGCGGGCATCGTCGCGCACCAGTGCTAGGGAAATGCCGAAGATGGGCGTCATCAGCGGTGCGACCAGCATGGCACCGATCACGACGGCCGTGCTGTTGGTTACAAGCCCAAAGCCGGCGATGAGCGTGGACACCACAACCATCACATAGAAACGCGCTTCAGGCTGGGAGCCCTCGGCAATGCTGTCGAAGATCTCACGTGCGCGCTGACTGGAGATATCCAGGCGCAGGCGCCATCGAAACAGACGCGAGAGGTACTGAATGAAACTCTCGCTGTGCGGTTGCATGGGATGGTGGTCCGAGGTTGGAATCGTCTAGGCCGGAAGCGCAGTTGCCGGGAGTTGTGAGTTCTTCATGGCCGCGAATGGGGCCGGGGTGCCCAAGCAGTGATCGATTGTCCTGCAGCGCCCAATGGGCTTTCCAATTGATGGAAGTTGCGGGGTGGGGATATCCAGTGGCTCAGGATGCGTGAGAATGATGACCACAAGACCTTGCCAGACATAAGGCTTTTGGTCAATGCTTTTACGCGACGTTTGAGGCTACTTTGGCCGCTGCGTCGAACCTTTCCGCTCGGGGCTTGGCTTTGCACCTTGGATTTGGTGGCTGCATCAGCAGTCCCGAGTCTCGCGGGGCTGTGACGGGTTAGAATTCGGCGCGACAATGCATCGAGGTCTTGCGACGATCGGGCGAAATCCATGACCGCCATGACTCGAAGTAAACGTGTCTACCGTCAGCGGCCCTTGGGGCAATCCCCATGTGAGCATCGATCAGTAATGTTTCGGGCTGGGTCTTCAGCGAAATGAGGCGGGAGTCCATTAGAGGCGAAGCGAGCATGGAGCCGCTTTGACCGGGAGAATCTTTGTGTGCGGAATTTGTGGCGAACTGAACTTTGACGGCAAACCTGCGGACCTGAGTCGAGTTGCCCGCATGATGGAGCAGCTGGTTCCGCGCGGGCCGGATCATGGCGGCAGCTATAGCGACGGCGCTTTGGGGTTTGGGCATCGCCGGTTGTCGATCATCGATCTCTCGGTGCGCGCCAATCAGCCGATGGTCGATCAGCGCCTCGGGCTCGCGTTGGTGTTCAATGGCACCATTTATAACTACCCGGAGCTGCGCGATGAGCTGCGCGGCCTGGGCTATGCGTTCTTCTCCGAGGGCGACACCGAGGTCATCCTGAAAGCCTGGCACGCTTGGGGCGAGGATTGCGTTGCGCGTTTCGATGGCATGTTCGCCTTCGCGCTCTGGGATACCAACCGCCAGGTCTTGTTCCTGGCGCGGGATCGCTTCGGCATTAAGCCCTTGTACTGGACGCGCGACGGGCGCGGGTTTCGCTTTGCCTCCAATACCCAGGCGCTGCTGGCCGGTGGCGAGGTGGACACCGGAATCGATCCCATCGCGCTGCATCACCTGTTTACGCTGCACGCGGTGGTTCCGGCGCCGCGCACCGTGCTAAAGGGAGCGCGCAAGCTCGAACCGGCGCACTGGCTGCGCATCGACGCCAATGGCCAGGAGCAGGGCGAGGCCTACTGGCGGCTCAATGCCACGCGCGAGCCGGTCGCGCGTTCGCAGTCCGACTGGGTCGAGGCCGTGCATGAGCGGCTGATGCAGGCGGTGCGTAAACGCCTGGAGATTGCCGATGTGCCAGTCGGCGTGCTGCTTTCCGGCGGGCTGGATTCCAGCCTGCTGGTGGCTCTGCTGGCCGAGGCGGGCGCCAAGGATCTGATGACCTTTTCTGTCGGCTTCGAGGACACTCCGGAAGAGGCCGGCAGCGAGTTTGTCTTTTCCGATCAGGTGGTCGAGCGCTATGACACTCGCCACCATCGCTTTCTGGTGCCCAATGACGAGGTGCTGCGCCGCCTGCCCGAGGCGGTTGACGCCATGGCCGAGCCCATGTTCGGCCAGGATGCGGTGGCCTTCTATCTGCTGGCCGAGCAAGTCTCACGCGAGATCAAGGTGGTGCAATCGGGGCAGGGCGCCGACGAAGTCTTTGGAGGCTATTTCTGGTATCCGCGCATCGCCGCCGAGACCAAGGGCTCGCCGGTCGAGCGGCTGCGCCAGCATTACTTCGACCGCGACCATGACGAATATCTGGCCCTGGTGACCGAGGCTTATGCGGGCGCCGATCATACCGAGGCGCTGCTGGCGCAAAAGCTGGCCGAACCCAATGCGGATGAGGTCATAGACGCTGTGCTGCGCCTGGATGTGACCACCCTGATCGTGGATGATCCAGTCAAGCGCGTCGATAACATGACCATGGCCTGGGGACTGGAGGCGCGCGTGCCATTTCTGGATCATCATCTGGTGGAGCTTGCCGCGCGCTGCCCGCCGGATCTCAAGCTGCGCGATGGAGGCAAGTATTTGCTCAAGCAGATTAGTCGCGGCCGACTGCCTGATGCCGTCATCGACCGACCCAAGGGCTATTTCCCCATGCCGGCGCTCAAGTATGTGCGCGGAGAGTTTCTCGACTTCATGCGCGACATTCTCAATTCCCAGACCTGCCGCGAGCGCGGGCTCTACCGCCGCGCTATGGTCGATGAGCTACTGTCCGCGCCCGACCAGCACCATACCCGCATTCAAGGCAGCAAGCTGTGGCAGCTGGCGCTGCTTGAATACTGGCTGCAGCGGCATCTTTGATTGGGGCCGGATGGCTTCCCAGCCCAGGCAGGCCAGCCAGATGGAACCTGGGATGGGTTTTTCACCATCACGGTAATGCCGCAAGGGCAGATGGGCGATGCGGGACTATTGCGGCTGGATCAGAAACCCGCACCTGCAAAAACGCCAGCGCATCGGCTAGACTCCACCCATGAGTCGCGAGAGACGCACCCCTTGGCACGAACTGCTTGGCAAAGCGCTCACTGACGCTCTGATCGGGCTGCCCTATCACGTCAGCAGCGAAGAAGAACTGGCGCTGCGCAGCCAGCGCCTGGACGTGCTCATCATCGAACAAGGGCCATCGCCCGAGGAAACCGTCGCCCCGCCCGAGGAGCGCCCCGACGGGCTTGAAGACCTGGCCAAGCACAACCTGTTGAGCTTCAAAGCCGCTGGCGAACCCTTTGATGTTTGGGCAGCCGAAGAACTCAACAGCCACTATGTCACCTACCGCAAACTCGCCTCCATCCGCGCCCTGCGCCACCTGCCCGTCAACGATGACACCCCGGTCGCGGAACCGCGCAATGCCTACCCCCTGCTGCCGGCTGAAGACTTCCGCTGCTACGCCATCACCACCCGCTTTCCGCGCAAGCTGGTCAAACAACTGCCGCCTGGGAGTTGTCAAAAGACCGCAAAGGCAGGAATCTATCACCTGCGCGTCGGCACCCGCGACCTGCGCCTGGTGGTGATCAACCAGCTCGAGCCCCACCCGCGCAACGCCCCCTGGGGCTTATTTGCCACCGATGAGGCGCGCTGGCTCGCCGCCTATCAGGCCTATCGCCCGCGCAGTGACGTGGGCGCGCACCTGCACAATCTCATGGCCCACCACCGACTTGGAGAAGGCAAGATGGCGCACACTTACAAAGACATGAAACGCGAAGCCCGCGACTGGCTCAAGGGATACCTGCCCCAGCTCGACCCCGAGGAACGCCTTGAGGGGCTGGATCCTGATGAGGTGCTGAGGCGGTTTGATCCTGAAGCGCGGCTCAAGGGGCTTGATCCTGAAGCGCGGCTGAAGGGGCTGGACCCCGATCTGATCGAAGCCTGGCTGAAAAAGCAGCGCCGGGATCATTGACCCGCGCGCATCATGGCCATCTGCGCGTCACACCCCCAAGATCGAGCCTGAACCCGGTGCGCGCCGACATGAGCGGTTCTTGCAGCAAATCGAGCAGATGACCTGCCAAGGGCGCGGGGCCGCCGCGCAGGGCAAACGGGTGCTGCTCTCATCGGTCGCACCGCTCGCAGACCTGGCCGACGTCTGCCCGCGCTTCCGTCCCGCCCGTTCGATCAGGCCGGTTTGACCTCAGCAGGTCTTCCAGCTTAGTCTAAATCCCTATTGGCGCTAGGTGATTCGCACCTTTTTGCTCAGTCTTTCATCTGGGTGCGAATTGAAACGGGAAGCCGGTCCAGCGATTGTTGACGTTGGGGTCTGGGCCAGATGACGTGCGCGGGGGTGTTCGATCGAAGGGATTCGATCGCAAGCCTAAAGGGATGTATTCACGGCGTCCCCCGCGCTCGTTATCTGGCCCGGACCTTGTCTAAAACATCACCGCAATTCCGGCGCTGCCCCCGCAACGGTAGGCGAGTAGCGATCGCGACATAGGCCACTGTGGTTGGTCGGGCCAAGTATTTCTTGGTCCCGACGGCACCATGGGAAGGCGTCGTGATCCAGATGCCACGTCCGCGATGACTGCTCATCGCATGACGACGGTATTTCACTCGCAAGCCCGGAGACCGGCCTGCGTCCTTTCTGCGGCGTTGCGGAGGGCGGCGGCCGGGTCAGGCCGCAGCTGTGCCGGTCTCCCGTCCTTATTTTGTCCCGTCCCCCCATGAAAATGGGCAATTGCCGCGTCATGCCATCTGGCGCAGCAGCATCCGCGGGTGAGCGGATGCAGGACGAGGACATTCGTGAAACATCGAACCCTGGGCAGCCTGCTGCCCGTCGCGCTTGCGAGCGCTTTCCCCACCCTGTCGGCAGCCGCTGTCGAGGATGCCACCGAGCTCGAGCCCCTGGTGGTCACCGCCACGCGCATGCCGGAGACCACCGCACAGACGCTGGCCTCGGTGACAGTGATTGAGCGAGCGGAGATCGAAAAACGCCAGTCGCGCACCATGACCGACATTCTGCGCGGGTTGCCGGGCGTGGGTCTCAGCGAATCCGGCGGGCCTGGTCAGCCGACCTCGATTTATCTGCGCGGCACCGAGTCGGACCACACCCTGGTGCTGATCGATGGCGTTAAGGTGGGTTCTGCGACCTTGGGCACGACGCCCTGGCAGAACATTCCGGTGGAGCAGATCGAACGCATCGAGGTGGTGCGCGGGCCGCGCTCGAGCCTTTATGGGTCCGAGGCCATCGGCGGTGTGATTCAGATTTTCACCCGCAAGGGCGCAGGAGAAGCGGGCGAGCCGCTCAATGCGCGGGTGGTGGCTGGTGCCGGGAGTTATGGATCAGTGGAAGGGCATCTTGGGCTCTCTGGCAGCACCAAGCACGCCTGGTTCGATGCCGGTATTGGCTTCGAGCGCAGCGACGGGTTCAACGCCTGCACCGGGGAGCCGAATGTTGGCGGCTGCTTTGTCGATCAGCCCGATCGCGACGGCTACCGCAACGATAACGCCTCGCTCAGGGCCGGTTATCGCTTTTCCGAGCGTCTGGAAGCGGACCTGCATTTTCTCAGTTCGGCCAGTGACACCGACTATGACGGCAGCGAGTGGTCCGGCAATGCCAGTAAGGGCTTGTTGCAGGTCGCCGGCGTCAATCTGTCCTGGCAAGCGCTGGAGAATTGGTCGACCAAGTTGTCGCTGGCGCGCTCCTGGGATGATTCCAAGGTCTATTTCGATGACGATGAGATCGATTATTTCAACACCCGCCGCGATCTTTTCAGCTGGCTGAACCAAGTCCGGCTGGCCGAAGGACATCAACTGGGTCTTGGCCTTGACTACCAGTATGACCACGTCGCTGCCGAGCAGCGCTATGAGTCCGACTCGCGCCGCAACCTTGGCGTCTTCGGCGAGTATCTCGGCCAATTCGGCCCACAGGACCTGCATTTTAGCCTGCGTCAGGATGACAACGAGCAGTTCGGCGGTCATACAACCGGCAGTCTCGGCTGGGGGTACTGGCTCAACAACGGGCTGCGGCTGACCGCATCCTGGGGCACGGCCTTCAAGGCCCCTACCTTCAACGAGCTGTATTATCCCGGCTTCGGCAATCCCGACCTGAAGCCGGAAACCGCGAGCAGCGCCGAGCTGGGGCTGAGCGGGCCACATCCCTGGGGCGACTGGGGCATGAGCCTGTATCAGACGGATATCGATGACCTCATCGCCTTCGACGCCACCACCTCGGCGCCGGCTAATCTGGATTCCGCGCGCATTCGCGGCGTCGAGCTTTGGACCACGGCGCGCATTGGCAGTTGGGACCTGGATGCCAACCTGACGCTGCTCGATCCGCGCAACACGTCCAATGGCGCCGATCACGGCAACCTGCTCGCGCGCCGAGCGGAGCAGAGCTTCCGCCTGGACGCCGACCGCCAGTTCGGCCAAATCGGTGTCGGTGGTACCCTGAACTATTCCGGGCGCAGTTACGATGATTTCGCCAACCAGACCCGACTGGACAGCTTCGTCCTGTTCGATCTGCGCGCCGACTATTCCTTCAGCCGCAGCCTTGTGCTGCAGGGACGGATAGAGAATCTGTTCGATGAGCACTATGAAACCGCCGCCTATTACAACCAACCCGGGCGGACAGTCTTCGTCACCCTGCGCTATGCGCCCTGACCCGCGCGCGCAGCGCATCCTGATCCTGGGAGGCGTGCGCTCGGGCAAGAGCCGCCTGGCCGAGCGCCTGGCGTTGGACTCCGGCTGGCCAGTGACCTATCTCGCCACCGCGACCACCGGCGAGGATGTGGAAATGCAAGCGCGCGTGCAGGCCCACCGCGAGCGTCGCCCGCGCGAGTGGAGCCTGGTCGAAGAACCCCTGCATCTGACCGATACCCTGCGCGCAACCGCCGCGCCGGAGCGCTGCGTGCTGGTCGAGTGCCTCACCCTCTGGCTCGCCAACCTGCTGTGGGCCGAGGATGAACACCTGCTCCAGCACGAACTGGCCGCGCTGCGCGCCCTGCTGCCCGAATTGCCCGGTCGGGTGATCTTTGTGAGTAACGAGACCAATCAGGGCGTGATACCGGTGGACGCACTGGCGCGGCGCTACTGCGATCTCGCTGGTGAGCTCCACCAGGACCTGGCGCGCCAGTGCGAACGCGTGCTGCTATGCGTGGCTGGCTTGCCCCTGGTAGTGAAGGGACCGGTGAAGGGACCGGCGGAACCTGATTGCGCTGGCGAACAGCCCACTGCTGACGGTCATCGCTCATGAGCGGTCGTTTCATCGACCTGCTGCGCCATGGTGAAGTCCAGGGCGGTCCCTGCTTTCGCGGCCGCCAGGATGATCCCCTCACCGACCAAGGCTGGCAGCAGATGCAACAGGCGCTCAACGACCTGGCCGCCCGCCATGGCGCGCCCTGGGACATGGTCCTGAGCTCCCCGGCCAGGCGTTGCCGGGAGTTCGCGCGCGAGTTCGCCGGTGCGTGGGCGCTGCCGCTGCTTGAGCTGCCGGCTTTCGCCGAGCGTGACTTCGGCACCTGGGAGGGGCTCACCGCGAGCGAGATTCCGCTCGCCGACCTGTCCGCCTTCTGGTCCGCGCCCCAGTCGTTCGACCCGCCCGATGCCGAGCCTTTCGCCGCCTTCCGCCGCCGCGTCGCCGCTGCCTGGTGGGAGCTGATCGAGAGTGATTGGCGTCACGGCCTGCTGGTGACTCATGGTGGTGTGGTCCGGTCGATTTTCGCAGAGGTGCTGGGCCTGGCCGATGCAGCCTTACTGCTGCTTGAAGTGCCGCCCGCCGGCATCACCCGCTGGCGTTTGCCCGAAGGCGGCGGTCTGCCAAGTCTGGTCGCGCATCTTCCCCCAGTAGGTGGGGTTTAATGGTCAGCCTGCAGTTTTTCCCGAGACGATGACGATGCAAGAGACTGTTTCCGACTGGTGGCGAGCTTTCCTGATCGCCGGGCGTTTCCTGACGCGCGCGCCCTTGCCCGATCCCTTTGTTGGAACTGCGCTGCAACCGGCCGACTCCGGGCGCGCTGCCCTGCTGTATCCGCTGGTCGGTCTGCTGTTCGGCGGCTTCTTGGCTGTGCTCGCTTGGCTGTTGAGCGGGGCGCCGGCGCCGGTCGTTGCGGCTGTGCTGCTGATCGCCTGGGTTTGGGGCACCGGCGCTTTGCATCTGGACGGACTCTCGGACTGCGCCGATGCCTGGGTCGGTGGGCTGGGGGATCGTGCGCGCACCCTTGCGATTTTGAAAGATCCGCATCTCGGCGCCATGGGCGCGGTGGCGCTGATGCTGGCGTTGCTGGCGAAATGGAGCGCACTTTGGGTGCTGCTGGCCTCGGCGAGCGAGCAGATGACAGCGTCGGGCAGCGGACCTGGTGCGGAACTCATGGCTACACAGGGCAGGGGAGCCGTCGTGGCGGTCTTGCTGCTGGTGCCGGCACTCGCGCGGCTGCAAATTCTGTTGCTGGCGCTAACCACGCCGGGCGCGACCGAGACCGGCATGGGCGCCGCGCTGCGCGCCGGGTTGCCGCGCACCCCGGCCTGGGGTCTTGCGCTCGGCTGCTGGCTGCTCGCCTGGCCCTGGCTCGGGCTGGGCTGGTTTCTGTGGCTGGTGGTTGCGGGGCTGAGTCTCTTGCTGTGGCGCGCGTCGCAAATACATCGGCTCGGTGGCTTCACCGGCGACGGGGCCGGCGCTCTGGTCGAGATCACCGAAGTGGCTCTGTTGCTGACAGCTTCTGCGTTGCTTGGCTGATTTTCAATGCGTTGAGCGACTCAATGACCGATGTCTGCCTTGCCTGCACCGCTGTGCCTCAAACCTACCCCTGATTCGGGAATGTTCGACCCGTAACTCACCTTTGCTATATTGGCGCAACTGGTCTTTGAGGCTCGAAGGCGCGGTGAACCTACTCGCGCAACAGGAGTTGCACTTCAACCCGCAAGCGCAGTGCCGACGGATCGATGGGTTTCGGGATGAAATCCGTCGCGCCAGCTTGCAAGGCCTGAGTCTCATTCTTGATGTCCTGGCTGGCCGTCACGAAAATGATCGGAATGTCCTGCCATCCTGGTTCTTCCTGAAGAGATCGACACAATTCGTAGCCGTCCATCTCCGGCATCATGAGGTCGAGCAGGATCAGCGCAGGCGGCGCCGCTGTCTTCAGCTGTTCCAGCACCTGCGCTCCGGACAAGGCAAATTCGCATTGATATTCGGGCATCAGTGCCTCCCCCATCATTTTGACGCTGGCGGGGTCGTCATCGACAATGAGTATTCGAGCCTTCTCGTCTTTGGATGGCAGCCAGGGTTTGAGCGCGGTCAGGAGTGCGGCAAGCTGCTCCTCGAACGCATCGATTAAGTCCTTGAGATCCGTGCGCCCTTCCAGCAGGCGTTGTTCCAAGGTTGCGGCTGTTTGGATCAAATCCTGCTTGCCAAGATAGCCCGCGCGACCCCGTAAGGAATGGAGCCGCTGGGCGGCGGCGTCAACCGCGCCACGCGCCAGGTCGTCGCGCGTATGCTGTGCCGCATCGTGGAAGTCAGTGGTTAGGGAGGCCAGCGATTTCAGAAAACGTGACCAATCGTTGTCAAAATATCGCGCCGCTTGACGGGTATCGAGTCCGGGAATGTCGGGAAAGTCCGTGTTCGGCTGCCTGGATGGCTTTTGTGTCGGGGTGCTGCTGGGCGGCGATGCGTCCGCCGCGGGCGTTGTGCACCAACGCCCCAGTATCGACACGAGATCTTCCAGGTCCACGGGCTTCGCCAGGAAGTCGCTGAACCCGGCCTCCTCGGCCTGCTGGCGATGCTCGGTCAGCACGCCGGCGGAGAAGGCGATCACCGGCAAATCGGTCAGACCAAGCTCCCGACGGAGCTTACGAGTCGCAGTCAGCCCGTCCAGCGCCGGCATCTGGACGTCCATCAGCACCGCATCGACATCCTGGGGGTGGGCGCGCAGCCAGTCGAGCGCTTGCTGACCATCGGTGACCAGAGTCGCACAAGCGCCCTCTCGCCGCAGTGCGCGTTCGACCACTTCCCGATTCATCGGGCAGTCATCCGCGACCAGACAATGCAGGCCGCTCAGGCGCGGGCCGCTCGGTTGCTCGGCGTCTTCGATCTCTTCCGCGGGCGCACGAGTCCCTTGGCGCGGGCCTGCTGACCCATGAGGCTTGCGACCGGTGCCAGCACGGCCACTGGCGAGAAGGTTCTTGCGGTCAGCCGTAACTGGCCGGCTTCGAGCTTGGAGAGATCGAGGATGTCGTTGACGAGCGCGTTCAGGGATCGTCCGGCCGTGCGCATCTGCTGGACCAGGTGGTGCTGCTCTGCGGACAGCGCCTCGCCTTCCAGCAGTTGCGCCAGGCCCAGCATGGCGCTCAGTGGTGTGCGGATCTCATGGCTCATGTTGGCCAGGAACTGGGACTTAATCTGGGCCGCTTGCCCGGCCGCCTCGCGGGCACGCAGGCGGTCGGGTTGGCTTCCAGCATCTCACCGCTATCTTTGTCGTGGATCAAAATGCAGATCGGCGCGGTCATGAAGATCGCGCGGAAAAGCTTCTCGCTGTCCGGCGGGGCGCTGAGTAGTGTCCGCTTTTGGCAGACGTGGCAACGGGCCTGTGCGGTCCAGATTTGCGCCTTGGCGCGTTGCAGTTCTTTGTCTTGCAGCTCTAGCTCGATCTGCTTCACACGAATATCATGAAACACCCGCTGGATGTCTTCTGGTGACAATGTGGCGATAGCTTCCTGAGATTCGGCCGGTGTATCGCGCGCGATCTGCTCGGCTCGCTGCCGCAGCGTCCGTTCAGACCCCGGTTCCGACTCTGAGCACACCCGAGAATCTGTCGGCGCGATGAGTTGTGCGGGCTTCTCACGCATCTGCGCTATGTGGTCCCACTGGTCCCTGTTCGGCGATGGCGGGCTCCAGCAGCGCCAGCGCCTCGTTGAAGCGCAGGTTGCTGATCTCGCGGCCGAGCGCCTCGCTGCGCGTCTCGCCCAGGATGTTGTTGAGTTCCGGGCGCAGTCGGTCGAAATGGGCGATGGCATCGAGGTCATTGATGCGCAAAATGGCTCTCAGTGCATGCAGCGCCTCGACTTCGTCATGTGGAGGTTCCGACGCTTTTTGAGAGGCTGCTTTGGCCTGTGTTTCCGTCGCCGGTTGCGTCGGATGCCAGGCGTTGCTGGCCGCGATCAGTGGGGCAAGCTGTGTGGCGAGCGCATCGAGTGGTCCGTCCAGGTCGCTCTCTCCCGCATCAATGCTGTCCTGCAGCGCTTTGGCTGCGTCCATAATCCCGGGCGCTCCGAGAATGCTCGCA
This sequence comes from Thiorhodovibrio litoralis, assembly GCF_033954455.1. Taxonomy (NCBI): domain Bacteria; kingdom Pseudomonadati; phylum Pseudomonadota; class Gammaproteobacteria; order Chromatiales; family Chromatiaceae; genus Thiorhodovibrio; species Thiorhodovibrio litoralis. The sequence goes on along the minus strand of NZ_CP121473.1, from coordinate 2,952,695 downwards.
TTGCCGCGCAGGCTGTGCATCAGTCGGCTCGCCAGCATGCGGTCGTTGACCTTTAGGGCTTCGCGGGTTTTCGTCAATGAGGAAGGGGCGTCTGCGACGAAGAGTGACAGCAGGTTCTCAAATAGAGCCGGGCTTCCGCCAGTGATCTGGTTGACTTGGACCGGGTCGATCCCGGGGATCTCGGGGAAGGGTTCGGCGACCTTGGTCGAGGGTGGCGGAGCGCGGGAGCCTGAGGCTGGTTCAAGCCCCATGCATTGGCGCAAGGTGGCGACCATCCGATCCGTTTCCAGCGGCTTGATCAAGACCGCGTTCATTCCGGCTTCTAGCGCGGCGGCCTGCTGCGCTGGCAGCACGCCGGCGGTCAGGGCGACGATCGGCAGATCGGTCAGCCCAAGTTCGCCGCGGATGCGTCGGGTTGCGGTGATGCCGTCCATGTTTGGCATTTGTATATCCATCAGCACCGCGTCGAAGTCCCTCGGGTATTCGCGCAGTAACTCCAGGGCCTTGCGGCCATCGCTGGCTAGGGTGATGTGCGCCCCCTCCAGCATGAGCAGGCGCTCGCCCACCTCCCGATTCATGGCACTGTCGTCCACCAGTAGCATCCGCGCCCCGTCCAGACGCGGTTCGCCGGTGAATGGGGATGCACTCGGCTCGAGCGTCTCAGGTTGTTCGGGCGTCTCGGTTGTGCGCCCGAAGGTGAGATCGACCCAGAACAGGCTGCCGATGCCTGGCAGGCTTTCCGCGCCGATGGTGCCGCCCATGGCCTCGACAAGATGTTTGCAGATCGCCAATCCAAGTCCGGTGCCGCCGAAACGACGAGTCACGCCAACGCTGCCCTGGACGAAGGCCTGGAACAGAAGCTCAAGCATCTCAGGTGGGATGCCAATGCCGGTGTCGACCACCTCGAAGCGCAGACCAATCTCTTCTGTGGTCTCTTCAAGTCGCGTGATCTCGACCCACACCTCGCCGTGCTTGGTGAACTTGATGGCATTGCCCACCAGATTGATCAGGACCTGTTTCAGTCGTCGCGCATCGCCCAGCAGAGCGCCGTCGATTGCGGGAGGCGTGCTGATCGCGAGCCTGATTTTTTTCTGGTGAGCCGCACTCGACAGCAGCGCTTCGAGCGAGTTCAGCACCGAGGGCAGCGCGAAAGCACGCTGTTCGATCTGCATTGCTCCGGCCTCAATGCGCGAGATATCCAGGATGTCATTCAGAATCTCCAGCAGGGAGCGTCCGGCCATGCGCACCTGGCGCACCAGGTGGAGCTGCTCTGCATCGAGGTGGGTCCGTTCCAGGACTTCCGTCATTCCCAGCGCCGCGTTCAGCGGTGTGCGGATCTCGTGGCTCATGTGCGAGAGGAAATCCGACTTGGCGCGCGCGGCCTGCTGAGCGGCGACGCGTGCCTGGACCAACTCGGTGATGTCGTAGAGGGTGTTGAGTTGTTTATCGTGCCCCATCTGTGTGACACGAATGACCACGACGGCCTCGCGGCCATCCCGGCGGCGAACCTTGATTTCGAGCGGGTCGCTGGGATTGTTCGCCTGCGTGATGGTCGTCAGTTGTTGCTGAAGCATGGACAGGGTGCGCGCGCGCTCGGCGGGTTCGGGCACAGCACGACTCCACCAGTGGCTCCAGGTGGGGATCTCGTCGAGGTCGTAGCCGAAAGTCGCGACGAACGCGGGATTGAGGTGACAGACGCCGTCGCTCTTGTGGGTGATGGCCAGTGGCACGGGTGATGCGTTCACTACCGCGTTGGCATTGGCCTCGCTCACACGCAGGGCGGCGGCGGTGCGCTGCTCATCGGTGACATTCCAGTTGACGCCGAGCATTAAGCGCTCACCTTCGGCTGTCGGCGGCAGCAGGCGGCCGCGGGCGGCAATATAGCGCTCCTGGCCGTTGCGGGCGCGAATCCGAAACACATGATAGAAGATCTGGCGCTTGCCGTTCAGAACCCGTCTAACGCTTACCATGAGGCGTGGGAAATCTTCCCGGCGCACCCAGCGCTTCCAGGTCTCAACCGAGGGCGTGGCGTCTTGGCTGCTCAGTCCATAGAGCTCGCGAACCTGTGTGTCCCAGGTGATGGTGCCGCTGTCCGGATTCCATGTCCAAATGCCGACGCCGCCGGCCTCGGTGGCCAGGGTCAGGCGCTCGGTTTGCATGCGCAGCTCAGCGGTGCGGGCGGCGGTGACCTCTGCTTCCAGATGCGCCCGTTCGGCCTCCAGGGCAATCCGGGCCTCGTGTATCTCAGTGATGTCGTGGAAGCTGACCACCAAGCCGACGACCTTGCCTCTCTGGAAAAAAGGCCGCTGTTCCGCATCGATCCAGCGGGGTTGACCGTCCGTGTTTTTGCAGCGGACAGCAAACTTCCGGATTTTGCCGGCGAGCCCTGCCTGCAGGTGCGGGTGGACTTGGGCAAAGACCTCGGCGTCCTCGACCGCCTCCAGGGGCTGTCCGTGCAGTTGTTCCGGCGTGCTGCCGTGACAAGTCGCATAGGCAGGGTTGACGATCTGGTAGCGCAACTCGCGGTCGAGAAAGATCAGCATGTCGCTGGCGGTCTCGACGATCTGGCGGTAGCTGCGCAGGATCAGCTCAGCGGTTTTGCGCTCGGTGATGTCGACGTGCGTACCAACGACCCGGATTGGTGTCCCATCGGCGTCGCGCTCCACCACCTTCCCGCGGCCCAGAACCCAGCGATAACCGCCCGTCTTGGTGCGCAAACGGTACTCCAGAGAAAGGGTCCCGCTAGGCAACTGGTGACTGAGGTTCGTCGCAATTGACTCACGTTCTCCCGAAAAAAGCAGTTGCAGCCAAGCGCCCTTGTTTGGCGTCAGCTCACCGGGCTGATAGCCCAGCATCCGGGCATAGCCAGGGCTGTAGTACACGCTATCTTTCGCCATTTGCCAGTCCCAGATGCCGTCCTGCGTGGCATCCATGGCGTAGCGAAAACGCTCCTCGGTTTTTTGCAGAGCGGCGGTCGCCTGCTCAAGCTCTGCGGTGCGGGTTTGCACGCGCTGTTCGAGTTCGGCGTTGAGGCTCAGCATGTCCTGTTCGGTCTGGCTGCGCAGGGCATCCAGCTGTTTATGAACGTCGATATCGTTGAGGACGACCAGGCATTGGGGTTCGCTCTCGCGCCCCGGTTGCAGCGACAGCGCCAGTGCCGCCCAAAGGCTGGAGCCGTCGGGACGCTGAAGGCGCAGTTCGCATTGCTGCTGGGGCGCCGTGGCCTTGAGTCGTCGACGGCAGAGATAGAAGATGTCCTGGTCGTCCGGCTTGATCCAGTTCGACAGGCGCTTGTTGATCAGATCCCGGCGGGGTAGGTCGAGCAGCCGGGCGGCGGCGAGGTTGGCTTCTTTGATGAGGCCGCCATCGTTTAAGGCGACATAGCCGACGGGTGCGAGGTCGTAAAGCTCAAAGTAACGCGCTTGAGAGGCTTCCAGCTCGCTTTGGGAACGGCGCAGTTCCTCGTTTTGAATTTCCAGCTCGATCTGATGGACGCTGAGTTCGTGGATGAGCTGCTGGCTGGTTTCGCGTGTCAGGGGCTCGGAGGGCAGCTTGCCCCGCGCGACCAGGCGAGCCTCGGCGCGGGCGCGCAGGTCGAGGCTGGACGCGGGCGCGCTGGCGCTCGCGGCTGCCGGCGCCAGCGGTGTTTCCGGGTGCTGGGCGTCATTTGTTGTTCGGCTCAAGCGGGCCTCCCGCCGGTGGCGCGGTGTCGGGTTCCACAGGGACGTTCATGTCTTCGAACGCGAGCAGGATGTGCCCCTTCTGGTCGCTCATGGCTGACAGACGGCGGGCGTTGATTTGCATAACCCGGCGACCGAGCCGGGGGAAATCATGCTCAATGCGATAGTCGTCAATGCTTGCGCTGGAGTCTTGAATCTTCTCGATCAGCTCACGCAGTGCGGGGATGTCCCATTGGCCCTTGCCAAGCTCAAACAGGGCCTGACCCAGGGTCTCGGTCTCGGTGAGCTGAAAATGCCGATAAAACGCCCGATTGGCCGAGATCAGCACCGTTTCGCCATCCAGGATGATCAAGGGCTCGCGCACGGCTTCGACGATGCCTTCGGCGAAGGTGCGCGCGTTGTGCAGATCGTCTTCCATGCGCTTGCGGCTGGTGATGTCGACGAAGGTCATGACCGCACCCTCAATGACATTGGTCAGGGTGCGGTAGGGGCCAATCCGCATCAGGTACCAGGTGTTATCCAGTGCCTGCACGGACTTCTCGATGGGTACCAGGGTTTGCAACACTGAATCAACGTCTTCCTCAAGCGTTGTGTAGCCGATCAGGTTCGAGACGATATCGCCCACCGGGCGGCCGGTATCGCCTGGGATGAGCTTGATGATTTTCGTCATCGCTGGCGTAAAGCGGCTGATGCACCGGCGATCATCGACAAAGAGCGTGGCTACCCCGGTGCCCGCCAGCAGGTTGTTCATGTCGTCGTTGGCACGCGAGAGATCGACCACCTTGGTTTGGAGTTCGGTGTTGACTGTGGCCAGTTCTTCGTTGACGGACTGTAGCTCTTCTTTAGAGGTTTCCAGCTCCTCGTTGGTAGACTGGAGTTCCTCGTTGACCGATTGCATTTCCTCGTTGGTGGATTTCAGCTCTTCGTTCGAGGTCTCCATTTCCTCGCGGGTCGTTTGCAGGTAGTCCTCGTTGGCGTGCAGTTCGTCCTCCAACTCGGCAATACGGCGGATTGCCTGCTCATAAGAGGGCGCCGGCTCCGGGCCTTCACTGTCGGTGCTGGGTTTTGTCTTTGGGGTTGCGCCCGTCGCGCTATCGGGAGCTGGTTTTGCGCCCGCATCATCGGAGCTTGCATTCGCTGCCGGCTCAAAGACGACCAAGTAGTAGCTGCCCGGGTCGTCGCCCGAGCCGCCGCGCGCAACGGGTTTGATCGGTCGGATGGAGAGATTGACGCGCGCAAAGTCCCCGTTGGTCTTGACCCGGATATTCGGCGCCTGTATGACCTCCTGGCGCGAAATGGCGCGCTGCAGCGCTGCGGTCAGCGGTCGCCGCAGTCCGTCGCGCGCCATCTGGAAAATGTCCATGTTGGCGCTGCCGACAGCCGGCTCGAGATATCGCCCTGTGCGGCCGTGAATGTAGCAAACCGTGCCTTTCGCGTCGATGAGAACACCAACGGCATTAAAATGCTCTAGCAGAGTGCGCACGGTCAGGGCGTGCAGGTCCGAGGCCGCTGCTAGGGTTCCTTGCGCGCCCGACGTCAGAGTCTCCATTTTCGGTTCCTCATACCGCTTGAGTGTGAGTTCCCCAATCGTTGGTGCAGGCATGCCACCGATGGGATCGAGCCGGGCGAAGATCTTCCATTTGCGATCCAGCGCGGTGAACATCATCATGTTGTCGCCGATGGTTTCCGAACTGCCAAGAAAGAGCACCCCGTTTGGACTCAAGGCGTAATGAAACAGCGGGATGATTCGGCGTTGCAGGTTTCCATCCAGATAAATCAGAAGGTTGCGGCAGCTGATGAGGTCGATGCGAGAGAATGGGGGGTCGCGGATGAGATCCTGCTCAGAAAACACGAGTAGATCGCGAATTACTTTCTGAATGCGGTAGACCTGGTTTTCCGGGTCGAGTGTGAAAAATCGCTCCAGCCGTTCGGGCGAGATGTCGACCGCGATATTGGTCGGGAAGCTGCCCGCGCGCGCCTGGGCGATGGCGCGTACATCCACATCGGTGGCGAAGATTTGCAACTCGTGTTTTAGATTCATGGCTTCCATGTGCTCATACGCAAGGATGGCAATGGAATAGGCCTCCTCGCCCGAAGAGCAGCCGCACACCCAGATGCGCACTGTGCTGTGTTGGGCTTTGCGCGCGAACAGCTTGGGGATGACTTCGGTCTCCAGCACCGCGAAGGCCTCTGGATCGCGAAAGAAGTTGGTGACGCCGATCAGCAAATCGTGGAAAAGTGCCAGAATCTCCCCAGGCTCGCGTTGCAAGTGGCGGACATAATCCGACTGCCGCTCGATCTGTTGCAGGGCCATGCGCCGTTCGATGCGGCGCACCAGGGTGCTTCGCTTGTATTGGGAGAAGTCGTGACGAGTGGCATCGCGCAGCAGCAGGCAGATTTTGGTCAGAGAATCCTCGGCCTTAATGAGCGGGTCTTTCACGTCCGCCGGTTGAGCGAAGGCCTGCCCGAGGTAGGTCATCAGGCGTTCGGGCATTTCCGCCGGTGACAACACTAGATCCGCCAGACTGTTGGCGATGATGCTGCGCGGCATGCCGTCATAGGCCGCTGTGTCGGGGCTCTGGGCGACGACCAGACCGCCAGCGCCTTTGATGGCGCGTGCGCCCAGGGTGCCGTCGCTACCCGTGCCGGAAAGCACCACGCAGATGGCGCGCTCATGCTGGTCGTCGGCCAGGGAACGGAAGAAGAAATCAATCGGCAGGCGCTGTCCGCGCGGTGTGGAGGGCTCCAGCAGGTGCAGCTTGCCATTGAACAGCGCCATGTCGAGTTTGGGCGGGATGATATAGGCGCAGTCGGGCGCGACCACCATGCCGTCCGTGACTTCCTGCACCTGCATGCAGGTATAGCGTTTGACCAGATCGGTCAGAATGCTTTTGTGATCGGGCGCGAGATGCTGCACCAGCACAAAGGCCATGCCGGTCGCGGTGTCGGGGGGGATGGCCGAGAAGAACGCCTCGAAGGCGGCAAGGCCACCGGCCGATGCGCCGATGCCGACGATAGGGAAGGGCGCTGGCGCGCTGTCGGGCGGAGGGGATGCGTCTTCGGGTGCCGGGGGCGGGGTTTCAGTTGCTGAAGAGGCGTTGTCGGCAGACAAGAGGGGCGTCGGTGAGGCGTCGGTCGGTGTGTCTTTGGGGCTGTTGGGAGCAGAATGCATTTTGGAATCGACCTGAAATAACCGGGGTGTCTCAGACCAGTGTACAAGGAAATCCCAGTCAGGTCTCAGTGTTGTTCCAGTACCCACTGCACAGCGTAGCGTGTCAGCTCACCGCTGGTTGCAAGGTTGAGCTTGCGTTTGATCTTCGCGCGATGGGTTTCAATGGTTTTGACGCTCAAATGAAGCTGTTCGGCAATTTTGGAGGCACTCAGGCATTTTCCGATCAGCATAAACACTTCTACCTCGCGTGCGGTCAGACTATCGACGGAAGCTTGGCTGTCGTTGGTTACGCGGCCAGTAAGTTGGCGCAGCAAAAACTGGGTCATGCCTTCGCTCAAGTAGTTGCTACCAGACAAGACTTTGCGTATCGCTGTCACCACCAGCGTGGTTGCCTCCTGCTTATTGATGTAGCCGCTGGCGCCGGCTGCGAGCGCGCGCTGGGCGAAGAGCGATTCCTCGTGGATGGAGCAGACCAGCAGACGCGGGCACCCCGGCAGCTTGGTCAGTCGTTTGATCAGGTCCAGCCCACTGCCGTCGGGCAGCGTCAGATCCAGGATCACGATGTCCGCTTGGGTGTGTTGAACAAGCTCCATGGCCTCGCGAGCGGTGCCCGCTTCTCCACAAACAAAAAGGTCCGACTCTTGATTAATGACCGCCGAGAGACCTGCGCGCACAAGAGGATGGTCGTCCACTATAAGGACGCGTCGTGCATCGCTCTTGGTTATCACTGAATGGCTCGGCAGGACGGCGTGAGGCGCTATGGGGGAATTGTCATGCATGACGGCTTTTCTCGCTGCTCCTGATCGCATTTGGCCCTTGGTTCCAAACGAGCCCAGAGGCATTTCTTGTCATTCCTGATCGCATTTGGCCCTTGGTTCCAAACGAGTCCAGAGGCATTTCTTATCACTCTCCATAGGAACAATTCCAAACGCATCAGGCAATGTGCCATCCCCCGATTTACCCCCCTCCGGAAACCCTGATCAGGGCTCTGCCGCGGACGCTTTTTGAGTGTGGTTGTTTAAAGTATAGCCCCGAAGAGAACATATAACGGGTCCGCTCGCGCCGGCGATGCCTTAGGCCCGGTCGGCAATGACCCAGGTATCGGCCAGGGAGAACGCCCGACCCAAGGAGCAGCACTTTGCCTATCAACAAAGTGCTTGTTTTCGTCAATACTTTCCTTGTGGGCATAGAAAACGAGCGCGGCTCGGGCCTGCTGGATGCTCCGAGCTTGTGTGGGTGAGTATCCCGGACTCAAGGATCAGGACTTTCCCGATCACCCTTCGGTGTGCTTGGCCGGATAATCCCCATACCAATGCCAGCGTGCAGAGATGCGGCGTTGTGGAGTCTTATCCATTGATACTGGAGGTAGCGATGAAGCTTCAGAAGAGTTTAAGCCAACCGATCAACCTACCCCTCAGTCAGACCGATCAGCAGGCGTTGCCTGATCTCGCGCCGCACGGGGAGCGCAGTCACCATGAAGGCGACGTCGTGATGGGCGGAGAACTGGCGTGGGACAAAAAATCCAACACCCTGGTCGTGCGCCCTGGCGAGCAGCTCGATCTCAGGCTCATTGCGCTCATCCGTCAGGCGATTGAGACGCTCCTGACGGTTAAGCCGCGAACTCTGGTGGTCGATCTGTCCGCGACGGAAAAGGTGTTTGATTCTGGGATGGCGCTGCTCTTGCTGCTAAATCACCATGCCGGCTATCTGCGAGAGCGGATTGTGCTCGCCAATTGTGGGCCCAGGGTGTATCGCCGCCTGGCGCGCGCGGGGATTATTTATCACTTCCGATGGAACTGAGCGTCGATACACTATGCAATGCAGGCATCCACTCTTTAGGGAACGATAGAATGAATCTTGCCACCCAATCCGCGCAGCAGGAATATCTCCCCCGTTTCACTGGCGGACGTGCTCGCGAGAATGACCGTCCGCGGCTGCTGATTGTCGACGATGAGGCGATCGCGATTCGGGTGCTGCATGCGGCGCTTGAAGGCGTGGGGGATTTAAGATTTGCCACCAGCGGCGCGGAAGCGCTGCAACGCATGGATCGCGACACCTTCGACCTGGTGCTGCTCGATGTAAAAATGCCAGAGATGGATGGTTTTGAAGTCTGTCGGATCATGCAACGCGAGTATCCTGAAATTCCAGTGATTTTCGTCACCACCGCCATGGATTTCGACACCGAACTGCTGGCCCTGGAAATTGGCGCCAGCGACTTTCTGAGCAAGCCGATCAATCCTCCGTTGGTTCGCGCGCGGGTTGGTCTGCATCTCAAGCTCAAGGCACAGAAGGACCGCCTGCGGCGGCTCAGCGACAGGGACCCACTGACCGATCTTGCCAACCGGCGGGCACTGGGTCTGCGTCTCAGCCAGGAATGGCGGCGCGCCGAGCGACAGCAGCAGCCGCTGGGGCTGTTAATGGCCGATATCGATCATTTCAAAGCCTACAATGACCACTATGGGCATGTGCGGGGGGATGCCTGTCTGCGCAAGGTCGCCCAGCGGCTGGCCGCGACGGTAACGCGCGCCGGCGATATGGTGGCGCGTTATGGGGGAGAGGAATTTGCCTTCCTGCTTCCTGGCAGTTCGCTCGCAGATGCCGTCGCGCTGGCCGAGAAGAGCGCCGCCGCTGTGCGGGCACTGACCATCCTTCATGAGCACTCAGATGCGGCGCCTTACGTCACTCTGAGCATCGGCGCGGCCAGTTTCATCCCCGACGTCGCCAAGAGTCGGATCGTCGTCGTCGAGTCGCCCGGTGCGTCGGAATCCGGCATTCGTCAGGCTCAGGCTTTATTCGAGGCGGCCGATCAAGCGCTCTATGCGGCCAAGACCGCAGGGCGAGACCGGGTGTGCGTCTGGGAGGATGCGCAGACCGGCCCGGCTGATCACCGCGCTTACGGTGCTGGTGGGGTTTGAGCCGCTGAGGCTCCGGGCTTCAATGCCGCCTCGATGCGCTCGAAGCGGGCTTGGAGTTGCTGGTCGTTCGCCGCCGGCGCGTTCAGGTACCAGTCGATAAGCAGTGGCCTGGACTGAGCGAGAGGATCGGCCTGGTTGTCCCCGTCGCCGAGTTTTTCCTGCAAGCGTTCCACCTGTAATTCCATGCGCCGCGCGGTGAGCTCGGGCGGCGAGTCAAGGTGGGCGAGAATTTCCAGCCGCAGGCAGAGTGCTTCGCGCTCGTGACGGGCGCTCTCGCATTGCTCGATCATTTGGTCGCGGGCTTTCGGGTTCTGCAGTGCGTGCAGCAGTGCCTCGAAGCGCTGCTGGAGGCTGCGGTGCTGGTCCGCGCGCGCCTGCCGGCTCTTGTGGCGGTTTGGGGGGCTGCCATTGTCGACCGATTCGTCGTGCGATTCGTGGTCCGATTCGTCGAGCTGAGACCATTGCGCCCTTAGCTGTTGCTCGCTCGCGGCGCTGCTGTCCGCCAGGATGGCCCCAGCGGTGCGGCTCAGAAAATCAGATTTTTGCCTGAGTCCTTCGAGCGCATCCCAATCGGCTTGGTCGCGCAGGGTCCGCAACAACTGGCGGGCCTGTTGCTCGGCGTTGTCCCAGCGCTGCTCCAGGCGCTTTTTGTCCTGACGTGGCAGGGGCAGGGCGAGGCTGTCGCGCCACTGCTGGGTGAGTTGCTGCAAGTCTTCTGACAGAGTGGCGGCCTGGATCTTGTCGCGCCCCACCAGCGCTTCGGCCTGGTCGCACAGGGCTTCACTGCGGGCCAGGTTGTCCTGAAACTCCTGACTGCGCGCGGCGCGCTCTTGGTGGCGGCGGGCGAAAACGGCATCGCTGGCGGTGCGGAATTCCCGCCACAGGGCGTTTTCTTCCTGCTTGCGTCCAGAGACCGTCGTGTGCCACTGCTTTTGCGCGGACTTGGCTTGAGCGATGGCAGCGTCAAGATCCTCCATCTCGGCCAATTCGCGCATGCGCTCGATTAAATGTCGCTTGTGCGCCTGATTGCTTGCGCGTTCTTCCTTCAGCGCCTTGTCGACTTGTGCCAGCCCGCGACGGAAGCGGCCCTCAAGACCGCCGCGGCCCCCGGCTTCGGGCTGATCGAGCGCGTTCCATGCCTGGCGCATTTCGCGCTCGGCGCGCACCATGGCTTTCCAGTCGACGCTGTCCCAGTCGACCGCGGCGAGAAAATGCTCGAGCTTTTCGCACAGCATGCGCCGCGCTTCGCGGCTGGCACGTTGATGTTCGGCGCGGGCCTGAAAGTAGGGCTCGCAGCGGGCTGCGACCTGGTCGGTGGCCTGCTTGAAGCGCTGCCAGTAGCTCTCACCAGCCGGGGTGCCGGACTGGTCGATGCGGCGCCAGTCGCGGCGCAAGTGGTTCAGACGCGCGGCCAATGTGTCGAGCTCGGCGTCGGCCGTGTCAGCCTCGGCGCGGGCGAGGAGGGTTTCGGCCTCGTGGCACAGGCTTTCGCGTCCCTGATCGGCGCTCCAGCGGCGCCAGCGTTGCAGCTCTCGCAGTTTGGCCTGGTGGTGGTTGAGCTGCTTGTCGAGCTTGTTGATCTCGGAACGGGGCAAGTCGGCGGCGCGCGCCTGATCGAGCGCGGCGCCGATCTTCTGATGCAGCGGCTCGGCCTTGCGCAACTCGCCGGCGTCGAGATGCGCGGCCAGTTGGTGCAGTTGCTCGGGCGCGGCCTCGAGCTTGCGCTCAGCGTGCAGCCTCTGCTTGCAGATGCGTCGGTCGAGGGTTTCGAGCAGGCTGGCAATGCGCGAGCGCTCTGCATCCGCCGGTGCCTTGTCCGTGTTCTGCAGGGATTTGAGCTGCTTTTGCAGCTTACGCGCCGACTGATAATCGATGGGGCCAGAAGAGGCTTCCAGTAAGTTCTCCGCGTCTGACAGAAGTTGTGTCTGCAGTTCTCGCTGGTGGTTTTGCTCGACAAAGGCGTTCTTGTCTTCTGTGTCCTGGTTGCGCAGTTGGCGTTGCCGCGCCAACGCGCGGGCGAGCGCCTGTTGCCCGGCATGGCGCATGGCCTCAAGCGCGTGGTCCGCAGCGGGAGCATCATGGTCGGTGGAAGTGGACTCGGCTTCGTTGCTCGGATCGAGCGACTGCTCGCCATCGAGATCGCTCCAGGCATCGCCGATGCTGGCAAGCTCAGCGTCCAGGCGGTGCGGGTCGGTTTCATGCTCAAGGGTTTGCAGCCGACGGATCAGCTCCTGTCTGCGCGCCATGTCGGCGGTGGCGGTTTGTTGAGCGGCGTGCATTGTGGCCTTGGCCTGGGCGTGCCGATCGAATTCCGCGATGAAGGTTTCGCGCAGCGCCTGGAAATGATCGCGCTGCGTTGGTTCGAGGTCGGCCTGAATCTCCGACCATTGCCGGTCGATCAGCGTCAGGCGGGCGCGATCTTGTGTCCAGTTCTTAAAGCGACCCAGGCGCTCAAGCTGGCCGCAGAGCTCGTCATGGCGCTGACGGGCAAGGCGCGGGCGCTCCTCCTGTTCCGCCAGGCTGCGCAGTTTTTCCCGCGCGAAACGGTAGACCTTGGTGTCCCTCTTGCCGATCTGCCGGACGACTTGCTCAAGCAGATGGCGCTCGCGAATGCGCTCCACTGCTTGCTGGCGATGACCAGGCAGGGCGTCCTCGACGGCGCAGCGGGCGAGCGCGGGCGCGTCGGCCGGGAGTTGCGCGATGGCCGCTAGACGCAGCTCCGGGGCGCGCGCCTCACGCGCGATCTCGCCGAGCTGGTCCGGGTCGGTCAGGGTTGGGATTTCCGCGATGGCTTGGTCCAAGCGCGCGGCGCCGGATTCGAGCCTGCACAGGATGTGGCGATAGCGGGCGGCGGCCAGATCGCGGGTGCCGGCATCGGATGATTGCTCCGCCACCTGGCGCAGCACACTCAGGTCATCGATCCGGCGGCAGGCCTCACGCTGCGCGGCGGGATCGGCATCGTTCAGCGCCGCCTCGGCGAGCGCGCGCGGGTCGGGCGCGGCGGGTGAGGGCGCCTTGCGAAAGAGGCGCTTGAAGATCATGGTGAAATGCTCGTGTGGGCCGTCACAATGGCGTTATTGTAGCACCTCACCGTAGCATCTCACCGGGCCATGGCTCGCGCCACCAGCGTCCGTTTTGTTCCACCAGCAACTCAGCCTTGGCCTGGCCTGCGTCCATGCGCCAGTCCGCCAGCACCTGACGGGTGCGGATAGCTTGATCAATCAATATGCTGTGATCGCCGGGGCGGTGGGTGTGGCCATGAATCAGCCGCTGGGCGCGATAGCGGCGCAGGTAGGCCACGACCGCCTGCTGGTTGACGTCCATGATGGCCGCCTGCTTGGCGGCCATTGCCTCGCGACTGCGACGGCGGTAATTGGCCGCGATCTCGCGCCGCCGCCGCAGCGAGCGCAGCAGGAAAAGGCGCTTGACGATAGGATTGCGCACCCGGCGGCGGAAGCGCTGATAGGGCACATCGTCGGTACAGAGCAAATCGCCATGCATCAGCAGCACCCATTGATCGGCGATCTGGATTCGGCTCGGATCGGCCAGCAGCTGGCAGCCGCTGGCGCGCGCGAAGCGCCGACCGAGCAGAAAATCGCGATTGCCGCACATCAGCCAACAGGCGGTGCCGCTGTCGACGGCTTGGCGCAGCGCGGCGATCACCTGACGATATTCCGCCGTGTCGTCATCGTCGCCGATCCAGCTGTCGAACAGATCGCCGAGGATGTAGAGCTCGGCCGCCGCGCGCGCGCGCTTGCTCAGAAAGCCAAGGAAAAGCTCCAGCATCTCCGGCTGTTCCGGGGCGAGATGCAGGTCGGAGATAAAAAGCCGCTGGTCCATCGGGTGACGCGCGCCCTATACCGCCCGAACAAGCGCCGGCACGCCAGTCAGCGCAAGAGCCGAGGCAGGAAGAATGTCTTGCTCCTTTAAGGGCTCATTCCATGGCTCAGTTCAGGGCTCAGTCCAGCAGCTCGGCCTTGAGGATGACGACATCCTCAAGGGGAACGTCCTGGTGGCCGTGCTTGTTTCCAGTCTTCACCCCCTTGATGGCATTGACGACCTCCATGCCATCGGTCACGCGAGCGAAAACGGCATAGCCCCAGCCGTCCTGCCCGGGGTGGTCGAGAAAGGTATTGTCGGACACATTGATGAAAAACTGCGCCGAGGCCGAATGCGGGTCCGCAGTGCGGGCCATGGCGACGGCACCGGCGACGTTCTTGAGCCCATTGCTGGCCTCGTTCTTGACCGGGTCACGGGTCGGTTTTTGCGAAAAATCCGCTGCCATGCCCCCGCCCTGGATCATGAAGCCATCGATCACCCGGTGAAAGATGGTGTTGTCATAATGGCCATCACGGACATACTGCTCGAAGTTCTCGCAGGTTTCCGGAGCCTTGTCGTGGTCGAGCTCAATCAGGATATCGCCGTGGTTGGTTGTGAATTTGATCATGGATTGCAGTGCTTCCCAGGTCAGTGTTGGCGGCTTCGTGATACCGCGGAGTCTTTGGACGCAGCTATCCTACTGACTGTTGCAGCTCTTTGTCGATAACACGGGCGATGCGGGACGCCTCCAGGACAGGCTCCGCAGGTGCGCATCTGCTCGCTGCTGAGCGCGACACCGCGAAGCAGAGCAAGGCGCAAGTGCAAGGCGTCTCGCATGAGATCTACGTACTTGCATCCGCGTCTTTGCGCCCCGTTGGGTCACCGCCACGCCTCAGCGCTCTGTCCATGCTCAGGGCTATCGGGAGCGACCGGCTGTCGAGATCGTTGGATCCATGGCGCCTCGATCCCGAGCCGTTCCAACAGCTGCTCGCCAATTTGGTTGAAGTTGTCCCGACAGCGTGCCACGGCCTGAATCTGCCCCCCACCGATGCCGTCGGCCTGCTTGAGATCGAAGATCGGCTTACGTGCCTGCTGGGCAATCGGGACCAGACTGGCGTAGTGCGGGATCAGGGCAAGACAATGCTCGTCTTGCTCGAAGGAAACCGCAGTTTGACTAGGCGCTTCATCCAGAACGGATCGGCGATACTCTGCGGGGATGGCCTGCGCCCAACGGGCGTAACCCGCGACGGGTCGATCAGCCCGGGCAAGATGCTGCTGGACCATGTAACCGAGCGGCAGGAAATCATGAGGGGGCAATGCCTCCTGGGGCTTGCCGGCGAGACCACGCTCACGAACAGTGCCCCAGTCGCGCCGCCACTCGCGCAAAGTCGGCCCGACGTTGCGGAGTCCCTGTAAGCTAAACAGATCTGGTGCCACCGGAAGCACCAGGTGATCGCAAGCGAGCAGCGCGGCCCGGTTGAGGGCGCCCAGACTGGGGCCAAGATCCATGATCATCACATCCGCCGCTACCTGCTCGGCGGCGAGATTCGACAGCAGATCGAGCGACGTCGTCACATCGAGCGCCCGATCATTGTCCGAGGCCAGCGTCTTGGCGAACTCCTCCGCCAAAGTCTGCTCGAATCGGCTGAGTGCCAGGTGTCCAGGCAGCAACCAGAGTCCATCGGCAACGCGCTCCAAGCGCGGCGGCAGCACGTCCCCCTTACCCCTGCGCACCGGCTCTAAGCAACCGGTCACCGTAGCATCGCTGCGCACATCCTCCCAAATCTCGAACAGTCGGATCTCGTCGAGAAAGATCGCGGAGATATTGCACTGTGGGTCGAAGTCGAGTACGACCACCCGCACCCCACGTCCAGCCAACATATGTGCAATGTTGAAGGTCAAGGTCGTCTTACCGACTCCCCCCTTGTTGTTGAAGAAGACGATCGATTTCATGGTCGAGCTCTCAGGATCAACCGCGTGAAGCCATCTTTTTCGATCTCCAGCGGCGGGTTGCCGTTGCGCTCCAGGAGCAATCGCACGCGCCGAACGCCCCGCCCGAGCTGCTGCACATAACCCATGTCTACCAGACCGGCCGTCACGATGGGGTTCCGGTAGTCGGAATGCTCTCCAAACTCGCCCTCGCTCGCGCGCCCGAACGGGCCACCCGGATTTGAAAACTCGATGCGCGTATTGAACCATTCAATGCGTCCAGGCGCGTGGGTTCCTTCGTACATGCGGTGCTGAACCATGTTGCGAGCCAATTCTTTCAGCGCCTCAATTGGATACTGCGGAAGATAACGTTCGACGATGCCATCGTTTTTCCGATGATCCGGTGCAGAGGCGAGATGGGCGGTTATCTGCGCCCAAACTCCCTCCAGCTGATCCGCCAGGGTTCCAGTCACCGTCTTGCGGGCCACCACCTCGCTATCGATGTCCGGTCCCGCGTAGCGTACAAACTCGACCGTGGCCCCGGGCAGCCAGGACTGCGGGCTCACACCAAAGAGCAAGAGCGCCGCCGGGTTCGGGCGCCAGATCCTGGTGACCAGGCGGCCCAACTGACGCTGAGTCAGCCATTGCTCCAAGCCGGGAAAGGTCTCCTCGTCGAGGTCTTCGTCGCGCTCGGTTTCGTACCTAGCTCGGAGCAGGCCTAGATTGAGATCCTGAAGGGTAGCCGCGGCGATCGGGCGAAGATCGAAGGGTTGGCTGTGCTCAGGACGGCGCTCGTTCAAGCGCAGCAGGTCAGCTTGGGTCGCGCGGCGGGTCGAGCTGCCCTGGCGAACCCAAGCAACGCCATCTACCATCACCATCGGCGGAACCGGATAAGGAATGACGGTGATAACCAGGAGGGTGACGCCATCATCCCCGTGATCGACGGAAATGTCGAAGCTTGGCGTCGGCTGGATCTTGGTCGAGCGCAGTCTGCTCGATAGGTCCTGCTGAAGTTGATCCAATCGCTCTGCGTCGACTCCGCGCCGGAAAACGTCCTTTTCCAGCCCGATAACTAGCCGGCCAGGCTCGCCGCTCCCGCCGAGGTCGTTCGCCAAGGCGCAAGTAGCACGCAGGATGCCGTCGCTGTCCTGAGGCGAGCGCTTCCATTCGATGCGGTCCGTCTCGGTGCGATATAGCTCAGCTTTGTTCATGACGATTGAAGCTTGGGTAGGAATTTGCTTGGATTGTAAACGCTGCTACGTGGTTCGAAACGGCCATTCAACCTCGCAGAAACCAGTCCGAACAACCATCGACAGCATGGTATCGAAAACGCCGAGGGGACGTGACACTTCTCCGTTTTCGCCACGCCAGATGCCTCGAGCCGCCTTTCGCTGACACTGAGAGTGGCGGCTCCGCAAGTGCGTTAGCTGGCAACTCGACGGGGACTCGAAGGGTTGCACCGGTGACTGCGCTCCTGGCGTTGCGCATTGTTTGCAGGTCCGCTGCTTTGCTAGCATGGCGCGCTGTTTCCTGAGCTTGTGAGCGAATACGCGGATGTTGCACATTCATAACAGCCTGACTCGACGCAAAGAGCCGTTCGAACCGCTGGAGCCTGGCAAGGCGCGCATGTACGTCTGCGGCATGACGGTCTACGACTACTGCCACCTTGGCCATGCGCGGGTGCTGGTGGTGTTTGACATGGTTTTCCGCTACCTGCACCACCTAGGCTTTGACGTGACCTATGTGCGCAACATCACTGACATTGACGACAAGATCATCGCGCGCGCGGCGGAGCAGGGCGTTGCAATCGACGCGCTGACGGATCAGTTCATCGCCGCGATGCATGAAGACGCCGCGCTGCTTGGCGTGCGCCCGCCGACGCTGGAACCGCGCGCGACTGCCCATGTCGGTGAGATTTTGGCCATGGTCGAGCGTCTGATCGCGCGCGGTCATGCCTACGCGGCCGACAATGGCGATGTCTACTACAAGGTGGCGAGCTTTCCTGGCTATGGGCGGCTCTCCGGCAAAGACCCGGCCGATCTGCGCGCCGGCGCTCGCGTTGAGGTCGATCAGCACAAGCGCGATCCGCTCGACTTCGTGCTCTGGAAAGCGGTCAAGCCGGGCGAGCCGTCCTGGGAGTCGCCCTGGGGGCCGGGGCGACCGGGCTGGCATATCGAATGCTCGGCCATGTCCACTCATTGCCTGGGCAATCATTTTGACATCCATGGTGGCGGCGCGGACCTGCAGTTTCCGCATCACGACAATGAAATCGCCCAGTCCGAGGGCGCGACCGGCGAGCCTTTCGTCAATGTCTGGATGCACAATGGCTTTGTGCGCATCAACGATGAAAAAATGTCCAAGTCGCTGGGCAATTTCTTCACCGTGCGGGAGATTCTCACGCGCTTCCGGCCCGAGGAGATTCGCTACTTTATCCTCGCCAGCCACTACCGCAGCCCGCTGAATTACGACGAGAGCAATCTGGAGCAGGCACGCGCTTCTCTGACTCGGCTTTATACTGCGATGCGCGGACTGCCGGCTGCTGAGCCCGCTGGCGGTGAGAGCTACCGGCAGCGTTTCACTGCCGCCATGGACGATGACTTCAACACCCCCGAGGCACTGGCTGCGCTGTTTGACATGGCGCGCGAGGTCAACCGACTGCGCGATAGCGACCCGCCAGCGGCGGCCGCGCTCGCGGCCGAGGGCCGCCGCCTGAGCGCCACGCTCGGCCTGCTTCAGGACGATGCCGATGCCTATTTGCGCGGCAGCCCGGAGACCAATGCCGTGCAGCAGGGGCCGAGCGACAAGGAGATCGAGGACCTGATCGCGCGCCGCGCCCAGGCGCGGCAAGCCAAGGATTTCGCTGAGGCCGATCGTATCCGCGATGAATTGCAGCAGGCCGGCATTCAGCTCGAGGATGGCGCGAGCGGTTCGCGCTGGCGGCGCGGCTAGCTGGCCTGCCGCCAACCCTTCTGGTATCTCTAATGGGCAAGAAGCAAAAGAAGCGTACCCCCCGTGGCGGCGAGAATCGCCACAAGACCAACACCTCCGCGCTCGAGCAAGAAGCGCGCGCGGCGCTCGAGAGCGGCCGCTGGCGCGATGCAATCGCTGATTTCAAGGAATTGCTCAAGCGCGAGCCACGCCCCGAGTGGCGCACTGCGCTGGCGGATGCCTACGCCGGACGGGCGGGGGAGCTGACCGCCAAGGGCATGCTGAAGGAGGCGCTGGCGATCTGGGAGAACCGCGCCGCTCTCCATGACAAGGCGCCCATGCACCTAGAGCATGCGGGGCTGCTGGTCAGGCTCGGCCGCATGGAGGCGGTGGTGGGCGCGCTCACCGATAATCCGGACAGCGCGGGGAGTGATGCCCTGGCAGCCGGGCAGCGCGAGAGTCTGCGCGCACAAATCGCCGCCCAGGTCGTCGGCGGACATTCCGCCCTGCTCGCGCAGCTTCCGGCGGATGATCCGGTGCGTCTGCATGCCGAGCCGGCCTTGGCAGCCCTGCACGCCTATTGCGAGGGCCGGGATGACGACTTGCGTGCTGCGCTGTCGGCCATTCCCTTCCGCTCGCCTTACCGCGACTGGGTGCAGTTGCTTAAGGTGCTGCAGCGGCAGACCGCGACTGAGCCGGACGCTTCGCAAGGCGATGCAAAGCCCGTGGTGGCTCAGCTCGAGCGGGTGTCGGATTCATCGCCATTCGCGCCTTTGAAGCGCGCCCTTGCGCTTGCGGTCTTGCCCGATCGGGCCTTTGCCGATGGCGCTGGTGGTGCGACCGGGGCGGAGTTTCAGGTGGCTTGCGCGCTGCGTGGCTGGCCGCCGGAGCGGCTTGCGCTGTGGCAGGAGCTGAATCGCCTTGGTCCGAAACCTGGATCGAAACCGGCGCCACGCGCGCTGGCGAAGACGTTGTACCGCCACATCAAGGATCTTGGGCGCAACTGGGTGCGACGCAAGGCGCTGACGCTGGCCTTTAATGACGCGGTAACGCCCACCTCGGTCTTCGATTTCGATATCCGTGCGAATATTTCGACTTGGCTGCGCGAATGTGGGGCGCCCGCATTGACGACATGGGAGCGCGAGCTGGTGTCGGCCTGGGATGCCGAAGTGGACACCCATGGCGATCCATTCGACCTGATCGAATGCTGGCGCGAATGTGCGCAATTGCAAATGTTTCAGTCCGAGGAGGCGCGGGATGCGCAGTCGCCTTTGCGTATCGCGCTCATCCTGCGCCGGACCGACAGGGTGTTGAAAGTGCTCGAGCGCTGTTCGGCGAGCCAAGAGCCGGACGCTTTTGAGCTGGCGGTGGCGGAACAACTTGAGGAAAGTCTGCGCTGGGACCCGGACGACCGCGCCACCTATCTGAAACTGATCGAGTTCTTCCGTAAAGCGCGTCAGCTCAAGGATGCCCGCCGGGTGCTGGAGTTGGGGCAGAAGCGTTGGCCGCGGGATCTGCCGCTAATGATCGAGGCCATGCAGACGGCCCTCGATGGCGGTGCCTTCAAAAAGGCAGCGACCCTGGCCAAAAAGGTGTTGGAGATCGATCCGATCAACACCGATGTACGACGGCGGTTGGTCGGCGCGCATTTCCTGCATGCCCACAAGCAGGTCGGCAATCGCCGCCTGGACCTCGCCCGCAAAGAGCTGGTTGACGCACAGGAGTGGGCATCGAATGACGAGGACAAGGATCAGCTGTCCCTGGGGCTGGTGCTGGTGGACGCGATGGACCGTCGGAGCACGGACGCGGCGCTCGCGGAGCTGAAAGCCCGCTATGGCGGGCGCGGCGACAGTCTGGACGCGCGGGTCGAGCTGGCCCTGGCCTGCGCTCGGGTAAGGGTCCAAGCCTCGGACGTGTTCCGGCTGCTGTCATTGAACAAGTCCAAGGGCCGGGGGCGGGAGGATTTGCTCGCCGCCCTCGGGCGTTTGCGCCGCCATCTCGAGGACAATAGTCCCATTAGCGACGACCTGGCCGCGACTCTGCAAAAAAAGGTTTTCAACGCCGCGCCATGGCGGGATCTTTCGCGCGCGGAGCTGGAGACCGCCTGCGATACCCTGCAGCGTTTCGGTCAGCATCTGGCCTGCCAGAAAGCGGCCGAGGCGGCGCTGAAGCAATGGCCGCGTGAGCCGATTTTTGTCATGTACCAGTTTCAGGGGAAATACCCGCGCGGCTTCGATTACCGCCGCCGCGCCGACCTGAGTGAGCTCGAGGATGCCTGGCAGAGGGCGCGCGACGGCGGCGACACCCGTACCGCCATCCGCATCGAGAAAGTCCTCCCGCACGGCCCGCCGCTGCGCGGCAACTTTCCGATGCCGCCGATGTTCTTCGATGACGATGACGAGGATGAAGAAGACGAATTCTGGCCGGACGATCCTTTCGATGTCCCGCCCCCGGTTTTCGATAGTCTGGACGCTGGCGAGATGCTCTCCAGTGACGCCGTGCGTCACATGATCGAGTCCATCGGTCCGGTCAAGGTGATGGAAATGCTCGGCGCGCCTAAAAGCGTGATACGCGAAGCCAAGGAAATGGAGAAGGCGTTAGGCCGGCAAGCGGTGATCGATATGGTGTTGAATGCCATTCAGGGCGGCGTCGACGCAAGTGCCCTTTTGGGTGACTCGCCCTTTCCCGGCCCGGGAGATTCCGAG
Source organism: Thiorhodovibrio litoralis (assembly GCF_033954455.1). Taxonomy (NCBI): domain Bacteria; kingdom Pseudomonadati; phylum Pseudomonadota; class Gammaproteobacteria; order Chromatiales; family Chromatiaceae; genus Thiorhodovibrio; species Thiorhodovibrio litoralis. The sequence continues at coordinate 2,931,547 of NZ_CP121473.1, read as the reverse complement.
CCTCCGTCAACAGGCTCGTCCAAAGCAAGGTCTCGGTCCAAGCCCAAAACCGGATCAGGTGCGAAGCCCAAGCCGCCGTCAAAACAGGCTACCAAACCCGGCTCGAGCGCCGATGGCAGTGGTCCGTCGAGTGATGGGCCGAATGATCCCCCGCCCAAACAACTGGATCTTTTCTGATGCGCGACCCTTACTTGATTCTCGGCCTCGGCGCCGACGCCGACGATGCCGCCGTCGAGCGCGCCTATCACGACGCCATCCGCCGCTGTCCGCCCGAGCGTGATGGCGAGCGCTTCAGCGCCATTCGCGCGGCCTTTGAGATGCTGCGCACCGAGCGCGATCGCATCGCCTATGAGCTGTTCGACCGCACGCCCGTGGAACCGGCGGATATCCTCGAGCGCGCCGCGCCGGTCGGCGAGCCCCGACGTCCGGACGCGGCCATGCTGCAAGCCCTGTTGCGGGGAGATGCCTGATGGACCTGGCCACCCGCGAGGCGCTGACGGCACAGTTTCGCGCCTATCTCGATACCATCGCGGCAGAACAAGCCGCAGAAGAACAAGCACCGGATCAACTGGCCGGTGACCTTGGGGCCGGCGCAGACGACTGGGACGACGGCCGAGACAAGAGTCGGCGCGACTCGGGAGCTGACGGGCGGGCCGTCAGCGCAGCCGAGGGTGGAGCCGAGGAGGCACCCGCGCCCGATCTTTTCTCGTTCTTCGCCGAGCTCGCCGCGCTCAAAAACGAGGTCAAGCTCGAGTCCCGGCAGGTCAGAACCGCGTTGGAAGAGTTCCGTGGTCTGTTCGACAACCTGCGCGAGAGCCAGACGCGGCTCGCCGACGAGCAGGAACGCCGCTGCGAGCAGACCCGCGCGGGCGACCGTGCCGGCTGGCGCGACATGCTGCTCGAACTGCTCGAGCTTCGCGATCGGCTGCAGGCCGGTCAGGAACAGGCCACACGCTTTCAGCCCCACTGGTATGCGCGCAATCGCCGCGAGGCACGGCTGATCGGCTCTCTGGCCGAAGGCATGGCCATGAATCTGCGTCGGCTTGAGGAAAGCTTGGCGCGGCGCGGGGTGCGGCCCATTGCGACAGTTGGGCGCTTGTTCGACCCGCACCGCATGCGCGCGGCGGAGCTGACCCGCGAGCCCGAGTACCGCAATGGCGAGGTGATGGCCGAGTCGAGGCCGGGCTGGCTGCTGCACGACGATCTGCTGCGGCTGGCCGAGGTGGTCGTCAACCGCATCGACACCCCAGAAAGCATGGATTAGAAAAGCATGCATCAGAAGAACATTCATCAAAACGCACGGAATCCTAAGCTGTGACTGACATCATCATCGGTATCGACCTGGGTACCACCAACTCGGAAGTGGCCGTGGTGCGCGATGGGCGCCCGGAGATTCTCGCCATCGACGGTGCCAAGCTGCTGCCATCGGTGGTCGGTTTGGGCGACGACGGCAACCTGCTGGTCGGTCAGGCCGCACGCAATCAGTACAGTTTGTATCCGGAGCGCACCATCCGCTCGGTCAAGCGGCGCATGGGCGAGGATGTGCATCTGAGCCTGGGCGAGCAGTCCTATCGCCCGCAGGAAATCTCCGCGCTCATCTTAAAGCGCCTGAAGCAAGCCGCCGAGCAGCATCTCGGCGAATCCGTCGGCAAGGCGGTGATCACGGTCCCGGCCTATTTCTCCGACGCCCAGCGCCAGGCCACCCGCGATGCGGGCGAACTGGCCGGGCTCGAGGTGGTGCGCATCATCAATGAGCCCACCGCCGCCGCGCTCGCCTACGAGGCCGATCATCAGGGCAGCCGCACCATCCTGGTCTACGACCTTGGCGGCGGCACCTTCGACGTTTCGGTGGTGCGCATGACCGCCGACATCACCGAGGTGCTTGCCAGCCATGGCAACAACCAGCTTGGCGGCGACGATTTCGACGCCCGCTTGGTCGAGCATGTGTTGAACCATCTCAAAAACGAGCATGGCATCGCGTCGCTGGAAGACCGCAGCGCCCTTGCCCGCATTCAGCGCGCCTGCGAAGCGGCCAAGATCACCCTCAGCGACTCCCCCTTCGCGCGCATCGAGGAGGAGTACCTGCTCGAGCACCAAGGCCAGCCACTCAACCTGTCGCTCGAGATCTCGCGCAGCGACTACGAGGACCTGATCAAGAGCTATATCGACGAAACCCTCGAGGCCGTGCACACCGCGCTCAAGGGCGCTGGCCTGGCGGTGGCCGATCTCGACGAGGTGCTGCTGGTCGGCGGCAGCACGCGCACGCCGCTGATTCAGGAGCGCCTGGAACAGATTCTCGGCATGCAGCCGCGCGCCGAGGTCGATCCGGACCTGTGCGTCGCCGCCGGCGCAGCCATTCAGGCCGCTGTTATCAGCGGGCAGACGGTCGCCTCGGTGTTGGTCGATGTCACGCCCTACACCTTCGGCACCAGCGCCTTCGGGGACTTCAATGGCGAGCCCTATCCATTCGTTTATGTGCCGGTGATTCGCAAGAACACGCCGCTGCCCGTGACCAAGAGCGAAGCCTTCCAGACCATGTACGACGGTCAGACCAAGATCGAGGTGCATGTCTACCAGGGCGAGGACCCGGACGCGCTCAATAACACCGAGATCGGCTCCTTCCACGTTGAGGGGCTGGGCGACGTGCCGGCCGGCAATGTCATCGTCATGACCTTCACGCTCGACTTAAACGGCATTTTGCAGGTGACCGCGAGCGAGAAGCGCACCGGGCTGGAAAAGCAGATCACCATTGACAACGCCACCGCGCGTTTCGAGGAGCAGGAGCTGGAGGCCGCCCGCAACCGGCTCTCGGCCCTGATCGACGGCGAGGCCGAGCGAGTCGACGATGATGCGGCCACTGGCGCGGCCAGCGATACCGCCGCGCGGCGCGAGAATGTCCAGGCCCAGGCGTTGATCGAAAAGGCCGAGCGCTTGATGGAAAGCGCCAATGCCGACGACAAGGAAGATCTGGTCGATATGACCGAAGCCGTGCGCGACGCGCTCGAGGCCAATGACCCGGCGGCCATCGAGCGAACCATGGCGGAGCTCTCCGACCTGGTGTTTTACCTGGAGTCCTGAGCCAGGGGGTAGTATCGATGGATCGTTGCCCCAACTGCCGTGCCCGCTATGATGGCAACCCGAATTGCCGCCGCTGCGGCATGGCACTCGAGCGACTCGCCGAGATCGAGGTTGCGGCGGAGCGCAAGCTGCGCGTCGCCGTGACGGCCCTGGCGGACGGAAACCGGTCGCTCGCAGCCAGGCTGCTGCGCGATGCGCAGGGGTTGAAATCTCAGCCCTTGGCCAGCGAGCTTCTGGGTTTCATCAGGGCGCTGGATGATGGCGCCACAATCGGTCGCGCTGCGCCCGCGCCAGCTCCGGCGGCCCCAGCGGCGGCCGAGCCGGCAGCAGAAAGGAGATGGCGCCAGTGGTAGCCGTGTTCAGCGACGGAATGCCAAGATGATCGACGCGCTCAGACACCACCTTGGCCGGAAATCCATAGCGATTGGCGAAACCCGCCGAGTAGATCACCCAGCGCGGATCGACCTGTTCTAGAAAAACGCGCGCTGAGGATGTTGCGCTGCCGTGATGCCCGGCCACCAGAACCTCGGCGCGCAGGGCTTGGCCATATTCGCGGACCAATCCGGCCTCGATGCGGTTGCCAGCATCACCGCTCAGCAGCAGGCTGGCACCGCCGGTGGTGATTTTCAGCACGCAGGAGCTGTCGTTGCCTTCCAGTTGCGTCGCAGCACTCGGGTGCAAGATGGCCAGCTCAACGCCGTCCCAGTGCCACTGCTGGCCGGCCTGACAGGGCTCGGCAGTGACGCCGGATGACAGTGCCGACTCCAGCTCGGCCGGCTCTCCGCTCAGCAGCCGTGCGACCGGATTCTCCTCAAGCAGCCCGGACAGCCCGCCGGCATGGTCTTGATCGGCATGGCTGACCACCAGCAGATCGACCTCCCCGATGCCAAGGGCGCGCAGATAGGGCGCGACCACCGCCGTGCCGGTATTGAAGCCGCTGGGAAAGCGCGGCCCCAGATCATAGACCAGGGTGTGTCGCGCGGTGCGGATGACTACCGCCAGCCCCTGACCGACGTCGAGCACCGTGACGGCCGCCGTTCCAGGCGCCGGCGGCAGCGGCCGCACCAGCAGCAGCGGAAGCAAATATATCAATCCCAGCCAACGCCCTGGCAGGCCGCGCGGTGCCAGCAGCAGGGCCACGCCAGCAAAGGCCGCGCCCCAGACCCACAGCGGGCGCTCGCCCAGGCCGATGGTCGCCCAGGGCAACTCGGCCAGGGTTGCGAGAAGATTTAATCCGTGCTCGAGCCCGGCGCCGATTAAGGTCAAGGGTAAGGTCCAGCTGCTTGCCAGGCTGATCAGGGTGGCGAGCAGAATCGCGGGCAGCAGCACGGAGAACAGGGGCACCGCGATCAGGTTCACCGGCGGTGCGATCAAGGACGCGCGCCCAAACAGCAGCAATAACAGCGGCAGCAACCCCAAGGCAACCGTCCACTGGGCGCGGCTCCAGCCAGCGAACAGCGACGGCTGGCCCAGACGCCCGCCCAGGGCATAGAGCAGGGCGCTGACGGCGCCGAAGGACAGCCAGAATCCATAGGACAGCATGGCGAGCGGATCGACCAGCAGCACCGCCAGCAGCGCCAGACTGAGCGCGGCGAACGGACGCAAGGTGCGCCCGGCGATCAGCGCCACCAGCACCACGGCCAGCATCGCCAGGGCGCGCTGAGTCGAGACCGCGAATCCGGCCAGGGCGCTGTAACCCAGCGCGGCCAGCATTGCCATGACGGCGCCCGCACGCGGTGCGGCGAGCCACAGCGGCAGGGAGCCGGCCCTTGCCCAAAACCCGCGTGTCAGAAAGAAAGCCGCGGTCGCGATCAGCCCGATATGCAGTCCCGAGATGGCCAACAGATGGTTGGTGCCGGTGCGCGTGAGCACCTGCCAGTCCGGCGGCGTCAGCCCCTCGCGGTCTCCCAGCACCAAGGCTCGCACCAGGGCGGCGGCGCGCGTCTCGCCCAGGACAGCGATAATGCGTGCTCGCAACTGCTGGCGCAGGTGATTGAGCCACTGGTCGCCCGGACCGGCATCCAGCCGCCGGTTCTGGTCACTGTCGCGCACATAGCCGGTCGCGCCGATACCCTGCTGAAACAACCAGCGCTCGTAGTCGAATCCGGCCGGATTCACGAAGCCATGTGGCGGTTTAAGGCGCACCAGCAGACTCCAACGCTCCCCGGCCTTGATCTGCGGGGCGCCCTTGTACCAGCTCAGGCGCACTTGCTCGGGGAGCTCAAGCGGCTCGCTCGTTGAGGGGCTCTCTGGCTGCTGCTCCGCATCGAGCTGACGGCTGGCGCGCTCGATATGAAACAAAAAGCGCGCGCGCTCGCTGGTCTGATCCGGCAGTCCTGCGACCCGCCCTTGGATCAGCAGGTCCTGGCGCAACAAGGATTCGTCGAAGGGCTGGCACAGCAGCGGACAGCTGGCCCATTGCGCATGGGCGAATCCGACCAAGACCAACAGCAGCAAGCGCGGCCAGCGCCAACGCATGCCAGCCAGGGCGAGGACGGCACAGCTGCCGAGCAGCAGGGGAGCTGGTGCGAGATGGTCTTGTAGGAAAAATCCGCCGGCACCGAGCGCGAACGCCAGGGCCGTCGCCGGCAGGCCGCCGGGGATGAGGCGCGAAAATGCGAGGGATTGCGCTTGATCGCGAGGCTTTGTGGGTATAATCAAACCGGAGAATGAAAGCTGGATAAACTCAGGCGGAGTGATCGCTGAATCGTGAAACGCTGGCTGCAGCAGCGTCTGCCTGATCCCCGCGTCTTGGTGGAGCACTGGGCCCTGCGCCGTGTGGCACATCTGCTGCGCGAGCCGCAGCTGTGGGTGCTGAACCGACGCTCGGTCTCCGGTGGGGTCGCGCTTGGGTTTTTCATCCTCTGCCTGCCGCCGCTGGGTCAGCCGTTCTATGCCACGATCGGCGCCATCAAGCTGCGCGTCAACCTCCCTATCGCCTTCTCTCTGGTGTGGCTCAGCAATCCGCTGACCATCCCGCCGCTGTTCTATTTTGCCTATGTAATCGGCTGCCTGTTACTGCTGCGGCCGGTGCCACCGTTCAATGCCCATTTCTGGATCGACTGGCACAACTGGCTCGGCATCCTTGGGCCAGTCCTGCTCGGCAGCCTGGTGTGCGCCACAATCAGCGCCCTGATTGCCTACTGGACGGTGCAGGGCCTGTGGCGCTGGGCGGTGGTGCGGCGGCTCAATGCCCGCCGGCGTGCTCGCTATGCCCGATCGCTGCCAGGTCCACTATTGGGTTCGGCGCCTAATTCGGAACCGGCATCCGAATCAGCTCCAGCATCAACCCCAGCATCAGCATCGGAACCTGCTTCGGCAGCGGGCTGCGCATCCGCCACCAAGGCGCCATCCTCCAGCCGCAAGATGTGATCGGCGCGCGCGGCGAGTTCCAGATCATGCGTGACCAGCACCACGCTGGTGCCGATGTCGCGGTTCAGCTCCAACAGCAGATCATAAATATCAGCCGCGGTGCGCCGGTCGAGATTGCCCGTGGGCTCGTCGGCCAGCACGCAATCGGGCCGCGTCACCAGCGCCCGGGCGATGGCCACCCGCTGGCGCTCGCCGCCGGAGAGCTCCGAAGGCTTGTGCTCCACGCGTGCGGCTAGTCCGACGCGCGTGAGAATCGCGTTCGCCTGCTTGCGCGCATCGGCGGCGCTGGCCCCTCCGATCAACAGGGGCAGGGCGACATTCTCAAGCGCGGTAAGCTCACCAAGCAGATGGTGAAACTGATAGATAAACCCAAGCCGCTTGTTGCGGAGCAGCCCGCGCCGGCGCTCGGAGAGCTTGACGATGGGCTCGCCAGCCCAGCGCACCTCGCCGACGCTGGGCTGCTCGAGACCGCCCAGGCAATGCAACAGGGTGCTTTTGCCAGAGCCGGATGCACCCACCACGGCCACGCGCGCGCCGCGCTCGACCCGCAGATCGAGTTGGCGCAGGACTTTCACTTCCTGCGGACCTTCGCGAAAGGACTTGCCGAGGCCGATCGCCTCGAGCACGGGGGAGGGGTTATTCATAGCGCAATGCCTCGGCCGGGTCGGTGCGCGAGGCGCGCCAGGCGGGGTAGAGGGTGGCGAGCACCGACATCGCAAAGGCGCCGCCGGCGATGGTGACCACGTCGCTGAAGCGCACATCCGAGGGCAGGGCGCTGATGTAATAGATGCTGGGGTCCAGAAAATGCACCCCGAACATTTGCTCGATGGTCGCGACGATGCTCTCCACGTTCCAGCCGAGCAGCACCCCGCCGACCACGCCAAATAGCGTCCCGACCAGCCCGATGCTGGTGCCCTGCACCATGAAGATCGCCATCACCTTGCCCGGCGAGGCGCCGAGAGTGCGCAGCACGGCAATATCCCCGCGCTTGTCGGTCACCACCATCACCAGGGTGGAGACGATATTGAAGGCCGCCACGGCGACGATCAGAAAGAGAATAATCGCCATCATGCGCTTTTCGGTGCGCAGCGCGGCAAAGAAATTTCGATGTACCTGGGTCCAGTCGGTGACCCGATAGTAGCCCTCGAGCGTTGCGGCCACCTCGCGTGCGGTGCGCGGGGCCTGAAACATATCCGTCAGCTTAAGACGGATGCCACCGGCGGCGCCCTCGTTCAGGCGCATCAGCTTGGCCGCATCCACCATGTGCACAAAGGCCATGCCACGGTCGTAGTCAGCCATGCCAACCTGGAACAGACCGACGATGTTGAAGGCTTTAAGCCGCGGCATCACGCCGACTGGCGTGGCATTGACCTGAGGCGTGACCACTGTGACCTTGTCGCCCAGACCCACCCGCAGGATGTTGGCGAGCTCCGCGCCCAGGATGATATCGAACTCGCCCGGGATCAGGTTCTCAACGCGCCCGGCGATCATGTCCTCACGCAGGTCCGAGACCTGGTCTTCTTCCGCCGGCAGGATGCCGCGCAGCATGGCGGCATTGGTCTGACCGTTGCTCATCAGCATGGCCTCGATCTCGACAAAGGGCGCTGCACCCACCACATCCGGCGTGCCGCGCACCTGCGCGAGCAATTCTGGCCAGTTGGTCAGTCCGGCCGGATCGGCTGCGCTGATGGTGGCGTGCGAGGCCATGCCGAGGATGCGCTCCTGAATCTCCTTATGAAAGCCGTTCATCACCGACAGCACCACGATCAGTGCCACGATGCCGAGCATGATGCCCAGCATCGAGATCAGGGATATGAACGAAATAAAGTGGTTACGACGCTTGGCGCGGGTGTAGCGCAAGCCGATGAACAACGGCAGGGGATGAAACATGGATTGGGTGACTGCTTGAGTGACTGTTTTTTGGTGTTGGCTGATGGTGTTGGCTGGTGGTGTAAGGTCGGGGTGTCTGTCGCTAGTTGACTTTGGGAATGGCTGGTCAGAGCTGGGCCGCACTGGGCCGAGCTGATTTTGGTGGGGCAGGGCAGGGCTAGGCTGACGCGCGCCAAGTCGATGGGCGACAAACGGATTGCACACCGGTAGCTGCGCACGTTATCATTCGCGGTTGTTTTATTCCAAGCACTTTTGCTGCTTCTCTCTAACAACCTTTTTTCCGTCACTGATTGGGATTGTTGCATGCCAAACGTTCGTGTCAAAGAAAACGAGCCTTTCGAGGTCGCCCTGCGTCGCTTCAAGCGCTCCTGTGAGAAAGCCGGGATTCTCGCCGAGGTCCGCCGCCGGGAGTTCTACGAGAAGCCAACGGCTGAGCGCAAACGCAAGAAAGCCGCCGCCGTCAAACGTCATCACAAGAAGCTGTCGCGCGAGTCGCGCCGCTGGGAACGCCCGTTCTAGGCAATAACCATGCTCAAGCAGCGCCTGCAGGATGATATGAAAGCCGCGCTCAAGGGCGGCGACAAGGAGCGTCTGGGTACCATTCGGCTCATCAACGCCGCGATCAAGCAACGCGAGGTCGATGAGCGTATCGAGCTTGACGACACGGCGGTGCTCGCCGTGCTCGAGAAAATGATCAAGCAACGGCGGGACTCACACGCGCAGTACCAGGATGCCGGGCGTGAGGACCTGGCAGAGAAGGAGGCCGCCGAGATCCTGGTCTGCCAAGCCTATATGCCCGAGCCGCTGAGCGATGCCGAGATCGATGCCTGCATCGACGCGGCCTTGGCCGAGACGGGCGCCAGCTCCATGCGCGACATGGGCAAGGTGATGGGCATCATTAAGCCGCAAGTGCAAGGCCGTGCCGACATTGGCCAGATTAGCGCTCGAGTGAAACAGCGCCTGAATGCCTGAGCCGCCCCGTCTGTGAGTCGTCCGTCTATCGGATGCGCTCGCGCGGCGGAGCACGCACGCGGCGCTGAACGGTCGCAGACTTTTCCCGATTATCTGCTAGCTTAAAGTCCATGGCCGGCAGAATCCCACCCGAACTCAAAGAGCAGATTCTTGCGCGTACCGACATCGTCGAGATTGTCGGCGCGCGCGTGCCGCTGCGCCCGGCCGGGCAGCTCTACAAGGCATGCTGCCCTTTCCATCAGGAAAAAACGCCGTCCTTCATCGTCACGCCAGGGCGACAGAGCTATCACTGCTTTGGCTGTGGGGTTCATGGCGACGCGATCAGCTTCCTGATGGAATACGATCGGATGAACTTTCCGGAAGCCATTGAAGAACTTGCCAGCCGCGCGGGCATTGCTCTGCCAGAGGCGGGAGCCACTGGCGAGCCCGATACCCCCGCGCCCGATCTCAGCCCGTTGTACCAGGTGCTCGAGGATGCCGCTGCGCTTTACTGCGCGCAGCTTCGCGAGGACCCGCGCGCCATCGCTTACCTGAAAGAGCGCGGGCTGACCGGCGAGATCGCGATGGAATTCGGCCTTGGTTTCGCACCGCAAGGTTGGGATTTTCTGCTATCCAGGCTCGGTCGTGATTCCGCCCGGCAGCAGGCGCTGATCGACGCCGGCCTGGTCATCGAGCGCGAAAAAGATGGCGAAACAAGACGGTACGACCGTTTTCGCAACCGCATTATGTTCCCGATCCGCGATCGTCGCGGCCGTGTCATTGCCTTCGGCGGACGGGTGCTCGACCAATCCGAGCCCAAGTACCTCAACTCGCCCGAGACGCCGGTGTATCACAAGGGCGGCGAGCTTTACGGATTGTTTGAGGCGCGCGAGCGCCAGCGCCAGCTCTCGCGTCTGTTGATTGTCGAGGGCTACATGGATGTTATCGCACTCACCCAATTTGGGCTGCCCTATGCGGTCGCCACCCTCGGCACCGCCACCACCGCCGATCAGGTCCAGCGACTCAAGCGCCAGGCAGACGAGCTGATTTATTGTTTCGATGGGGACAAAGCGGGGCGCGCCGCGGCCTGGAAAGCCCTGCGCGTGAGTCTGCCCTTTGCCGCCGAGCGCCTGACCCTGCGTTTTCTGTTGCTGCCGCCTGGCCATGACCCGGACTCCCTGCTGCGCGCAGAGGGCCTTGATGCCTTCGAGACGCGCCTCGCGCAGGCCCAGCTGCTGTCGGATTTCCTGTTCGACGCCCTGCGCGAGCACTCCGATCTAAACTCTGCCGAGGGCCGCGCGCGCTGCGATGCCGAAGCGCGCGAGCTGATCGCCCTGGCACCCGAAGGCACCTACCGGAAACTGCTGCTGCAACAACTCGAGGGGCTGATCGGTATTCGCAACCCGGCGATCGTGCCTTCTCCCGCGGCGAAAGCTCCCTCGGGCTGGCGCGCGCGCCCCCCGCGCGCAGCGCCAGTGCGCGGGCGACTGACAGCGGTGCGGCTTGCCTCCGCGCTGCTGCTCCAGCGTCCGCGGCTGGCGCTCGCCGCGCGCGAGATACCGGAGCAGTGGACAGAACTGGACGAGGACGGCATGGAATTGCTCAACGAAATCCTTGCGCACGCCGACGCCGACCCCGATATGACCCCGGAAATGCTGCGGGAATGTTTCCGCGACAGTGAGCACGAGCCCTTTGTGACGGAACTTGAAGGCCCGCATTTGACTCAACATATTCCCGAGACCGGCATGGAACTCGAATTTGTCGGTGCGCTGTCCGCACTCTGCCGCGAGGCCGAGCGCGAGCGGCGCTTTCGCATGCTCAGCAGTGGGCAACTCGGGGGTCTCGCCGGCGCCAGCAGTGCGGTGACGGCCATGAATCACACGCCGAAAAGTCGCGAAACATCCAACCAAGGCGGTTGATGGTCCGCGCCGGATCGGCATTCCTATGTTATACTTGGGAGTTTCGCATCGTCCGTGTCGACTTGATTCTCCGTCTCGGCGCAGGCCTTCTTTCGCCTTGGGTGCCGCGTTCTTCGTGCGCGCGACAAATGGCCCAGAATTGGGCTCAGAACTGAGCCAGAACCGAGTTCAGAACTGGCCCCAAAACCGGCTCCAGAACCCCGGCGAGATGGATCGTGCGTGTTAGCCATATTCGACCAGATTCGATAGGTACTTTATGGACCAGGAACAGCAACAGGCGTCGCAGTTAAAACAGTTGATCGCAAAGGGTAAGGATCAGGGCTTCCTGACCTACACCGAGGTGAACGACCATCTGCCGGACGGCATCGTCGAGCCCGAGCAGATCGAAGACATCGTGCGCATGATCAACGACATGGGCATCACAGTCCATGAGACGGCGCCGTCAGAAGTCGACCAACTCAGCGACTCTGCCGTCGCCGATGACGAGGCCGCTGAGGCCGCTGCCGCCGCGCTGGCGTCGGTCGATAGTGAATTCGGCCGCACCACCGATCCCGTGCGCATGTACATGCGCGAGATGGGCACCGTCGAGCTGCTCACGCGCGAGGGCGAATTGCGCATCGCCAAGCGGATCGAAGAAGGCCTCAATCAGGTCTTGGGTGCGCTTTCGGTCTACCCCAAGACCGTCGGCGTGCTGCTTGAACTGTTCAATCAGGTCGAGCGCGAGGAAATGCGCATCACCGACGTGATCACCGGCTTTGACGACGGCAGCGACGAAATTGCCGAGCCCGTCAACAAAGGGGCGGCCAAGGATGCCACCACCACTGACGACAATGCCGAGGAAGAGGTCGTCGACACAGGCCCCGATCCAGAAGAGTTTGCTCAGCGCGTCAAGGCGCTGCGGGATAACTACGAACGCCTGATTCTCAATCTGCACGACTACGGGCGCGATGACGATCGCACTCGTTATGCGCTTGAGCGGGTGTCGGAGGAATTCCTCGGCTTCAAGCTGGTTGCCGCCGTCTTCAACGACCTGATCCGCATTCTGCGCCAGACGATCGAACGCATTCGCGCGCAGGAACGCCAGGTCCTGGGGCTGTGCGTCGATGGTGCCCGCATGCCGCGGAAGGTCTTCATCGATTCCTTCCCTGACAACGAGACCAACCCCAACTGGCTCGACGAGCACCTGGCATCAGGCCAGAAATACTCCGGTCGCCTAGGCGAGTATGCCGAGGAAATCCGCCGTGCTCAGCGCCGACTGCAGGAGCTGGAAGAAGAAAACGTCCTCAAGATCGGCGAGATCAAGGAAATCAACCGCAAGATGTCCATCGGCGAGGCCAAGGCCCGTCGCGCCAAGAAGGAGATGGTCGAGGCCAACCTGCGCCTGGTCATCTCCATCGCCAAGAAATACACCAACCGCGGCTTGCAGTTCCTTGATCTGATTCAGGAAGGCAACATCGGCCTGATGAAAGCCGTGGATAAATTCGAATACCGGCGCGGCTACAAATTCTCCACCTACGCCACTTGGTGGATTCGTCAAGCGATCACTCGCTCGATCGCTGATCAGGCACGCACCATCCGCATCCCGGTGCACATGATTGAGACCATCAACAAGCTCAATCGCATCTCACGCCAGATGGTGCAGGAAATGGGCCGCGAAGCCACGCCCGAGGAACTTGCCACGCGCATGGAAATGCCCGAGGACAAAGTCCGCAAGGTGCTCAAGATCGCCAAAGAGCCCATCTCCATGGAAACCCCCATCGGCGACGATGAAGACTCCCACCTCGGCGACTTCATTGAGGACTCCACCGTCATCTCCCCGGTCGACTCCGCCACCGCCGAGGGCCTGCGCGAGGCCACCCAGAACATGCTCGCCAGCCTCACCTCGCGCGAGGCCAAGGTCCTGCGCATGCGCTTCGGCATCGACATGAACACTGACCACACCCTCGAAGAAGTTGGCAAGCAATTCGACGTCACCCGCGAGCGCATCCGTCAGATTGAAGCCAAAGCCCTGCGCAAGCTCCGCCATCCCACCCGTTCGGACAAACTGCGCAGCTTCATCGAAACCGAATAAAGCCCCTCGCGCCATCCGACTCGGCCCCCCACCCACCGAGCCGATGGCGCCCGCTCCCACCAACAAGGGCCGTTAGCTCAGCGGTTAGAGCAGGGGACTCATAATCCCTTGGTCCGGGGTTCAAATCCCTGACGGCCCACCAATAAAAACAGCAGCTTAGCTTGATTTTAGTTAAGCTTTGACTTTGCGTTTCGTCTTCCGGGTAACGCTTCGGGTAACATTTTGCGGGCGTTAGGCGATGCTTGGAACTGTTATTCGCTGGTCTCTAGCCCTCGCATCTTGCACCTAGATTATGCTCACTTCCCGGTGAGCTAGTCCGGTTTGGATATAACCGCGTGCAAGTCCCCAAGAGAACACCCGACTCATGTAGGATTTCTCTCGATTGGCTGAATATCCAGTGGTTATCCCTGACGAGCCTGTTTGGCTTGCTCTGTCCGATGTACTAACCCTTATTTTCGAGGAAATCAGGGCAGCTGGTGAGGAATCCCGCACCCTCGCCCAAACCCGCGATCTCCTCCTCCCCAAACTGATGTCCGGCGAAATCCGCCTGCGCGACGCCGAGCGTGCGGTGGATGCGGTGTTGTGATCCCAACCATGAGGTCTGACCAAGAATGACCATCCTGCAAAGCCAAATCGACGACGCGCCCAGACAATTGTGCATCGACCTGCCGCCGGAGTGGGAGCACCGCCGCCTGCAAGTGATCGTGCGCCCGCTCGTGGAAGGTTCCCCAAAGACCCGCGCGGTCGAACCGCCCAATGAATCGGCAAACTTTTGGCAATCCGTGCTGAACATGCGCGCCGCGCGCGATTTCGAGCCAATTGACTGGGCGCCTGGAGAGATCGATAGCTGGCGGGATCGCTCCACTCAGGAGCCGTTCTCATGGCTCGATTGAGCTATTTGCTGGACACCAATGTCCTCTCCGAACCCTTAGCGAAAACGCCAAATCCTGGAGTGGTGCAAAACCTTGAAGTATTGGAAAACTGGTTTACGCCATCATGACTTCGCTCACCCTGACACTACCCGACGAGACCTATCAGCGCCTCGATGAGATCGCGCAAGATCGCGGCCAGAGCATCGACGCCATGGCCGGCCATCTAGTCGCCGACGCCGACGCCGAGGCACGCTTTCACGCCCGCGCCCAGCGTGGCCAAGGCCAGCACGCGCGCGGACTCGAAGTGCTCGACAAGGCGATGGGCGATGGCGTTTCTCACTGAGGCCGACATCGAGCAAGCCCTGCTCGCCGAACTGGGCGATCTCGGCTACCAGACCACCACCGAGGCGCAGATCGGCCACGATGGTCCCGCCGCCGAGCGCGAGGCCTTCGCCGATGTGCTGCTGCTGGGGCGCCTGCAGGCCGCCATCGACCGGCTCAACCCCGAGTTGCCGCCCGAGGCCCGCGCCGATGCCCTGCGCCAGGTGGTGGCCACCGTCTCCCCGTCGCTGATTGAGGAGAACCGCCGCCTGCATGGCCTGATCACCGAGGGTGCCAAGATCGAGTATTACGCCAAGGATGGCACCCTGATCGGCGGCCGCGTCTGGCTGATCGACTTCGAGCACCCGGACAAGAACGACTGGCTCGCCGTCGGCCAGTTTACCGTGATCGAGGCCGGCCAAAACCGCCGCGCCGATGTGGTGATCTTCATCAACGGCCTGCCGCTGGTGGTGGAGCTGAAAAGCCCGAGCAGCGTGCAGGCGACCATCACGCACGCCTACAACCAACTGCAAACCTACAAGGCCGAAATTCCCAGCCTGTTTCGCACCAATGCTGCGCTGGTGATCTCCGATGGCCAGATGGCCCGCATCGGCTCCCTGACCGCCAATGCCGAGCGCTTCATGCGCTGGCTGCACCGTCGATGGCGAGACCATCGCCCCAGACGGCACCCCCGAGCAGCCGGTGCTGGTCCAGGGCGTGCTGGCGCGCGAGCGGCTGCTGACCCTGCTGCGCGAGTTCACTGTCTTTGGGCGCACCGAGGCCGGGCCGATCAAGATCCTCGCCGGCTATCACCAATACCAAGCGGTGCGCAAGGCGATCTCGACCACCATCGACGCCACCAATCCGACCGGCGACCGCCGCATCGGCGTGATCTGGCACACCCAAGGCTCCGGCAAAAGCCTGCTGATGGCCTTCTACGTCGGCCAACTGGTGCGCCACCCGGCCATGGCCAACCCGACCATCGTCGAGCAACGTCACCGAAAGCCGCAAATTCTCCGAACGCCTGGAAGACGCCATCGCCCGCTATCACACCAACGCCATCAGCACCGTGGAGGTGCTGCAAGAGCTGATCGACATGGCGAAGGAAGTCCGCGCGGCCCAAGCGCGTGGCGAGGCGGAAGGGCTCAGCCAAGAGAAGCTGGCCTTCTACGATGCCCTAGCCGAGAACGAAAGCGCCGTCGAGGTCATGGGCAGCGATGAACTCAAGGTCATCGCCCATGAACTGCTGGTGAAGCTCCAAGGCAACATCACCGTCGATTGGGCACATCGGGAAAACGCGGGCCAAGATCCGGGTACTGGTGAAGCGCGTCTTGCGCAAGTACGGGTAACCGCCGGACTTGCAGGCAACGGCCGTGCAAACGGTGTTAGCGCAGGCGGAGGTTTGGTCGGCGGAGTGGGTGAGGTGACGTAGAAACACTCCAACCCGCAGCGCCGTTCCAGGCACAACTTGTCGGATAGCGGTAATAGTCATAAACTCAGAATCCACGGATATGAAAGCCAGCAATCCCGTCAAAGCCGGTCGGAAGGTCAGCGTTTTGTGCTAGCTCCATCATCACAATCTGACACATGAAACCCAAGGTTTACGTCGAAACGTCCATCATCAGCTATCTCACAGCTCGAGCTAGCCGTGACATCGTCGTGGCAGGCAACCAGGAGACAACGCGAGAATGGTGGGATCGCCGGGACGATTTTGAACTCTTTGTCTCCCAGTTCGTGCTGCAGGAAGCGGCGGCTGGTGATCCGGGTGCGGCTCAGCAACGCTTGAATGTTCTCAACGGAATTCCAGAGCTTGAGATCACCGAAGCGGTCGACCGCATTGCCGAGACACTGCTAAGCCAAGCCGCCTTGCCGCCCACCGCCAAACTTGATGCCTTGCATATCGCCATCGCAGCCATTGGCGGGATGGACTACCTGCTCACATGGAACTGCACCCATATCGCAAATCCCTCTCTTCGTCACCCGATTAGCTTGACGATACAGACATTCGGCTACGAATCACCAATCATTTGCACGCCCCTCGAGTTACTGGAGGCATGAAGATGGCAACCAACTCAATCCTTAACGAACTCCACGCAATTCGCCGCGAATATGCCGAGCGGTTCAATCAAGACCTACACGCTATCTGTGACGACGCCCGCCGTAAACAGGGACAGAATGGCCGGCGCGTCGTTGCAGCGGCTCCCAGAGTGGCTATCGAGAAGGACAAAATTGACCAAGTCCCGGATCTTTTGCAGCTTGACATTAAAAACAAATCACCCCTGATCAAAAATAAACCGACCCTGGCCCCATAAATCACTGGCCCCATAAATCACAAGCGGATTTAGCCGAACCGATTGTAAATGGCGTTATCGCTGGTGTAGTTGTCACATCAATACTGATTCTTATATTTTCAATATTGTGGCGATCAAATATCACTCCTTGGGTTGAAAACCTACTGTACAAAGACACCAAAATAGAGGGTGTTTGGAACGGAATATTGGTTCCATTTGTCGGCATAGAGGAAATCGACAAACGAAGAATAAAAATTGCTTTTGGTATTGTCGAGCGTAGGCGTAGGAAGAGAGTACAAAAAAATGAGGAGTCCGCCTCAGAAGAAGATCAAAACAGATCTCTCAAGGTCGCAGCTTCTGAACAAGAACACGACAGTGAGCGAGATATTGAAGCAGAGTTAATTATAATAAATGCGCCCAAAGATGAAAATCATGATGCCGAGGACGAGCTTGTAGATAGTGCCTGGCCGAAAAGTGATTTTCACAAGCAAAGACAATGCGTTAGAATACGAAACGATTGGTGAAGTTTAGTCAATTTCTTGCTCCCTTAACCCCGGCGTATCCTGTGGCGATGGCAGGAAGAAGCGCAAGCAACTGAATGCATTAAGAATACTGGCTTTGCCGGCGGGCAATCGAGCCGCGCTGCACTGTCCCATCAACCCAAACTTCGTTCATACCAGCTTCTCCCATGCGTGACATCCTTCGTGCCCAGATGCAACTTGGCGAATGCGACATCGCTGCCATCGAGTTCGACTGCTTCTCCCGCGATGACATCCCGCGCCTGCTACGGGGCTTGCAGCACATCTACACCACCGAGGCGCTGCGCAATGAGGTCTTCGCCATCCTCGCCGATGTACTGCCGGTGCGCGCCGACGGCGAGGAGTTCGTCAGTGCCCAGACCGGGCGTCCGGGCATGTCGCAATGGCGCATTCTGGTCTTGGGCACCTTGCGCTTGGGGTTGAATGCCGACTACGACCGGGTGCAAGAACTCGCCAACCAGCATCGCCTGGTGCGCCAGATGCTCGGCCACAGCGACTGGGCCGACGAGCATCGCTACAGCCTGCAAACTCTCAAAGACAACCTGCGCCTGTTCACCCCGGAGCTGCTCGCGGGCATCAATGCCGTGGTGGTCAAGGCTGGACATGACTTGGTGAAACCGCATCCGGACTCCCCGCTGGAAGCGCGCTGCGATTCCTTCGTCGTTGAAACCGATGTGCACTTCCCCACCGACATCAATCTGCTCCAGGACGCCGTGCGCAAGACCATCGAGACCTCGGCGGCTTTCTGCAGCGACCATGGTCTGAGTGACTGGCGCCAGAGCGCCTACAACATCCGTTGCTTGAAACGAGCCTATCGGCGCGTGCAGCAACTCAAGCGCTCCACCTCCAAGGATGAAGCCAAGCGTGCGGCACGCGAAGAGGAGATCGATGCCGCTTACGGCGCTTACCTCGACATTGCCGAGCAGTTCCTCACTCGCGCCCGGGACACCCGCTACAAGCTCGTGGTGTTCCATCATGTCCCAGCCGAACAGTTCACCGCGCTCAATGATTACATCGACTATGCCGAACTGTTCATCGAACAGATCGATCGCCGTGTCTTGCAGGGCGAGCGCATCCCCCATGCCGAGAAGGTCTTCTCCATCTTCGAGCCTCATACCGAGTGGGTCAGCAAAGGCAAGGCCAGCACCCCGGTCGAGCTTGGCGTGCGCGTGGCCATCAGCGAGGATCAGTTTGGTTTCATCCTCCAGCATCGGGTGATGTTCGGTGAAACCGATGACCAAGTTGCCGTACCCATCGCCACCCACCTCAAAGCCTGCTACCCACTAGTGTCCCAACGTTTAATCTAATAAATTCAATTGCTTAGCGTTTTCCTGATCTGTGTATTTGTCGGGAACATGGTTAAGTAGTTGATTTATATGCACACGCTCGAACAACGTCAGGCTCAGAACCTGTAGCAAACTATACAGACTTTCATTGATATTCAATCGTTTCTTTACAATTGCTACTAATACATATGTCGAGATCGCTATCCAAATTTGCGATTTGACTGCATTTTCAGTCGTGCCAAAGAAAGCTTTTATGCGCAGGTGTTGCTTGATCCATTTAAAAAACAGTTCTACGTACCAGCGATTCCGATAAAGCTCTGTGATCGTGAATGCGGACAAAGCAAAGTTGTTTGTTAAGAAAACCAGTTCTTTATTCGTTGCTGGATCGATGAACTTAATGCGGCGAAGATGCTGCGGATAACGCAAGGCCGTATTGACACCTGTTAGAGAGACAGTTTGGTCGCATCTTAATCCGGTTGTCTTGTCGACCGGGCGAGAGTGCAATCTTCGCATCTTTGTATTCGATTTGGCGCGTATAACAAAAAAGGCCCCGGCGAGTTGAAAGCGATAAAGACGCTCAAAATCTAGATACGCACG
Organism: Thiorhodovibrio litoralis; assembly: GCF_033954455.1. Taxonomy (NCBI): domain Bacteria; kingdom Pseudomonadati; phylum Pseudomonadota; class Gammaproteobacteria; order Chromatiales; family Chromatiaceae; genus Thiorhodovibrio; species Thiorhodovibrio litoralis. The sequence continues at coordinate 2,912,360 of NZ_CP121473.1, read as the reverse complement.
ATCCATGATATAGAAAGCGCCCGGCTCAATAGTCAGCAAATCTAGCGCCTTGACGTCATTCAGTTTTGCGTCGGAAATTGCGATAAAACTCGGTATGTTACCGCGTAGGTCCAGTAATGTATGGAGTTTTATGCCCGCTTTCGTGCGCCGAAAAGGCGCCCATGGAAAAACAGAAAGACAAAGATCGATTGTGGATGAGTCAAAGGCGTAAACTGTCTGCTCAAGGTCAAGCGCGAGTTTTTCGTTGCTATAGAGGCCACGGGCGATTTGAATTAGCGTGCTAGTGAAGTCGGCATAAATCCGCCAGTCACGGACCTGGTTGGCGTTAGCAAGGGTATTCCGCGATATCCCTCCACGAATACCCATGTGGTAAAGCTTGCTCGAATGCGCGCGCAGAGTCGTTTCAATATCTCGAAGGCTTTCCCGATAGGTCAGTTGCGCGAACATCATGCTTAGGAACTGATCGAGACACGAGAATGATTTGATCTTATGGTTGCCACGATAACGCGTCACGCACTGCCGAAAAGCCGGCAACGGAAGATGCTCGGTTAACTGTGAGAAAACGAGTTTGCCGGTATACATTCGCAATTAGCCTCCAGTCAAAGATTCCGGACGGAGGCTGGGCGAAATGAGCCGACGCGTTCAAGTCGATTTTCTCGAAAAATCCTAAATGTATATTAAATATAAGTACTTACGTGGACCGTGTACGAAACGTTGGGACACTAGTGCCTGCTACCCACGCATCAAAAGCCTCAGTTTCGACAAAGGCTTTCACAGCCCGAGCAACCAAAAGCAACTCGCCGAGGTGATCGACTTCCCCGTGCTGCCCAAGAAAGGCAAGTGCAACGCCGCCGAGCGTGAGCGCGAGCAAGATCCCGCATTCCGCCGGCGCAAACGCCGGCACTCGGCGGTTGAATCAGCCATCAATGCGCTCGAAGCCCATGGCCTCGACCGCTGTCCCGATCATGGCGCGGACGGCTTCGAGCGCTATGTCGCCCTCGCGGTGCTTGGGCGCAACATCCACCGCCTCGGCGCCATCCTCATCGCCGCTGATGCCGAGGCCGAACGCCGTCGGCGCCGACAACTCAAACGCGCCGCTTAAGGCGATTCCGCCGGGTGCCGTGAGACGGCCCGAGGGATCGGTTTGCCTTAATTTTGTCGCATTTAAGAATCATTATTAATACGCAGATTTCGGTGCCGCTCGCACCGAAAAAAGCCGTCGACATTCCGTGTTTAACTCGGCCGCAGCCGGGTATGCCTTGCGAAAAAATCGACTTTTCGGCCAGGCACTAGATAGAAAATTCTTTGTGAAAATAGGCTCTGATATGGCGCCAATTGAGGTAAGAGTTGAAATGAAACGAGTAGGCCACTAAGTTTTTGGACAAATTGTTGAAATCGGTGGCGCAAGTGATATCCATACCTATGGTTTTACTGGCTCATTTAAGAACCTAATATTAACTGGTGAATACGAAAATCAAGACTGCGCAAACATTGACCGAGGCAGTCTTAGCTTAATGCTTCGTGAGAATGGTAGTAGCCTTGAAGGCTTCTTCTCATCCTATGCTGATAGTGATCACAGAATTGCGCCATTTAAATGCATTCTAAAAAGACAGGGTAGGAGTGCAAATGCAGAATCAATATAACAAGGCACTGCATCGGATAAAATCTCCCTGCGGTCGATTTTCCCGCTGAGTGCGGCGTTATGCCTTATAAGGAAAAATTGAGGTTTCATGGATAACAAGCAACTGACTCTCCCAGCGGAGAATAATGGCACACAGTCAATAGAAACAAGCCAGAGCATCATGCTCGTCGGCGCAAACGGATCTGGCAAAACAAGGCTTGGTACTTGGATCGAAATATCATCTCCTCAGCGTGAGCTGGTACATAGGATATCAGCTCAAAAATCTCTATCTATGCCTGACTCAACTACACCTCAATCTATAGAAATTGCTGAGAAAAGCCTATTATTTGGCAACCCTGATTGGAGCTACCAACATAAAGTTCATAAATGGGGGAAAAAGCCAGCAACTTATATGCTAAGTGACTATGAAAAACTCATGGTCTACCTATTTTCTAGTGAAACAGAAGAGAACGCTAAATTCAAAATTGCCTGTAAATCTAGCAATGAACGCATAGAACCTCCCACAACAAAAATTGACCGTGTCAAAGATTTGTGGGAAGAAATATTACCACATAGAGAGCTGATTATAGGTGGATTGAGAATTCAGACACGTGTAAAAGGTGAAGAAGAAAAAGTATATAACTCATCTGAAATGAGTGATGGCGAGCGAGTTATATTTTACTTGATAGGCCAGTGCTTGGCCGCACCGCGTAATGCTATTATTGTCGTAGACGAACCTGAGCTACATCTTCACAAGTCAGTGCAAACGCCATTATGGGATGCTATCGAAGAACTTAGAGATGATTGCTTATTTGTTTACTTAACGCATGACGTTGATTTTGCGGCAGCCAAACAAACAGCCAAGAGAATATGGTTGAAATCGTTTGATGGTCAACACTGGGACTGGGAGCTAATTGAGCAAGATGAAAATCTTCCAGATGACCTTTTAGTCGAGGTATTAGGAAGTCGAAAGCCTGTGGTGTTTGTTGAAGGAGATAATGGCAGCCACGATGCAAGTTTATTTAGGGAGCTATTGCCAAACTTCCTCGTCATCCCCAGAGGGAGTTGTACGCAGGTAATTCAGTCAGTTAAAGCATTAAAAGCAAACCATCAAATACATCACCTGCAAGTATATGGAATAGTTGACAGAGATAGACGTGTACCTGCCGAAATTGCAAAGCTTGAACAAGATTCAATTTTTGTTCTCGATGTTGCGGAGGTAGAAAATCTATTTTGTACTAAAGAAATACTTGAGATTGTTAGCAACAGGCTAGGACGCGATCCTAATGCCGACTTCCAATCCGTATCGAACACTGTTTTTACAAGATTGCAGGGCGAGCTTGACAACCAAGTATCATTGCGAGTGTCTAGTGAGGTGAAGTTCTTACTTAACATGTTTGATGAAAATCAAAAAGGCGCACAAGCAATAGACGGTGCTCTACAGTCTCTAGTAGCTAGTATCGATATAAATCAGATCTACACTAATATACACCAGCTATATGCTGATGTCGTGCAAAAGCGTGACTATAATGTATTGTTATCTCTATATAACCGTAAATCATTGTCTGCTCAAGTAAGCAATGCACTTGGCTTAGCCAATGGCAGCCTGCCTGAAACAGTTGTACGTCTATCGAAGAGTGAATGCAAAGAGCAAATTAAAGATGCTCTCAAACCATACTTCGGTAACTTTCAGCAGAATATGGCATAACAAGGCACTCCAGCCGACGCCAAAAATCGGCGCGGCTGAGTTTGAACGTAACCGGCAGGGCATCCGAGCAAAGCGCCCAAAGCTGCTCGCATCATCGCCACACCCACCACCCTGCGCTAAACTCCGGTCAAGCCCACCCACAGGAGACGCGCCATGCACGAGAACCCCACCGGCGGCCGCAGCAACGACGAAAGGAATCGGTGACCCGCAGCTCCGCCAACTGGATTACCAAGCCGGGCAGTTTTGACCCGCTCAACACCGCCCGGCGCTTTCCCGCCAGCTCCCCGTTCGGGATCCCCGATCTCGAACCCCAGTCCTTCGATGTCCCCGAGGACATCCGCCTGCGCCCCTACCGCTCCCGCATCGACCGCCTCGACCATGCCCGCGACATCTGTCACTTCTACCTCGACGACTACCGTTTCGAGACCACCTGGAACAGCCCCGGGGTCGGCTGGCGCCATGTCTCGGCCTACTGGGCGACCTGCACGCCAGATTTCAGCCTTTACCCGGCCTGGCCCCGGGCGATGCAACTTTGGCAGACCTACCGCGCCCGCTGGGTCGCGCGCTTCTGGCAGGAGCGCGGCTGTCGGGTGATCCCGACCGTCAACTGGAGCGACGCGCAAAGCTGGGCGTTCTGCTTCGACGGCATCCCGCCCAGCCAGACCCTGACCATCTCGGTCGCCGACCTGCGCCGCCCGCACGTCGAGCGCCGCTTTCGCGCCGGCCTCGTCGCCATGCTCGAGCGTCTGACCCCGCGCTTGCTGCTGGTCTATGGCCGCCTGCGCTTTGATCCCGGCTGTCCCGTCCGCGAGATCGCCCCGGACTGGGAGCGCCTGCGCGCGCTGCCCACACCTGCCGCCACCGCGCCCGGGCCCTGGCTGTCGCCGAAGAAAGGGAAGGGGAGACCTGTCCCGTCGCCGCTGCCCGCACCGGCGCAAACCGCTAGCTCCGCCAGGGCGGCGAGAAAGAGTACCCACTGAGAATCCCTGCCAGCCCCGCGGGGCCAGTCGGCTCGAGACTTGTCCGCCCAGGCCGCGCGCGAAGAGCGCGCCGCATCGCTCCCGCACGTACCCCGCCGGCGCGCGAATAACGCGCCGGCCGCTTTCGCCTGCCACCCGGGGCAGTGGCGTCGTCGAAGCGGCAATCAGGGCAGCGAGGCGGCCGGCGGAAAACCAGAGTGGCTCCCCGCTTTGGCACGCCGTTTCGGATCTGTTCGCCGATCGATATCGTCGAGCACCAGCCCAAGCACCCAAATGATCAGGAAGTAGACGGCTGCCACCATGATCAGAGGGAGAAAGGCCTCGAAGGTGCGGCTGCGGATGATGTCGCCGGCCTTAGTGAGGTCTTGGACGCCGATGTAGCCGACAATGGACGTCATCTTGACCATGGAAATGAACTCGCCGCGATAGACCGGCAAGATGCGCCGGACCGCCTGCGGCATCACGATGTACAGGAAGGTCTGGACGCGGGTGAAGCCCATGGCGATGCCGGCCTCGGTCTGGCCGTGTTCGACACCCTTGATGCCGGTGCGGAACATCTCCGAGACATAGGCGGCGAAGTTCATGCCAAAGGCGATGATGGCAACCAGAATCGGGTCGATGTTGATTGAGGCAAAGGCGACGTAAAAGATCAACATCAAGAGCAGCAACACCGGCAGGCCGCGGATCAGGAAGATGTAGCCGGAGCCGAGCAGGCGCAGCACTTTCTGTGGCGACATCCGCAGCCAGCAGATGAAGGCGCCGAGTAGCGTGCCGACGAGAGTTGAGGCGACTGAGATGACCACAGTCACCCAAAGGCCGCTCAGGATCAGCTTCCAGCGCTGCTCAAGGACGAAGTTGGCATGCATGCTGGCCAGCAGATCATCGACACGAGATGGTGGCTGATTGGTCGCAGTGCTTGATGGACTTCTGGCGCCAGGGGTTGACGCGCTCTGTTGTGCGCTCGGCGGGCCCAATCTTTCTTTTAATACCAGCGCGGCCGAGCGCTCCTCATCGTACGGGATTGAGAAGTCGACCTTGGCCTTGCGCTCATCGGTGACGGACAGACGCGCCATGATCATGTCGATCTTGCCCACCGCGAGCGAGGCGATCATGGCGTCAAACTCCATCGGGATGATGTTGAGGGCCAGCCCCTCCTGGGCGGCAAACCGTTGCAGTATTTCGATGTCGTGGCCGATAGGCTCGCCGTCGGCCTGGGAGACGAAGGGCAGGCCAATCAGATAAGAAGTGCCGACGCTGATGGTCTCGCCGCTGCTCGCCCTAGGGATGTCCGGCATGACGACCGTCTCTGGCTGGTCGATCAGCCAGCGGCGCTGAATCGACGCCAGGGTGCCGTCGGCCCGGGCCGCAGTCAGGAAACGGTCGAACCGCTCACGCAGTTCGTTGTTCCCCTTGGCGAAGGCGGCAGCGATGGCGGTGCTGTAAAAATCATCCGCCAAGACCGCCAGATCCGGATTGGCCTTCACGATCTCTCGAATCGCATTGGCCTCCGTGATGGCGGCATCAACCTTTCCCGTCTTGACCGCGAGAACAAAATCCGCCTGACTATTGAAGCGCAGAATCTGCGCCTGCGGAAATGCCTTGGTCACGAAGATGTCCTGAGCCGTGCCGTTGAAGACCGCGAGCCTGCCCTGGGACAGGTCGGCAAGGCTCTGCCAGCCGGTGGTGCTGGGCGCGCCAGCGCCGGACTCAGCCTGCGGGGCCAGCCTGGATCGGAGCACCACAGCTACGGCGTGCCCCTTGACGTAGGGGGCTGAGAAGTCCACCGCCTTCGCCCGCTCCGGAGTGATCGCGATGCCATCGGTGATGATATCGACCTTACCGGCAGCAAGGGCCGGGATCAGCGCGCCAAAGTCCAACGACCGCATTGCCAGCTCGATACCTTCCTCGGCGGCGAATGCTTGCAGGATCTCCACATCGAAGCCGACATAGCGGCCATCCTTGTAGGCGACGTAGGGTAGGTCGGAGATGGACAGGCCGAGGACGAAGTGCCCCTTTGGGGCTTGCGCCCTGAGGAGATCGGGCATCTGGACCTGTTCAGGGGCCCCGTCAAACCAGCGACCACTAATCTCCGCATAGCGTCCATCGGCACGGATGCGCTGGAGAAACGCGTTGAACCGCTCGCGCAGTTCGGGCTGCTTGCGGCTGAAGCCGATGCCAAGGTCGTAACGAAAGAGATCATCATCGAGCACCGCGAGTTGGGGATGCGCCTGGATGATGGCCTTGGCGCTGATGGCGTCGAACAGACCCGCATCGACCTTGCCAGACTTAATCGCGACGATCAGGTCCGCGCTGGCGTTGAAGCTGGTTAGCTTCGCCTCGGGGTGGGTCTTTTCCATGTGCAGGCTCATGACGGTGCCCATGATCACCCCGATGCGGGCGTGCTCCAGATCGTCCATTGAGCGCCACCCGGAAGCGGCACGCTCGCCCCTTGCATCCGTGCGGGCCGGTTCTGCGGACAGGGCGATACTTCGCCCCGCAACTGGCCCGCTGTCAGCCGAGGGAGCGCCGGAATCGCAGCTGTTCAATCCTAGCAGGCTTAGCAGGGTCAGGATCAGTAGCCAACCTCTGGACAGGGTCATATTGGCTTTCATCCGGGGCTTGACTGTGAAGCAGCCGATTTCACCCTCCGGCATGGCCGGGGCCATGAGCCTTCCCGTGAATGTCATGGATTTACTCTCCGGGGTGGCCGGGACCATGAGCTGCAGGCGGCTTGATCAGCAGCCGCAGTCGGTTGCAGTCATGGGCACGCTGGTAGCGAATCTCCTCGGCATAGCCGCGGATGAGCTGCAGGGCAATGCCATCGTCAAGCTGTGCGCTCTCTAGCGGGTTCCCGACCGGGCCGAGGCTGTCGGTGCGAAGCTCAAGCTGGTGCTGCTTTTCGGAATAGGCCAGGGTGAGGTCGATGCAGGGTGAGCCTGGACAGGCAAGCAGGACACCCAGCAACTCCTCCACCAGCAGATGGGCCGCATAGGCAGTCTTGGCGGGGATCAGGTGCTTTTCGCAGAAACCCTCGATCTGACCGACCAGGGCGTAGAGGTCGTAATCCGGGCTCTCGACTCGCCAATGCAGGCTGCGCACCTTGCCGATGAAGTCTCGGGTTCGCTCGCGTAAGGGGTGCTCGAAGATCTGCTCAGGTGGACCCTCCTCGTAGATCAGGCCTTCGTCCATGTAGAGCACCCGCGTCGAGACGTCGCGGGCGAACTCCATCTCATGGGTGACAATGGCCATGGTCATGCCCTGCCGCGCGAGGCGTCGAATCACCCCCAGAACCTCGCTGACCATGGTGGGGTCCAGAGCCGAAGTCGGCTCGTCGAAGAGGATGATCTTGGGCTCCATGGACAGGCAACGGGCGATGGCAACACGCTGCTTCTGACCGCCGGAGAGCTGATCGGGGAATTGTTGGCCCTTCTCCGCCAACCCGACCATGCGCAGCAATTCCATTCCCTTGTCCGCCGCATCGGCAACTGGCCGACCCAGCAGTCGGATCGGGCCGATGCAGAGGTTCTCGAGCACCGTCAAATGGGCGAACAGATTAAAGGACTGGAACACCATGCCCATGCGTCGGCGCAGCGCGGGCACCTCGGCCTTGGATGCGAGGATATCGACGCCGTCGATCTCAATACGGCCACCGGAAGGGCGGTCGAGGAGGTTCAGGCAGCGCAGAAAAGTGCTCTTGCCGGTACCTGAGGGGCCAATGATGGAGATGACCTCGCCCCGTTTGATCTCGACATTGATGTCCTTGAGGACCTGGAGGTTGCCGAAATGCTTGGAGAGATGCTCGACTCGGATCATTTGCGGTGATTAGGCAGCCGATAGAGAGACGCCGTCCAAAGCGGCTGCGATGGTCAGAAAATACCAGGCGGCGACATAGCGCTCATCGACCGGGGGTGGGTCCTGCAACAGCTTGATCAGATGAAACAGCTGATAGGGCGATGAGTGATAGTCGTCGAGCCGGTCTGAAACAGCAGACTGAAATACTTATGCCCCCAGGCCAGCCGGCTGACCGTTGGCGCCACGCGATCCATCGCGGCTTGAAGCGCCTGATAGTCTGCGAGCTTGGGCTCAGACGGCATGGTGTCCAATTGTTCAACGCCGGTCAACAACTCATCGTGATGTTTGCGCGCCAAGGCAATTGCATCGGGCAGACTGAGGACCGTCTGTTGTTGCGAGGAGCCGCTCATCCATTGGCCGGTTTCCTTGCGATTGTAGAGCCCGAACTTCAGCGCACTGCCACCGGCAATGCTACCAAAGACCGCAGGCAGCTCATCGTCGTTCTTGAACTCAAGCCAATACACCAGGCTGTCCTGACTGCCGTGGCGGTGCATGGTGTTCAGTAGGTCTTCGCCATCAAGATTGCGCAGGACGTCCGGACCGAAATGCGAGCGGAAGTTGTTTTAAGCCGATTGCAGGATGGTCTCGGACAGCCGTGCACCCTGGTGAGCCTGAGCAGACTATTTGCGGGAATCGGCCGCGATTCTGAGCAAATTCAGTGAGGGAAAACAAAAAACCCCCTCAAACAACTTGACGCAAGTTGTCCGAGAGGGCTGTCTCCGAATTTCGCCAAAAACCAGGAGACAGTCCCAGTGTGTCACGCCTTTCTTGCCGACACGAACTTTTACCAACTGCTCACCCGGATCGACGAGTCGATTGCCGAGGAAGTCCGCGCGGGCGGCTGTGACTGCGGTGGTGCGTTGCACAGCGCCCGTTATCCGCGTAAGCCCCGAGGTGTTGTGCGTGGCGTCTTGGATGAGAGCTACCAGAGCCGTCTGAGTTTCTGCTGTGCCGCGGACGGGTGCCGGCGGCGCAGCACCCCGCCTTCCGTTCGGTTTCTGGGCCGCAAGGTCTATCTCGGGGTCATCGTCGTGCTGATTTCGGCCCTGCATGACGGACTGAGCGCATCGCGTCGCCGGCGCTTGATCAAGACGCTTGGTGTCACCGTCCAAACCCTGCGGCGGTGGCAGCACTGGTGGCGTGAGCAGTTTGTGCAAACCCGCTGCTTTCGATCCTTGGCTGGTCTGTTGATGCCGCCGATCGCCACCGAGCACCTGCCAGGATCCCTGCTGGAAAAATTGAGCGCAAAAGCGTTGTCCGAGCGCGTCGTGCAACTGCTGATATTGATCGCCCCGAGCACGACAGCGACAGGCTTGCTGTAGGGCAACGCCAACCCGCAGAAGACCTCATCGCGCCGCTGGGCGGCGCCTTCTAGACTCCCGGTGATGTGTGAAACAACTGGGAGGTGAAGACGAATGTCCGATGACAACGGCCTCGGTGATCCCGATGGTTGGGCGCGGTTGCGCTTTGCCATTATTGGTCCTTTATTGGCTGATCCTGCGCCGGCGAACGCGCTGGGCGCGCGGCTGAAGGCGCTGGCGGCCAAGTCATGGCGTCATCCGGTGACTGGGCGGGCGGTCAGTTTTAGCTTTGGGACCTTGGAGCGCTGGTATTACCTCGCACGCGATGCCCAAGACCCGGTGACCGCACTGCGCCCGCGCCGGCGCAGCGATGCCGGGGAGCAGCGCGCGCTGAGCCCGCGCCTGATGGAGGCCGTACAGGCGCAATACCGCGACTACCCCGGTTGGACGGTGCAGCTGCATTACGACAACCTCGCCGCCTTGTGCGCGGGCGATGAAACCCTGGGGCCGCTGCCCTCCTATGCCACCGTGCGCCGCTTCATGAAGCGCGCGGGCCTGCACCGCCGGCGTGTCCCGGCGCGCAAGACACCCGGGGCCGAGCAGGCCGCGCGGCGCCTGGAGGCCTGCGAGGTGCGCAGCTATGAAGCCCAGTATGTCCATGCCTTGTGGCATCTGGACTTTCATCATGGCTCGCGCAACGTCCTCACCCGGGGTGGCGTCTGGGTCAAGCCCCTGCTGCTGGCGGTCATCGACGATCACTCGCGCCTGATCTGCCATCTGCAGTGGTACCTCGATGAGACCACCGAGACCTTGGTGCATGGTCTGGGACAGGCGTTGCACAAGCGCGGGCTGCCGCGCGCCCTGATGAGCGATAACGGCGCGGCAATGCAGGCCGAGGAATTCACCGCCGGATTGCATGCGCTGGGCATCCTCCACGAGCCGACCCTGCCGTACAGCCCGTATCAGAACGCCAAGCAGGAGCGCTTCTGGGCCACGCTGGAAGGCCGCCTGATGGCGATGCTTAAGGGGCTGGAGGAGCTGAGCCTGCAGCGGCTCAACACCCTCACTCAGGCGTGGGTGGAGCAGGAGTACCACCGCAAGGTCCACAGTGAGACCGCCGCCACGCCGCTTGCGCGTCTTCTCGATGCGCCCAACGTGGGGCGCCCCTGTCCGGACAGCGAGCAGGTCCGCGCCGCTTTTCGTTGTCGCGTCCAACGCCGTCAGCGCCGCAGCGATGGGACGCTCAGCCTGGCGGGCAAGCGCTTCGAGGTGCCGGCGCGCTTGCGTCACCTTGAGCAACTGCATATCGCTTATGCCCGCTGGGATCTGAGTGCTGTGGACGTGGTTGATCCCCACTCGGGCGCCATCCTCTGCCGCCTCTATCCCCTCGATAAAGCCGCCAATGCCTCCGGGCAGCGTCGGCGCCTTGAGCCCGCCGGCGCACCGCCACCGCCATCACAACGCGCCACGACGCTGCCACCGTTGCTGCGCGACTTGCTCGCCGAGTATGCCGCCACCGGTCTGCCGCCGGCCTATCTGCCAAAACACGATGACCTGGAATCCAGTCGATGAACAAGACCCTGCTGGCCCTCTATGGACTGAAGTTCAATCCGTTCTCCCCGGAGCTGCCGACGGCGGCACTGCATCGCAGCGCGCCGGTGGAGCAGTTTTGCTGGCGCATCGAGCAGAGCCTGATCCGCGAAGGCGGTTTTGCGCTCATTCAAGGTGATCCGGGTACCGGCAAGAGTGCGGTACTGCGCCTGCTCGATGAGCGTCTGCGCCAGCTGCCCGATATCAGCGTTGGGGCGCTCACGCATCCCAGCTCGAAGGTGGCGGACTTCTACCGCGAGATGGGCGATCTGTTCGCCGTTGACCTCAAGCCCCATAACCGCTGGGGTGGCTTCAAGATCCTGCGCGAGCGCTGGCTGGCGCATCTGGAGACGACGCTGTTGCGCCCGGTGTTGCTCATCGACGAGGCGCAGGAGATGCATCCGACGGTGCTCAATGAGCTGCGTCTGCTGACCTCCATGCAGTTCGATTCGCGCACGTTGTTGAGCGTGATCCTGGCCGGCGATGGCCGCCTGGCGACCAAGCTGCGCCGTGAGGAGTTGCTGCCGCTGGGCAGTCGTATCCGTACGCGCCTGAGTATGGAGTATGCCAGTCGCGAGGCGCTGGTCGCCTGCCTGGAGCATTTACAACACAGTGCCGGCAATGCGAGTCTGATGAGCGCAGGGCTGATGAAGACGCTCGCTGAGCATGCGTTGGGCAATTATCGCGTGCTCACGACCATGGCGGCAGAATTGCTGGCGCAGGCTGCTCGGCTCGAACGCGCGCAGCTCGATGAACAACTCTACCTTGAGGTGTTTGGTTCAGCGGCGGGCAACGCCCGCCAACGCCCGAGTGCCAGGGCGGGCGCCTGATGAGCCGCTTGAGCGCTGAGCGCCCGCACCAGGCCATGACAGCGGCAAGACACACCGCCGTGATGCTTGAGGCATGGCACGACGCTGGCATCGTGCGTGCCGATTTGGCGGTGCGCACCGCCAAGGCGACGATGCTGTGGTTCCATGATCGCTCTTTGGATCAGCTTCCGTTGGGGCTGGCCAGAGCGCGCAATGTCCAACAGGCCGATATTTATATCCGTCCAGCCCGCGGCTATCCCTGGCCAATGGTGTTTCTCGATGATGTCGCACGGCCGATGGCGCAGCGCATCGCTCGGCACTATGCGGCCCTGGTGGTGCAGACTTCGACGCTCGGGGGCTGCCACCTGTGGCTACGGCTGACCCGCGCGCTCGATGAGGCGCAGCGCTGTGATGTGCAGCGTTGGCTGATCCCGCGCGTTGGCGCCGATCCGGGCTCGGTCTCCGGTGAGCACCTCGGTCGGCTCGCCGGGATGAAGAATGCCAAGCGTGGCGGGGAGTGGGTCAATGTCCTTCGGCGACCAAGCCCGCAGGAGCGCGTCTGGGATCCAACTCCGGCCTTGCCAACGATGGCTCCGGCTCCGCCGCCGGTCGTCAACTGCGCTCCACGGGCGCGCTTATCCACCGGTGATCCGTCCGAATCTGCCCGCGAATGGGGCTGGGTCTGCGGCGCTCTTGAGGCCGGCCTTGCACCGACCACGGTCTACCAACGCTTGCTCGAGCGCGCGTCCCCGCGTCGCGGAGCCGATGCCGAGCGCTATGCCCGCTACACCCTCGCTCGCGCCATTCGCCAGAGCGCTAGAGGCAACTGAACCCGCTGCGTCTCTCCCCCCTCAGGGGGGAAGCGTGGTTCACGATTCCGGCTTCCCGCTGTCGGCCAGTAACGGCCCCCGTGATCCCACACGCATTCCATGTCCTTCAAATGGCTTGGAAATGGGTCCCGCAATTATCGTGATTACGCTCACCTGGTCGGTGAGCTGCTGATGGCGTTGTTCGAGCTGTTCGCGAATGGCCGGTTCCAGATTCATGGGCGAGGATCAAAAATGCACTGTGTTTGTGAGGCGGCATGTAACCGGTGGAAATTGGGCAACGTCCGAAAGCACCTTGGTGCTTGGCAGCCAGATCGTCGACGTTAAGGGGATGGTATAGGAATTTTGCGCCTGCTGCTCTGCACCCGTACCATGCTAGCGCGCTGGATGACCGGTTCCGCACCTTACCGGGTTCTGGTTTTCTTAAATGCGATCTGTCCAGTGCGATCCATGTCGATTACCTCAGCTCATCACTGCGCCGCTGCCACCTCAACCGCCGACCATTCGGCAAAACGACAGCGCGCACTTGCTGATCGCCTGACCGGTGTCTCCGTCAGTCGATCTGGCGGGGTGGAGCAACACCGGAGTTCCAACGCCACCAACAACGTAGCAAACTCCCGCGTACAATGGGGCCTACGGGTCGCGCGAGCCTGTCTCTCGTGGGGCTTTCAGGGGACGGTGGATGCCGAGATTCGGCTGGTCATTGACGTCCCCACGACGCGGGAGGCTCAGTGATGAAGCGACCACAGCGGGCGTTGTCGGTGCGCATTGCCTTTGAACCGAACCGGTTTTCAGCCGAACGCTTGAGCGAGATCTACGCCCAGCTCAAGCCGACGGAATCACGCCCAATCGAAACGGCTCCTGCTGCGGCAAAGACCGCTCTACCACAGCGCCAACAGCGCCGAGGTGCGCGATTGTAGATGGCGCTCAAAAAGCGCTTATAGCCGGTGAATAGCGCAGTCAACCGCCAACGAGGCTGGTGACAAACCCCAGTCTCAGGTTGGTGTGGAAAGGCAGATCCAGGGGCCGAGGAGCGCACACCGGGAAGGAGCCCGGAGGGCGACTGGACGGTGTGCGCTCCTCGGCGCAGCGCCCGCGCGCGGCGGCTTGGTGTTGCGGGAGGGTCGCGTCATCGCCCTCGTCGGGGGTGACAACCGCGGAAAAAGCAGGTAGAGGCTTGGGGCCGTTGAGACAGGCGCGACCGCGGCTTCGACCACCACAGTCTCTCCGCGACCGCGCCCCCAACCGTGCATGGCACGGCCCGCCGGCAGTATCGGCCTGGCGGGAGAATACATCCACCCTCATCGGCGGGAGCCGCCGATGTGCGCCCATTGCGCCCCATGCCTCAGTGCCCGTCTGTTCCTCTGTGCCCGTTGCCGTCAGCAGGTCGTACTCTGCAGTCGCTGTGATCGCGGCAACCGCTATTGCGGCCCCACCTGCGCACAACGTGCCCGGCACGACGCCCAGCGTGCCGCCGCCCGACGCTACCAATCCAGCCGTCGCGGGCGCCATACCCATGCCGCCCGCCAAGCGCGCTACCGCCGTCGCCAGCGCGAAAAAGTGACGCATCAGGGTTCACCCCCGCGCCCATCCGATCAATGCTCCTGTGAGAACACCCCCACGCCGATTGCCGTGGCAGAGCCGGTCGCCGTTCTCAATCCCGCGGCGGTTGCCGATGATGCCCAGGTCCCCGAGGTGCCCTGTCATCGCTGCGGGTGTGAGTGCTCGCCTCTTCTGCGCCAAGGTTTTCTCCGCCGCCCGCAGTCAGGCGTTGCTGGCCGCGACCCCTGAAGCCAACAGGAGCCATCATGACCATCCCTTCCGAGCTCGAAGCCAAGATCCTGCGCTACTTCCTTGCTGAGCACTGGCGCGTCGGCACCATCGCCCAGCAGCTCGGCGTGCATCACGCCACCGTCGATCGGGTGCTGTCCCAGTCCGGACTGCCCAAAGTCGAGCGCGCCGCGCGTCCCTCGCTCATCGACCCCTATCTGCCCTTTGTCGTGGAGACGCTCAAGACCTATCCGCGTCTCACCGCCAGCCGGCTCTATGCCATGGTGCGCGAGCGCGGCTATCGCGGCGGGCCGGATCATTTCCGCCATTTGATTGCCCATGTGCGCCCACGCCCGCAGCCCGAGGCCTTTCTGCGCTTAAAGACCCTGCCCGGTGAGCAGGCCCAAGTCGACTGGGGCCACTTTGGCAAGCTCACCATTGGCCGGGCCACCCGCACCCTGATGGCCTTTGTGATGGTGCTGAGCTTCTCGCGGGCGGTGTTTCTGCGCTTCTTTCTCGATGCCCAGATGGCCAACTTCCTGCGCGGGCATGTCGGCGCCTTCGCGGCCTGGGGCGGCGTGCCGCGGGTGCTGCTGTATGACAACCTCAAAAGCGCGGTGCTTGAGCGCCAGGGCGAGGCAATACGCTTTCATCCAACGCTGTTGGAACTGGCCGGTCATTATCGCTTCGAGCCACGTCCGGTCGCGGTGGCGCGAGGGAATGAAAAAGGCCGCGTGGAGCGGGCGATTCGCTACATTCGCGACAGTTTCTTTGCTGCGCGCACCTTCAGTGATCTGGCGGATTTGAATGCCCAGGCTGATACCTGGTGTCAGGGCCAGGCGGCGGATCGGCCGTGCCCGGAGGACCGCGCGCAGTCAGTGCGCGCGGTTTTTGAACAAGAACGCCCGCATCTGCTGGCCTTGCCGCCGGTTCCCTTTCCTACCGAAGAGCAGGTGGCGGTGTCGGTCGGGAAGACGCCCTATGTGCGCTTTGACCGCAACGACTATTCCATTCCCCACACTCATGTGCGCCGCACGCTCACGGTGGTGGCGTCGCTCGGGCAGGTGCGGGTGCTCGATGGGGCCGCGGTGATCGCCACTCATGCGCGCTCCTTCGATGCCGGGGCGCAGGTGGAGGACCCGGCGCATGTGGCCGAGCTGGTGGCGCGCAAGCGCGCCGCGCGTCAGCACCGGGGGCAGGATCGGTTGATCCAGGCGGTACCGATCAGTCAGACCCTGCTGACCCAGGCCGCTGAACGCGGGGAGCCCTTGGGCAGCATGACGGCGGCTTTGCTGCGCCTGCTCGATTCCTATGGGGCGGCGGAGCTGACAGCGGCAATCGAGGAGGCGCTGGCGCGCGAGGTGCCGCATCCCAATGCGGTGCGCCTGGCGCTGGAGCGCCGCCGCGAGGCGCGCGGACAGCCGCCGCCGATTCCGGTCACCCTGCCGGCGGATGCGCGGGTGCGCGAGGTGGTGGTGCGCACCCCGGCGCTGGGGGATTACGACCAGTTGCATGATGAACCGCCACGGGAGGACTGAGCATGAGTGAACAGGATCCGCAGATGCTGAAACAACGCGCCCAGGCGCTGAAGCTCTATGGGGTGCTGGCGCATTGGGCGGAGGTGGTGGACGCGCCTTGGCTGGTGAGCGTGTTGCAGTGGGAGGAAGAGGCCCGGGCGCAGCGCTCGCTGGAGCGACGCATGAAGCAGGCGCACTTGGGGCGGTTCACACCACTGGCGGATTTCGATTGGAATTGGCCCAAGCGCTGTGATCGCGCGGCGATTGAGGAGTTGATGGGCCTTGGCTTTGTCGCCGAGGCGCTGAATGTGGTGCTGATCGGCCCCAACGGGGTGGGCAAGACGACGATTGCGCGCAATCTGGCGCGGCAGGCGGTGCTGGCCGGGCGCACGGTGCTGTGCACGTCGGCGGCGGCGATGCTCAATGCGCTGCTGGAAGCCGACGGGGAGCGGGCGCTGCGCGCGCGCCTGAATGCCTATGCCCGCGTGCAGCTGTTGCTGATCGATGAGATCGGGTATCTGTCGTATTCCAACCGCCACGCGGATTTGCTCTTTGAGGTGGTGTCACGCCGCTATGAGAGGCATCCGACCCTGGTGACAACGAACCGCCCCTTTGCCGAGTGGGGGGAGGTGTTTCCCAATGCCGCCTGTGTGGTGTCGCTGATCGATCGCTTGGTCCATCACGCGGAGATCATTCAGATCGATGGGGAGTCCTATCGGCTCAAGGAGGCGAAGGAGTCCGCGACGCGGCGGCGTGAGCAGCGCGCGGCACGGACCAAGCCGGCGTCAAAGACGCCTCCAGCACAGCCAGGAGAGGAGCATGTATCCACCCCCGATGATTCCCTATGATTGGTCGCCCGAGCAGGCGCTGGCGGTCGTTGACTGGTTGGAGATGCTCTGCGAGGGAATTTATGAGATCCATGGCCTCGCTATCGCCGAGGCCCGCGAACAGGCCTATCAGGAGCAACTGCGCGATGAACGTCAGCTGCCCTTGCCGTTGTTTCCTTCCTACAACGATGATCCGTTCTGAGTGACCTTCACCGGCCACCGGGCGCGGCTCGCTGTTCGGTGGCTCACCCTTCGCCTTCAGCGAGGGCGTCGCTTTGTCGGGCGGCTGGACTTCACCGTTTATCCGCAGGTTTGTTCAGCCGCTAACAGCGATGAGCCAGCCCCTGAACGTCGCCCTCTATGCCCGTGTCTCCTCCGATCGCCAGGCCAAGGCCGGCACCATCGACAGCCAGGTTGCGGCGCTGAAAGCGCGCATTGCCAGTGATGGCGAACAGCTTCCCGAAGAGCAGTGTTTCATCGACGCTGGTGTCAGCGGCGCGACCCTCATTCGCCCGCAACTGGAGCGGTTGCGCGATCGCGCGGCCATGGGCTTGATTGATCGGCTCTATGTGCTGGCCCCGGATCGCCTGGCGCGGAAATACGCCCATCAGGCCCTGCTGTTGGAAGAGTTCCAGCAAACCGGTGTCACCGTTGTCTTTCTCAATCATGCCGGCGGTGTGAGCCCGGAAGAAGACCTGTTATTACAGATGCAAGGCATGATTGCCGAATACGAGCGGGCGAAGATCATGGAGCGCAACCGTCGCGGGAAATTGCATGGCGCGCGTCATGGGCGCGTCAATGTGCTTGGCGGCGCGCCTTACGGCTATCGCTATCAGCGCAAGCAACTCGATGGCGCACCGGCGCAGTATGTGATTGATCTGTCCCAAGCGGCCACCGTGCGGCAAATCTTTCATTGGGTTGGCGTGGATCGCTTCAGTATCGGCGAAGTGACCCGCCGGCTTGATGCCGAGGGCATTCCCACCGCCACCGGCAAAGCGCATTGGGACCGCAGTGTGGTGTGGGGAATGCTGCAGAACCCGGCCTATATGGGTCGTGCCGCCTTCGGCAAGACCCAGTCACAGCCGCACCGCCCGCGCGTGCGCCCCGCCCGCCACAGCGCCGAAACGCCCAAGAAGGCCACCTCCGTCGTGCGTACCCCGCGCGCGGACTGGATTGAGATCCCTGTCCCGCCGCTGGTCAGCGAAGCGCTGTTTCTCGCCGTGGGGGAGCAATTGGAGGAGAATCGCCGCCTGGCACGCCAACGCCGGCGCGGCGCGCGCCATCTCCTGCAAGGGCTCATCGTCTGCGGGCACTGCCGCTATGCGTATTATGGCAAGCCTGTCAGCAAAAGCGCGGCCAAAGGTGGACAATGCTATGCCTATTATCGCTGCGTCGGCACCGATGCCTATCGCTTTGGCGGTGAGCGTATTTGCGACAACAAGCAAGTGCGCACCAGCCGGCTCGATGACCTGGTGTGGGAGCAAGTCCTGGCGTTGTTACAACAGCCTGAGCGCTTGCAGCAGGAATATGAACAGCGCCTCAATCGCCTGCAGCAGGCTCATGCGTCGCACACCGATACAGATGTGCTGGAAAAACAGCACCAGCACCTGAAACAAGGGAAATCGCGGCTGATCGATAGCTATACCGAGGGGTTAATCGATAAAAGCGACTTCGATCCCAAAATGGCGCAGCTCAATAGCAAACTCGAGCAACTTCACATTCAGATTGAGACAGCTCGCCAACAAGATGCTGGCCAGGCCGAACTGTTTCTGGTGATCAATCGGCTGGAGGAATTTGCCGCCGCGATTCAGGAACGTTTAACCGGCCTGGATTTCGAGACCAAGCGCGGCATCATTCGCGCGCTTGTCAAGCGTATCGAGATTTACCATGAGGAAATCCTGGTGGTTTTTCGGGTTGATCCCGATCCAAACATCGGCGACCCGGATGACAACGGCACCCCGGAAAAACCATCGGAGCAATCCAATGGAGCTTCAAGTATGCAAGATTGTAAGCGGCGTTCACAGGCTTCTTTTCCCGAAACCTCCTCTTCGCAACGCCATCCCGCCGTGGTTTGGCCCCGTTGGTGCATCAAAGCCAATGGCCGTCATGTCGTCTCGGCGCCTTGATGCGTGCGATTAACACTGCCGCCCCGAAACGGCGAGGAGGAACAAGCATGCCCATCCGGCAGGTATTCACCGAGGGCGAGAAGCCCGTCAAGGTCTGGACCGATGACATCGATTTACGCTCGCAAGCGCAGCTCATCAACATCTCCAGGCTGCTCTTCATTCACAAGCATGTTGCCGCCATGCCCGATGTGCATCTTGGCATCGGCGCCACCATCGGCAGCGTCATCGCCACCGGGAAGGCCATCATCCCGGTCTGGGTCACCCGCAAGGGTGCCATCCGCGCGCGCGAAGGTGATTTCGGCATCATCCCCGGTAGCATGGGCGCGAAAAGCTACATCGTGCGCGGCAAGGGCAACCCCGAGAGCTTCTGCTCCTGCGCCCACGGTGCCGGGCGGCGCATGAGCCGCACCGCCGCCGAAAAGCAGTTCAAGCCGGCCGATCTGGAAGCCCAAACCCAGGGTGTGGTGTGCCGTAAGTGTACCTCGGCCATCAAGGGACACGGACGACACATCGTTGATGTTGTCGTGGGGGCGGTCCCTGAAGACTGGGTGCCAATGGTACTGATGGACTGGAGCGGGGGTTTTTGGGGTCAGATGGCGGAGGAGTACCCACGGCTTTTGATCGCCTGACCGACCCCGTGAGGTCAACGGCATCCACTCGGTCGAGCCTTGGGCCATTTTCGGTGCTGGGGGATAGGGTCAAGATGAGCACCCTCGGCGCCTTTTTGGCAGAGAAAAAACAGCGTGGAAGTGCGCAAGGCCCGCTCGCGAAGGGGATGTTGTCGGTCTTTGCGCAGCAGAAATCACCACGAGAACTGTCTGGCGCACGCCGGCTACAATGTTTACTCGTCAGGTTGCTTGGAACTCCTATGGTACGTGCCCGCCGCAATTCACCCACCAGAGCCCTGACCGGCGCGCCCTATCTCCGTCAGATTAGGAGTCTAGCTGAGCGCTGGAAAGGCGAGGAATTTCCCTTTGCGGTCCCGGCTTTTCGAAATGGAATCGATATTCCACTGGAAACCAATGTCACGTTTTTTGTCGGTGAGAACGGCAGCGGAAAGTCGACGCTACTCGAAGCGATTGCGGAAATATGTGGATTCAATCCGGAAGGCGGGAGCCGGGACCATCACCGGGAAGCATTCGCGGACCGCTCAGAACTCGCTCAAGCGCTGCGCCTATCCTGGATGCCGAAGATGACCGATGGATTCTTTATGCGGGCTGAGAGCTTCTTCAACTTCGCCACATACTTAGATGGGGTCTCGGACTTCAAGGCATACGGAGGCAAGTCGCTCCATGCGCAGTCACACGGAGAGTCATTCCTTGCGTTATTCGATAACCGATTTGAGCAGGGGCTATACATTTTGGATGAGCCCGAGGCTGCCCTGTCGCCCCAACGCCAACTGGCCTTTCTAAGAATAATCCACGATCTTGAAGCTCCGGGTCATGCGCAGTTCGTTATTGCGTCTCACTCCCCGATCTTGCTGGCGTACCCGGGAGCGACTCTTTACCAGTTTACAGGCAGCGGAATTGAGGAAGTCGCCTACCGTGATACAGAACATTTCCTCGTCACCAAGGACTTTCTAAATGCGCCGGAGCGTATGCTGAAATACCTGTTCTCGGAAGGTGACGATGACGCAACATAACAAAACCCTGTAGGGAGGAAAGACCAACATGCTTCTAAATGGCGCCGATCTATCATCTGTGAAATTATAGAGTGTGACTCTACATTTTCAAGATCTTTGGCAACCGAGAAGAATCAAGAACAGTTCGCATCAATGATCTGTGGCGCGTCTGCTTTGTTTGGACCGAGGGCAACGCGGATCGCGTCGAAATTTGCGCTTACCATTAGAGGTCGAAACATGGATAAAATTCAAGATATTCACCCTGGTGAAGTCTTGCGCGAGGAGTTCCTGCTTCCGCTGGCCATCAGCGAGGAACGTATTGCCGCGCAGATCGACCTTCCGCTGCAGCAGATCAGAGACATCGGCGCGGGCAGCTGACCGAAGCCATCGAGCGCGGATTCACGATAACGCTGAGTGAGCCTCCAATAAGGAGAGAGACCCCCAACCAAAATGGCTTGGCTTTATCTGATCATCGCGGGAATTTTCGAGTGGGGCTGGCCTGTCGGACTCAAGCTTGGGCTGGCAGAAGCCGGTATGCGCTGGGGCTGGATCTTCTTTTCCATCCTCTGCATAACCGCGAGTGGCGCCCTGTTGTTGATCGCGCAGAAGACCATCCCCATGGGGACCGCCTATGCCGTCTGGACCGGAATCGGTGCCGTCGGAACCTTTGCTATTGGGCTCATCCTGTTCAGCGAGCCGGCAACCCTGGCTCGGTTCTTTTTCGTCGGACTTATTTTGATTGGGATCATCGGCTTGAAGCTCGCTTCTCACCAATAAAATTAAGTTTGCTGGGGCAAACTTGCAGCTCGTGCTTCAAGGTCGATCGGGCGGGTATGACCTTGGCGGACGTTCTCGATAGCGTCCACCAAACGCTGCCGGTTGGCGGGATCACGCAACAAATAGGCGGTCTCACTCTGTATTGCATGACGACCGTAGGATCTCAGCCGGTGGTCACTTAGGGCAGGCCGGCAGGTGCTGCTCTAGCCAGTCTCGAATCTGCGTTGCGGAGCGCGAGCCGCTGAAACGCCCGTGCTCCTCCCCACCACAGAACAGCATCACGGTTGGAAAACCGCGCACCCGGTAGTGTCCGGCGATTTTCATGTTCTCGCCCTCATCGACCTCGATCTGCGCCAGCCGCAGGCGGCCCTGATATTCATCGAGCACGCGGTAAAGATGGGGCGTTAGCGCATGACAGGGGCCGCACCAATCGGCCCAGAAGTCCACCAGCATCGGCGCATGGTGCGATGCCTGCACGACAGCGGTGTCGAAATCGTCGTGTCCAACAAGAAAAGCGTGGGGGCAAGCGTGATGATGCGCAGACATGGGCGTGCTGATCCTCGGGGCAATGGCTAGGAATGCTAGAAAAACGGGCTTGAGTGATTTCTTATAAAAACGCGATAAACTGCTTATTTTATTTGTATTGATTGGGTAGATAAATAGTCTTGCGCGTCCCTTGTCGCGCACCGGAGACAGGCGCGGGGCAGGGCGGTTCGTGCTATGATTGCGAGTTTACCGGAATCGCTCGATTTTGCCTGTCGGCCGTCAGCATCCGGTTGTGCTTTCCTAATCAACCCTGACCGCGTTTCGCGCGCCACAGCCAGTCTGCCACGCCCATGCCGGATTTTGCCAAGGAAGTCCTGACCGTCAATCTCGAAGACGAGATGCGGCAGTCGTATCTCGATTACGCCATGAGCGTGATCGTCGGCCGCGCGCTGCCCGATGTGCGCGATGGCCTCAAGCCCGTCCATCGTCGCGTGCTGTTCGCGATGAACGAGCTCGGCAACGACTGGAACAAGCCCTATAAGAAATCCGCCCGCGTGGTCGGTGATGTGATCGGTAAGTATCACCCGCACGGTGACACCGCCGTTTACGACACCATCGTGCGCATGGCGCAGCCGTTCTCGATGCGCTACATGCTGGTGGACGGGCAGGGCAACTTCGGCTCGGTCGACGGCGACTCACCCGCCGCCATGCGTTATACCGAAGTGCGCATGGCGCGCATCGCGCACAGTCTGCTCGATGACCTCGACAAAGAAACCGTCGATTTTATCCCGAACTACGACGAGTCTGAGTACGAGCCGACGGTTCTGCCGGCGCGCTTCCCGAATCTGCTGGTCAATGGTTCGTCCGGTATCGCCGTGGGCATGGCGACCAACATCCCGCCGCACAATCTTGGCGAGATCATCGATGCTTGCCTGAAACTCATTGATGAACCCCTGACCACGCTTGATGAGTTGATCGATCTGGTGCCCGGCCCAGACTTCCCGACCGCCGCCATTATCAATGGCGTGCGCGGCATCCGCGAGGCCTATCGCACCGGACGTGGGCGCGTTCAACTGCGCGCGCGCTCCGAGGTTGAAACCCTGAAGCGCAGCGGGCGCGAGGCCATCGTGGTCACCGAGCTGCCGTATCAGGTCAATAAGGCCCGCATGCTTGAGAAGATGGCCGAGCTGGTCAAGGAAAAAAAGCTCGAAGGCATCGCCGAGCTGCGCGACGAGTCCGACAAGGACGGCATGCGGATGGTGATCGAGATCAAGCGCGATCATTACCCCGATGTGGTGCTGAACAACCTGTACCAGCACACCAACATGCAGACGGTGTTCGGCATCAATATGGTCGGCCTGGTCGATGGCCAGCCGCGATTGCTGAATCTCAAGCAACTGCTGGAATACTTCCTGCGCCACCGCCGCGATGTGGTGACCCGGCGCACGCTCTATGAGCTGCGCAAGGCGCGTGATCGCGCCCATTTGTTGGAAGGCTTCACGGTCGCACTGGCGAACATCGACGAGGTGATTGCGCTCATTAAGGCCTCCGCCAGCCCCGCAGATGCGCGCGAGGGCCTGATGGCGCGCACCTGGGCACCTGGGCAGGTGACTGGCATGCTCGAGCGCTCCGGCGCCGCCGAGACCCGCCCGGATGAGCTTGACCCGAGCTTCGGGCTGATCGGGGAGGGCGATCAATCCGGTCGTTATCGCCTGAGCGAACGCCAGGCGCGCGCCATTCTCGATCTGCAACTCCAGCGCCTAACAGGTCTGGAACAAGATAAGATTATCAAGGAGTACGGCGAGATTCTTCAGAAGATCGCTGAGCTTCTGGAGATCCTCCGCAATCCCGAGCGCCTGATGCAGGTCATCCGCGACGAGCTCACCGCCATTCGCGATCAATACGCGGACGCGCGCCGCACCGAGATCGTCACCGACCAGACCGACCTGACGCTGCTCGACCTGATCGCGCCCGAGGATATGGTGGTGACGCTCTCGCACGCTGGCTATATTAAGGCGCAGCCCTTGTCCGAATACCAGGCGCAGCGGCGCGGCGGCAAAGGCCGCATCGCGGCCACTACCAAAGACGAGGACTTCATCGATCGGCTGTTCGTGGCCAATTCCCACGACACCGTGCTGTGCTTTTCGAGCTTCGGTAAGGTCTACTGGCTCAAGGTCTACGAGTTACCGCAGTCAGGGCGTGGCGCGCGCGGACGCCCCGTTGTCAACCTGCTGTCACTCGAACAGGGCGAACGCATCAACGCCACTTTGCCGGTGGCTGAGTACGATCAGGACCGCTTCATCTTCATGGCCACCAGCAAGGGCACGGTCAAGAAGACGCCCATCAGCGACTTCTCGCGTCCGCTCTCGCGTGGCCTGATCGCCATCGACCTGCACGAGGACGAATATCTGATCGGCGTGGCGGTGACCGACGGGCACCAGGATATGATGCTCTTCACCAGTGCCGGCAAGGCGGTCCGCTTCAACGAGGAGGCCGTCCGCTCCATGGGCCGCACCGCCCATGGCGTTCGCGGCGTGACGCTCGAAGAAGGCCAGCGGGTCATTTCGCTTGTCATCGCCGAACCAGGTGCGGTGCTGACAGTGACCGAGAAGGGCTACGGCAAGCGCACGCCGGTGGAAGAGTTCCCGACCAAAGGTCGCGGCGGCAAAGGCGTCATCGCCATCCGCACCAGCGAGCGCAACGGCGAACAAATCAGTGCGGTGCTGGTGCGCCCGGGCGATGAGATCATGCTGATCACCGATGGCGGCACCCTGGTGCGCACCGCTGTCGACGGCATCTCGCTGCTCGGCCGCAGCACCCAGGGCGTGCGCCTGATCAACTTAGGCGAAGGCCAGCGCCTGGCCGGCATTGAGCGGATTGTGGCGCTCAATGGTGAGGGTGATGGCGAAGAGGGCGAAGGCGAAGACGATGACGGCGAAGCTGATCCGGCTTCGAACCAACCGAATGGAGAAGACTGAATGACCCGTCCGTATAATTTCAGCGCTGGCCCAGCAATGCTCCCGGAGCCGGTGCTGCGGCGCGCGCGCGAGGAGATGCTTGATTGGCACGACAGTGGCATGTGCGTGGCCGAGATGAGCCATCGCGGCAAAGAGTTCATGTCCATTGCCGAGCGCGCCGAGGCCGATCTGCGCGATTTGCTCGGCATCTCGGATGACTATCGGGTGCTGTTTCTGCAAGGCGGGGCATCGAGCCAGTTCGCCATGGTGCCGATGAATCTGCTGCGCGGACATACCAGCGCCGATTACATCAATACCGGCAGCTGGTCGAAAAAGGCCATTGCCGAGGCACGCCGCTTCTGCACGCCGGCCATCGCCGCGAGCACTGAGGAAGAGCGCTTCACCCGCGCGCCGGTGCGCGACGAGCTCAAGCTCTCCGCCGATGCGGCCTATGTCCATTACACCCCGAACGAGACCATCGAAGGAGTCGAATTCCCAGAGATTCCCGACACCGGCGATGTCCCGCTGGTAGCGGACATGTCCTCGACCCTGCTGTCGCGCCCCGTCGATGTGTCGCGTTTCGGGCTGATTTATGCAGGCGCGCAGAAGAACATCGGTCCGGCCGGACTGACCATTGTGATTGTCCGTTCCGATCTGATCGGCGAGACCCTGACCGGCACGCCGGCGATGTTCGACTATGGCATCCATGCAAAGAGCGATTCCATGTACAACACGCCGCCGACCTATGCCTGGTATCTGGCCGGTCTGGTGTTTCAGTGGTTGAAAGACATCGGCGGGCTTGATGCCATGGCCGAGATCAATCGGCGTAAGGCGGCCAAACTCTATGCAGCAATCGACAGCTCGCCTTTTTATGCCAATCCGGTTGAGCTGCGCTCGCGCTCCTGGATGAATGTGCCCTTCACCCTGGCCGATCCAGCCCTGGATGGAGATTTTCTCGCTGGTGCCAAAGACGCCGGGCTGCTGACCCTGAAAGGCCATCGCTCGGTCGGCGGCATGCGCGCGAGTATCTACAACGCCATGCCGGAGGCAGGCGTCGAAGCGTTGATCGACTTCATGGGCGAGTTTGAGCGCACGCGCGGATAAAGCGAGAAAAATCGGGAGTAGGGGAGTCGTATGTTCAAAATTCTGACGCTGAATAACATCTCGCTGGCCGGCCTGGAGCGCCTGCCGCGCGACAGTTTTGAGATTGCCTCGGAGATCGCCCATCCCGACGGCATTCTGGTGCGCTCGGCGAAAATGCACGACATGGAAATCCCCGACAGTGTGCAGGCCATCGGCCGCGCCGGTGCCGGGGTCAATAACATTCCGCTTGAGAAAATGAGCGCGCGCGGTGTGGTGGTATTCAATGCGCCGGGCGCCAATGCCAACGCCGTCAAAGAGTTGGTGCTGGCCGGCATGCTGATGGCGGCGCGCAACATCGCCCAAGGCTGGTCTTTCGCGCGCGGACTCTCAGGAGAGGATGCGGCCATCAGCAAGGCGGTCGAGTCGGGCAAAAAGGATTTCGTTGGCTTCGAGCTGCCCGGGCGCACCCTGGGCGTGATTGGTC
The DNA here is from genome assembly GCF_033954455.1 of Thiorhodovibrio litoralis. Classification (NCBI taxonomy): domain Bacteria; kingdom Pseudomonadati; phylum Pseudomonadota; class Gammaproteobacteria; order Chromatiales; family Chromatiaceae; genus Thiorhodovibrio; species Thiorhodovibrio litoralis. The sequence goes on along the minus strand of NZ_CP121473.1, from coordinate 2,886,024 downwards.
TGGGCGCCATCGGCGTGCTGGTGGCCAATGCCGCGCGCGCGCTCGGTATGAAGGTCATCGGCTATGATCCAAGCATCACCGTGCGCAGCGCCTGGAAGCTGGAAGCCGACGTGCAGGCCGCGGTATCCATCGATGATCTGGTCTCGCGCTCGGATTTCATCAGCTTTCATGTGCCCCTGACCGAGCAGACTCGCCACATGATCAATGCCGAGCGCATTGCAGCCATGCCCGATGGGTCGGTGCTGCTGAATTTCTCCCGCGATGGCATCATCGATGATCAGGCTGCGGCGGCCGCGCTCGATAGCGGCAAGCTCTATGCCTATGTATGCGATTTTCCGAGCAATTTGTTAAAGGATCATCCCCGGGTGGTGACCCTGCCGCATCTTGGTGCCTCCACCCGCGAGGCGGAGGAGAATTGCGCGGTCATGGTCGCCGAGCAGCTGCGCGCCTATCTGGAAGATGGCAATATCCGCAATTCGGTGAATTTTCCCGAGATCGACCTGCCGCGCAATGGCGGCCATCGCATTGCAGTGGTCAACAGTAATGTGCCGAACATGGTTGGGCAGATTTCCACCTTGCTGGCTGAGTCCAAGCTCAACATCATCGACATGCTCAACCGCTCGCGCGGTGATCTGGCGGTCACTCTGATCGATATCGACCGTGCTTGCCCGCAAGAGACCCTGGAGCACATCGGCGCGATCAATGGGGTGCTGCGGGTGCACGCGCTTGGCGGAAAGGATGCCGGCTAATCTGAGGGTATTTCGCTTGAAACACACGAAAGGCGCTCACGCATTTGCCTGATGCACAGGTCGCGCTGACTGATGGCCAGTGAAACATCCAATTCTTCGGCGGATACAGCCAGCCGGCTGAAAGCCGTGCGCGAGCGCATCGACGCAACCGATGCCGAGATTTTGCGGCTGCTGTCGGTGCGCGCCCGCTGCGCGCAGGAAGTGGCCGAGATCAAGGCAGCGACTGGCCCGCAGAGCCATTTCTACCGGCCTGAGCGCGAGGCTGAGATTCTGCGTCGCATCAAGGCCGAGAATCCCGGGCCGCTGCATGGCGAAGAAGTGGCACGTCTGTTCCGCGAGATCATGTCGGCTTGTCTCGCACTCGAAAAACCCCTGTCAGTGGCCTATCTCGGGCCCGAGGGCACCTTCACCCAGGCCGCCGCGCTCAAGCACTTCGGCCACTCGGTGCGCTCCCTGCCGTTCGGGGCCATTGGGGACATCTTTCGCGAGGTCGAGGCCGGTGCCTGTCATTTCGGCGTTGTCCCGGTCGAGAACTCCACCGAGGGCGTGGTCAGCCATACCCTCGATACCTTCATGCAGTCACCCCTGAGTATTGTGGGTGAAGTGACATTGCGCATCCATCATCACCTGATGAGCCAGGCCGTCGGGCTCGATGGGGTCAAGCGCGTTTACTCCCACCAGCAGTCGCTCGCCCAATGCCGCGCCTGGCTGGACCGCCATTTGCCGCATGCCGAGCGCATTCCGGTTGGCAGCAATGCCGAGGCCGCGCGCATGGCTGCAAACACCCCTGATGCCGGCGCCGTCGCCGGCGAGGCGGCGGCCGAGCTCTATCGGCTCAACCTGCTCGCCAACCGCATCGAGGACGACCCGCGCAACACCAGCCGCTTTTTGATCATCGGCCCGGAGGACGCACCGCCGAGCGGCAAGGACAAGACCAGTCTGCTGCTGTCCTGCCGCAACGAGGCAGGCGGTCTGTTCCGGCTGCTCACCCCCTTGGCCGAACATGCTATCGACATGACCCGCATCGAGTCGCGCCCATCGCGCCAGGGCGTCTGGGACTATGTGTTTTTCGTCGATCTGTGCGGCCATCGCGACACTGAGCAGGTTGCCGCCGCGCTCGCCAAGCTTAAAGCCTCGGCAAATCTGTTCAAGGTCCTCGGCTCCTACCCGGAAGCGGTGCTTTAATCATGGTTGCCCGAAACATGGCGATCTAGCGATGCTGTTTCCTCCTGAAGCGCAGAATCTCACCGAATCATCATGACCCGAACCGCAAACGCTTTTCATCCCAGTCCGGCACCGCATATCGATGCGCTAAATCCCTACGTCCCCGGCAAGCCCATTTCCGAGTTGGAGCGCGAGCTTGGCATTCGTGAGTCGGTTAAGCTCGCTTCCAACGAGAATCCGCTCGGCCCCGGCGAGCAGGCGCGCGCAGCCTATGCCGAGGCGGCGGCCGAGCTGGGTCGCTACCCGGATGGCGGCGGTTTTGCATTGCGCCATGCTATTGCGCGCCACCATGATGTCGATGCGGACATGGTCACCATCGGCAATGGCTCCAACGATGTGCTCGACCTGGTTGCGCGCACCTTTTTGCACCCGGGGCAGGAGTCCGTCTTCTCCCAGCACGCCTTCGCCGTCTACCCCATCGCCACCCAGGCGGTCGGGGCGACGGCACGGGTGGCCACGGCCAAGGATTACGGCCATGATCTCGACGCCATGGCCGACCTGATCACGGATCAGACGAGGGTAGTGTGGATCGCCAATCCCAACAATCCGACCGGCACCTGGCTGACGGCTGATCCGCTGAAGGCCTTCATCGCCGCCATGCCCAAGACCTGCATCTGCGTGCTCGACGAGGCCTATATCGAGTATGTCGATGATCCGGATTTCCCCAATGGCGTGAATTGGTTGGCAGAATTTTCTAATCTGATTATCACCCGCACCTTCTCGAAAATTCACGGTCTCGCTGCCCTGCGGGTGGGCTATGGGTTGAGCCATCCGCGCGCGGCGGAATTGATGAACCGGGTGCGGCATCCCTTCAATGTCAATGCAGCAGCGCAGGCCGCCGCCATCGCGGCACTGACCGATCAGGATCATGTGAAGCGCTCGGCAACGCTAAACCGCGCCGGGATGGCGCAACTGACCGCCGGGCTCGCCGCGCTGGGCCTTGATGCGATTCCCTCGCGCGGCAACTTCATCACCGTAGATCTCGGCCGCCCGACCGGCCCGGTCGATCAGGCACTGCTGCGCGAGGGCGTCATCTGCCGCCCGGTGGCCAATTACGGCCTGCCGAATCATTTGCGCATCAGTATCGGGCTCCAAGAAGAGAACGCTCGTCTGCTCGCCGCACTGGCCAAGGCGCTCCAACAAGACGGGGAGCAGGCCTGAGCCGCGTGATCGAGCGCCTGACCATTATCGGTGTCGGCCTGATCGGCGGCTCGCTGGCCCGGGCGTTGCGCGCCGCTGGGCAGGTCGGCGAGATCGTCGGTTGCGGGCGCTCGCGCGAGAATCTGGAGCAAGCCCTGGACCTTGGCGTCATCGACCGCTACGAGCAGGACCCGGCTGTGGCGGTGAGAGAGGCCGACATGGTGTTTTTGGCTGTCCCACTCAGCGCCATGCGTGCGTTGCTGGCGAGCATTGCCCCAGCTCTGGCCGACGGCGCGCTGGTCACCGATGGCGGCAGCGTCAAAGGCAGCGTGGTGGCCGACGCGCGCGCGGTTTTCGGGCAGGTTCCGCCCTGGTTCGTGCCCGGGCACCCGATCGCCGGCACCGAGCGCAGCGGGGTAGGGGCCTCGTTTCCGGAGCTGTTTCGCCAGCGCCGGGTGATCCTGACCCCGCTGCCCGAGACTGACCCGGATGCCACTGCCCGCGTGCGCGCCATGTGGCAGGCGACTGGCGCGGAAGTGACCGAAATGACAGTCGCCCATCACGACGAAGTCCTGGCTGCCACCAGCCACTTGCCGCACATGCTCGCCTACGGACTGGTCGACGCGCTCACCCGCATGGACTGCAGCGACGAGATCTTTCGCTACGCCGCCGGCGGCTTTCGCGACTTCACCCGCATCGCCTCCAGCAACCCGGTGATGTGGCGTGACATCTGCATCGCCAATCGCGAGAGCCTGAGCGCCATGCTCGCGCGTTTTAGCACCGAGATGAGCGATTTGGCTGCCAGCATCCGCGACGCCGACGAGGGAGATCTGCTCGAAATTTTCACCCGCGCCAAGACCGCCCGGGATGCCTTTGTCGACGGCATCGAAAAGCCGGTCGCCTAGCGATCATGGTCACAAGGAAGCGATAGAAGGAGATTATCCGTCACCGCCAGGCGGTGCTAACATGGCCGCTATGAGTATTCAACCAACCATCAAGCCGGCGTTTTCGCGGCCCATTCACGCCAGGTGGCGTCATGAACTATCGTGTCTTCTACTTGATCAACCGTTCCGGTGAATGTGTCTCTTCAACCAGCGCGGTTGCGATGAGCCCCAAGCAGATTTGCGAGCAGATGATCGGACGGCTGAGCTCACCGGACGATTACCTGGGCATTCTTGATGCCGAAGATCGCGTGCTGCAGATTTTGCCGGAGCCCGAGCAGTCCCGCTACTATGTCGAAGTGCCGCTGGACGCGGCCAAGGCATCATATGGGCGCTATGTCACACGCGAGGAGTTGCTCGACTTGATTCGCGACCTCCCGGAGCGGATCGATGAGCAGAGCATTCCCGGGTTGAGCTACAAGCCCTGGTAGCGGGCACGGCAGGCTAGAAATCATCGCGCGGGCCTCCTCGGGCAGGCCAGTCAGACATCCGCTGGGGCCTTTACAGATACAGGTTGGTCGCAATCAAAAAGAACACCAGCACCGCGATGATGTCGTTGCCGGTGGTGATGAAAATTCCGGTGGCCATGGCCGGATCGATGCCTAAGTGCTTCAGTATCATCGGCACTGAGGCGCCCATGGAGACCGCGAGCAGAGTGACGCAGAAGAGCGCGAAGCCGGCGGTGCTGGCGAGCCTCAATGGCGCTTCGAGCTCAATCACAAAGCCAAGCACCGCGACCACGACGGCAAGCACGACCGCCGCGGTGGCACCATTAATGGCGGCGCCAAGCAGTTCGCGGCCCAGACGCGCGGGCAGGTCGCCAATCCAAAGGGTGCCCGTGGCGATGCCTTGAATAGCCACTGTGGCTGCCTGAATACCGGCATTGCCGGCCATGGACATCACAATCGGGATAAAGCTCGCAAGGATGGCGGCCGTGGCGATTTCATCATCGTAAGAGCCGACGATGGAGCCCGACAGGGTGGCGCCGAGCAGACCGGCCAGCAGCCAGGGCAGGCGGGTTTTCACGATGCTCAGTACCGGCGCATCTGGGCGAGCCTCAGGCGACAGGCCGCTCATCAGATGGGCGTCTTCCTCGGCCTCGTCGCGGGTCACGCGCTGCAGTTCATCGGACGTGATCCGCCCGAGCAAGCGCCGCTCTCTGTCCACCACGGGCACCGAGGTCAGCGCGTGGGCTTGGGTGATCCGCACCACTTCCTCCTGATCCATCTCCGAGCTGACCGAGATATGATCGGTGCGCATGGCCTCGGCGGCGCGGCGCTCCTTGGGGCTCAACAACAGGTCGCGGAGCTTGAGGTACCCGAGCAGACGACGGTCGCGATCAACCACATAGACAACCGAGATTTTTTTTATCACGCTGGCATTGCGGCGCACCTCCGAGACCACTTCCTCAAGCGTCCAGTCGGGCGGCACCGCGACCAGCTTGCGCGTCATGATGCTGCCGGCGGATTCATCCTGGTAGGTTTTGAGCTCCAGGATCTCATTCGCGCGCTTGAGCTGCGGCAGCAGGCGCTCCTGCACTTCCTCCGGTAACTCATCGAGCGCGTCGGCACCCGTTTCCGGGTCCAGGGAATCGAGAATCTCGACCAGCCGATCGATGGTGGCATCCTCAAGCAACGCGGCGCGAAAATCGTCGTTTAGCGCCGCGACTACTTTGGCAGCCGCCCCCGATGGCAATGAGAGGAACAGCTTGCGCGCCCGCTTGAGCGGCAAATTGACCATCAACTCCACCACATCGCGCGGTCGCCAGCGGCGCACGATGGACCGCACTTGATCGCGCTCGCCGGCCTTGATCAGTTTGCCGATTCGCTTGATGACCTCGCGATTCTCGGCAGACAGCTCGGCATCCCCGGAATGCGTCCAGCGCAGCGAGATGGAGTCATCCTGTGCCGATGGCGGATTGTTTTGATCGATCTGGCTTGGCATGCATCAAGTCCTGTTTACGAGTGCCGATGTGCGCATTATCCCGCGAGCTAGCGGTGCTGTCGCCCACCAAGGCCGTTTTGACAGGGAAAGGTCTGGCATGCTTGGTATATTCTTACGCGTGCGCGTGTGATTTTTCCTCCCCGACGGTCGCTGCTGTTCGGGTGTGCCAATGTTGTGACTGCTTGAGTGTTAGTTCGTGTATCCAAAGTATTTCGGTCTCTCCGAACCCAGTTTTTCTATCACGCCCGACCCTCAGTACCTGTTTCTCAGCGAACAGCATCGGGAGGCGCTCGCGCATTTGCTCTATGGCGCGAGCGAAACCGGTGGATTCGTGCTTTTGACAGGCGAGGTTGGCACCGGGAAGACCACCGTCTGCCGTGCCTTTCTGGAACAACTGCCGGAGGGGGTTGAAATCGGCCTGGTGCTCAACCCTGCGCTTACCGGCATGGAGCTTATGGCTGCGGTGTGCGAGGAATTTGGCGTCGAACTTTCGCCCGGCGAAAGATCGACCAAGATCATGCTCGACCGACTGAACAATTATCTGCTTGATTGCCATGCACGCGGTCGGCAGCCAGTGCTGATCATCGATGAAGCTCAGAATCTCAGGCCTGTGGTGCTCGAGCAGGTTCGCCTGCTGACGAACCTGGAAACAACCAAGCACAAACTGCTGCAGATCTTTCTGGTCGGCCAGCCGGAATTGCGCACCCTGCTTGCGAAAAATGAGCTGCGCCAGCTCAATCAACGGATTACGGCGCGGTTTCATTTGGTGCCGCTATCCTTGGCAGAAACTTCCGCCTACATCCGTCATCGCCTCTCGGTGGCTGGCGTCGAGCGCCCGCTGTTTTCGCGGGCTGCTGTGCGACGCGTGCATCATCATTCAGGCGGGGTGCCGCGGCTGATCAACCTGATCTGCGACCGCGCCTTGCTCGGTGCTGCGGTCAGTCATCGACTGCAGGCCAACGCAGCCATCGTTGATCAGGCCGCGCGTGAGGTGCGTGGCAACGACTGCTCGCAACCCTGGCCCCGGCGGCAATGGTTGGGAATTGCTGCAGCTGCGATGATGGCTGCCATGGCGGGATTATGGGTTGGCGCCTCCGGCTTGCTGCCTATGCCATGGGCACCTCGCGTCGACGTGCCCGAGCGAGCGGGCGTGCAAGAAGATGTCGCCGATCAGCCTGGGCCTAGCGGCGAGAACCCAACGGATGCATCGGGCGGGGATGCGCTGGCCGCGGAGGTCAAAAATCGAAGCCCGGGTGCTGCGCAGGCGCAGGACATTCAATCTGAAACGGCTAGCCCCGCCAATGCGGACGTCGCATCGGAAGCGGACTTACCACAGCAGCAAGAGGAAATCGCCGGCACATCGACTGATCCAATCGACACTGCAGAATCGACCGAGGAGCCAGCCGTCAGCGCAAGCGAGCCCGAGGCACCGAACAAAGCTGCTGGGTCTGAGCCAATCAAAGCGCCCGCGCGTCCGCGGCTGTTAACGATTACGAGTGACAGCATCATCTCTGGCATCCAATCTGGCATCCAATCGCCTCCATTGGACACCCTGTTGAGAAATTCAGAACAGGCATTGCAAACCTTGCTGCATGCCTGGGGCGTTTCGCTTTCAGATGGTAAGTCAGATGATAAGCCGGCGACCTGCGACACACTCCCGTCTATTGGCCTGGCCTGCGAGCGCGGTCAAGGGCGGTGGAGCGATCTGCGGCGCTTCGATCGACCCTTTGCATTGCAGCTCAGTTTGGCGGATGGCGCCCAAGGTCAGGTCATCGTTGTCGGGATCAACGATGAATTCGCGTCCATCGATGCCGGCGAGGGCAGGGCGCCTGCAGTTGTGCCAATCGCCGAGATCGATCAGCGGTGGTCAGGTGACTATCTCCTCCTGTGGCAACTGCCGCCAACTGGCGACAGTGTCATCGGTCGCGCGGCGGCGCCCGAGAGCATTCGTTGGCTGCGCGCCCAATTGCGCGCCTGGCCGGCGGGTGATCCACTACTCCCGGAGGGGGATGATTATGATCAGACATTAATGACCCAGGTTCGCGCTTTCCAGTCCGCACAAGGGCTTGATATCGACGGCATTGCGGGGCCTCACACCCTGATTTTGCTTGCGAATGCGTTGACTACCGAAGCGGACGCGCAGCGGCAAAGACCAGAGCCATGAAGGCAAGTAAAAGCACGACATCTCACCAACAAGCGCAGCTGAAAGCACGAAGAACGGCCTTTCCGTCATGTCCTATATCCTCGACGCGCTAAAAAAGTCCCAACACCAGCGGGCGCTTGGCCAATTACCGCGAATGGAGGAAAACTGGCTTGAGCAGTTGCCGGACCGCGACCAGCCGCACCCGTGGGTGATCGCATCGGCTGTTTTGGCTGCCTTAGCTCTTATGGTGGCGCTTTACGCCGTCCTGCGCTCCGGGGCCGAAATGCCAGCGCCTGTCAGCTCCCAAAGCTCACCCAATGTGCCAGGCTTACAGCCCCAGACCGCGCAATCCGATCAAAATGCCTCAAGCTTGGAGCCCGCAGCTGTGGAAGGTGCCGGCGAGGGTTCCAGCGCGCCCAACCCGATTGCCCAGTCTGGAGCGGAGTCCGAGAGGACGGAGGACTCAGGCGATTTGGTCGCAGAAGAGCCAAACCTGTTGATTGTTCCGGCCCCAGCTCCCGATGGGCGGCCGTTGCCGCGGGGGGGCGACGAAATCCGTCGTGCGGTGCTTGGGGATCGCCTTTCAACCTCGGCCCAATCACCGCCCGGTGCGGCGTTCGATCAGTCCTTGCTCAGCCAGGACGACTTACCACAAGACGCAGGAGTGCCGCGAGAGCTCAAAGCGGAGATTGACGCATTCAAGGAGTCGGTAAAGCGACGCGGCGGTGCTTCAGCGACGACTGGTGCAAGACCGAACAAGGCACAAGCAGTTCCGCGAGAACTGCCAAGACACTCAGAGACCGCAAGCATAGAAAATACAAGCACCGCGCCAGATGGAAGCGTCTCCGGTCCTGAAGCCCGGACGGACACCCCAATAACATCGGATCATCCTTCACCAGACGCGCCGTCCGCGTCGCTGCGTCAGCGTTTGCCGCCATATCGCATCTCGGTGCATGTTTACAATGAAAGCCCCGACAGCCGCTTTGTCTATATTAACGGCAACAAGCTGGGGGAGCAGGAAGTGACTCCCGGGGGATTGAAGATCGAAGAGATCACCGAGGCAGGCGCCATCATGAGCTTTGAGGGCGAGTACTTCTTTGAGCACCGATAATGCTTCGCGTCCAGACCGAACAGGTGGATCAGTGGGTCATTTTCTTTGACAGCTTGAGCACCCGGTCGCATTCGAGCTCGTTGTAGACGACGTATTCCTTCAGCTGGCGATTCAGGCCGCGGATGTGCGTCTGCAGCAGCGTCGCGGTGGCCTTGCTTTCGACCATGCGACACCAGGGCACCGACTTGAGCGAACGATTGCGGATGTAATCCGAGCTTTCCCGGACATCGGTGATGTTTTGCGTTATGCCGGTGAAATAAGAATTGTCCGTGCATTCGGCGATATAGACGTACCAGCCTTCAGACATTTCTCGGAAGCTCCTTGCATTCTACTTGTGGCTTGGCCGGAAGGTTATCACAGCCGAGCAACGCTGCGCGAAAAGCCCTGGGACTGAAAGAGGGGCCGCTCGCCAGAGACAGTCCCAAACAAACGCGGCTGCCATCTCAACGCGCTCAATAGCCGAACGAAGGCTGGTTCGGATGCATGGGTCAGCGCTGACCTTGCCATACATGACTTTACATAATATAGATTATGCGCAATTCCATGTCGGGGCCGACAGGCCGCGAAGCCGCGCCAGGACTGGACCGAAGCCGATTTGCTGGCTGAGGGGTTCGCGGCTAATCCTTCCGCCTGTCGGTGCGGGTCTCGCGGAATTGTAACTTTAGTCGTTTTCCCGTCGTTCAAACTCAGGCGAAAGGCCCCATTATTCGTAGAAGGTCCATTGCTTTGCGCCCGTTGTTCGATCTCGTTCTTTTCATCACTTCCGGAGGCTTATTATGAATCAGCTCGACCAGCTCAAGACCATGACGACGGTCGTCGCCGACACCGGCGATTTCGAATCCATCGCCGCTTACAAGCCGCAGGATGCCACGACGAATCCGTCCTTGCTCTTCAAGGCGGCGCAAATCTCACACTACAGGCATCTGCTAGAGGATGCGCTGGCCTATGGTCAGCGCAAGGGCGGCGATACCGACGAACAGACCGGCTGGATTATGGACAAACTGGCGGTCAACTTTGGCCAGGAAATCCTCAAGATCGTCCCTGGGCGGGTCTCGACCGAAATCGACGCCAGGCTGTCATTCGATACCCAAGGGACGATTGCACGTGCTGAACGCTTGGTGAATCTCTATCAGGAGATCGGCGTCGATCCGACCTCGCGGGTGCTGTTTAAGATCGCCTCGACCTGGGAAGGCATTCAGGCTGCGGCCGAGCTTGAGCGTCGCGGCATTCATTGCAATCTGACGCTGCTGTTCAGCTTTCCGCAAGCGGTCGCCTGCGCCGATGCCGGGGTGACACTGATTTCGCCCTTCGTCGGGCGCATTCTCGACTGGTACAAGGCGGCTGAGCATGTCGATAGTTATCCAGCCGATCAGGACCCTGGTGTGCTCTCAGTGCAGCGCATTTTCAATTACTACAAGCGCCATGGCTATGACACCGTGGTGATGGGCGCGAGCTTCAGGAATCGCGAGGAAATCCTGGCCCTTGCCGGCTGTGATTATCTGACCATCTCCCCTGCTCTGCTTGATGAGCTCTCTGGCAAGGATGGCCCACTCGAGCGCAAGCTGGATGCCGCCGCCGCGCGGGAAATGGACATCGAACGGGTCAGCTTCGACGAAAAAGCCTTCCGCTGGGGGCTCAACGAAGTGGCCATGGCGACGGAAAAACTCGCCGAGGGCATCCGGCTGTTCACCGCCGACACCCAAAAGCTCGAGGCCTTCGCGCGCGAGATCGGAACTGTTGCTGGGGCCTGATGGCCCCTCGGTGAAGGCGCCTGGCGCGCCAATACCGGTGTCAGCTGGCCCGGTTTCGGCTGGCCAAGTGTCAGCTGGGGTCTGCGCCCGTGGCGGCGCGGGCGTCTCGCATCAGGGTTTTCATGTCAGCCACCGCGCGCTCAAATCCCGTGAAGAGTGCGCGCGCAACGATGGAGTGGCCGATGTTGAGCTCGCGAATATCGGCGATGGCTGCAATGGCTGAGACGTTATGATAATCAAGCCCGTGGCCAGCATTGACCTGCAAACCCAGTGACCGCCCAAGACGCGTGCCCGCGGCGATGCGCTGGAGTTGTTCAGCGCGCGCCTGATGCCTAATCGCGTCGGCATAGTGTCCAGTGTGCAGCTCGATCACGGGCGCGCCCACTTCGGCGGCGGCCTCAATCTGCTTCGGCTCGGCATCGATAAACAGGGACACTCGCACGCCTGCCTCGGCAAGCTCGGCGCAGACAGTTTTCATTAGCGAGCGCTGGCCTGCGACATCCAGACCGCCTTCGGTGGTCAATTCCTCACGCCGCTCCGGCACCAGGCAGCAATCGCTGGGACGGTGTGTGCAGGCGATGCGCACCATTTCATCGGTGGCAGCCATTTCCAGGTTCATGCGCGTCTGCAGCATGTCCGCCAGCAGGGCGACATCGCGATCCTGGATGTGACGGCGGTCCTCGCGCAAATGCAGGGTGATGGCGTCGGCACCGGCTTGCTCGGCAAGCAGTGCCGCTTGCGCGGGCTCGGGGTAGCGGGTGCCGCGCGCCTGACGTAGCGTGGCAACATGGTCAATGTTAACGCCTAGCAGGATCGGTTGCCTGGCCTGCTCGTGCATGATTTGGCTTTCCATTGAATTCTTTACCGATGCAACTGGATTCTTTGCCGATGAAACTGGATTCTCTGCCGATGCGACTGGGTTGGGTTCTTCACCCATGAGACTGGTCTTGCTGATCTGCGCCCTGCCCCGTTCCCGCGCCGGGTCGCGGGCGAAATAGCTCGCGGCTGCGTAGCGGCCTATCGCCAAGATGCGGCGCGAGCGCCCGTCTTAACAGTGCCTTGGCTTCGCGCCGGTGGACGGCATCCAGCGGTTCGCCGGCGGCCAGACGGCTCAAGGTTTCACCTCGCACGGACTCGGGTCCGGGTGCGAGCGCGCGGCGCAGGCCCTGCTCGGGAATCAGGACATAATGCTCGTCATTGCGAACCGCAACCCCCTCATCGGCTAAGCGATCGATGACCAGTTCATAGCCCATGGCGGCCAGCAGCCTGAGCTCGAACTGACGCAGACCCAGATCGGGCGGTTCCGGTTCAGTCAAGGCATCGAGAACCAGCTGATAAGCCGCAAACAGCGCCTCTGGCGCTTCTTGGCGCGGCGACAGCCGCATCAAAAGCTCGTTGACGTAAAAGCCGCAATACAGTCTAGCGCCGATCAGGTTGATCGCTCTGCCGGCGGCCTCCGCGCGGGTCAACGTCTTGACCTCACCGCGTCCGCTCCAGCCGAGCCACAGCGGTTGAAAAGGCTGCAGCAGCGCGGCCTGTGGCGAGCGCCCGCGCTTGGCGCCCTTGGCCACCATCGCCAAGCGCCCCTCCTCGGCGGTGAAAAACTCGACTAGCAGGCTGGTGTTGGCATAGGGGCGGCGATGCAGGACAAAGCCGCGTTGCAGTCGCGCTTGCATTTAGCAAAAGGCACGCCCTAAAGGCGCGCATCGGCGGAGGTCAGAGCATCCATGGCAGCCTCATCGCGCGTCCAGCCCTTTCTGATCTTGACCCAAAGTTCCAGATGAACAGGAATCTCGAACAGCCGCTGCATGGCTTCGCGGGCCGCCGTGGCGGTTGCTTTCAATGCCTCGCCGCCGCGGCCGATGATAATGCCCTTCTGCGACTCGCGCTCCACCCAAATCAGCCCGTTAATGCGATAGCGGTCGGGTTCCTCGCGGAAGCCCTCGATGGTCACCGCAGTCTGATACGGCAATTCGTCGCCATAGCGGCGCACAAGTTGCTCGCGGATCAGCTCGGCGGCCAAAAAGCGCGATGAACAGTCGGTGAGTTGGTCTTCCGGAAACCAGTTTTCACCGACCGGGAGACGGGCCAGCAGTTCTTGCTCGAGTCGCTCGACGCCGTCGCCAGTGCGTGCGGACAGCGGCACCAGGCCAGCGAAGGGATGGCGCTCGGCGAGCCTTGGCAAAAAGGGCAGGAGTTTCTCCTTGGAATCGAGGCGGTCGATTTTGTTGATCGCCGCGATAACAGGCGCATGGGTGTTGGTCAAAGCACGCAGGGCCAGCGCGTCTTCAGGACCGAATTTGACCGCCTCGACCACCAACACGGCGACATCGACATCGGCGATGGCTGCGCGCGCGGCGCGATTGAGCTTGCGATTGAGCGCGTGATCGCCGCGGTCGTGGATGCCGGGCGTGTCGACAAAAACAAACTGCCCCCCAGGGATGGTCTTGATGCCGACAATGGCGTCCCGGGTCGTCTGTGCTTTGTGCGAGGTGATGGACAGCTTCTGCCCAAGCAGGCGATTGAGCAGAGTGGATTTGCCGACATTGGGCCGGCCAATCAGCGCGATGGCGCCGCAGCGGTTGGAATGCTCAGTCATGGCGGAACTGGCCAAAGGTAATCGGCGCGACGCGCTCAAACAGTGCGCGCGGGCTGAACCCCAGAAGAGCTGTTCTGGGCTGCTGTGGTCTGGGATGCAAGCCGCGCCAGCATGGTCTCGGCAGCATGCTGCTCGGCATTCCGGCGGCTTTTTCCCCTGCCTTGCGCCTCCTCTGCGGTGTCAGGCAGTAAACAACGCACAACAAACTGGCGCTCATGGGGTTTGCCGCTGACATCAATCACCTCATAAATCGGCAAGTCGCGTTGGGCCGCTTGAAGCGATTCCTGCAACCGGGTTTTGGGATCCTTGACTGGGGCAGTGCGCCCCGCCTGCTCAAGTCCGGCCTCAAACAACCGCAGAATAAGCGCTTTGGCAGGCTCAAAACCACGGTCGAGATAGTAAGCGCCAAGCAGCGCTTCGAACGCGTCGGAGAGAATGGAATCACGCGCATGTCCGCCGGTGCGGATCTCTCCCGAACCCATGCGCAGATACTCTCCAAGCTCGAGCAAGCGAGCTTGAGTAGCCAAGGATTCCTGTTTCACCAGAGTGGCACGCGCTCGGGTCAGACGGCCTTCATCGGCCTGCGGAAATCGCTGCCAAAGCACCTCGGCAATCACGAATCCAAGCAGCGCATCGCCGAGGAATTCGAGCCGCTCATTGTTATGGCTGCCAGCGCTGCGGTGCGTCAGGGCCTGTTCAAGGAGATCCGGCTGCGAAAAAGGTGGGGCGCCCAGATTCCTGAACAGGGAATCAAGTGAACGCGTCACTGCGGCTTCTTGGGCAATATAACCGAGTAGTTGAAATTCATCAGGACATCGACGTTCGCACCGATGTGCTGCTGCACAACATACTCGACGAAGATATCCCAACCCTTCCCATCTTTCGCCGTCTTCACACTAAAGCTGTCACTTGGGACTGTGCGCACTTCATTGATGTAGAGCTGCTTATCGATCGCAGAGAGGATGGCCCGTGGACCCTGCTGGCCAAGTTCCGGTCGCTCAAGCACCTTATCCATGGCCGAGCGTACCTGCCAGAATTGAAAATACGCCGGCCCCATCTTAAAAAGCAGCATCAAGAAAAATGAGGCAAGCGCGACGATCAGCATCGCAGTACTAAAGGTCAATCCCCGCTGATGAATTCTTAAGTTGCGCATATGAGAAACTCCACTTTGACCAGAGTGCCAGATCCACCACTGCCAAAACCAGATAACGGCATGACGAGAACCGCCAGCCCTGAGCCGACTGCTCGCTAACCAAGAGCGTTCGGGAAACGCTGGTTCATTTAGCGTTTCCGGCAGACAAGGATTCCTTAGGTGGCTAAATAACCCGTTCGACAATCCGCTAGTGAATCACGTCGCCAATGCGCCCGAACGCGATTGGCAAGCCACTGCGTTTCCCGTCCCAGCTCATCCAGATCGCAAAGGCCTTGCCGACCAAGTTAGCTTCGGGCACCAGGCCCCAGCAGCGGCTGTCGTTGCTGTTGTCGCGATTGTCGCCCATCACGAAATAGTAGCCCTCCGGTATCTGCACCGGGCCTTGCGCGAGAATGCGGCAGCCGGGTGGCAGGTCGGGTACCAGCGGATTGAAAAGTATATCGTGCTTCACGCCGTCAAGATTCTCGAGCGCCAGGCTCTCCCCTGTTAGACGCTTGCCGGAGCCGACGCCCTGGTAGGTGCCAAGCGGCATGGTCTCGACGCGCTCGCCGTTGATGATGACATGCTTGTCGCTGTAGTAGACCACATCGCCAGGCACGCCGATCACCCGTTTAATGTAATCAACGGATTCATCCTGCGGAAAGCGAAAAACAACCACATCGCCGCGTTGCGGCTCGCCAAGCTCGAGGAACTTGGAATTGAGCACCGGCCAGCGCAGCCCGTAGGAGAACTTGTTGACCAGGATGAAGTCACCCACCAGCAGCGTCGGCATCATGGAGCCGGACGGGATGCGAAAAGGCTCGACCACGAAGGAACGCAGCACCAGCACGGCGAGGATGACTGGGAAAAAGGACTTGGCGTACTCGACCAGGACCGGCTCTTTGGCCTGTCGTCGGGTTGCGTCCGCAGGCGCGCCACCCATGCCGGCCCCCTGCCCCGCATCCGTCCCGGCATTCGTGCTCTGCCCGGCATCTCCGGACACCGCCAAACGGCGACGTTTCGGCGCCCACAACAGAGCATCGAGCAGCCAGATACCGCCAGTGACGGCCGTTGCAGCAACCAGAAAGGTCGGAAAGTCGAAATTCATACGTAATGGTCCTGTCCAGCGCGAGCCGGCAACAAAAAGGGTTAATTATCCTTGCTCGTTTTCAACACCGCAAGAAAGGCGTCCTGCGGAATTTCCACCCGCCCGACCATCTTCATGCGCCGTTTGCCAGCTTTTTGCTTCTCGAGCAGCTTGCGCTTGCGCGTCGCATCGCCGCCGTAGCATTTGGCCGTGACATTCTTGCGCAGTGCTTTGACAGTGCTACGGGCGATGATCTTGCTGCCAATGGCGGCCTGGATGGCCACCTCGAACATCTGCCTGGGAATGACGTCTTTCATGCGCTCGGTCAGGTCCCGCCCGCGCTGCTGGGCGTGGTCGCGATGGACAATCAGCGACAGCGCATCGACCTTTTCGCTGTTGATCAGCACCTCAAGCTTGACCAGATTCGAGGCCTGGAAACGTTTCCACTCGTACTCGAAGGACGCATAGCCGCGACTGACGGACTTGAGGCGGTCGAAGAAGTCCAGCACCACCTCATTGAGAGGCAGCTCGAAGGTGGCCTGCACCTGACCGCCGAGGAATTGAATCTGCTTCTGCACCCCGCGCTTTTCGATGCACAGGCTAATCACGCCGCCAAGCAGATCCTGGGGCACCAGGATGTGCGCCTCAATGATGGGCTCGCGAATCTCGCGAATCTTGCCGGTTTCGGGCAGATTCGCCGGGTTGTCGACCTTGATCACCTCGCCGTCGTTGAGCTCAACCTCATAGACCACCGTCGGCGCCGTGGTGATCAGATCCAGATCGTATTCGCGCTCCAGGCGTTCCTGCAGAATCTCCATATGCAGCATGCCGAGAAAGCCGCAGCGGAAGCCAAAGCCCAGCGCCTGGGAGGTTTCCGGCTCATAGAAAAGCGCCGAGTCGTTCAGCCGAAGTTTGCTCAACGCATCGCGCAGGTCTTCGTAGTTGTCGGACATGACCGGGTAAAGCCCGGCGAACACGCGTGGGCGAATCTCGCGAAAACCCGGCACCCGCTCCGATGCGGGCCGCTCGGGGGAGGTAATGGTATCCCCGACGGGTGCGCCGTCGATTTCTTTGATGCCGGCGATCAGAAAGCCAACCTCACCCGCCTCCAGCCGCTCGCGCTCAAGCTTCTTGGGCGTGAAGACCCCAAGATTGTCGGCCTGATGGACGCGCCCGGTGCTCATGACCTGAATCTTCTGGCGCTTTGTAATGACGCCATTGACGACGCGGATGAGAGAGACCACGCCAACGTAAGGGTCAAACCAGGAGTCGATGATTAATGCCTGCAGTGGCGCGGAGCGGTCACCTTGAGGCGGCGGAACCTTGGCGACCAGCATCTCAAGCAGCTCCGGGATACCTAGGCCGGTCTTGGCGCTGACCCGCAGCGCATCCTCGGCATCGAGCCCGATGATTTCTTCGATCTCCTTGATTACCCGCTCGGGCTCGGCCGAGGGCAGGTCGATTTTGTTCAGCACCGGCAGCACTTCAAGCCCGAGGTCGATCGCGGTATAGCAATTGGCGACGCTCTGAGCCTCGACCCCCTGGGCAGCATCGACCACCAGCAGCGCGCCCTCGCAGGCAGCGAGCGAGCGCGACACCTCGTAGGAGAAGTCCACATGGCCCGGGGTGTCGATGAAATTTAGCTCATACACCTGACCGTCGCGCGCCGGATAGTCGAGCGTGACGCTCTGCGCCTTGATGGTGATGCCGCGCTCACGCTCGAGGTCCATCGAGTCGAGCACCTGCGCTGACATCTCGCGATCGGTCAGGGAACCGCAGTGCTGAATGAAACGGTCGGCAATGGTCGACTTGCCATGATCGATATGGGCAATAATCGAGAAATTGCGGATTGCCTTGAGTTCTGCCATAAAAATTTCGTGCTCGTTGCGGGTCCTGTCAGCGCTACTCGGAGTGACCGCCATTGGCTGGGGCGGGCGCGGCGCTGGCGTTCTCCTCGGGCATGCTCGATGCGGGCGCGTCCAAAGGAGGAATGCGCAAGGGATAGAACATGCGCCCGGCACCGCGTTGTATCAGCACCGCCACAGGCCGCTGCGGCTCGGCTGCTGCGAGCAGCTCGCGAAAATGCGCCAGGTCGCGCACGTCGACGCCATCGAAGGCCAGAATCACATCCCCAGGGCGTAGACCGGCGCTTTGAGCCGGGCCTGGCTCGATGTCCTCGATCAGCACCCCGCCCTCGGCCAGTTCGAAGCGTTCGCGCTGCTCTGCGCTCAGATTCTCAAGCACCAGGCCGATCGCATTGGCGTTGGACGCTTCCGGAACCGGTCCAGCCATGCTTGTCTGGCCGTCCTCGGGCAGCGCCGCGAGCAGAACATCAAGCTCCTGCCGCTCGCCGCCGCGCAACAGCTCAATCTGCGCCTGATCCCCCACCTTGGCCATGCCCACCAGTGGTGGCAGGTCACCGGAAGTGGCCACCTCCCGGCCGTCAAAGCTCAGAATCACATCGCCCGCGCGCAGGCCGCCATTTGCCGCTGGGCTGCCGGGAATCACCTGGGCCACCAAGGCGCCCCGCGGTCGCTGCAGTCCGAAGGTTTCAGCCAGCTCGCGGGTGACGTCTTGAATCAGCACCCCGAGCCAACCGCGCGTGACCCGACCCTGGGTGCGTAGCTGCTCGACCACGTCCATGACCACCTCGATGGGAATGGCGAACGACAGCCCCATGAAGCCGCCGGTGCGGCTATAGATCTGGGAATTGACGCCGATCACCCGCCCATCGAGATCGAACAAAGGCCCGCCGGAGTTGCCCGGGTTGATGGCGACATCGGTCTGGATGAAAGGCACATAGTTCTCGCTCGGCAGGCTGCGCCCCTTGGCGCTGACGATGCCGGCGGTTGCCGAATGCTCAAACCCAAAAGGCGAGCCGATGGCCAGCACCCATTCACCGACCTTGAGGTCGGTCGCGCTGCCAATTTCCACCCGTGGCAGATCCTTGGCGTCCAGCTTCAGCAGCGCGATATCGCTGCGCTCGTCGGCCCCGACCACGCTGGCGACGAACTCCCGTCGGTCGCTGGTGCGCACGATGATCTCTTCGGCCAGCTCGACCACATGGGCATTGGTGACCACATAGCCATCGGCTGAAATCAGGAAGCCCGAGCCCAGCGAGCGCCCTTCCTCGCCGAAATCGGGAAACTCACCCTCGTCGCCGAAGAAGCGGCGGAAAAAGTCATACAGCGGGCTGTCCTCGGGCGGCAGGTCGCCCTCGCCGCCGAGCCCGGGGATCTCGCCTGGTGTCGTCTGCGAGCTGCTGATGTTGACCACTGCCGGACCGTTGCGCTCGACCAGTCCGGTGAAGTCGGGCAGGGTATCGGCCCAGGCACCAGCGAGCACAAACAGCAGGACCAGGCCCAAAGCCAGCCTCGAGCCCAGACCGCGAGCCGGTGGGGCGACGAACGAGCAACAAAAATTCATGGTGTTGGCCCGAAATCGGGAAGGTTGAAACGCGCGAGAAGATCAGGCGCAAGTAACGGCCAGGTGGCCGTTCGCACCGCAAAAACGGGGATTATACCGACTCAGCCCGGACAAGTGATGATTCTGGGTGAGGATTCGGCAAGATGATTCGCCGATGATGACGCGGGAATCGCCCTTCGCCGGACTGGCGTCAATCGCTGTGACTCTCGCACAGACGCAGAAACGCCTCGACCGTGCGCGGCCAGCTGGTGCCGGGTGGCAGTGACAGCGCAGCGGCCACCGCCGGCTCGGGCGCTGTCTGCGGACCGCTCAGCAACAAGGGCATGGCGCCAATCAGGCGCTCGCGCGGGTGACGCAGCGACCACCCTGGCTGGGCTTTGAGGCTGGCAGCACCGAAGCTGGCCAAGTTGCTCGTCAGACGCTCGCCAAGGCGGGAGTTCCACCCCTGGCCCTTGGCGGGCCGCGAGCGACAGTAATACTCCCAACTCGGCAGCACGCGTCCACCGCGCCGCCATTGCTCGAAGCGCCGCAGAGAATCCAACCACAGCCAGGACACCCGCGCCTGCCAGTCAAGCGGATGTCCATCGGCAAAGCCTCTGACATCCATGTCCGCATAGGCCTGGTGCGCCAGCGCATAGAGCGTCATGAACTTGCGGTGGTGGCGCTGGTCCAGCGCCTCAAGTCGCGCAAGCTTCTCGGC
This sequence comes from Thiorhodovibrio litoralis, assembly GCF_033954455.1. NCBI lineage: Bacteria > Pseudomonadati > Pseudomonadota > Gammaproteobacteria > Chromatiales > Chromatiaceae > Thiorhodovibrio > Thiorhodovibrio litoralis. The sequence goes on along the minus strand of NZ_CP121473.1, from coordinate 2,866,077 downwards.
ATGCGCGGGATGATAGCGCCCGACAACGGCCAGGCGCAGATCGCCGCAAATCAGGACGGTGCGGATCAGGTGGCGGAAGAATGCCAGCCGCTCGCCCTCTGCCAGGCTGGCGCCCTGGCGCAACTGCTCCTGATTGTGCAGCAGACCCAGCCCATGCTGGACATGCTGCCACAGCATCTCGCCGGGCGCGAGATGCTCGAATGGCTTCTCTGTCATTTGCGCGACAACCTCCGGGGGGCCGCGCAGCAGGCGACCACTCCAGCGCAGATCGGCCTGCGGATAGGAGAGCGGAAAATCCCGCAGCCGTTCCTCGCGAAACAGCCGAAAATGAATCGCCACGCCGGTGGCGGCCGACAGTGTCGCGGCCAGTTGTCCCAAGGTGTCTTGCACGGCCCCGCGCAGTGCCGGGTCGGTACGACCGAGCACCACGGCATACTGGTAACGCTCTGCAATCTCCTTGCCATCAGCGCCGCGCAAACGTACCCCTTCCCCGCGACCATAACTCCCGCACAAGTAAAGCGCGCGGAACTGATCCGGTGGCAGCACGGCCAGCACCTGATCGGCGATGCGCTGCTGATCGGTGGCGATGCGGCGCTCGAAGCCAATGGTTCCAGAGAGTGAAAAGCGCTTGCGCCGCCGCTCTGGCAGAGGCGCGTCAGCCATGCCCGTGCCGGGCCTTTTGGGTGCCCTGAACAGCGTCGCCAGTTTGGAGATCACGTTAGTTTGGAGATCAGGTTTTCGGCAGTTCGGGGTTCAGAGTGACCCGCGCAGATCTGGGGCGATCACCAACGCTTGCATCGGCCGGAGCGCGCCCAATTAGCGTGGGGCGATAATGCGGATTGGCGCGCAGGCGGCGACTATAGCTGCCAGTCCAGCGCAGTGCCAGCGCGAACCCGAGCAGGCCGCCGGCCAGGGACCAGAGATCAGCGCCCGGCCACTGCCAGCGGGTCGCCAGCTCGAGCGTCACGGCAGCGCCGAAAATGAGCCCGAGCAGCGGGACGAGGTAGGCAGCAACGGCGGCGCGCAGCAAAACCGCATCGGCCATGCCAATCATGACCCGCTCGCCCACGCGCGCACCGATGGCATTCTCGACATGCAGCCGCAGCGGGCGCCGGCCCAAAAAGCGGTCGATCAGTGAGGTGCCGCAAGTTCCCTTCACACCGCAGTGATCACAGGTCGCGCGTCGCTGAGGCTCGACCTCTGCATCTGAGCCATGAACGGCGACGACGATGGCGGCTTCCTCGATCATGGTGATTGCTCCTGCTGCGACGCACCCGGCGCCGCGGACCAAGCCGCCCCCTCCTCGCCCCCGGGTTTTTTGCTGATCGCATCGACCAGCGCGGTCACGGTCTCTGCCGGCACTTCACCGACTGCGGTGATCTGATAGCCATCCAGCCATTTGCCGGCGGCGTGAATCGCTGCCATCTGGGTTTGCCCCGCCAATCCGGGCTGCTCACTTTGCTCGACGTAGACCGACACGGACGCGAGACCGTCACCGAGCAGAAAGTATTCCTGCTGCGCGCCCTCGTCTGAGTCGATCCATTCGTGAGATATTACATTAAAACCATCCGGTAATTCTTTGAATTCCCAATTTTTGTCCAAGGTTTTTGCGGGCGTGAGCGGGATCGGATCGGGGGCGACGCCAGAGGATTCGCCAGCAATTTCGACATTTGTCTCTAAAGCGGGCAGGCCGCCCGGCTCAGCAACGGGATCAGCAACTGGATCAGCAACGGGCTCGCCAAGCGACCTGGCGGTCGGCTGTCGAGCGGAGGACACTGCCGATTGTGCAGCGGCTGCCGCTTCTGTTGAGGGCTCCGCGCCGAATTGTACCTCGGTGAACATCAGTTGCTGAATTGGTAGTCCGCCCGCGTCAAGCAGCGCGGTGCGAAGCGGCAGACCGGAAGCGCGATCGATTGAGAAACGGTAACCGTAGCGCAGATTATCCCTGGGAGCGATGGCCACCACATCCGCCGCGCGCCCGGCGACTCGTGTCGCCTCAAGCAGACCGAACCGATAGTGTTTGGACAGTGCCTGCCAATCCGGCGCCGGGGTCGGATTGTCCCGAGCAAGAACCCCAGACGGATGCTCGCGACGCAGCAGCACCGACTGCCCTCCGGAGAGCAGACAAGACACGGACTGACCGTTGCGACCGATGGTGCGGATCGGACCGTTGAGTGTCAGCAGGCTTTCCTGCGAGTCGCCGTTTCGCAGGCGATGCACAACGCGCATGGCCGATAAGGAATTGCCGTACTGATAGACAAAAGTCCCTTCAAAATCAGTTGTTTCAAGCGCTTGCGCCATGCGCTCGAGCAACGCAAACGGACGCTCGGCGGCTAAATTTTCACCGGGAACGGGTGCCGCGGACGCCAAGGCAATTAGCGGACTAGCGACACAAAGCAGCAGGAATCTGATGATCCCAGAGGTGACCAGGGAGATGATCAGGGAAACCTGGCCCCAACCCCGCCGCACTACCAGGGGCTCAGGGTTGGGTGTTATAACCGACGAGGGTGGCATAGGGGAGAAAACCCTTGATGCTGGCCGTGGCGACACGGTCCTGGTGTCCGACAAGCAAGTGATTGAGCTTGGCTTTGACGCGCGGCTGGCTCGCGGACCAAGGCTGGATAGCATCCGAGCTCGAACGCCAGGCCGTCGGACCTTTGGTCGCTGTGCCGAGTGCCCCAGTCGCGGCGAGCGCAGGAGCGGCGGAAGACTGCGTTGCTTTGAGCGGCGATGCATCGCTCGCAATTCTTGGTGCGCCTGCCGTTGGCATATCGCCCGGCGCTGCATTGGGACCAAGCCCATCGGGCATGCGCAGCACGACGCCGAGCACCATCAGACCAGCTACAGCCGCGCCGATTAGCGGCCACCAGGTGCGCGCGCGTGCGAGTCCGCGTCTGGTATGCGGGCGGCTGGACCTGTGGGCTTGGGAGAAGCCTGAGGTGCGGCGGCGTCGGTCCGCAGGCCGGTTTTCGTCGTCCAGCGTCGGTTCCGGCAGTGCTGCATCTGGCGGTGCTGCATCTGGAGAGATCGCCTCCCCCGCCAGGCGCACACTGACGCGCTCGGCAATGCCTTGGTACTCAGCGGATACTGTCTCTCCGCGCAGGACACTGCGTATCAAATGGTAGCGTCCCCAGCTGGCGCGCAGCTCGGTGTTATCGCCCAATTCCGCAAGAGCCTCGCCGATCTGGCCGTGGCTGATTTCTTGATCGAGCAGAGCCGAAATTCGCTGTTGCGCGAGAGTCTGTGTCATTGTGTGGTTGTTAGAGTTCGATTGTCAGGGTTCGATTGTCAGGGTTCGATTGTCAGGGTGCGGTGGTCGGGTTGCGCTGTTCAAAGCAGCGGACGCAAATGCTTGTCGATGGCCTCACGCGCGCGGAAGATGCGCGAGCGCACAGTTCCAATGGGACAGTCCATGGCCTCGGCAATCTCCTCGTAGCTCATGCCTTCAAGCTCGCGCAGCACGATGGCGGTGCGCAAATCATCCGGCAATTCATCAAGCGCCCGCTGAACCGTGCGCGCGATCTCATCGCTCAGCAGCTCCCGTTCGGGCGTGGCGGTGTCGCGCAGCCGCGCGCCGGCATCCATCTGCTCGGCCGTTTCCGCATCGACATCGTCGCCCGGCGGGCGGCGCCCCTGGGCCACCAGGTGATTTTTGACTGTGTTGATCGCAATGCGGTAAATCCAGGTGTAAAACGCACTCTCGCCACGGAAGTTCGGCAAGGCGCGATAGGCCTTAATAAAGGCCTCCTGAGTGACATCGAGCACCTCCGCGCTGTCGCGCAAATAACGCCCGATCAAGCCCGCCACGCGCTGCTGGTATTTGAGCATCAGCAGGTCGAAGGCGCGCCGGTCACCACTCTGGGCCCGGACCACCAAGGCATGATCAACTTCACGCTCGGACATCAGTGTCGCCCTGCTGGCCCTTCCCTGCCAGCTCCGATGCCATTGACATCGACTTGGTTGAAAAAGTTCGTTCCGCCCGAACGACAGAAAGCCTGTGGCGAGCAGCCTAACCGGGTCGCACCCGTCGCTCGCTGCCGGTGGCGGCTTTCGCGTTCGGACCATTCACCGGGCATTATATCGAGATCGCAAAGAGATTTTCGATTTTGCGGCAGATCACCCGCGCGAAACCAACCGAACTACACCGCTTGTTTCGCTATACTTTGACCAGGCACCCGCCGCGTGACGCGCACGCGCAATCGCGGCAAACCGCAATCCACCCAAGCTTCGCCTCAACCCGGACATCATCGCCATGCCAAGTGCCACTCGACATGATGTGCTGATCATCGGCAGCGGCGCTGCCGGTCTCAGCCTGGCCCTGCGTCTGCGCCAGGATATCGACGTGGCCGTGTTGGCCAAGCGCGCGCTGCCCGAGGGAAACACTCTCTATGCCCAGGGCGGCATCTCCGCGGTGCTGGCCGCCGATGATTCGCTGGAGTCCCATGTGCAGGATACCCTGCGCGCCGGCGCCGGACTGTGCGATCGCGAGATCGTCGAGCTGGTGGTCAAGCATGGGCCGGACAACATCCGCTGGCTGATTCAAGAGGGCGTGCAGTTTACCCGCGACCCGGCCAGCGAAAGCGAGGATGGCTATCACCTCACCCGCGAGGGCGGCCATACCCACAGGCGGGTGGTGCATGCCGCTGATGCCACCGGGCAAGCCGTCTCCAACACACTTGACTCAGCCGCGCGCGCGCGGGCGAACATCACCCTGTATGAGCATCACACGGCGATTGATCTGATCACCGCCAATCGCATCGGGCGCGACGACAACCGCTGCCTCGGCGCCTATGTGCTCGACAACCAAAGCGGCGAGGTCCGCACCATGCTGGCGCGCTTTGTGGTGCTGGCCAGCGGCGGTGCGAGCAAGGTCTATGTCTACACCAGCAATCCGGATGTCGCCACCGGTGACGGCATCGCCATGGCCTGGCGCGCCGGCTGCCGGGTGGCGAACATGGAATTCATGCAATTCCACCCGACCTGCCTGTATCACTCCAAGGCCAAGTCGTTTCTCATCAGCGAGGCGCTGCGCGGCGAGGGTGCCCATCTGCTGCTGCCCAATGGTGAGCGCTTCATGCCGCGCTTCGACGAGTGCGCGGAGCTCGCCCCGCGCGACATCGTTGCCCGCGCCATCGACCGGGAGATCAAGCGCATTGGCAGTAAATTTGTGCTGCTCGATATCTCCCACAAACCGGCTGATTTTATCATTGAGCACTTCCCGACCATCCACGCGCGCTGCCTGGAGATCGGGCTCGACATCACCAAAGAGCCCATCCCGGTGGTCCCGGCGGCGCATTACACCTGCGGCGGCGTGCTGACCGACGCCCAGGCGCGCACCGATGTCCCCGGCCTTTATGCGATCGGCGAAACCGCCTATACCGGATTGCATGGGGCCAACCGCATGGCCAGTAATTCCCTGCTCGAATGCTTGGTGTTCGGCGAACTGGCCGCTGCGGACATCGAACAGCTGATGATTGCCTGGGAGCAGCCGCCCGAGGTGGCGGACTGGGATGCCAGTCGCGTCACCGAGCCGGATGAGGAGATCGTCATCTCCCATAACTGGGAGGAACTGCGCCGCTTCATGTGGGACTATGTCGGCATTGTGCGTACCAATAAACGTCTGATACGCGCGCGCCGTCGCATCGACCTGCTGCGCTCGGAGATCATCGAGCACTACAGCCACTTCCGCGTCAACTCAAACCTAATCGAGCTGCGCAATCTGGTCGAGGTGGCCGATCTCATCGTCCAGTCCGCGTACCGCCGGCGCGAGAGCCGCGGACTGCACTTCACGCTCGACTTCCCGCACCTCGACCCGCTGCAGCGCTCGCCGACCATCCTGATCCCCGACCGCTACCGGCCGCGCACGCCGGGAAAGGCCGATTAAACCCCATGAAAACACTGCCCCACCTCTTCACCAATAACCGCGCCTGGGCCGAAAGCGTCAAGCAGCGCGACCCCGAGTTTTTCCCCCGGCTTGCCTCTCAGCAGTCACCGCGCTATCTGTGGATCGGCTGCGCCGACAGCCGAGTGCCGGCGAATGAGATCGTCGGGCTGCCGCCGGGCGAGGTCTTCGTGCACCGCAATATTGCCAATGTGGTGGTTCATACCGACCTCAATTGCCTGTCGGTCATTCAATACGCGGTTGACGTGCTGCAAGTCGAGCACATCATTGTCTGTGGCCACTATGATTGCGGCGGCGTTAAGGCCGCGCTCGACTCCCACGACCATGGCCTGATCGACAACTGGCTGCGCCATATCCGCGATGTCGGCCGCTATCATGCCGATGAACTGGCAACGCTCAGCGACCCTCAGCGCCTCGACCGCCTGTGCGAGTTGAATGTGACCGAGCAGGTGACCAACGTCTGTAACACCACCATCGTCAAGAATGCCTGGAAAAAAGGCCAACGCCTGGTCGTCCACGGCTGGACCTACAGCATCAGCGACGGCATCCTGCGCCAGCAAGTCCCGGAGATCGACTCCCTCGCCGGCCTCGCTGCCGCCCGTTGCGACGATGCCGGTTGGATTGTCGAAGCCCCGCGCTGATATTCCAGCAAACACCCAAAGCTATCGCGATCACAAATACCAATGACCCAACTGCAACTTGACCACATCGAGCCGCTGCAACAGGAGCTGGAATCACACCGCATCTACGCCGCCTTGCGCGACGTCTCGGACCTGCGCATCTTCATGCAGCATCACATCTACTCGGTGTGGGATTTCATGTCGCTGATCAAATACCTGCAACAGCAGGTCGCGCCCGTTCGGGTGCCCTGGACGCCCGTGGGCGACCCGGCGGTGCGCTATTTCATCAACCAGTTGGTGCTGGAGGAAGAATCCGACTGCATGGACCGTGGCGCGGGACCAGAATACGGCAGCCACTTCGAACTCTACACCGGCGCCATGGCCGAAATCGGCGCCGATGCCAGCCCGGCGATCGCCTTTGTCGAGCAAGTCGCCCGCGGCGGACTGCGCGAGGCCATCCGCGCCACCCCCCTGCCCCGCCCCGCGCGGGATTTCATGGAAACCACGTTCTGCTTCATCGACGAAGACAAGCCGCACGAAGTCGCCGCCGCCCTGGCGCTCGGGCGCGAGCGCGTCATCCCGCAAATGTTTCGCCGCCTGCTCAGCGACATGGACATCACCGAGGCGGATGCGCCAAGCTTCCACTACTACCTCAAGCGCCACATCCATCTCGACGAAGACTTCCACGGCCCCCTGTCACTGCAACTGCTCGAGCACCTGTGCGGCGATGATCCCGAAAAGCACACCGAGGCCGAAGCCGCCGCCGAGGAAGCCATCTGCGCCCGCATCCGCTTCTGGGACGGCGTGCTGGAGGCGATCGAAACCGCGCGCGGCTGATCGGATAAAAAAGCGTCAGTCATCCTGTTCACGGACATGCCTTGGGAACGGCCCAGGTTGCCGAGCGGACCATGACCGCATTAAACGCCCTCAACTGGCAAACTCAACGACTGCCGTCGCTGGTGGACATCAACCGACCGGACGATTTAGCCAGGCTGGGGCCTGTTGCCCACTTCACCTCCAAATAGCGTCCAACCTGCTGCTGCACCTGCGCCGGCAGCAGCGGCGGACCGAAGGCGCAATTGTAATAGGGCGCGATACAGCGCAGGTACATGACATCACTTGGCACATCACTCGGCGCGCTCGATTTCAGCCACCAGACCGACTCCTGAAACAGCGGGTCCGAGCAGCTGCTCATCATCATCACCGCCGAGATACGCGTCGTCGGGTCCACCAAAATCCGCGAGTTGATCCGACTCACCACAAAGTCCCCGGACGCGATCCGGGTCCCCTCCGCTGGCGCTACCGTGCGCACCTCCAACTCGCAATACGGGTTTAGCTTGCTGCTCGCGCTCGCCAGCCGACCGCGCTGAAAGGTCGCATGCGCCCGCCCCGCCGGAATCCTGATCGGCGCCGTCACACTCACACGCAGTCCCGTGTCCCCCGAGGGGATGGTAGGAGCGCAGCCGCCCGCGCCGAGCAGCAGGACAGCCATCAAGAGCGCACCGGCCAAGCCAACGCCCCTTGCCGCGAGCAAAGGCGCCAACCTCACTGAAAACTCGCTAGTGAAAAAACGCACCCTTCTCGCCTCATTTGCAGCCCAATGGATCATCTTATCAAGCAATCCATTCTCGTACAGGCCAACGGCGACCTGCCGCTACGCTCGCCCCAAACACGAACTTTAGGGTTTCCGCCGATTTTTGGCTGAACCTTCAGGTTCGGTGGGATCTTGTCAGAGCGCAAACCGCTGAGGCAGAAGAGCTGGCCTGTAGTGAGGATTTTCATCGTCTGAAAAAATGGCCTAAAGTTACCTCACAATGGTAGGACTTAGTAACCGGGGAATTCTGATGCGCGTTAGCGAAACTATTGCCGGACTGGTCGCCCTAGGCGTGGCCTTCACCTCTGTCACAAATGCGTCACCGCACAGCGGGAGAAATAACATGATGATTGAAAAGGCACATAAAGGGTATAAGCTGTCGGTTGAAACACCCTACAAGTTCAACGATCAGGTGACCTTTGCATCCAAGTACAATGGTTCCGGGAGCGGCACGATCGTTGCGATTGATATCGCGTTTGACGGAAGCATCGCTTACACGATCGAAATGCCTGATAGAACATGGCAGGCTGGCATCGCTGCAGAGGAAATAAAACTTATCAGACCGGCGCCTAACAATCCCTGATCGATTCAAGAAGCTACGGTTGTCTCTGCCGCGTGATGCACCGAAAGCACTGTACGCCGAGCAAATCAAGCCGGCCAAAGAAAACGCGCCGAGTTCCGCGTGGCGCTTGGGAGTCAGGGCTGGATATGCGCCGGCTCTGCCTCCACTGTCCTTGGGTGTCGCCGACTCGGCTTTGCGCGTTGATCGAAAAAGGGCGCAGCGGGGTTCGCGCGAGGCTTGGATTTCTCAGTAAAAAATGTTCAGGAGCTTTCTCATGACTATCAGCGTTGCCCTTGATAATGAGGGATTTTTGGTCAATCGTGACGATTGGAGCGAGGAAGTGGCGCAAGAGCTTGCCACCACAGATGATTTTGAGATGAACGATCAGGTGATGGGCTTCATCCGCGAGGCGCGGGCGATGTACGAGAACGATGGCGTGGTGCCGCCGATTCGCATCTTTGCCAAGAAGCAGAGCGTCTCGACGAAAGAGCTTTACAACATCTTCAAAAAAGGTCCGATGAAGCTGATCTGCAAGTGGGGCGGCTTGCCAAAGCCGACTGGCTGCGTTTGATGCCCTACCCAAGCGCCGGCCGCGGCTGCGAGGGCGCCCGGCTACTGACGTCCTCGGGTGTGCTCCAGCGGCCTTCGATGTCGTAGCAGCGGCCAGCGCGCAGGGCGATCAGGTCGCCCTCGCCGAGCGGTTCCCATAGCTCATCGGTCAGGGGTACGCTGGCGATCAGTGCCACGTCCTGGCGCACGGTTTGCAGGCGTACGCCGGCATCCTTGAGCTCGGGCGCCGATTCCCAGCAGGAGCGTTGCAGCAGGTAGAGCCCCGGCGGGCGTATGGCGCCGTCAGGCTGAGTGCGGCGGTGGGCGTGGATGAAGAGCGCGTCGGCATCTGCGTAGATGAAGTTGGCGGGGCCTAGCTTGCGCATTTCGCGGCAAAAGTCGGCAATCACGGCCAGCCTCTGCTCAAGCGGTGGTGGCTCGTCGCGGCCTTCCCACAGCGGGGCCAGGCGTTCCATCAGCATACAGAAGGCGCGCTCGGAGTCTGAATCGCCGATGGGGCGGAAGCGTGTGTTGCTCGGCGCGGGCTGCTCCAGCAGTTGCGGAAAATCGCCATTGTGCGCAAACACATGACTGCGGCCTCCCAGTTCGCGCACGAATGGCTGGGTGTTTTGCAATGAGCGGGCGCCGAAGGTGGCCTGACGCAGGTGTGAGACGGCCATGCAGGTGCGCACGCCCTGGACATCGACAAAGCGCAACAGCAGGCTCTCGCACGCCGGCCGCGGCTCGCGCAGCAGCAGGCAGTCGCGTTCTTCGTAGCAGGCCAACCCCCAGCCGTCCCGGTGCGTTGCCTCGCTACCGCTGCTATGGCGCGCCAGGCGCCCGAGCGACAGGCCGAGGGTGGCGGGCACTCGGCTGGACATGGCGAACAACTCGCACATGAGCGCCCTGCCCCGCCTCAGGTAGCCAGCGCTGCGCTGGCGGTCGTGACGTCGCGCCGGCGTAGGCGCAGGCGCAGATCATCGCCAATCTGGCGCAGCTCGAGCCATTCGAGCTCAATGCGCTCGTCCATGTGTGTGAGGCCCGGCAGCTGAAAGAGTCCGCGCGCGGCATCGCCCATCAGATGCGGTGCCAGATAAACCCAGAGCTCGTCAATACAGCCACCGCGCAGGGCGGCTCCGGCCAGGCGCGGGCCGGCTTCGATCAGGACCTCGTTACACTCCCGCCGCGCGAGCTCTTGCAGCGCCCTGCCCAGGTCGATCTGGCCCGTCGCCGACGGCACCATGCTCAGAATCTCGGCGCCGGCGACTTCAAGCGAGTTCCAGTTTGCATGCTCCTGGCCAACGGTGGTCATCACCAGCGTGCGCCCGGGGATGTCGAGCAGGCGCGCGGAGGTCGGCAATTGCAGCTGGCTGTCGAGTACCACGCGCAGCGGCTGACGCGCGACTTTGCCAACTGCCGGCACGCCGGTCGATGCTTGGCCGCTGAGCGGGTCGATGCGCACATTGAGCGAGGGATCATCGGCCAGCACGGTGCCGATGCCTGTGACAATGGCCGAGGAGCGCGCACGCAGGCGCTGCACGTCGGCCCTTGCCGCCTCGCCGGTGATCCAGCGGCTTTCGCCACTGGCCATGGCGGTGCGCCCGTCCAGGCTCATCGCCAGCTTGCAGCGCACCCAGGGCCGGCCGGTGTGCATGCGGCGAATGAAGCCTGGGTTCAGCGCCTGCGCTTGCGATTGCATCAAACCGACCTCGACCGCGATTCCGGCCGCGCGCAGCTGTTCGTGCCCCTGCCCGGCCACCTGCGGATTTGGGTCCGGCATGGCTGAGACCACGCGCGTGACTCCGGCCTCGATCAGCGCGTCGGTGCAAGGTGGTGTGCGCCCGCGATGGCAGCAGGGCTCGAGGGTGACATAGGCGGTGGCACCGCGTGCGCGCTCACCGGCCTGGCGCAGGGCGAGCGGTTCGGCATGGGGCTCGCCGGCGCGTTCATGCCAGGCCTCGGCAATGATCTCGCCATCGCGCGCCAGCACGCAGCCGACGCGCGGATTGGGGTCGGTACTGCAGAGTCCGCGCTCGGCGAGGCGCAGCGCGCGGGCCATGCAGTGTGCATCAGCGGCGGCGGTCATCGGGATGGCTTGCCGGGTTGCTTGCCGGATTTGGGTTCCTTGCGGGATTCGTGCCGGGACTCCTGCTTGGCATCGAGCACGCTCAGCAGATCGAGCTGGGCGCGTTTCACCTCAGGTGAGGGCTGGCGCTCAAGCCGTTCGATCTCCTCGCGGAAGGCATCGACATCCTCGAACTCCCGGTAGACCGAGGCAAAGCGCACATAGGCGACTTGATCGAGCCCGCGCAGCTCGTCCATCAGGAACTCGCCGATCTCGCGCGACTGGACTTCGCTCGCGCCGGTCGCCAGCAGGCGGCGACTGATGCGCGCGATGACGGTTTCGATATCATCGGCGCTGACCGGGCGCTTCTCGACGGCTCGCAGCAGCCCTGCGCGCAGCTTGCGCCCGTCGAAGGGAACCCGCGAGCCGTCGCGCTTGATCACCCGCGGCAGTTCCAGTTCGGCGACCTCGTAGGTGGTGAAGCGCTCGCCGCAGACAATGCAGCGGCGGCGGCGGCGCACCTGGTCGCCGTCGCCGTAGAGGCGCGAGTCGACGACCTTGGTCTCCTGGGCACCGCAGAAGGGGCAGCGCATGGAGCGACCTTAGGCGCTCAACGCGCATAGACCGGGTGGCGACGGCACAGCTCAAGCACCAGCGCCTTGACCTTGTCGATGGCGCCCGCGTCCCCGCGGCTGTCGATCACATCGCACATCCAGCCGGCCAGGCCGCGCGCGTCTGCCTCGCTGAAGCCGCGGGTGGTGATGGCCGGGGTGCCGACGCGAATGCCGCTGGTCACGAAAGGCGACTGCGGGTCATTGGGCACGGCATTTTTGTTGACGGTGATATTGGCCGCGCCCAGCCAGGCGTCGACATCCTTGCCCGTCAGGCCCTGGGTGATGAAGCTGACCAGGAACAGGTGATCGTCGGTGCCGCCGGAGACGACATCAAAGCCGCGCTGGATGAAGACTTCCGCCATGGCGCGCGCATTGGTCACAACCTGCTGCTGGTAGGTCTTGAACGCAGGTTCCATAGCCTCTTTGAAGGCGACGGCCTTGGCGGCGATGACATGCATCAGCGGGCCACCCTGGATGCCGGGGAAGACCAGGGAGTTGAGCTTTTTCTCGATCTCAGGGTTGGACTTGGCCAGAATCAGGCCACCGCGCGGGCCGCGCAGGGTCTTGTGGGTGGTGGTAGTGGTGACATCGGCGATGCCAACGGGGCTCGGATAGACACCAGCGGCGACCAGACCGGCGACATGGGCCATGTCGACCAGCAGATAGGCGCCCACCTCATCGGCGATGTCGCGGAAGCGCTGCCAATCCACCACCCGCGAGTAGGCCGAGAAACCGGCGACGATCATCTTCGGGCGATGGTCTCGCGCAAGCGCCGCGACCTGGTCGTAGTCGATCTCGCCGGTGTCGGGGTTCAGCCCATATTGCACGGCGTTGTAGAGCTTGCCGGAGAAGTTCGGCTTGGCGCCATGGGTCAGATGGCCGCCGTGGGCCAGGCTCATGCCGAGGACATGATCGCCCGGCTGGCACAGGGCCATGTAGACAGCAGCATTGGCCTGGGAGCCAGAATGCGGCTGCACATTGGCATAGTCGGCGCCAAACAAGGCCTTGGCGCGCTCGATGGCGAGGCGCTCGGCGACATCGACATACTCACAGCCGCCGTAGTAGCGTTTGGCCGGATAGCCCTCGGCGTATTTGTTGGTCAGCACCGAGCCCTGGGCCTCGAGCACTCGGGGGCTGGCGTAATTCTCGGACGCGATCAGCTCGACATGCTCCTCCTGGCGGCGCTCCTCGTCGCACAGCGCCTGGAAGAGTTCATCGTCGTAGCCTTGAATCTGCATCGTGGTGTCGAACATGCGTTCTCCTGACAAAGCGGAATGTGATTGATAGATGGTGATCGCAGGGGAATGTCCGGTTTTGGGCCGGAACCCCGGATTCTTGCGCCATAATCCCGCAGTGTAGCGATTTCGGCCGCGACCTGCATTGGGCCTGCACCGGACTCGGGTGCTCAATCCGTCTGGTTATCCGGAGCTGTCACGTCTTCGCCTGCCTCAGACTCGTCCGGCGGGGCGACCGGCAGCTGGATGGAAAAGCAGGCCCCCTGCCCCGGATTGGATTCGGCCCAGATGCGCCCGTCGTGGTTGTCAAGGATGGTCTGGCTGATCGGCAGTCCCATGCCCATACCGGTATCCTTGGTGGTGAAGAAGGGATCGAACAACCGTTGCATGCGTGCGGTTGGAATGCCAGGCCCGCTATCGGTCAGGCTGACGATGGCGGTGGCCTCGGTGGTGCGCGTGGCGATGCGCAATAGGCGATCGTCTGCCGGCTGCTCGGCCAGGGCGTCGAGCGCGTTGCGGATCAAATTCAGCAGGACCTGCTCGATCTGCACCAGGTCGACATCGACGGGAATCTCGCCGGCGGCCAGGTCGAGTTCCAGGGCCACCCCCAGGCGTTCAGTGTCGAACTCGACGAAACCGCAGACCTCGCGCACCAGATAATTGAGGTCCACCCGCGAGCGGATCGGCGGCTGTTTGCCCACCAGCGCGCGCAGCCGGCGGATGATCTCCCCGGCCCGTTCGGCCTGGCTGGAAATCTGGCTCATGGCTGCGACCAGCGGCTCGGTCTCGCACATGCCGCCCTGCAGACGCCGGCTGGCGCCCTTGGCATAGTTGACGATGGCCGATAAGGGCTGATTGAGCTCGTGCGCCATGCCGGTGGCCACCTCGCCCATGGTGCTGAGGCGGCAGACATGCACCAGCTCGGCCTGATGCTGGCGCGACTCCTGCTCCGCGCGGCGCACGGCGGTGATGTCGCGGGCGTAGACATTCACATAGCCGAGATCCTGAATCGGCACGAACAGCAGCGAAAAGATATGGCTGGCGAAGTCGGCTTCGCGCTCGCGCGGGTTGCCATCCCCCAGCGCCTCTTGCAGGGTCTCGCACCAGGGCTCGGGCAGCAGTCCGTTGGGCTGTGTGTTCCAAAAGTCCATCAGCGGCTTGCTCGCGACATTGGCATAGACGATCTCGCCCTTTTCGCTGGCGCGCAGGATGGGGTTAGGGCTCTCGCTGGCGAAGCGCGCCAGACTGCGGATTTCCCGCTCCGCCTGCTTGCGCTTGGTGATGTCATGAATGTAGAGCGTATAGAAGCGCTCCTCTTCCAGGTCAATGGGCACGATGGACAGCTCGATTGGGAACACCATGCCATCAGCGCGGCAGGCGTTTAGCTCACCGCGCACATGGGTCTGATGCTCTCCAATGCGATGTCCGGCCGACTCGCCCAGCATGGCCTCGAAGGCGCTTGCATCGCTCGCGGCGACGAAACCCTGCGCGAAAGCTTCGTTCAGCGCCTGCTGGGCGTCGAAACCAAACATCTGCTCCGCGGTGGGGTTGCAGTCGATCATCCGCCCATCGCGGTTCAGAGTGATGATGGCATCGAGCGAGGCCTCCATAATGGCGGCCTTCAGCGCCTCGGTCTGGCGCATTTCGCTTTCGTGCTTGCGGCGCATTTCCTCGCGCGCGTGCAGCACCAGCTGGGTGAACTGCTGAATCCACTCTTCCAGCAACAGCAGCTGGTTGCCGCCGCGACTGAAGGACGGATGCTCGATGCCGAGCGCCCGCTGGGAAAACGACGACATGCGCACCAGCACCTTGTTCAGCCGTGCCGAGACCAGATAAATCACCAGCGTGAAGACACCGATGAAAACCAACGCCGCCACCACCCGCTGGCGCCGCTCGAAATGCACCGTATGACGGGACATGCGTTTGATGCTGTGACGCGGGACGAAGGTCGCGAACAGCATGTTCCAGTTGGAACCCTCGTAAGCGGGCAGTGACTGCCGGGTGATCAGATAGCTGTCGGTCCAGTCGTCCACCATGCTGCCCAGCGCCAGTCGGCCAGGCTCGTCGGTGGCCAGGATGCGCTGCTCGTCCGGATCGATCAGCGCCACCAAGGACCGATCCGATGCCACGGAGCCATTGGACGCGGCCAAAAAAGCCGCATCGATGGGCACCAGCACCATGAGTCGTCCCATGTTGTAGCCGCCAGTGTCCGCGACCCGGTCACTGACCAGCAGATAGGGGCGATCGGCGAGCCGGATCAGCACAGGGCGCACTTCCTCGTCATCGCTCAGCCACTGGCGCGTGTCCTCCAGCAGCTCGGCGGGCAATGGCTCTGGCCCGGCCTGATAGATTTCCCGAATCCGCCCGCGGGTATCGACCAGGGCGACATGGCTTGGTGCCAAGAGTGCATTGCGCTCGAAGAAATCCGGCAGCCACAGGGGGCGAAATCCCTCGTAGATGACCGGGTCGACCTCTTCCTCCGGGAACCAGAACAGGGGTTCCAGGTACTGCGACAAGCGCCGGTGATTGGCCAGCAGGCGCGTGGTGGCGGCGTAATTGGTGAGGTACTGATTGAAGCGCAGCAGGCTCTCGCGCGAGCCCAGATCAAGCCGTTGCTGGAGCTCGTCGCCGAAGATTTTCTTGATCGCACGGCTCTGGATTTGATCAAGCACGCCCCAGACGGCGAAGCCCGCCGCCAGGCCAATCACGATGGCAATTACCGGCATGGGCATGCGCCGTAGCAGGCTGAAAATCAGGTGTTTGAATTTGGTCAGCCGAATGTTCACTGGCTCGTGGCCCTTGGCAATGGTGGTGGCAGCCGCTGCAATCCGTCATCTGCGCGGCCCGTGCGGCGCGCATGGCTCGAAATTGTGAACCGAATTGGACTCTTTTGGGTGACGCCGGGGGCGAATTTCCGGACAATAGCGCGCATGCTGCTTTCAGAACAATCGTCTGCCCCGACGCCAACCCAACTTCCAGATTCGGTTTCGGCTCCAGATCCAGCTCGGGCCAAGGCTCAGGCCCCGACCCGGTCGCCGTTGTTGGATGCCGCCGAGCTCGAGCAGGCGCGCGCGCCTGGCGTCGCGCGCCGCATCATCAGCGCCATCTATGACCTGATGCTGGTCGCTGGGGTTCTAGTCATGGCAACGGCGCTGGTCACCATCGCGTATCAGGGCCTGCTCGGCGGTGATCTGACCCAGGGGCTGCCGCGGGTGCTGTTTCAGGCCTATCTGCTGGGCGTTGGCGCGCTCTACTATGTCTTTTTCTGGTCGGCGGGACGCCAAAGCCTCGGCATGCGCGCGTGGCGCCTGCAGCTGGTGCGTGAGGATGGCCAGCCGCTCGGCTGGGGCGATTCCCTGCGTCGCTTAGGGCTTGTCCTGGTGTGCATGGCACCGGCCGGTCTCGGGCTCTGGGCGGCATGGCTGAATCCTGAGCGTCTGGGCTGGCACGACCGTCTATCCCGCACTCGCCTGGTAATGCTGGCCAAACCCAAGAAACGCCGTCGCTGAGAAGAGTCCTGGTTATCCTATGCAATTTGAGCTCATCCCCGTGACGGATTTTCAGCAGAACTGCACCCTGCTGATGTGCGAACAAACGCGCGAGGCGGTGATTATCGATCCGGGCGGCGAGCCTGAGCGCATCCTTGCCGCTATCGAGAAGCTCGGCGCCAAGCCACGGCACTTGCTGCTCACCCACGGGCATCTCGATCATGTCGGCGCCGCGCCCGCGCTGGCCGCGCGGCTGCAGCTGTCTATTATGGGGCCGCATCGCGACGATGCCTTCCTGCTCGGCGCCTTGCCGGAACAGGCGCGGATGTTCGGCTTTCCGCCCCAGCGGGCGTTCACGCCGGATGTCTGGCTCGACGCGGGCGAGACCGTTCGCTTCGGCGAGCAGTGTCTGGAGGTTTTGCATTGCCCCGGCCACTCGCCTGGGCATCTGGTGTATTTTGACCGCTCCGATGCCTTGGCGCAGGTGGGCGACGTGCTCTTTCGCGGCGCCATTGGGCGCACCGACCTACCCCGCGGCAATCACGCGCGGCTGTTGCAGTCCATCCAGCACGAGCTGCTGCCGTTGGGCGATCATGTGCGCTTCATTCCCGGACATGGCCCCATGTCGAGCTTCGGTACCGAGCGGCGCGACAATCCCTTTCTGGCGCAGGCGCACTGAGCCGGCGCATTTGCATCCAGCCGCCAAAGGCTTATCCTTTCAAGTCAGTTTCCGCGTCAGAGACATTATGCGCGCATCCATCCACGACAGTCATTTTCTGCTGCGCCGGCTCCATTCGGTCCTGGGGCTGATACCGCTCGGTGCCTTTCTGGTGTTCCATCTGTGGGAGAACTCCCAGTCCCGCTTCGGAGCGGAGCACTACAACGCACAGGTCGCCAGCATCCAGCAGCTCAACTACCTGGTCATCTTCGAGGTGGTCGTGATCGCCCTGCCGCTGCTGCTGCACGCCGGCTATGGGCTGGTGGTCATCGGCAGCGGTGGAGCCGAGCCACTGCGCTACCGCTATGCGCGCAACTGGCTTTACTGGCTGCAACGCATGTCCGGTATCGCCATCATCGCCTTCCTGGCGCTGCACCTGGGGCTAACCCGCTTTGCCGGCATGCTCGACCCCCAAATCGATGCCGACCTGTTCCGCTACATGCAGCAGTCCCTGTCGCAGCCGGTCACTCTGGTGATCTACCTGCTGGGGCTCTGGCTGTCGGTGTTTCACCTGGCCAACGGGCTGGCCACCTCCGCCATCAGCTGGGGGCTTACCACAGACGCCGCCGCGCAACGACGCTTCGGCTGGTTCTGTCTCCTCTTCGGCTTGGTGCTTGGCGCGCTCGGCACCCATGGACTGATCGGGTTTTTGCAATGAACGGACGCAATGTCATTGTCGTGGGTGGCGGGCTCGGCGGTTTGCTGGCAACCCTGCGCATCGCCTCCGCCGGTCATCAGGTGCAGCTGTTCTCGCTGTTTGAGGTCATGCGCTCGCATTCGGTCTGCGCCCAGGGCGGCATCAATGCTGTGCTTGATACCAAGGGCGAGGGCGACAGCGTCGCGCAGCACATTCGCGACACCATCAAGGGCGGCAGCTATCTCGCCAATCAGCCGCCGGTCAAATCCCTGTGCGAGGAGGCCCCAGGCCTGATCCACACCTTCGAGCGCATGGGTGTGGCCTTCTCGCGCACGCCCGAGGGCACACTCGATCAGCGCCTGTTCGGCGGCGTGCGCAATCGGCGCACCTGCTTTGCCGGCGCCAGCACCGGCCAGCAGCTGCTCTACAGCCTCGATCAGCAAGTGCGCCGTCTGGAGAGCGAGAAGCAGGTCGAGAAGCACGAGTGGTGGGAATTTCTCGCCATCGTCAAGGATGCAAATGGCCATTGCCGCGGCATCGTGGCGATGAATTTGCGCAGTCTTGAGGTGCGCGCTTTTCGTGCCGATGTCGTGGTGCTCGCCACCGGCGGCTTTGGGCAGATCTACAGCCCCAAGACCACCTGCTCCACCAACTCCACAGGCGCGGCGGCGAGCCGGGTGTTTCAGCAGGGCGCGCGCTTTGCCAATGCCGAGTTCTTTCAGTTCCACCCCACTGCCATGATCGGCGATGACAAAACCCGCCTGATGAGCGAGGCCGCGCGCGGTGAGGGCGGGCGCGTGTGGGTGCCACGCCAGGCGCAAGACAGGCGCGAGCCGCTGGCCATCCCCGAGTCCGAGCGTTTTTACTTCCTCGAGGAATGGTATCCGGCCTACGGCAACACGGTGCCGCGCGATCTCGCCTCGCGCGCCATCTGGAAGGTGACGCGCGAGCTTGGCCTGGGTGTCGGCGGGCACGATCAGGTCTACCTCGACCTGACCCACCTCGACCCGCAGCAGGTGGAAACGCGCCTGGGTGCCATTCTGTCCATTTACCGCAAGTTCGCCGGGGTCGATCCACTCAGCAGCCCGATGATGATTTTTCCTGCCGCGCATTACTCCATGGGCGGTCTGTGGGTCGATTTCGAGAAAGACCCTCATAGCGGCGGATTGCTCGCCGGTAGCCCGCGCAACCACGCAACCAGTATTCCCGGTCTCTATGCCTGCGGCGAGTGCGACTACGCCTACCACGGCGCCAACCGTCTGGGCGCCAATTCGCTGCTCTCGGCGTCTTTCTCCGGGCGGGTCGCGGGCGAGGCGGTGGTGGCCTATCTCGGGGGACTGGAACACTCGGTCGAAGATGACTCGCACGCCGCCTTCGACAGCGAGATCCGCTATCAAAACCAGATCAATCACCACTTCATCCATGCCAATGGCGAGGAAAATCCTTACGACTTGCATCAGCGCCTCGGCGCCCTGATGACGGATGCAGTCGGCGTGGTGCGCGACAACACCCAGCTCAACGAGGCCTTTGCCGAATTGGTCGAGCTCGAGCAGTCCTTCGCCCGGCTCAAGCTTGGCGAGGCCAACCCCTGGGCCAATCACACCCTAGCCTATGCGCGCCAGGTGTTCGACATGGTCAAGCTCGCGCAGGTGGTCACCGCCAGCGCTCATGCGCGCGATGAGTGCCGCGGCGCGCACCACAAGCCGGCGTTCGAGGACCCACCGCCAGCGCACAGCAGTCCGGGAGACCCTGCGTTTGAGGAGTTTCGCGCGCGCTGGAAGGAAAACAATGACCAATGGCTCAAGACCACCATCGCGGATTACCATCCGGATGGTCCGCGCGTCGGCTACGAACCCGTCGACACCAGCCTGATCGCTCCCGAGGAGCCGCGCGATTATCGCTAGGCCCTGCCATCACTCTTCGCCCAACACGCCATTGCCCATGTCCACTTCCGACGCCTCCGAACTCAGCAACCTCTCCCCGGCGAACGCACCCATGGACGAGTCCGACACGCCGCTCGGCGCCGACATCGAGCAAGCCGCCCCGACTCCGCCGCGGTCGCTGGATGCTGAAGTCGTGGAGCTCAAAATCCGCCGTCAGGATGATCCCTTCTCGCCGCCCTACTGGCAAAGCTTCGAGCTGCCCTGCTTCGAGCGTGACAATGTCGTTGCCGTGCTGCGACGTCTGCGCGCCAATCCGATCACCATTGATGGCGAGCGAGTCGACCCGGTCGTATTCGATCACAACTGCATGGAAGAGGTCTGCGGCGCCTGCGCCATGATGATCAACGGCCAGCCCCGGCCCGCCTGCTCAGCGCTGATCGAGGAACTCAAGCAGCCCATCGTGCTGGAGCCACTGCCGAAATTCCCGCTGGTGCGTGATCTGCTGGTCGACCGCGACCGCATGTCCGAGCATCTCAAGCATGTCCAGGCGTGGGTGCGCATCGACGGCGCCTGGCCCGTCAAAGAGTCCGGCCCGCGCGTATCGCAAAAGCAGTGGGCCAAGGATTATCTGTTCAGCCGCTGCATGAGCTGCGGCTGCTGCCTGGCCGCCTGCCCGCAGTATGACGAGGGGCAGGACTTCGTCGGCCCGGCCGCGCTCGCGCAGGTGCGCCTGATGAACTCCCAACCCACCGGGCGTTTCGACCGCAGCGAGCGCCTACACCGCATCATGGGTCAGGGCGGCCTGAGCGACTGCGGCAATGCCCAGAACTGCGTGCGCGTCTGCCCCAAGGAGATTCCGCTGACCACGGCTATCGGCGAACTGGGACGCGCCACCACCATTCAGGCGCTGAAGGACCTCTTCGGTGGTTAGGCCATTTTTGACCACCACTCCCCCCGTCCGAGCCCAACTCCGATTCCGGGTGCTAACAGGTCAATGTCATGCGCGACACCTTTGTTGACCTGATTCGCCACGGCGAGCCGCGCGGCGGCACCATGATTCGCGGCGTTGCGGCAGACCATCCCCTGAGCGAGCTTGGTTGGCAGCAGATGCGCGCGGCGGTCAGCGATGCCGCGCCCTGGGATCAGATCATCTCCTCCCCACTCGCACGCTGTCGGGAGTTTGCCGCCGAGTTGGCCGGCCGCCATCAGCTACCGCTGATGGTCGAGCCCGAACTGCACGAGATCAGCATGGGCCGCTGGGAAGGGCGCCGTCATCGGGAAATCGCCCGTTCCGAGCCCGAGGCCTTTATTAACTTTTACCGCGATCCGGCCGCGCATCGCCCGCCGGGCGGCGAAACCCTGGAGGCCCTGGTCGCCCGCGTCGGCCATGTCTACGACCGCCTGATAGAACAGCATCGCGGCCGCCATCTGCTGATCTCGGGCCATGCCGGTGTCATCCGCGGCATCCTTGGGCATCTGCTCCAAGCCGAGCCACGCCATTGGTATCGCATGCGCATCGACTTCGCCGGCCTAAGCCGCGTGCGCCACGATCGCTTCGGGGCCGGCATTCAGTACATCAACGCCCGCCGCCTGCGCGATCTCCCAGCAGATTAACGCAAGCGCACTCTCGCGAGCTCACTCTGCAAGAATACCTTGGCCCGCCGCGGCATCGCGCCCAGGAGCCACGCCCTTTAAGAACTTAAACAAATCACTATCCGTGGACAGAACCAAAGTGGTGTTTTCCGCGATCATGGTCTTGTAGGCTTGCATGGTGCGGGTGAATTCATAAAAGGCCGCAGCTTCGGGGCTCTGGTTGTAGGCGCTGGCATAGATCTCAGTAGCCTTGGCGTCCGCCATTCCACGGATCACCTCGACTTGCCGATAGGCCTCGGACTGGATTTTGTTCAGGTCCCGCACCCGATTGCCGCGAATTCTGGCCGCTTCGCCATTGCCTTCTGACAGGAAGCGCTCCGCAATCTGGCGCCGTTCACTGATCATGCGGTCGTAGATCTTCGGGCGCACGCTCTCGTTGTAATTGATGCGCTTGAAGCGGATGTCGAGCAGCTCGATCCCGAACACCCGAACCTTCTCGGCGGCGGCGGTGAAGATCTCCTGCTCGACTAGCTTGCGGCCCTTCTGGATCGGCACCAGCGAGCCCATATCCTGCTCCTGCTCGGCGTCGGTCAAGAGCGCATCGCGCAGCGGCACCCGATCCTTGGTGGTGCGGATGATCTCGATCAACTCGTGCTTCGCAACTGCGTTACGCGTCTCGCTGCCGAGAATGTCGTCTAAGCGCGATTGGGCGCTGCGCTCGTCGTGCAGGCGCAGAAAATATTGCAGCGGATCGGTGATCCGCCAACGGGCGAACAGATCCACCGAGATGTAGAGCTTGTCCTTGGTCGGCATATCCGACGGATTGCCGTCCCACTCCAGCACCCGTTTGTCGATGGGGTTTACGTCCTGAATAAAGGGCATTTTGAGCTTCAGGCCAGCGGAGGTGACCGGCTCGCCGACCGGCTTGCCGAATTGAGTGATGATCACCTGCTCGACTTCGTTCACGGTATAGATTGAGCTGACCGCGATGTATATTCCGATGCCAAGGACCACCAAGATAAGGATTGACTTTTTCATGGCCGACCTCCGGTCTGATTGTCGGGGCGATCTGCTTTGAGGGAATCCAGATTCAAGAACGGCAGAATCCCGCGCGTCTGCTCATCGATAATGATCTTGGAGCCAATGCTCGGCATGACATCTTGCAAGGTCTCGATATAGATGCGGCGGCGGGTGACCTCAGGGGCCTTGCTGTACTCCGTCAGCAGAGCGCTGAAACGCGCCACGTTGCCTTCTGCTTCGTTGATGCGCTTAAGCCGGTAGCCGTCGGCCTCGCGAATGCGCTGATCCTTCTCGCCCTCAGCTAGCGGGATCACCTTGTTGTAATCGCGCCGCGCTTCGTTGATAAGTTTCTCTTTCTCCTGCTGGGCCTGGTTGACCTCGTTGAAGGACTCCTGCACCGGCTGGGGCGGATTGATGTTCTTCAATTGCACCTGATCGATGCTGATCCCCATGGCGTATTTGGTCGAGAGCGCCTGCATCTTGGCCAGCGCCTCGGTTTCGATCTCCTGGCGACCAATGGTAATGACTTCATCGACGGTGCGATCACCAACCACCTCGCGCATCACGGATTCCGACACATAGCGCAGCGTCTCACTCGGCTCCCGAACCTCGAACAAAAACTTCACCGGATCGGAAATGCGGTATTGCACCACCCATTCCACCAAGGCGGCGTTTAGGTCTCCCGTCACCATTTCTGTTTCCCGCTTGCCATCGCGAGGGCTCTGGTAGGGATCAGTCGCGCCCGGGGTCGTGAACCCGAATTCCTGCTTCAACTGGCGCTTGACCGGAACAATGGTGGCCGTATCTACCCCCAAGGGCAGCTTGAAATGCAGCCCAGGCTGAACCTCCTTGAGATATTTGCCGAAGCGCTGCACCACAGCCACCGAGTCGCTCGGCACCGTGTAATAGGTGGTCCATGCGGTCCATACCCCCAGAATGACGAGCGCGAGGATCGCCAGCAGGATGACGATTCCGCCGTGCGGACTCCCGCCTGAAAAGACTCGATTGAGCCGATTTTGTCCCTGTTGGATCAGACTCTCGAGGTCCGGTGGCAAGGAGCCGTTGCCCCTCTCGTTACCAGACGAGCTGTCACTAGGCAGGTTGCCACCAGATGGGTTGTTACCCTTGTGCGCAGGCATGGGAAAATCCTCCTCTGTTCCGCAGTGCTGAACTCAGAATCCTATCCTCACTGATCACGCGCATTGAGAGTCGCGCGCATTGAGAAGAGAATATTGTCTTCCTTTGCGACCAAACCGACCGTGCGTTAGCGTACATAAGACAGGCCATTCTTTTACCCTGGTCGATACTGAGCGCGCATGGCCGGTCGAGTATGGTCGGTCGAGCATCGCTGGCACACCCGTTTTGAACGCCCTCGGGCACTCTTGGAGAATCCTGCATGACCCTGGCTTTTCTAGCACTCTTTGTCGGCCTTGCCGTCCTGGTGTGGAGTGCTGATCGTTTCGTCGATGGTGCCGCGGCCGTGGCGCGTCATTTCGGTACCCCGCCACTGCTGATTGGCATGGTGGTCATCGGTTTCGGCACCTCAGCGCCTGAGATGGTCGTCTCCGCCATTGCCGCACTCCAGGGCAAGCCAGAGTTGGCGCTGGGCAATGCCTATGGCTCCAACATCACCAATATCGCACTTATTTTGGGTGTCACCGCGCTGATCAGCCCGATTCGGGTGCACTCCGGCGTGCTGCGCAAGGAACTGCCGATTCTGACCCTGGTCACCGCCTTCGCCGCCTGGCAGCTCTGGGATGGCGGCCTGTCACGTCTGGATGCCTATGTTCTGCTCGGGCTGTTCGCCGCCATCATGGGCTGGACCATCGTCCAGGGGCTGCGCACGGACGCCGACGCCATGGGCACCGAGACGAACCAGGAGCTCGATAGCCATCCGATGCCCCTACCGGGCGCGGTCTTCTGGCTGGTGCTGGGCCTGGTGCTACTGGTCATCAGCTCGCGACTGCTGGTCTGGGGTGCGGTTGGCATCGCGCAAGCATTTGGCGTCAGCGACCTGATCATCGGCCTGACCATCGTCGCCATCGGTACCTCGCTACCGGAGCTCGCCTCCGCCATCGCCGCCACCCGCAAGGGCGAGCATGATCTCGCGCTCGGCAATGTCATCGGCTCCAATCTGTTCAACACCCTGGCCGTGGTCGGCATCGCCGGCGCAATTCATCCGCTTTCGGTCGACCCGGCCATTCTGACCCGTGACCTGCCAGTCATGGCCGTCCTGACCATCTCACTGTTCGTCATCGGCTACGGCTTTGGCGGCCCCGGCCGCATCAATCGGGTGGAAGGCACGCTGCTGCTCGCGGCATATCTTGGCTATACCGGGTATCTGATCCAGAGCCAGTTCATTTCCTAACCTTCATCGTGCGGCAACGCCCCGGAGGATGCCGCCGCTGTTTCGCGGTCAAGGCAGGCGCTTACAACCCGCCGATGCCAGCCTGCGCATTCCAGAGCATCCGGCCACCTATTCCACCGTGATCCGGTCAGCCCTCTAATCGGACAATCCCGCCAACCACAGACGCACGCGCAAACCGGGGCCAGAGCTCGCGCCGCGGGTCGCGAAGCGAATGCGCCCCTCGGCATCGAGCACGAAGTTCGCCGGCACACCACTCACGCCCCAGTCCCGTGCTAGCCGACCATCTGGGTCCAGCACTGCGGGCAGCTCAAGCGCATGCTCCTCGAGATAAGCCCGCACCTCCGGCGCGCTGCCCGACTGCAAGGCCACGCTAACCACAGCGTGGTCCTCCGCGATGCGCGCAACGGTTCCGTCCATCAACCGGCACACCGGGCACCAGGTACCCCAGAAATGCACCAGCACCGGCTCCCCGCGCAGCGCCGCCACATCCAGCCAGTCGCCATTGGCATCCACCCCCGCCAGCGGCGGCGCCATGCCCGAGGCCAGCGAGCGCGCCTGCCACCACTGAACGGCCAGCACGATAGCAACCACCACCGCCAGGTCGATGGCCCAGCGCCGCCAGCGGGGTGATGCTTTTTCCTGCATTGCCATTCTCCAGGACTATACAGCTAGAGGTCATCGGGCATGGTTGTAAGCGCCCCACCCGCCAGGATGCCGGCGGCCATCCAGATCGCCACCAGGATATAGGCAATGCGCGGCAGCCAGCTGGCCAGTTCATCCTCGAGCGATTCGAGCGACTCCCGCTCGCTGAGCGCGACGCGACCCAGGGTATCACTGAGGGTGCCAGACTGCTCCGCCGAGCGCACCAAGAGCCTGCTGTATTGCGTGATGTACGGACAGCCTGCGAAGGCCTGCTCCAGGGTTGCGCCAGCGTTCACCTGCGCATGCAACTGTCGGTAAGCCTGCTGCAGTGGCCCTGGCTGGGCCGCCTTGGCGGCGGTTTCCAGTGCACTCAGCAAGGGCACGCCAGCGGCGAACAGCATGGCGAGTGCCTCCAGATAGCGCGTGCGCTGCCGGCGGATCAGTAGGGTTCCGATCACCGGCAGGCCAAGCAGGGCGCGACCAATGGGTCTTCCCCGCCGGCGCCGGATCAAGACAACCACCAGCCCGATCGCCCCGAAGATCCCCAACAGCAGCCCAAGCGATGCGCCCAGATACCCCAAAACGTCCAGCTTGCCCGAAAAAAGCGCCGGGAATGGCTTAATGAAGGCGGCCAAGAACAGCACAAATCCGGGCAGCAAGAGTTTGCCGCGAATGCGCCGCACCCGCAGATCGGCCGCCTGATGGCGAGCCGCAAGTTCCCGATACGCCGCTTGCAGGCGCCCAGACTCGACCGCTGCCTCCAGCACGCGGGCGTCAATCTCATCCACCAGACCGGCCCGCGACAGGCTCCGCGCCACATCAATCCCGCTCCCGCACCAGCGCGACGCGCGCTCAAGCGCGGTTTTTTCCGGCTCGGGCGCACCTTGCGCCAGACTCAAGAACGCCTGTTGCGGCGCAATCCCAGCCTGCTCGAGCACGGCTAGGCGCGCGAACAAATCAGCCTGCCAGCGGTGGTCTTTCATCTAGAAAAACTCCAGAAAAAGCGGTCATTTAGCCGAGCAAACACAGCGATTGCAATATCCAGTCCGCTAGCACCGTTTTCAGAAGGAACAGGAAGTACATGATCCTCTTATCGCTGCAGTTTTATACGTTTTCTCGGTGCGGATTTTCGGTGAATGACACTCACGATCAGGAAACCTGGTCAATTCTGAAGATTGAGTAGCCTCCGAACAGTTTCTGAACGGGCTGAGCGCAAGGCGCGGGGTGGCAAGAATAGCGGCGCGCAACCAACATCATAACCGAGCTCCTCCAGACGATATTTCCAGCGCTTCAGCCGACCCCCGATGGTGACCGAAAATCAGCGCTCTGTTGGCTGTTAAGCTCACCCCAACCCGCGAGAGAGGTCGGCTTGAATATCGGCGATGTCTTCGAGTCCGACAGCGAGACGGATCAGGCCTTCGCCGATGCCGGAGGTAGTGCGTTCTTCGGGAGTCAGACGGGCGTGGGTGGTGGTAGCGGGATGGGTGATGGTGGTCTTGGTGTCGCCGAGGTTGGCGGTGATGGAGAGCATTCGGGTCTGGTCGATGGCACGCCAGGCTGCGTCGCGACCGCCTTTGACATCGAAGGAGAGAATGCCGCCGGGGCGGGTCATCTGGCGGCCGATGAGATGGTGCTGGGGGTGGCTGGGCAGGCCGGGATAGTGGACAGCGGTGACATTTGGGTGAGCTGACAGCCAGTTGGCGAGTTGCTGGGCGGCTTCTGAGTGGGCGCGCATGCGCAGGCTCAGGGTTTCCAGCCCTTTCAGGAAGACCCAGGCGTTGAAGGGGCTCATGGAGGGGCCGGCGGTGCGCACGACGCCGAAGACCTCATCCACCAGCTTTGGGTCGCGCGCGATCACAGCTCCGCCAAGGCAGCGCCCCTGCCCGTCGAGGTATTTGGTGGCAGAGTGGATGACTAGATCGGCGCCCCACTCCAGTGGCCGCTGTAGGGCTGGGGTGGCGAAGCAGTTGTCGACCACCAGCAGAGCGCCGTGCTGGTGCGCCAGCTCGGCGAGTGGCGCGATGGCGGTCATTTCGGTCAGTGGATTGGACGGCGTCTCGACAAACAGCAGTTTGGTGCGAGGAGCAAGCGCGGCGCGCCAAGCATCGAGGTCGTCGAGCGGCACATAGCAGGTGTCGATGCCAAAGCGCGTCAGGTATTTGTCGAACAGCATGCGGGTGCTGCCGAACAGGCTACGTGAGGCGAGAATCTGGTCCCCGCTGCGCAGCAGACCGAGTGCCATGGTCAGGATCGCGGCCATGCCGGAGGCGGTGGCGACACAGCCCGCCCCACCTTCAAGCGCATTCAGCCGCTGCTCGAACGCCTGAACGGTCGGATTGGTGAAACGGGCATAGACGTTGCCGGGCGCATCGCCGCTGAAGCGGGCGGCGGCCTCGGCGGCGCTCGCGAAGACGAAGCTGGAAGTGGCGAAGATGGGCTCGCTGTGTTCACCTTCGGCGGTGCGCTGGTGGCCGACGCGCAGCGCGCGGGTGTTGAAGCCCTGTTCGGGTGTGACACATGGTCCGACATCCTCGGCGGCTGGTGCCGGCGCGGCGGGATCGGCGGGAGAATTCTTTTCAGACATGATCGCGCGCGGCGACCTCAGGCGGAATTATGCAGGCCGATGATGTCGGCCTCGGCCTCGGCTTCGCCGCCGTCGTCGCTGGGGCTAGGCGCTCGCGCGGCCTCCCCGCGAACGCGCTCGAGGTTGGCCAGGTAGTCCTCGGTGACATCGCCGGTGATATAGACGCCATCGAACACCGAGGTATCGAAACGATCCACCAGGCTCTTGGTCTTTTTCTGCACCGCTTCGATCAGGTCCTGAAGATCCTGAAAAATCAACCGGTCGCAGCCAAGCGCGCGTTCGATGTCCCATTCGCTGCGGCCGTGCGCGATCAGCTCGCTCGCGGAGGGCATGTCGATGCCATAGACATTAGGGAAGCGCACCGGGGGCGCCGCCGAGGCGAGATAGACCTTTTTTGATCCGGCCTCGCGCGCCATATCAATGATTTGTTTGGATGTCGTGCCACGCACGATGGAGTCATCGACCAGCAGGACGTTCTTCTTGCGGAACTCGAAATGAATAGCGTTGAGCTTCTGGCGCACGGATTTCTTGCGCACCGTCTGGCCCGGCATAATGAAGGTGCGGCCGATGTAGCGGTTCTTGATGAAGCCCTCGGCATAGGGCACGCCAAGATGATTGGCGAGTTGCAGCGCGGCGGTGCGGCTGGTGTCAGGCACCGGGATGACCACGTCGATATCATGATTGGGCCAGGTGCGCTTGATTTTGGCGGCGAGCTTTTTGCCCATGCGCGAGCGGGCCTTGTGCACCGAGATGTTGTCGATGACCGAATCCGGCCGCGCGAAGTAGACAAACTCGAAAATGCAGGGTGAGAGCACCGGCTGAGGCGCGCATTGGCGGGTATGAATCTGCCCGTCGGCGCTGATGAATACAGCCTCCCCGGGGGCGATGTCGGAGATGAGATTAAAGCCGACGGTGTCGAGCGCGACGCTCTCGGAGGCGATCATGTACTCGGTGCCGCCGGGCGTCTCGCGCTGGCCGTAAACCACCGGACGGATGCCGTGCGGATCGCGAAAGCCGATGATGCCAAAACCGGGGATCATTGCCACGACCGCATAGCCGCCGCGGCAGCGTCGGTGCACACCCTCGATGGCGTTGAAAATATCCTGCTCATTGATACGCAGCTTGTTTTGCACCTGAAGCTCGTGCGCAAACACATTGAGCAGGATCTCGGAGTCAGAATTTGTATTGATGTGGCGCAGATCGTCGACAAAAACGTCGCGCTTTAGCTCATCGGCATTGGTCAAGTTCCCGTTGTGCGCCAGCACGAGGCCATAAGGGGAATTGACGTAGAAGGGCTGAGACTCGGCCGAGCTGGACGCACCGGCGGTCGGGTAGCGCACATGGCCGACGCCCATGTTGCCGCGCAGGCGCAGCATGTGCCGGGTGCGGAAGACATCGCGCGCCAGGCCGCTGTCCTTGCGCATGTGCAGGCGCTCGTTGTGGCTGGTGACGATGCCGGCGGCATCCTGCCCGCGGTGCTGTATCACCAGGAGCGCGTCATACAACAGCTGGTTGACCGGATGTTTGCCAACAACTCCGACGATACCGCACATGATTGCCTCAGCGAGTTTCGGTCCCGGTGGGTCGCGGCAGGAGCACCGCGAGTTCAGCTAAGCCCGGCAGCGGCGCGCGCGCCTGCATGGCTAGATGGACTTGACCTTGGCGGTCAAATCCAGCGGGACCAGCGCCAGAAGTTGATCGGCCAGATGCTGGAAATGCCCCAGCAGTTGCGACTGCTGCCACCATGGGTCGGCGGTCAGGGGTGTCAGGGCCGCGAGAAACACCGCCAGCGCCACGATAACAGCCCCGCGGGCGGTGCCAAAGACCAGCCCCAGCAGGCGATCGGTTCCGGACAGCCCGGTCTTTTCGACCAGCAGGGTCAGGATGTAGGCAAAAATCGCCCCGAGAAACAAAACACCGATGACCAGCAGGAGCACCGCGAGCGCCAGGCGCAGCGAGGGTGTCGCCACCCAGGGTGTCAGCATATCCGAGACAGGCTGATAGAAGGTCCAGGCCACGAAGATGGCCACACCCCAGATGGCAAGCGAGACGACTTCCCGAATCAGTCCGCGCACCAGCCCGATGATGGCCGAAAGTGCAATTACGCCGATAATGACGAAGTCGACCCAGATCATTCGCGGTTACCTCAGTCTGTGGTCTTTGGGCAAAAGTATGAAAGCATGTCTCAGCGGTATTGCTGAACCAGGGGCGCGCCGCCTGTGATCGCGCCGATGGCGGTGGCCATGCGGTCCGCGCGGGCGCGATCCGATTCGGGCCCGACACGCACCCGATAGAAGGTCGCGTCTTTGATTTCCGCCTGCTCGATGAATGCCGGATAGCCCTTGGCGCGCAGTTGGTCGCGCAGCTTGGTGGCGGCGTCAGGAACGCTGAGGCTGGCTACTTGCACCACCCAGGAGACGGCCCCGGCAGCAACCGGAGGCCTCGGCTCGGGCTGTTGGGGCGGTTTGGCAAGGGGCGCTGCCCGCGGCGGATTCGTTGAGCTTGGCGGCGCTGCGGGTTGAGCGGGTGCAGGTGCCGGCGACGGGGTGACGGCTCTGATCGGCTCGCGCTCGACCGGCACCGGAGGGGGCTTGGCAGATTCTGGTCTGCCAGATTCTGGCCTGATGGCTTCCGGTCTGACGGGGCTGGGACGCAGATCCTGCGCGCCAGTGCTCGGTCGGGGTGCCGTGTCCGCCGGGGCTTGCGCGCGCGGTTGCGGCACCGGGCGGTTGAACTCATCGACGGATGGCTCGACTGAGGAATCGAAACGGCTGTCGAAATCCGGTGGATTTGGGATCACGATCGGCTCGCCGAGCTGATCATCTTCGTCACCGCGATCGATCAGCATGGGAACAAAAATGACCATGAGCGCGACCAGCACCGCGGCGCCGACCAGTCGACGTTTGGCGTTTTCATCCATCACGTGACGCTGCCCTCCCCCAATATGCTTCCAGCGCGCTTCCAGCATACTTCCCAGTATGCTGTGAGTATGCTTCCCAATATGCTTTGTCGGCCCATGCGCCCCATTATACAGCAGCCGGCGCCCCGATAGCGTCCGAAGCAGCCGTCGGCAAGCGATAGCGCAAGCCGGCCTCGACCGTCATGAAAGAGCCCGTCACAACGATCAGGTCCTGGCCCGATGCGCAGATTAGCGCCTGGTCTAGGGCTTCGTGCAGGGATTCGCAAACTAGCGGCTCCGCGTTTGTGAACGGGCGCACCTGGGCCGCCAGTTGTCTGACCGGCATGGCGCGGGCTCCCGGCGGCTCGGCCAGGTACCAGAAATCGGCCACGGGCGAGAGAATCTCCGCAATGGCCGCCGCTTCTTTGTCGGCAAAGACTGCGAAGACCAGATGCACGTAGCCCGGGACCTCGAGCCCGCGCAGGTTCTCAGCCAGTACCCGCGCGGCATCCTGGTTGTGGGCGACATCGAGAATCCATTGCGGTGCGCCGGGGATTAGCTGAAACCGCCCCGGCAGTCTGGCCGCTGCCAACCCGGCGCGCAGGTGCTGCTCCCGTGGCGACCTAGCGCCGTGCTGCTCACGCCCGAGCAGGTGCAGCGCGCACAGAGCCGCGGCGGCGTTGTCGAGCTGCACGCGCCCGGAAAGTGCCGGTAGCGGCAGATTGCTCAGCTCGGTCCCGTCCCGATGGCGCCAGTGCCAGCCGCCCTGCCCCGCCGCTGCATCGGACAGTTCCCAGTCGAACTCGCGCCCGAGCTGATGGACCCGCGCCCCGATGGCCTCGGCCTGCTCGCGCAAGCGCGGCGGCGGCTCGCGGCTGGCGATGATGGCTGGTCGCTCGGGGCGGAAAATACCGGCCTTTTCGAACGCAATCTGGTCAGGATCATCGCCCAGCCAGGCCATGTGATCGCGCCCGATGCTGGTGACGATGGCGATATCGGCATCGAGCAGGTTGACGGCATCCAAGCGCCCGCCGAGCCCGACCTCCAGCAGCACGATATCGACCCGGGCACGGCTGAACAGCTCAAGCGCGGCCAGGGTGCCGAATTCGAAATAGGTCAGCGAGATGTCGCCACGCGCCTGGTCGATGCGGTCAAAGGCCTCGCACAGCGCCTGGTCGCTGGCCTCCTGACCATCGACGCGCACCCGCTCGTTGTAGCGTAGCAAATGCGGCGAGGTATAGACGCCGGTAGTCAGACCGGCGGCGCGGCAGCAGGCGTCGAGGTAAGTGACGGTGGAACCCTTGCCGTTGGTGCCGCCGACGGTGATGACCGGACCCGGCAAAGGCGGCGGGCCCAGCTGTTGCCAGACCTCGGCGAGACGCTCAAGGCGCAGGTCGATGCGCTTGGGGTGCAGTCCCTCCTGCCAGCTTAGCCACTCGGACAGGGTATTCCAGCGCATCGGCGGCGGTGCGACCTCTGAGCGGCAGGGCCAGTGGAGAACCGAGAGCCTGCGGCGGCCCCGGTCAGGGGCGCGGGCGCCCGAGCAGCATAGCGACCATGCTGCCGATGCGGTCGCGGTGTTCGCGTCGGTCGATAATCTGATCGAGCGCGCCATGCTCAAGCAGAAACTCGCTATGTTGAAATCCCTCTGGCAGTTTTTCCCGCACGGTTTGTTCGATCACGCGCGGCCCGGCAAAGCCGATCAATGCGCGCGGCTCGGCCAGATTGATATCGCCGAGCATCGCCAGACTCGCGGAGACACCACCCATGGTCGGATCGGTCATCACGGAAATGAACGGCAACTTGCGCTCGCGCAGGCGCCCGAGGGCGGCACTGGTCTTGGCCATCTGGAACAGCGAAAACAGCGACTCCTGCATGCGCGCCCCGCCGCTGGCGGAAAAGCACACCAGCGCGGCATGGTCCTCGATGGCCGCCTCCACGCCGCGCACGAAGCGCTCGCCCACCACGGAGCCCATGGACCCACCCATGAAGCGAAACTCAAAGGCTGCCGCCACGCAGGCCATGCGCTTGAGCGTGCCACGCATGACCACCATGGCTTCCTTCTCACTGGTCTGCTTCTGCGCTTGTGACAGCCGGTCGCGATATTTTTTCAGATCCTTGAACTTGAGCGGATCGGTCGATTCGAGATCCTCGCCGATCTCCTCGCGCGCGTCCGGATCAAGGAACATATCGAGCCGGCGGCGGGCGGTGATGCGGTTGTGATGGCCGCACTTGGGGCAAACCTCAAGGTTGCGCTCCAGCTCGGCGCGATAGAGCACGGCACTGCAGCCGGGACATTTGGCCCACAGGCCCTCCGGCACGGTGCGCTTGTTGCTCGCCTCGATTTTTATCCGGCTGGGAACCAGCTTTTCGAACCAGCTCACGCTTGTGTCCTATTGGTCATGTGGGATTCTCTTTGTTTATTCAGCTCTTCGCGCCATCGAGCGCCTGACGCAGACTGGCCACGAAATCGCCAACCGCGGCGGGAATCTCATCCGGCCGCTCGACCAGCGCCTCGATACGTCCGACAATGGCGCTGCCGACAATCACGGCATCGGCAATGCCGGCGACCTTTGCGGCGGTCTCGGCGTCCTTGATGCCAAAACCCACACCAACCGGCAAGTCGATGCGCGAGCGAATCAGGGCCAGCTTGTCCGCGACCGCGTCCAGATCGAGATTACCGGCGCCGGTCACGCCTTTGACCGAAACATAGTAAACAAAGCCGCTGGCAATGGCACCAATGCGTTCGATGCGCCCGGCATCCGAGGTGGGCGCAAGCAGATAAACCAGATCCAGCCCCTGGGACTTGAGCGCCGCGACCAGGTCATGGCCTTCTTCCGGCGGCACATCAACAATCAGCACGCCATCGACGCCGGCGCGCGCAGCCTCGGCGGCGAATTCGCCGTAGCCCATGACCTCGATGGGGTTGAGGTAGCCCATCAGTACCACCGGGGTGTCGCTGTCCTGGGCACGAAACTCACTCACCAGCGCAAGCAAGCGGCGCAGGCTCATCCCCTGGGCGAGCGCCCGCTCAGTGGCGCGTTGGATCACCGGCCCATCGGCGATGGGGTCGGAGAACGGCACACCGAGCTCGATCAGATCGGCGCCGCTCGCGACCAGCTGGTGCATCAGCGCGAGCGTGATCTCCGCTGTGGGGTCGCCGGCGGTAATGAAGGGGATCAGCGCCTTGCGGCCTTGCTCGCGACAGGCGGCAAAGCGCGCGGCGATTCGATTCACTGAAGCACTCATAAACGAATTCCGTCGAGCTGGGCGACCGTGTGCATGTCCTTGTCCCCGCGGCCAGAAAGATTCACCACAATGGTTTGATCACGGCGCATGCGCGGCGCCAGTTCGGCGGCATAGGCCAGCGCATGGCTGGTCTCAAGGGCCGGGATGATGCCCTCGGTGCGCGTCAGATCATGAAAGGCCGCGAGTGCCTGGTCATCGGTGACTGCCTCATAGCGGGCACGGCCGCTGTCCTTCAGCCAGGCGTGCTCCGGGCCGACACCGGGGTAGTCCAGGCCGGCGGAGATTGAATGGGTCTCGCGAATCTGGCCGTTTTCATCTTCCATCAGATAAGTGCGGTTGCCGTGCAGCACGCCCGGGGTGCCGGCGCACAGGGGCGCGGCATGGTGACCTGTGGACAGGCCCTCACCGCCGGCCTCGACGCCATGGAGTTCGACCTCGGTATCCTCGATGAAAGGATAAAACAGACCGATGGCATTGGAGCCGCCGCCGACGCAGGCAACCAACGCGTCCGGCAGCTTGCCGGTGCGCTCAAGCATCTGAGCGCGCGTCTCGCGGCCGATCACCGCCTGGAAGTCGCGCACCATGGCCGGATAGGGATGCGGGCCGGCGACGGTGCCGATGATGTAGAAGGTATTATCGACATTGGTAACCCAGTCGCGCATGGCCTCGTTGAGCGCATCCTTGAGCGTACGCGAGCCGGACTTGACCGACACCACCTCGGCGCCGAGCAGGCGCATGCGATAAACATTGGCCTCCTGACGCGCGACATCGACCTCGCCCATATAGACGATGCATTCCAGCCCGAGCCTGGCGGCAACCGTTGCCGTCGCCACCCCATGCTGACCGGCGCCGGTCTCGGCGATGATGCGCGTCTTGCCCATGCGCTGCGCGAGCAGTGCCTGGCCGACGGTGTTGTTCACCTTGTGCGCGCCGGTGTGATTGAGGTCCTCGCGCTTTAGGAAAATCTGCGCCCCGCCGAGCTTTCG
This sequence comes from Thiorhodovibrio litoralis, assembly GCF_033954455.1. Classification (NCBI taxonomy): domain Bacteria; kingdom Pseudomonadati; phylum Pseudomonadota; class Gammaproteobacteria; order Chromatiales; family Chromatiaceae; genus Thiorhodovibrio; species Thiorhodovibrio litoralis. The sequence goes on along the minus strand of NZ_CP121473.1, from coordinate 2,830,869 downwards.
TGACCAGCGCTCGGCATGGTAGAGCGCCGAGGGGCGTCCGACATAGTCGCGCAGGTCAGCGTCCAATTCGGCGATGAATTCCGGGTCCTTCAGGTAGCGCTCGTAGGCAGCGCGCAGTTCCTCGAGCGGATGCATCAGTGTTTCTGGCACATAGATGCCGCCGTAGATGCCGAAATGCCCCTGGGCATCTGGCAGTGCATAGCCGCTGGCGGCTTGTTGCGGAGTTTGTGCCTCAGCGAGACTGGTCGCCATTCGCTACCTCTTGCATGAATGTTTGGATTTTCGCGCTGTCCTTGTTGCCTTTGTCCTGCTCGATCCCGCCGCTCACGTCGACCGCATGGGGTCGCACTTGGGCGATAGCCGCGGCGACATTCTCCGGTGTCAGGCCGCCGGCCAGAATACTGCGCGGCGCGAGCCAGGCAGGAACCAGATCCCAGTCAAAGCAGCGTCCAGTGCCGCCGGCCTTTTTCGGATCGTAAGTATCGAGCAGCAGCGAGGCCGCGCTCTGATAATCTTTGTCGATGCGCGCCAGATCAACTCCCTCGCGCACGGCAACCGCCTTGATCCATGGGCGATCGAACGCGCAGCAATAGTCTGGCGGCTCCGCGCCATGAAACTGTAGCGCCCCCAGCGGCACGCGCTTGAGCACCGCCTGCACCAGTGCCGGGTCGGCATCGACAAAGAGCCCAACCAGGGTGACGAAAGCCGGCACCGTAGCCGCGAGCGCCCGCGCCTGCTCGACATCAACCGCGCGCGCGCTTTTATCGTAGAACACCAGGCCGATGGCGTCGGCACCATGGGCCACGGCGGCCTGGATATCCTGCTCGCGCGTCAGACCGCACAGCTTGACCCGAGTTCGCTTCATCTGATGAGTGACGGCATCCGTTCAGTCAAACCCGATATTCTACCCAAATGGGTCTTACCCCGAGAAGCAAAAGCGGCAGCGCCGGCGTGGATTAGACAATCCTCGCTCTCGGACTGGTCAAGACTATCGCCATCAGCCTTCCAAAATCGCCTTTCAGATACCCGATGTGGCCAGCAGCGACCCGGTTTCACCTGGTATTTGGAAATGTTCGGGATAGTCGACCGCGCTCAGATAAAGCCCATGCGGCGGCGCGGTGACACCACCTTTGGTGCGATCGCGCAGTGCCAGAAGCTCCCCGGTCCACTCGGGCGGGGCGTCGCCGCGGCCGATAGCCATGAGAACTCCGGCGATATTGCGCACCATGTGGTGCAGAAATCCATCGGCTCCGACCGCCAGTTCGATCAAATCCCCGTGACGCTTGAGCTCGAGATACTTTAGCCTCCGCACCGGGCTCTTGGCCTGACAGGCCAGGGCGCGAAAGCTCGAGAAATCATGGGTGCCGATCAGCGCCCTGCCCGCCTCGCGCATGCGCTCGACATCAAGCGGGCGATGAGTCCAGACGGCACGCCGCGCGAGCAGCGCCGGGCGTGTCGGGCGGTTGAGAATCAGATAGCGGTAATGCCGTGCGCAGGCGCTGAAGCGGGCATGAAAGTCCGCCGGCATCGCGCGCGCCCAGCGCACGGCGACCTCCGGCGGCAGATTGGTGTTGATGCCCAACACCCAGGCACGCTCCGGGCGCTTGGCGGTGGTGTCGAAATGCACCACCTGCCCCAGTGCATGCACGCCGGCATCGGTGCGCCCGGCGCAGTGCAGCACCACCGCTTGATCCGCCACCCGGCTGGCGGCGGCTTGCACCGCCTCCTGCACCGTCGGGGCGTGGTGCTGCAGTTGCCAGCCGCTGAAAGGACTGCCGTCGTATTCAATGCCGAGCGCGATGCGGGTGGCCTCGGCCGCGCTGACGCCCATTCAGGCGTCGATCTTTTTCAGTAACCCTTCAGCCTCGGCACGCTGCTCGTCGCTGCCTTCGCGAATGACTTCCTCGAGAATTGCCCGCGCCGCTTCGGTGTCTTCCATCTCAATGTAAGCAAAGGCCAGATCCATCTTGGTGGCGACCTCATCCCACATCGCCGAGTCCATGCGCCACTGCGAAGACAGCACATCGCTCGCGCCGCTGTCCGGCATCATCAGCGATTCGTCGCCGAACATGGATCCATGCTGATCGGACCCTTCTTGATCGGAACTGCTGCCGAGAGCGAAGGAATCTTTTTTCTCCGAAGGCTCACCGGGGACCGTTGCCGTGGCGGTTGATTCGCTCGAGAGCTCGGGGGATGCACTCGGACCGACTGCTGGCAGTTCTGGCTCCGCGGCTTTTTCTGGTGACGGTTCTGGCGACGGAGCTTCCGGGGCACCCAGAGAGTCGAGATCGTGCAGCCCCATGTCGAGATCGGGCAAGTCCGACGACGGCATCTGCCCGGGTGGTGCCGATGATGGCACCATCTGGGTGTAGAACCCGGCCTCGGATGATGCATCCTGATCCAGGGGCTCCAGACCGGTCGACTCCAACTGGACCTCCGGATCTGGCTCTGGCAGCTCCAGTCCTGGCGGTTCCGGCTCTCCCCCACCGGAGAGAAACTTCTCGATATCCGCAGCCGCATCTCCAGCAAGCTCGGGGCCTAGCGGAGACTCAGACTCATCGGGCAGATCCAGTATATGCAGCTCGTCATCCTCAGCCGCCTGCTCCGCGGCCGGTGGCTGCGCGAGTGTCAAGTCTAGGTCCGGCAGAACGTCGCCGGCGGGAGCATCTCCAGCGGCCGCAGGTTGTTCCTCTGCCTGCCCCAGTTCGGCGGCGATCAACTCCTCGAAGGGATCGGTTCCGCGACCCGCTTTGGCGGCCTGCGCCGCGCGCTGCAGCGCACTCGGCTCTTCGGGTGCTGGTGCTGGTGTTGGCGCACCGATGTCCTCTTCCATGTCAGGCCAATCGAGCGGCATCAGATCCTCATCAGCATCGGCCTGTTTGTCTTCCTGACCGAAATCTTCCGCCAGCCCGTCCTCGATATCGCCGCCGATTTCGTCCAAATCGGCGAACGCGCTATCACCCGGCATGTCGTCGCCAAGCTGCTGGTCGAGATCCTGCAACGGCAGGGACACATCGATATCGGGATCACCCGGGGCGATCTCGAGCAGGTCAAGGCGCGCATGCCGTTCCGGCGCGGCGGAGGAGCCATCTTCGGCAGCGGCAGTCATGCTGGCAAGTATCCCGCTCCATGCGATGGGATGCCGGTCAGGAATACCACCCGAGACCATTCGCTGGCGTAAGCTGTTGAACTCTTCCTTCTCGCCGCCGGCCGCATAAGCATCGGCGAGCTTGAGCTGCAAGGCGTCGGAATCGGGCAACTTCGCGAGCGCGGCCAGCAGGGCAGCCTGGGCATCGCGGTGGCGTCCGTAGGAAAGATAGCCGTCGGCCTTTTCCAGCGCCTTTTTCTCCAGCACGGCGAGCTCGCCGACACTGGCCGCGGCCTCTGCCGGCGGCTCGGCCGCAGAGGGTACTGGGGTCTCTGCAGCTGGCGGGGCCGGTTGGGGCGGCGGCTCCGGTGTCGGCTCCGGTGTCGGCTCGGGTGTTGGCTCGGGTGTTGGCTCGGGTATTGGTGGCGGCGCCGGTGGCTCGGGCTCTGGAGCAGCCGCGGGCGGGGCGTCCTCGGCTTCCGGCGCTGGCGTCGGTTCGTCGGGTGTGGCCTCGGTATCCGAAATTGGAGCCGGCTCGCCGGGCGCGGCATTGGCCTCTGGGGTGGGCGCAGGCTCGGGCTCAAGCTCGAGTTCGAGCTCTGGAATTGAGGCGGGGGCCGGCGGTGTTCCTTCTGCCGCAGGCTTGGGCTCCGGTTCTAGCGCAGCCGGATGCGCTGGAGTTTCCGGTATCGGCGCAGGCTCGAGGGCTGGCGCGGCAGACTCAGCGGTAGCTTCCGGTGTGGACACGGGCTCTGGTGCCAGTTCAACAGGCTGCGCGGCAGCTTCCGGTGTAGGGGCGGGCTCTAGTTCCGGTTCAGCAGGCTGCGCGGCAGCTTCTGCTGTCTGCACAGGCTCCGGTGCAGGTGCGGTGGCCTCCGGTGTCGGCACGGGCTCGGCAGGCTTTGCGGCAGCCTCCGGTGTCGGCGCCGGCTCGGGGGCAGGCGCAGCAGGCTGCGGAGACGGAGCGGGCTCTGGCGCTGTCGGTTTGACCGAAGCTCGCGGGATCGGCGCGGGCTCGGGTTCCGGCTCTAGTGCGAGTGCCGCCGCAGCCGCAGCGGTGGATTCCTTTTGCGAGGCTGGCGCAGGGGCTGTTTCAGCTGCCGCGCCTCTACGGGCGGGTATCGGCTCAGGTGGCGGCTCGGGCGACTCGGCGGATTGAGTCGGCGCGATGGATTCATCGATCTCGGACAGATCAACTTCGATCTCCTCGAGCACCTCGCCTTCAGATTCCGGCGAGTCGGCGCTCGCGTCATCGTCCGCCTTCGACTTGCCGCGTCCGGAGACCGCCTTGACGCCGAGGAAGCCGAGCAGGGCAAGCACCAGCGCACCGCCTGCGCCCGCCAGGGACCAGAGCACAGTGGGGTCCAGACCAAAGAACGAGGGTTTTGACTTCGGCTGCGCGGCCTGGTCTTCAAGCAGGGTGCCAAGCTTGCTCAGCTGGGACTCAAGCTCCCGGATGCGTTCTTGCATCGCGGCTTCATCGGCGCCAGCGGGCGGCGCGGCGGCTTGCTCCGCGTCACTCGGCTGCGCGGCTTGTGAATCAGCCTCTGATGAAGCAGCAGTTGGTGAAGCGCTATCCGGAGCCCCTGTCGGTCCTGCTTCTGCCGCGGTTTCGGTGTCGGCGGATTGACCTGGCGCGGAAGAGTCAGATCCCTTTGGTGCCAAGTCGTCTGTGGCGCTCTCCGCCGCTGTCGTTTCTGCTTCCGCCTCAGCGCCGGCGGCAGCGGTCTCATCCGGCGATGCATCGGAAGGAGATGCAGTGCTTGACGTTACACCGTCGCCGGCACCAGTGTCGGGCTCAGCCGCAGCTTGGGCGTCTTCTGCCTGAGCGGTCAGCTCGGAAGCGGCAACGTCTGAAGAGACAGGCGCGTCTGCTAGCCCGGCGTCTGGCGCTGGCTCATCGCCTGTGGATGCAGGGCTCTCAGGTGGAGCTTCAGACCCCGCCAGTGCCGATTCGCCCTCAACGGCGTCGTCATCTGCGGCTACGACGGGCGTTTCCGTCTCAGTCGTTGCCGCGAGATCGGCAGCAGCGGAAGTCGCTGCGTCCGTGGCCTCCTCAGTCTCGGCCGTCGTGGCTTGTTGTGCGGGCGGAGATTGATCCGAAGGCTCGCCTGCCGCGTCGGTCTCAGCAGTTTGGCTATCGGTCTCGGTAGTCGTAGGAGTTTCGGCGCTTGCCGGTTCGGCCTCGCCGTCCTCGGCGGCGGCGATCTCGGCAGTGGGCTCACTGCCCTCTTCTGCTGCAACCGCGCTCGGGGTTTCCGGCTGGATCTGGCTGTCGGATTCAGCCTGCCGAGCAGTGCTGCTCTGATCCTCTTCCTGAGCGCTTAGGTCAGGAGATTCAGGCTTTTTTTTTACCGAATCGGCTGCAGCAGCGCCTTCCTCGGTTGGAGCGGATTCCGCGCTGGCAAGCTGCTCGGTCAGATCGCCGGCCAAGGGCGTACTTTGAACCGGCTCTCCGGCCAGGGCGGATTTGAACTGGCGGCTGGCCTCATCGGGGTCGAGCGCGAACAGCTCGGCGGCCGAGGGGATGACCAGATTGGAGCCGGTAATCAGATTATTGACGCTGCCGTTGCCAAAAGCCTTGGGGTTGCTGCGATAGAGGGCCATGGCCGTCTGCTGGACGCTCGCGCCCTCGGGGGCGAGGGTGCTCGCGGCACGCCAAAGTCCGACACCAGGGCGCACTGGGCCATAGCGGATCGGAAATTGCTCGCCGACCGCGGCGACGGCGGTAGCGGCTTGTTCTGCCACGGGCTCTTCCGCGGCAGTCACTTCAGCCAAGGTTTCTGTAGCTGCCGTTTCTGTCTCTGCGGCTTCTTCCGCTAAGACTGCTTCAGCTGCGGTTTCTTCCACCAAGGCATCTTCCGCTAGAGCCTCTTCCGCTGCGAGCTCTTCCTCGGGGGCAGCTTGTTCAGCGGGAGCGTCACTCGCAGCCGTCTCGGCGGCAGCGGTCTCGCTCGGGATAGTCTCGGGCTCGAACTCCTCGGAGCTGATCAGCTGGCCCCTGATAACGACCTCGGGGCTCTCAACGCCGGCGCGCGGCGGGTCGAGAAGAATGGTGTATTCCTTGACGATACGCCCTTCCGCCCAGACCACTTCGACGAGGAAGTCCATGAAGGGCTCACGGATGGGATTGCGGCTGGTGATCAGGATGACCGGATCACCGGCGTCATTCAGCCCAGGCTTGAATGTCAGCTCGGTGAGAAAGAACGGGCGCGGAACCGATGCCTTTTCAAACTCATCGGGACTCGCCAGTTTTGCCTGGATGCTGTCGAGTTCATCCGCCTTGGCGTCGAAGAGTTGGATTTCGCCTTTGAATGGTTGATTGAGCGCCGATCGCGACACCAGGGAACCGAGCCCAAGCGCCCACGACGATGCGGAGGCAAACACCAGAGACAAAGCAAGTAAGACCGATGCGAAGCGAGACATCCTCTCTCCTAGGCTGGAAAGCACATGCAAACCACGGATTTCTTTCCCTATAAAGTAACAGATAATCCGCGTATGTGTGGCAAGAATGCGTAATAGCGTACAAAAAATTCCGACAATCGCCTATTGCTCAAGCAGTAATCGCAGCATGCGCCGCAGCGGCTCGGCCGCGCCCCACAGGAGCTGATCGCCAACGGTGAAAGCGCCGAAATACTCCGCTCCCATGGCCAGCGGATGCAAGCGCCCGACCGGGACATCCAGGGTGCCGCTGACCATGGCCGGGGACAAGCTGGCGATACTGGCCTCGCGCTCGTTGGGGATGAGCCGCACCCAGGGATTGGCCGTCGCGATGATATCGGCGACTTCATCCTCGGGGATGGCCTGTTTGAGCTTGATTGTCAGGCCCTGGCTGTGACAGCGCATCGCGCCGATCCGCACGCAAATACCGTCGACCGGGATACGTATCTCAGTGTGGCCAAGAATCTTATTGGTTTCCACCCCACCTTTCCATTCCTCGCGACTTTGACCGCCGGGCATCGGCTTGTCGATCCAGGGAATGAGACTGCCAGCCAGGGGCACGCTAAACAGCTGGTCAGGAAAGGATGGCGCGCGCATGGTCTCGGTGACGCTGCGGTCGATGTCGAGAATGGCGCTGCCGGGATCATCAAGCTGAGCAGCGACTGCGGCATGCAGAGCGCCCATTTGAGCGAGCAGCTCGCGCATGTTGCGGGCGCCGGCTCCGGAGGCGGCCTGATAGGTCATGGCGCTAACCCAGTCGACCAGATCGCGTCGCAGTAACTCGCCGATGGCCATGAGCATGAGGCTGACGGTGCAGTTGCCGCCGATGAAATCCCGCCGCCCGGCGCTCAGGGCGTCCTCGATCAGGGCGCGGTTGACCGGGTCGAGCACGATGGTGCTCTCGGGAGCCATGCGCAGCGTCGAGGCGGCGTCGATCCAATAGCCTTTCCAGCCGCGCTGGCGCAGCGGGGCGAAGACCTCGGTGGTGTAATCGCCGCCCTGGCAGCTGACGATGGCGTCCATGCTTGCCAGTGCGTCCAGGTCTCTTGCGTCGCGCAGCGCCAGTGCACCTTGGCCGACATCCGGACCAAGCTCGCCTTGCTGGGAGGTTGAGAAAAACACCGGCTCGGCGATGAGTGCGAAGTCATCCTCCGCGCGCATGCGCTGCATCAGCACAGAGCCAACCATGCCGCGCCAGCCGACGAAACCTACCCGTTTGATGCGATCCATTCTACCCCCCTGGTCTGCTGTATTTCGGAACATTCTATACCAGCCACAAGCGCAATTTCGCGCGACCCGCACGGGTCTTAGCGCGACGGCACAATCTCTACCTCACCAGCATCGGTCCAAGCGCGCTGTTGCGGTCGGTACATGTCCTCCACCCGCGCTTGCGGATGCGCGAAGACTCCTGGCGAGACCGCGCGCACCGCGTAAGCGAGGCGGAAGTGCTCATCGTCGCGCTCGCCGAGAGTGACCGCAGCCAGCATGCGGTCGGCGAGAAATGCCTGGTACGCGGGGCTGTCGAGCGGTTGCGGCCCTTGCTTGAGCGCCGGCAGTCCGCTGATATCCCCGGACGCAAGTAGGTGCGGATTATCGATCTCGAAACCGGCGGGCAGCGGGTCTTCGATCATCAGGCGCGCGGAGCCAGACTGGTCGGCGGTGATGTCGAGCACCGCAATCAGGCGCGTGCCCTGCTGCACCCGGATAACATCCCCGGAGCCCACATCGACCGGGGCGCCAGTGAGGTCATAGTACTGGCGGCTGATGCGGTAACCCTGCCCGCCGGCGGGCGGCGGCGTGCGCGGCTGGCCGGTGACGGTCACCATGGCGATTTGCGGCTGCTCGCCGAGGTTGCGGATGACCACAGACGATGTGGCCAGATCGATGGCATCGAAGCGCCCGCTCCAGGGGCCGCTATGATCCTGACCGTCGATTTGCAGCACGGGCGCGGTAGCACCTGTCATGCGCGCGTGCGCTGCCAGCACGAGCCAGACCTGCTCCTGCGTGCTGAGGTTGCGGCTCAGACCGCCACCTTCGGACTTAATTGTCGCCAGGGAATCGACCGCCCGCGCCAGTCCATCCATTGGTGGAGCGTCGGGCAGATGCTCGGCCGCGAGCGCTAGCACCGCCGCGCCGTCGCGCAGATGGGAGCCGAAGTCCGGCCGCCAGCTGCTGTCATCCAGGCCGTTTTTACCGAGGTCGTTGGCCTGTTGCTGCCACAACTGGTAGGCGGACTCCAGCGCTGCCCGTGCGCGTGGCTGAGCCCCCTGCAGCGCAAGGGCCGCGCCGAGTTGGGCGCGCGCCATCGGGGTAGCGAAGTTCTCAAGCTTGGTCTCGAAGTAATAGCGCAGATCGCCGAGCGAAATGCGCCCGTTGCGCGCCAGCACATAGAGCGCGTAAGCGATCCCCTCGCCCCCGTTATCGAAGTCGCTGCTGTAGGCAATGCGGTTTTTCAGATTATCGAGCGCCAGCGAGAACACGGTTTCTGGCGGTTGGTAGCCCTCCTCGGCGGCGCGGGTGAGAAAGTCCGTCACATAGGCGTTAAGCCACAGCTCTTGGTCCTGATTGCTGCCGTCATTGGGCGACCAGAGACCGAAGCTGCCGTCGCTGGCTTGCTTGCCAGCAAGCTCGCGGATGCTGCGCTCGACCCGTTCGCGACGCTTGCCGTCGCTGTCCTGATCCAGACCCAGTGCCAGGGTGTCGACATAGAGCAGCGGCAGCGCGCGGCTGGTCAGCTGTTCGGAACAGCCATAGGGATAGCGATCAAGCGCGCGCAGCAGACCGACCAGATCGAGTGCCCCGGCGCCGGTGACTGAGACCTGCCAGGATTCGCTGCCGGCGACCAGCGCGTGGCTGGCGGCATCGCCGAGCAGTCCGGCGCCGAGTTCGAGTCCGGGGCTGCGGGGAACGATGCGCCGCTGCTCGGTGAATTGCACCGGCGGGGTCAGGTCGCGCACCTGCAGCTGCAGGGCCTTAGTCAGCCGCTTGCCATCCGGGGTGGTGAGCACCAGATCGAGCTGGCCGGTGCCGGTGGCCAGGGCTTTAAGCGGAAATTCCGCCCTCGCGCGGCCTTTCGGGGTCAGGGTGAATTCGGCGATTGTCGGGCCGTCAAGCGCCAAGGTCTCGCCGCCGCTGGCCAGTTCCAACTTAACCTGTCCGGCCGGCCCTTCGACGTGAGTTAGGTCGATCAGCAGTCGCGAGCGATCGCCAGGTGCCAGAAAACGTGGCAACGACGCACTGACCACGACGGGATCGCGAATCAGGGCATCGGCCGCGGCATGGCCGACACCGTCCTCGGTCCAAGCCATGGCCATCAGGCGCGCGCGGCCGTTGAAGTCCGGCAGATCAAAGCTGACCTGGGCGCGGCCTTGGTCATCCGCCATGAGCACGCCGGAATGGAAGGCGAGCAGCGCCTCGCTTGGCGGTGGACCATCGATGCGCATTAGGGCAGCAGCATCGCCGCCGCTGCGCAGACGCCCAGGCTCGCCCTGCAGCGGATCGATCAGACGCCCGTAGAGGTCGCGAATCTCAAGCCCGAGCCGGCGTTGGCCAAAGTACCAGGCATCCGGTGCCGGGGTCTTGAAATCAGTGAGATTCAGGATGCCCTCGTCGACCGCAGCGACGGTCAGATAGGCAGTTTCGCCGGCGGGCAGGTTGGCGATCTCAAGCCCGATCGGTAAGGGGCCGCGCGGCGCCACCTGCGCGGGTGCATCGATCTTGACATCCAGTTTGCGCGCCTCGGGATCGACCCCCGCCCATTGCAGACCAATGGCACGTTTGGGCATGCGCTTGGCGGCGACATCGAGCGGCCGGTAGAGCGCCGCGGTCACATAGGCGCCACTGCCCCAATCGGCGGTGACGGGCAGCTCGATCTCGGCGCCCTCCTCCGACACCTGCACCGGATGCATGGCGACGATGCCCTGGTTGATAACCATGACCAGCGCCAGGCCCGGGAAACGTGGCTCCAGATGCACCCGTGCGGTCTCGCCGACGCGATAGTCGGCCTTGTCGAGCACCAGCTTGACCGCATCCGGGGTATCAAAGGCTTTGGGTGAGACATACCAGCCGGCGTCGAACGCGAGGCTGACCGGCACCAAAGCGCCAGAGGGAGCCTTCACTTCCAGCTCATAGGCGCCCCAGTCGATGGGCGTTTCGAGCTTGGCCGGCGCTGCGGCGGCGGTGTCAAGAGTGCCGCTGGCAACCCGCCGGCGTTCTTTGATGGGCTCAAAGCGCCAGTCGCCGTCGCGCTGATACCACTGGAAGGATGTGGTCACGCGCGACAAGGTCCAGGAGAGGTCATCGGCGGACATGGGCTCGCCGGCCGCATCAAGCGCGAGCAATTCGAAGGCGGCGTTGGCGCCCTCGGGCAGCGAACCGTCGAACAGTGGCTTGAGCCCAAGTCGTGAGCGTTCGTCGGCAAGCGGCAGTTGCAGTTCCCGCTCGACCGGCCGGCCGCTGCCCTCGATGACACGCACGCTGATTTTCGCCCGCAGCGGTTGGCTTGCCGAGACTGCCTCTGGCAGCGCGACCGGTATCTCGGCCTGACCGCTTAAGTCGGTTTCAGCGGCCTCGAACAGCTCGAGCTCGGGGGTGAAGTCCTCGTTCGCAAGGCCAAAGCGATAGCCGGGATAGGCCGCGAGACTGTCGCTTGCGGTCACCCGCGCCTGGCCCTCGACGCGCAGATTGGCTGCGGGCGCGCCGTAGAGGTAGCGTGCATCGATTGCCAGCACTGGCGGATCGCGCGGATCGATCTGCTTGGCCTGGGTGGTCAAATCAAATTCCAGCCGCTCGGGCTCGAAATCCTCGACCAGGAAGCTGGCGGTTGCGAGCGCTGGCTTGTCCGGGTCCAGATGCAGGGCCGCCTGCCAGGTGCCACGCATGGCATCCGGCAACAAGGCAAGCTCCAGCGCATAAGAGCCGAGGCCCTGGTCGGTTACCCGCTGGCGCAGAAACTCGACGCCGTCCGGGCGCGCGATGATGAAGGTGAGCGGCAAGTCGACGACCGCGCGCGCTTTCGGGTCGCGCGTCAGGGCCGTGAGCGCGACCGTCTCGCCCGGGCGGTAGACACCGCGCTCGCTGGTCAGGAAGGTGTCGATGGGGCCTGGCGCCGGCCGGCCAGCTACGCCGCGGTCGGTCAGGTCAAAAGGGCTGCCGTCGAGATCGAGAAAACCATAGTCGCCGCTCGAACTCTCGGCGCTCAGCAGCACGGCGCGATTACCGCCGGTGCCGCGCAACAAGCCGGGGTCGAACTGGGCATGGCCGCGCGCGTCGGTAACGGCTTCACCCAGCACTTGTTGATTGAGCGCGCGCAGTTGCAGTCGGACATTCGCCAGCGGCTCGGCGGTGGCGAGCGAGCGTACCAGCGCATGCAGGCCATCGTCGCCACTGAGCGCGGTCAGGCCGAGATCGGAGATCACAAACCACTGGGTGGCGTAGCTGTAATCCTGCTCCAGGCGCTCACGGGAGCGCGCCGTGAGCACATAGATGCCAGGCTTGAGCGCGCTCTCACCGATCAACTCCGCCAGTGGCAGCGTGGAGGTGATGTCCTCATTGAGGGTGTTGCGCACATCGAACTCACCTTTCCACAACAGCTCCCCGGAGCGCTCGGCCAGTTCACTGGCGCTGTCTTCGTTCAGCGTCTCGAACAGGTTTTCGTCGGCGGCAAAGCCGCCCAGCGCGCGATCGCCGATGCGGTAAAGGCTGGCCTGAATGACATCGGTATTGACCGAGACGATGGGCAGACTGGCGCCGCCGCCACTCGGCAGCACATAGGCGCGGCCGGGAAAATGCAGCGAGGGACCGCGATCGCGCACATAGACCTCAAGCTCGACCGTCTTGGGCAGCTTCTCGCCGTCGTGCGCCGGCAGACCGGCGCGCAGACCGATGCGATAACGCTCGCCATGGCGCACGCCGTCGATGCAAATGGAGCCTTCCTCCGGCTCGACCGCCAGGTCGGGGCGATCGACGGTGACATAGTCCGACAGCGGCGCCCCGTCCATTGCCAGCGGGTCGGAGAAGTTCACGCAGATGCGCGGGTCGCGCGCGTCTGCCGATACCTCATGGTCGATAATACGAAAGCCGTGCTTGGCCACCAGCTTATCCAGATGGGCGCGATACTCGCTGTTCTCCGCCAGTGCCAGAGACGCCCGCCAGGCGCGAATTGACGCGCGCCAGTCTGGCCATTGCTCGAGCGCCTGCCCGAGCGATGCCAGCGAGTTGGCCGCCTGGGTGCGATCATTCGCAGTCAGATAGGCATTGATGGCACCACCAATGGCCTCCTGCCGCATCTGGCGCTTTTCCTTCCAGCCGTCAGGGCGACTCGCCACCGCAGCGCGTGACAAGCCAAACCAGGCGGAATAGCGCCCAACACCGCCCTGCTTTAGAGCGCGTGCATACAAGTCAAAGGCTTGCTGGGGATTTTTAGCCTGCAGCGCGGCTTGTGCCTGCTCCAGCAGCTGCGCGGGTGGCGGATTGCCAGCGGCGGCCGGTTCTGGCTGCAGCCGCTCGCGCTGTTTCTTGGCCGGCTCGACAAAATGCGGAGGCAGAAAATCCAGGGCCGCCATACTGGGCGGCCAGCCGGCCTGGGAGGCCACTGCTGCTGGATGCATGCCGCAAAAGGCGAACAGCGGCAGCAGAAAGAGCCTGGATAGCCAGACTGGCCAACCGCGCCGGATGGGCGAAATGAGGGCTGTTCGTGTTTTCAGAGGCGGAGACTGGGGGTGCACCGCATTGGACGGGAGTGTCATGGCTAGCCTATTGACCTTAGCAGGGTAAGTGGCTCGTATCCTGAAACGAAAGTGACTCGCATCCGTGCCGCGGGGAATCAGCAAATCCCCTCAATGCACGCACAAAAACTCGGCGCGATAATGCTTGAGCTCGTCGATGGACTCGCGGATGTCGGACAGGGCCTCGTGCCGATTGCTTTTCTTGAAGTTATCAACCACGGCCGGCGCCCAGCGCTGGGCGAGAATCTTCAGCGTGCTGACATCCAGGTTGCGATAATGCAAAAACGCCTCGAGTCGGGGCATGAAGCGGGCCAGGAAGCGGCGGTCCTGACAGATACTGTTGCCACACAAGGGCGACTTGCCGGCCTTGCAGTGAAGCTGCAAAAAGCTCAGCATCTGTTCCTCAGCGCTGGCCTCGTCCTGATCGCTGAAGCGCACCCGCTCAATCAGACCCGAGTCACCATGATGCTGACGGTTCCATTCATCCATGCCAGCCAGAACTTCCTCGGACTGGCGCACCGCGAGCACAGGCCCTTCCGCCACCACCTCAAGGTGACTGTCGGTGATAATGACCGCCATCTCGAGGATTCGATCCGTAAAGGGATCAAGACCCGTCATTTCCAGATCCATCCAGATCAGGTTATCTTCGTTGCCCGCCATGATATGTCACGTCCCGTTCCGTCAAATCACGCGCCTGGATTTCCCCGGCTGCACTAGGTCAGAGCCAGCACGATAAGAAACAAGCCGGCGCCATACAATAGCAAGATTGCATTGCCAAACAATATGGCATCCCGGGCTCGAGCCGAAAACGCACTGCTGTTGCCGCAGCTGGCGAGGATAACCGAAGTCACCAACTCCGTGCCTGGCCATCATCAGAACCACACCATCATTGAACCACAGGAGACCGCAGAATGAAGACTCCAATCCAGACTAAGCCGAACCGCCCGGAGCGCATCACATTGTGGGCCGGGGCTTGCGCCGCCGCATTATTGTCGGCCTTACCTTTGTCAGCGCCCAGCGCGGCCCCGGCTGAGCCAGCCGCGGCCGAAGGTCTCTACGACGCCAATTGCACCAAGTGTCATGGCACCGAGGTCTACACGCGCGATGACCGGATGATCAATTCGCTGAGCGGGCTTGAGTCCCAGGTGCGCCGGTGCGAATCCTCGCTGGAGCTGCGCTGGTTCGACGATCAGATCATGGACGTCACCGGGCTGCTGAACGATCGCTACTATCACTTCAAGCCATGACACTGTCAGCACAAATGCTGTCAGCCCAGACATTGTCAGCCCAGACATTGTCAGCCCAGCCACTTTAGCCCCCGCGCCTGTCAAGCACCCGGCATGCCGCGACGACGCCTGTCAGAGCAGCAACTCAAGCGCGTCAGGGCGATCCAGGCGCGTCGTCGCGAGCAGCGCGAGATCCGCACCGAGGAGGCACTTGCCGACACCGGTGCTGGGGCGCCCCAGACCGGCCTGGTCGCAGTGCGCCATGGCGCCAATCTGGCGGTGGCGTGCGAGGACGGGCAGATCATCCACTGCGTGAGCCGGCGCAACATCGGCGATCCAGTGTGCGGTGACCGGGTCATCTGGGAGTCCACAGGCGCGGGGAGCGGCGTAGTCACGGCGGTCGAGCCGCGCCATTCGCTGTTGAGCCGCCCGGATACGACAGGACGCAGCAAGCCGCTCGCGGCCAATATCAGTCGACTGGTGTTTGTCTGCGCGCCAGAGCCGGCGCCGGCCGGCGATCTCATCGACCAGTACCTGGTGGCCGCTGAGCATATCGGCGTGCGGTCGCTGCTCTTGTGCAACAAATTGGATCTTCTCGACGCGCAAGCCGAGGCGGATTTCATCGCCAGTCTGGCCGATTACCAGCGGATCGGTTATCCCCTGCTGTCGCTGAGCGCGCGCGAGGGGCGTGGACTCGAGCCGCTGAACGACTATTTGCGTGATCAGACCAGCATTCTGGTGGGCCAATCGGGTGTGGGCAAGTCCTCGATCGTTCAGGCACTCTTGCCTGATCGGGAGATACAGATCGGGCAGCTGTCGCAGGCGACGGGACTCGGGCGGCATACCACCTCGGCGGCAAGCTGCTATCGCCTGCCGGGTGGCGGGCATCTGATTGACTCGCCCGGCGTGCGCAGCTTCCGGCTACCGCCGCTCAGCGCGAGCGAGCTCGAGCAGGGATTTCCGGAATTTCGCCCGCACGCCGGCCTGTGCCGCTTTGCCGACTGCCGCCATGACGCAGAGCCGGACTGCGCCATTCGTGCCGCCGTCGCTGACGGGCGGATCGCGTCCGAACGGCTGGCAGTCTTTCAGCGCCTGCGCGAGCGGCTGGCGCGAAATGCGGGCGCTGAAAATATCAGCCCCTAAACAAGCCCGACTGCTCAATCGGTGCTGCCTGACCGCGTGCCGCGAGGTCGAAATCGCGCCACAGGTCGGCGTAGCTCTGTCCCAGCTCGGGATGGAGCTCCTGGGGCGCCGCCGCCGCCAGGGGCGCCAGCACGAAGGCGTAGTCGAGAACTTCCGCGCGCGGCACCCGATAGCCTTCGATCTCGCCGGCCATGGCGCCATAGGTCAGCAGGTCCAGGTCGAGCGTGCGCGGTGCGAACCTATCCCCGTCGCGCACGCGACCATGCTCGTCCTCGATTGCATGCAGCAGCGCGTTGATGGCACTGACGGCAAGCCGCGTCTCGATACCAACGACCAAATTGAGAAATGGCGGACCGTCGCTGCCCACGGCCTCGGTCTCGTAAACCGGCGATATGCGCAAGCTCCCGAAACGTCGCTGCAAATCATGCAGACCACCGCGAATGGACGGTTCACGCCGCAGATTACTGCCGACACCGATCCAGCAGCGCACGCTTAAGCCCTGCTGCCCCGCTCGATGATCACGCCGACCCCGTCGGCATCGGTCACGGCGCCGGTCTTGTTCAGCCGCAGACGCACCCAGGGCACGCTAAACTCCTCGCGGATCAGGGTCGCGCAGGCCTCGGCCAGGCTCTCAACCAACTCAAAGCGCGCTTCACCGACAAATTCCTTCAGTCGCTTGGCCACGGCCTTGTAGTCCAGCGTCTCGTCAATATGATCGAGCGCGGCCGCGGCGGCGACATCGGCCGCCATTTCGATGTCCAGAATCACGGGTTGGCGAATCGACTTCTCCCATTCATAGATGCCGATGGTGGTCTCGATCCGCAGGCCGGTTAGAAAGACAATATCCATGCGCGTCAAGTGTGTTATGGCGATCAGAAATAACTCTATTGGTTTTGGGCAGGGCAACGGGTGCCGGGGGGGTTCAGCGGCATGGATGCCGTTGGGAAGCCTACAGGGATGTTCTCACGGCGTCCCCCGCGACCGTCGCCCGGCCCAAAACCAGGCCCAAATTCCCTGTTGTTCGGGAACAACAGGGCGTGAGGATAGGCGATTGATGGAGCCATGACCAGCCCGCCACTTGACCCCAAGCCTCCCAAACAGTCAAATGGCCGCCATGAACATGCTTGCTCTATTGCTCCCGCTCGCACTGGTTGTGGGCGCCTATCTGCTCGGCTCGGTGTCGAGCGCCATCATCGTCTGCCGGCTGATGGGGCTGCCCGATCCGCGCACCGAGGGCTCGGGCAATCCGGGCGCGACCAATGTGCTGCGCATCGGCGGCGATAAGGGCAAGAGGGCCGCCGCCATCACCCTGCTTGGCGACAGCCTCAAGGGCCTGCTGCCGATGGTCGCAGCGCATCTGCTCGGCGCTGCCCCTGGAACCCTGGCGGCCGTGGGGCTCGCGGCCTTTCTCGGGCATCTGTTTCCGGTCTTCTTTGGGTTTCGCGGCGGCAAAGGCGTGGCGACCGCGCTTGGCGTGCAATTCGGCCTGTTCTGGCCCATCGGGCTATGCGTGGCGGGCATCTGGCTGTTCGTCGCCAAGGGCCTCAAGATCTCCTCGCTCTCGGCGCTAATCTCCATGGCATTAGCGCCGATCATCGTCTGGCTATTCCGCCCGCAACCGGAACTGGTCGGCATGCAGCTGATCATCACAGGCATCCTGTTCTGGCGCCACCGCAGCAATATCCGCAAGCTGATTGACGGCACCGAGGACAGCATAGGCGGAGGTTCCGAGTCGGCCGAGCCTGATCGCGAGTCGACTGAGCGGCGTTAGAGACAGGCGCGAAAGCGTCCTTAACAAGCTTCCTGGACTTGCCACCCTCGTGCCAACGAGCCTGCATTGACATCCAAACCCAACCGCATCCTGCTGCGCGGTCTGCGCCAGCATAATCTCAAGAATCTCGATCTCGACCTGCCGCTGGGTGAGCTGATCCTGGTCACGGGCGTATCCGGTTGTGGCAAGTCGTCGCTGGCTTTCGATACTTTGTATGCCGAGGGGCAGCGGCGTTATGTCGAGACCTTCTCGCCCTATGCGCGGCAGTTTCTCGACCGCATGGACCGCCCGGCGGCGGATCGCATTGAGGGGATTCCGCCAGCGATTGCGATTGATCAGACCAATCCGGTGCGCACCTCGCGCTCGACCGTGGGAACCATGACGGAGCTGAATGATCATTTCAAGCTCCTGTTTGCGC
Organism: Thiorhodovibrio litoralis; assembly: GCF_033954455.1. Classification (NCBI taxonomy): domain Bacteria; kingdom Pseudomonadati; phylum Pseudomonadota; class Gammaproteobacteria; order Chromatiales; family Chromatiaceae; genus Thiorhodovibrio; species Thiorhodovibrio litoralis. The sequence goes on along the minus strand of NZ_CP121473.1, from coordinate 2,813,057 downwards.
GCGCCTCCCGACTGTTCTGCCATGGCTGTGGGCATGAGGTACGCTGCGACACGCCGGCGAGTATTTGGGCGGAGCTGCGGCGGCGGGGCGAGACGCAGCTTGTTGATGGGCAGCCGCCACGCACCATGATTTGCTTCTCAGTCATGGTGCCGGAAAGCCTGTCCGTCGAGCAGGTCAAGGAATTGCTGGCGCAGCAGGGCTATGCGCGCACCTTAAGCGAATCGCCCGAGCGCATCGAGGTCATTCAAGACCGACTGCGCCTGAGCGATGACAAACGCGAGCGCGCGCTGGAGGCCATCGAAGCCGCGCTGGATCAGGGGCGCGGGCAACTCCGGGTCTATCCGCTGGATGGCGAACGCCAGCCGCTCGCGCCCTGGCCTTTCTCGGCCGCGCGCCATTGTCCGGATTGCGATATCCGCTATCAGGAGCCGCGCCCGGGGCTATTTTCCTTCAACTCCCCGGCCGGTGCCTGCCCGAGCTGTCGCGGTTTCGGGCGGGTAATCGGCATCGACTGGAATCTGGTGATTCCGGATCACAGCAAGTCTCTGCTCGAAGGCGCGATCAAGCCGATCCAGTCCGATGGCTATGCCGAGGTGCGGGAGGATCTCATCGGACAGGCGCACCGCCGGGGCATTCCGACCGACATCCCCTGGTCCGCGCTGACCGATGACGACCGCCGTTGGGTGATCGAGGGCGAAGGCGACTGGACCCAGGATGCCAATCAGTCGGTCTGGTATGGGCTGACGCGCTTTTTCGACTGGCTGGAAAGTCGCGCCTACAAGATGCATGTGCGGGTACTGCTGTCGCGTTATCGCAGCTACGAGATGTGCCCGGACTGCCAAGGCGCGCGCCTGATTGACGAGGCGCTCGACTGGCGTCTCGGCGGGCACGAGCTGGCCGACCAGGCGCTGGATCGGCAGGCGCGCTTTCGCCACGGGCGCGCCCACATGCCGGAGATGGCCTGGCTGGGACTGCCGGGGCTGAATCTGCATGATCTGATGACCTTGCCGATTGGCCGCTTGGCGGCCTTTTTCGACGGCCTGGAATTCCCCGGTGCCATGGACCAGGCCTTGCGACTGCTGCTCGACAGCATCCGCAACCGGCTGAATTATCTGGTGACCGTGGGCCTGGCCTATCTGACGCTCGACCGCCAGTCGCGCACCCTGTCGGGCGGCGAGGTACAGCGCATCAATCTGACCACGGCGCTCGGCACCTCGCTGGTTAATACGCTTTTTGTGCTCGATGAGCCGAGCATCGGCCTGCATCCGCGCGATCTCGACCGAGTGCTCGGCATCCTCAAGCGGCTGCGCGATCAGGGCAACACCCTGGTCGTGGTGGAGCATGATCCGCAGCTGGTCCGCGCCGCCGACCGGATTCTCGACCTCGGGCCGGGGCCGGGCGAGCGTGGCGGCCAGTTGCTGTTCAACGGTCCACCGGCGGCGCTGCTCGACCAGCCCGACTCCCTGACCGGCGCCTATCTCAGTGGCCGACGCCAGGTGAGCGGCACGCGCACGCCCTGCCCTCCCGCTCCCGACGGCCCGGCACTCCGAGTCAAGGGCGCCACGCAACACAATCTACAGGGCCTGGATGTCGATTTTCCGCTGCGCCGACTGGTGGTGGTCACAGGCGTATCCGGCTCCGGCAAATCGACCCTGGTGCATCAGGTGCTCTATCTGGGCCTGAGCCGCATCAAAGGCCATGCCGAGGCCGAGCCAGGCGACTGCACGGCCATCACAGGCGCCGAGCTGATCGAGGATGCGATTCTGATCGATCAGGCGCCGATTGGACGCAGCGCGCGCTCCAATCCGGCGAGCTATGTCGGCGCGCTCGACCCGCTGCGCAAGCGTTTCGCCGCCACTCCAAAGGCCCGCGAGCACGGCTTCAAGGCCGGGCATTTCAGCTTCAACTCCGGCCCTGGGCGCTGTCCGGGCTGCGGCGGCTCGGGCTTCGAGCAGGTGGAGATGCAGTTCCTGTCGGATGTCTATCTGCGCTGCCCGGACTGCGACGGCAAGCGGTATCGCCCCGAGGTGCTCGGCATCCGCCTGCCCGCAGACAGCCCGCTGCCCGGTGCCAATATCGCCGATGTGCTGGAACTGACGGTGGCCGAAGCGCTGGCAGCCTTCGGTGAGGATAAAGACATCGCCCGCGCCTTGCGACCGCTGCAAGAAGTCGGGCTCGACTATCTGCGCTTGGGCCAACCGGTGCCGACCCTGTCCGGCGGCGAGGCGCAGCGGCTCAAGCTGGCTGGCCATCTGGCCAAGGCGGGCCGGCGGCGCAAGGGCACGACGGTCACGCCCGGCGGAATGCTTTTTCTGCTTGATGAGCCGACCACAGGTTTGCACTCAGACGACATCGCCACCCTACTCGGTGCTTTCCAGCGCCTGCTCGACGCCGGCCATTCGCTCATCGTCATCGAGCACAATCTGGACCTGATGCGCGCGGCCGACTGGATTATTGATCTTGGACCCGAAGGTGGCGACCAAGGCGGCGAGCTGGTCGCGACCGGCACACCGGAGGCGCTCGCCCAGCATCCGCACAGCCACACCGGACGTGCATTAAGGGAAGACGCCGAGGCCAGCGCGGCGCTGAACCCAGTTGAACTGGATAGGGTTGAGCTGAACCGGGTTGAGCTGGACCGAGTCGCCGAGGCACCGATGGCGACTTATCTGGCCGCAGCCGCCATTTCCGCCACTGAGACTCAAGCCCCCGGCGTCATCGGTATTCGCCATGCGCGCGAGCATAATCTGCAAGACTTGTCGCTGGACATCGAACGCGGACGTTTTATCGTAATCACCGGTGTGTCCGGTAGCGGCAAGAGCACCCTCGCCTTCGACGTGCTTTTTGCCGAGGGCCAGCGGCGTTATCTCGAATCGCTCAACGCCTATGCGCGTCAGTTCGTGCAACCGGCCGCCAAGGCCGAGGTCGATGCCATCTTCGGCATTCCGCCGACTGTAGCCATCGAGCAACGCACCAGTCGCGGCGGGCGCAAGAGCACCCTCGGCACCCTGACCGAGATTCACCATTATCTGCGTCTGCTCTATGTGAAACTCGGCGTGCCCCACTGCCCGGAATGCCAGGTGCCGGTCGCGCCCCAGAGCGGGGAAGCCATTCTGTGCCAAGTGCTCGACAGCTTCAGCGGCCAGAAGATCGAACTCCTTGCGCCCAAGGTCATCGCGCGCAAGGGCCTGTATAAAGAGCTCGCCGAATGGGCGGCCAAACAGGGCTATGAGCATCTGATTGTCGATGGCGAGCCCCTGCCGACCGCAGCCTGGCCAGTGCTCGACCGCTATCGCGAGCATTCCATCGACCTGCCGGTCGGGACGCTCCTCCTCGACCCGAGCGCGCTGGACCCCGCCCGCGCTTTGCTCAAACAGGCGCTCGAGCAGGCGCTCGATCTCGGCGATGGTCTGGTGCGCGTGCGACCGGTCGACGCGCCCTACAGCGCGGCGCGCAACTTCTCCACCCAGCGCACCTGCCCCGGCTGCGGGCGCGGCTTTGCTGAGCCCGACCCTCGGCTGTTTTCCTACAACTCCCGCCACGGCTGGTGCCCGAGCTGCTTCGGCACCGGCGCGCAGCTCAGCGGCTTCGACGCCGAGCAGAGCGGCGAGGAACGCCAATGGCAGGAACTCGACACTGCCCAATCCTGCCCAAGCTGCCAGGGCCAGCGTCTGAACGCTGAAGCGCTGGCCGTGCGCTTTCGCGACCAGTCCATCGGCGCCCTCTCCGCCCTGACCGTTACCCAGGCCGGCGCCTTTCTGGCCGATCTGGCGCTCAACGAGCGCGAAGCCGCCATCGCCACCGACCTGCTCGCCGAAGTGCGCGGCCGACTCGGCTTTCTCGAGCAAGTCGGCCTCGGCTATCTGACCCTAGACCGCGCCGCGCCCACCCTCTCCGGCGGCGAGGCCCAGCGCATCCGCCTCGCCGCCCAGCTTGGCTCCAACCTGCGCGGCGTCTGCTACATCCTCGACGAGCCCAGCATTGGCCTACACGCACGCGACAACCAGCGGCTGCTCACCACGCTCGAAGACCTGCGCGATCGCGGCAATAGCGTGTTGGTGGTCGAGCATGATCAGGAATTCATGCACCGTGCCGAGGAGATCATCGACCTAGGACCTGGCGCTGGCGTGCATGGCGGCCAACTGGTCGCGCGCGGCACCGCCGTCGAGTTGATGGCGAACCCGGAGTCCATCACCGGGCGCTATCTGGCGCGCGACCATGCCCATCCCGAGCAAGCGTTTGAGCGTGTCGCTGAACCCGAAGCCGATCATGTCGATACCAAACCCCAATCCGTGCCCCAACTCGCCCCCAAGCCCGCGCCCAAACAGCAACTGCACATCCAGGGCGCCACCCTGAACAACCTGAAAAACCTGGATTTGGACATCCCGCTCGCCCGCCTGGTGTGCGTGACCGGCGTCTCCGGCTCCGGCAAATCCACCCTGGTGCGGGATCTCATCGGCGCCTCTCTGCGCAACCTGCTCGGCAGCGCCGGCCCGACCAAAGGCACAGGCAAAGCTCAGCGCCGCGCAGAAGTCATCGGCTGCAAGTCACTCGGCGGCTGGCAAAGCCTCGCCAGAGTGCTGGAAGTCGACCAAACCCCTATCGGCAAAACCCCACGCTCCTGCCCCGCCACCTACGTCGGCTTCTGGGACAGCATCCGCCGCCTGTTCGCCGCCACGCCCGAGGCGCGCATGTTCGGCTGGGGACCGAGCCGCTTCTCCTTCAACACCAAAGGCGGGCGCTGCGAGGCCTGCGAAGGCCAGGGCTTTCAGCGCCTGGAAATGAGCTTTCTGCCCGATGTCACCCATCTGTGCGAAGTCTGCGGCGGCCGCCGTTTCAATGCCGAGACCAACGCCATCCGCTATCTCGGCCACCGCATCGGCGAGGTGCTGGCCATGCCGGTCGACCAGGCGGTCGAAGTCTTCCGCGCCCATCCCGCCATCCGCCAACCGCTCGAACTGCTGCAAGCCGTCGGCCTCGGCTACCTGACCCTCGGCCAGCCCAGCCCCACCCTCTCCGGCGGCGAGGCCCAGCGCATCAAACTGGTCAGCGAACTCGGCAAAGCCCGCACCAGCATCGAAGGCACCGCCATCCGCCCAACGCTTTATCTGCTCGACGAACCCACCGTCGGCCTGCACATGGCTGATGTCGAGCGGCTGATCGGGGTACTCGGGCGGCTGGTCAGCGTCGGCCACTCCGTGCTGGTCATTGAGCATGATTTAGATCTGATTGCCGCCGCCGACTGGGTGATCGACTTGGGGCCGGAAGGCGGCGACGCCGGTGGCGAGTTAGTGGCTGAGGGGGCACCCGGAACCCTCGCGGCAGCTGATCATGGCCACACAGCCCTCACCTTGCGGGCGGGGCTCATGCCGCGCGATTAGGTCCAGTCGCCTCCCTTCCCATAGGCTCCGATGGCGCGCCACTTGGCGCGGGTTTTGTGATCAGCGGTTCCGGCTCTTTGGGAAAAATGCAGAAAAGGCCTGATTCCTGCTCGGGACAAAGCAGGTTGGAAATTGTTAGCAAGCCTTGGCGTTTCTGAGCCACATCGACGGCCGGAGCTTGTGTGCGCCTGTTTGTGAGACACTCAAGTTATCCGAATTGGAGCGACGTGCAAGAGGAACAATCAAACACATGATGGGAGCAAGCACCCTTTTCGTGGTTGCGGCGGCCATTTTCTGGGGGTTGTCGGGCGGCATTGGCGGGATTTTGATGGCGAGCGGCTGGGATCCCTTTGTCGTGTCCTTCTACCGGGGTGCGATCGGTCTGCTGTGCGTTCTGCTCTGGTTGGCGCTGCGCCCGCGTGGCAGCGGTCTGACCGACCGCCGGCTGTGGTTCTGGTCTGCCATTGCTGGCCTCGGCGTGGCGGGAAATTTCTCCTTTTATTTTCTTAGTATTGCGCAGGGCAGCGTCGCGGTGGCGGCGACCTTGATGTACTGTGCCCCCGTGTTCGTGTATTTCGTGTCTTTCGCACTCGGGCTGGAAAAACCTACGGCGCTTAAGTGGGCGGCGGTTGCCCTGGTGATGGTCGGCGTGGGCCTGCTCACCCAGATCTATGATCTCGGGGCAAGTGGTGTCACGCCGCTCGGCGTCGCCGCGGGGCTACTGGCTGGCCTGTCCTACGCGGTGTTTATTTTTGGCTTTAAGTATGCGGCCCCGCATGGGAGCCCGCAGGCAATTCTGGCGATCGCCTTCGCGGTTCTTATCGCTGTACTGATTTGGCCCGGCGATTTCGCTCAGACCCTTGCGGTGCTAAGTACTCCGGATTGGCCGCTGTTCGTGGCTCTTGGCGTGTTTGGCGCTGGCTTGTCGTTCGTTCTCTATATTGTCGGTCTTAAGCACACTGCGCCGGCGGTTGCGTCCATCATCGCCATGGTTGAGCCCGTCACCGCGTCGCTCTTTGGTGTGGTGGTACTGAATGAGCATTTGACCCTTCCGCAGGTATCGGGCGCGGCGCTGATTCTGGTCACAGTGACCGCGTTGAGCATTTTTTCTCGTGGCCCTCAACCGGTTTCCGAATTGGATTAGTCCGACTGGCTGTTTGGCGCTGTCCCGCGAAGAATTTGATGAACGCCCGGAAACGACTTGTCATTCTGTTGATCAGTGGCGCTTGTGCAATCGGGTTTGCCATGATTTTCCGGGATGACATCCATGCTTTCGTCGAACAACGCCGCCTCACGAGACTGCCTGAGTCCCCGGCCACGCCTGATAGCTTGAGCGCTCCGGCTCACGCAATCCGCATTCCCGAATCCGAGCCTGGTTATGGTACGATTCGCGGAATTCCGCCGCGCTATGGTTATTCCGCAGAGGCATTCGCGCGTTACAGTGATTGGATCAACCAAGCCATCCATGAGTCGCACGACAGACCGGCGATCATCATCGACAAGCTCGCTCGCTCGCTGGAGTTGTGGATTGATGGTGAAAAGAAAGAGGTCTTTCCGGTCGATCTTGGCCGAGATCCCGTCAACGATAAATTCATCCAAGGCGATGGCGCGACGCCAGAAGGTCGCTACCGCGTCAGCTGGGTTCGGGACATCGGCCAGACAAGGTACTATCGCGCCTATATGCTGGATTATCCAAATCCGGCGGATTTGGGTGAATTTAACGCGCTAAAGGCAAAGAATCAGATTAAAACCACAGCGTCTCCCGGCGGTGATATTGAAATCCATGGCGAAGGCGGTATGGGAATCGATTGGACGCTCGGCTGTATTGCCCTGTCCAACTCAGCGATGGACAGGCTCTTTTTCTATGACCTCAAGTCGGGCACGCCGGTCACCATCGTCAGGTATGGAACCAAAGAAAAATACGAAGTCTCTCGCCGCTGACCAGTCCGATTCCATCGGCGCTTACTGAAGACAATCTGGCCACGACGATTTTTACCGATGATGAAAACACGCGCTTTTACTCCCGCAGCAGCCAGAGCGAAACCACTCGGCCGGGCCTGCGCCCAACTGCACGAAGTCTTGGTTGCCTGCCTCATATTGGTCTTGGCCGGCGTCCAGCCAACGATCGCGGCTGCCGCAACGCCGAATGCCACAGCACGTTACCTTGCTGGCTTAACGCCCGCTGCGGATTCGCCCTATGTGTCACTGACCGACGAACATTGGCAAGCCTATCAGCACAGGCTCGATGAGACCTGGCAGGCACTGGAGCGCGACCGCTTTGAGCCCATGCGCGAGTGGCAAACGCAGGTTTTCGCTGCCGATATCGATCCCGCCTTGCCACTCTATTATCCCTTCGGCGGACCGGACATGATCCATGCGTTGATGCTCTATCCGCATAACCGCGAATATGTGTTGTTCGGACTCGAGCCGCCCGGGTCTTTTCATCTCGATCCGCAAACTCCGGCCGCGGAGCGTTACCAACTGCTCGACGCCGTACAATGGGCGCTGCGCGACATCTATCAGCGCAGTTATTTTATCACCGGGCGAATGTCGAGTGATCTGAACCGGCCCCAACTTAATGGCGTTCTGCCGCTGCTGCTGGTGTTTATCGCGCGCGCCGGTTACGAGGTAATGGCAATTGAGGAAGGCACTTTGACCCCAGACGGGGAGTTCGCCGCAAAGTCTGCTCCCGATGCAAAGCAGGAACCGGTCCCGGAGCAAGAGCCTGTGCAAGTTCCAATGCAAGAGCAAGAGCAAGAGCCAGATCAAAAGCAAACGCAGAAGCAGGAACAAGCGCTGGGAAAACTCGACGACGATCCATCGACCACCCATGCGCTCGCCGATGCCATGGTTTCGGCCCCTGTGACTGCAACCAGCAGCTGCCCGGATATCCGCGGCGTGCGGGTTCGCTTCCGCGCGAATGAGAACGCCCCGGAGAAACAAACCACCTACTTGCAGATCGATGTCTCGGACGCCAAGCTGGGGGATTGCACCGCCCTGGAGACCTATCTCAAACGCCTCGCTCCCACCAATACCTTCGTCAAGTCGGCGTCCTATCTGATGCACTACGGCACTTTCAGTCGCATCCGCGCGCTGACGCTGGCGGTGAGCGATTCAATCTTTCAGGACGATACCGGGGTGCCTTATCGCGACTTGGACCAGGCAGATTGGGATATTGTCCTGTTCGGTAGCTACACCCAGCCGATTAAGGATTTCAGCGGTGTTTTCCAGCCGGACTTGAATCAGGCTTACTTGACCAAAGCCCAGCGCGTTGCTGAACTGCCCTTTGAAATGGGATACCATTGGTGGACATCGGCACAGAATCATCTCCTTGCCCGCAAACGAGCGAAAACTGCGGAAACGCTGGTCGAAGATGCCACTAAGCCCCAGCGCTAACGCCCTTCGTAACTCTTGCCGCCCGCATCGGCCCACAATGCTCCGCGCAGGCATCCCAGCCAAAAATCCCTAGTCCCCCATGACATCGAAACCCGCCATTGGAGTCTCAGCCGCCGCTGCCGTCGTGGTGGCTAACATGATCGGCACCGGTGTCTTCACCAGCCTGGGCTATCAGTTAATCGATATCCAATCGCCGCTAGCCGTGCTGGCACTTTGGGCGCTCGGCGGTCTGGTCGCTCTTTGTGGCGCCCTGGTTTATGCCGAGCTTGGCGCGCGCATGCCGCGCTCGGGTGGCGAATATCACATCCTGTCGCAGATTTATCACCCCGTCATTGGCTTTCTGGCTGGTTTCATCTCAATTGCCGTCGGCTTTGCGGCACCCGTGGCGGCTGCCGCGATCGCGATGTCGAGTTATCTCACCTCGGCCCTGGGCGCCGGTACCCAGGGCCCCTGGATGCCGGGTATCGCCATTACTGCGGTCCTGACAGTCACGCTCGTTCATCTCTTCCCGTTACGCACCATTGGCTTTTTTCAAGTGCTGGTCACAAGCTTGAAAGTGATGCTGGTATTGCTCTTTATCCTGTTCGGCTTCGCTATCGCCTCACCTCAACCGATCTCTTTCGCCTATTCCCCGCAGGTGCTCGAGGAAATGGTCTCCAGCGAATTCGCCGTTGCCCTAGTCTATGTCATGTATGCCTATTCGGGCTGGAATGCGGCCATTTATATTGTGTCCGAGATTCGCGAGCCGCGGCGAAACCTGCCAATCGCGCTAATTGGCGGCACCATGCTAGTCATGCTGCTCTACACGCTGTTGAATGCAGTCTTTCTCTTTAGCGCGCCGATCTCGGAAATGACCGGCCAGACCGAGGTCGGCTATATCGCCGCGCGCCACATCTTCGGCGAGACGGCTGGCGTTGCCATGGGGCTGCTGATCGCGTTCGGCCTGATCTCAACCATCAGCGCCATGACCTGGGCCGGGCCAAGGGTGCTGCAAACCATGGGCGAGGACTATGAAATCTTTGCCTTTTTTCGGCGCACGAATCGCAACGGCGTGCCCTATCTCGCGTTGTTGTTCCAGTTCGTCGTGGTTTGTTACTTGGTCCTGTCCTCCTCCTTCGAAGCCATTTTGGTCTACATTGGCTTTACCTTATCCTTGTCGGTGTTCCTTGCCGTGATGGGGGTCTTTATCGTGCGCGCGCGAGACGAAGAACTGCCAACGCACTACCTGACCTGGGGCTATCCCTGGACTCCACTGTTCTTTCTGATAATTACCGGCTGGATGCTGGTATTTCTGCTGCGGGAGAAGCCCCTGGAGTCGCTCGTTGGCCTTGCGACTGTCCTCTGCGGACTCGTGCTTTACGGCTGGAACCGCCGACTCAGTGCGCGCACCGGGCAAAGGATCGCGGCGGCAATTGCCGACTAAGTCAGTGGCTGGCATGCGTGGGGAACGCTCGAAATTAACGCGCCGTCAAACTGTTGCGCTGCAACGGTTTATCTGCATTTCCTCAGTCATTAGCGCCACGCTCGCGCTATTGAGCTGCTCAATGCCGTCCGCGGCACCAATGCAGGCTCGCTCGATGACGGAAACCGATAGCGGCCTCCAACGCGCTTCCCACAGTATGCCTCATACCCCGGCTAAACTGGCATCGTCGCAAAGCGATCACTTCGACACCCTCGAGCGGATTCTGCGCGCGGACCCAACGCTCGCACCCTATATCAATGACGCGCAGCGCTATCGCATTCAGGTCATATACAGCCCGATAGACCGCGAACGGCCCAATCACCCGCGTTTGACAACCTGGACCTTTCGCCAGGACGAAAACTTCTACTATCCAGCAAGTTTGGTCAAGCTGCCGGTCGCCGTATTCGCTCTCGAGCGGCTAAAGGAGCTCGGACTGAGCAGAAAAGATCGGTTCGAAATTTATCCCGCCAATGATTGCAGCCGCTACCCGCCTGAGAGCTGTAGCACTGTCGAGCAATGTATCGAGCAGATTTTTGTCTACAGCAATAACACCGCCTACAATCGGCTATTCGAATTCCTGGGGCAAGATGCGATCAATGATCGCCTGCGTGCACTGGACTATCGCGGCGTCATTAACCGCCGCTTCCGACCCGGCTGCGGCGGCGAACTGGGACTCACCACAGGGGCGGTAAGCTTCCAAGATCGCTCAGGCACTATCCGTTATCGCCAGCCTGCCCGGGGCAGCCAGCGCAGCTATCCGCCGCCGCGAACTGACATGCGTGCGGGGCTCAGGACTCGCACAGCTATCGGGCTGTTCGAGGAACCGATGGACTTCTCGGACAAAAATTACCTTCCGCTTGGCGACTTCCATCAGATGCTCATCGCCCTGGTGCTGCCATCGGCTGTCGCCGAAAAACAGCGGTTCGCGCTCGATGCAGATGATCGTGACTTCCTGCTGAGAACTATGGCGCTGCGCCCCAGGGATGTCGGCGGCGATCAACCGGACAGCTTTCGCAAGTACCTCCTCGTCGGTGGGCAAGCGCGAATGCCCGAAAGCATCCAGATCATCAATAAAGTGGGCCTGTCATATGGGTTCGTTTCCGATGTCGCCTTCATTCACGACACTTCCAAGGACATCGACTTCTTTCTCTCCGCGACCATCTATGTCAACAAAAACCAGACCATGAACGACGCGGCCTATGAATACGACACCGAAGCCTACCCCTTCATGCGGGCACTCGGTCAAGCACTGCTTCGGTACGAGCATTCTGGAGGGCGGCATCGTTGAAGGTGCGCCATGTGATTATCAGACGGGAGGCTGGCAAAGACCAATCTCAGGCGACACGGCGGGTTTAGGTGTTGGGAGGCTTGCTGCGATCTGGCTCAGAAACGGTTTCGTTGAGTAAAACCGCCCAAACCGTCATCATCCAGAATACAAATGCCGGCATAAATTGGAGCAGTATCCGGTTCAAGCTGGTCCCCTGTCGCGCCCATTCAGAGGCAGACGTCAAGAAAAAAAGCACGTAAATGGCGGCGATGGCTGAGAGCACCCACACCAAGCCCGCGCGTTGAGATGATCCACCAATATCGCGGACTACCAGGAAAACGGCAAAACCCAGTGTCAGCACAAGCAGTATCGGAACCAAATGCCAGTTATTCCGGATAATCAGGTGTTCAAGCCAGGGCTCCCAAGAACCGCTCGGTTCTAGTGGAAAGCGTCCAACAAGCGGCAGCTCGATCACACTTGGACTCAGCGTAAAGCGCCCGAGCAACGGTAACTCCAGAGAGAGACCTCCAGCAGAAAAAACAGCCATAACGCCAACAGTCAGCAGGACAAACAACACCAACAGCCGTTTTCGCTGCAATTGCGCTGCCGCAAGGGCTGGTAGAAACAAAAAGACCCAAACCGCCCCCTCCCATTTAAGCAGCACGCAAGCGCTTGCAGCGAGCAGGGCTAATAGCAGCTGTCGCCAATCTCCACCGCTCGCCCAGTGTATCAAGGCAAAAAAAGCGAGGCCCAAAGCGGTTGCCAGCCAAAGATCTGCATAACCAGCCAAGGCAACATGGGTGTCAAGCATGGGCAAAGACACCAACAGCCAAAGGAACAACAAGGCGGTCACCGGGGACGCCTTCCAGAGCCGCGCTTGTCCATAAAACGCCAAAGCCAAAGCCACAACGCACCCAACCCAAGGCAAATTGGCAACCGTCTCATTCCAGCCGCCAACCGCAAGCGACGGCCAGCTAGCGAGCAGCGAAACCGCAACCGGGTACTCCCATGCTCGAATGCTGTAAACACCTGAGTTTGGCTGTTCTAGCCAAAGATCCGGGGAGACGAAAGGTACCAGATCATGGGCATGCGACCAAACCACCGCCCGCACCGTCCACGTCGTCCAAGCGTCCCACGGGAAGAGCGGCAGCCAGAAGACCTCTAGTGCCAAGCCCGCCAAACGGACCACAACGAGCAACAGGAGCAAAACAATTGCAACCCATTGCCAGGCGCGAATAGGTGGTGAATCCTCAACCTCTGCAGCAACCGAGGAGCATATCTTCCCGGGGCTGCGCCGCAGCATCCACCAACCCGCTGCCGTGACCGCGCCCAGCATCAGCGAGGGAAACCAAAATCCAAGTCCTAATCCAATGGCCGCTTGAAATCGCATCAAAAGCGTTGTGAAGATCAGGCCAAAAACATATCCGTAACCCAGCAACATCGGCCATCGTCCGGCCGCTGGTTGCGGAAACAGCAGTCGCATCCAAGTCACAGCGGCAAGCCAGGGCAAGCTAAGTGCGATGAGAAGGGTCAGAAGTGTCATTGTAATGGCAAGCCCGCGGTTATAGCTCGTCTGCTGCGCATCAGGTCGGCTCCGGCTCCAAGAGCCGAAACAGTGACGCTGCGTTAGGGACCTCCAACACTCTCTCGGCTGACAACATGGATAATCCGTCGGTCAAGCGGCGCTGATCAGGGTCATAGCGGATGCCGGCCGGCGGCAGAACCAACATCACATAATCCCCGGCTCGAGACTGATTGGGCGATGGCAAATGCCGCATGCCAGGACTGACATTCAATGGCAACAGACGGTAGCGCACCCGCAGTGGCGCATAGCCGCTCGGATCAGCACTCACGAGAAAAATCCTCGATGCAGTATCCGCTATATTGGTGCGAACACTATCCACGAGTTTCTCGATTGACGCATTGGGTTCTTTGACTCTTAGACGCTCTTCACTTGGCACACCCGAATAATGTCGACGGCTGTCATCAAGACGCCACATGAGTTGCCACTGCCAATTCAAATCTAGCGCCAGCCAACCGATGAGCGCCAATAATGCCGCGCCGCTTATGGTATACCGCCAGCCCATCCTGGTTGACAAGGCTGCAAAACAGCCAACACTTAAAGCCAGCCAAAGCCCAACCTGCCCAATCAGGCTCTCTGACCAAGAAGAGCTTGCCGACTCGCGGAAATTGATCGAGCGCATACTCCAAGGCTCTTTGTAGGTCCAAGCCGAGCGCAAGCGTTCGAGAACCCAACCCAAGCCGGGAGATGAAGGGTAAATTGTCATCCCCTGGACAACCACAGGTGAGCTCAAGGCCCCTTGCAGTTCCAATCCAATCCACAGGATCTGCCCATTCCAGCCGGCTTGATCAGCGAGTACCACCCCGTGATCGGTGTCCGCGTCATTCTCGACCGCGACCCGACGGGGATGCCCTGGCTCACTATCAGAAATCCAGACAACAGCCAGTTGCTGCTGAAAAGTGAGTCCCCGCAAGCGCCAACCGAGACGATCAAAGCGGTCCGCCGGTACGCCAGCCAGCCGCACGCCGAGAACAGTCACGCCTTTGGGGCCGGCAGCTTCAATGACCAATCCTTCAGAGGACATGTGCGCCGACCCTTGCCCCAGTTCGAGCCGGTTAGCAGGAACCTCCACGGGTGGGTCAGACGGGACCAGTCCGAGCGCGTAAGAAAGCCAGCCAAGCAGCAGGAAAAGCAGAGCTCCCAGCATAGCTGCCAGCGGAACGCGCGAGATCATACCCTCGCCCCGTTTTCGTGCAGTGCAGCCAAACCCAAGATGCGCGCATAAAGCGCTTGGACCCGAGCCGCGACTGTGTCGATCCCAAACCAGGTGCCAAGTGCTTTCCGCCCTTGCTCACCTAGGCTATCTCGCAAAGCCGGTGACGCTTGCAAGCGCGCGATGGCCCGCGCGAGCGATACCGCAACAGTCAGAAACAACCCAAACTCACCTGCCACCGGGGGGCGGGAAAACTTACCGACATTGAGAGCGCTCATGTCAAACACCAGAATCGACCTTAACCGACGTCTAGCCATCGGCCGGTTCGCTTGGCGACAAGGGCAGCGTATCCTCCAACGCGCGCTGGCGAGCCTCAAGCAGGGCCATGCGCTGCGCTAAACGCCGCACGCGGCGTTCCTGCCGCGAACGCTCGATATCCATCGTCAACATCTTAACCAACAATAGCCCGAATCCCAGCACGACGGCCAAAATCGGCGGATAACCGATTCCCAAAAAAACCGCTATCCAGTCGAACATACGCGGCCAGGAGCCCAGCAGGGCAACGGTAGCTGCAACCCCAATCCACCAGAACGCAAAAGGACCATGCAAATGGTCGCGACGCACCAACCAAAGAATCGTGCCCGCGATCAGCAGTCCAAGTACGAGGGAAGTGACTTGATAGGTCATTATGTGGGACAGGTTAGAAGGAAGGACAGACGGTTTCCGCGTGGATCAGGAGGCGCATCGACTGTCACCACGCCGATAATGTCGCCGGCGTGCCCAACCGCGACCACTGCCCAAGCGCGCAAGACATAGCACGGTGGTTTGTGCCATGTAAGAACCAACTGTCCACCAAGAATCAAACACGCGAGAACTCCCATATTGCCTTGGCTGCATCGGTACGGCGACTTCAATCGTTCGGAAGCCGCGACGACGCAGAAGCATCAAGACACCAACGTCCTGGTAGTCTAACAGGGTCGCCTCGGAACTCGCGAGATACTCGATTGCCGACCGGTTATAGGCCCGGAAGCCCGAGGTAATATCGTCAAGCGAAATCCCCCCAAGCCACCGCAGATAGTGCCAGGCA
Organism: Thiorhodovibrio litoralis; assembly: GCF_033954455.1. Lineage (NCBI taxonomy): Bacteria > Pseudomonadati > Pseudomonadota > Gammaproteobacteria > Chromatiales > Chromatiaceae > Thiorhodovibrio > Thiorhodovibrio litoralis. Next base: position 2,797,732 of record NZ_CP121473.1, on the reverse strand, counting down.
ATTCGGCGCGCCAGACTCAAACGTCCCGGACATGCGCCGATGACCACATCCGCCTCCCCTGCCAGAATCGGCGCGGTTAGCGCATCGATCGATTCCGCCTCGTGCTGGCCGTCTGCATCCAGAGTCACCGCAAGCGGCCATTGGCTTTTCGCTGCATACCGCAGCCCGGTCTGAATCGCCCCCCATGCGCCAAGATTCAGCGGCAAGCTCAGCACCGTCGCACCTGCCGCTCGGGCCAATGCCGCCGTATCGTCCGTGCTACCATCATCAATCACCACAACCGGTGCAGCGGTCACCGCGCCCGCGGCACCGACTAGAGCACCAATAGATGCCTCCTCATTCAAGGCGGGAATTAAGACCATGTTCAGGGTTGCTCCGATGGCAAACATCAGGGTTTCAGATTTCTTGGCAACCTCCGGGGAGGTAGCGCGGGTATGAAAAAAGCACTCATCACAGGTATCACGGGGCAGGATGGCTCCTACCTGACGGAACTTCTGCTAGACCAGAATTATGAGGTGCACGGGGCGGTGCGCCGCACGAGTAGTCTGGAGCGCAGCCGCTTGGCGCATCTTTATGCCGACAAAGACGTCTACAATCAGCGCCTATTCCTGCATTATGCTGATCTTGACGACCCCACGACACTGCGTCGCGTGCTGACCAAGGTTGCCCCACATGAAGTCTATCATCTGGCAGGACAGAGCCATGTGGGACTCAGCTTCGATATCCCCGAGACAACCTGCGAATTTACCGCCATGGGAACCTTGCGGCTGCTTGAGATCCTGCGCGACCTGCCGCAACCGCCGCGGTTTTTCCATGCTGCATCGAGCGAGATTTTTGGCCGCCCAGCGCAGCATCCGCAAACCGAGTCAACACCGATGGCCCCAGTCAGCCCCTATGCCTGTGCCAAGGCTTTCGCGACGCAGATTGTGCGCGTGTATCGCGACGCACACGACTTATTTGCCGTCAATGGCATTCTCTACAACCATGAGTCACCGCGGCGGGGAGAGAATTTCGTCACCAAGAAAATCTGCCGGGGTGCCGCAGCCATCAAAGCCGGCCATGAACGTGTGCTGAAACTCGGTGACACCTCAGCTCAGCGGGACTGGGGTCACGCCCGCGATTATGTCCGCGGAATGTGGCTCTCTTTACAAAACTATACAGCCGACGACTATATTTTTTCTACTGGCATTTTGCACAGCGTGCAAGATGTACTCGAAATCGCTTTCTCTTCGGTCGGCCTGAGCTGGCAAGACCATGTGATTAACGACCCGCAATTTCTGCGTCCAAGCGAGCCGGTGTCTTTGGTTGGAGATCCAACCAAGGCGAAGCAGGTGCTGGGCTGGTCTCCGGAAATCAGCTTCAATGATTTAATAGGTGAGATGACCATTGCAGAGTTCGCTCGCTTAAAAGAAAACTTGCGATGATGCATTAACCATCCTGTAGTGTGACAGATGCCGGTGGCAAGGCAAAGACGGTATTGCGTACCGTCAAAGGCTATCAGCACGCATCCCATGCGGGCATCGTTGACTCCACGGTCCTTTGGCGGATATAGATCGCCGCCCGGCGTTGGCGAGTCAGCCGAATGAAGTTTTCAATTGTCATGCCATGTTATCAATCAATTTCATTCTTGGATTGCTGCCTTCAAAGCGTGCTTTCGCAACGGAATGAAGGCATCATGGTGGAACTGGTTGTTGTCGACGGCGGGAGTACGGATGGTAGCCTAGAAAAGCTTCAAAATTATGGCGAGGCCGTCGATTGCTTGATCAGCGAAGCCGACCAGGGTCCGGCGGATGCTATTAACAAGGGCTTTGCCAATGCCACGGGCGATGTAGTGGCCTGGTTGAACACGGATGACCGTTATCTTCCCGGTACCTTGGCGCGGGTTCAGGATGCGTTAGCTCAACATCCTGAAGCTGCTTTTGCTTTTGGCCATTGTCCGATTGTGGATTTGCAGGGGACGGAAATCCGCAAGGGCATTACCTGGTTTAAAGAAATGTTCTTCCCGATTTCCAGCCACTTTACTTTTCAGTGCATCAATTACCTTTCCCAACCGGCTTGTTTTTTTCGGCGATCCGCGGCACAGGCGGCCGGTCCGTTGCGTTTGGATCTGAAAGCAGCTTGGGATTATGAATTTTTGCTGCGGATGTGGCGTCAGGGCAAAGGGGTCCGGGTGCCATCCCCCGCGCTGGCACAGTTTTGTTGGCATGAAGGTTCGATTAGTGGTCAGCATTTCCGTCGACAATTCGATGAAGAGTTTCAAGCGGCGCGCGCGGATGCGGGAATGTTCTCCTTGCAAACCTTTCTGCACTTTGGCGTGAAATGGGGGATTATTGGGGCCTATTCGCTGATGGAATGGCAGAGGCGGCACGGATGAAAATCGCTATAAACACCTTGTTTTTTATCCCCGGAGAGGTGGGAGGAAGTGAAACTTATTTGCTGGAAATTCTCCGGGAATGGAAGCGGCAGGAGCTTCCGCATGACTTTATATTGTTTACGAATCTGGAAAACCATGAGCGTTTGTCCTCGGAGTTTGCCGGTGAAGGGTGGCAGTGTGTATTGTGTCCCTTCAAAGCCAGAAACCGCGTGATTCGCATTCTGCGGGAGCAATTCGAATTGCCCGGGAAGGTCAGAAAATCGGGAGCCAATGTTTTGTGGTCGCCCGGATATACCGCGCCTTTTTTTTGTGGGAGCCCGCAGGTCGTAAGTATTTTAGATATGCAGTACAAACGCTTTCCTCAGGATCTAAGTTTTGTCGGGCGTTTTACTACGGAGGTGCTGGTGCAGGCAGCTAGTTTGCGGGCAAAACAGCTGCTGACTATTTCCGAATTTTCTAAAAGTGAAATCCTGCGGTTTACTCGGGCCAAAGCAGATAAAATTGCGGTTACGCCCTTGGCGGCGGATCCGATTTTTGCTGAACCTTTCGGTGGTGAACCCTTGATTAAGGATCCATATATTCTCTGTGTCGCCAATACCTATCCGCACAAGAACGTGGATCAGTTGGTCCGGGCGTTTGTGGCGCTGGAGGAGCAGATCCCGCATCAACTCGTGTTGGTGGGGCTTCCGCGGCTGGGGGAAGCGGCAGTGCAAGCGGCTTTGCGGGGATTAAGAGATCCAAATCGCTTTTCCCGACTGTCCGGTCTGAACCGTTCACATTTGGTAGGCTTGTATCAACAGGCGGACTTGTTTGCTTTTCCCAGTTTGTATGAAGGATTCGGGTTGCCGGTGCTGGAGGCTATGCTTGCTGGAGCCCCGGTCCTGAGCACCCGTTGCGGATCGATTCCGGAAGTGGGGGGCGACTATGTCAAATATGTTGAATCAAATGATGATGAGGCCTGGGTAAGAGCGCTTTTGCAAGCATTAACTACCGATTATCCGCATGATGAGAGAAAGGGCGAAGCCGCACGGAAGTGGCGGGAGCAGTTTGTTTGGACCAAGACGGCGAAGGAAACATTTCGGGCTTTAATCGGCGTTGTTCGCCATTTGCCCTCGAGCGCCTGGAGATGATCGTAGGGAGCGCTAAACTTGCCCTGATGGCCCGATACAGGAGGTAAATTGAAGATTGTTTTATCCGTTGATACAATTTTTCCACCCTTAACTGGAATTGGTCGCTACGCCTTGCAGTTGGCTCAAGGTTTGCCGCTACTGCCGGATGTCGAGGCAATCCGCTACATTTCGACGGGCCGATGGGTCTTTGACCTGCAGTCGATGGCTAATGAGTGCGCGTCCAGTGCCGAAATCCGACTTGGAACGACGGCAAGGCTCAGGCGCTACCTGGCTGCACGCACCACGGCAGTGAAGGTCTATACATTGGTGATGCCGCCACTTATGAAGTGGCGCATGCGACATTTGGGGGATTATTTATACCACTCGCCTAACTATTTTGTTCCTCCCTTTTCAGGTAGGTCGATCGCCACCGTTCATGACTTATCAAATTATCGTTACCCTGAACTTCATCCGGCTGCGCGCAGGTTGTACTTTGACAGTGAATTTCCGAAAACTCTGCAGCGTGTGACGCACTTGATCACCGACTCCGAAGCTGTTCGCAAAGAAGTAGCGGAGTTTTTTTCTTGGCCGTTGGAGCGTGTTACGGCGATTCCACTGGGTGTCGAAAAGCGTTTCAGACCAATGGACGCAACCGAGACTCACTCGGTTTTGACTCCTCTTGGGTTGAAGCATGATGGCTACGGGCTTTGTGTGTCCACTCTTGAACCGAGAAAGCGCATCGACCAGCTGATTTATGCTTACGAGCGCTTGCCGCCGCGATGTCGGACGAATTATCCACTGGTCATTGTCGGTAGCCGCGGGTGGTTGAGCGCTGCTTTGCACGATCGAATTTCCGCGGCTCGTAGGCAAGGATGGCTTCATTATTTGGGCTATGTTGCAGAGCAGGATTTGCCGTGTATTTTCGCCGGGGCGCGTGGTTTTTTCTACCCATCTCTGTATGAGGGATTCGGGCTACCGGTGCTTGAGGCAATGAGCGCCGGGGTTCCCGTGCTTACGTCAGATATATCCTCTTTGCCGGAGGTGGCTGGTTCTGCGGGTCTATTAGTGAATCCGGAGAATCTCGACGCGCTGGCTGAGGGGGTTTTCCGTGTACTCGATGATGAACAGTGGCGGGCATTTGCTAAACCCCAGGGTTTGCGACGTGCTTCAAACTACACGTGGGAGCGCTGTATACGGCAGACTGCGGATCTTTATCGCCGAATTCTTACGGAATCAGCGTGATGTCCCAGCAACCTGCGCTCCGCGCAGCATCGTCAGCCAGCTCTGGCCCCGCGGCTGCATTTCGGGTTGAACAGTGAGTCAACTCCGGAAAGTCCAAAATCGCGTATATTAGAGAATCCTTATTTTTATAAAATATTGATTTATTAACCCATATTTAACAACTGGTCACAGAATTATCTTGATTTTCAGCAGGATAAGTGTACACAGATATCCGTTACGGCACTACATTTGCGATTTTGCCGCCGGTGCTGCTCATTCAGATCAAAGTCAGCTGTTGTCCACCCGGGCGATCACTCACGCCCAAGGCATCGTAAATGGCTTGCTGGCGCGGCTCCGCCCTTGTGGCTTTGCGAATATGCAGGGTGCGCCCATCGTCGCGCTTGAGCTCAACCGTGACGCGATCTTGCCCATCGAGCTCACGGCGGATGCCCTCCCAGCTCAGATGAATGCCAGCGGCTTTCAGCTGCAAGCGCAGGGTATGAACCAGATGGTAGGCTAGTACCGAGATGAACAGGTGCGCGCTAACCCGGTCGGTTTTATGGTGATAGACTGGGCGCAGGCCGAGTTCCGACTTCAGGGAGCGAAACACCGCTTCCAGATCGGTGAGCATGACAAAGGTGTGCCATAGGCGCGCTTCATCCCATTCGGTTTGATTCGTGCGTAGGCAATAGACACCGGGCAAGGTGTCATCGACCGGGGTGATCCGCGACCATCGGATGGCCTTGGCCTTTTTCCCTTTCTCATCGGGGTCGACGCTGATCTCGTAGTAGCGCGCGGCACGCGGATATTTCTGCTTCAGCCGCCCGATGCGCTCGATGACTTTCTCAAAGCGCTTGACGGTGCCTGGCTTGTGCAACCCATCGGCGAGTTGCTGCAGGGCCTGCTCGAAGCGTTGCGCGAAGCGATCGGCAATGCCGCGATCTTTGAGCTCACGTTGGCTGGAGTGACAATACAGCTCGACTTCGTTGGTTTCTTTCTTGACTACCCGCTGGGCGCGGATGGTCAGTGGGCCGTCTTCTTTGATCAAACAGGCCGCCTCGGGATCGAACTGCAGATGTCGCTTTCGGCTGACCACGACATAGCGGTAGCCCTGCGCCACCAGCCAGGCGATGTTCTCCTCGGTGGCAATGCCGGCATCGAGCACCACCGTCGGTGGGGTGCGTTGTTGCTCGGGCGTCAAGGCACGCAGCATTTTTGCCAGCGTCTCGGCTTCCACGGCGTTCCCAGCGAACACCTCGCTGCGTTTGGGAAAGCCACTGGCATCGAGCGTCAGCGCCAGGGTGACCAGCGGGCAGTCGCTGCGCTTTTCTTTCGAACGGCCAAAGGCGGCGTTGGCGTTATGCTTGGCGCTGCCCTCGAAATAGGTATTGGTCAGGTCGTAGAGCGTAATCACTTCATCAAGTTCGAACAGATCGCGCTCGCGGGCATACAGGAAGGACTCCAATGCCGGTTTGTGGGCGAGCAGCCGATCGGTGATGCGGTAGAGCGCCATCAGATCCAGGTCGGCGAAATCAACGTCGATCAACTCGCCCAGGGCGCTGCGCTGTTGCAACCACTGATGGGTCGCCAACTCGCTACCCGGCACCACCATGCGACCGATCACATTGCCGATGGCCGCCGCGCGTTGCGGGCCGCTGAAGCCCAAAGCCGTGAGTTTTTCATCCAAGCCCATCTGCCCCCAGGCGGCCAAGGCGACATGCTCGACCGCGACACTGCGCGGGCGCACCACATCGACTGTCTCGACATCGACCCGTTGGAAGTTGGGCGCGCTCCCCTCGGAGGGATCCTCCCCCGCGCGGGCGCGAATCACCTGCGCCGCCAACTGTTGCGCCAGCGGCTCCCAACGGGCATCGAGGTCAATGAACAGCTCCGACTGCCCGCCCACCAAGGCCTCAATGCGCCGTGCCAAGGCCGGCCATTGCCCGCGCGGGACCTCGAAGTGACGGCCGAGATTCAGCACCGTGCGCTGGCGCACCCGCCCGGCTTCGCGCACCGACTCCACCAGCCGATAGGTGAAGTACGGCTGACCAGTGCGTCGGCTCTTGATGGTGGTGCGGCGAATGTACATGCACGCATGCTCCGCTGCGCGGGCGCGCGCGTCAATGGGGCTCCGTAATATTATGGCACTACATTTGGGTCGCCAGTTTCAAGTCACTGATCCGGCGGGATATTATTTTCTCTCCAGAGAAAACTTCAATGACTTACGCCGATTTTCGGCGTGGAAATGTTAAATATGGGTTAAGAAAAAAATCGATAATCAAACGCTAAATACAGGCCCAAAATTGGCTTTTCGGAGGGGACTCAACAGTCAGATGACCGCATCGGCTCCGGGGCTAGCCATAAGCTGCGTCTGATTGGTGTGGTCCCTGGCGCTGCGGGTTAGCTTTGCGGGCAGAACAATCAATAAGTGCAGTAGTCGGTTGATCATCGGAGAATTCAGCTGCCGGAGCGGACGAGGCGGTTATGACACCGGTTGCCTTGTCGCTGCGGACTACTAAGCGCGGACACCCTGGAACTGGCGACGCCAAGCGGATTGCGCACTTCCATCAGGCACATGCGAAACAGCTTGCGCCTGGCGCGCGCCTTAAGACGAAGAACGCGGCAAACACTAAAGCGCTCAAGACCGAGCATCCAAGGCCAAGCCGGCCCCGCAAGACCATCGCGCCGCCGAAGACGATATGCAGCGTTGTTGCTATGCAGACCGGGTCGCATTGGATTTAGAGCCGCCAGCGCCCCTAGCGGTGCCTGAGACAGTCACGCCCGGCCGAGATCCGCGATGCGTCGGCCAGGAAGTTAAGCTTCGCGAGGCAGGTCACAGTATCGATAAGATCCGAATCCAGACCCTGTACGATGATCTCCAGGCTGAGCGCCAAGCACAACAGCTCCAGCAATTCCCGTTGAAGAATTATTTGCTTTAAAAACAATGCACTGCATGATTGTGGGAAAAATGTTTTCGTAAACTTTCTCACAGAATCAGGGTATTATCTCGCAAAGCTCAGGTTGCGAGGTAAGAACTGATGAGTGCGCCTTTTGGTCGTCAATCGCTGAGTGCCGCCGGACTGCTGCGCACCGCGCGATCGGTCTTCGGGAAAATCCCGGATGAAGCGGCGAGCGACATCCCGCTGGTCGATCACCTGATGTCCGGTCTGGCGCTGTTCGGACTGAAATACCCCTCCTTGCTGCAATTCGACCAAGACCGCAAGGATGCAACCAAGCGAGCGAATCTGCGCACGCTCTACGGCATTGAGCGCGCCCCGAGCGATACCTGGTTTCGCCAACGTCTCGATGTGATGGACCCCAAGCATCTGCGCCCCTTGTACAAGGCGTTGTTGGCCGCCTTGCAGCGGGGCAAGGGCTTGGAAGGGTTTGCCTATCTGCACGGGCACTACCTGCTCTCGCTCGACGGCACCGGGTACTTCTCCTCACAGAGCATCCATTGCCAGCACTGCGCCGAGAAACACCACCGCGACGGCACCATCACCTACTACCATCAGGCGCTGGCGGCGGTGTTGGTCCACCCCGATCAGCGCGAGGTCTTTCCCTTGGCACCAGAGCCCATTATGCGCGCCGATGGGGCGAAGAAAAACGACTGCGAGCGCAACGCCAGCAAGCGGTTGTTAAGCGATGTGCGTCGCGAGCATCCGCACCTGAAACTCATCGTCATTGAGGATGCCTTGGCGTCCAACGCCCCGCACATCCGCCATCTTCAGGCGTTGAACATGCGCTTCATCCTCGGTGCCAAGGAAAGCGACCATGGCTTTCTGTTCGACTGGGTGGCCAACACCCCAACGACGATCGTGCGCGAGTACAAGGACGAAGACGGCACGCGCCACCGCTTTCGCTCTCTCAACGGTGCCCCATTGAATGAGTCCAATTTTGACCTGGAGGTCAATTTCCTCGAGTACTGGGAGCACGCCCCGGATGGCAAGGTGACCCATTTCTCCTGGGTCACCGACATTCCCATCGACGACACCAACCTGATGACTTTGATGCGAGGAGCCCGCGCCCGCTGGAAAATCGAGAACGAAACCTTTAACACCCTGAAAAATCAAGGCTATCACTTCGAGCACAACTTCGGTCACGGCGATCAACACTTAAGCACCGTGCTGATGCATCTGATGATGCTGGCGTTTCTCATCGACCAGATCCAACAACGCTGTTGTCGGCTGTTTCAAACCGCAATGACAGCGGCGCAGAGCAAGATCCGGTTGTGGGATCAGCTACGCCATCGCTTCAATCTCTGCCTGATCCCAAATTGGGAGGCCCTGTATCGCTCCATCTTCGATCCGCCCAAACTCGTCCTGACCTGGGATACTTCCTAGACGACCGCCGTGACCGAGCGCTCGTGTGATGATGTTCAGGGGATAACCAACAGCCAGCTTGCACCATCACGGCTTACCCGTGAGGTTTTCCTCTGCCCAGGGGTTTCGCAACGCTCGCTCAATCGACGGGCGCGCGACCGAATGGGGAGCAGCGGGAATTGCTGCAACAGCTCGAGATAGTTTGACTCCCTGCGAAGTTCATGGCTATACTGCTGGGCTTGATTGCAAAGCACTGATGCTTGAGGAGCTGAACATGTACGCGGTGATTCGCACCGGTGGCAAACAGTATCGGGTCGCTGAAGGCGACAAATTGCGCGTTGAGAAGCTCGTTGCTGACGAGGGCGCGGACATTACTTTCGACCAGGTGATGATGCTGGCCGATGGCGACCAGGTCCAGGTCGGCAAGCCTTATCTGAGCGGCGAGCAGGTGCGCGCGCAGGTGTTAAGCCATGGGCGCGGCAAGAAGGTGCGGATCATCAAGTTTCGCCGTCGCAAACATCATCTGAAGCGGCAGGGGCATCGCCAGGATTTTACCGAGGTGCGCATTACTGGTATCGGCGCCTCTGCGGCGTCGGGCCAGAGCCAAGCCGCATCGGCTGAAGATGCCGCAGCCTGACCGACGGTTTTTGGAGATATTTCATGGCACATAAAAAAGCAGGCGGCAGTTCGCGTAACGGCCGCGATTCAGAATCCAAACGCCTTGGTGTGAAGCGCTTTGGCGGGCAACAGGTTCATGCTGGCACCATTATTGTCCGGCAACGCGGCACACGCTTTCATGGTGGCGAGAATGTTGGCTGCGGACGCGATCACACGCTCTTTGCGCTGGCAGACGGCGTGGTGCGGTTTGACGTGAAGGGGCCGAAGAATCGCAAGTTCGTCAGCATTCAGCCTGTTGCTGGCTGAGACCCTTTTATTTCGCTTCTGCAAGCAAAGCCCCGTCTGCTGGCGGGGCTTTGTTCGTTAAGCGAAGGGGGCGCGTTCCCTAAGTTGATCGCTCGAACCTGGCCGCCCCTCCCAGATCGCTCTATTCTGATCGAAGCCTGAGTGCCAAACGCCCATGAAGTTCGTCGACGAGGCCATGATCCGGGTCGAAGCCGGCGATGGAGGCGCAGGTTGCGTGAGCTTTCGGCGCGAGAAGTTTATCCCCAAGGGCGGGCCAGATGGCGGCGACGGCGGCGACGGCGGCTCGGTCTATCTGGTTGGCGATAGCGGCCTGAATACCCTGGTCGATTTTCGCCATCAGCGGGTTCATCGCGCTGAGCGCGGGCGCTCCGGCATGGGGCGTAACATGACGGGGCGCTCGGGGGAAGATCGGATCATTCCAGTGCCGGTCGGAACCCGGGTGCTGGACCACGAGTGCGGCGAGCTGATCGGGGAGGTGCTGCAGCCCAACGAGCGTCTGCTTGTGGCGCGCGGTGGTTTTCACGGTATCGGCAATGCGCGCTACAAATCGAGCACTAACCGCGCGCCGCGTCAATCGACGCTTGGCACGCCGGGCGAGAAGCGTGCGTTGGCACTCGAGCTGATTCTGCTGGCCGATGTGGGGCTGCTTGGGCTGCCTAATGCCGGTAAGTCGAGCCTGATTCAGCACCTATCGAGTGCTCGGCCTAAGGTGGCGGATTATCCCTTCACCACCCTCTATCCCAACCTTGGCGTGGTGCGCGTCTCCGAGCGCCGGCATTTCGTGATGGCCGATATTCCGGGGCTCATTGCCGGGGCATCGGAGGGCGCGGGGCTTGGCATCCGCTTTCTGAAGCATCTGGAACGCACCCGGCTGTTGTTGCATCTGGTCGACATCGCACCATTGCCGCAGATGCCCTCCCCTGCCGAGCAAGTGCAAACGCTCGAGCGCGAGCTGGCCGCTTTCGAGCGCGACCTGAGCGGGCGCGAGCGCTGGCTGGTGTTGAATAAGATTGATCTGCTCGACGATGCCGCGCTAGCCGATGCACGCGAGGCAATTTGCCATGCGCTCGACTGGTCCGGGCCGCTGTTTTGCATCTCGGCGGCCACGGGCGCTGGCACGGCTGAGCTGACTGCCGCTTTGATGGCGCATCTGGAACAGTCTCAGCTTCTCGACCAGCGCGGCACTCAACCCGCCGACACTCCCGCAGCCGACAACTCGCCGGCCGACGATAGTTGGCATCCGCTTGGCTAAACTGGTGGCCAACGCGTTTTCAGCATAGGCCGAAATCTGATTTCGTTGCGGAAGTTCTCAGTGACCGACGACATCTCCCCTTCCCTTCCAACCCAGTCTCCCCTGTTCGCGCGCGAGCGCATCCCGAGCATCAAGCGCTGGGTGGTGAAGATCGGCAGTGCGCTGCTGACGGCCGACGGGCAAGGGTTGTCCGCGGAGATCCTCGCACCCTGGATCGCGCAAATTGCCGCGCAGCGCCAGCAGGGCCATCAGGTGGTGTTGGTTTCCTCCGGTGCCGTGGCACAGGGCATGGCGCGCATGGGCTGGCGGCAACGCCCGCGCACGCTGCACCAGCTGCAGGCGGCGGCGGCCATCGGTCAGATGGGGCTGATCCGCGCCTACGAGGACGGCTTTGCCCAGCGCGGCCTGCATACCGCGCAGATTCTGCTCACGCGCGATGATCTGGCCAACCGCGCGCGTTACCTCAATGCGCGCAGCACCTTGCGTACGCTGCTCGCGCTTGGGGTTATCCCGGTGGTGAACGAGAACGACACAGTCGCCACCGATGAGCTGCGATTTGGGGATAATGACACACTCGCGGCGCTAGTCGCCAACTTGATCGAGGCTGAACTGCTGATCCTGCTGACCGACCAAGACGGCCTGTTCGAGGCCGACCCGCGCACCCACCCGGATGCGTCCCTGATCAGCGCGACGCGCATTGATGACAGTCGCCTCGACACGGCCGCTGGCGGCAGCCGCTCCGGGCTCGGGCGCGGTGGGATGCTGACCAAGGTGCGCGCCGCGCGTCTGGCCGCGCGTTCCGGCTGCGCGACAGTGATCGCACCGGGGCGGCGCGCCGGGGTGCTGGAGGAAATTCACCGCGGGGCCGACATCGGCACCCTGCTGATGCCGGTGCAGGGCCCGCAAGCCGCGCGCAAGCAATGGCTGGCCGGGCATTTGCAGCCACTGGGACGCCTGGTGCTGGACGATGGCGCCGTGCGCGCGCTGCGCGAGAAAGGCCGCAGCCTGCTCGCTGTCGGCGTGAAAGCGGTCGAGGGCCAGTTCAGCCGCGGCGATCCCGTTGCCTGCGTGGATGCCGACGGTCGCGAGATCGCCCGTGGCCTGGTCAATTATGACGCGCTCGAGACCCGTCGCCTGCGCGGCCAGCCGAGCGCCAATTTTGCCGCCATCCTTGGCTTTGTAGATGACGAGGAGTTGATTCACCGGGACAACCTGGTGTTGGTCTGACTTGCCAGCGCCGGGCAAAAACCTTAGCCTTGTGCCGGCCGCAGCTGGATGTTTGACCCATGAGGTAGCCGATCAATGACCACGGATTTTGAGCGTGCGCGCTTTAATATGATGGAACAGCAGGTGCGTCCCTGGCAGGTGCTGGACGCCAAGGTGCTAGATATCATGGGCAGTCTGCCGCGCGAGCATTTTGTGCCGGACGCCTATCAGGGCCTTGCCTACGCAGACCTGGAAATTCCCATTGGCGAGAAGCCGTCGCAATGCATGCTGCCGCCAAGAATCGTCGGGCGCCTGTTGCAGGCGTTGCAGCTTGAGTCGACCGACCGCGTCTATGAGGTCGGCACCGGCACCGGCTATGCGACAGCCTGCCTAGCGCAGCTTGGCGAGGCGGTGCACAGCGTCGACATCGACCCTACCCTGGCCGAGCAGGCGCGCGAGCGGCTGATTGCCGAAGGCACAATGGGGCGTATTGAGATCAAGGCGCTCGATGCCTTTGCCACCGAAAGCAACGCCGCGCCCTTTGCCGCGATTGCGCTGACAGGCTCGGTCCCCACCACCGAGCCCCTGACCCGCTTGCGTGAGCAGCTGATCGACGGCGGGCGCTTGTTTGCCTTCGTCGGTGAAGCGCCGGTCATGGAGGCGGTGCTCATCACGCGAGTCGGCCCAGGGCGCTATCGGCAGGAAGCGCTGTTCGAGACCTGCGTGCCGGCGCTGGAAAATGCCCCGCAGCCAGAAGCCTTTGTGTTCTGACCGCCCGCTAGCAAGGCCCTTCTCATCATGCAGGACATCACCCCAAAAGAGTTAAGCGAGCGTCTTGCAACAGGCGCCGAGCCGCCGCTGCTGCTTGATGTTCGCGAGCCCTGGGAAGCAGCTATCTGCCAGATTCCCGGTTCGCGCCTGATCCCAATGCGCGAGATTCCTCAGCACAGTGCGGCCCTGGACGCAAACCGCGAAACCGTGGTGATTTGCCATCACGGTGTGCGCAGCCTGCAGGTGGCGCTCTACCTTGAGCGCAGCGGGTATCAGAATATTCTCAACCTTCAAGGCGGTATCGCGGCCTGGGCCGAGCAGGTTGATCCGCAAATGGCGACCTATTAGCGTCTTCGTCCGGGTGCGGGCGCACCTTCCCGCCCAGCGCCCAAATATCTACCCTGCTTTCCCGCGTCTCGCGAGGAGTCTGTCATGAGTATTCACCAAGCAACGATGCCCTTGTCCCAGAGTCAGTTCTCCCAACTGTTGATCATCGACGCCCAGGAGCGACTCGCCGCGGCGATGGACCAGCAACTGCGCGCCGATGTTGAGGCGAATATCAATCGTCTGATCAAGGCGGCGAAGATTCTCGATATCCCGGTCATCGCCACCGAGCACAACCCAGACGGATTAGGCAAGACCATCGCCGGCATCCGCGAGCATCTGCCCAACACCGTGGTAGCCACGGAGAAGACCTGTTTCTCCTGCTGTACCGCATCAGGGTTCGAGCGCAATCTGACCAGCGCGCCGGAGCGCAAGCAGGTAGTGCTGGTCGGCATGGAGGCGCATATCTGCATCGTGCAGACCGCCTCCGGATTGCAGCGCTGGGGTTATCAGGTGTTCGTGGCGGCGGACGCCATCTGCTCGCGCCATCCCCATCATCGCGACAACGCACTGGAGCGCATGCGCCACTGCGGCATCCATGTGACCAACACCGAGTCCGTCGCTTTCGAGTGGCTGGGCGACTCCAAGCACGAGCAGTTCCGCCCCGTGTGGCAGTTGTTCAAGTAGATCCCATCTCCCGCACATACGGATCGATCAGCCCAAGCAGGCGATCGAGTGCGCCGCGATTCGCCTCGACCGCCTTGCGGCCATTCTCGCCGATGCGTGCGCGTTCGGCGGCGTCGGTGAGCCAAAGGTTCAGACACCTGGTCAGCTCATCGGCGGACTGAATTTGCACTGCGGCTTGTTGCTCGAGCAATAAGCGCGTCACCTCAACAAAATTGAACACATGGGGGCCGACGATCACAGGCACCCCGACAGCCGCGGCCTCAAGCAGATTGTGGCCCCCTGTGGGAACCAGGCTACCGCCGACAAAGGCCACGTCGGCCGCCGCGATAAAGCTCACCAGTTCTCCCATGGTGTCGCCGAGATAGACGCTGATTTGGGCATCGCAGGCTTGCCCCAGGCTGCGGCGCGCCAGCCTGAAACCCCGGCGCTGAACCAGCGCCGCCGCGCGCTCGAAACGATCCGGATGGCGCGGGACCAGCACCAAGAGCGCGGCGGGCAACTGCTCGCGCAGCCGGGCATGGGCTTGCAGCAGCGGTTCCTCCTCGCCCTCATGCGTGCTGGCGGCCACCCAGACCGGCCGATTGCAGCCCCAGCCGCGGCGCATTACCTCGGCCTGCTCTGTCAGGCTGGCGGGCAGTTGCAGGTCGAACTTGATACTTCCGGTCACCGCTACTCGCTCGGCAGGCGCGCCAAGGCCGATAAAGCGCTCGGCATCCGCCCGAGATTGCGCGGCAATCAGCGATAGACGCTGCATGCTCTCGCCCGCCAAAGGCTGGGCCCGTTTGTAGCCGCTCGCCGAACGCTGCGACAGCCTGGCATTCACCAGCAGTACCGGTATCCCGCGCGACTCGCATTCAGCCAGCAGGTTAGGCCAAATTTCGGTCTCCATCACAATGGCCAGGCACGGCGACACCCGCGCAAGAAAACGCCGCACTACGGGTGTGAGATCAAAGGGGCTATACAGATGAGCAACACGATCGCCAAAGAGTTCGCCAAGCCGGCGCGCGCCTGTTGGCGTGGTGGTGGTGACCAGTATCCGGGCAGCCGGATCGCGCAGCAGCAGATGGCGAATCATGGGCTGCGCAGCCTGCACCTCACCCACTGACACAGCATGCACCCAGATGGTGGCAGGCCCGGGTAGCTGGTCATAAAACCCCAGCCGCTCGCGCCAGCGCTCGCGATAAGCCGGCGCGCGCAGACTGCGCCACAGCAGCCGCAGGAGCAGCGCTGGCAGGAGCAGATAAAGCAGGACGGAATAAACGCCTCTCCTCACCTACTCCCCCTGCCCCAGGCCAGTCGGCTCTGGCAGTTCCGCCCTTCGCTCTCGCCACGTCTGCAGCGCGGGCTTGGGCGCGTGCTTGACCAGCAGCTTCCAGCCGTAGCCGATGAGATTGTCGCCATAGGAGATGGCCTTGCGCGGCAGCACCAGGGGATGATCCGCCGCCGTGGCGGCACCGCGCAGGCAGGTGGTGGCGCTGCGGTAACCGGCTTGCGCCGCCAGCCGGATGCTGTCCTGATTGAAACTACCGAAGGGATAGCACAGATCGCGCACTGGCTCGCCGAGGATGTCCTGCAGGCGCTCACGGCTACCACTGATCTCAGCATTTTGGGCCTCCGGCGACAGTTCCGCCAGACGCGGATGGGTGCAGCCGTGGGAGCCGACGGCGATACCGGCCTGGCGCAGAGATCTTAGCTCGCCACCCGTCATCAAACGCGGGCTCTCGCGGCTCGGGTCCGGGTCGCGCCAGCGCATCGGCTGGCCGAGCCAGTCGCTGATGGCATAAACCGTGGCCGGAAAGCCGCAATCGGCCAGCACAGGGGCGGCATAGTCGAGAAAATTCGCATAGGCGTCGTCGAAGGTCAGCACGACGGCGCGAGCCGGCATCGGGCTGTCGCCTGCCAGGCAGCGCAGTGCCTCCTCCAGACTCAGCACCCGAAAGCCCCCGGCGCGCAGCATGGCCATCTGCCGGGCAAAGCGGCGATGATCGCAATAATTGGCGCGATGCGCGCGCATGGGCGCGAAGCGACCGACCTGATGGTACATCAGGATGGACAGCCTGGCTGGTGACGGGGGTTGCTGTGGCGCTTGCATGACTATTTCATCGGGGATGCTCTGGCTTTGGCATCATAGCGAACGCTCGAGCAATGCCAGATAAAGTGCGCGATACTGCGCCATGACCGCCGTCTGACTGAATTCCGCCCGCACCCGGCGAGCGCCTTCGTTGACCAGGCTAGTGCGCAGTTGTGTATCACTCAGCAGGGTCTTGATCGCTTCGGCCAGGGCCTCCGCGTCCGCGCAGGGCACTGTGAGGGCGTCTTCACCGGGATGAATCAACTCGCGCGCGCCACGAAAGCTCGCACTCACAAGCGGGCGCTGCCAGGCCCAAGCCTCCAGGATGACATTGCCGAGGGTTTCCTGCTCCAGGGACGGAAACACCACTAGGTCCGCCAGCTGCAGATAGGCTGTCGGATCAGCCTGCCAACCGCACCAGCGCAGGTGTGGCATCAGGTTGTTGTCACGCGCTTGCTGCTCCAGTGCTGGTCGCAGTGGGCCATCGCCGACCATCAGCAGCACCCAGGGGCGCTGATCGATCTCGGCCGGCAGTTGGCTCAGCGCCTGCAGCAGGTATTGGTGTCCCTTGACCGGCACGAAGCGTCCCAGCGCGACTAGCAGCCAAGCATCGCCGAGGGCGAGCCTTTCGCGCAGCCTTGCCATTTCGGCATCCGGACGCGGGCGAGCCCGCTCGGCAAAATTGTAAATGTGGTGGACCCGCTCCGCTGGCAAACCCTGGACGATCATCCAGTCGCACAGCCCGCGGGTGTTGCCGATCCAGGCGTGAGCATGGCGATAAGGCGAGAGCTTGTAGTAGCCGCCGAGTCGGGCGACATGCACGGCGGTTGAGCGCTCCGCGCGCCCGAGGCGCGTCAAGCGGGTAGCCCGGCCCATGTAGGTCTGCACCAGCGGCACTTCTCGGCGACGGATCAGCCGAGAGATGGCTGCGCGCGAGAGCGGGTCCCAGACGGTGAGAAATGGCAGGGCCGCGACCGGAAGACCGTGATAGTCGAGCGTCTCCAGCGCGCTGCCCCGACGGATACCGAGCACGGCCCGCGCCCCTTCGTTGGCCAAGGCTTGGGCAAAGCGGTGAAACCAGCGCTCGGCCCCGCCAAGCTCCTTGCTGCCGATCAACTGCAGGCTTGCTGGCCAGTCCATGCGTCAACCCTTGCTCGGCTCCATGCGTTTTCTTGTCTCCCCAAGCTCTGCCCTGCCCTTCAACCGGTCCGATGCCCGGTTCGATAACCCGCTCCAGCATCCCAGAGATGCTTTCCCGATGACCTGCATCCCGTGCTGGCTTGCATTGTCCATTTATGCCCCTTGCAACAGCTCGCGATAGACCGCGAGGTTGCCTTCGACCATGGCGTCGAGCGAGAACTCAGCGCGCATGCGCGCGCGCCCGGCGGTGCCGAAACGCGCGCGCAGCTCTGCGTCGCCCAGCAGACGTGCGATGGCGGCTGCAAGCGCCGCGACGTCGCCCGGAGGGACCAGCAAGCCGGTTTCGCCATCGCGCACCGCCTCGGGGATTCCGCCGACACGGCTTGCCACCACCGGCACACCGGCCGCCGCCGCCTGCAGCAGAGAGACACCAAGCCCTTCCATCAGGGCGGGATGCACTAGCAGATCCAGGCAGGGTAACAGGCGGTCGAGGTCGTCGCGAAATCCCGCCAGGTGCACATGGGGCTCAAGTCCCAGGCCGGCGATCTGATTGCGCAGCGCGGGCTCTTCCCGGCCGCGTCCGAAAACAATCACTTGGAGCCCAGGCCAGCGCTCGAGCAGTCTTGGCAAGGCATCAAGCAGCACGGCATGGCCCTTGCGCGGGATCAGCTGGGCAACCACACCAATCAGCGGATCGATACTCGCGTCCCGGCTGCTGGCCGTGAATCCCACGGGGTGATCCTCCGGAATCACCGGGTCGACCGGCCTGAGGCCAAGCTGCGCCGCAAAATTGTCGCGGTCGCAGGGATGCGCGTAGGGCTGAGCATCCACGGCGCTGCGCACCAGACGCAGTTTGGAGTCCGGTACCCGGGCGGATCGCAGCACCTCAGCAATGCCGGCGGAAATGGCAATGACGCGATCATGCAGCCGATACTTGAACGCCGCCAGCGCGCGCGGCTCGGAATTGTCGACGCGACGCGTATGCACCACGGGCACGCCCGCCAGGCGCCCAGCGATCCCGCCCATCACATCGGCACCGATGCGGCTGTGCAGGTGCAGAATATCCGGCCGCGTGCGGGCGATCAGCCGATGCAGGCGCGGGATCAGCAACAGGTCGGTATCGCCATGCATCGGCATGCACGCGACTTCGGCGAAAGGCTCGGCTTGGGTGGCAAGCGCGCACTCAGGTCGGCAGACGAGCACATTGTCGATGCCGCGCACGGCCAGACCCTGCAGCAGATAAAGCACCTGCAAGGCACCGCCGTATAGGCGCGCGCCGCCTTCGACGTGCAGCACTTTGAGTGGGCGATTTTGCATCATGCCGAACCTGTTTTGCCTTGCCTATGCCGATCGACCAAGGTCACGGCAGCTGCAAGCACCTGATCGACCTCGATCGCGCGCATGCAGTCGAAGCGCCCGTCGCAGGTTGGACGACGGCGGCAGGGCGAGCACTCGCGTGCATGGTAGAGCACTTGTGCGTCAGCCCGACCGGCGTCCAGATACGGCCGGGTCGAGCCGAACAATAACAGGGTCGAAGTCCGCGCGGCTATGCCCATGTGGCTCAACCCTGTGTCAACACCAATCAGCACGGAAGCGCATTCGATCAGCGCCATGGCCTGGGGCAGACTCGTCTTGCCGACCCAGACATCCAATGCGCTGCCGGCCAACCGGGCGATGCGCTCAGCCGCCGGACGATCGTCTGGAGCACCTAGCAGTCGGACCTGCAGCCCGAGCCCGCCATCCGCGACCGGTCGGCTCAGCCGCGCGGCAAGTGCTGCCCAGCGTTCCTCGAACCAATGCTTCTGCGGGCGGGTCGTAAAGGGGCAAAGGACCGCAAATCCTTCACCGAGCCCCGCCTGCTCGATCATCTGCGCGGCCTGGCGGCGCGCCTCGGCACCGGGCTCGATCCGCATTCTGAAGTCGCCCGCTGGCAGCGCAAGTGACTCGGCCAGCGCGCGGTACTCGGACCCAATGCGCCGGTCATCGCGCGGCGAGCGGATCACGCGGGTCATCAACAGTCGGCTGCCCTCGCGGGAGTCCAGACCAATACGCACCGGTGCCCCGGTCAGACGCGTCGGCAGCGCGCTCTTGAGCAGGCCTTGCAGGTCCACTGCCAAATCGAAGCGCTGAGCGCGCAGCTCCCGGCCCAGGCGACGCAATTCTCGCATCAAGTCGCCAAAACGCCGCTCGGCCACCAATGCACGCAAGCGCGGCTGGGGCCATTCGATGACCGCATCCAATCCGGGGTGATGCGCGAGCAAAGGCGCGCAGCTTGGCTGCACCAGCCAGGCAAGATGGGCTCTGGGGTAAGCCACGCGGAAGGCATCAATGAGCGGCGAGGCAAAGACGATGTCTCCGATCGCGCTGAGGCGCACGATAAGAATGCGGCGTGGTTCGGCCCCGCCGATGTTCGTGTTAATCCCGTGTGGCTCCTTCTTTAGGGTTGAGATTTCGGCTCGTTCTGGGCCAAAATCCGATGTCATTCAGGTATACATCCAGTCTCTGCGCCGAGTTCTTGGGTGGCTTTTCCCATCGCGAGGACGAGGCATGTGCGGTATAGCCGGTTTTCAGCTGCAGACGGGACGGCGCGCCGAACAGGAGGACATCAACCGGATGATGCGCGCCCTGGCCCACCGCGGGCCGGACGATCAGGGAGTCCATCTCGACGGCCCGCTGGCGCTGGCGCAAACGCGGCTGTCGATCATCGGTCTGGAGACCGGACATCAGCCGATGCTGTCTCCTGCTGACGGCTATGCGCTGGTCGCCAACGGCGAGGTTTACAACTACCTCGAGCTCAACGCCGCTTTGCGCCAACAAGGCCGTACAGCGCGCACGAGCTCGGACTCAGAAACCATTATGCATGCCTATGCAGTGCACGGCCTGGACATGCTCATCCAGCTGCGCGGCATGTATGCCTTCGCCCTGCATGATGCCAGACGCAAACGCCTGATTCTGGCCCGCGATCGCCTGGGCATCAAGCCTTTGTTTTATGTCCGGCTCGCTGATCGGATCGCCTTCGCCTCGGAGATCAAGGCGCTGCTGTCCATCATCCCGCAGGCGCCGGCGCTGGACGCGACTGCGCTGCGCCGCTTCCTGTTGCACCAGTTTAGCGCGGGCCGACGCACATGCGTGCGCGGCATCCAGCGCGTGCTGCCGGGCGAGGCGCTGGTGATCGATGAGAAGTGTCAGGTCGCGCATCACCGCTACTGGTCGCCGCTGGAGGTGGAGCCGCGAGAGCTGTCCGCCGAGGAGGCCACCGAAGAGCTCGACGCCATGATGACAGACGCCATGCGCGAGCACATGCGCTCGGATGTGCCCTTTGGTGTTTTTCTCTCCGGCGGCACGGATTCTGCCGTGCTCACCGCCATGCTCGACAAACTCGGGGCGCACGGACTCAAGACTTATTCGGTGGGCTTTCGTGACACCGAGATGAGCGACGAGATAGACGCGGCGCAACGCATCGCGTCCCACTTCGCGACCGAGCATCAGGTTCTGCGTCTGGACCGCGAGTCCCTGATCCGCCGCATTCCCCACAGCGTCTGGGCGGCCGACGAGTTAATGCGGGACTACGCCTGCCTGCCCACCTCCATCCTGGCGCAACAGGCCGGCGCTGAGCTCAAGGTGGTCTTCTCTGGCGAGGGCGGCGACGAGGTGTTCGCAGGCTATCGTCGCTACCGTCCCCCGCTGGCCGAACGCTGGCTCAAAGCCGCGCTGCACCCAGGCAGTGGCGGTTTTCGCACCCGCAGCCAGTGGAGCGGGCGCTGGGTGAGATCGCTGTTTGGCAGTGAGCTAAGGCAAGCCATGGGCGACCGCGAGCCCTTTCTGGATGCCTGGCAAGAAACACCCGCCGGCTGGAGCGATATGAAGCGCCGGCAGTACACGGACATCCTCACAGCCCTGCCAGATAACCTTCTGGTCAAGACCGACCGGATGCTGATGGCCTTTGGGCTTGAAGGGCGCGTCCCCTTCCTTGATCATCGTCTGGTTGAACTGGGTCTGTCGCTGCCCGACGGGCTCAAGGCAAGGGGCCGCGACGGAAAGTGGCTACTCAAGCGCTGGGCCGAGCCCCTGCTGCCCGCCGGTCATTTACAAAGCCCAAAGCGCGGGTTTCACGTTCCCATGGGTGACTGGCTCACAGGGGAGCTTGCCGAACAAATCGGTCACCGGCTGGTGGCCAATCGCAGCATCTGGGACTGGTTTGACACCAGCGCAATTCCTGCCCTGGTGGCCGCCCGCCAAGCTGGGCGCGGCGGCACGCGTGAGCTCTTTGGGCTCATGCAGATTGCCATCTGGCACCAGTTGTTCGTCGAGCAGCCAGGGAGCAAGCCATTGCCCGAGGACAATCTGCTCGACTGGATCAGCCCCTCACCATGACCGACGCAAGGCGCATCGCCTGTTTTTTCTCGACCTCCGGGCACAGCGGCGTTGATCGGCTGGCCAGGCATCTGGTTCCCGCCTTTGCCCGGCGCGGCTTCCGGGTCGACCTGCTCAAGGTCCGTCGCCACGGCCCCGACCTGGACCCACTGCCGCCGGGCGTTGAGATCATCGATCTCGGCTCACGACACACCTATGCCTGTTTGCCGGCGGTTGTCCGCTACCTGCGCCGCGCACGACCCGCTGTGATGCTATCCGACAAGGATCGGGTCAATCGCACCGCGCTGCTGGCGCGTTTTCTTGCCCGGGTGCCCACCCGCCTGGTGTTCAGGTCCGGCACCACCCTGTCGGTCGATCTGGCTTCCCGCGGCGCGCTCGAGCGCTGGATTCAGCGCAACTCGATCGGTCGGCTTTATCCTTTCGCTGACAAAGTCATCACCGTGAGCGAGGGCGCTGCCGAGGATATGGCGCGCTTCACCGGGTTGGCGCGAGAGCAGATTGCGGTTGTGCCTTCTCCGGTTGTCCCTGCCCGCTTGTTTCATGCGCAACTGGCGCAACCGGAGCACCCCTGGTTCGCAACGCGGGACATACCCCTTATTCTGAGCGCTGGCGAACTTTGCGGGCGCAAGGATTTTCCGACCCTGGTGCGCGCCTTCGCTTGTCTGCGCAAGGAGCGCCCCTGCCGCCTGATGATTCTTGGACGTGGCAGTGCGCGCGAGCCGCTGCTTGAGCTTGCCAGAACCTTGGGGGTGGCGGAAGACTTCGCGCTTCCCGGGTTCGTCCCCGATCCCTATGCATACATGGCCCACGCAAACTTGTTCGCCTTTAGCTCGCGTTGGGAGGGACTTGGCTTTGTTCTCATCGAGACACTGGCGCTCGGCACTCCGGTTGTTTCGACCGATTGCCCGAGCGGTCCCAGTGAGATCCTCGCACAGGGGCGCTTTGGCCCCCTGGTCCCCGTCGGGGACCATGCGGCGCTCGCTCAGGCCATGGCGGAAACCCTAGATCAGCCATTCCCGCGAGAGCACTTGCAAACCGCCGCTCGCCCGTTCGAGATCGAGGCAGCGACCGATGCTTACCTGCGCGAGCTAGGCCTGCCTCCGCGAGCTGACTGATGCCCAAAACCATCGCTTTCATCGATCCCGGGATGCGCTTGACACCTTACCTGTGTGCCGCACTCACAGAGCTCCCTGCCGACATTCGCCCGGTTTTTTTTGCGCTGCGACCAAAACCAAGGAGCATCTTGCGCCAGTGCGGCTATCCGCTGGCCCCCCAGCGCAGTCTCTGGGCAAGTCGCATCTGGCCGCATCGCATCTGGGCCAATGCATCGACACCCGAGGCAGAAAGCCGCCGAGCGGCGCCGGACATTGACATCGACCGCGAGGCACTTGTCGCCGGCTTGCGCTTGCCGAGTGATCGGGAAGCCGTGAGGAGCGCGAGCGCTGATTACCGCGCGCTGCTCGGCGCGTTGCAGGACTTTCTCGACCGAACAGCTCCTGATGGTCTGTTTTGCTGGAATGGCTCCGGACTCGCCGCAAGCCTCGCCGCGCAGATTGCCAGTCGCCAGGGTCTCCCTGTGGCCTATGGAGAGAATGGCTACCTACCCGGGACCATGCAAATCGATCCGCAGGGTGTCAACGCAGACTCCTCCTTTGGTCCGGCCCACACAAGTCTTGAACAGATACTGCCGCTTCAATGGTCCGAGAGCGAGAATGCAACCCTTGGTGGCGTGCTTCAGCATTATCGTGGCGACAAAGCCTTCACACCTGCGGCGCAGCGCCCACGCGAGCTGCGCGCCTCGCCCCTCGCCTACCTGGAGCAAGCGCTTATCGATTGGCGCACGCGTCAGCCGCGACCCCGCATCAACCGGCTGATCCCCAAGACGCCACCGCCACTGCCGGGTCGCTATGTGCTATTTCCGCTTCAGGTTCGCCAGGACAGCCAACTGACCGTGCATTCTCCGCTCTATGGCAACAGGCTCGATGAGATCATTGCGGGCTTGGTGGACGCACTTTCTCTGGTTGCCCCCGAGGTCCGGCTGGTTGTTAAATTACACCCGGCGGATCGACGCAAAACCGACTATGATCCTGTGATTCGCCGCTTTCAGGACGTTCTTTGGCTTGATGGGGGCGACATCAGAGCCTTGTTGCCCGCTGCCGAGGCGGTGGTGACCGTCAATTCGACGGTCGGCGTCGAAGCCATGATCTTCAACCGGCCGGTGGTAGTGCTTGGACGTGCGTTATACGGTTTTGAGGGCTTAGTGCATCTCGTGACAGCGCGTGATCAGCTGAGCGATGTGTTGCGCCGGGCACTCAAGTCCCCCCCTGATCCCGAGATCACTCGGCGGTATCTCGCTTTTCTTTATTTCGAGGCGTTATCACGGGCACACCCCAACGATTATTCCCATGCGTCCAAGCGTCATTTCTGTGAACGCCTGATCGAGACGCTTGGGATGGCGCATTGAGGTGGCGACTCCTTGATGATGAGACGCACCAGCCGAGGCTTACCTTTACGTTCAGGATCAGATGAACCGGATGTCTGCCACTCTGCCCTGCGGATGATCGAATAATCGCTGTGAAAATGCCATTCCGCACGATGATAAAAAAACCGCTTGAGACGCAATCGGATTCGGTTCCATCGCGTTTTGAGACCTTGTGGCCAATTGCTGCCGTAACCTTGCTGCTACTATTCTTTTCGATCGGCGAATTATTTCGCTTTTTCTTCGCAGCCTTAGCATTGGGCGGCCTTTTCATCCTCGTTCGCCAGCGCCCATCGCCAACCGAGAAGGGTTTCTTGTGGTTCAGCGCCGTTTTTGCCTGCCTGTGGCTGCCGATGCTGTTGTCCATTCCCGATAGCGAATCTTTGGGCGTATCAGCCGTGGCCGCGGCCCGTTACCTGATGTATTTACTGGCCGCTTACATTTGGATGCACGCCTATGCCCGCCATGAGGGGGCACGCGCGTTGCTCGGCGGGGCTTTTGCTGTCCTGCTGCTATGGACTGCGGACACCGTGTTTCAGCTCATTACTGGGGTCAACTTTTTTGGTCAGGCGCCCTTTGAGGGACAACGCATTACCGGCATGATGGGCACACGAGTCACTCTGGTGCTCGCTATCATGTCGCCGGTTTTCTTTCACGCCGTGCTGCGCTTTGGCTCCTGGAAGAGGCCGCTGGTGCTCCTACTCTTTCCCTACCTTCTCGTCATCCTCTACGGCGGTACCCGTGTCGCATGGGTGCTCCTATTGCTCTCCATTCTGTCCTATTCCGTCGTGCTCTGGGCCATGGGACTGCGCAAGGCGTTGCGCTGGGGGGCACTTTCACTCGCTGTAATGGCGGTCGTCGCATCGCTAGCGGTGGCGCAGACCGACTGGCTCAAAGAGCGGATTGTGCAGGTTGACGGTCTGTTCTCCGGTGATTATGCGCAAATCAATGTCGCGCTTAGCGATCGACTGCCACATTGGGTAGGGGCAATGCGCATGTACGAAGCTAACCCCATCAACGGAATTGGCGTCAAGAGTTATAAACACTCTTACCCGGATTACGCTCCCGAGGACGAGCTCACCCGCGGCCAGCCGCATCTGTTCCTGCTTGAGGTTGCTGCCGAAACCGGAACCATCGGTGTCATCGGTTTTGCAATCTTCCACTTGTTAGTCATCGGCATGGTCATTTGGCTGCTACGACGTCAAGCGTACGACGCGGTACCTTGGGGCATTGCATTAATTCTGGCGGCCTTCCCGCTGAGTGCCACGCTCGAGCTTTACGCGCACTTCATGTCAGCTTTTGTCTTTTACCTGGCGATGGTGTTTTTTGCCCTGGCGACAACGTCAGCGGATGGCAATGGAAGTCGTCTGCGGGAATTCCTGTAACGCTCCCGATGTCAGGCAACGTTCGATTGCCTGACAAAGCAACTGGTGACCGGCGGGTGTGTAATGCACACTGTCGTGGGCGAGAAAGAGCGCATCGAGTTGCGCAGCTTGGGCGAAGTCATCGTAGGGATCGCAGTAAGGCAAGCCTCTGGCGTCGAGAATGTCGCGCACCTGCTGGCGCGGGCTATCGAAGGTCTCCGGATCGCGCAGGTCATTCAACTCAGGGAAGAGGACAAAGGCCAGGGGCAGGGACTGCTCCTTGGCGAGTGCGCTAAAGTCATCAAGCCGCGCCGTGAAGCGGGAGCGATTGGCATCCTGCTTCCATGCGTCGACCACAGTGCGCATCCATTCCGTATGATATTCCTCACGCTCATTGGAATTGAGCAAGGCGTAACGCAGGCGGGTGTCGATCTCATCGAGGAAGCGCGCCGCATAGGTTCGCCCCAGCCGCTCCTGCACCCGGGCGATCCAGGTCGGTTTGTGAAGCTCCTCGGCATGGCGACGCATCCGCCGCGCCGGTCCCACGCCGTCCATTGGTGCGAAATCATTCAACGTAATGCCGAGCAACACCGCGTCCGGGTCCGCACCCAAGAAGTCCTCTTGCGCCAAGGTCAGGTAGTGCCCGAAGCTATAGGCATGAACACCCAGATTAAGGAAGCGCGCCTGCTGCCCAGCGGGCGATTCCATCTGGTTGAGGCACTCGGTAAAGCGTTCCTCCGCAGCGACCCCGGAGCCGAACACAACCGAGTCACCAAGCACGGCGACACGCACCCCTTCGTTAGGCAGCGGCGCGAAATCGCGATCGCGAAATCCTTGCGCATTGGTGCGAATCGGGATGTGTTGGTAAGCGCTGCCTTTGAAAAAGCCTGAGAAGTTGGGCTGATAGTGGTAGCCGAGCGTTGGATGAGGCTGCTCGAGCCCGGCGGGATAACCATAGCCGCTGACCGGTTTGCTGACATCCAGGCTGTAAAACAAGAAGCCCGCGAACTGCAGCAGAACGAACACAAAAATTAGCCACAGAACGACCAGCGAAGCGCGTCGCATTTTGCTCGACATCGGTTGTTCTCAAACCTCATAGTTGCGGCCGGTTGATTCTGAACTCGGCTCACTGCACCTGGCACCGCACTTTGTCCCTAGCGGGCTGCATGCTCGCATCAACCGAGCCGATCTTGGTTATACTGCCGTGTTTAACCCGCACCCGACGCTAAGAACCCCTGCACGCCACTCATGCCCGTCAATATTCTTGGTATTTCTGCATATTATCACGACAGTGCCGCTGCTCTGGTGCGGGATGGCATGGTGCTGGCCGCGGCGCAGCAGGAGCGCTTCTCGCGCAAGAAGCACGATGCCGCCTTCCCGAGCGATGCCGTCCGCTATTGCCTGGATGAAGCCGGCATCGCTCTCGCCGAACTTGACCAGGTGGTTTTCTACGACAAGCCCCTAGTGAAGTTCGAGCGCCTGCTCGAGACCTATCTCGCCTATGCTCCGCGCGGGCTGCGCTCCTTTATCACCGCGATGCCGGTATGGCTGAAGGAGAAGCTGTTTCTCAAGGACCTGCTCAAGCGCGAGTTGGCCGCGCTCGGGGACTGCACCCGAGAGCAACTGCCGCCGCTGCTGTTTACCGAGCACCATCAGGCGCATGCGGCTTCGGCCTTCTTTCCGAGCCCATTCGAGCACGCCGCGGTACTATGCCTGGACGGCGTCGGCGAGTGGGCCACCACCACGGTCTGGCTCGGCGAGAGCAACCGGCTGACGCCGCAGTGGGAGATCCGCTTCCCGCATTCGCTCGGGCTGCTGTATTCGGCCTTCACGTATTTTGCCGGCTTTAAGGTCAATTCCGGCGAGTATAAGTTGATGGGTCTCGCGCCCTATGGCCAGCCCCGTTATGCGGACTTGATCCGCGATCATCTGATCGACATCAAGGACGATGGCAGCTTTCGCATGGACATGCGCTATTTCAATTACGCCAACGGCTTGACCATGACCAACCGCCGCTTCGCGCGACTGTTCGGCGGCCCGCCGCGCAAGCCCGAGTCGCCGGTAACACAACGCGAGATGGACTTAGCCGCTTCTGTGCAGGTGGTGACTGAGGAGGTCGTGCTGCGTCTCGCCGACACCCTGCACAGGGAATTAAAAACAGACCAACTGTGCCTGGCTGGTGGCGTGGCGCTGAACTGTGTTGCCAATGGGCGACTGCAGCGCGAAGGACCCTTTGCGGCCATCTGGATTCAGCCCGCTGCGGGCGATGCCGGCGGCGCATTGGGCGCGGCGCTGGCGGTTTGGCATCAGTATCTGGATCAGCCGCGGGGGACGGACCGTCGCGATGTAGCCGATACTGGCGCTGTCCAAGACCGCATGCAGGGAGCCTATCTGGGGCCGCGCTTCAGCAATGCCGAGATCGAGGCCTTTTTGCGTGACTGCGACGCACCCTATGAACGCCTCGATGACGATGTTTTGATGCCACGCCTGGCAGCCCTGCTCGCCGACGGGAAAATCCTCGGCTGGTTTCAGGGACGCATGGAGTTCGGCCCGCGTGCGCTCGGCGGCCGCTCGATCATCGGCGATCCGCGCAACCCGACAATGCAGTCGGTGATGAATCTGAAAATCAAGTATCGCGAGTCCTTCCGCCCCTTTGCCCCGGCGGTGCTCGCCGAGAAGGTCGGCGAGTGGTTCGAGCATGACAGCGAAAGCCCCTACATGCTGATGGTCGCGCCGGTAACGGCCGATAAGCGCATTACCATGAGCGAGACCGAGCAGGCGCTGTTTGGTATCGACAAGCTCAAGATCGCGCGCTCGCAGGTGCCGGCCGTCACCCATGTCGACTATTCCGCGCGCATCCAGACGGTGCAGCGTGAGACCAACCCCAGGTTCCATCAGCTGATCGAAGCCTTTGCCGCGCGCACAGGCGTGCCCTTGCTGGTCAATACGTCTTTTAATGTGCGCGGTGAGCCAATTGTCGGCTCCCCGGCCGATGCCTATCGTTGCTTCATGCGCACCGAGATGGATTATCTGGTGCTGGAAAACTGCCTGCTCGCCAAGTCGCAACAGCCCGCACCCGCGCGCGATGATGCCTGGCAGCAGGAATTCGAACTGGACTGACGGGAGCCGTTACCATGCATTCGATTCCTGAGCTGGACGCGCGCGGTCTGCGCCAGTTTGCGCTGACCACCAGCGCCATCGTTGCCGTGCTCTTCGGGCTGATTCTGCCCTGGCTCATTGGTCACGGCTGGCCGCTGTGGCCCTGGATCATCGCCGCCGTGCTGTCCCTGTGGGGACTGATCGCACCGCGCAGTCTGCGGCCAGTCTATCGCGGCTGGATGCATTTCGGGCTGTTGCTCAACCGCATCACCTCACCGCTGATTCTTGGGCTGGTCTACTTCGTCATATTCGTCCCCGCAGGTTTGCTGATGCGCGTGTTCGCAAAGGACCCGATGCAGCGCCGCCGCGATCCGCGCGCGGCCAGCTACCGCTGTCCCAGCACACCCGCATCCATTGATTCTCTGGAGAAACCTTACTAATGCTCGACTTGCTTAAAGACCTGTGGGGCTTCATGCGCGAGCGCAAGAAGTACTGGCTGGCACCCATTATCATCGTCATGCTGCTGCTTGGCGCGCTCATCGTGCTTGCGCAAGGCTCGGCGGTAGCGCCTTTCATTTACACCCTGTTTTGATGCCACACCCAATCGACTAGGGATTCCGACCCGAAACTGAAAGCTAAGCTGTGATCAGTAACAGACAGCAACAGCGTCTGCTCGGCGCTCCGCTCTGGCTTTGGATCGCCTTCTTTGCCTTTGCGGATATTTTCCTGGCCTTTCCGCAACTCGATGTTGCTGTCTCGAGTGTTTTTTTTGACTCGAAAGCCGGCTTTTGGATCAATGGGCTCTGGTGGGAACGACTGCTGTATTACTCGCTCGACGTGGTGCTAGTGGCGGTGGTCATTGGCTTGATCGCCGCTTGGTGGCGCGGACGCAGGCGGGCAAGCAAGGGCCGCAGCCGACAGGGGCCAAGCGGGCGCCAGCTCGCATTGCTGATCGCGCTCCTAGTGCTGGTGCCAGGCTTATTAGTCAATCAAGGCTTAAAGGAGAACCTCGGGCGCGCACGGCCGATCAATCTGACCGATTTCGGCGGGAGCCAGATTTTCACGCCGGCCTTTATCCCCTCTCCCGAACAAGGCGGCTCTTTCAGTTCCGGGCACGCGGCCGCAGCATTTTTTATTGTCGTGGTCGCGGCCGAGCTTGCCTCGGCGCGCAGCATTTGGTTCGCGCTCGCACTCGGCTATGCCTTAGCCATTGGATTTATCCGCATCGCGAGCGGCGGGCATTTTCTCAGCGATGTGATCGCATCGGCTTTTTTTGTTTGGATTGGCTACTTTATGATCCGAGCCCAACGCCATCGCCGTCAACTTTAGACCACCCAGTTGCACGGAATATAAAATCTCGCCTTGCGCCGCTCAGGATTATGGCGACGGAAACTTCGCCCAGGGTGCACTTGTTCGATTGCCTGGGAAAGGCGTTGGATCAACCGCGTGGGCAGTTCCGAGCAACCGTTTGCCGACGCGTAAAGTAGTTACATGCCCGCCCGCAGTTTATTAAAGCCGCCGTTGTCTCGCGTGCCCTGCGTGAGCATTGTCCCGACGCGCTCGAAGTGCTCATCCATACCGGCCAGCATTTCGATGCCAACATGAGCGATGTTTTTTTTGATGAACTGGAGATCCCGCGCCCGGATCATCATCTCGGAATCGGCGCTGGCACCCATGGTCAGAATACCGGTCGGATGATCGAGGCTATCGAAACAGTCTTGATTGCGGAGCAGCCAGACTGGGTGTTGGTCTATGGCGATACCGACTCCACGCTCGCGGGTGCCCTGGCGGCGGTCAAACTCCATCTCCCGGTCGCCCATGTCGAGGCCGGCTTACGCTCCTTCAATCGGCGCATGCCCGAGGAAATCAACCGGGTGCTGACGGATCATGCCGCCGATCTGCTGTTCACGCCAACCGAAACTGCCGTGGCCAATCTGCGGGCTGAGGGGATTCCAGAGACCCGAATCCGACCCGTGGGCGATGTGATGTACGATGCGGCACTCTTCTATGCTGCCAAGGCCGAGCGCATCAGCACCATATTGGCCAGTCTTGGTCTGACATCGGGTGAATACATTTTGGCCACGGTTCATCGTGCTGAAAATACCGATAACCCGGATCGCCTGAGCGACGTCATGCGCGGGTTGATGCAGGAGGCAAAGATGCGCCCGGTCGTGCTGCCGCTGCATCCGCGCACTCGAGATGCACTGATACATGTTGCGCTTATGGACCAGATCGCGACCTCGCTCACCGTGACCGAGCCGCTCGGCTATCTGGACATGGTGATGCTGGAACGGCATGCGGCAGTCATTGCAACGGATTCCGGTGGGGTGCAAAAAGAGGCGTTTTTCTATCGGGTCCCCTGCGTGACCCTGCGGGAGGAGACTGAGTGGGTCGAGCTGGTGGAGGCTGGCGCAGCGGTGCTGGCAGGCGCCAAAACACAGGCAATCCAGACGGCAATTGAGCAGGTGTTGGCAGCATCGCCTGTTGGAGCCCCGCTCCTCTTTGGGGATGGCGATGCCGGTTGGAAAATCGCCAAGACGTTGGTTGACGGTCGACCATAACCGAAACAGACGGAAATATCTCAGCAGATGTGCGAGCTAGTGTTCAGCCCCGGGCATTGTGCCCTCTTTGCACCTGCGCTCTCTTTCACCGATGCCCTTGCAAATCCTGCCGCCGGATCCTAACCGGAAGGCTACCGATGGCATGATTGCCAAGTCCGTCAGTCGCCTCCACCCGCACCCTATAGGTTCCCGGCTTCGTGTAGACGTGCGAGCTCATGTTGTCTGTTGCCGTCACGATTGCCGACCCGTCCCCGAAGTCCCAGCGATATTGCATGGCGGTTGCTGCCGCTTGAGTATCGGCAGTCAGGACGGCCTCAAACATGGAAAGCCCGCTGGCATTTTCAGACGTGGTGTTTTGGAGGCTGACCGAAGGTTCGTCGAAAGCCCAGTCGAGCAGCAGCCCCAGCAGTTCCGCGCGGGTGGTGCCGTGGTCGCTGTTGACTCCTTCGAGCCCAAAGGCGGTATAGGCCGCACGGCCAAGCCAGGTTAGACCAGGCGATTCCAGGGTTGGCTGCTGCCGGCTGAGTTTGGCCACGATGCCCTCGGCAACGGTGTGATCGCCGGGATATCGCAGTAACGGGCTGGAAAGGCCGAATTGATCATCCATCGGACCCATTTCGGCGAGCTCATCGATAGACAGCTGATTGGCCGCCCCATCGCCACCGGCACCAAGATCGATGCTGATCCCGTGAAATCCCGCCGGCACGCCAAACACTGGAACAACCGGCAACTGCGGCAGGGCTTCGGCGGTCACGCTGTCCTGCAGCCTGTCACCGCCAAGCACATACCTGTAAAGGAAGGCTCCGTTCATGATGTAGGACAAATCCTGCCCCATGGCGATGATCGCGCCGCCGCTGCCCGCATACTCCGCCAGCCGGTCCATATCCTGCGTGGTCAGCGCTGAGGGCATCGCAAATGAACCGTCTGGAGAGGCGTTATCACCCGAAAAATAGATAATTGCCCGGTAGCCCCCGAGTTCGGCGGCGCTCGGCAGCGTGGTAAGACCACCGGCCGCCGCATCGACATCCAGCACCGCATAGTCATATCCGAGCGCGTCGAGAGCATCGGTATAATATGTCCGGTAGTCGCTGAAATCGTCCGGAAACATGCCGCTAAAATCGTTGTCGATAATCAGAATCTTCTCGGTTGGGAGCGGCATAACGCGGGCCCAAACCGGCATGTGAGCGCTGTGCCCCTGGTTACCGCTGAGCACCAGGTAGCCCTGATGGTCGCCCAAACCTCCAGACAATAACGAATTGAAGCTGACCGTTACCACGGCAGAGGCCAGCGGAGCGAGTGTGATCTCATCCGCACTCAGCGAGATACCGGGCATATCGGTGGCATTGTCGATTCCCTGTCCGGTAAACAGGCTCGAAACCCTGTAGGTCTCCTTGCGTGCTGAAATATTTCGCACTTTGATCTCCAGAGTTGCGGTGTCGCCGTCCCTTAGAAGACCGAAGCTCACACTGGGCGGATTGATGATGACGCCCGGATCGGCCGCAGCCGGCAGGTTGATGCGCCCGGCCCCGACATCGAGCGGCTGAGCGGCACTATCGTCCCAATTCAGAATGGAGCGATACTCTGCAGTGGTCATCAGAGCTGATTTGATGTAGCTGTTCGGCCACCGAGGGTACATCTGTCGCAGCAGCGCCGCGGCGCCAGCAACGAAGGGCGCCGCCATGGAGGTGCCCGAGATCTGCCCGAAGCCCAGGTGGCGGTCCTCGCCGGTAGCGCCGTCGGCATAGCCCTGGGAGAGAATGTTGACGCCCGGCGCGGCGATATCGGGTTTTAGTCGCGCACCTAGGCTCGGGCCGCGACTGCTGAAATCGATGGCCACATCTGGCGTATTGCCGATCTGACGCGCATTCATGTCGAGCGTGATCCCGAGATCATCCGGGCAGTTAACGGCCAGCGCTCCGAGCGCCTCCCCTGCCGGCAGCGAGATGAATATGGACGGAATGGTGACACTGCCAGCCGGACAGATTTCTGCATCGCAGGTCATGTCCTGAATGTCCTCTTCATCACCGGAATTATTGTAAATCACTGCAAGCTCCGCCCCGGCCGCCTGCGCATTGAGCACCTTTTCACCAAAGGCGCAGTCGCCGCGTCTGATCAGAACGGCAGCGCCCTGCATTGAGTGTTCTGGAAAAGGCGCGCAGCCATCGTCATTGCCATTGTCAACCGACGCGGCCGTCACGCGCGAATACGAGTATGCGATCCCCTGCTCGAGTTCGGGGCCGAACAATGCGGTAGCGAACCGCAAATCCTGCAGCACGGCGTCGACCGGGCAGTCGGTACCCACGTCGGCAAAGCCGGCAGAGTAGGTGCCATCGGTGGTCGTTGCACCCACGACCATATACTGATCGGACGGATGCTCGGTGGTGCCGCCTCCTGGACCGCTGTTACCAGCCGCCATCACCACAAATACTCCGGCCTCGGCCGCCCCGATCAACGCAGCATCAAGCGCATCGTCCTTGCCACCCAGCGACACGGGTCCGTCGCCCCAGGAGTTATTAACCACGTCGGCACCGTCAGCAACCACATCCTCGAGCGCAGCAATAAGCTCAACGGTGTAAAATT